>UQLY01000005.1 GCA_900542015.1 uncultured Lachnospiraceae bacterium | reverse complement strand
AGCAACGTTGCTCAATTCTGATACCAGGAAATCCAGCTTGACGCGCTGCCATTTACTAAACGATTGTTTCATACAGGTCAACCTCCTTTCCTTCATCATCACAATAAAAAGGCATCTGGCAGCAAAGAAAATGATCCAGTTTTTCCAGCGGCGCATCAAAGAGTACCCAGACATGGGCATTCCAGCCGACGGACACGGAATAAAGCCCAGTCCTATCCTTCCAGACTTCAAATGCCGAGTTGCTTAATACCGCATAGGCAAGCTCCGAAAGCAACGGCTTCAGCTCCGCGTTAAGTACGCCGCTCAACTCTCTACGCAATAAAAAAACACCTCCCACCAATCAAATTGATGAGAAGTGTTTGCTAAAAACACTTGACCATGCCATATACCTAACTTATTCGTTAAACCACTGATTTTTCAAATAGTTGCTAAACAACTAGCGGAAAACGGGTAAATAAAGTCCGCTAGTAGCAACTACCGCTTCACTCCGTTCCGCTTTCGAAAAATAAAGCTCCGTTTAACGAAAAGTTACCACATTCAATTTCCAAATCTTAAAATCATTTACCTTTAATCCTTTTATCTTTAGCATCCTTTCACGATCTCTGCCGAATCCAACATTATCGTAAAAGGTCCGTCGTTTACAAGAGAAACTTTCATGTCAGCGCCGAAACTTCCGGTTTGAACCGTCAAGGAGGTTTCTTTGCATTTTTGGATGATATAGTCGTATAATTGCTCTGCCAGCGCAGGATTTCCGGCTTTTGTAAAGGAAGGTCGGTTTCCGTGCCTGCAGTCGGCGTACAGAGTAAACTGGGAAATCAGCAAAAGCCCTCCTGAAACGTCTGAAAGGCTCAAATTGGTCTTTCCGGAAGCATCTTTGAATATTCTAAGGTTTAAGAGCTTTTGGATCATTTTATCGGCAATCTGAGCGTTATCCGTATCGCAGATACCGATAAAGACAACAAAGCCCTTTTGAATTTGACCGATTATTTTTCCGTCAACCGCGACAGACGCGTTTTGTACATTTTGTATTAAAAATTTCATTGATTCTCATCCTCTTTTTTAGCCGAATCCGGATCATTCTTTTTAATTTTTTGTATCATAGACTTAAAATTCTTCGTAAACAAAGTGGAGGAATCGGATTTTCTGGCATTCTTCCGCTTCTCTTCCGTCAATTGAATCATTTCATTATTTTCAATTCGATCCAAATACATATATTCTCTTGTACTTGTGGCAAGACCTTTCTTTTTCAGCCTGGAATTTAATTTCCGTTTGATCCATGCGTAAATCAGCGCAAATATGGGAACGCCAATCGCCATACCAATGATGCCGAAGTACGCGCCGAATAATGTAATGGAAAAGACAACCCAAAAACTGGAAAGCCCCGTAGAATCTCCTAAGATTTTCGGACCGAGAATATTGCCGTCAAATTGCTGGAGAAGCAGGATTAAAACGATGAACTTCAGTCCGCTGATGGGATCGACCATTAGAATCAGCAATGCGCTGGGGATTCCGCCTAAAAATGGCCCGAAAAACGGTATGACATTGGTCACGCCAACGATGACGCTGACCAGAATATCATAGGGTAATTTGAGGATTCTCATAAATACATAACACAGCAAACCGATAATAATGGAATCAATAATTTTTCCGCTGATATAAGATCCGAACGTTTTGTTCGCATAACGGAAATCGCTGACGATTCCGTTGGCGCTGTCCTCGTTAAATAAGGCGTATACTATTTTTTTCGCCTGTCCCGTAAAGGTTTCTTTGCTGGATAATACATATATGGAAATAATCATACCGATAATCAGATTCCAAAGCACTTTAGCGACGCCAAGCACACTTAATGAAACTTCCTTAATAATGACGTTTGCCTTGGGAAGCACGCTGTTGTTGAGCCAGTCGTTTAACTCGCCCGAATAGGTATTGATCAGACTGGTTGCGATCTCTTCTATGTTTTTATTGGATGAAAGCAGATTTCTCAACAACCGCTCCAGATTGTTGACATAAATGGAGGATTGCAGCACAATGCTTTGGATACTTGCGACGACCTCTTTTAATACAATGGAAAATAAAATATAGAGTACATAGATTGTCAAAAACATTGTCAATAAAATGGCAAGCGTTCTGATGCGGCGTCGGGTCTTTTGTTTTTCGGTATCGAGATGAAATGCTTTATACAGTGGATACAGCAGTTTCCTTTCAAAAAAACTGCAAATCGGAGTCAGCAGATACGCCATGATCATTCCGTATATAATGGGGGCGCATACGCTGGAAACGGATTTCACAATATTGATCATCTTATCGGTATGAAAAATAAGATAATAAAACAAAATTGCGGCAGCCAGTACCAGAAATCCCGTTATACCCCAGTATATATATTTTTTATCCAGATGAAATTTCAAATCCAAGTACCTCCAGACGCTCTATTAGGTTTCTATTATCTATCCACTACTGCCTATTATAACATACTTCAAGTTTAGTTTCCGTAAAATTTTTGCCGGATCATAAAATTCTTGTTTCTTTTGATCAACCGGACCGTTATGGTGTATAATGAAAGAACAGAAATACAGAAAGACTAACGAGGAATTTTGTTATGGATACCCAAAGGTTATACAGTTTTACAAGGCGTGCGATAGATGATTATCAAATGATTGATGACGGGGATCATATCGCAGTGGGAATCTCCGGCGGAAAAGACAGTCTGACGTTGCTTTATGCGTTAAAAGGCTTAATGCGCTTTTACCCCAAAAAATTCCAACTGCATGCAATTACGGTTGATTTGGGGTTTGATAATTTGAATTTGGAGGAAATCCGCCGTTTTTGCGAGGATCTGGAAGTCCCTTATACAATTTTGCCCACGCAGATTGCACAGATTGTATTTGAAGACAGAAAAGAACCGAATCCCTGCTCTTTATGCGCGAAGATGCGAAAAGGCGCTTTGAATGAAAAAATCAAGGAATTGGGCTGCAACAAGGTCGCTTATGCACATCATAAAGATGATGTTGTGGAAACTATGTTGATGTCTTTGATCTTTGAAGGACGGTTTCATACGTTTTCTCCAAAGACATATCTGGACCGGATGGATTTAACGGTCATCCGCCCGCTGTTATATATGAATGAAGCCGACGTGATCGGATTTGTCAACAAATATCATTTTCCGGTAGTAAAAAGTCCCTGCCCTGCCGACGGAAACACCAAACGCGAGTATGTCAAAAACTTACTGCGCCGTCTGAATCAGGAAAACCCCGGCGTAAAGGAAAGAATGTTTACGGCAATTGTCAATAATCATATGACAGGCTGGACGGAAAATATAAGGCAGGATGTAAACCGGGAGGAAAAGCCGGAACAGAAAGGCTAGGTAATGTATGGAAAACGCTAATCAGAAGAAGGATAAAAATTATCATGACCAGGTACAGATTGAACAGACTTTAAAGCTGCGTGAAATATTGACGACTCTTCCGCCCTTTTGCAAAAACTTTTTCCGTGGAATGGATAACACCATGTCGGCAAGGACAAAGCTTGGTTATGCGCTGGACTTAAGAATCTTTTTTGAGTTTTTGCATGAAAACAACAGTCAGTTAAATAAAACGCCCATTACGGAATACAAGCTTTCGATTCTGGATCAGATCACAAAGGAAGATATCGAAGAATATATGGAATATCTGTCCTATTATAAAAAGGACGGAAAAGAATTTACGAACGACGAGCGCGGAAAGGCGAGAAAGCTTGCATCTTTAAGAAGCTTTTACAACTACTTCTATACCAGTGAGCTGATCGAAAAAAATCCGGCTGCCTTGATGAAAATGCCGAAACTTCATGAGAAAGAAATCATCCGTCTTGACCCCGATGAAGTTGCCGCACTATTAGATGCTGTTGAAAACGGAGATCATCTGACAAAAGCCGAATTAAAATACCATGCTAAAACAAAAGTCAGGGATCTTGCCATTTTAACCTTACTGTTGGGAACCGGGATTCGTGTTTCCGAGTGCGTAGGACTTGATATCCAGGATGTGGATTTTAAAAATAACGGTATCAAAATCCGCAGAAAAGGCGGATATGAAGCGGTTGTTTATTTTGGGGATGAAGTGGAAAAAGCCCTGAAGGATTATCTGGCGCAGCGGGAAGAAATTATTCCCGAAACCGGACATGAAAAAGCATTGTTTTTATCTATGCAAAACAGGCGTATTACGGTCAGAAGCGTAGAAAATCTGGTCAAAAAATATGCCGGCAAAGTTACAAGCCTGAAAAAGATCACGCCCCATAAGCTCAGAAGTACTTACGGCACTACGCTCTACCAGGAAACAGGGGATATTTATCTGGTAGCGGACGTTCTGGGACATAAGGACGTCAATACAACCCGGAAGCACTATGCGGCGCAGGCTGATTCCAGACGCCGCCAGGCAGCGAATGTAGTGAAGCTAAGGAGCGACGCCGATTAAGCGGCGTCTGAATCAAACATATCCCTGTACCCCTATTTGATATCCTCAGAAAAATACGGAAGCAACAGGTAGTTGCCGCTCTGGATCTGATCTCCGGAAATCTGGTTGACTGTTTTAATCTCGTCTATATAATCCTGTACCGAATCATAATGCTCATCATCCATGGAAGACGATGCAATGGACCATAAGGACTCTCCCTGCTCAATCCGGTGGCTGGTGTAATATTTATATTCATTGGCATGTTCCGTAGAATCTGCTTTTGCGGATAGCGAAAAAACGGATAATGCAAATATCATAACAAATAACGCGGTCATACAGGTAAAGGCGCCTTTTTGAAGCAGCGCCTGTTTTTTGCGCGATCTTCTATTGCGGGCTCCTGCCCTGCCGCTTTTGTTTACTGATATTTTTTCGTTCCAATCATCCTGATGAAATTCATTTCCGACAAATCTGTTTTCTCTATACATAATTCTGTTCCTCCTATTGCCGTTATTTCCTGCCGGCATTTAACAGGCGCTTTTATATCCCGGCAGCAATCTGTAAAACCATAAAACGAACGTGTGTTGCGAACATACGTTGCGAACATTTGTTTTCTATATTGCCATTATACGAATAGACGTTCGAAAAGTCAAGAGAAAAATCGAACAAATTTTCGGAATATATGTTTGCTTTTTTTGCCGGTTGATGTTATACTGGATATAGAATAATTGATACCGTATGATACAAAATAGGAGGGTTTATATGGCTCAGGGAAAAATATCTGCAAAACAGCAACAGATTTTAGAATTTATTAAAGACGAAATATTGAAAAAGGGATATCCGCCTGCAGTACGCGAGATTTGCGAAGCGGTTCATCTGAAATCCACTTCTTCCGTTCATTCCCATTTGGAAACTTTGGAAAAAAACGGTTATATCCGGCGCGACCCTACGAAACCGAGGGCGATAGAAATTGTAGACGACAGTTTTCAGATGGTCAGAAGGGAAATGACAAGCATTCCGGTTATCGGGACTGTTGCCGCAGGGCAGCCGATTTTTGCCCAGCAGAATATCGAAGGATATTTTCCGGTGCCGGCTGACATCGTCCCGCCCGGAGAGAGCTTTGTTTTGCGCGTGAAGGGCGAAAGTATGATAAATGCAGGCATTCTGGACGGAGACCAGATATTTGTGCAGCAATGTAATACGGCAAGAAACGGTGATATTGTCGTGGCGCTGGTTGAAGACTCCGCTACCGTCAAGACCTTTTATAAGGAAAACGGTCATATCCGCCTCCAACCGGAAAATGATACGATGGAGCCGATCATTGTACCGGATTGTACAATTTTGGGAAAGGTGTTCGGTATTTTCCGTTCCTACAGATAGACGATGCAACTCATGTGAAAGCCAAAACCAGATTATATAAAAAGGATGTTCCCAAAACATATCCGTTGACCGGACCGGGAACATCCTTAAATGATAAAGAAATGATAAAGCGATTATCGCGTTTATATTACTATTCTATAACTGATCCTTTTCTACGAATTTTCCGTCTCTCCAGATTCTTTCCAGATCATAGAACAAACGGTTTTCCCTGTCAAAAATGTGCACTACAATATCACGGTAATCCACCAGAATCCAGTTGCCGTTGTCGTAGCCTTCACACTGTTTTTGTTCAACACCCATTCGTCCCAGCTTCTCTTCCACGTTATCGCACAATGCCTGTACCTGGTTGCGGTTATTTCCGGAGGCGATGATAAAGTAATCCGCAAGGGTAGAAACTTCACTGATATCAATAATCTTTATATCTTCGCCTTTTTTATCCTCCAACGCTTCAATTGCAGCAAGGGCAATCTCTTTTGATGTCAATTGCATATTCATAAAATCTCCTTTATTTAACTAATTTGTAATTTAAATCTTCGTGGATCATATGTTTTCCTTTCGTACATAAAGTTTATAATAGTCAAAAGTATCCTGTGTCAACCGGTCTATGGAAGCCTTTTTATCCGTTAAATACTGTAGTGTGCTTTGTAAGATCAAGACCATGGCTTCATCAAGATTTCTAAATGCCGTTTTGCGGATTTTTGGCATATCGGGAAGCGTTTTTCGATTCGGCTCGATATAATCGGCAATGTAAATGATTTTCTCCAGCTCCGTCATGCCCGGTCTTCCGGTAGTATGATACCGGATTGCATTCAGAATGAAACTGTCTTTTACGCCGTATTTTTCTTTTGCAAGCACCGCGCCCAGCTTTGCATGGATCAGATCGGGATTTTTCTCTTCGGCTTCGTTTAAAACAATCTTATATTTTTTGCACAGTTTGCGTTTTTCTGACGAAGAGATACATTTTGCATTATCATGAAGCAGACCGGCAAGATAAGCGTCGTAAAGATCCTCTTCATGCGCCATGGCGAGATTTGCAGCGGTATAGGCAACGCCCATGGTATGAGCGAAGCGTTTTTTATCTAATTCTTTGGAAAGTTTTTCTTTCAGAGATTTTAAATAGACGTCTTCTGTACTGAAATTTTCCAAGTTTTCCCCTCCCCCTGTGATCGTTTAAGAACGATATAACTGATTCTGCCTGATATATTCTGCGACCTTTTCCGGAAGCATTTCGGAAATTCCGGGATTGTCATAAAATTCATTCCTGATTTTTGTAGAGGAAATATCCATCGGGGGCAGATCAAGCAGGCAGATATGACCGTGATACTTACGGATCAGATATTGCGCCTGTTTTTTCAGCATATCCTTATCGCAGTCGTCCCTGACTGCAGCCAATATAATTGCACTTTGCAGGATTCTTTCCGGATGCAGCCATTTTTCCATGGACAACAGGGAATCGGCGCCCAGAATAAAATAAAACTCGTCTCCGGCGCCGCGTTCCTTTAAGGTTTCCAACGTCTGATAAGTATAGGAATTTCCGCCGGCTTCGATTTCCACCATGGATAATTCATAATTGGGGAAATCCTCAATGGCAAGGCGGACCATTTCCAGGCGATGGTTTTCCTCCGTAACCGTTCTGTCTTTTTTCATCCATGAGATATGGGTGGGAAGAAATAAAATTTTATCCAGCTCATATTCCTTTAACGCCTGGGCTGCAAGCTGCAAATGACCGTTATGGATGGGATCGAAGGTTCCTCCCATGATGCCGATGTCAGACATAATATCTCCTTTATACAAAAGCCTTATTTGGGAAGTTCGATCTTTTTGTGATCCCTGCTTTCCTTATATAAAACAATTTTTTTGCCGATAACCTGCACTACCTGGGATCTGGTACGCTCCGCTAAAATCTGCGCGATTTCCTTCGGATCGTCCATACAGTTTTTCAATACGGCGATCTTGATCAGCTCTCTTGTGTTAAAAGCCTCGCTGACAGCCTCCGTCACTTCCGGCGTCAGGCTGGATTTCCCGATCTGGAAAATCGGTTCTATATTCATGGCAAGACCTTTTAAATAAGCGCGTTGTTTACTTGTCATATTCTTCTCCATCTGCCGCAGCTTATTGTTTTATGCGGCGTTCGTTTTCTCTTTTTTAACATCGTGTATTTTTTATTTGTAATAATCAAATTTCAGCCCGTACATACGGACGGTATCGCCTTCCTTGATGCCAAGCTCCTCCAACTGATCCAGAATTTCGTTTTCCTTTAAAAACTTTTGGAAAAATACAAAGCCCTTCTCGCTGTCCAGATTGGTATAGCCCAGCATTCTTTCGATGCGGGGACCTTCCACCACGTATTCGTCCTCTTCGGCGTCATAGGCAACCGTAAAGGGTTCGTTGGAATAGGCAAGCGTTTCGTCGGGAACAAATTCAGGCTGGAATATTACAGGCGGTTCGTTGATTTCGTTCAGCATGGCTTTTACGGCGAATAAAAGCTCGTTTAAGCCCTTTCCGCTGACAGCCGAAATCGGGAACACCTGAATGCCTTTTGGCTCAAATTCGTTCTTTAAACGCTTTACAGGGTCATTCTCTCCGTCCGCATAAATGGCGTCGATTTTATTCGCGGCGATCACCTGGGGTCTTGCCGCGATTTCTTCATTATACGCTTCCAATTCCCGGTTGATCGCATAAATATCCGCAATGGGGTCTCTGCCTTCGGTTCCCGCCACATCGACCATATGGATAATGACACGGGTCCTTTCAATATGCCTTAAAAACTCATGCCCCAGACCGACGCCCTGGGAAGCGCCTTCGATCAGCCCCGGGATATCCGCAATGACAAAGCCGCCGCCCTCCATATCCACCACGCCCAGATGGGGATTTAAAGTTGTAAAATGATAATTGGCAATCTTGGGTTTTGCATTGGTAACTCTGCTGAGCAGGGTGGATTTTCCCACATTGGGAAAGCCAACCAGCCCCACGTCGGCAATACATTTTAATTCCATGAGAATATTCAGTTCCTTAGCGGGCTGACCGGGCTGCGCGTACTTGGGCGCCTGCATGGTGCTCGTGGCGTAATGCTGGTTGCCGTTGCCGCCCCTTCCGCCGGTTAAAAGTACCATTCTGCGGTTGTCCCCCGACATATCCGCAATAATGCGTCCGCTTTCTTCCTCTTTTAAAACCGTGCCTTCGGGAACCTTGATAATGATATCCTCTCCGTTTTTGCCCCGGCAGTTTCGTTTGCCGCCCTGTTCGCCGTCCTGGGCGCAATATTTGCGGATATGCCTGAAATCCGTCAGGGTGTTTAAGCCCTCGTCAACTTCAAAAATAACGCTTCCGCCGTTGCCGCCGTCTCCGCCGTCAGGACCGCCGTTTGGCACATATTTTTCTCTGCGGAAGGAAACATGCCCGTCTCCGCCTTTGCCGCTTCTTACATATATTTTTGCGCGATCTGCAAACATAAGCTCACCTCATGAGTAGTTTGTGTCAGTTTGTGATTTCTTATGAAAAAAGGGGCTGTTGCATTTGATTATGAAATGCAGCAGCCCTCTGGTAATTCGTATTAGTCCTCTACCGGATAAACGGAAGCCTGTTTTTTGTCTCTTCCTTTTCTTTCAAATCTTAAAACGCCGTCAACCAGAGCGAATAATGTATCATCTCCGCCTTTACCGACATTGACACCGGGATGGATCTTGGTTCCGCGCTGTCTGTATAAGATATTTCCGGCCTTTACGAACTGTCCGTCAGCTCTTTTCGCACCTAATCTCTTGGATTCGGAATCTCTACCGTTTTTGGTAGAACCTACACCTTTTTTATGAGCGAAAAATTGAAGGTTCATTTTTAACATGGGTGTTACACCTCCTTAATTTCCATTGATACAAAATCATCATATTCCTTGGCGATCTCTTCAAAACCCAAGTAAGCGGCAGCTAAAAGCAGACCTGCGTCATGTCCGGGCAGATCCTTTATGACAAATCTCATGGAACCGTCTTCTTCGTTTGAGGACTGTTCAAATTCATCGTCACAAAACCGCTCGATGGCGTTCTGGGTATTGATGGCAAGCACTGAGACCGAGGCGCACACAATATCGCTGCCGTATTCGGCGGCTCCCGCGTGACCGCTGATCTCAAACCCTTTTATTATATTGGAAGATTGATCGCACAACATCGTTATGGCTGTCATTTATGCCACCTGACTATTAAGCATTTATTTTCTCAATTTTTACCTGAGTGTATGCTTGTCTATGACCGTTTTTCTTGTGATAACCTGTTTTTCTCTTATACTTGTAAACGATAACTTTTTTGCCTCTGCCCTGTTCCATAACAGTTGCTGTTACGGAAGAAGAAGCAACGTCAGAACCGACCTTTAAGCCGTTATCACTTACTGCAAGAACCTGGTCAAATGTTACAGTGCTTCCGTTCTCTGCATCTAATTTTTCAACTCTGATGACATCGCCCTCGGAAACCTTGTACTGCTTTCCACCTGTTGCAATAATTGCGTACATAAGGCACCTCCTAATGATTACTCGCTAACTGCGGTGGTGTCCGAAAGGACACACTTTTACCTCGTTATGCGGCATACCGTAGTATAATAGCATGTGCCGGCGCTAATTGTCAAGCCCTGAAAAGGCATTTTTTGTAAAGAAATAGGCGATAAGCTGGCTTCTGGAAGAAAATTCAGCCGTCTTTAACAGCTCTTTACATTCTTCCCGGGAATAAAACTGCGCCTGAATCTGTTCATTATCGGAGGTATGGTCTGAAAAAACGCCTTCCGCCTCCACAAGTACGATCTGCGTCTGAATATCGGAGATTGCCACCGCCGCAAAGGAAGGCGGCAGAATATCAATAATCCGCCTAAGGCGCAGTCCCGTTTCTTCGTACAGTTCCCGTCTGGCGCAGTCCTCTATGGCCTCTCCCGGCTCCAACAGCCCGGCGCAGAGATTATAGATGGTGCGGTTGATGCCCATGCGAAATTCCTTTAAAAGCAACAGCTTATGATCGCAGAGCACGACCATGGAAATGCCGCTGACCGACGTTCCCAGGCTTTCCTTATCGGGAATTTCGCTGCGGCTGACAATTTCGTATTTTTTCTCTTTTCCTGCCTTATTCAGATAGGTCAGTTCATAATTTTTCAGGTACTTGCCGTCTCTGACCTTTTCAATATTTAAAAGTTTCATATAGTCCTACCTCGCATAACTGATCTTTAAAAGGGATATCTCTTTTTTGTCTTGTGATTTCCACCAGACCTAACGGCGTCATATCCACCACATCCGTTTTGACATAATCCGATTTCAGATTGCTCCGAAGCTGCTTTAACAGCTCGGCGTCTTCCGCCTGGGAATGGTTGTTAATAAAATCCACGATGATAATTCCGGTCAGATTGCGGGAGGTCAGAATATAAGGTATGATCTGCGCCGCCTCTTTGTTCGTCAGCAGGCAAAGCTCTTTTTTACTCATTTTTTTGATATTTTTGCCGGAATTAACGTCAATGACGGTCAGCGCTTCCGTAGGTTCGATAACCAGATAACCGCCGGATTTCAGCCAGACCGTCCTGCTGACGGTTTCATGAAGCTTTGCCCGCAGCCCGTAAAGCGCCGGAAGGGGAAAATCCGCATCCTCATACAACTGCAATGCCGGAACCAGTTTTTGGGGCAGATGTTGACTTAAATAGTCAAATTCTTCCCGGCTGTCCGTTACCAGTTTGGTTACGTTTTGCAGATCTACTTTTGCCGTCTGCGTCTCTACAAAGGACGGACCGTCATAGAGCATGGAATAAACGGTTCTGCTGCGGGCGTTTTTTAACAGTTTCTCAAGTTCCTGCCGCAAACGGCTGATTTCTCCGGTAAGCAGGGGGTAATCCTCGGGCTCCAGCGAAGCCGCATTGGTCCTGATAATGCAGGATATCTCCCCCGGGACTAAAGGTAAACAGAGCTTATAAAGCGCTTCTTTTGCAAAAGCCGGCAGCTTTTTGGAACAGACAACGCCGCCCGGTTTGCTTGTCAGGATACAGTAAACGCCCGCTAAGGATAATTCCGCAGACAGTACCGCTTCCTTGGTTTTAACCGCATCCTTTACGATTTGTACCGGAAGCTGCATTTCGCAGCGGTAAACGGCAAGCTCTTCCTTTGTCAAAGGCAAAAATCCAAAGACGCCCTTTTGATACTCTACAAACGCCGCTTTTAAATTGGGCAGAATATTGCTGATCTTTCCCACAAATATTTTATTCATGTCCCGGCTTTGGCTTGTGTCGAAAGCCGCCAGATGAAGTTTTTCGTCCACGATGGAAAAAAAGCCTCTCTTCTTTTCCACATCGGTAAAAATAACCGTTTGATCCATGGTATCAGATATCCTTTCCCACAGCGTCCAGGGGAATCAGCGCTCCGTCTTCGCCGCGGGTATAGGTTTCCTCCCTGGTAATGATAAAATCAAATTCACCCGGCGAAATCCCGCAAAAGCCGTAATAAGCCTCCATGACCACCCCGGGCTTGATATTGCCGCTGCTGCTGGCGTCTACCAAAAGGTAAACGGAACCCTCGCAGACTTTATAATCATAAATGCTTTCTTTCAGATTCAATAACCTGGTGCTTTTCTTGGTTTCTTTTTCGTAGGGAATTTCTTCCTGCGCCATAAACGCATCAAACTTTTCTCCAAACGCAAACGCTGCACGCGCTTCGCCGGATTCGGAGTCGAAAACGGCGGGCTCATGTCCCGGTCGGAGCCTGACCGTATATCCCGCCGCCGCTACGCTTGCCATGGCGTTTGTCGCGTTTTCAGGCAGCGCCTTGACGGAAAGAATCGTGACGCCCTCCGCCATTGTCCCGTTTAGCTGCCGTTTCATCTGCTCCGTAGGCATTTCTTCGGTCAGCTCAATATCCAGATACTCGCCGTTGCTGTATAATCCCACTCCGAGGGGCGCGGCAAAGGACATGATCTGGTGGGGGCTGAAACCCGTTGTATAAGCGATGGGAATCTCCGCCCTGCGGATCGCCTTCTGGAAATAACGCATCATATCCAGGTGACCGATAAAAATCATGGAGCTGTATTTGGAAAATTTAATTCTGTACTTCATGCAAACCTCTTTCTTCAAAGCAGATGCCTGTCCCAAAGCGCGCCGCGCCGCAGCCCTGGCACGCCATCTTACAGTTGGGCGTGACTTCTTCTTTTAACGCGCGCTGCCATTCCCGTTTCAGAAATTCTTTGGTTACGCCGCAGCTGATAAAATCCCACGGGAACTTTTCATCCAGACTTCTTTCCCTGGTGGTATAGAATGCCGTATCCAATCCGCATTCCCGGAAACATTCCATCCATACGTCATGTTTGTAATATTCTCCCCATGCGTCGTAGATACATCCCTTTTGGTAGGCAAGATAAATCACATCGGCGATCCTTCTGTCGCCGCGGGCAAGAATCCCCTCCAAAACGGAGACATCCGCCTCATGCCAGTTATATTTAATGCTCTTTTGATTCAACTGCTCCAACACGGCGGTTTTTACCGTATGCGCCTTATCCAGAAACTGTTCCTTTGTGCACATGGGAGCCCATTGCAAAGGGGTAAAGGGTTTCGGGATAAAAAAAGACGTGCTTGCGGTAATCTGTACTTTTCCGTTTCTTTTCTCCTTCGGCACGGTATCATAATATAATTTGGCGATTTCATTAGCAAGAACTGCAATGCCTTTGACGTCCTCCTCCGTTTCGGTGGGAAGCCCCAGCATAAAATACAGTTTCACCTTGTTCCAGCCGCCTTCAAAGGCAAGTTTGGCGCCGTTCAAAATGACTTCTTCGGTCAATCCCTTGTTGATAACGTTCCGCATTCTCTGGGTGCCCGCTTCAGGAGCAAACGTCAGACTGCTCTTTTTCACATCCTGCACCTTACTCATCACGTCTAAAGAAAAGGCGTCGATTCGCAGCGACGGCAGGGAAATATTCACATGGCGTTCCTTACAGATATCAATCAGATAATCCATAAATTCCGGCAGCTTTGAAAAATCGCTGGAGCTTAGGGAGCTTAAAGAAATTTCCTCATGTCCTGTTGACCTGAGCATTTCCAGGGCATATTCTTTTAAAAATTCCAGGGAACGCTCCCTGACCGGGCGGTACAGTTGCCCCGCCTGACAAAAACGGCAGCCGCGGATACAGCCCCGTTGAATTTCCAGTACGACGCGGTCCTGGGTAACCTTGATAAAAGGAACAACCGGTTTCTTCGGATAATAAGTGTCGCTTACATCCGTTACCATTTCTTTCATGATTTCTTTCGGGAGCCCGTCCTCCGTCGGATAAAAGTCCGCAATGGTCCCGTCTTCCCTATAAATCGTCTCATAAAACGCCGGCGCATAAATGCCGGGCAGTTTACCCGCTGCAATCAAAAAATCCCGGCGGCTGTTGCCCGCGTCGCGGTATTCCTTATACAAATCCAGCAAAGCGCGGTACTGCGTCTCCCCCTCTCCGATATAAAACAGATCGAAAAAGGGCGCAAGGGGCTCCGGATTGTAGGAACAGGGACCGCCGCCTATGACAATGGGATCATCCCATGTACGTTCCTTTGCAAAAATCGGGATTCCCGATAAATCCAAAACCTGTAAAATATTGGTATAGCACATCTCGTATTGCAGGGTAATGCCCAGAAAATCAAAATCCTTAACCGGTTCCTGGGATTCCAGCGCAAACAGCAAAATACCTTCCTTTCTCATAATCTCATCCAGATCCATCCACGGAGAATATACCCGTTCACACCAGGTATCTTCAAACTGATTGAGCATATCGTAGATAATCTGAATGCCCAGATGGGACATACCAATCTCGTAAACGTCAGGAAAGCACATGGCAAAACGAATATCCACGCGCTCTCTGTCCTTCATAATGGAATTTACCTCGCCGCCGATATAACGGGCGGGTTTATCAATCTTTAATAAAATTTCATCAGTTAATGCCAGTTTTCTCATAATCTAAAGTATAAGTGAAATCTTCCACAAAATCAATGACCTGATCGGAATAATCTGTCCGGACTGCCGCCTGCAGATTTTTGATAAACGTACCGTCCTCGGGTTCCATGGCAACATGATACAGGAAAAGAATCCCGAATAACAAAATACTTAAGACCAGACGCAGCTTTCCGTAAACTTTATTCGGAATGCCTGTCTGGTCCTGATTCTGCATATCTTCCTCTTTGTAAGAAGTGTTCGGAGAAACGATTCCCGCCATGGTGTTGACCTGGCTTGTATTATTTTTCTGATACTCCCGCAGACGCATAATCTGCTCCAATTTTTCATCTCTGCTTAAAACCCTGCTCATGATCCGTCACCTGCGCTTAAAATAGCTTCGCTTTTTAAACATAGTATGCGGGTTGTACGCAACTTATGCGAACGGGATGGCGGATGCACATGGCATCATTGTCCGGCTGTGTCTGTATAAGGAGCCGCCCCGTAAACAATCAGCACACCATAATACCTTGCTACCACGCCTTTGTCCTGAGTATATTTTCCCACGTCTTCCATGCCGTATCGAAGTAGGAAATAATCTAAATCATGCAGGATTTTATAAATTTCGTTTGCATACTCCATTTCGTGGGTTTCTGCCGCTAACTCGGTCAAATCTATCAACTGCTGCAGGTCTGCAATCAGCATTTCATTTTGAACCGATTGCTGCATATCCTGTATCAGTTCTATGAAATTATCGGCATCAAATCGGTTATATACAATTACCGGCTCGCCGTACCTTTCATAAAATTCATCTTGAGAAAGTCCCTCGTCCCGCATAATCGCCCTCATATCGGCAGGGCTTCCGTCATAGGTCCAGCCTGTTTGGATATCTCCCTTTTGATCAAAATAATTCCAGTATAAACTGTCCGGATCTGACAGCTTATCAAAAATATGATCGTTTAAATACGCGGTTTCCAGACGCAGATTGGCGATTTTAATATTTTCGGTCAGCCTTTCTGTCTCCTCGTCCGACATTCCTTCCAATACAAGCTCCCGCATGGCAAGGACCTCTTCTTTGGAAGGAACATGAATTTCCCCGGCGGTTTCTGTAGAATCCGGCTGCGGCATTTCTGTAGTTTCCTGCTGTGCGGCTTCTTCCTGTGCAACCTCCTGCTGCGTGGTTTCCTGCTGTGCTGTCTCCTGTCCGGTCTCTTCCTTTGCACGGTCCTCATGGGAGGCGCCCTGACATCCCATCAGGCAGAAAATACAGACGAAAATCGGCAACAGTTTTTTAATTTTCCATAAATTCTTCCCCATATTCATCAGCCGCCCCTCAGCGTTTTGCCAGATCGCTTGTGATGTCTTCCCAGGTAACGCCTTTTTCCACCATCAATACCATCATATGGTACAGGAAATCGGAAATTTCATACTTAATTTCTTCGGGATTTGGATTTTTAGCGGCAATGACGATTTCCGTCGCTTCTTCGCCCAGCTTTTTCAGGATTTTATCAATGCCCTTATCGAACAGATAATTGGTATAAGAGCCTTCCTTCGGATGCAGCTTTCTGTCTTTGATAATATTGGTTACGTTTTCAAAAACGGTAAGGGGATTTTCGACGTCCTCTTCCTCCATGGGAATCAGATCGCGGTAAAAACAACTGTAATTGCCGGTGTGACACGCCGCGCCGATCTGTTTTACCTTGGCAAGAAGGGTATCGTTGTCACAGTCTATGCTCAGGCTTTTGACATATTGGAAATGACCGCTGGTCATGCCTTTTACCCACAATTCCTGACGGCTGCGGCTGTAATAAGTCATCTTGCCGGTACGGCAGGTTTTGTTGTATGCCTCTTCGTTCATATAGGCAACCATCAATACCTGTCCCGATTGGTAATCCTGTACCACAACGGGAACCAGACCGTCGGGACCTGTTTTCAATTCGCCAAAGGGCATCTGCGGCTTGAAAATATGTACGTCAATGCCTCTTTGCGCCGCGATTTCCTTAATGGAAGCCAGTTCCTTCAGGTTTTCGTTGACCAACGCGCCGGAAATGCCGCTTATCTTCGGGTTTTCCAGCAAAGAAAGCATTCTGTCCAGAGAAATCTCCGGCAGCATGGCGACGATCGGCATACCGTTTATCCTCATTGCCTCCCGGATCTCATGCTCATTCAGGCAGAAAAGCTCATCCGCATATTCTTCCAAAGCGCCCGGGTCAGCTAACAACTGATTGACCGATGAGAAGGAAGCGCCGATTTTTTCTCTTCCGAATTTTTTGGAAACCTCTTCCAGTATTTCAAAAGCCGCAGGTTTATTTAAGTTTAAGATCGCTTTTTTACAGCCTGCGTAGAGAATCTTCTTGACGTCCTCCATCCGTTTGATATTGCCCGCGCCATAAACCGGAATGCTGACGCTCTCCGCGATCTGCTTCATGATTAAAATCGCTTCTTCATGGGTCGCGTCGTTATAAGACAAATCAAAAACGATCAGCGCATCGGCTTCGGCGTCCGCGTATTCCATGGCGAGAGAAACCGGATTCATAGAAAGAATCGTTGTATCGCTCAACCCTTTCACGGCTTTTTTTTCAGACAAATAAATACATGCCACAAATTTTTTACTCATTGTTCTGTCTCCGTTTAGTTAAAATCTTTTTTCTCAGGTAAGGGAACCCTTGGTGCTGGGCACGCCCGTGCATCTGGGTTCTATGGACGTCGCCATATCCAGTGCCTTTGCGAACGCTTTAAACATCGCCTCTATGATATGATGATCGTTTTCTCCCGCTAACACTCTGATATGGAGGTTCATACCGCTGCTGTAGGAAACGGCATAGAAAAACTCTTTTACGAGCTGGGTGTCCATATCGCCGACAAATTCTCCCTGAAACCGCGCGTCCATGGAAAAATAAGGTCTGCCGCATAAATCCACAGCGCATAAGACCAGCGCTTCGTCCATGGGAAGTACAAAGAACCCGTAACGGTTAATGCCCTTTTTGTCCCCGACCGCTTTGGCGATTGCCGTCCCCAAAACGATGCCGCAGTCTTCCACGGTGTGGTGCGCGTCTACCTCCAGATCGCCCGTCGCCTTTAAATCCAGATCAAAGTAGCCGTGCTTTGCAAAGCCTGTAAACATATGATCCAAAAAACCGACGCCGGTCTTTACCTTTGCGCTGCCGCTTCCGTCCAGGTCCAGCGTCATGGAAATATCCGTTTCCGATGTTTTCCTCGTTATTTCTGCTTTTCTTCCCAATTCTTTTCCCTCATTCCTGTATTTATTTCATGTCTCAGTCGTCGCGCGCTTCCTGCAGGCGCTCCTTCAACTGGCGAATCAGCTTTTTGATGCGTTCCGATTCCATTTTCATGCTGACCTGATTGACGATCATTCTCGCGGACAGGGGACAGATTTCTTCCAAAACCACGAGCCCGTTTTCCTTTAAGGTAGATCCGGTTTCCACAATATCCACGATCACGTCGGAAAGCCCTACGATAGGTCCCAGTTCCACCGAACCGTTTAATTTGATAATATCCACGGTCTGATGTTTTTTGTTGTAAAAATAGTCCTTGGCAATCTTGGGATATTTGCTTGCCACGCGGATCATTTCATGATGCTGCAAAAGTTCCCTTGCGCTTTCCGGTCCGCATACGCACATGCGGCATTTGCCAAACCCCAGATCCAGCACCTCGTAGGCGCGTCTGCCTTCCTCTAACAGCGTATCCTTTCCCACAATGCCGATATCGGCGGCTCCGTACTCCACATAGGTAGGAACGTCCGGACCTTTTGCGAGGAAAAACTTAAATTTCATTTCCTCATTGACAAAGATCAGCTTGCGCGTGTCCTTATCCTTCATTTCCTCACAGGTAATGCCGATTTCTTCCAAAAGCTCCAGCGTCATTTTGGCAAGCCTGCCTTTTCCCAAGGCAAAGGTAATATATCTCATATCCTCACTCATTTTACCATGTCTCCTATGCTTCGTACAGTTTCTTTATCCCTTTTGCGGTTATTTTGATAACCGCCTTTAACCCGTTTTCTTTTGCGTTTTGGGCATACATACGGTCGTCGCAGTCTCCGTCCGCCTTTAATAATTTGCAGCGTCCTCCCATTTTGCGGCATTCGTTAGCATACCGGATCGCTTCCGCCACGGCGTCCTCGTCATAGAGCACCAGGGTCATATCCAAAGGAACAGAAGGCAACAGCTTTCTGGAGGAAAGCGCCTGCATCAGCCAATCCACGTTGATCACAAAGCCGATGGACGCCGCGTCCTTGCCAAAGTAAGACAACAGACTGTCGTAACGTCCGCCCGTGACGATTGCATCGCCGACGCCGTAGGTATATCCCTTAAAAATAATGCCCGTATAATAATGATATTTGCTGACCAGCCCCAGATCAAAGGAGACATATTTTTCATCCCCGTAAAGCTTTAACAGTTCGTAGAGCTTTTGCAGGCGGGTAACCGCCTGTCTGCTGCGCTCATTGTTGACAAGCTCCTTTGCTTCCTCCAACACTTCGTAAGAGCCGAATAACTCGGTAATTTTCAAAAAGGCTTCAATTTTTTCCGGTTCCAGCTTACGGTTGCCCGCCAACAGCTCCTCCGCTCCAAAATAATTTTTATTGGATATAAATTCTCTTAAATTCAGTTCGGTTTCTTCGTCCAGCGCCGCTTCCTCGCAAATTCCCTTAAAAAAGCCGATTTCGCCGACGCTGACCTGAAATTCCTTCAGCCCCGAAGCCTTTAGCGCAGAGACGGCAAGATGTACCGTTTCCGCATCCGCCATAACCGACGCGTCGCCGATCAGCTCTACGCCCATCTGGGTAACTTCCTTTAATTTTCCCTGCAGATTGGAGGTATTGGTAAACGTATTTCCCAGATAAGTCAGTCTGACGGGAACGGATTGTTCCATAAAATATTTTGCGGCGCATCTGCCCACGGAAGGGGTAAAATCCGGTCTTAATACCAGCGTATTGCCTTCTTTATCAAAAAACTTATACAGTTCCTTGCTGGGCGTGGTGCCGATTTCCCGTCCGAACACATCGAAATATTCAAAAGTAGGCGTTTCGATATCCTCATAACCGAAGCCGGAAAAGGTTTCATGGATCAACTCCTGAACCTTCCTTTTCTGCCGGCATTCCGTACCGTAAATATCCCTGACGCCCTCCGGCGTATGTACAAATCTTCTCATAATATCCTCCAAAACTTAGTGTTTATTATATCCCGGCATATCACTTTAACAAATTAAAGTGATAATATGGTAGCGTATTAGCAAACCAAACTATCGACAGTATACAGGAAAGCGCTTCCTTTGTCAACCGCCGTCTCTTTCATTTAAATCCTTTTGCAGCATATCCAGATATGGCACAAGCAGCCCGGACTTTCCGTGAAAGATATAAGACTGATCCAGTTCGTCAAAGCGGAAGCTTTTTCTGCCGCCCTCCTTCGCCCTGTTCCAAAAGGTCATCATCTGACGGAAAGACAGATAATACAGGCAGTCCCTGTGGGTAAAATGCAAAAGGAAGAAGGCGATTCCGTCCTGGCGTTCAAAATCCTGCATAAACAACACCTGATGTTCGTGAATGTTTTGCAGCGAAAAGGTATCCACCGCGCATTCCTTCGCATCAAAGCAGACCGGTATCCCCTGTACGGCTCCGATATAATCCACCGTGGATTTCTGGTCGAAGTAGGCAAGGGTAATATGTCTGGTCTCCTGCTCGATTTTCATCGGCGTTATGGGGGTCGGAACCTTTTGAATCAACGCCAGCCCGCTTTCTCTGTATTTTTCATTGGTCCGGTTAATCAGATCCTCCAGGGTGGACCCTCGTAAGCCCCGGCTATTCCACGTTCCCATGCTGCAATTCCTTTCGTACCTTTTCATAATCCGGCGAAAAAGCCGCCGTTATCCGCTTCCCGCTCATATAAGCAAAGGCTCCCTCCGTTTCGGGAAAAATCACGGTGCGGGAATGAAGAAGCTGCCTTTTTACATGACATTTTTTCTCCAACGCGCTTTGCCCGCCGCTGACCGTTCCCTGACCGGGAGCGCTCTCTTTCCCCCTTCCATACTTCGGATCGCCGACAATCGGATGCCCGATGGAAGCCAAATGAGCGCGGATCTGATGGGGTTTTCCGGTTATCAGATGCACCGACAGTTCCGTAAAGGACTGTCCCCGCCACATGTATTGACCAATTGGGTTAATACCCGTTTTGATAAAAGAGGCGTCTTTTCCTTCCGGCGCCCGGTCCGATATAAAGACCCGGTTTTGATCAGGGTCCTTTGAGAGGTATCCTTCTATCAAAAGTTCCTTTTCCAGCTTTCCTTCCACAATGCAGCAATAATATTTTTCAAGGGTCCTGTTTTTAATGATTTCGGACAAATATTGCAGTCCCGCCAGACTTTTTCCGCACAGGATCAGCCCCGAAGTGTTTCGGTCCAGACGGTTAGCGGCGGAAGGGCGAAAGGTCTTTAACTCTTCCTTTGACAGTTCCTTTTGGAACAGCAGGTATCCGATCAGGTATTCATTGACGGACACATCGGTTATTGCGGATTTTTGGGACAACATTCCGGCGGGTTTGTTAAAAATCAGGATAGCTTCGTCCTCGTAGACGATTTCCAGATGCAAAGCCGCAAGTGCAGTTTTGGAATAAGGAACATATAAAGCTTTCCCGCCCTTCGTTTGTCCCGCCGCAAACTTTTCAAAGGTTTCATCGGCTAAAAACAGCCTGACCTGATCTCCGACGGATAACATTTCATTGCCCGCTGCTTTTTTTCCGTTTAAAACAATATTTTTCTTTCGCAGCATTTTAAACACAAAGCCTGCGGATGCCCCGGGAAGCAGCTTTTTTAAATATTTATCAAATCTTTGTCCCGCCTCGTTAGGCGCGATCACAAACTCTTTCATATGGCTTTAAAGGGAAATCTGATGAAGCAGTTCCATCAGTTTTTCATCGTTTTCCCGGTCCTCGTCTTCCTTATCCCTGATCTGATTGCAGCGGTTGATAAATTCCTGGGGGTCCGTGTACATGGCGATGGTCGCCTTATAGCCGTTGCGCTTTACAATTCCGTCGATGTGGGACTCCAGATCCTCGTGCATATCCTGATGATTGGTCAGATATCCGTAAATATAGCCGTTTTTCACAATACAGCCCGCCACCTCATAGGTTTTTTTATAGGAAGTAAACACCAGCCCGTAAGCATTGAGAAAATTGCTTAAGGTATCTTTTAAAAGCTCGTGATTCCCGGTACTGCACCCGTGGTAGCGCACGTACATAATCATGCTGACACAGCTTTTGCTTGCGGGAAGCAGACCTAATACCGCCACAATGGTCAGCAGGTTCGCTTTTGTTTTTGTAGCGGCATAACCGGCTATCAGCAGGGAAATAGAAACCGCAAAATAAATAATCGTTTTCAAAATTTCCATATTTCTTTTGTGATTATAGTATTCATAATCTCCCTGTTTGTATTTCTTTTTCATTCTTATCGTTCCTTTCATACCATTTTATCATAGATTTCCAAAATCAGACTGTGGGGGACAGCCTTTGTCAACAGGCGCATCCCTTTCATGGGAATACTGTAAACGGAAACCTGTCTGCGCTCCTTTGCACATTGCAGCGCATAGGCAACGACCTTTTCCGGTTTGACCATAAAATATTTTTTCAGTTTCAGCGTATATCCCGTTTTCTCGGCAATATCAAAAAACGCCGTTTTTACCGGTCCGGGACAGACCGCCGTCACGCTGATTTTCCGGTCCTTTAATTCATAATGAAGCGCCCTGGAAAAAGAAAGCACAAAGGATTTGGACGCCGCATAGACCGCAAAACGCATCTGGGGAAGGAACGCCGCTACGCTTGCCATATTGATGATATAGCCGCCCTTTACCATATAAGGAATGCAGATGTGGCACATTTTCATCAGCGCAACCGTATTGCACTCCATCATTTCTGTCTGCATCTGAAGGGGAATCTCTTCAAATTTTCCCATCTTTCCAAAGCCCGCACTGTTTACCAGCACTTTTATTTTCGGCTGTTCCTCTCTCAGGCGCTCCTGCAGCGCACCGACCGCCTCTTCCTTTGTAAGATCCAGCGCAAGCCTTACCAGTTCTGCCTTAGTATCGGGAAAATCCGTCTGACCGACCGTTCTGGAAATAACCCAGATCTGATCCAGATCGTTACATGCGCGGTCCAGTTGAATCGCAAACTCTTTTCCCATTCCGCTTGAAGCTCCTGTTACAATTGCTATTTTCATGATTTCCGTCTGCCCTTTCTGTTCTGATTATTGTTTCCTTTGCTGTTTTGTCCGCTTTTTTGTTTCTTATTTTGTCTGCCGTTTTTATTTGCGCCCTTGTTTACGCCGCCCTGATTGCCGAGCGGTCTTGGCGGGATCAGACATTTCGGTCCGAACCCGATCAAATCCTCTCTGTGGGAAAGGTACAGCGCTTCTTTGACCAATTCGTAATTTTTCGGGTCGCGGTATTGGATCAGCGCGCGCTGCATTGCCTTTTCATGGGGATTTTTTACCACATAAACCGGCTGCATATCCCGCGGATCGATTCCCGTATAGTACATGACCGTCGACATGGTGGAAGGCGTCGGATAAAAATCCTGCACCTGCTGGGGCATATAACCGAGATCCCGGATATATTCCGCCAAAGCAACGGCTTCTTTCAAGGTAGAGCCCGGATGGGACGACATCAGATAGGGCACCACATATTGTTTTTTGCCGATTTTTCGGTTGTAGTCCTCGTATTTGCGGATAAACCGCTCGTATACCGCATTTTCGGGCTTTCCCATTCTGGTAAGCACCGCGTCGCAAATATGCTCGGGAGCGACCTTTAACTGTCCGCTCACATGGTATTTCAACAACTCGTGGAAAAAAGTGTCGTCCTTATCGCAAAGCAGGTAATCAAAACGGATTCCCGAGCGGATAAAGACTTTTTTTACTCCGGGGAGCTTTCGCAGTTTCCGCAAAAGGCTCACATAATCGCTGTGATCCGCTCTTAAATTGGGGCACGGCTTCGGAAACAGGCACTGTCTGTTGGTACATACGCCCTTTTCCAACTGTTTTTGACACGCGGGCGCCCTGAAATTTGCCGTAGGTCCTCCCACATCATGGATATACCCCTTAAAGTCCGGGTCCTCCGTCATCTTTTCTGCTTCCTTCAGGATCGATTCGTGGCTCCTGACCTGTACGATCCGCCCCTGGTGAAACGTCAGGGCACAGAAGCTGCAGCCGCCGAAGCACCCTCTGTTGCTGATCAGGGAAAACTGGACTTCCGAAACTGCGGGAACCCCGCCCGCCTTTTTATAAGAAGGATGGTAGGTCCGCATATAGGGCAAATCATAAATATCGTCCATTTCCATGACGGACAGGGGCATGGAAGGCGGATTTTGTATCACATATACGCCGTGGTCGTATTCTTCCACAAGGGGTTTCGCGCTGAAAGGATCGGTATTCTGATACTGCGTCAGAAAGGATCTGGCATACTCCTTTTTATCGGCAAGCATCCGGGCATAAGAAGGAAGGATGATCGCGTCTTCCGCCTGCCCGGCGGTTCTCGCCTTATATACGGTACCCCGGATAAAGGTCAGGTCCCGCACATCGATGCCGCTGTTTAACGCGTCCGCAATTTCTACGATAGACTTTTCACCCATTCCGTAAGAAATCAAATCGGCGCCGCTGTCCAATAAAACGGAACGTTTAAAAGAATCGGACCAGTAATCGTAATGCGCCATTCTCCGCAGACTCGCCTCGATGCCGCCCAGGATAATCGGCGTATGCTTGTACCGCTGCCGGATCAGGTTGCTGTATACCACAACCGCGTGATCCGGTCTCTTTCCCATAACGCCGCCGGGCGTATAGGCGTCTGAAGGTCTGCGTTTTTTGCTGACATAATAGTGGTTTACCATGGAATCCATATTGCCGCCGCTGACCAAAAAGCCCAGGCGCGGCTCTCCCAGCACCGTAATGCTGTCCGGATCTTTCCAGTCCGGCTGGGAAATGATCCCTACGGTATAGCCGTAGGCTTCCAGCACACGGCTGATGATGGCGTGCCCGAAGGAAGGATGATCCACGTAAGCGTCTCCGATCACATAGACAAAATCCAACTGTTCAATTCCCCTTGCCTTACAATCCTCTCTGCTGATTGGCAAAAATGACATAACCGTTTCCTGCCTTCATTTCCTAGCGTTTTATTTGATAAGCCGCTGATATTCTTCCTCTGTCAGCGACCGGTATTCCCCGGGCTTTAACGTCTCATCCAAAGATACGGTTCCGATGCAAAGACGCTTTAAATAAAAAACCTCGCAGCCCAAAGCGTGAATCATCCGTTTGACCTGGTGGTATCTGCCCTCGCTGACGGTGAGGTATCCTTCCGTGACAGCCCCTTCCCTGACCGAAACCTGCTCCAGTCTGCCGGGCTTCGTCGGTTTCTCGTCGCCGATATCAACGCCTTCTTCCACCCGCCGGGGCGCGTCCTCCAAAAGGCGCCCGCATGCGCGGAAATAATAGGTCTTATCCACATGCTTTTTGGGCGACATGAGGCGGTGCACAAAAGCGCCGTCGTCGGTCAGAAATAACAGCCCTTCGGTATCCTTATCCAGCCTTCCCGCGATCAACAGCCGTTTTGAAAGCTCCTTCGGAAAATAATCCAATACCGTTTTCTGCGTCTCATCCTTTGTGGCGCAGATACAGCCGGACGGTTTATAAAACATCAGATACAATCCCCGGCAAAGCGTCAGCGGCTCGCCCCGAAACGAAACGCAATCCTCTTCGGATACCTGCATGGCGCCGTTTTTTACCGTTTCTTTATTGACCTGAATCAATCCCTGCCGGATATATGCTTTACATTCGCTGCGGGTCCCGATCCCGCAATCAGATAAATATTTTTCCAGACGCATAAGCCTTTTCCTGCATGAAATCAAAATTTTTTAATATGTTTAAGTATACACTATTTTGCGGGTGCACGGGTGTTTTTATGAAAAATTTTAGAAAAAACCTCATACTGACCGTTCTGTTCGGAATCCTTCTTATTTTTATCCTTCGCTTTTCAGATACGGCGAAGCACTATGCCTATCTGGGGTTAAGCGTCTGGTTCGAGCAGATGATTCCGTCCCTGCTCCCCTTTATGATTCTTTCTTCGATGTTAATTCAGTTGAATCTGGACGAACTGCTGGTAAAGCCCGTTTCCGGCATTTTAAAAAGGATCTACCGCATCAGCGACGCGGGCGTCTACGTCCTCGTCATGGGCTTTCTCTGCGGCTTTCCCATGGGGGCAAAAACCGCATCCATGGAATATGAAAAAGGAAAAATTTCCAAAGAGGAAGCGGAATTTCTCCTCTCCTTTGTCAATAATATCGGTCCCGTTTACTTTTTATCCTTTGTCTACAACAAAATCTATACGGACATTCCGCTGTACCTCGGATTGCTTTTTATGTATGCCGTTCCGCTTTTGTATGGCTTTTTGCTGCGAAATACGGTTTACAGGCGGCTTCCCGGTCCGTCCGTATCCCGCAGACCGACCGCCGCATCCGCCGCCGAAGAACCTAAAAAGTCTTTTTTTGCCGCTTTGGATGAAAGTATCAGCGCCGGGCTGGGACAGATCGCCATGCTGGGCGGCTATATGATTATCTGTAACCTGCTCGTTATGATTCCTAAAATACTTATTCCCGCAAACGGCGCCGTCTGCGCTTTTTTCCACAACCTGTTGGAAATATCCGGCGGATTGCTGGCGATACAAGGCTTACGGCTTTCTCCTCTGCGTACCTTTGTGCTGGCGCATATTTCCCTCGCTTTTACCGGTATTTCCTGCCATTTGCAGACTTTCCATATTCTGGGCGGGACAGGGCTTTCCAAGCAAAAATATATGCTGCACAAGATCATCCTGTGCAGCATCGTAAGTATCTTATTGTGCGCCTGTTACGGGCTGATCTGAATAAAATCAGATGATATCAAGCCCTTCCTTTTTCTCCGGCGTCTCGCTTTCCTGTTCCATCGCCTCTTCTTCCGCCATCGCTTCTACGGGATAGAGCTCGGCGCGGTTCGCCGTCACGATATTGTAGCAATCGGTCAGGGAAGTCAGCAGACCTTCGTATTTTGCAGCGGAAATGTCCATGGAATGGCTGATAATATTTTCCACATTGGCGAGCATATCATCCGTATACTGGATCGCAGACGCTTTTACCTGGTTTGCTTCCATCGTGGCGTTGTCCAGAATTTCCTGCGCCTGTTTGGAAGCGAGCTCTACGATTTCCTGCGCCTGTTCATATGCCTGACGCATGATTTCCTGCTCGTTGATCAGTTCCGTCGTATGTACGGTAGCTTCGTTGATCAGCGCCTCCGCCTTTTCCCTGGCGTCGTTTAAGATCGCTTCTTTATTGCTGATGATCTTCTGGTAACGCTTGATCTCGTCCGGCGTCTTCATGCGAAGCTCGCGCAGCATTTCATCAATTTCCTCTTTATTGACAATGATTTTACTGTTGTTGAAAGGATGGGGTTTGCAATTGTCAATGTAATCTTCAATTTCATCAATCAGTTGTTCGATTCTGCTGCTCATAGTACTCTCCTTACACAATTATTTATGATATTTACGGTATAACTCCTTTGCTACAAAATCCGGCACGCAGGGCGAAACGTCTCCGCCGAAATAGGCGATCTCCTTCACGCTGGAGGAGCTTAAATACGCATATTCCAGTGCCGTCGTCAAAAACATCGTATCCAATTCGCCGTTTGACAGCTTGTGGTTGGTCTGGGCGATCTGTAACTCATACTCAAAATCCGTAATGGCGCGCAGCCCCCTGATCACAACATGGACATTCTTCTTCTTTGTATAATCGATCAAAAGTCCGCTGAAAGAATCCACCTTTACATTGGGCAGATCTTTTGTGGCTTCTTCTAGCATTTTAACACGTTCTTCCACAGAAAACAATGCAGACTTCCCAACATTATTCAATACGCTGACCGTTAATTCATCAAAAATATTCGCCGCCCGGCGGATGACGTCCAAATGTCCGTAAGTAACCGGGTCAAAACTTCCAGGATAGATCGCTGCTTTCATCTTAATTGCTCCTTTTTACAAATACGTGCATATTGGTTTTGTACTGTTTTACTTTTATTACCTCATAGGGCAGATCCTCAAGGAAACTAAGATCGGTATCCAGAGCTGCCTCAAAAATAATCAGCGTATCGCCATCCACCAGCGAAGAGGTGGAAAAATATTCCAGCGCCCGTTGTTCCAGTTCCTTATGGTACGGAGGGTCCATAAAAACCACGTCGAATTTTTTCTGATACTCCATCATCGTCAACGCCACAAAAGCGTCCTGTCTGTATACGGAAGCGGACGCTTCCATGCGCGTATGCTTCAGATTTTCCATGATACATTCATAAGCTTCCCGTCCGTTGTCCACAAATACGGCTTCCTTTGCCCCGCGGCTCAACGCCTCGATGCCGATGCCGCCGCTTCCCGCAAACAAATCCAGGAAAACCGCGCCCGGTATCTCAAACTGTATCATGTTAAACAGGGTCTCCTTGATCCTGTCTGTGGTAGGTCTGGTATCCGTCCCCTCCGGGGTTACCAGCTTCAGGCTTCTCGCCGTTCCTGCAATGACTCTCATTTATACTCTCACCTTTGTTCCCTTGCTGTCGCGCTTTCCGAGTTTGATCCGGTTCAATTCCATATGCTTATCCTTGTATTCGATCATACATTCCACAGCATTTTGGGTATAATATACATTTTCCACGTAATCGCCGTTGTTTAACTTCATGCCGCGCACGCCCACGGCGCTCTTTTTCTTTTCGGGGATTTCCTCAATGGGGAATCGCAGAAAATAGCCGTCCTTTGTCTGCAATACGATATTGCGCTGATCGATCAGCATCTGTACGCTGACCACCTCGTCGTCTTCCGAAAGCTTGGTGGAAGCCACCGTTCTTTTCGCCACGTCAAATTCTCCGCCGTCTACGATCTTGCACATGGACTGCCTGGTTACAAAAATCATGCGGTACAGATTGACGTCGCTCTGGGAGCAGGCAAAAACGATATTTTCATGATCCGACTGGAAGTTGCTGATATTATCGACCGGAACGCCCTTGTCGCGGAATTTTCCGAAAGGAACATCCGCTACCTTGATCGTGTGCATCTGTCCCTGCGCCGTGAAAATGCAGACCTTTCCGGTATTTTTGCACAAAAATACATAACGGTTCTCGGCAAGCGCAGTTTCCTTATTGCGCTCGTAGGTTGCGGCGTCGATACATCTTGCATAGCCGAAACGGTCCATCAGGAAGTAAACGTCCATTTCCTCCATTTTCTTTTCGATATAAACCGCTTCCTCCGCGTTGGTTATCTCCGTCTTTCTTTTGACGGCAAATTCTTTCTTAAAACCGTCCAGTTCCTGGATCAGCACCTGGGTCATGGACGAATGGCTTGCCAGAATATCTTCATAGCGGTAGATATTCGCCATGGTTTCCTCGTGTTCCTTGATCAGGGCGTTGATTTCCAGCCCGATCAGCTTATATAGACGCATTTCCAGAATGGCGTTCGCCTGTTTTTCCGAAAACAAGAGCTGGGTCGCCATTACCCGGGATTCCTTGGATTTAAACTGAATGCCGTCAACCGTGCCGTGCACCAGACATTCCTTCGCCATGTTCCGGTCCTTGGAGCCCCTTAAAATCTCAATAATCAGGTCAATTAAATTGCAAGCCTTAATCAGCCCCTCCTGAATCTCCCGCCTTTCCTGCTCTTTTTGCAGGAGGTTTTCATATTTTCTCGTCGCGACCTCAAACTGGAAGTCCGCGCAGTGCTTGAAAATCTGTGAAAGGCTTAAAGTTTCGGGTCTGCCGTCTGCAACGGCGAGCATATTGACGCCGAAGGTGTCCTCCAGCTTGGTTTTTTTGTAGAGCATATTGATAAACTGCTCCGTATCCGTATCCCGTTTGCACTCAATCACGATGCGGATACCCTCTTTGCCGGACTGGTTGGTAATATCCACGATATCGTTGGTCTTTTTGGTTTCCGCAAGGGACGCCACATCCATCAGAAATTTGGAAATATTGGCGCCGATCATCGTATAGGGAATCTCGGAAATCACGATATTGACATGACCGTTTTTGCCCTTTTCCACATCCACCTTGCCGCGCAGCTTGATCTTGCCCGTGCCGGTCTCGTAAATATGCAGCAATTCGTCTTTGTTGCAGACAATGCCGCCCGTAGGAAAATCCGGTCCTTTCACGTATTTCATCAGATCCCTGGTCGTCAGCGTCGGGTCCTGCATATATGCCTTCAATCCATCGATGACCTCGCCCAGATTGTGAGGCGGTATGCTGGTCGCCATGCCGACTGCAATTCCCTCCGCTCCGTTTACGAGAATATTCGGTATTTTAACGGGAAGAACGCTGGGTTCTTTCTCCGTTTCGTCAAAATTCGGCACAAAATCCACTACGTCCTTGTCCAGATCGGATAAATAAGCCTCCTGGGTTACCTTTGCAAGCCTCGCCTCCGTATAACGCATTGCCGCGGCGCTGTCGCCCTCGATGGAACCGAAGTTGCCGTGACCGTCCACAAGTGGCAGCCCTTTTTTAAACTCCTGCGCCATAACGACCAGCGCTTCATAAATGGAGCTGTCGCCGTGAGGATGATATTTACCCATGGTATCGCCCACAATACGGGCGCATTTCCTGTAAGGTCTGTCGTAGCGGATGCCCAGCTCGTGCATATCGTACAGGGTACGCCTCTGTACCGGCTTCAGTCCGTCTCTGACATCGGGAAGCGCTCTGGCAATAATAACGCTCATGGCATAGTCGATATAAGACTGTTCCATGACTTCGGAATATTCTGTTCTGATAATGGTTTCATTCGTCTCGCTCATTGCCGTCTCCCTTAAATGTCAAGTAAAGCTTCGTTTGCATGATCGTATATGTATTTCTTTCTGGGCGGCACCTCCGTGCCCATCAGCATTTCGGTAATCTTATCCGCCTGGAAATTATCGTCGATTTCCACCAGCTTCAGCTTACGCGTCTCGGGATTTAAGGTCGTCTCCCAAAGCTGGCTGGCGTCCATTTCCCCAAGCCCTTTGTATCGCTGCAGCGTAAAAGGACCTTTATGGGTTTTACGGTATTTTTCCAGCGCTTTGTCGTCATAAAGATACTCTTCCTTCCCCTTGGAAGGCATCGCCTTATACAAAGGCGGCATCGCGATATAAACATGCCCCGCGCTGATCAGTTCGGGCATGAAACGGTAAAATAACGTCAGCAACAGCGTGGAAATATGAGCGCCGTCCACATCCGCATCCGCCATAATGATAATCTTGTTGTAACGCAGCTTTGAAATGTCAAAATCATTGCCGTAGCCTTCGGAAAAGCCGCAGCCGAAAGCATTGATCATCGTCTTGATCTCCGCGTTTGCCAAAACCTTGTCCATACTCGCCTTTTCCACGTTGAGGATTTTGCCCCTGATCGGCAGAATCGCCTGATATTTGCGGTTTCTTGCAGTTTTTGCCGAACCGCCCGCAGAATCTCCTTCGACAATGAAAATCTCGCACTTCTCCGCGTCCCTTGACTCGCAGTTTGCGAGTTTTCCGTTGGAATCAAAGGAAAATTTTTGCTTTGTCAGCATATTGGTCTTTGCCTTTTCCTCTGTCTTGCGGATTTTCGCCGCCTTTTCCGCGCAGCCGATAACCGCCTTTAAGGTTTCCAGATTGCGGTCGAAATACCGGATTACCTCGTCTCCGGTCACTTTGCTGACAACCTTCGCCGCGTCCTGATTATCCAGCTTTGTCTTGGTCTGTCCTTCAAAACGGGGATCAGGGTGCTTGATGGAGACAATCGCCGTCATGCCGTTTCTAACGTCCGCGCCGGTAAAATTCTGGTCCTTTTCCTTTAAAATATTCAGCTCTCTCGCATAGGAATTGATCACATTGGTAAAGGAGGACTTAAAGCCCGTAATATGGGTGCCGCCTTCCGCGTTGTGGATATTGTTGCAAAAGCCCATGACGTTTTCGTGAAATTCGTTGACATACTGGAACGCGCATTCCACGGCGATTCCTTCCGCCTCGCCTTTAAAATAGATCACGTCGCTGACCGTCTCTTTGGAAGCGTTCATCGCCTTAACAAAGCCTACGATTCCCTCCGGTTCATGGAAAATCTCGGAATCCACTTCTTCCCCGCGGCGGTCTTCAAATTCGATGGTCAGTTCCGGATTGAGGTAGGCGGTTTCATGCAGTCTGCTCTTAACGTCGTCCGCCTTAAACCAGGTGCGGTCAAAAATCTCTCCGTCGGGCAGGAAATTGATCGTCGTCCCGGTCTCCTTACTCTTGCCCACCACGGGAAGCAGCCCGTTTTCCAGTTCCATGACGGGAACGCCTCTTTCATATTTATCCTCGTATACATGCCCGCCTCTGGAAATGCGGACCGTTAAATAGGCGCTCAGGGCGTTGACAACCGAAGAACCCACGCCGTGCAGTCCGCCGCTTGTCTTATAGGCGGAATCGTCAAACTTACCGCCCGCATGAAGCGTGGTAAATACCAGACGTTCTGCGCTGACGCCCTTTTCGTGCATTTCGACGGGGATACCGCGCCCGTTGTCGCTGACGGTAGCGGAACCGTCCTTTTCCAGACATACTTTAATATGCGAACAAAATCCGGCGAGATGCTCGTCCACCGAATTATCTACAATTTCATAAATTAAATGGTTCAGACCCTTGGTGGAGACGCTGCCGATATACATTCCCGGTCTGACCCTGACAGCCTCCAGTCCCTCCAGCACCTTAATACTGGACGCATCATAATCCGTAGCCTTTGCCATGATTTTACAACTCCGTTTCTTGGTTCTTACACGATACTCTCGGCATATTTTTGCCAATACGTTGATATTATACCATAACTTGAAATTATTTCAATCAAAAATACAGGATATTGTGTAAAGTCATATGGTATGAAGATATCCGTTTTGCATAACGTCCTGCCATTTCTGTTTCAACAGCCGGTGCTCCGGTTTTGAGAGGGAGGCATCTTCCTTCAATAATGTATCCACATCTTCATTTGCCAGATACAGCATATCCGCATCCTCGTAAATATCCGCATAGACAAAGCCGGTGTCGCCGCTTTGCAAAGTGCCCGACATTTCTCCGGGTCCCCGCATTTTCAGGTCCGCGTTGGCGATTTCAAAGCCGTCGTTGGTCCTGCCCAGGATTTCCAGTCTCTTTTTGCTTTTTTCATTTCCAGTGGTGTCCACAAAAATGCAGTAGGACTGATGTTCGCCCCTGCCCACGCGCCCTCTGAGCTGATGCAGCGCCGCAAGCCCGAACCGTTCCGCGTTCTCAATCATCATGACCGTGGCGTTGGGCACGTTGATTCCCACTTCAATGACGGTGGTCGAAACGAGAATATCATAATTTCCCGCGGAAAACTCTTCCATAATGCGGTTTTTCTCCGCGCCCTTCATCTTGCCGTGAAGGGTTGCGATCCTGATGCGGTCGTCAAAAACGCTTCTCAGCTTTTCGCTGTAATCCTCCACGTTTTCCAGCTCCTCCATGATACCGGATTCCACCATGGGGCAGATCACATATACCTGTCTTCCTTTGGCGATTTCATCTTTCATAAATTTATATGCGGTCGGGCGGTATCGGGTATCCACCACCGCATTTTTAATCGGGAGACGGTTGCCCGGCAGCTCCGGTATTGTGGAAACGGCAAGCCCGCCGTATAAAATCATCGCCAAAGACCGCGGGATCGGCGTCGCCGACATGACGATGGTATGGACCTCTTTTCCTTTTCCGCTTAGGACAGTGCGCTGCCTTACGCCAAAGCGGTGCTGTTCGTCGGTTACCACAAGCCCTAATTTTTGAAACTGCACGGCGTCCTCCAAAAGAGCATGGGTCCCGATTACCAGATTGACCGTTCCCGCAGCGATTTCTTCATATGCTTCTCTCTTTTCCCTGGCGCGGACGCTGCCCGTCAACAGTACCGGACGAAACGGGAGACCGTATTGTTTCGTCATATCCTCAATCAGCTTAAAATGCTGCAGCGCAAGCACCTCCGTAGGCGCCATAAAAGCGCCCTGTCTGCCGTTGCAGACGCAGCAAAGCAGGGCAAGCACCGCGATCATGGTTTTCCCGCAGCCCACGTCGCCCTGCAACAATCTGTTGCAGATCGTTCCCCCGTAAAGATCCGATTCTATCTCATGCCATGCTTTGAGCTGGGAATCCGTCAGTGTAAAAGGCAGCGCTTCGATCAGCCGTCCGGTCTGGGCGCATTCGATAAAACGGTTTTCCTGCGTTGTTAAAATATCATGGCTCTGATTTTGTCTTACGGACAACAGAAAATAAAAGAATTCTTCGTAGGAAATTCTCTTTTTTGCCTGATACAGTATTTCCCCGGTATCGGGATTGTGTATGGCGCCAAGGGTCTTTTCATAATCCGGGAAAGCATGGGATAACAGAAACGCTTCCGGCAAAGGATCGGTAATCCTTCCTTCCATTTCCTTGAGCGCGAGCGTTACGTATTTGCGGATCGCATCGTTGGAAAGCCCCTTCGTGCACGAATAGACTGGAAGCAGACCTTTCGTCATTTCCAAATACTTGTCCGGCTTGTACATTCTCGGCTGATCCATTTGCAAATGGTCCGCCACGGTCAGTATTTTTCCGTAAAAAACATATTCTCCGCCCGGGCGGATCGTCTTTTTCAGATACGGCATATTAAAAATGCGGACGATAAAGCTGTTGCCTTCCGTATCCTTCGCAGGGAAACGCAGGATCTGATACCTTTTGACGCGGGTCAGCGCCGGCTCTCCTGCGACAACCGCCGTCACGGCAGCCTTTTCCATGCCCGCGCCCTCCCGCAAGGTCACGGGCTCCCGGAAGTTTTCATAGGCTCGCGGAAAATATTGCAGCAGATCGCCCACCGTATCGATATTCAGTTTATGAAAAAGGGCACCGTTTTTATCACCGATGCCCTTCAGCTCTTTCATGCTGGTATTGAAATTCATGTTTTCTTACTCTGCCGTTTTTACTCTGTCAAAATTTTTTACTCTGCCGAAACAACATAATAGTAAACAGGCTGACCGCCAAACTGCAGTTCCACATCGCAATCGGGGTGCGCTTTCGCCACTTTGTCAAACAGTTCGTTTGCATCTTCTTCCGACACTTCCGCTCCGTAATAAATACTGATCAGCTCCGCATCAAGATCCGCAAGCATCTGTTCAATCATTTCCATTGTAGTACCCGCAATATCCGTGCCTACGGCTAACATACCGTAGTCGCCGATACCCATGATATCATTTTCATGAATGGTCTTTCCGTCAATTTCCGTATCGCGTACCGCATAGGTAACCTGACCGGTCGCCACATTGTTGATTTCTTCGGTCATATTTGCTTCGTTTTCCGCTGCGGACAGCTCCGGTACGAAACTGATGATCGCGGTAATGCCCTGAGGAATATTTTTGGTGGGGATCACGATCACTTCTTTATCCGATACCATGGTTTTCGCCTGATTTGCCGCCATAATAATGTTTTTATTGTTCGGGAACACGAATACCGTATCCGCATCCACGGCGTCGATGGCGTTTAAGATGTCGTCGGTGCTGGGATTCATGGTCTGCCCGCCTTCGATAATCTGATCAACGCCCAGATCGCGGAAAATCGCGTTCAGTCCGTCGCCGATGGAAACCGAAATAAAGCCGACCGCCTTATGCTCCTTCTTTGCCGGCGCTTCCTCTGCTGCGGCTGCCGCCTTGACCTGCTCTTCTTTAAACAGCTTTTCCTGGTGCTCTAAGCGCATATTGTCGATCTTCATATTGGACAAAGAACCGTAGGTCAGCGCCTTCTGAATCGCTAAACCGGGGTCGTTGGTATGCACATGCACCTTTACAATATCGTCGTCGGCTACGACAACGATGGAATCGCCGATGGACTCCAGATATTCTTTAAAATCCATTTCATGCTTGATATTGAAAAGACGATCCAGCATAATGATAAATTCCGTACAGTAACCGTATTTTATATCGGAAGTATCGATTGCGCGGCTGTCCGTATTCGCCCTGCCGCTGCCCGGCGTTGCGGAAGCGGGATTGATGGTAAGATCAAGCTCTTCTCCCCGGAAAGCCTTCTGCGCGCCCGTAAAAAACTCGATCAGTCCCTGTCCGCCTGAGTCCACGACGCCCGCCTGTTTCAAAACCGGCAGCATTTCCGGCGTCTTGGCGAGGATTTTCCTGGCGTAGGCAATGATTTCATCAATGCAGGTATCCAGATCCGCATCGGGATCTTCCGCCATATCCACGGCTTTTTCACAGGCTCCTTTTGCCACCGTTAAGATCGTGCCTTCTTTCGGCTTCATAACCGCCTTATAAGCGCTTTCTACCGCCTTTTCACAGGCTCTGGCAAGGGTTTCCTTGTCGATTTCCTCAACGCCGCCGATGACTTTGCAAAAGCCGCGGCAAAGCTGGGAAAGAATAACGCCCGAATTGCCCCTTGCGCCTCTTAGGGAACCGGAGGAGATCGCTTTTGCAATCACTTTCATATCCGTATCTTCGCCGAGAGCTGCGACTTCCTTCGCCGCAGACATAATGGTCATTGTCATATTCGTTCCGGTATCACCGTCGGGAACCGGAAAAACGTTTAATTCGTTAATATACTCCTTATTGGCTTCCAGATTCTTTGCTCCCGCCAAAAACATTTTGCAAAGCATTCTGTTGTCGATGGTATTTGCAGCCACAATCAAATCCTCCTTAATCGATTACTCGAACACCTTCCACGAAGATGTTGACTTTTTCTACTTTTAAACCTGTAAATTCTTCAACCTTATATTTTACAGTGCTGATCAAATTATCTGAAACAGTGAGAATGTTCACCCCATAAGCAACGATCAGATGGAAGTCGAAGCTGATGCCGGAGTTTTTGATCAAAACGGTAATTCCCGTGGATAAGCTGTCCGGTTTCAACAGCCGTACAAAGCCGTCTTTGACATTCACGCTTGCCATCCCGACAATGCCGAAACACTCAACGGCGACACTTCCTGCATAATTAGCAATGACATCCCGATCTATTGCAATGTTTCCCAGGTGTGTATTCATCATACTTTTCATAGCGATACCTCCCTTGGTCATAATCATATCGTCATAATAATGTATTATAGCAATTATTTCCGTAAAATGGAATATCTTTTGAAATATTAAATTTAATACTTGCAAAACAATTACAAATCTGATAGTATATTCATGTTGTGAGTCAATTTTTTTGATTAGGAGGTGCAATTATGGCTAAATGTGATATCTGTGGTAAAGGCGCTCATTTCGGAAATAACGTCAGCCATTCTCATAGAAGATCCAATCGTATTTGGAATTCCAACGTTAAGAACGTGAAATGCAAAGTAAACGGAGCGACCAAGACAATGCACGTGTGTACATCTTGTTTAAAATCCGGTTTAGTTGAAAGAGCTTAAAAGAAAAAGGATCGATGCGATCGGTCCTTTTATTTTTTTGCCAATTTCAACATTTCTTATTCCCATACTGCTCTCTTAAAATCTCATATTCCCTGTTAATGCACGCGACGGCAAAGGAATCTCCGTTTTTATTATCGGGATGATAAATCCTGATCAACTCCTTGTACCGTTTCTTCAAAGAAGCATAACCCGTTACGCCGCTGAAAAATCCCGGACCGCGAAAGCCGCCCGGCATTTCTTTTTGAGCCTTCGACGCCTTTTCGCGCAGATCTTTCTGCTGCTTTTTTATTTCATCGCGAAACATTTCCTTGTCAGCCGCCAGCTTCTGGAAGCCTATTTCAAGCACCTTCTTTTGCTGTTCAAACACTCTTTTTTCTCCGGCAAGCTTTTCCTTTTCCAGCTCCAGTATTTTTCTTTGCTCTGTCAATTCCTGTTCCAGCTTATTTAAGCGGATATTTTCTGCAAACAGCCACTCTTTATCCATATTATCACCGTCAACAACAAAACAGATTATACCCCACCAGAAGTAAAATCCCGATCAGAATAATCGCAATCAATACGTTTTCTATAAAAAGCATGATAAACATGCCGACTGCAATCATAAAACAACTGAATCCAATTATTTTTTTCACGGACAAGCATCTCATTTTATTTTTACCTTTATAAATAGATATGCTTTTTCATGACAAAAATATACCATTACAGCCCGGTCGTCTCATCATCGGGAAACGCGATATCCACCGCTTCGTCGTCGCTTACCTGCATATCCTCTTTGGGCGCAGTAAACTTGTCCACCAGATCCGGGATCATATCGATGATTTTTGTAACCGTATCCTGATTCTTGATATTGACCAGTCTTGTCTGTCCGTTGCGGATTACCAGCACCGCGCTGGGCGTCATTTTTCCGCTCATCCCGCCGCCGCCAAGGTTCTTCTGCTCGTTGGCGTTTGCGGCTGCGCCTACGCCGAAGGTAACGTCCACGAGAGGCAGGATAATCGTATCACCCACCTGCGTAGGCTCTCCGACTACGGTTTTTGTGGAAAGAAACGTTTCCATTCCCTTCATCAAAGAAGTAATTACATTTCCAAAATTGTTCTCGCTCATCTTTTTCCTCCATTTATTGTGCATCTGCTATTCTGAATCGATTTCCGAACCTAATTTTCTTAAATAAACAAGATCCTTGTCAAACATAAACTGATATGCGGCATAAATCAGTTGAAATACCTGAATGCGCCCCTTCGCCTCTATATTGCCGGAAAAGACTTTGTGTTCAAAATCCGGGACGCAGATAAAATGTCCGCCCCACACGCCGATTAACATCCAGTAATATCCTAAAATCTGCCCCGTCACGGCGGGATCGTCAAATCCGAACTCCACATAAGCGTTCCATTTGCGCGGCAGGATCTGTTTCAACAGGCGGACAATCTGACGTTTCGCCTTTCCTACCGCTATCTTCGTCCGCTCTCTTTGGAGCACTTCCAGCCATTTTGCCAGCTTTTCCCTGATATGGACGCCTTTATTCCATAAATCCCTGCACTTTTGCAAAATGCCTTTTAAAACCTCCAACAGTCTTGCCGGAAAGCGGATCAGCTTTGCAAACCAATCAGCAATGTTTTTCTGCTGTGGAGGCGCTTCCTTTGGGGGTGGTTCTTTTTTCATTCCCGGGTCCGGCTGCGTGTCGGGTTTTCTTTGAGCATCCTGCCTTTGAGCATCCTGCTTCTTTCGGGTGTTTCGTTTCTTTGCCGCCCGCCTTTTCTTCTTTTTGCCCTTTTTCTTTTCTTTTTTGGGCTTTGGGTTCAGAAAATCCGTAAGGGGGATTCCCAACAGGCGCAGTATGCAGCGCTTTCCCTTTTCGCCGTAATCAAGAGTAACAGAAACAAAATGAAACAGCCAGGAAACCTTTACCTTCGCCGTCAGCGTCTCCTGATAGGAAGCGTTGATCCTGTATGAGACCGGAAAAAATACGACTATCAGGATAAGCAGGAGTAAAAGCCCCAGCACGGCAAGCAGTACAATCCCTATTATCTTTAATATCAATAACACTATTTCCATATTTAATATTTCCTATGATAGCCGGTAAAATTCATTTCTTTTTCCTGCAGGAAGGAATTTTTAAACCGATAGGTTTCATAATGCTTTGAAAAATCCGCAATCATTTGCTGCACCAGCTCCAAAGCGCTCTCGTAGCCCGACGCGAGCCCTACAATATGTATGTCTTTCATGGGATACGCCTTCTGCTTCAATACATATCCGGGAATCAGGTCGAAATAATCCGCTCCGTCGGAAACGGCAATCACATAAATATCTCCCAGCCCGGCGCGGTATTTGATCTTGCGTATGATTTTTCTCTTTTGCGGCTCTGTCTCCGCATCACAATACAGCTTATTATAAATGTGCATAACTTCACCTAACTAACAGTTTAACATATGCAGTACGAAAAAGGAAGGCATTGCCTTCCTAAGTTCTCTAAAAGTATTTCTTGTTTCCCCACAAATTTCCTTTTTTTAAATCCAGATATTCACTGTAAGCCCTCTCCAGAATCTGTTTTTCATTGCTGAATTTCAACAGATGATATGCTTCGTGATACTTATAAAATCCGGAATCAACAAAGTGTTCCTCGCGTTGTGGTTTGCTGTAGTAACTGTCCGCCATCATCAAATACCAGTGAACCTCTTTGGATACGGTATCTTCCGGCACATGGAACGAATATTCACTTTTTCCGATGTACTTGATAATCGTAGCTTTGGAACCGGTTTCCTCCAGCACTTCCCTCAGCGCCGTCTCCGCGTATTCCTCGCCGTCCTCAACAGTTCCTTTCGGCAAAACCCATCCTTCATATTTGTTCTTGAAATTTTTATACAAAAGAAGAATTTTCCCTCTGAAAATAACCACCCCGCCACAGCTCGTTGCTTCGATCATTGCAATTCCTCCTGTCGGGTGTAAATTGATCAAGTAACATCATACATCTATTTTGCCAGCTTTGCAACTACAGACACAATTTCCGCTTTATCAAAGGGTTTTGTTAAAAACTCGTCGGCACCGAGCTTGATACAATCGATCATTTTATTTTTTTGTCCTGCCGCCGTGACCATAATGACCTTCACGTCGGAATTTAACGCCTTGATCATCTTCAGCGCTTCCATACCGTCCAAGACGGGCATGGTAATATCCATGGTCACAATATCCGGCTTGCACGCCTGAAACTTTTGCACGCCTTCCTGTCCGTTGACAGCTTCGTCAACGACCGTGTGACCGTTTTCTTCCAGAATTGCTCTTAAAATTTTACGGGACGTCCTTGAATCATCCACAATCAAAATGTTAGCCACTTTTATATCCTCCCTAATTGACAGAAATATCAGAATCTACAGATAAAACGAAATTTACAACCGCGTCGCCGATGGCAATGGGAAATACGCAAAACCGCTTTCCTTTGATTACAACGGGATTTTCATAAAATTCGGGAGGGAGCATATCAATGTCAACGCCTTCCGCAGATAAATCCGTCGCAAACAGACCGTTAATGCAGTTGGTAAATTCTCCTACCGCATCCAAAGCGTCCATATCCACGCTTTCAAATTCCTCTTCCGCAAAAGGTACGGCAATGGCAAGCAGGCTGTCTCCCGATCCCGCAAAGCCGGAAACGATCCTGTGGTCCCCTTCCAAAGCCTGCATTGCGAAGTTGTCCGCGGATAACTCGTCTACCAGATATGCCTTGGATACGTAGGCGGAAGAATTGATCACGCGCAAAAGCGTCCTTGCCGCAATGCCGCAGAGCCGGTCGTTCAATTCCGTATTGGCGGGTAAAAACAGCTTAACGGTTCTTTCCACGTCTCCGCTGACCAGATCGTCCATATCGGAATGGGTAAAGCCCTGCTGTTGCTGGTAGGCGTTGAGCGCCTCGTCAATCTCTTCCAACGTCATAAAGCCCTTATCAATTAAGGTCTGGACAAAAATCATATAAATATTACCCTGTTTTTTCAAAAGCTGTCCGACCTGTTCTTCCGTCAGATACCCCTTTTCAACTGCAATATCTCCAAACCGCTTGTCCATGATTGCCTGTAGCTGATTGACTTCGTCCGTCTGTTCTTTGGTCATCAGTTTCTCTGCAACGGCGATCAACCCCAGTTTTACTCTCACCGTGCTCTCATGTGCAATCACTTCTGCAAGCTGCTCCTTTGTTAAACGTCCTGCGTGAACCAAATAATTGCCGAATATTTGATCAAACATCACAAAACCCTCCTTCAGTAAATTACCACTATTTTACAACAATTTTTCAAAAAAAGATAGCCAATTTCACGATTTTTATTATTTGGCTGTTCCGACGCCGGAAAAATATGCGTCAAACACCCTCCTTGCAATGGGAACCGCATATTCGCCTCCCGATCCGGCGCCCTCTACAATAATCGTTACGCACACCTGCGGATCATCCGCCGGGGCAAAACCGGTAAACCACGCATGGCTGTCCGATTTATCCTGGCTGTACTCCGCGGAGCCGGTCTTTCCCGCCGCCGTATAATCCAGCCCTCTCAACTTGGTCGCCGTGCCGTTTTCCACGACTCCGACCATCAGATCCGTCAAAAACGCCGCCTCGTCCGCCGTCATCAGCGTCGCATATTTTTCCGGAGCATACTGCTTTACCGTAGAACCGTTATAATTTTCAATCCGGTCAATCAGATAAGGCGTCATCGCAACTCCCTCGTTGGCGATCGCACCCGTAATCATATTCAGCTGCAGCGGAGACATCTGTGTTTTTCCCTGTCCGATGGAGGTCTGCATGATATCGTAGGAACCCGCCTCCGTGCCCAGTACGTAACTGCCCTGGGACGCAGCGTAGGGAAGCTGCAGTTTTTGATTAAAAAGCAGATCCTCACAGGTATCTTCCAGACCGGACAGATCCAGGGAGAGCCCGATATTTGCAAAGGAAGAATTGCAGGATTTTTCAAAACTGGTCTTAAAATCCAGACTTCCGTGGCTGGAACCGTGGTAACAGTTGATACGGTCGCCGTTATAGGTAAAGAAACCGTTACACTGATAATGGTATCCCGACACATCCTGATTGTTCTGCCTGTAATAGGCGAGCGCCGTAACAATCTTAAAAGTAGAGCCCGGGGGGTAAAGTCCCTGGGTCGCGCGGTTGAGCAATACGCTGCTGTCGGAATCGTTGACCAGTTCGTCCCAGATATCCGCGATTTCGTTGGGATCGTAATCGGGTTTGGAAACCATGGCGATAATCCTGCCCGTATCCGGCTCCGTCACGATAATCGCCCCGTCATAAGCGCCCAGCGCCTCATAAGCCGCTCTTTGTACGTCCACATTCAAAGTGGTTACCACATTGTCCCCGATATTTTTCTGGGATGATATCTCATTTTGGATTTTTTCCCCGATGGAGGCGTTGGACGTCAGCAAAGACATGTTCCCAAGGTATTCGATGCCGGTCTTTCCTTTTGTGGAATACCCCACTACGTGGGAAAAAAGATTGGCATACGGATATACCCGTTCCTCCTGCCCGTCTTCTCCGCGCACGGTCTGAGCCAGCGTTTCCCCGTCCGCCGACAGAATCTGCCCGCGGATATTTTTCTGCGCCATCAGCTCCTGTCTCGGGTTATAGGAATTGTTAATTGCCGTTTCGCTCTCGGCGACGATAAAATAGATCTCGTGCCCGATGACCGCCAGCATGACAACGATAAAGAAGTACGTCACGATCCACAGTTCCCTGTTTCTTTGCTTTTTCTTTTTCTTCTTTTCTTTTTTTTCTGTCTTTTTATCGATTTCTATTTCCCCGGCTTCATTCTGCCGCTTCTTTTTTGCCATCCCGCTCTCCTTCCTCTGCCCTGATGCAATACAATCCCTGAATGATGCAGAACATGATAATCGTAGAAAGCACGCTGCTACCGCCGTAGCTTACCAGCGGAAGCGTAACGCCCGTCAAGGGGATCAGTCTCGTCCCTCCTCCGACTGTCAGGAATATCTGAAAAATATAAGTAACGGCAAGCCCTACGGCTATCAGCCTGTAATATTCGTTTTTGAAACGCATCGCCACATTCATAAAGGCGATAAAACAACTGACGCATACCAGAATCAGACAGATGCTGAAAAATACCCCCAGCTCCTCTGCAATCGCCGAAAAAATAAAATCGGCTTCCACATAGGGGATCGACGTGGGATCACCCTGAAACAGCCCCATGCCGAACCATCCGCCCGTACCGATGGCAAATAACGACTGGGTAATCTGGTAACCGGAGCCGTCGATATAAGTCCACGGATCTTTCCATGCCTGTATCCGGACTCTGACATGGGCGAAGATTTTGGTCGCCACAATACCCGCGCCGCAGCCGCACAAAACGCCTACAATCAGATAAAAATAGTTTTTGGTCGCCACAAAAACCATCGCCACATAAACCACAAAGAAAATCAGCGCGCTTCCCAGATCCTTAGAAAGCACCAGCACAATCACATGGAACGCGGCGACAATCGTCGTAATGACCACCTGCGAAAAGCTCTTGGATTTTGCAAACATCCCGGCGACAAAAAAGACAAACAGAATCTTGACAAATTCCGAAGGCTGGAAGGTATAACCGCCGATGGAATAGGAAATCTTCGATCCGTTGGTAACTGCGCCCAGCACCAAAACCACCGTCAGGGCAAGGGCTCCCGCCAGACCGAATATCCATGTGAATTTTTCCAGGAACCTGAATTTCCGGATCAGATAAGGAATAAAAATACCGATTACAAGAGAAAGCGTAACAATTTTAAACTGCCGGAGCGCCTTATCAAAATCAAGCCTTGTCAAAATCACAAAGCCGATCGCAAGCAACATACACATGTTGTTGAGCAAAAGCTTTCCCGCATCCTTATAAACGGCTCGAAACAGGGCGATCGTCGCAAACAGTAAAATTTGCTGAAAACCGTAAAATATAATATAAGTCAGATCGCTGGTTTCCAGGCATATCGCCGCAAAGGATACAAAATGCACAATAAACATGCAGATAATCTGGCGGGTATAAATACCCTCCTTTTTCTCTTCATTATGTCCGCGCAGCGCGGCAAACGACTCATAAGTAAAAATCGCCATAAACACTGCAATCACATATTTAGATAAATCCGATATTACCAATGCCATCGCTATTCGATACCTTTCTTAAAATGCCCCTTTGTAAACTCATCCAAAGAGTACGGCTCCCCAAGCAAAAAGCTGCCAAGCACCGCTTCGGTGGAAGCGGCGTCCTCTATTGTAAAACAAATCCTCTCATAATCGCAGACGATCTGCGCCCGCTCCCGGTACAGCGACAGGGGCACGCCGTTATATACCGTATTTTCACAGATCCGGCAAAAATTCATCACGGGAAGCGTTTTTCCCATCCGGTCCTTTAAATACGTGACCGTATTTTGTCCGTCGCACCTGCCGAAGGTCTTCTTCACACAGCCCGCCGTCTGCATAAACGGAATATGTCCGTATACGAGATATTCTTTTTTCAAATGATCCAGACCGCGTCTGTGACAGCCCTTTACCAGATCTTCCCATTCATGCCGGTTCAATTCATAAGACCCCACGAAGCCGCTGATCCGGTACTGCTTTCCCATGCTTTGAAGCTGTGAAAGGAAAGAAAGCGCCTCCGTATTGCAGGTATAGAAACTGTAATCCGTAAAAATTTCCTTTTCCCCGCCTGCAATGCCCGCTTTTGCAAGCCTTTGCACCATATATTCCAAAGCGTCCGGATTTCCGCAGTAAAAGCCGGAAAACCGCCGCAGCCGTTCGTCTGTCAGAAAACGGTCGCAATAATCCGCCGCCCGTTTCCGAAACGTCCGCGGCAAACATAAATACAGAGGGACCGCAGCCGCATTCTTTGCCGCATCAGTCCCGAACGCGGCGCAGGATAGTTCTTCCAGATGCTCCAGAAGCCGGAAGTGAATTTCAATTCCCGCAATATCCGTTTCCGGCATAACGCCCGCCGTTTCTTTTTCCTTTGCAAAGGAAAGAACGGTCTGAAACTGCTCCGCTGTGGTAACGGCGATTCTGGTTTGAGTCGTTTTACCCCCAGGTCCGTCCGCCTGCGCCGCGCCCTGCGGCATTCTTTCCGGCCTAACGGTATCCGCCCGTCCGGTAACGGCGGTCATGAGAAGCTTCATCTCCTCTAATGCCTGTCTGCGAAGCTCGTTGATTTCTTTAACCGGAATAAACACATCCTCATCCATTATAACCGAAATGCGCTGAAAAAGAAACGGTGTATTCCCGGTCTTTGACAACTGCTTTTTTAAGTCCTCCGTTGTCGTTGGGCGATTCAACGCCCGCTCAATTGGAAACTGTCCGGATTTTTCAACGATTCTCCCGCTGCGGTCCCATACAGAAAGGCGCAGCGCTTCGCCCGCCCGGACCTTCAGTTCGCATTCCAGCTCTATCTTACGGTCCGTTTCCAGGAAACGTTCCCTGATCCATGCAAATTCTTTCTCGTCAGCGGATAAATACCCCGGCTTTTGCAACGTAACCAATTCCGGTCCGTTGTGGCGGTGATAATACCCCGTCTCCAATTCGGTCCGGACATACAATTTCCGCAGGATTTCCAGATCCGCTTCATCTACCCGGTATTTTGCGCCGCCCGCTTTGGCGGCTTCGTAAAGGTCGATATATTTCCGGTAAACGGAGGTCACGCCCGCCACATAATAAGCGTTTTTCATTCTGCCTTCGATTTTAAAGGAATCGATTCCGGCGTCCATGAGCTCCTCCAAAACAGGCAGGGCGCACAGATCCTTGAGGCTTAAAGGATAGACCTCCTTTTTGCCGAAAGCCGAATAGGGCAGCCTGCAGGGACCGGCGCACCGCCCCCTGTTTCCGCTCCTGCCGCCCAAAAAGCTGCTGAACAGGCACTGTCCCGAATAGGAATAACACATGGCGCCGTGAATAAACGTTTCGATTTCCATTCCCGTTTCCGATTTGATTTCTCTGATCTCTTCCAGAGAAAGCTCTCTTGCTGGAACCACTCTGCAGACGCCGTAATTTTTTAAAAGCTTCGCGCCGTATTTGCCCGTCACGCACATCTGGGTGCTGCCATGGAGGGGTAAGCCCGGAAAATTTTCCTTCAACAGCTTCAAAACGCCGAAATCCTGCACGATGACGCCGTCCAGCCCCGCTTCGTAAAAAGGCGCGATAAAACCGCACAGCCCGTCCAGCTCCCGTTCCTTTACGAGGGTATTGACGGTCAGATAAACCTTTACGCCGAATAAATGTGCATAGCGTATCGCCCCGCACAGTTCGTCCTTTGTGAAATTGGAAGCATAGGCTCGCGCCCCGTATGCCTCTCCGCCCAGATATACCGCGTCCGCTCCCGCGTTGACGGCGGCGCGAAAGCAGGTCATATCTCCTGCCGGCGCCAACAATTCTACTTTTCCCACCAGAAACTCCTATTCTAAAGAAAAAGGCTGTTGCAACTTGAGATCACAACAACCCTCTTTTATGTACTTACATCCGATTATCACTTGCCGCCTTTCAGCTCCGCTTCCAGACGCACAATCCTTTTTGTCCCCTCATTGATCTCCGTCTGCATGGATTTCATCGTCTTTTCCGTGCTTTCCAGTTTGATCTGGCTGGCGATCAGCTCGTGCTTTAAATCGTACAGCTCCTTTTCTTTGCGCTCCAACTCTTCTTCCAGATTGGAAATTTTCTTTTTTGCCTTAAAATAATCGTCCGCAATATTCAACTGCAACAGCACGTTTTTGTAATCTACAGACTGTTTCCTGAAATTCTCGATTTTATTGTATTCCGCAAGTTTATTGTTGATATAAATGGCAACTCTCTGCAGATACTCTTCGCTTTCATTTCCGCTTAAAGTAAATACCTTTCCGCCGATCATTACCTCTGTTTCGGTTTTTGCTGACATACTCTCTCTCCCTTGTACACCGGCACAAGATGTGCTTTGCTTATCGTAGGTCATATACAATATCTATTATAACAAAACCAAAAGAGAAAACAACCGTTTTCAGCGAAAAAGTTGCGTTTTTATCCGTTTTTCTTGCCTTTCCCGTCCTTATGCGCCCGGCAAAGCGGACATCCTTTTGTCATTCCGGCGTTATTCCGGCTGTGAAAGCCCGAAATGCAGGTAGGCGGCGGGGGTCACGACACGCCCTCTCGGCGTCCTGTTGATCAGACCGTTTTTGATCAGATAGGGCTCGTTGACGTCCTCGATGGTTCCCGGATCTTCTCCCGTCGCGGCGGCGAGTGTATCCAGTCCCACCGGACCGCCGCCGAATTTATCGATCATCGTCATCAGCAGGTTACGGTCGATACGGTCCAGCCCCAGTTTATCCACATCCAGCAGGTCCAACGCCTGATTCGCCACCTCTTCGGTAATAATTCCGTCAAAACGGACCTGTGCAAAGTCCCGGACCCTTTTTAACACCCGGTTGGCAATTCTCGGCGTGCCGCGGCTTCGCCGCGCCATTTCCTTCGCGCCTCCGGGTTCGATCTCCACCTGCAGGATTTTTGCCGAGTGCATAATAATCTGCACCAGTTCCTCCACGCTGTAAAACTCCAGCCTGTTGATCACGCCGAAGCGGTCCCGCAGGGGCGCGGATAAAAGTCCGGCTCTGGTAGTCGCTCCCACCAGCGTAAATCTGGGAAGGTCAAGGCGAATGGATTTTGCCGTCGGTCCCTTGCCGATCATAATATCGATGCAGTAATCCTCCATTGCAGGATACAGCACCTCTTCCACCTGACGGTTTAACCGGTGGATTTCATCCACAAACAGCACGTCCCCGTCGGAAAGCCCGTTTAAAATCGCCGCCATATCGCCCGGCTTTTCAATCGCCGGACCGCTGGTTACCTTCATATGCGTCCCCATTTCATTCGCAATGACGCCGGCAAGGGTCGTTTTTCCCAAACCGGGCGGTCCGTAAAACAAAACGTGATCCAAGGGATCGTTGCGCCTTTTCGCCGCTTCGATGTAAACCTTTAAGGTTTCTTTTGCTTTGGATTGACCGATGTAGTCATCCATCTTCTGGGGGCGAAGGGTGCCTTCTATTTTTTTGTCTTCCTCCGTTACGGAGGTCTCAATGATTCTCTGTGCCATGATCGATCCTTTTTAAAGCAAAAATTTCAGCGCGCTCTTTAAAATCTCTTCCGCCGTCATATCCTCGGTTACCGTTACCTTAGAAACCGCTTTTGCAGCTTCGCTGACGCCGTACCCCAACGCAGCCAGCGCCTCCACCGCATCTTTTCTCGCCGTTTCAAACTCTCCCGCCGCAAACTCCGAAGTCCCGGAAAGCTGTCCGGGAAGTCCGTTGATTTCGTCTAATTTTACTTTATCCTTCAAATCCAGAATAACTCTTTCCGCCGTCTTTTTGCCGATACCCGGCGCTTTGGCGATGGCGGAAGCATCCTGACTGTAAATGGCAAAACGCAAATCATCGGCGCTCATAACGGATAAAACCGCCAGCGCGCCCTTGGGACCGATTCCGTTTACGGTGATCAGCTTCTTAAACAGCTCCAACTGATCCTTGGTATCAAATCCGTAAAGGCAGAAAGCGTCTTCCTTCACGTAGGTATAGGTATATACCTGCACTTCCGATCCGGTTTTAAAGCCGTACCCGTTAGGAACCCTGACGTTAAAGCCGATCCGGTTATTTTCTACAACAATATTGTCATCGGAAACCTCCGTGACCGTTCCAATCAAATAAGCAATCATAACAATCTCCGTCTTATTAACAATTCGCTGATAAAGCCCATGGCGTAGCCGCTTACCGCTCCCGCCAGAAGCAGAACGGGAAAATACCAGCCGATGGCGCCGTTTTGCACAAAAAAATACGCCACAATCAGCTGCCCCACATTATGAAAAATACCGCCGAGCATACTGACTCCCGGTATATCCAGCCATTTCGTCCGCTTCATAATCAGCATAACCGCCATACTGAGGGCGGCTCCCGCAAGGGAATAAACAAAGCTGAATACATTGCCAAACAACAGCGCCGTCAGCAAAAGCCGTACCGCCTGATAAAAGCACCCATAGTAAGCGCCATAAGTATAAATCAGCATTACCACCGGCATATTCGCCAATCCGATCTTGACGCCGGGCATCGACGGCGCGATCGGAAATAAAAATTCCACATAGGATAAAATCATGCCCAGGGCAAGCAGCAGTCCCATCTTCGCCAGTCTGTCAGTACGCAACCGCATCCACCTCCCCGCCTGCATCGGTTACGGTAATTACCAGTCCGTGCGGAATACAGGCGATTACCTGTCCGTTCCGGGAAATCGCCGCGGTATTGACGCAGACCCGATTCGCACAGTCCGCTTCCGACACAAAAACCGTTCCGTCTTTTACCTCAATCCGGTTGTAACCGCCCGCTCCGTCCTCTACCGTAAGCGCAGTATCCTCATTAAGAGACAGCGTGGCATACGCCTTTCCGTCTACGGTAACGACGGCTTCGGCGCCGTTTCCCTGCAACCGGCTGACCGCAATCATGCCAAGCGTCAAAGCTGCAACGGCTATTAAAATGATTATACTTCTAAGTCTCTGCTTCTTTCGTCCCATCTCTTCCATTATTCTAGCACAATCGAACATATGTTTCAAGCGGTATCCGTCACATTTCCACCGGAAGCATTCGCAGCGTGTTGTCGGTCAGTTTTTCCTGCAGGACTGCCACCGCGTCGTCCAAAAAATCCACCGGTTGATCCAGAATCCCCTGCCGCACACATTCCTTTTGGATTTCTCCGCAAACCGCCTCAATTAACACCCGGGCGTCATACGCCTTTTCCTCCTGCGCGCCCGCATCCACATAGGCAACGCCCCGGCGCGAAGCGGCAAGCGCCGTCAGTAAGGGCTGCAATTCTTTCAGAATCCGCAAATCCTTCATGCCGTAATACGCCCATTTGTAAAACGGCATGTAACGTCCGTTCAAAAGGTAAATGGCGGAGATCGCGTTTTTCATAAAAAGCCCCAGCGCAAAATAAGCGGCGACCTCATCCTTTCTGTCAAGGCAGCGGTTATAATTATACTGCCCCGCCTGCGCCATAACGGCAAACCGGGAGGCGAGCTTCTTTAACATCACTTCCTGCGGGTAGCCTTTTGACAACGCTTCCCGGATCTTTATAAACTCATCGTTTCCCCGGTGAAACACTTCTCCGTTTGTGACCATGGCAAGGCGTTCCTCCGAAAGCTGGTACCATTGAAACGGCGTTTCGGGAATATGGTCAATGCCCAGATTGGCAAAATAAAAGTCCTTAGTCCTGACTACGCCGACGCGTCCCTGTCCGTGGGAGGAAATAATCCTTTTGATCCCCATAAATTCCCGGGGAAGACCTTCATAAAACCGTTTCAGCCTTCCGTCGTACCGGTCAAATATGCCGTCGTCCGCAAAAATGCAAAAACCCGGTCCGAAGTCGTGGTCCTTCGATATCTCGTCATCAAAGCCGAAACACTCCGATCCCTGCCCGCACAGCCCTATGGAAACCCGTTCAAAATCTTTTCCCAAAATTTCCCTGACGTCCGCTTCGTATTCCTGATAATACAGCCTTGCTAATTCCAATCCTTTCATACCTGCCGCCTCATGATAAATGCTCTCTGACAAGCGCCGCGTTCTGCAAAAGCAAACTGTAGCTTTCATTCTCGCCAAAGTGCAGTTTTACTTCATTTGCCGCTTTTTGATAATAAGAGAGCGCCTGTCTGTAATCGCCTTCCCGGTAATACAGCTCCGCAATTCCCGCCAAAGCCGCCGAATAGTGGGCGTCGGTGCTTTCCCCTTTCAGAGCCTCATAGCGGCGGATCGCATCCGAAAGCAGTTCCTTCGCCTCGTCCGTCCTGCCGAGTTTCATTTTTACCAGCGCCAGATTAGTCCTGGTGGACGCCTGTTCCGACGCCGCTTCGGGAATCCTGTCGATAATTTTTAAAGCGCTTTCCAGAAAGATAACCGCTTTTTCATTTTCATTTAACTGTTCCAGCAAAAGACTGATATTATTATAAAGTCCCGCAAAGCGGTAGTCTCCCGCCGGCAAAATCTGTTCATAAATCTGCAGTGCCCTCGTATAGTAGGAAAGGCTTTCCTCCAGCCGCCCCGCCGCGCGGTACCCGGTCGCTACATTTAACAGCGTGGTTGCAAAATGCTCGGTGCCGTCTAACTGCAATTCCTCCATCAGCATCAAAATATCTTCCGAAATCCGAAAGCATTTTTCATATTGGGAAACGCTGCGGTAAAAGCCGATCATTTCGTTTCCGATGGAAACATAAGCGCCGTAGTCCTTCTCCTCATTGGCTTTTGAGAGACTATCGCATAAATAGCCGTCGATTTCCTCCGGGGTCTTTGCCCGGGTAAACATGTCGTCCAGCGTATGAAAAAAATTGTCGATATCCATCTCTTACCGTCTCCTTTTTTTGTAAAACATTATGAAATCCGCCTACGCCGCGCCCGCATAAACCATGGGAAATGCAAATACGACATTTTTCTTTTGGGTATCCCGGAATACCAGCAGCATTCCGTTTCCGTCGATTACCAGAGCATTATACATATAGGCGGAATATTTCTTTCCGTCCAGTTCAAATTCCGCCTTATCCTTAATATGGTAATGTCCCATTTCAAAAAAAGAAAAAGCGGAACGATAAAATCTCTGCGATCTGATCTGAAAACATTCCATGGGATGTTTTTTCAAATAGTTTGCGTGGGAAAGGGTCGTTACGGCAAATACCATTTTGCTTAAGCCGCTGACTAAAACCATAAGAACCAGCAGACAGCCTATCATAACGCATAAAAGCCAGTCGGCGTCAATGGCGATTCTCAACAGCAAAACAGGAAATAAAAAAGCGAAAAGCATCCGCAGAGCACGGTCCCGCAACGCCTTTTTCGCCGTTTTTTCATTGTTTTGAAAAGGTTTTTTCTGGTTTCCTCATTCATAAGTATCCCTCCGTCCGGATTTATTTTAACACAGATCCGGTCATGAGACCACTTGATTCCCACAAAAAAATCTTCCGGCGCACGGATTTGCACCGAAAGATTTTTTAACCGTTTATCTATTATAATATCCGGCTGTCTTACATTTTATTTTGCGTTGATATAATTGACAAGCCCTTCCGCATCGATGATCTTTTGCATAAAATGCGGAAACGCCTGTCCCTGGTACTCGGTGCCTTTGGTCCGGTCATAGATCTTTCCCGCAGCAAAATCCACTTCCACCTCGTCTCCCGCCTCGATTGCCTTTGCCGCTTCGGGGCACTCGATAATCGGCAGTCCGATATTGATGGCGTTGCGGTAAAAAATTCTGGCAAAGGTCTCCGCGATCACACAACTGATGCCGGAAGCCTTAATGGCAATGGGCGCGTGCTCTCTGGAAGAACCGCAGCCGAAATTTTTGGTCGCCACAATAATATCGCCTTTGTTTACCTTCTTTACAAACTCCCGGTCAATATCTTCCATACAATGGGTGGCAAGCTCTGCCGGATCGGAGGAATTTAAGTATCTCGCAGGAATAATTACATCCGTATCCACATTGTCTCCATATTTAAATACAATACCTTTTGCGTTTTCCATTCTTCCATCCTCCTATAATCTGCACGGGCAGGAAATCTTGCCCGCTACAGCGCTTGCCGCGGCTACCGCCGGGCTCGCCAGATAAATCTCGGAATCCACATGTCCCATACGACCTACAAAGTTGCGGTTTGTCGTGGAGACGCAGCGTTCTCCCTCCGCCAGAATACCCATATATCCGCCGAGGCAGGGACCGCAGCTTGGCGTGGATACCACTGCGCCCGCTTCGATAAAGATTTTTAACAAGCCCTCTTCCATCGCCTGTAAATAAATCGCCTGGGTCGCGGGAATAATGATACATCTCATGCCTTCCGCCACATGTCTGCCCTCCAATACCTTTGCGGCGCATCTTAAATCTTCGATCCGTCCGTTGGTGCAGGAACCGATGACAACCTGGTCGATTTTGATATCCTCGGTAATCTCGTCGATGGTTTTGGTGTTTTCCGGCAGATGCGGGAAAGCGATCGTCGGTCTCAGGCTATTAAGATCAATGGTATATTCCTCATCATAAACAGCGTCTTCATCCGCTTCATAAACGGTATACGGTTTGTCGGAATGCTCCTTCATATAGGCGATGGCAAGATCGTCTACCGGGAAAATACCGTTCTTTCCGCCCGCTTCAATCGCCATATTCGCCACCGTAAATCTGTCGTCCATGGAAAGGCTTTTCACGCCCTCTCCCACAAATTCCATAGATTTGTAAAGAGCGCCGTCCACGCCGATCATGCCGATAATATGTAAAATCAGGTCTTTTCCGCTGACCCACTGGGGCAGTTCTCCCACCAGGTTGAATTTAATGGCGCCTGGCACCTTGAACCATGCTTTGCCGGTCGCCATGCCCGCAGCCATATCGGTACTGCCGACGCCGGTGGAAAACGCGCCCAACGCGCCGTAAGTACAAGTATGGGAATCGGCTCCGATAATGACCTCTCCCGCAACCGTCAGTCCTTTTTCCGGCAAAAGAGCATGTTCGATGCCCATCTGTCCTACTTCAAAATAGTTGGTAATCTGATTTTTATAAGCAAACTCTCTGACGCATTTGCAATGCTGCGCCGATTTAATATCTTTGTTCGGTACGAAATGATCGGGAACCAGCGCGATTTTATCCTTATCAAAGACCCCGTCCACCTTCATTTTTTCCATTTCCTTAATCGCAACGGGGCTGGTAATATCGTTTCCCAGAACCAGATCCAAATCCGCCTCGATCAGCTGACCCGCTTCCACATGATCAAGCCCGGCATGTGCGGCAAGGATCTTTTGTGTCATTGTCATTCCCATTCCATGGTCCTCCTTCATGATAATATTTTTCTATCAGTATACTACCACAAAGCAAAGCATAATTAAAATACATATTATTTATGTTTACTATAATTTAAAGTTATGCTATGATAAACTCATATTTCAGTTGACTTTTTAGTTGACAGCATAGTCAATTCATAATCAATTTTTTAATCAATATCTTATACGGATATAATCGGAGGCGAAAACGATGGAAAACAATCTGAACCTGTATCACATTTTTTATACGGTTGCCAAAAACAAAAACATTTCCCTTGCCGCAAAGGAGCTGTATATCAGCCAGCCTGCCATCAGCAAGGCGATTTCCAAACTGGAAAACAATCTGGAAACCACCCTGTTTATCCGCAGTTCCCGGGGCGTTACCCTGACCGAGGAAGGACGGATTCTCTATGAACAGGTACGCAACGCCTTCGCTTCCATCAACAGCGGCGAGGAACAGCTTCGCAAGATTTCAAGGCTCGGGATTTCCCATCTGTCCATCGGCGTCAGCATCACGCTCTGTAAATATGTCCTGCTTCCCTACCTGAAAGAATTTATCCGGGAAAATCCCCATATTACCATATCCATTACCTGCCACCCTTCCATGGAAACCATCCGGGATATTGAAAACGGCGTGACAGAAATCGGTCTGGTAGGGATTCCGGCAAATGTGGATACCCTTCATTACGAACCGATCCGGGAAATCCAGGATACCTTTGTCGCCACGGACACCTATTTAAAAAACCTTCGTATCCGGGAAGGCGGGAACAAGACTTCTTTGTTAGCAAGTGCTAACTTTATGATGCTGAACAAAGAAAATATTTCCCGAAAATATGTGGACAATTATCTTGCCGCCCATCAGATCACAATGAACAATATTCTCGAAATCAACACGATGGATCTGCTGATAGAGCTTGCGAAAATTGATCTGGGCATCGCCTGCGTCATCCGGGATTTTGTGGTAAACGACATAAAAAATGGTACATTTAAAGAATTAACCTTCAAACGTACCATTCCCAAACGTACCATTGGCTTCGCCTATCGGGAAGACCTTCCCATGTCGGACGCCATGAAAAAATTTGTCGATTTCATTAAAACTCCCTCTACTCCCCTTCAAACAACGGAGTAGAAAAATATCTTTCTGCGGTATCGGGCAGCACTGTCACTACAGTTTTGCCCTTTCCCAGCTTTTTCGCCATGGCAAGCGCCGCCGCCACGTTGGTCCCGCTGGATATGCCGCACATCAGCCCTTCTTTTCTCGCCAGGTCCCGCGCCGTTTGGATCGCCTCCTCGTCGCTTACCACATAAATATCCTCATAGATATTTTGGTTGAGGTTTTTAGGGATCAGTCCGTCCCCAATCCCCATCTGCAAGTGGGTGCCGACGGTTCCGCCCGCCAGAATAGCCGCGTTCTCCGGCTCCACCGCCCATATGGTAATCTCGGGATTGTGCGCCTTTAACACTTCGCCGATGCCGCTTAAAGTTCCTCCGGTTCCGATGCCGGAACAAAAGCCGTCGATGGGACCCGCTACCTGTTCCATGATCTCCAGGGCGGTATGGCGTTTATGCACCATGGGATTTGCCGGATTCTCAAACTGCTGGGGCACATAGACGTTAGGGTCTTCCGCCGCCATTTTCTGCGCGATCTGCGTGCATTCTTCGATGGCGTCTCCTATATTGCCCGCATCATGCACCACGATAACCTCCGCGCCGTAATGTCTGACCAGCTTCCGGCGTTCCTCGCTGACGGAATCCGGCATAATGATAATCGTCCGATACCCTTTTACCGCACCCACAAGCGCAAGTCCGATTCCCTGATTGCCGCTGGTGGGCTCCACGATAATCGTATCCTTATGTATCCTGCCTTCCTTTTCCGCCTGTTTAATCATATAATAAGCCGTTCTGGTTTTGATAGAACCGCCCACGTTCAAACCTTCAAACTTTACCAGTACCTCCGCCGAATCTTCCGATCCCATCCTGTTTAAACGGATAACCGGCGTACTGCCCATACAATCAAGCACATTATCGTAAATCACTGTTTTTTCCTTCTACCGGTTTTATTAGTTGTTGATCAGTTTGTCTTCGCCGTTCCAGCTGTATAATTTACGGATTTCCTCACCGATAACTTCCGAAGGATGCTCGCTTGCTTTCTTTCTCATTGCCTTGAAATGAACCTGACGTCCTGCAGGAGACATATCCAGCAAAAATTCTTTTGCAAAAGTACCGTCCTGAATATCGGAAAGGATCTGCTTCATTGCTTTCTTGGTATCCTCTGTGATGATCTTGGGACCTGTGATGTAATCGCCGTATTCCGCCGTATTGGAGATCGAATATCTCATACCTGCAAAACCGGACTGATAGATCAGGTCAACGATCAGCTTCATTTCATGGATACATTCAAAATAAGCGTTTCTCGGATCATAACCCGCTTCTACCAAAGTCTCAAAGCCTGCCTGCATCAGCGCGCAAACGCCGCCGCAAAGGACTGCCTGCTCTCCGAAAAGGTCTGTTTCCGTCTCGGTTCTGAATGTTGTTTCCAAAACGCCCGCTCTTGCGCCGCCGATACCGAGTGCATAAGCAAGCGCCAAATCCTGTGCTTTACCGGTTGCATCCTGCTCTACGGCAATCAGACAGGGAACGCCTTTTCCAGCCTGATATTCGCTTCTTACGGTATGTCCCGGTCCCTTGGGCGCGATCATCGTTACGTCTACATATTTAGGCGGTACGATGGTGCCGAAATGAATATTAAAGCCATGGGCAAACATTAACATATTGCCTTCTTCCAGATTGGGCTCAATATCGTTTTTATACAGATCAGCCTGTTTCTCATCATTGATCAGGATCATGATGATATCTGCTTTTTTTGCAGCTTCCGCAGCGGTATAAACCTCAAAGCCCTGAGCCTCTGCCTTCGCCCAGGATTTGCTGCCTTCATAAAGACCGATGATAACATGGCATCCGGAATCCTTTAAGTTTAACGCATGTGCATGTCCCTGGCTGCCATAGCCGATGATTGCGATTGTCTTGCCTTCCAATAAGGATAAGTTACAATCCTGCTGATAAAAAATTCTTGCTTCCTGTGACATTTTAAATTCCTCCTAAAAATTTAATTGTATATATGTTTAGAAAGTTAGTGTTGCTAACCAATTCCCTGAACTACTCCAGATAAGTAACGTTGTCCGTTCCTCTGCCAAGACCTGTAATACCGGTTCTTGCAAGCTCCAGAATTTCGTACCCATCCAAAAGATTGATGAAAGCGTCGATCTTATTCTGGTTGCCCGTGATTTCCACCATCAGGCTGTCCGTAGCGACGTCCACAATCTTCGCGCGGAAAATATCCGCCATTGCAATGACCGCCTGTCTGCTGTCGGCGCCTACCCTGACCTTGATCATGACCAGCTCCCTGCATACGGAAGAGTCGGGCTCAAGCACCTTGATATCCCTCACGTCTACCAGCTTGCTTACCTGTTTTTCGATCTGGTCCAGAATCTCGTCGTCCCCGCTGGTCACAATGGTAATACGGGTATACTTGGGGTCCGCCGTCACGCCTGCGGTAATGCTCTCAATATTATAACCTCTGCGGCTGAATAAACCCGAAATCCGGCTCAATACGCCCGAGGTGTTGTCTACCAACAACTGAAACACTTTTTTCTGCATCTTTTTCCCTGCTTTCCTATGTGCTGAAACTTATTTTATCAGCATATCGTTTTCTTTGTCAACGTATGAACACCCTTTATGCCATTCATAACCCATGGTTATGATCTGCACGCTTGTTATTCATCCGCAGACATCCGAAACAATCTGTTGTCCGTTACTCGTTCTCACTGCATTTTGGCAGCGCCAAAGTCCCTGTCCTTGCGACTTCCACGATGCTCACGGAGGAAAACATATCGATCAACAGCTTGATTCTATCCGGCGTCGCGCAAATCTGGATGACCATAAAGCTTTTGCTCATATCCACGATTTCCGCTTTCATAATCTCGCAGATTTCCATAATATCCCTGCGGTTGCTTTTGTTGTATTTTACCTTCATCAGCATCAATTCCCTGGAAATGCTGTTTCCCTCGTCAAAGGTCTTTACCTTGATAACGTCCAGTTTTTTGTTGAGCTGCTTTTCAATCTGTTCCAACGTCCGTTCGTTGCCGCTGCTGACAATGGTCATGCAGGATACGGCGGAGTCGTCGGTTTCCCCTACTGCGAGGGAATCAATATTAAAACATCTTCTTGAAAACAGTCCCGCAACCTTCGCCAGTACGCCGGATCTGTTTTCCACCAATACCGAATATATCTTTTTCATATCGCGCCTCACTTCTATTTTACTAAATCCATCGGGTCAATCAGACATTCCATCAGACATGCGCGGTCACAGTTTAAAAATTCATCGATCGCCCTGTCCGCATCCTTCATATCCGTCAGCCGGATAAAAGGCATATCATAGGCTTCCGCGATTTTGGATAAATCAGGGCTGCCCGACAGATCCACAACGGAATAATGGTCTTTATAGGTATAATGCTGGTATTCCCGGACCATGCCCAGATAATTGTTTTTCAGAACGATAATCTTGCTTTGGATACCGTGTTGTCTCATGGTCGCAAGCTCCATAAAGGACATCTGGAACGAGCCGTCCCCGCATACCGCTATGACCTGTCTGTCCTTGAGCGCATATTTCGCGCCCATAGCCGCGGGAATGGAATACCCCATGGTTCCCATGCCGCCGGAGGTTAAGAATCTGCCTTCCTTGACAATATGGTATCCGCAGGACCAGATCTGGTTCTGCCCTACGTCGGCTACATAAATGGCGTCGTCGTCCATTTTCTCGGACAATCTGGTAATAAAAGCCGCCGGGTCCACAAAGCCGGGATGCTCTTTTCTCTTCGGCTCCATGGTCTTGCGGTATTCGTCCAGCACCTGCACCCATTCGCTGTAATCGCCTTCAAAATCTTGCTTTTCCAAATCTGCGAATATATGCTTTGCATCGCCTACAAGAGGAATATTGGGACCTACGTTTTTACCGATCTCCGCCGGGTCCACGTCGATATGTACCAGGGTCTTATTGTCAACGATTAAATCCGGCTGGCTGACAGCACGGTCCGCCACCCTTGCGCCTACCATAATAATCATATCCGCCTCGTTCATGGCGCGGTTGGCATAAGGCTTGCCGTTATTTCCCACCATTCCGAAATACAGCGGGTGTCTGGTGGGCATCACGCCGATCCCCATCATCGTCGAAACAACCGGAATGCGGTTCTTTTCCGCAAATTTGATCAGTTCCTTTCCCGCCTGGGATAAAGAAACGCCGCCGCCCGCGCAGATGATCGGTCTCTTTGCCTTTTCCAGCTCCTTAATAACCTTTTTGATCTGCTGGATATGCCCTTTGACCGTAGGCTTATAGGTTCTCAAAGAAACCTCTTCGGGATATTTGAATTTGCTGATAGAAGCGTTCTGTACGTCAATGGGTACGTCGATAAGCACCGGACCTTTTCTTCCCGTCGTAGCGATATGGAACGCCTCTTTAAATATTCTCGGAATATCCTCCACGTTTTTTACCAGATAGCTGTATTTTACAAAGGACTCCACAGCTCCGGTAATATCCGCTTCCTGAAAAACATCGCTGCCCAAAAGCTCGCTGTTTACCTGCCCCGTAATACAGATCATGGGGATACTGTCGGCAAAAGCCGTTGCGATTCCCGTAATCAGATTGGTCGCTCCCGGTCCGCTGGTTACCGCGCACACTCCGATACCGTCCGTTACTCTTGCCAGCCCGCTTGCCGCATGCGCCGCGTTCTGCTCCGTCCGCACCAGAATGCTTTCGATATCGGATTCTAAAATACTGTTATAAAACGGACAGATAGCAACACCGGGATAGCCGAAAACCGCCTTTACCCCTTCTTCTTCCAGACATTTTACCATTGCGTCTGCACCTATCATTTTTCTCACCCAAACCTTTCTGTCTTCTATCTATTGTTTCGCTTTTCAATCGCCTGACTCATCACACAGCTTCTGCGCCAGCCTAACCGCGTCCGCCGCATCCCTGGAATAGCCGTCGGCTCCGATCTCATCCGCATATTCCTGGGTAATGACCGCTCCGCCGATCATAACCTTTGCCTGAAGCCCCTCCTGCCTTGCAAGGTCTATGACGTTTTTCATTTCCTGCATCGTGGTCGTCATCAGCGCCGAAAGCGCAATAATCTTTGCGTGATTCTCTCTCGCCGCCCTGATAATCTCCTCTCTGGGCACGTCCTTTCCGAGATCGACAACCGAAAATCCGTGGTTTTTCAGCATCAGCGCAACCAGATTTTTCCCGATATCATGGATATCGCCTTTTACCGTAGCGATGACGATGGTGGGCATGGTCGCCTCCTCGCCCTCCGCTTTTAATAACGGCTCCAGATATTCAATGGATTTTTTCATGGTCTCCGCGCTGGAAATCAACTGCGGCAGAAAATATTTTCCGCAGTCAAACAGTTCTCCCACTTCATTGATCGCCGGAAGGAGCGCCTGATTCAAAATATCCTGGGACAAAATGTTTTGTTCTACTGCTTTACGGGTAAGTGAGAGAATGTCCCTCTGCTTACCCTTCAGGACGGCTTCCTTTACCTGTTCCAAAGGATCGGTTCCGGCATCCGTACCTCCCTCTGATTTTGTTCCCGAATGCCCCGCTTTTGCCGGTGAGCCGCCCACAACGGAAACGGTCACAACCGCATTGGGGTTATCCTTTAAGAACGCTTCCCTTGCTTCCTTTACCGCGTTCATCCGGTCAATATAGGCAAGATCGCCCTCCTCCTTCGCCATCAGCAGATCGGCGGACAGCGCCGCGTGTACCAGCATTTCCTGATTGGGATTGGCAATTGCCATGGTCAGCCCCGACTGAATCGCCATGGTCAGAAAAGCGCTGTTAATATTCATTCTCTCCGGCAGTCCGAAGGAAATATTGGACAATCCGCAAATCGTCGCAAGTCCCATCTCTTTACAATACCGGATGGTTTCCAGGGTTTCTATTGCCGCCTTGGGATTTGCCGCAACGGTAGCTACCAGCCCGTCCACGACGATATCGTCTTTGGTCATGCCCATGGCAAGCGCCCTGTTTACAATTTCATGAATGATCGATTTCTTTTCGGAAAGATCCTTCGGGAGCCCTGCATCCGAAAGGGGAAGCAGGATAAACATCGCTCCGTATTTTTTCGCAATCGGAAGCAACGCTTCAATTTTCGCACTCTCAAGGGAAATGGAATTGATCAGCGCCCTTCCGGGGTATTTACGAAGCGCCGCTTCTATGACTTCTACATGGCTGGAATCGATGGCAAGCGGCAGGGAAGTGATATTTGCCACCTCTTCCAATACGGTAAGCATCATTTCTCGCTCGTCGATTCCGCTCATGCCCATATTGATATCCAGCACCTTCGCGCCGCATTCTTCCTGTTCTTTTGCAAACTGTCCGACCAGGTCCAGCTTTCCTTCCCGAAGCTCTGCCTGCAGCTTCTTTTTGCCCGTGGGATTGATTCTCTCTCCTACGATCATAAAACGGTCGTCTAATCCAAATTCCAGAGACTGTCGCTCCGAACACAGGAAATGTCTCCCTGCCAGAGATTTCCGCTTTACATTTAAGCCGCTTGTTTTCCTTACCAGCTTTTCGATATATTCCGGCGACGTGCCGCAGCATCCGCCCAGAATGGCAGCGCCGCTTTCCACGATCTGTACCATTTCGGAAGCGAAGGTATCGCTGTCCATATCGTATACCGTCCTGCCCTCGTCATCCAACGAAGGCAGCCCTGCGTTGGGCTTTGCAATCAAAGGCAGATTTGTGACCTCTGCCATCGCGCGGATTACCTCGCACATCTGCTCCGGTCCTGTGGAACAGTTCGCGCCGATAGCATCCACATGAAGGCTTGTCAAGGCAATCGCCGCCGAACGCGCATCGGAACCAAACAGCGTCCTTCCGTCGGTTTCAAAGGTCAGCGTAGCCATGACGGGAAGGTCGCTTACTTCCATCGCCGCAATGGCGGCAGCCCTTGTCTCCTGTAAACTCATCATCGTCTCAATGACCAAAAGATCCGCGCCCGCTTCTTCCAGATACCGGATCTGCTCTTTATAAACGTCCACCAATTCTTCAAAATCCAGCGGTCCCAGAGGCTTCAACTGTTTACCGGTCATCGTAATATCCCCGGCAACCAGCACGTTGTTACCCACCGCTTTCTTCGACAGCCGTACCAGACTCTCGTTGATCTGACGTATGCTGTCTCCCAGACCATACTCGGCAAGCTTAATCCTATTTGCCGTAAAAGTCGGCGCATAAACAATATTCGTACCCGCATCTGCATAAGCTCTTTGCAGCTTTAGCAAAACGTCCTCATGCTCTAAGATCCATTGTTCGGGACAAACGCCTACCGGCATTCCCGCCTTCATCAAATTCGAGCCTGTAGCTCCGTCCAGATATATGATTTTTTCGCCGCAAAGCCTGCGAAAATCTTCCTTTGTCATATTCAGTCCTCATTCCGTCCATTTATCTCTCGAAACAGATACGTTAGATATTATAGCATTTATTTTTTATAATCACAATATAAGAAAACCATTCCGATTACCTAACCTCAACCGATCCGGATAATCAAAATGGTTTTTGACTCTTATTTTTCGTTCAAAATTATTTTAATAACTGAATGCCGCCGATCAACGGAACGGGTTTCTCTTCTTCGTTGATTGCCGCAATAAGTCCCATGATCCAGCATACGAAGATAAAGATTTCCCAAATCCAGCCGATACAGGGAATAACGCCAAGCAAGCCAAACAAAAAGATAACCAGCGCCTGATTTAAGTGGAATTTTGCACCTTCCTTATCGCCTGCACAAATTGCAATCAACAGTCCGATCCAGGTAATGTATGCAACGATTCCCGTTGTCTTTTTATCCATTTTTGTTTTCCTCCTCCCTCCAAAAATCTTTTAAATTTTATCATATTATTCATCTTTCAGCAACAATTTTCGATACTATCTCAACGCCTTCCTCTAATTCTTTCAAATAACGTTCTTCATCATCATAGCAATGAAGATCGTGAACAATCAATCTTGCAACATCGTCATAAGGAAAAGAAAATTTTGCTCCTAATTTTTACTTGTATAATTTATATCCGGCATTATAAATTTGATGAAAATGATGTCCTTCTTTTCCACAATTTTTACATTTCATTAAAGAATTTTCCATTTCATAATTTAATTGACTTAAATCAAATTCATTTTACTATTTGACGTATAAAAGCTTTGGTCTTGCAATAATAATTATCTCCAAGTGAATCTGTTGCAAAAATAATCAATCGCTGATTTTTCCTCAAAACTTTATCCGAGACAGCTTTTCTAAGTGCATTTTTAAAGTTTTCTATCTCAAATAAAAAATCCTTATTTTCCTCTGGCTCAATTTTAATAGGAAGATTAACCTTGGCATTAGAGTTAAATTGTGCATTATTTATCCACAATTTTTTCTTATTGCCTTTAATACTAATAGAATCGATTTGCAGTGCCCTAATGCCTTTGTTTTTTATGGAAACGCAGTAAAAGCATAATAACCTGCCAGATATTTCATCTAGTGATACAGCTGATGTAAATTCAACTTTTATAACTTTTTTTAATGGTTGCTTATATTGTTTGACAGCAACTATTACAGCACCAGCTGTTATCAAAGAACCTATTGTGGTTCCAATAGCTCCAAATGCACTCCAAAATACATTCCAATCCATTTATAATATCTCCTTTTTGTCCTTTGAAAATCATACCATTTTTAAGTCACACAATCAATTAAAAGAGTGGATTTCTTTATAATACTATCACGAATTAGCATGAACTATCACGTAAGAATTTCACTTGAATCAATTCGGCAAATATGCTATATTATGAGCATAAAAGGAACAACCGCCCACAAAGTGGTTGTCCTCCAGTTGGTAATAAGCCTACCTTCACCGGGCAAGTGACAAGGTAGGCTTATTTATTTTCGCTTGTTATTCCTATCTATGTAGGCAAGCAGTGTAAAAAATGTCGCAAACAGAATCATGTCCTGAAACGAAAACATTTCCATCCGCACCACCTCCCTTCTTGTACATTTCAGGGAGGCTACCACCTTGTAACACGATTGTTCCTCTTGAAGCATTTTATCATAAATTTGACATATCCAACAATAATCTGTTTCCATACAATTCAATTTTTCCCATCCTAATTTGCGAAAAATTGAATGCTACGGCTGAGTGCTGTACAAGTGCTACTTGGTTGCTACGAACTTGATTTATTTCAAATCCGTAAATCTTTAAAATCTCAGAACCCGCATAGTTTCCGGCTTTTCTTCATTTCGTTATGGCGGAAGCGCAAAATATGTTTCTGTCGCTCCTACCAACACCTTTGGGCAAAAATACGCCGATATTGTATACAAAACGCCGCAATCCATAAGAATTGCGGCGTTCTATTTGTCTTTATATGTTGTTCCTGTGGTTTTAAATCAATTTAATTAGAACTTCCCAGCCTTCGCCGCTTCCTCGATGGAAACAGCTACCGCAACGGTAGCGCCAACCATAGGGTTGTTACCCATACCGATGAGACCCATCATTTCTACGTGAGCCGGTACGGAAGAAGAACCTGCAAACTGAGCGTCAGAGTGCATACGTCCTAAAGTATCCGTGAAACCATAGGATGCAGGACCTGCAGCCATGTTATCAGGATGAAGGGTACGACCTGTACCGCCGCCGGAAGCAACGGAGAAGTATTTCTTTCCTGCTTCTGTTCTTTCTTTCTTATATGTACCTGCTACAGGATGCTGGAATCTTGTAGGGTTGGTAGAGTTACCTGTAATGGAAACGTCTACGTTTTCTTTCCACATAATTGCTACGCCTTCCGGAACGGAGTTTGCGCCATAGCAGTTTACTTTGGAACGAAGACCGTCAGAGTAAGCAATTCTTTCGATTTCTTTTACTTCGTTTGTATAAGGATCATATTCTGTTTCAACAAAGGTAAAGCCGTTGATACGGGAAATGATCTTTGCTGCGTCTTTTCCTAAACCGTTTAAGATAACGCGTAAAGGTTTCTGACGAACTTTGTTTGCTTTCTCAGCAATACCGATTGCGCCTTCTGCAGCAGCGAAGGACTCATGACCTGCTAAGAATGCGAAACACTCTGTCTCTTCCTCTAATAACATTTTACCAAGGTTACCATGTCCTAAACCTACTTTACGGGTATCAGCAACGGAACCGGGAATACAGAAAGCCTGAAGACCTTCACCGATTGCTGCGGCAGCGTCGGCAGCTTTCTTGCAGTCTTTTTTGATAGCGATCGCAGCGCCTACCGTGTAAGCCCAGCAAGCGTTTTCAAAACAGATGGGCTGGATCTTCTTAACCTGCTCATATACATCCAGTCCGGCGTCTTTTGTGATTTTTTCAGCTTCTTCCAAGGAAGCGATACCATAGCTGTTTAATACGCTGTTGATTTTATCAATACGTCTTTCATATGATTCAAATAAAGCCATTCTATTGTCCTCCTTCTATTACTCTTTACGTGGATCGATGATCTTAACAGCGTCATCAACACGTCCATACTGACCACATGCTTTTTCATATGCTGTGTTAGGATCATCACCTTTTTTGATGAAGTCTGTCATCTTGCCAAGGCTGACAAATTTGTAACCGATGATCTGATCGTCTTTATCAAGAGCGATACCTGTTACATAGCCTTCAGCCATTTCAAGATAACGAGGACCTTTTTTAAGAGTACCGTACATAGTACCAACCTGGCTTCTTAAACCTTTTCCTAAATCTTCCAGACCTGCGCCCACAGCTAAACCGTCTTCGGAAAATGCGGACTGTGAACGTCCGTAAACGATCTGTAAGAATAATTCTCTCATTGCAGTATTGATCGCATCGCATACTAGGTCTGTATTTAATGCTTCCATTACTGTTAATCCGGGTAAGATTTCAGCAGCCATTGCTGCGGAATGAGTCATACCTGAGCATCCGATCGTCTCGATCAATGCTTCCTGAATGATACCTTCTTTAACATTCAGGGATAATTTACATGCACCCTGCTGAGGAGCACACCAGCCTACACCGTGTGTAAAACCGGAAATGTCTTTTACTTCTTTTGCCTGAACCCATTTTGCTTCCTCTGGGATTGGAGCACAGCCATGATGAACGCCCTGTGCTACACAAGTCATTTCTTCCACTTCTTTTGAATAAATCATGTGAAATCTCCTTTCAATTATGTAGAAATATATCATAACAAAATATGTCGTATTTTGTTAGACTCACCTTTGATATTCTCTCATATTTTATGCAAAAAATCCAGTCATTTATGAAGAATATCCCAAAAAATCAGTTGAGCATCATGCGGTCGTTTGCAAATTCTCCGCCGCTGACCTCTTCAAATTTGGCAAGCAGGTCGGAAACATGCAGCTTCTTCTTCTCTTCCCCGCTGACGTCATAAATAATCGTGCCCTCGTGCATCATAATCAGACGGTTGCCGTGGGTAATGGCGTCCTTCATATTGTGGGTTACCATCATCGCGGTCAGTCCGTTCTCTTCAATGATTTTATCGGACAAAGCGAGCACCTTTGCCGCCGTCTTGGGGTCCAGAGCCGCCGTATGCTCATCCAGCAATAATAATTGCGGCTTTTCCAGGGAAGCCATCAACAGGGTTATCGCCTGTCTCTGTCCACCTGACAGCAGACCGACCTTGGAAGTCAGTCTGTCTTCCAATCCCAGATCCAGAGACTTTAACAGTTCCATATATCTTTCTCTTTCCTTGCGGGTAATGCTCCAGCTTAAAGTACGGTGCTTGCCCCGCCTTGCGGCAATGGCTAAGTTTTCGTCAATACCCAGGTCCGCGGCGGTTCCCATCATCGGGTCCTGAAATACCCTTCCGATATATTTGGCGCGCTTATGCTCGGGAAGCCTTGTGATATCCACGCCGCCGACGCTGATGCTGCCCGAATCGATGGGCCATACGCCCGCAATGGCATTTAACATCGTGGATTTTCCGGCTCCGTTGCCGCCGATAATCGTAACGAAGTCGCCTTCGTTTAAAGTCAGGGACACATCGGTCAAAGCCTTCTTTTCATTGACCGTGCCGGGATTGAAAGTTTTACTTAAATTATGAATTTCCAGCATCTTACTTTCCTCCCTTCTTCACGCCTGACGGGTGCGTCGCTTTATAACGTCCGCTCCAATATGGAATTGCCAGGAATACGGCGACGATCAGCGCGCTGAAAAGCTTTAAGTCCGTCGTGCTCAGACCAAGCTGCAGTACCAGAGCGATTACCGCAAAGTAGATCACGCAGCCGATCACAACGGAAAACAGCTTTAATCCGAAATTGCGGAACAATTTTCCGAATAATACTTCTCCGATGATGACCGAAGCAAGTCCGATAACGATGGCGCCTCGTCCCATATTGATGTCCGCATTGCCGTTATACTGTGCATACAATCCGCCGGAAAGACCTACCAGACCGTTAGAAATCACCAGACCGATGATTTTGCCGATATTGGTATTCACGCCCTGCGCTCTCGCCATATTTTCATTACATCCGGTAGCGCGCACCGCCGAACCGATTTCCGTTCCCAAAAACCAATACAGAATGGCGATTACCGCAACCACAAAAATCAGGGTAACCAGGATCGCCATATTGATATAACGCAGGCTCACGACCAAATCATATTTATCCACGCTGACCGCCTGATTGGACTTGCCCATAATTCTCATATTGATGGAATATAAGCCGAGCTGGCTTAAAATACCGGACAATATTCCGGGGATTCCCATGACCGTATGGAAAAATCCCGTCAGCAGACCGGCAAGCATACCCACGGCAAAAGCGGCAAGCAAGGACACATACGGATTGACTCCGTTCATGATCAGCATAACCGAAACCGCGCCGCCGGTACAAAGGCTGCCGTCTACCGTCAGATCGGCAAAGTCCAGCACCTTATAGGTTATGTAGACGCCGATTGCCATGATCCCCATGATCACGCCCTGCGCCACGGAGCCGGGCAGCGCATTCAATAATGCAACAAAATTAAACATACAAAAACCTCCAGTAAATTCACTCTGCAGGATAAAAACCCCACCTAATCGACAGTATAACAAAAATATGGAAAAGTGGAAAGAGGAAATAAAAAAATAGATGCCCCGGGAGAAAGGAAGTTTTCCTTCTCTCCTAAGACATCCGTTTCATTCGGGTAACAAACCCGCGCTTTTTATTCTTCTGTTTCGATAGCTACCAGATCTTCCGGAACAGTCCAGTTGATCGCTTCCGTCGTCTCCGCATTGTATTTTGCAACAATACCGTCGGATACAAATTCGATGGGCATCGTAGCGGGATCAGCGCCGTTTACCAGGATCTCATATGCCATTTCGCCGGCTTTATATCCGAGATCGTAGTAGCTGATGCTCAATGTGGCAAGACCGCCTACGGAACACATATTCTCTTCACCGCAGATAACAGGGATTCCCTCAGGAACGGTTACGTTCTTAACGATTTCCATATTGTCCGCAAAGGTGTTGTCCGTCGGAATGTAAACGCAGTCGCAGTCCGATACGGCAGATGTGATAACCGCCTGGATTTCATTGGAATCCGCAGCCGTATATACTTCATAATCGATGCCTGCTTCCTCGAGGTATTTTGTCGCAAGGTCCGCCTGGAATACGGAGTTTGCTTCAGAGGAACAGTATACAACCGCTACCTTGGAAATATCGGGACATACTCTCTGCAGCAAAGCGATCTGTTCGTCAACCGGTGCAAGATCGGATACGCCGGTAACGTTTGTGCCGGGTTCTTCATTGCTGTTTACAACCTCCGCCGTTACAAAATCGGTTACGCTCGTTCCGATAATCGGAATTTCATTGGTTGCCGCCGCCGCAGACTGCAAAGCGGGCGTAGCGTTCGCCATAATCAGGTCAACGCCGTCGTTGACGAATTTGGTGGAAATGGTCGCGCAGTTTGTAGACTCGCCCTGAGCATTCTGGTAATCAAAGGTTACTTTATCTCCCAGTTTGTCTGTCAATGCAGCTTCAAAGCCTTCCGTTGCAGCGTCTAAAGCCTGATGCTCAACCAACTGGATGATACCGATTTTGTAAGTATCGCCTTCCGCATCCGTGCTTTCTGCATCTGTGCTTTCCGCTTCTGCGCCTTCATCCGCTGCTTCTGTTTCGTTGTCTGTCGTTTCCGCTTCGGGCGCTTCCGTCTCTGTCGTAGCTTCGGAACCGCAGCCAACCAATAAAGACGCGGACAAAACGCCGACCATAAGCATTGCCATAAGTTTCTTCATAATGTCTTCCTCCCTTTTATTTTGCCGGAGCATATGCCATGCTGCCGGCGATAGTGACTGGGCTGATGCTTTATCGCTTCAACCTAGTAAAATATACAATACTTCCGCTCATTCGTCAATAGAAAGACTTTATGAAACTATGAAAAAGCAATCACAGATTTACTAAATGATCTCAGATACAACGCCTTCTTTTTTGTAGATGGAGTTTTCATCCAGCCATCCTCTGACGGAATTAAGAGGATAAATCCTCGTATTTCTTCCGATGACCGTGCCGGGGTTCAACACGGTATTGCAGCCTACCTGCACGTTGTCGCCTACGACCGCGCCCAGCTTGCGAAGCCCCGTCTCGATTTCTCCGAGAGGGAATTTAATAACTACGTTTTTCTTGTCGTTTTTGATATTGGAGGTAATGGCTCCGGCTCCCAGATGCGCCTTGTAACCCAGCACGCTGTCCCCCACATAATTGTAATGGGGCACCTCTACTTCGTCGAAAAGCAGGCTGTTTTTGATTTCACAGGAATTGCCCACAACCGCGCCTTTGCCGATAATGGCGTTGCCGCGGATAAAGGCGCAATGTCTGATCTGCGCGTTTTCGTCCACGATACAGGGACCCGTTATGCTCGCCGTATCCGCCACCTTTGCCGATTTTGCGATCCATACGTTATCGCCGATCTTATCAAAATCCTCTGCGGGCAGCATCGGTCCCAACTGCATGATAAAGGCTTCGATCCTCGGAAGGACTTCCCACGGATAATCGATTCCCTCAAACAAAAATTGTGCCAGTGTCTTGTTGACATCCAGATACTTGTCGGTTCTAAACATTTCTAACATACGCTTCTCTCCCTTTTCCTTTTGATTTTCTTTTTGGTTTTCGTTTTTTGCTTTCCCTTTTATTTTGTACCGGCTTTTGTTTTGCCGGAATTTTTCTTTCCGCCGTCCTTATAGTTGCCGCAGACATAGGATATGCACTGGTTTAAATATCCCCGGTTGTCCGTCCGTTTCACGTAATCGGTCCTTCTGGAGATAAACCCTTTTAATTTTACCATATATTCGTCGGAAGTGATATCCCCCTGCGCGACCATTGTCAAACCTTTTTCCCAGCTTGCGGTCAGTTTCGGGTCCAACATGGACTTGATCGAACAGTTGACCACTTCGTAAATCACTTCTCCCAGACACGCCGGCGTAATGATCTGCGTCTTTTTGTTCAGATTCAGATAACCGTTTGCCACCAGCTTCTTTAAAATTTCCGCTCTGGTGGCGGAGGTGCCGATTCCGCTTCCCTTAATCTGTTCCCGCAGATCCTCGTCTTCGATTAACTGTCCCGCGTTTTCCATGGCAAGGATCAGCGAGCCTGAGTTATAACGCTTCGGCGGAGAAGTCTCCCCCTCCCTGATTTCCATACCCGAAATGGGAATTTCCGTTCCCTTTTTCAAAGAAGCGAGCTTTAAGCGCAGCGCGTCGTCAATTCCCGTTTCCTTCTCGGCTTCCGGCACGCCTTCGCCTTCTTTATCCGATTCTTTCTTTTTCGTAAAACTGTATTGCGCTGCCTGCAGATAACCGGGCTGCACCAATACCTTAAAAGAAGCAAAAAAGGATTCCCTTCCCTTCTGCAAAATGAGCGAAAGCTTTTCATACTCGGCTGCAGGATAAAATACACTTAAAAATCTGCCGCAGATCAATTCATAGACCTTTGCCGAAACGGGATGCAGCCCATTTAAGGCGGAAAGCCCCTGCCCCGTGGGAATGATCGCATAATGGTCCGTGATCAGCTTGTCATTGACATATCTCGTCTTTGCAATCGAGGCGTAGGTCTTGCTGTTTAACACCCAGGCGGCGCGTTCCGCCATGGGCGCATAAGAACACAGCCCTCTGATATTTTTGTAAATCTCCTTCGCCACCGCCGTAGACAATACTCTCGCGTCGGTTCTCGGATAAGTCGTCAGCTTCTTTTCATACAGTTCCTGGGCGATCCTAAGCGTCTCGTCAGGACTGATCTTAAACAATCTGGAACAGTCGTTTTGCAGTTCCGCCAGATTGTACAATAACGGCGGATTTTTCTTTTCCTTCTTTTTTTCGATTTTAGCGACCGTCATCGTATCATGGGGCTTTAACTGTTCTATCAGCGCTTTGGCGTCCTCTTCCTTTTTAAAGCCGTTTTCCTTATACAAAAGGGGCGACTGTTCATACGCCGAGCCTTCCGCCGCTTTCCATTCCCCTTCAAAGCCGCTGCCCGTCAGATCAAGCCCGGCGACAACGCGGTAAAAAGGCGTTTTTTCAAAATGACGGATCTCCCGTTCCCGGTCCACCACCATGCCCAGAACGCAGGTCATGACACGACCGACGGAAACAACCGCATTCTTTTCCATCGATAAGGCGTTTTTAATATAATCGCCGTATTTTAAGGTCAGCAGACGGGAAAAATTGATTCCCATCAGATAATCTTCCTTTGCGCGAAGGTAAGCCGAAGCTCCCAGATTGTCATATTCGGACAAGTCCTTTGCCTCTCTGATGCCCCGCAGGATCTCCTCTTCCGTCTGGGAATCGATCCAGACCCTCTTGCGCTCCTTGCCCTTTATATGCGCTTCCTGCTCCACCAGCCTGTAAATGTATTCCCCTTCCCTTCCCGAGTCGGTACATACATAAATTCTTTTGACGTCCTCCCGGTTCAACAGTCCGCTGACAATATCAAACTGTTGTTTTACCCCGCTTATGACTTCATATTTAAACTCATCCCCGGGCGGAAAAAAAGGGAGCGTCTGCAAGGACCACCTTTTCAGTTTTTCGTCGTAAGCATCGGGATAGCTCATGGTAACAAGATGACCGACGCACCAGGTCACAACGGCGTGTTCGGATTCCATATATCCCTGAAAGGATTTCATCTGCTCCTTCAGCGCCTTGGCAAATTCTCTCGCCACGCTGGGCTTCTCCGCGATAAATAAACTTTTATCCATAAATCATACCTTAATTTTCAAGAAATGCTTTCATAATCTCATCAAATGTCAAAAGACGAAGCTGCGGCTTCATTTTCGCCTCCAGCGTCAGCTTTTCATCAAAATCTCTGCCGGAAATAAGATAACAGCCGTTTAAGGATACGTCGGCTTCTTTTGCTCCAAGCGTCAGCTTCCGGTAATCTTCATAGGTCGTCATCGCCTTCAGCCTGCCGCATTTGACCGCGCAATACCCCTCTTCCTGTTTCCAGATCAGATCGATCCGGTTGTTTTTGCCTAAGAACCGGTGGGCACGGGCGATTTGGTCCTTTCCCACGATCCCGCAAAGCACAAAATACTCCTTTACGATCTTCTGAAAATACGGATTGCAGTAATCCGCCAGTTTTTCTTTGATATAACGGTCGTAAAACTCCGCTTCCCCATACCGGATCAGCTCTTTTTCACGAAGATAAATAAAAGTAAACCAGAAATCGGTAAAATGACTGCTGATCTCATAAATTCCCTTTTGGGCATTTTCCCGCCCCGGACAGTCAATGGAATATACTTTTTCAATTTGTCCCTGTTCCATCAGCGCTTTCAGATAAACGCTGATTTTAGCTCTGGAATACCCCGTAACCCGGTGCAAATCGTTTAATTTTGCATTGCCCTGCGCCATTGCCGTAAGGATCGTATCATAGACGCCGCTTTCCCTCAGCCCCTCCAGACAATATTGATATCCCGCATGGCGCAGATAGGAACGGTCTGACAGGACCTGTTCCCGGATATTTTCTACCGCACCCTTTTTCATATCCATAAAATTCCAAAGTCCCGGCACGCCGCCTAAAACGCTGTAAAGCAAAAACAGCTCCTCCTTAGGATAATCGGGATATTCTTTACAAATACCTGCAAAGGAAAGCTCTCTGAATTTATAAAAGCCGCTGATGCGCGCCGCGTTTTTCCCAAAGCATTTGACCATGGAGCTTTCCACCCAACTGCAGGCGGACGATACAAACAAAATCAGGATACTCTCTTTTTCCAGCAAATTCAGACAAAAGGGCATAAACTGTTCCGATTTGGATAAATGCTGAAACTCGTCGATAATCAACAGCTTCTTTTCCGTTTTGGGATATTGTGAAAGCTTCTCCGCCTCCGATTTCAGTTCCTCTAAAATTCGGTCCTCGCAGCCCGGCTTTGCAAGGCAATAAGAAAAAGGCCTGTCTTTGCAAAAATCCAGCAAAAAAGCGGTTTTCCCAAGAAACTTCTGTCCATAGAAAACCAAAAGCTGGCTGCCCGGCCTCATCCTGTATTCTTCTAAATATGTATACTCGTGATCGCGCCCAATTAACATAGAAAACTTTACCTTACCCCAAACTGCCTCCAAAAACCGCCGGCTTTTCTCCGTCTCAGCCCGTCGCGCCTTCCTGCATCAGCAGATCCGCGAGATCCTCCTCCGGCATCGGTTTTCCCAACAAAAATCCCTGAATATTGTCACAATCTATTTTTTTCAGATATTCATATTGTTCCTCGGTCTCCACGCCTTCGGCAACGGTTTCATATCCGAGCTTTTTGACCATGGAAACAATGGATTCTGTAATGACCCGGGTGCTTTTATCCTGTATAACCGTATCGATAAAGGACTTATCGATCTTTAAGGTATCGATGGGAAGCCCTTTTAAATAGGACAGGGACGAGTAACCCGTACCGAAATCGTCCAGAGATATTTTAACGCCGTATTCCTTTAAGGTATGCAGCTTCGCCACCACCTGGTCAAAATCATCGATCAGCACGCTTTCGGTAATTTCCAGCTCGATATCTTTTGGATTTACCTGATATTTTTCCAATATTTCCAGAAGATTGCCCACAAAATCGGGACGTTTATACTGAATCGCCGAAATATTGAGGGACAGAACCATACTGCAGTTATATTTCTTCCTCCATGCGGCATACTTTCGGATACCCTCTTCCAATACCCATGTGCCGATGGGTACGATCATGCCGCTCCTTTCCGCCACGGGAATAAATACGCCGGGACTGATCATCTTGCCCGACTCGTCCTGCCAGCGGATCAGCGCTTCCACCCCGCGCAGTTTTTTTGATTTGGAATCATACTGCGGCTGGTAATATAACACAAAGCGGTTCATATTGACAGCTTCTTTTAATTTATTTTCTATATTGATATTATCGATAAAATCCTGGAAAATCGGCGTTTCAAAGTACCGCATACTGTTCGGTCCGTGTTCTTTGGCGCGAAACATAACGATTTCCGAACAGTTAATCAGCTCCAGCGCGTTTGCCGCCGCCTCGGGATATTCCGCAACGCCCACGCAGACGGTAATAAAAATCTCCTGTCCTCCGATCAGGCGGAAAGGATCTTCCACCCTCTGTACGATGGAACGGAACAGCTCTTCCACGCTGCGCTTCCCCACGGGATTTTTGACCGCGATATAATAGGTGTCGTCCGTCACATGCGCCACAATCGTGCGCTCGTCCATAAAGCCTTTTAAAAACAGTCCGAACGCCTGAATCAGTTCATCGCCTGCGATCATGCCGAGCCCGTCGTTGATTTTCTTAAAATTATCAATATCCACGCACATAACGGCAACGGCGTCATGGCTGTCCTTTGCGTCGCGCAGCCATTCGCTGAGTATCCGGATAAAGTAATTCCTGTTGTATAATCCCGTCAGCATATCGTAATAAGCCATATAGCGCAATTCTTCGTTCTGCTTTTTAGATTTGGTAATGTCACGGATACGGATTACCTTTTCTACGGGCTTACCGTCGCTGTAACATACCGTACATTCAAACTCCAGCCATTTATCGGAGTCGGAAAGCCTGCACTCCGCGACCCGGTTCTGTTCGCCCGAATTTTCCAGAAACAACAGTTTTCGCAGCTCGCTTCTTCCCGCCTTTTCCACCAGTTCCGGAATCCGGTTCATATCCATGGGCGTATTTAACCCGAAATCAAAGAAACCGTCCCAATTGCCCAATATCTCAATGGTATTCTTCTGAAACTGTATGTATAAAAAAGCATTGCGGGAGGTAGAACAAACCAACTGATACATTTTCTCTTTGCCGTCCAACTGCCGGTTTAAGGCGCGGACCATATCAAGCTGAAACTGTAAATCGTCCATTTGTTCTACCTCCCTTCTCATGCTCAGATTCTTATGCACATATCCCGCCGGATTATTTTTTGTTAATAAAGCCCTTTGCCTTTAACAGCTCCGCGCAAAGCACCGCTCCGCCTGCCGCGCCTCTGACCGTATTATGGGATAAGCCTACGAATTTGTAATCGTAGATCGTATCTTCTCTCAAACGTCCGATGGAAATACCCATTCCGTTTTCATAATCTACGTCAGCCTTTACCTGCGGTCTGTTATCCTCTTCCATATACTGAATAAACTGCTTGGGAGCGGACGGAAGCTCTAATTCCTGGGGAACGCCCTTAAAGGATACCAGCTTTTCGATCAACTGTTCCTTCGTCGGCTGTTTTCTGAACTTAACAAATACGGCAGCCGTATGTCCGTTTAATACCGGCACGCGGATACACTGACAGGAAATCTTCGGCTCCGCAGCGGGAACGATCTGTCCGTTTTCCACCTTACCGTAAATTCTCAAGGGCTCCTTTTCGCTCTTTTCTTCTTCTCCGCCGATATAGGGAATAATATTTTCCACCATTTCCGGCCAGTCCTTAAAGGTTTTTCCTGCGCCTGAAATCGCCTGATAAGTCGTAGCGATTACTTCATAGGGCTCAAACTCGCGCCATGCGTAAAGCACGGGCGCATAGCTCTGGATGGAACAGTTGGGCTTAACCGCAACAAATCCTCTTGTTGTGCCGAGACGTTTTTTCTGGGCTTCAATGACGTCCGTATGCTCGGGATTGATCTCAGGAATGATCATAGGCACGTCCGGGGTCCATCTGTGAGCGGAGTTGTTGGAAACCACAGGCGTCTCCGTCTTCGCATAAGCGTCCTCGATCGCCCGGATCTCTTCCTTTGTCATGTCGACCGCGGAAAATACAAAATCAACTTCTGCCGCAACCTCTTCCACTTCGTTGACGTTTTTTACAATGATATTTTTGACTGCTTCGGGCATCGGCGTATCCATTTTCCATCTGCCGCCCACAGCTTCTTCATAAGTCTTTCCTGCGGATCTGGGGCTTGCTGCGATCGTAGTCACTTTAAACCACGGATGATTCTCAAGCAGGGAAATAAATCTCTGTCCTACCATTCCTGTTCCGCCTAAAATACCGACTTTCAACTTTTCACTCATCTTTTCAATCTCCTCATTTTGTTTTGTAACTTTATTTACAAGCGCTTCGGACGCTTAATAAATCATATCCTTATCCTTCCAGTCGCTTTGCAGGTATTCCTTCTCCATGGCAATGACCTTTTCCATCGCCGCCTTGCCCGGCGCTCCGATGGTCAGCCTTTTATCCACACAGGTCTTTAAGCTGACCGCATCGTAAATATCCGGCTCAAACACCTCGCTGATTTCTTTTAATTCTTCCATGGACAGATCCTGAATCGCCTTGTCTTTTTCAATACAGCTTAAAACCAGCCTGCCGACGATGCCGTGGGCGTCTCTGAAAGGCAAGCCGTGGTTGACCAGATAGTCCGCCGCGTCGGTGGCGTTGGTAAACCCGTTCATGGCGCTGGTTTCCATCACATCCTTGCGGAATTTCATTGTGGAAATCATACCGTTAAACAGGGAAAGGCATCCCTTTACGGTATCGATGGCGTCAAAGGTCAGCTCCTTATCCTCCTGCATGTCTTTGTTGTAAGCGAGGGGAAGCCCCTTTAACGTGGTAAGCATGGACATCAGCGCGCCGTAAACTCTTCCGGTCTTGCCTCTGACAAGCTCTGCAATATCCGGATTTTTCTTTTGGGGCATAATGCTGCTTCCCGTGGAATAGGCGTCGTCGATCTCCACAAAACGGTACTCGTTAGTGTTCCAGATAATAATTTCCTCACTGAAACGGCTCAAGTGCATCATGATCGTGGATAACGCGCTCAAAAACTCTATGATATAATCCCTGTCGGCGACAGAATCCATACTGTTTAAAGTCGGTCCTTCAAACCCCAGCAGGGAAGCCGTGTACACGCGGTCCAAAGGATACGTCGTCCCCGCAAGCGCCCCCGCACCCAGGGGACAGTAATTCATCCGGTGATAAATATCTCTCATACGCAGTCTGTCGCGTTTGAACATTTCAAAATAAGCGCCCATATGATGCGCCAGCGTCACGGGCTGCGCCTTCTGCAAATGGGTAAAGCCGGGCATATAAGTCTCGGTATTCTCTTCCATAATGTGAAGAAGCGTGGTCAGTAACTCCTTTAAGATCTCATCCACCGCTACGATTTCGGAACGGATATATAATTTCATATCCAGAGCCACCTGGTCGTTGCGGCTGCGCCCGGTGTGAAGTTTCTTGCCCGTATCGCCGATCCTGTCAATCAGGTTTGCTTCCACAAAGCTGTGGATATCCTCGTATTCATCCGTAATCTGCAGGCTGCCGTTTTCCACATCCTCGCGGATGCCGGTCAGTCCTTTCACAATGGCGTCCTTTTCCTCCGTCGTCAGAATACCCTGTTTATGAAGCATGACCACATGTGCAATACTGCCCTCGATATCCTGCTGAAAGAATTTCTGATCAAAGGAAATCGAAGCGTTGAAGCGGTAAACCAGTTCATCCGTATCCTTTGTAAAACGTCCTCCCCATAGCTGTGCCATGATAATCATCCTCCGTATTCACGTTAAAACTAAATTTGATCATAGCATATCAGGCACAGTTTTTCAAGAAATACAGACCAAAAACCCCTCACAAAGTCATTTTTTCTACATACATTAGTAAAAAAGGAGGGGAATATTCATGGAACCCTATATTGCACTACAAGGTGTTTCTTTTTCTTATCATCGCCCCGATGGTGAAATCGAAGCACTTTCCGACGTTTCTTTCACTGTTTCAAAAGGCGAATTTGTCTCTCTGGTCGGTCCCAGCGGCTGCGGAAAGTCCACCATCCTTTCCATTCTCGCCGGATTAAACCATGCCGAAAGCGGCTCCATAAGCGTTGACCCGGACGTTTCCTTCGGCTATATGTTCCAACAGGATTTATTGCTGCCCTACAACACCATCTGGAAAAATATTTCATTGGGACCTTCCATCCATAAAACCTTAAATTCTTCAACCAAAAAGCGGCTTGAAGATTTATTATATAAATACGGTTTATCCCAGTTTCGAGACAAATACCCCGGTCAGCTTTCCGGCGGTATGCGCCAGCGCGCCGCCCTGATCCGGACGCTTGCGCTGAATCCCGATACGCTTCTTTTGGATGAACCCTTCAGCGCCCTGGATTATCAGACCAGACTATTAGTCGCCGACGATATCGGCAAGATCATACGCAAGGAAGGCAAAACCGCAATTTTGGTTACCCACGACCTCTCCGAGGCGATCAGCCTGTCGGATAAGATCATCGTGCTGTCCGGCAGACCTGCGAAAGTCCTTAAAATTATGGATATTGACATTCCCGGCAAGGAAAACGGTTCTCTTGCGGCAAGGGAGCGACCCGAATTCGGAGAATATTTTCAAATACTTTGGAAGGAGATGAATCCCCCTGATGAGCGAACAGCATAAACAATACCTTGTATCACTGGAAAAATACCACCGGAAAATCAGATTTTTCCGCATACTGGTGTTTCTTCTTTTTATTGCGCTGTGGGAAATTGCGGCGGACTTAAAATGGATTGATTCTTTCTTTTTCAGTTCCCCTTCCCGCATTGTCAAATATATTTTTTCCATGGGCAAAACCGGCGAGCTGCTCACGCACATCGGCTATACCCTTGCGGAAACCATTTTAAGTTTTCTTTTTGTCATGCTTTTAACCGTCGTTTTCGCCTCGCTGCTCTGGTTTTCCAAATCCCTTGCCGCGATTTTTGAACCGGCTCTCGTCATCTTAAACAGTCTTCCCAAATCGGCGCTGGCGCCGTTATTTATCGTATGGCTGGGAACCGGCATGAAAACCATAATCGTAGCGGGCGTTTCCGTCGCCATCTTCGGCTCCATCATCAGTCTGTATACCCAGTTCCACCAGACGAATCCCGAAATGGAAAAGCTGATTCTGACTCTGGGCGGCAGCAAATGGGATACCTACACCCGTATCGTCATTCCTTACTCCGTCCCCACGCTGATCAACTCCATGAAGGTTAATATCGGACTTTCCTTAGTCGGCGTCATTATCGGAGAGTTTCTCGCCGCGAGGCGCGGACTGGGCTACCTGATCATCTACGGCACCCAGGTCTTTAAGCTGGATATGGTAATCTCGTCTATTATTATTTTATGCTTCATCGCATACGGACTTTACTTTATCATTCAGAAATTGGAGAAGATGGTTAAAATAAGTGTTTGACGGACGCGGCGGCAGGCGGGAGGCGTGGCGGCGGATGATGTGGCAGGCGGGAGGAGTGGCGGCGGACGAAATAAAAGATAGCGGATATCACGGAAACGCGCTTTCGCTCCAGAAACACGCAACGGTACGTAAATCCGCAAAGGACGCGGATTAAGTACCGGCGTGTTTCTAAGGGTTTCCTTTGATATCTGCTATCTTTTATTTCTGGTTTATTCCTCTCGCTTGCTTTTCCTCTTGCTTACTTTTCCTCTTGCCTGCTTTTTTCCTTGTGTTGCTTCTGAGTTCGTTTTCTCTTTCTTTATTTTTCTTCTGACTTCGTTTTGCTTTTGAAGGGCGCAGGGTTCCCTGAGGGGTAGAGGTTGTCTTTGAAGGGGCGCAGGGTTCTTAATGATTTTGTTTTGGGTTATTCTTTTTCTTTCATTACGCTCATGTAGGCGGGGCGGATGATTTTGTTCATGCCGACGAGTTCTTCGATTCGGTGGGCGCTCCAGCCTACGATTCTGGCGATGGCGAACAGGGGCGTATAAAGTTCCGAAGGAATGCCCAGCATATCATAGACAAAGCCGCTGTAAAAGTCTACATTGGGGCTGACGCCTTTAAAAATATGTCTTTTCTCTGCAATGACTTCCGGCGCTGCTTCTTCGATCATGCGGTAGAGCGTCATATCTTTTTCTTTTCCTTTTGCCTCTGCAAGCTCTTCCACATAAGCCTTGAACATCCGCTCCCTCGGGTCGGAAATCGAGTATACGGCGTGACCCATTCCGTAAATCAGTCCTTTTTTATCAAACGCCTCTCCGTCCAGTATTTTTTTCAAATATGCCTTTACTTCCTCATAATCCTCCCAGTCTCCGACGTTTTCCCTGATATCCTGCATCATTTCCATGACTTTAATATTGGCGCCGCCGTGTTTAGGACCTTTCAGAGACGACATAGCCGCCGCAATAGACGAATATGTATCCGATCCGGAAGAAGTTACGACTCTTGTGGTAAAGGTGGAATTGTTTCCGCCGCCATGCTCCATATGAAGCATCAGCGCCACATCCAGCACTTTCGCTTCCAGCTTTGTATAGGTGCTGTCCGGTCTGAGCATCCGAAGGAAATTTTCGGCAACGGATAATTCAGGGTCCGGTCTGTGGATATACATACTTGCATCGTTTTCATAATGGTTATAGGCGTGATACCCGTATGCCGCAAGCATGGGGAAAATCGCAATCAACTGAATGCACTGACGGATGCTGTTGTCCACGTTGTTAGAAGTCGCCTGGTCATCATAGGACGCAAGCGTCAGAATACTTCTCGTCATGGAATTCATAATATCCTTGGAAGGCGCTTTCATAATGACGTCTCTGGTAAAATTGGTTGGCAGGTTTCTCGCTTCTCCCAAGATCCGCTTAAATTCCTTCAATTCCTCTTCATCCGGCTTTTCCCCAAACAACAACAGATAAGCCGTTTTCTCAAAGCCGTACTCGTTTTCCCCCAATTCTTCGATCAGGGTATTGATCCGGTAACCGCGGTACCACAACTGACCGTCGCAGGGTACGCTCTTACCGTCTATATTCCGAAACGAAACAATCTTCGATATATTCGTCAGTCCCGTCAGCACGCCTTTTCCGTTTTCATCACGAAGCCCTCTGTTGACGCCGTACTCCCGAAACAGTTTATCGGATATCATATCGTTCTTTCTGCAAAGGACTTCCTTTTGTGCCGCGTATTCCGCAAAATCGCCATATCCCATTTAATTTCCTCCTATCTCATCAATAACCCGGTTCATAATCTCTTCCAACTCCGCAATCTGCCCGAGGAGCCGGACAAATTGTTCCTCTCCGTATTCTTCAATTACGGTTTTATAAAATTTTTCAAGTATCTTCTGCTGCTTTTTCACGGAACTGATCCCGGTTTCGGTAATCACAATATAGGTGCCTTCCTCACCGGCGCCGTCATGCTTCCATTTCACAAGTCCTCTCTCCTGCAGCTCCTTAACGATCTTCGATACCTTTCCCATGGAAAGCTTCAGGGTCTGGGCGATATCCTCCAGATAAATTTTGGAATCGCCGACCTCGTTTTCCATACTTTTAGATAGAATCCACATCGCTACATAATCCGCCGTCGACATTTTCTGAAACAGTTTTTTCGTATATTCTCTGCCCGTTTTAAAAGAATGGCTTGCAAGACTGTTTGCCAATACAGCAAGGTCATTTTGTTTTTCTTCCGCTTTTATTTCCATCATGCCTCACCTCCGACTTATAATTAAAACGATACTTCCGAAAAAATCCCGTGTCAATAGAGTTTATTCTTTTTTAATTTTTGATCTGCCGTCCCGTCTTTGCCCTTCGGACAAATCAGGAACAAAAAAACTGCCTTCCAAGCGCGTGCTTAAAAGGCAGTCCTTTGAATGATCAAAGCTGAAAATGGGACTCGAACCCACGACCCCTTCATTACGAGTGAAGTGCTCTACCAACTGAGCTATTTCAGCCTGGCACAATTACCAAGTGCTATTATATACAATCTTTTGTTTTTGTGCAACAACTAAAATTTATTTTTTTACACTTTTTTCATCGTCCGCCTCTTTTTGCCCGTCAAAATGCACGTCGACCTGAGGGAACGGGATCGCCACGCCCTCTTTGTCAAAGGCATATTTGATTTCTTCCAAAAGCTGTCCCCTGAGTGTCCAGTAATCCTCCGATTTTACATGACATTTCAACGCCATATTGACCGAATTATCGCCGAATCCATCCACCGTAACAACCTTATCCTTATCCTGCAGCACCAGCGGATTTTCATGAATCAGTCTGTTTAAAATATCCTTTGCCTTTCTGATGTCGGAATCGTAGGAAATCCCCACGACCAGATCCAGCCTGCGGAAAGAAGCCGCCGTATAATTGACCAGACTGGTATTGGCAAGGGTGCCGTTTGGCAATACCACGGTTTTCCCGTCAAAGGTCAGCAATTTCGTATAAAACATCTGGATTTCCACAACGGTGCCTTCGTTCCCGTTGGAATCCTCCTTAATATAATCTCCTACTTTAAAAGGTTTTAAGAGCAAAATCAGGACACCGCCCGCAAAATTGGACAGACTCCCCTGCAGCGCAAGACCCAGCGCGACGCCCGCGGAACCGACTACGGCGACAACGCTTGCCGCATCCAGCCCGAAACCGCTTGCAATCATGAATCCGAGTACGACATAAAGACATACTTTGACAAAGGAATCCAGGAACTGCACGACGCCCACATCCACGGACGCGCGGTTTAAGGATTTTTTCAAAATCCTGCGGATTACCTTAATCAGCCAGATCCCCACCAGCAGAAAAACGACGGCAAGCAAAATTCTTACGCCGAGGTTTAACGCCTTTTGGGGAAGCTCCTGAAGAAATTGCCTGATCACGCCGATTTCCTTCTCCACTTCCTCGGGGGACATATTATCCACAGTCAATAACTCATAGATCAAATTCACGCTTATTCCACCTCAATTTTTTTGCGCTCTTCTTCCAGTTCCTTCGCTTTTTTCTCAAGCTCCTGTGCGCGCTCTGCTTCTTCCATGGCGCGCTTTAACGCCTCTTTGGCAAGTCTGTCGGCTTCCTCCGCCTTTTGCCTTGCTTCCCTTGCTGCGGCTTTGGCGGCGCTTTCTTCCTCCATTGCCTTTCTCTTTTTCTCTTCCGCGATTCTGCGCTGTCTTTCCAGCTCGCGCTGTTTTTCAATCTCCGCCTTTTCCTTTGCCGTAAACGGCGTATAGGAAAATACCGCAATGCTGAATGCGGCGGTTTTTATTTTGACGGATTCTTCCCTGTCGTCGCATTCGTCCTCCTGACTGATCAGCGCCTTTGTATTGACAAATCCCTTTCCTCCGAATTTCTTCGCGTCGGAATTGAAAATTTCTTTATACTTGCCTGCAAAAGGCACACCGATTTTATAATCGGCGCGGTCCACGCCCGAAAAGTTGCATATGACTAACAAAGTCTCCTTTTCCTTTCCGGTCTTTCTGAGAAATACAATCACGTTTTCATTGGCGGAAATATTGTTGATCCATTCAAAACCGTCCGCAGATTCATCCAGCTCATATAACGCGGGATGGGATTTGTAAAATTGGTTCAACGCCGCCACATAACCGTTCAGTTTTTTATGATCGTCATATTGCAGCAGATCCCATTCCAGACTGCGTTCTTCGTTCCATTCGTCAAATTCGGCAAGATCCTGCCCCATAAACAACAGCTTCTTGCCCGGGTGCATCATCATAAATCCGTAAGCCGCGCGCAGGTTGGCAAATTTTTCCGGTATCTTACCCGGCATTTTGCCGATCATGGAGGATTTGCCGTGTACCACCTCGTCGTGAGACAGCACCAGAATAAATTTTTCGCTGTAGGCGTAGATCATGCTGAAAGTCAGTTCCCCGTGTCTGCCGGCGCGAAACAGCGGATCGCACTTCATGTAATCCAGGAAATCGTTCATCCAGCCCATGTTCCATTTATAATCAAAGCCGAGACCGTCTTTTTTTACATCTGCGGTCACATTGGGCCATGCGGTAGATTCCTCCGCAATCATCAGCACCGAGGGAGCTTCTTTTTTCATCATACTGTTTAAATGCTTTAAAAATTCCATTGCCTCGAGATTTTCTTTGCCGCCGTACATATTGGCGACCCACTCTCCGTCCTTCTTGCCGTAGTCCAGATAGAGCATGGAAGCCACCGCGTCCATACGAATCCCGTCCGCATGAAACTCCTTCGCCCAATAGAGGGCGTTGGCAATCAGATAATTTTTGACCTCCGGTCTGCCGTAATTAAAGATCAAGGTGCCCCAATGAGGATGAGAGCCCTTTCTCGGGTCCGCATGTTCGTACAGGCAGGTGCCGTCAAAATTGGACAAACCATGGGTGTCCCTGGGAAAATGAGCCGGAACCCAGTCCAAAATTACGCCGATGCCGTTTTCGTGCATCGTATTCATAAAATACTGAAAATCCTCCGGCGTACCGTAACGGGACGTGGGCGAATAATAGCCGATGACCTGATAGCCCCAGGAAGCGTCAAAAGGATGCTCCATAACCGGCATCAGCTCGATATGGGTATAACCCATTTCCTTCACATAGGATGCGATTTTAGGCGCCAGTTCCCGGTAGGTATAAAAATCCCTGCCGTCTTCAGGCTTTGCAAAGGAACCGAGATGCACCTCCAGAATGCTCATGGGATTTTTGTGCACGTCCCATTCCTGTCTTTGCGCCATCCACTGATCGTCCGTCCAGGAAAATCCCGTCAGATCGTAGACGATGGAAGCGTTTTCCGGTCTTTTCTGGCTGTAAACGGCATAAGGGTCCGCTTTTAAAAAGGTCAAACCGCCCTTTGCCTTGATCTCAAATTTGTAATGGTCCCCTACGTTCGCCGTGGGGATAAACAATTCAAAAATCCCGGAATCCCAAAGTCTCCTCATCTGGTGCACCCTGCCGTCCCAGTGGTTAAAATCGCCCACGACGCTGACGCGCATGGCGTTGGGTGCCCATACCGCAAACAAAACGCCGTGAATGCCGTCGATCACATAGGGATGCGCCCCTAACAGATGATAGATTTCATAATGGATGCCCCCGTTGAATTTTTCCGTATCCTTTTTGCTGATCACGGGCTCAAAGCCGTAGGGATCATAGAAATCCTTTGTGGTTCCGTCTTCCAGGGTAATTGTATAGCTGTATTTGTCCGTATTTGTTGCTTTGGGGATAAGCACTGCAAAAAAGCCCTCTTCATCCGCCATTTCCATAGGGTAATCCTTGTTTTTGGTATGCAGCACGGCTTCCGTTGCTCCCGGGTAAAAGACCTGCGCGAGTTTGCCTCCGGTTACCGTATGGATACCGAGCAATTTGTGGGGATTATCTTCCTCAGAATATACGATCGCTTCAATTCCCGCCCAATCCATCAATTTGTAAAGTTTATTATTCATATTGTTTCTCTCCCCTTGTAATATCATGGATAAATAAGCCGCTTCTCAGCTTCGGTTCAAACCATGTTGATTTCGGCGGCATCAGCCTGCCTGCGTCAGCTACCGCAAACAATTCTCCGATCGAGGTCGGATACATGGAAAACGCGCACGCCGCCCCGTCCTCCACTCTCTCTTCCAATTCCTTCAAGCCGCGAATCCCGCCCACAAATTCGATCCGCTGATCCGTCTTGGGGTCTTGAATCCCAAACAGCCGATCCAGCACATAGGTCTGTAAAAGAGAGACGTCCAAGCCTTCCACGACGTCGCTGCTTAAAATAGTTTCCCTTGCCGTGACCACATACCACTTATGATCGAGATACATGCCGAATTCGCCTTTTTTCATCGGTCTGTATGGGCTTTTCGCCGCTTCTTCCACGATAAAATGCTCTGACAGACGTTCCTTTAATTCCCCGGGCGTCATGCCGTTTAAATCCCGCAGTACTCTGTTATAGTCCAGGATTTTCAATTCGTCATCGGGGAACAGCACTGAAAGGAAATAGTTATACGCCTCGTTTTTTGCATCCTCCGGATAGCGGCTTCTTCGGTTAAGCGCCACCTTTACCGCCGACGCGCATCTGTGGTGCCCGTCCGCAATATAGATGCTGTCCATCCCCTCAAACGCTTCCCGGACTTTTTCCACATCTTCGTCCCTGTCAATGATCCATACTCTGTGGGCAATGCCGTCCTCTGCGGTAAAATCATAAAGAGGCGTATGTAAAAGCGTCTTTTCCACAATGCGTTTCAAGCTGTCGCTGCGGCGGAACGCAAGAAAAATCGGTCCGGTCTGGGCGTTCGTCGTATCCACATGGCGGATGCGGTCAGCCTCCTTGTCCGCTCTTGTATTTTCATGCCGTTTGATCACGCCGTCCCTGTAATCGTCTACGCTGCTGCATGCAACAATTCCCGTCTGCTTACGCCCTTCCATTTCCAACTGATAAATATAATAGCAGGGCTTTCCGTCTCTGATGAATTTGCCGTCGCGGATCATGCCCCGCAGCAACTCGTTCGCTTTCTCATAAACGCAGTCCGCATAAGTATCCACATCATCGGGAAACTGCGTCTCCGCGCGGTCGATATTTAAAAAGGAATCGCTGTTGTCCTTAACCGCTTCTTTTGCCTCCGCCCTGCTATATACATCATAAGGCAGAGCCGCAATTTTTGACTCCATCCCCTTCGCGGGTCTGATCGCCGAAAATGGTCTGATATCCGCCATAATTACCTCCGACTGTTTTTCTCTCGTATCTATTTTATTGTACCAAATACGCACATCTAAAACAAGGAAAAAAGTTTTGGCTCTGTGACGGCGGTTCTTTGACAGTAATAGCGTTACATGCTAAAATGAACGGCAAAAGGAGTTGAACAACATGACAGATCAGGACAAAGAATTTTTAGACCGGATCACAAGCTACGCCAACGAAGTATGCGCCGATATTGATCCCCAGAAAACCCAGATCAGCGTCCAGTTGGAACGTCTGATGCCTGTAATTAAAGAAATCGCCGACGAATCGGGAAACAGCGTGGAAGATATTTTCATCCGCTATATGGATCTTGCTTCGGAGGCTATGGTAAAAACCGAAGAAAAGCTGCAGGAAAGCTTACAGGATATTCCGGACGATATGGGAACGGATGATATGCCGTTTTCTTTTCATGGATGATTTTATTGCCGGTTGCCGGACAGGTAGACCGTTTATCGGCTTACCTGTCCATTTTATTTTCCAAAATCCGGCGGCACTATAAAAAACGGTACCTGTCATGGAAACACGTTTTCTTCCTTTGACAGATACCGTTGCGATTGTGTTCTAAATATCCTCCATAAATTCCTTCAAAAAGATCCGAAATTCCTCTCTCGCCTCTTCGATTTTTGCGTTATCTCTGGTATTTAAGGCGTCGTCAAATTTCTGCAGGGCGCGCTCCACGATCCGGCGGTCGTTTCCGAGGCTTTCCTCATACAGGCGCTCGCCCCTCAACAGGAGAAGCTTGTTCTCTTCTTTTTCTCTGGGATGGATTTTCAGATAAGCGATTTCCTTCATGCGCTCTTCGATTTCTTCATCGCTCATATCCGTATGTCCGCCCTTGATGATCTGTTTTACCTTCTCTCCGGTGGAGACTACCTTGATTTCCACTTCCAGTATGGAATTGATATCATAAGTATAGGTCACGTCTACCGGCTCTTCTCCCGCCTTTGCCGCGGGCACCTTAATCGTAATTTCTCCAAGCAGCAGGTTATTTGCGGCAAAACGGCTCTCTCCCTGAAGGATTTTGACGCGCAGCTTTGTCTGATTGTCCCGGACCGTGTACAGACGCTCCGTGCGGCTTGCGGGAATCGTTGTGTTTCTCTCGATAATGGGACAGAAATGTCCGCCCTCAAAGATGTTATCCTCCCGCTCCATCACAACTTCCGTGCCCAGCGTAAAGGGGCAGACGTCCGTTAATATAACCTCCTTGATCATGGCGTTGCGTTCCTTCATCGCCGCCTGCACCGCCGCGCCCAGAGCAACCGCCTCATCCGGGTTGATATTGGTATCGGGAATGGTACGGAAAATCCTGCCCACAAACTTTCTGACAAAGGACAGCTTGGTGGCGCCGCCGACCAGTACAACCTTATCAATATCCTTTACCTTGATATGTGCGTCCGCAAGGCTGCGCTTGATGGGCTGTTTGATTTTCTCAAGCAGTTCCTCACATGCGGCTTCATATACTTCAAGGGTAATCCCCATTTCCACCGTCTCTCCGTCAATGTTGCACACCATTTTGGACACATTGCTGTCGGTAAAGCCTCTTTTGCAGATTTCCGCCTGCTTGCTGATATGGCGCAGAGTCTGGAACGACAGCTTTTCTTTGTCGATCTCTTTATGCTTGTCAAAAAACAAATCTTCCAGCACGCGGGTAAAATCTTCGCCGCCCAAAAAGTTATCTCCCGCTACCGCGCGCACTTCGATAATCGAATCGTATAATTCCAGAATGGATACGTCAAAGGTACCGCCTCCCAGGTCAAATACCAGAAATTTAGCGTTTTCGTGACTCTGGTATAAGCCGTAGGCGATCGCCGCAGCCGTGGGTTCGCTGATAATACGCTCCACCTTCAGTCCGGCAAGCTCTCCGGCGCGTTTCGTCGCCTTTCTCCTGTCGTCGTTGAAATATGCAGGCACGCTGATGACCGCTTCGGTTACCGGTTCTCCCAGATATGCCTCCGCGTCTTCCTTTAACGCCTTCAACACCAGCGCGGACAGCTCTTCGGCACGAAACTGTTTGTGCAGAAGCTGAAATTTGCGGTCGCTTCCCATATCCCGTTTGAATACCGACGCGGCGCTGTCGGGATATAACAGCATCCTTTCCCTTGCCGTTTCTCCCACGTATACCTCTTCGTTTTCATCGATGCTGACGATGGACGGCGTCAGATTTTTCCCAAGTCTGTTGGGGATGATCTTCGGTCCGTCGTCCGTAAAATACGCCACGAGGCTGTTGGTTGTTCCTAAGTCTATTCCTACAATCATTGTATATCTCCATTTCCGTGCTGCCTATTTTTTCTTTTTCAGGAAGTCAAAAATACCCTTTTTCTTTGAAGTCCTGTCGCTTTCCGCAGTCAGCGGCGTCTCCGGCTGCGGCGCCGCGCCCTGTGCGGTATTTTCTTTCTGCGCTTCCTTTGCACGCTCCAACGCCGCCATCTTTCGCCGTACCCGCTTTAACGCCCGCATACTGTCGCAGCCGCAGACATATTCCACGTCGGAAACATCCGCCGCCTTCTGCATATATTCCGCCGCTTCCGCAAGCTTTCCTTCCGCCTCGAAGATCAATCCCTGCCCGTAATACGCTTCGCTGCACGCCTTCATGTAACAATCGTCGCAGGGATAGCATTCCGTGACGACCTTCTGGTATTTTTTCGCCTGCTCCAGATCGCCTGTCATGACAAAGGCATAGGTAATAAAATATGCCCTTACCATGCTGTAGCGTTTATCCTCAAATATTCTCTGCTCATAGCTGCCGTCCAGCTTTAAAAGAGAATCCAGATATTTTTTCGCATAAGCCGCCGCCTGCGCCTGATCTCCCATATCATGATAAGACTCGGCAATATCATAGTAACGATTTGAAACGGTCCGCTCATCCGTCTGATCAATTTCCCGGACAAGTTCGATACATTTCAGATACGCTTCAATCGCTTTTTTAAAAGCGTCCGTATGATGATAAAAATCTCCGATTCTCCGATAGCATTCCAACAATACCTGAGGATTGTTTTTTTCCTGGCTGATTACTTTCCGATAATACTTTTCCGCCTCCGGGTTGTTTCCTTCCTGGCTGTAGGTTTCCGCCTTGTTCCAGAGGACATATCTGCCGTTCATCAGGTTGTTTTTTAACATTTCGTCATAGACTTCCCGCGCCTTATCATACTGATGCACCTTACACCATCTTCTTGCAAGGTTTTCCAACAGATAAGCGCTTCTTGGCACAACCTTCATCTGCTTTTGGGTATATTCGATGGCTTTTTTATAGTCCCCCAGACCCTCGTAAGCGTCCGCTATTCCCGAGCACACCCAGACACTGTTTCCTTCGTTGGGAAGTTTTAACGCTTCCATCGACTCTTGCAGCGCCTCTTCAAACTTTTTCATTTTGCGGTAAATATCCGCCGCATTATTATGGGCATAAATATTATCTGGCTCTAACTGCGCCGCCTTTAAGAAATCCGCCAGCGCCAATTCCAGCTCGTGCACCTCTTCATACAATAAGCCCCGCTCTATATAGTAAAAAGCGTCGTCCTCGCTGATTTCCAACTGTGCATTGCTGTGAAACAGTGCCTTTTCGTATGCTTTTTTGTCGGAACGGTTGTACAAAAATTTACGTTTATACATACGCGCCAGCAGGAAATTAACCTCTGAATGTCTGGGGTTGATTTCGTAGGCTTTTTCATATTCCAAAATCGCTTTCTCGGCGCGGTCGTTGACCTTATGCAAGCCCAGATTGTCCAGACATTTTCCGATATCTATATGCGCGTTGGCGTTATCCGGCTCCCGCTCCGCAATCTTCTTAAAGCAGCTTAACGCACCGTTATCATCCTTCGTATCCATAAGCAGGTCGCCTTTTAACCACAGCAGGTTGGTACGCTCCCCATACTTATGTAAACCTTCCTCCACGGTCCGCATTGCAGAATCGGTATCGTTCAAATCCCAATACAGCAGTCCGATCTCCAGATACAGTTCCGAAGGGTCCTCCAGATCGCTTTGCTCTTCGTCCTGTTCCTGATCTTCCGTATCCCCGGCAGGCTGTTTTTTTGCAAGCCACTGATCTTTGAAAGCCTTTACTTCCTCAAGGGTTTCCTGCCAGTTCTCGCCGCCCGTCCTTGTTATTCTCCGGATCTTAAAACGGTAAAGCTGCATTTCATCGCTTGTTAAGCCCGCTTCTTCGGCTCTTTTAAAGATGCCCTCGGCGTCCTCGTACTGTCTGTAAAAGTAAAAGGTCTTGTATGCAAGCACATAGGGCTTTACATATCCCGGATACAGGCGGATACATTCATAGAAATCGTCGATGACTCCCTGCCCGTTTTTCAATTCAAAATAAGCCTGCTGTCTCTTGACATATGCCGGGAAATAATTGCGGTCCTCTTCAATAATCTGATTGCACATCCCGATCGCCTGCTCGTTGCTGCCGGCGTTCAGATAAAATAACGCCATCTGATCCATATAAGAAAGCTTCGTGACAAACTTATCCTCCAGCTCGATGCTCCGGTACAGGTTTTGCGTCGCCTCGGGAATTAAATTCTGGTTCCATTGGCAGAAACCTATGGCAAAATAGGAAAACGCCCTTCTGTTGAGCCGTTTCTTCGCTTCCTTGGAGCCGTCGTCCACGGTCGCCTCTATGATGTCCCGCCATTTCGGCAGATATTCCATCGCCTTGTCATATTCGTCCATGGCAAGGTAGTTTCTGCCGATCAGATTGATATAGTCGTATTCCTCATGGTATTTTTCGTCCAAGCCGTTTAAGAGTCTTTCTACCGCCTTAAAATCCTGCATCTGGAAATAACACCATGCAAGCTTGTTGGTCGTCTCAAAATCATCGGGATTCTCTTCCAGCTTTTCCTGATATATGACAATCAGTTTTTCATTCAGACGATCCAGAAAATCCCTGATATCCTGGCTGCGGTCGTCGATATCCAGCAGATCCAGGCAGTATTCCTTTGCCTCGGCAAGCTCCCCGCGGTCCGCCATGATATTTGCCATGCCGAATTTCGCCATATAATGGTCGGGGTCGTCCTCTAAAAGCTTTTTAAAGATCTCTTCCGTCTCCTGCAAATGCCCGGCTTTTCTCATCGCCTCGGCGCAGTAATAAGCAATATACGGATTATCGGGATATTCGCTGTAGAGCTTATCCGCCAGTTCAAAAGCCCTTTGAATATCCGCATCCGTCCCCGCCAACAGCGCGGCGCGGATGATTTCCGCATCCGCATAGGGGTAATAGACGTCATAATCATCCAGGGCTTTGATCGCCGCCGCGATTTCCTCCAGATTGCTTCCGTCCGACCGATCCACAAGGTTTTTCAGGTCAAAATATTTGTACAAATAATCGTCCACATGCTCGGTCGTATCCCCGCCAAAAATCGTGAAATCGATAAATTCCTCATGATCCACCTTATATTTCACATAATTTAAAAAATCCTCGGGAAACTTTTCCTTTAACAGTTCTAAATCATCCACATAATGGAATTTAGCGTCTATCGCCTGCCATACCTCCATGGGCATATAGTGGTGGCTCATAATATAAACCAAAAACCGTTCCGGAATCTCGGAATCCAAATCCAGATCTTTGCATACATCCGCTTCAAAGGCTTCCTGCCATTTTGCCGGATTCCGGCGTTTATCCACATCCTGATAAATCCGATCAATGCGGTAAATCCACTGATCCGCCTCGGTGCCGTTCTTTAAAGCTTCCATATCGTCGCCGGCTTCTTCGGTCTGCGCCGCAAAGGCAAGCGCCTGTTCATATGCCTCGCGCAGGCGCATAAATCCCGCCTGGTCCTCTTCCGGATTGACCCCGGCAAGCTGTTCGCGGTACGCCTGTCTGATCACATTTTCATCCTTTGTCTCCTCTATCCCCAATACTTTCCAAATTAAATACGCTTCCATTTCCATTCCCCCGTCCGGTTTTATTTTTCTTTTTCATTCTATTTTTCATTATACCCAAAGAAACGCTGTCCTTCAACAAAAAAGAAGGGGCAAATACAGACAGCCCCTTCCTAAAACATTCGGTATTATTTTACAACGCGTACACGGAACACACCGTCAATCGCAGAAAGCTGTCTGATGACGTCTTCTGTCGCCGGCGCTTCAATATCAAACATGGATACCGCAAAATCCCCTTTGGATTTGTTGCTCATGTCGGAAATATTGATGTTTACATCGCCGAACGCACCCGCAAGCTTGGTAATCATATTGGCAATATTTTTGTGGAATACCGCCACGCGTCCCGCCTTTGTACATACGCCCATATCCAGAGCCGGATAGTTGACGCTGTTTTTGATATTGCCGTTTTCCAGGTAATCCTTCATTTCCTTGACGCCCATAACAGCGCAGTTATCTTCAGATTCTTCGGTAGACGCACCGATGTGGGGCGTTACGATGCAGCCCTCTTTTCCCGTTGTAATCGTGTTCGGGAAATCCGTCACATATTTGCGGATTTTGCCGGAAGCGATGCCCGCAAGCACATCCTCTTCTTTACAAAGCACGTCTCTGGCAAAGTTTAAGATCACAACGCCGTCCTTCATCATATCGATCGCCTCTTTGTTGATCATACCCTTGGTAGAATCCAAAGCCGGCACATGGACGGTAATGAAATCGCATTCTCTGTAAATGTCCTCGACATTTAATACGTGTTTCACGTCGCGGCTCAAATTCCACGCCGCGTCTACGGAAAGATACGGGTCATATCCGTATACTTCCATACCCAGATGTTTTGCCGCGTTCGCCACTTTGACGCCGATGGCGCCCAGTCCGATGATTCCCAGCTTTTTTCCCATGATCTCGGTGCCGGCAAATTTTTTCTTTTCCTTTTCCGCCGCTTTTGCCACATCCGCGTTATCCGCCTGCGTCTTTACCCAGTCGATGCCGCCCGTAATATCGCGGCAGGCAAGGAGCATTCCGCAAAGCACAAGCTCTTTGACCGCGTTGGAGTTTGCGCCGGGCGTATTAAATACGACGATTCCTTTCTTAGCGCATTCCTCCAGGGGAATATTGTTGACGCCGGCTCCGGCTCTGACTACCGCAAGAAGCTTATCGGAAAACTCCATGGAGTGCATATCGGCGCTTCTGACCAGTATGCCGTCAGCCGCATTTACATCATCTGTTTTGGTATATCCTTCGCCGAAGTTGTCAAGACCAACCTGCGCGATGGGATTTGCACAATAATACTGAAACACTGTTTTATCCTTCTTTCTGTTTATCGGTTATGAATTTTTCGCTTCAAATTCCTTCATAAAAGCAACTAATTTTTCAACGCCTTCCTTGGGCATCGCATTGTAGATGGACGCTCTCATACCGCCCACGGTTCTGTGACCCTTTAAGTTGACAAAGCCCGCTTCCGTCGCTTCTTTGACAAATTTTGCATCCAGATCCGCGTCTCCCGTTACAAAAGGAACGTTCATCAGGGAGCGGTCCTCTTTGACAACCGTGCCGTGGAACAGCTTGCTCTCGTCAAGAAAATCATATAAGATCTTTGCCTTTTCTTCGTTTCTTTCCTTCATGACGGAAAGTCCGCCCATTTTTTTCAGCCATTTGAATACTTTGCCGCAGATATAGATTCCATAGCAGGGCGGCGTATTGTATAAGGACTGTGCATCTGCATGGATTTTGTAGCGCAGCATCGTAGGCGTGCCGGGCAATACGTCTTCCGTAATCAGATCCTCGCGGATAATGCAGATAACGACGCCTGCCGGTCCGATGTTTTTCTGTACGCCGCCGTAAATCATGCCGTATTTGGTCACGTCAACGGGCTCCGACAAAAAGCAGGAGGAAACGTCCGCTACCAGCGTATGTCCTTTGGTATTGGGCAGCGTATGGTACTTGGTGCCGTAAATGGTATTGTTTTCACAGATATATACATAATCCAGATCTTCGGGTATGTCCAGATCGCTGCAGTCGGGTATGTAGGAAAATGTCTTGTCGGCGCTGGATGCAAGCTCGATTGCCTCTCCGTAAAGCTTCGCTTCCTGATATGCCTTTTTCGCCCACTGTCCCGTTACGATATAGCCTGCTTTTTTATTTTTCATCAGGTTCATGGGTATCATTGCAAACTGCTGGCTTGCTCCGCCCTGTAAGAACAGTACCTTGTAATTGTCGGGAATATTCATCAACTCCCTCAAATCCGCCTCTGCCTCTTTGATAATGCCGTCATACACTTTGGAGCGGTGGCTCATTTCCATAACGGACATACCGCTTCCTTTGTAATCTAACATTTCATCTGCAGCTTCTTTTAATACTTCTTCAGGTAAAACTGCCGGACCTGCTGAAAAATTGTAAACTCTGGACACGTCTGGTCCCTCCTCTAATTAAAAAATCTAATGACCGTTTGTACGAAAACAAATACAAATCTAAATTTCATTGTACCTTTCTATGTTTTTTTCGTCAACGGTTAATTTAATAAAACATAATGACAGGAGTTCCTTCCTCCACCATCTGATACAACTGGCTGACCGCTTTCGTCGGCGTATTGATACAGCCGTGGGAACCGTTTGTCTTGTAAATCGTCCCGCCGAATTTTCCTCTCCAGCTCGCATCGTGAATGCCGATATTGCCGTAAACAGCCATCCAGTAAGACACCGGGGTCCGATAATCCTCCCCGATCAGGACGCGGTTCCTCTGCTTATAATAGACATAACACACTCTCTGGGGCGTTCCGTTTCCCTTTGAGGTATTGCCCGTTACAACCGGCGTTGACAACTGCTGCACGCCGTCTCTGTAATAATACATCATCTGATTCGTCATATCCACTTCTATGTAGGTGGAGCCGATATCTCCCGCCGTATTTCCAAAGCCCTGCTGGCTGTAAATCGGTTCGGCGGTAACGCTTTCATGGGCATAGACCTGTTCCATCAGAAACTCTTTCTGCTTTTTCTGATTCAGCTTATAGCCGTAAGTGCCCTTTTCAATGGTTACGGTCCCGCCTCTGGTGGGAGAAAAAATCCAGGGACCGTTGACGCTGTCATGAAGACCGGCAAGCCGCTCCACATATTCCTCTACCGCCGTCTCATTCAGGACCAATTCGCCGTTTTCGTCCAGAAGAAACGCTCCGCTTTCATCCAGGGCAATCCATTCGCAGATAACCGAAGCGTCTGCGACTTCGTCGCCGTCATAAAACCGGCAGACGATTTCTATATCCTGTAATTTTTGTACCTTTTCCCAGAGAGCCAGCGTTTCCAGCATCTGATCGGTATATTCGATCTCCGTATAACAGCCCGCCTCTTTCAAATCCAGACTTCTTTCGCCGCTTGACACGGCTTCCTTTACGGTTTCCAGAGTCTTATCCGTATCCAGCAGGTTTTCCGTATCGTCAATCAGTTCATATCCGTCTTTTCCCTTGACGATTTCCACCCGGATATGGTCCGGGTCCGCCTGATTTTGTATCAGATCCATGGACAGCAGATAGTTTTCCAGTTTTTCCGTATCGCAGACGCCTTCGGGCGTAACGGTATACTGCCGGCTTTCTCCGCTTACCAAAGCGATCCCCCAGTAAAAGGGGTTCTGTCCTGCCTTGATCTTTTTCAGCTCTTTCAAATAAGTATAGGAAAAATCCATATCCTGCAGGGGTATCTCATAGCTTTCCCCGTACTGATCGGATACGGTAAAGGACGCTTCACCGGTCTTTTCCAGCAGATGCGCGTCCAATTCCTCCGGCGTCATGCCCGCCGCGTAAACGCCGTTGATCATAACGCCGTTCATAAACGTGTCCGAATAATACCAGACAAGTCCCAGATATAGGATCAGGATCATTATAATCGGTGTTACGACGATAACCCCCAAAACCGTCAAAAGCTTTTTCCTCATAAGTATCCCCTGTCGTCCGTCTTACCACTATGGTATGCCGGATCATTCCGCCGTATTAGTTTTCTTTGATGTCGTCCGCGTCAAACACTTCGCTGATGGGCGTTCCCGGCGATACCATCGGGAATACCTTATCGTCCTCGTCGATCACAACCTCGATCAAAGCGGGTTTTCTGCAGGCAATCGCCTCTTTAATAGCCGGAAGCGCCTCTTCCTTCGTCGTGACTCTATACGCCTTGCAGCCCAGAGCTTCCGCCACCTTGCAGTAATCCACCTCGTCCTTTAAGATCGTCTGGGAATAGCGCTGTCCGTAAAACAGCGTCTGCCATTGCCTTACCATGCCCAGTACCTGATTGTTGATGACAACCTCGACAATGGGAATCTGGTAACGGCTCGCCGTGGCAAGCTCCTGCATATTCATACGGAAGCACCCGTCTCCCGCTATATTGACCACCGTCTTATCGGGTCTGCCCAGCTTTGCTCCGATGCAGGCGCCCAGGCCGTAGCCCATGGTGCCCAGACCGCCGGAGGATAAGAAGGTCCTCGGCTCCGAATATTGATAGAACTGCGCCGCCCACATCTGATGCTGTCCGACGTCCGTCGTAATAATCGCCTGTCCGTTTGTCGCCTGATCAAGCTGTTCGATAAAATAAGGACAGCTTAAAACGGTTTCATCGTATTTTAACGGATATTTTTCCTTATAGCCCTCGACATGAGCCAGCCATTCTTTATGCTCCTTTTTGGCTACCTTTGCGTTTAATTTGACCAGCACTTCCTTCAGATCGCCGACAATCGCCGCGTCGGTCTTAATATTTTTGTTGATTTCAGCCGCGTCGATATCGATATGGATAATTTTTGCATTCTCCGCAAATTTCTTGGGATTTCCGATTACGCGGTCCGAAAATCTGACGCCCAGGGCGATCAGCAGATCGCATTCAGAAACGCCCAGATTGGAAGCCTTTGTGCCGTGCATACCAAGCATTCCCGTATAGGCGGGGTCATGACCGTCAAAAACGCCTTTCCCCAGCAAGGAATCGCAGACAGGCGCGTCGATTTTTTTCGCAAGCTCTCTTACCTGTCCGGAAACTCCCGACAAAACAGCGCCGCCGCCCACAAAGATAAAAGGCTTCTGCGCCTGTGCGATCAGTTCTGCGGCTTTATCGATATCCTCCGCCGTATAGTTGGATTTTTTCTCCACGGGAATCGGCTCTTTGGGGGTAAACTCGGCAGTGTTCGCCGTCACGTCCTTGGTAATGTCCACCAGTACCGGACCGGGTCTGCCGCTTTGAGCGATATAAAACGCCTTCCGCAGCGTATCCGCAAGCTGGTTGACGTCCTTTACGATATAGCCGTGTTTGGTAATCGGCATCGTCACGCCGGCAATATCCACCTCCTGGAAGGAATCCTTGCCTAACGACGGCAAAACAACATTCGCCGTAATCGCCACAACCGGAATGGAATCCATATAAGCCGTGGCAATGCCCGTGACCAGATTGGTCGCGCCGGGACCGCTGGTCGCCATACATACGCCCACCTTGCCGGTTGCCCTGGCATAACCGTCCGCCGCGTGCGCCGCTCCCTGTTCGTGGGACGTCAGCACGTGTCTGATCTCGTTGCTGTGCTGGTACAACGCATCGTATACATTTAAAATCGTTCCGCCGGGATAGCCGAATACGGTATCGACTCCCTGCTCCTTCAAACATTCTATTACTATTTCCGCACCTGTTAACTGCATCGTTCTCTCTCCCTTACATCAAGACCGGTCTCTTGTCCCGCCTTCTTACTTATCTTTTTTAATTTCCAAAATCGCGCCTCTGTTGCCGCTGGTTACCAGTTCTCTGTAGCGCGCCAGATAGCCTGTGGTTACCTCGGGCTCACGGGGCTGCCATTTTGCCCTTCTTGCCGCAAGCTCCTCGTCGGAAACCTTTACTTCCAGTTTATTCTCGGGAATATTGATGCTGATGATATCGCCTTCTTCCACAAGAGCGATCGGTCCGCCCACAGCCGCTTCGGGCGATACGTGCCCGATGGAAGCGCCTCTGGAAGCTCCCGAAAAACGCCCGTCCGTAATCAGCGCAACGCTGGAGCCCAGTCCCATTCCCGCAATCGCCGATGTGGGATTGAGCATTTCTCTCATGCCCGGTCCGCCTTTCGGTCCTTCATAACGGATGACTACCACGTCTCCCGCCACGATCTTTCCGCCCTTGATCGCCGCAATCGCGTCCTCTTCGCAGTCAAATACCCTTGCAGGACCTTCGTGAACCATCATTTCAGGCACTACGGCGGATCTCTTGACTACGCCGGAGTCCGGCGCCAGATTGCCCTTTAATACGGCGATGCCGCCTGTGGTCGAATAGGGATTGTCTATGGGACGGATGACTTCGGGATTCAGGTTGACACAGCCCTCGATATTTTCTCCTACGGTCTTGCCCGTTACGGTCATCAGATCCGTATGTAACAGATTCTTTTTGGTCAGCTCGTTCATAACCGCATAAACGCCGCCCGCTTCGTTCAGATCCTCCATATAAGTAGGTCCTGCCGGAGCCAGATGGCAAAGGTTCGGCGTTTTCGCCGACAATTCATTGGCAATGTCCAAATTCAGCTCAACGCCCGCCTCGTGCGCGATCGCCGGCAAATGCAGCATGGAGTTGGTGGAGCATCCCAAAGCCATATCCACGGTCAAAGCGTTCATAAACGCCTTTTCGGTCATGATATCCCTGGGCTTGATATTCTTTTCCACAAGCTCCATGATCTTCATGCCCGCATGTTTTGCAAGACGGATTCTTTCGCTGTATACCGCCGGAATCGTACCGTTTCCTTTTAATCCCATACCAAGCGCCTCTGTCAGGCAGTTCATGGAATTTGCCGTATACATGCCCGAACAGGAACCGCAGGTCGGACATACCTTTTCTTCAAACTCGCATAAGTCCTCCATGGACATCGTGCCCGCGGCAACGCTTCCTACCGCCTCAAACATACTGGAAAGACTTCTTTTCTCTCCCTTGACATGACCGGCAAGCATCGGTCCGCCGGATACAAAAATCGTCGGAATATTAACTCTTGCCGCAGCCATCAACAGTCCCGGAACATTTTTATCGCAGTTGGGGATCATAACCAGACCGTCGAAGCCGTGCGCCATCGCCATACATTCGGTGCTGTCGGCAATCAGATCTCTGGTAACCAGAGAGTATTTCATACCGATATGTCCCATTGCGATGCCGTCGCAGACCGCGATTGCCGGAAACATAACCGGCGTGCCGCCCGCCATTGCAACTCCCATTTTAACCGCGTCGCAGATCTTATCCAGATTCATATGGCCGGGGACAATCTCATTATAGGAGCAGACAACGCCGATCAGCGGTCTGCGCCTCTCCTCTTCCGTATAACCCAACGCATTGAACAAACTTCTGTGGGGCGCCTGCGCCACCCCTGTTTTTACACTGTCACTTCTCATCCTGTTTCATCCTCTCTTCCGATTTGATAAAAAATTTATTTTCCGAAACGCTTTCATTTCCTTTTGCTTCTTACCCTGATTAAATCCGCGCCGCAAGCAGATCTCCCATTTCCGTGCAGCCCACCTGCGTAAATTTCTCTTTTTCGCCGGCTTCCTTGGGCATAATATCCACGGTGCGGTAACCGTCCTTTAATACCTGCTTTACCGCGTTATCGACGGCGTCCGCCTCTTTGTCCAGATCAAAGGAATAGCGCAGCATCATGGAAGCGGATAAGACGGTCGCTATGGGGTTTGCAATATCCATTCCCGCAATATCCGGCGCGCTGCCGTGGCTCGGCTCATAAAGACCGAATTTCGTATCGTTTAAGGAAGCGGAAGCAAGCATACCGATGGACCCCGTTACCATACTCGCCTCGTCGGATAAAATATCTCCGAACATATTTTCCGTTAAAATCACGTCGAACTGTGCGGGGTCTTTGACAAGCTGCATCGCACAGTTATCCACAAGCATATGCTCCAGCGTAACCTCGGGATAATCCTTTGCGACTTCTTCCACGACCTTTCTCCAGAGCCTGGAAGAATCCAACACGTTCGCCTTGTCCACGCTGGTTACCTTTTTCCTTCTCTTCATTGCGATATCAAAGCCTTTGACGGCAATCCGCCTGATTTCATCTTCCGAATAGGTCAGCGTATCCACCGCCACGAGCCTGCCGTCGATTTCTTCCGTTTTTCTTTCTCCGAAATACAGTCCGCCCGTCAGCTCTCTCATGATCATCATGTCAAAACCCGCTTTGGAAATTTCTTCCTTTAAAGGGCAGGCGCCCGCCAGTTCGTCGTAAAGAACCGCCGGTCTTAAATTTGCAAAAAGATTTAACGCTTTTCTGATTTTTAACAGTCCCGCTTCCGGCCGCAGCTGCGGGGGCAACTGATACCAGGGGCTGGTCGTCGTATTTCCGCCGATAGAGCCCATCAATACGGCGTCCGCGGATTTCGCCGTTTCAATCGCCTCATCCGTCAGCGGCACTCCGTGAACGTCAATGGACGCGCCTCCCATCAAAATATCCGTATATTTCATCGTATGCCCGAATTTGCTGCCTACCGCATCCAACACCTTTTTTGCTTCCGCCACAATCTCGGGACCGATTCCGTCGCCCGGAATACACACAATATTCAATTCCATTTTTCATCCTCCATTTTCCTTGCCGGTCGTTTATCCCGGCTTTACCCCGCATTCGTTTTTTACAAATGCGCCGTCTTATTTATCATATAGGAAACCGCCGTAAATATCAACACAAATGAGGCTGTCGCAGTAGGAAAAGTGACAGCCCCATTTCGTAAACTCAGTCTGAAAATTCCGGATATCTATTCCGCATCGGGTTTTTCAACCTGTGCAATAGCGTTTTTATTCATCGGGATCCGGCAGTTTTTGTTGTTGCCGAATTCAACAATGACCATATCGTCGGAAATGTCAATTACCATACCGTAAAAACCGCTGGTTGTCAGCACGCTGTCGCCGATCTGCAGGCTGCTTAGCATTGCGTTCAGTCTCTTTTGTTCTTTTCTCTGGGAGCCGCCCATAATCCAAAACATTACGACAATGACGACAATCCATACGACGATCATAAGAACCGAGCTGCCTGTACCTGCTGTTGTTGTTTCACTTAATAAAATTCCCATAACGGACCTCCAAATCTGTAATAAACTAACAAACATCATACACAAAATATGCCGTTTCTTCAAGTATTTCTTAGAAATTTAATTTTTTTCCGGCTCAGCCGCTGCCTCCCGCCGCCATGGAATCGAGCATTTCTTTTTTGAAGGATGCAAAATTTCCCGCATCCAGCGCATTTCTGATATCCTCCATCAGATGATTGTAAAAATACAAATTGTGAAGTACGCATAAACGCATCCCCAGCATTTCCTTCGCCTTGAGCAGATGACGGATATAGGCTCTGGAGTATCTGCGGCAGGCGGGACATCCGCAGCCTTCTTCCACCGGTCTGTCGTCGGTCTCGTATTTTGCGTTCATCAGATTGATTTTACCGTGCTTTGTATATAAATGAGCGTGTCTGCCGTTCCTCGTAGGGTATACGCAGTCGAAGAAATCCACGCCTCTTTCCACCGCTTCCAGAATATTCGCCGGCGTTCCGACGCCCATCAGGTAGGTCGGCTTATTCTCTGGCAGATAAGGCACCGTTTCGTCTAAAATATGATACATCTGTTCATGGCTCTCTCCTACCGCCAGCCCGCCGATGGCATATCCCGGCAGGTCAAATTCGGCGATCCGCCTGGCGTGTTCAATCCGGATATCGGAATACACGGCGCCCTGGTTGATGCCAAATAAAAGCTGTTCCCGGTTAATGGTACCCTCCAGCCCGTTGAGCCTGTTCATTTCCGCCTGGCACCGATGCAGCCACCTGGTTGTCCGCTCCACGGATTTTTGCACATATTCCCGCTCTGCAAGGGCGGGCGGACATTCGTCAAAAGCCATCGCGATTGTCGAGGCAAGATTGGATTGAATCCTCATGCTTTCTTCCGGTCCCATAAAAATTTTCCTTCCGTCTATATGGGAGCGGAAAGTAACGCCCTCTTCCCTGATGCTGCGAAGCCCCGCCAGAGAAAACACCTGGAACCCTCCGGAATCCGTCAGGATCGGTCTGTTCCAGCTCATAAACTTATGCAGTCCCCCGAGCTTTTTTATTACCTCGTCGCCGGGTCTGACATGCAGATGGTACGTGTTGGACAATTCGATCTGCGTACCGATCTGTTCCAGATCCTCCGTAGAAACCGCCCCCTTGATCGCAGCCACGGTTCCGACATTCATAAAGACCGGCGTTTCCACCGTTCCGTGCACCGTATGAAAGCGTCCCCTTTTTGCTCTTCCTTCTTTTTTTAACAGTTCATACATCCCTTTTAATCCTCCAGCATATCTACAAATTCTTCCAAAGTCAGATCCTCTCCGGCGATCATCATCGCCGCTTCCTTTCCCACATACCGGAAATGCCACGGCTCGTATTCAATGCCCGTAATATATTCCTTCCCCTTGGGATACCGCAGGATAAAGCCGTACTCGCAGCTATGTTTTGCAAGCCACTTGCCCGCCTGCGTTTCCCCGAAGCCCTCGTTTAAATAAGTATAGCTGTCGCAGACAATATCCAGGGCAAGTCCGATCTGATGCTCCGACGCGCCGGGAACCGTTACCGCCTGCGACGTCAGCGCATAAGCGTCCATATAGCTCATTCCCTGTCTCATATACTCCTTGATATGTCTGTTAAACAGATAGACCTGCCGCTCCTCGTCACGATACGGAGAAGAAACCTGCAGATTGATCCCGTCGTCCTTCGCCGCCTGCAGCATCTTGAGCAGGTCGGGAATAATCCGCTTGTCGCACTTGATCGTTCTTTTATCCGTCGTGATGGAACCCAGCTCAAAGGTATAGTCCTCCGGAATGGAATGCTGTTTGTTAATTAACAGCAGGCTCCAGTCATCCTTGGAAAGCTTTGCCTCTTCCTCGTTTTCACGCAGCTCGTCAAGAGAATTGCCAGAGAGAATTTCCTCCGCCGACATCAGTTCGCTGTCGCTGACATATTCCCGCTCCCCGTTTTCATATCCGCTTAAAATATCGGAATCCTCCAACAGGATATAATCGCCTCCGCCTTCCGAAGCCTCCTCTTTGTTTTCCTGCCCGTAGGCAAACACATAGACGGACATTGCGTTCCACGCATAGCTGCACCCGGCTGCATAGAGAAAAAACAAGCCGAGCAGACACAATAATTTATATTTATGAATACCTTTTCTTTTCTTTTGCGTATCAGATTTCATTCGTTCCCCCGTTTATATTCCAAACAGATCACCGGCACTTTTCTATTCTACACTACATTCTTCCAAAATGCCACAACTTACCGTCAGCTATTGCGGCATTCTTTCAAATCCTTTATAATACTTGCAAACGCCGCTCACAAGTACAGTTTGCAGCGGGACAAATGAAAACAGAGAGGAAATTTACCTATGGCAGGCTCATTATTCGGAAAACATTTTACAATACAGACTTTCGGAGAATCCCACGGAGAAGGCATCGGCGTCGTCGCAGACGGCGTTCCTTCGGGACTTTCCCTGACCGCGGAGGATATCCAGATCTATCTGGACCGCAGGAAACCCGGCAGCTCCCGATATGCTACCAAACGGGCGGAAAGCGATACCGTAGAGATCTTATCCGGCGTTTTTGAGGGAAAGACGACAGGCACCCCCATCGCTCTTTTGGTACGCAATACTTCCCAGCGGTCCTCCGATTACAGCGAAATCGCTTCCTATTATCGTCCGGGACATGCGGATTATACCTTCGATGCCAAATACGGCTTCCGGGACTACCGCGGCGGCGGACGCTCCTCCGGCAGGGAAACCATCGGCAGAGTTGCCGGCGGCGCCATTGCCCTGAAAATCTTAAAGGAGCTGGGAATCGAAATATGCGCTTATGCAAAATCCATCGGTCCCGTTTCCATTGACTATAGCCGTTTTGACAAAAGCCTGATTACAAAGACCCCTACCGCCATGCCCGATGCAGAGGCTTCCGAAAAGGCGTCCGCATTTTTGGAACAGTGCATGTCCGATACGGATTCGGCGGGCGGCGTCATTGAATGCACCATAGATCATCTGCCTGCCGGCATCGGCGAACCCGTTTTCGATAAGCTGGACGCAAGACTCGCCCAGGCAATGATGTCCATGGGCGCGGTCAAGGCCTTTGAAATCGGCGACGGCACAGCCGTATCCTCCCGCCTCGGGAGCGAAAACAACGACTCCTTCGCCATGGAAAATGACAGGGTAACCAAAAAGACCAATCACGCGGGAGGTATTTTGGGCGGCATCAGCGACGGCGACCGCATCGTGCTGCGCGCTCATATCAAACCGACCCCCTCCATTTATAAGACCCAGGAAACCGTCAACAAATCCGGCGAGGAAATCTCCGTCAACATCAAAGGACGGCACGATCCGATTATCGTCCCGAGAGCCGTCGTCGTGGTGGAAGCCATGACCGCCCTGACAGTGTTAGATCTGATGTTGGAAAATATGGGCGCCAGAATGGATTATTTAAAAAAGATTTACGCAGACGGAGAAAAATAAACAAAAACAGGCATATGCAAAAGCGAAACCGCCTCCTGCATATGCCTTTCTTTTCTTTTAAGCGTCCGAAACTCTCCTTATTGCTCCTCCAGCTTATGGAAGATCACGCAGTTTGGTCTGTCGATTTTCATTTCTTTTCCGCTCATGACAAGCAGTCCCTTTGCAGTATCCACATTGAAAAACGTCAGCGTATTGGATTCGTGATTCAAAGACACCAGATGCTTATTATCCGGGAACAGAGCCGCGTCCTTGGGATATTCCCCGCTGATGGGCAGGCAGAAAAGCTTCTTTAATTCTCCTGTCTTATGATTGATTTTAAAAAGCACCACGCTGTTATCCCCCGCCGTAGAGCTGAGCAGATAGTTTTCATCATCCGAAAAATTCAGCGCGCTTGCAGCCGAACCGCCCGCATGATAATCGTTTAAGGTCGGATAGGTGGCAAGCTTCGTAAATTCCGGATTGTCATTGATCTCCTCATAGGAATAAACGTCAATATAATTTTTCAGCTCATGGACAATGTAAACATATTTTCCGTCCTTTGTCATTTTGATATGTCTGGGCGCCGACTCCTGTTCGCTCCTGATCACATCCACCATTTTCAGCTTCCCGGTCCCGTGGTCGAGGCGGTAAACATTTGTATGATCCATGCCCAGATCCGCAGCCATCAGATATTTATTGTCCCTCGTCATCTTGACGCAGCTGACATGGGGTCTGAAATTGCGTTCCGCGATACTGCCTAAGCCCTTATGGAAAATTTCATCGGTAATTTCGCCGATACCGCCGTCCTCCTGCAGCCGCAGCACCGTAATCTTTCCGTCATGATACCCCGCTACAAACAGATACCGGTCCTCATAATCGGTAGAAAGATAACAGCCTCTCATCCCGTTGATGGACCCGTGATTGACAAGCTTTAACCCGCCGTCCTTCTGAATTTCATAAGCCTCCACGCCGAAATCGGTAATGGAATACAGATATTTCTTGTTATGAGATATGGTCACATAAGAGGAATTGGTAATTTCCACCTGCGCCTTTTCCATAAATCTGCCGTTTTTCATGTCCACATCATAAATGGTAATGCCGTGATTGTCATTCATGGTATAAGTCGAAACATAAGCTACATACTTGTCCTTATTCATCCGTTCTACGCTCCATTTTCCTGATTAAATGATAATAAATTATAGCATAAAAAAAATCCCTTGTTAAGAGATTTTACCATACATTTACCATCTATGCTGTGTTATGATAACGGAAGATAAAAAATAAGCTGACAAGCGCAATGAAAAGGAGTTCTTTATGGAACGCATTCTCCGCTATGCCGTTGACAGCCGGTTTGAAGGTCGCACCGTGTATGACTTTTTGCTGGATCAGGGTTTTTCGGCAAAAAATATCATTTATTTAAAAAAGCTCCCCGAAAGCATTTTGCTAAACGGCGCCGCCGTATTTGTCAACAAAAGGCTTGCCCCGCAGGACGAGCTGTGCATCCGCATTTTTGACAATAGCGCTTCATCGATAGAACCGGTTCCCTTTGATCTGTCCGTCCTCTATGAGGATGAAGATCTGTTAATCGTCAACAAGCCCTGGGGTATGCCGGCGATTCCTTCCATGTATCATCACGCGGACTCTCTTGCCAACGCGGTCTGCGCTTATTTTGCGGATTCCGGTCAGAACTTTGTCTACCGCCCGGTCAACCGTCTGGATAAAAACACTTCGGGACTGATGCTGATTGCCAAGCATGTCATCAGCGCCGCCATGCTGTCAACCCTCGGGGCAAAGGGCGGCATATCCAAAACCTACACCGCCATTGTAACGGGAAGCCTGCCGGCGCAGGGCACCATCGACGCGCCCATTGCCAGACAGGACGATTCCTTAATTACCCGGTGCGTGGATTTTGAAAAAGGTTCCCGCGCCGTTACCCATTACCGCGTATTGGAACAAAAAAATGAGTACGCCCTGGTTTCCGTTTGTCTGGAAACCGGGCGCACTCATCAAATTCGCGTTCACTTCAGCCATATCGGACATCCGCTTGCAGGAGACGATCTTTACGGGGGCAGCCGCGCTGATATGACCAGACATGCGCTCCATGCGGAAAGCATGAGCTTTACCCAGCCGCTGACCGGACAGCAGATTTCCTGTCACGCTCCTATGCCGGAAGACATGGTTGCTTTCTGGGACCGTCAGTCCTCCTGCATATCGCATCCGCAGGTATCGTTATCCGATCCTCTTCCGAAGGTCGGCATGGATCTCCTTCTGGGCGCATCGTCGCAGCCGCAGTCGTCATCCTGAGATCTGCGTCCGCAGTCGTCGTCTCTCCTGCCTCTTGTACAGCCGTCGTCTCTTGTGCCCCTGCCGCAGCCGTCGTCTCTTGTGCAGTCATTGTCCCTTCTGTTTCCCGCACAGCCCGATTGACCGCCGCAGCCGTTGTCGCAATCGCCGCAGCCATTATTTCCGCAGCATAAAAGTATCAGAATTAGCCATAAACAATTCATATTTTTCACTCCTTTATACTGTAAATTATGCTTTTTCGTATAAAGTGTGACATTTACGGCTTTTGTTACTTTTTCAAAATAACGTGCCTGATATAGGAAAAGGTCTGTTTCTCCCCGTCCCTTGCAAGCATTTTTAATAAAACGATCAACTGCCTCTTGGTCTTTTCGTGCATCAGGCAGTACTTCCCCTTCATAAAGTACGCAAGGGGCTTGCTGTCGTCATAATTTTCTTTTTCATATACTTTGGACGCTGCGATTCTGTCCATAAACATTTCTATGACATAGCGCACCGGCATCGGCGCGGGCGCCATACCGCCCTTGATCTCCACCGCGCTGTAATCGATCCAGTATTCAAAATGGTGCTTGTTCCTGCCTTTATGGTGCAGCCATGCGGAAGAATATCCGATATCCTCCCTTTCGGCATTATTGGGACTCCTGTTTCCCTGAAAATATTTTGCCCCCACCATAAATTCCGTCGGCGAAAACTTTGACAAATCATGGGTAAGCCCCTGATAATACAGTCCCACCTTAAAACAGCCCTGCATAACCAGGTATTTGTGATACAAAATCGTTTTTAAATGCTGTAACGCTTTCATCTATTTTTGTTCTCCCACTAAAACTACGATTGTCCGCGGTCTTACCTTAATATGATAAGGCGACGCCGCCCCTTCGGGCTCTTTCTCTTCTTTCCCATCCTCAAGCAGTGTTTCCTGATCCTGCCGTTTGCAGGAGGTTACCTCGACCTTCCAGCACATTCCCGCCGGAAGCTTGGGCAGGGCAAATCCATGATCGACCCAATGGGCATTATATGCCACATAGATAAAGGAATCTTCAAGGGTCCGCGAAATCTTTGCATATTTTCCGCAAAACATGACACCCATGTGTCTGTTGTAATTTTCAAACCGCGGATACCACGCCTGTTCCCCGTGATAGGAAAGATCCGGATAGCCGCAGGAAATATAATCCATCTGCCGGAGCGCTTCCTTTTTGTGCAGGATCGGATGCGCTTTCCGAAAAGCAATCATATCGCATACAAAACGGAAAAGCTCCCTGCTTCCCGCCGTCTGTTTCCAGTTCAGCCAGCTGACCGCGTTGTCCTGACAATAGGGGTTGTTATTTCCGTCCGCAGAATTTCCAAATTCATCCCCGGCAAGCAGCACCGGCGTACCCTGGGATAAAAACAGCATCATAAGCGCGTTTTTGCTCTGTTGCTCCCGCAAGGCAAGTACGATCTTTCTGCGGCTCTTTCCTTCTGTTCCGCAGTTCCAGCTGTAATTATAATCGCTGCCGTCGCGGTTGTCCTCTCCGTTCGCTTCGTTATGCTTTCTGTCATAGGACACCAGATCGGCAAGGGTAAAGCCCTGATAAGAAGTAATCTCGTTCACAACGGCATAGGAGGAAGGGTTTTTCCTGAAATGCTCCGCCGCAGCCGAAAGCATACCTTCATCGCCCTTTAAAAGTTTCCGGGCGTCATAGAAAAATCCCGGCGAGACGGACGCCATATTTTTAAACGCCGGTTCCTTTTTTGCAAAAGTCTGCAGTTCGGTCTGATCCAAATTTTCAAATATGAGCTTGGTCTTTTGCAAAAAGGGGTCCGTCGCCAGCAGTCTGACCGGAAGCCCGCAGCCCATAAGCTTAAAACCGTCCACATGATACGCTTCCGCCCAGTAACGGCACACATCCAGGATAAAGCCGGGTCTGATTTCCGGCGGAAAATAAAATTCCAGTATCACTTCCATGCCGTTTTTGTGCAGCGCCTTAATCATATCCCTGCATTCCGTATCCGGTCTGTCCGAATGGGAATACGCCCGTTTGGGCGCCATATAATTACCCGCAGAATACCCCCAGTAGTTTGTCTTATATTCCCAAACAGTCTGCTTTTCATCCAGAAAAGGAAGAAGCTGTTTGTCCATATTCTGATAGGACGGATTATAAATCACATCGTCAAATTCGTAAACCGGCATACACTGTACCGCCGTAATCCCCAACGTTTTCAGATAGGGAATTTTCTCCGTCACGCCCGCAAAGGTACCCCGCGCCTTCACCTCCGAAGAAGAATGCTTCGTAAAGCCTCTGACGTGAAGTTTATAAATGACCGTCTCATGAAAAGGAATCTCCAAAGGAGAATCGCCTTCCCAGTCATAGGTCTGGTCCCTGTAGAGACAGTTCGCTTTCCGGACGCTTTTTTTCGGATCGCCGAACCGCCCGGAGGAATCCAACAGCTTCGCATACTCGTCCGTTACCGGCTCGTCATCCCGATAGAAATGATAAGCAAACGACTCATAGGGAAATCCTTCTATTTCCAGACAATACAGATCCCCGACCCGGTATTCCTCAAGAAAAGGAACCCTGATTCCTTTTTCTCCCTGAGGGTAAATCACGATTCCGCTGTTATTTTTTCCGATCATATCACTAACGATTGAAAGGCCATTTTGTATCTTATGAAGCCCTAATGGATACAAACGACCTTTTTTTACAATCCATTTATTATTTACTCTGCTGTCACTCATGCTTTTCTCCCGTCAGTCATCCTCACATGTATACGTAGACAGTATAACACAAACCCCCGGGAAAGAAAAGCAATTGACAGATTTTGGAATGATTACTTTGGGATCATTACGCGCGCAATCCGCAGCGTACAGGCATGCTTCATCCGTTCTTTTTTCCCGCCGCAAGAAGCCCGGGCAGCACATCCTTTACCTCCTCATGAATGACAATATCCGCGCTTTTGTCCCGGAAATGCTCGTGTTTACTGATCAGAATCAGCTTATCTCCCTGATAGTGGTTAATGGCAAAGCGCACCATGGAATCGTAAAAATTAGTGCCCAGCACAAGCAAAGCATCCGCTTCCTGACAGGCATTTGCCGCCTCGGTCATCACATCGTTTCGTATGGTTTCCCCATAGAGGCGGATTCCCGGTCTGATGGGACCGTAGCATTCGTCGCAGACGGGCACGCCTTTGGACTGTAATATGTAGTCTACGGAAAAATGTTTGCCGCATTTTGTACACCAGTTTACATTACGGCTGCCGTATAATTCAATGACCTTTTTGATCCCGACTTCCTTTTCCAGCCCATGGGTATTGGTGGTAATGCACGCCTTCAGCCTTCCCTCGTCATCGAGTTTTTTCAAAGCCTCGAAGGTTTCGTTGGGCTTACACCGGTCCGCCAGATATTCTTCTTTATAATAGCGGAAAAACTTTTCCGTTCTCGCTCCGTAAAAGCCGGAAGACATAATCTCTTCGGGACTCCTGTGGTAGGTGCTCTCAATCCGGTAAATGACCTGATTATTCAGATAATTCAACGCGCCGCATTCCATGACTACACCGACCCCCAGCAATGCAACAATTTGATTCGACGCCGCCAGAATTTCCCTCGCCCTTTCCTTGCTCTCTTCTGATGTCAACTGCATAACTATCACGTCCTTTTTCCTTCGTTATTCCCTTTTCTATATTCTAGGAATAATTTCCTAAATTGTCAATCTTTTATCTAAAATTTCAAGAAATTATTTTACAATTTTGTTTTTTCTGTATTTCTTACCCTTAATTGTATTTCAATTTGACCATAATCATGCTACAATAAGAAATATATTTCGGCAAATAAGATTGAACAGAAAGGAACGGACCCTGTGTCCTGGGCAAATGATGGGAAAAGAACATGAAATCGAAGAAATTCAGGGGGAAGAAATGACCGTTACCCTTGATCTGGACGACGGGACAAGCGTTACCTGCGCCGTTGTTACCATTTTTACCGTGGAATCAAAGGACTATATCGCTTTAATGCCTTTAGATGAAAACGGAGAAAATACCGACGGAACCGTATGGTTTTACGGATATGAAGAAGACTTGTCCGATCCCGACAAAGAACCCGTCTTATCTTATATCGAAGACGACGGTGAATTTGAAAAGGTGGAAGAAGCATTCGACGAATATCTGGACAGTTGCGAATACGACGAGCTGGTTTCCGCCGACGAGGATGAAGCCGACGCTACAAAGTAAGTTCCGAAAGAAAGGGAGAGACGGTCTGTTCTTTTGCATAGAGCAGCACCAGGCTCTCCTTTGCTCTTGTCAGCGCCACATAAAACATCCTCCTTTCCTCTTCCAGCTCCTCCGGCGGCAGCATTCTTCCATGAGGAACGATTCCGTAATTCAATTCCGGCAGATACACCCTGTCAAATTCCAATCCCTTTGACCCATGATAAGTCATAATTTCTACATTGCCGTGCTTTGCGTTGTTGTTCTCATTGTTGTACTTTACATTGTTGTTCTCCGCGGCTTGGTTCTCTGCGTTTTGCCTGCTCCCTGTCCCGTTTCCTGCAAGCTCCAGCAGTTCTTCCAGGGTTTTGCACCCTTTCGCCTGACGGAAAAGACTTTGGAAAGCCTCCGCGCTTTCCCTTATTTTCATTTTATCCCCGGCGGCTTGCTCCATGCTATATTGCTCATATCCCATCGCCTTCCAGAAATAACGAAGCTGTCCCGCAAGATCCAGCCCGTCTGCAAAAGCGAGCTGTTCCTCCAGCTTTGCAAGCCTTTTTTCGATCCACGGTTTCTCCCTTAGCCGCCTCTTTAACAGCGCAAAATCGATCGTCTGCTCCGTCAGAATATTTCTGCCGATATAGCGCATGGGCTTATTCATGATCTTAAGAAAATCCTCCCGATTCCTGCCGCAATGCAAAAATCTTAAATAGGAAAACAAATCCTCCCGGACAGTGCTTTGCTTTTGCCCGTCTCCGGCAAGCTCCCGTTCAAAAAAGGCGGCAAGACTGTTTGTTCTGACAAGGACAGCCTGCGACCGGCACGGATTTTCTTTTTGATACCGGGCGATTTCTTCCTTGAGAAACAAAACCTCTTCCCCGCGTTTTGAAAATCCCCGGACCCGGATTTCTTCTCCCGCTTCCTTAATCGCAGCGCACGGCTTCGGAAAACGCCTCCGGTTATGAGCGATAAATCCCGACGCCGCTTTGACAATCTTTGCGCTGCACCGGTAATTAAACTTAAGTCTCACGACCTGCGCCGAAAAATCTTTTACAAACCGCTGCATCAGCATCGGGTCCGATCCCCGGAAGCTGTAGATTGCCTGATCGTCGTCTCCGACGGCAAACAGGTTCCGGTTCCCGCAAAGAAGCCTGACCGTTTCATATTGCAAAGGATTGATATCCTGAAATTCATCAATCAGAATATACCGAAACCGTTCCTGCCACATTTTTCTTTCCCGGGGATTTTCATTAAGATACTCATAGCACAGCCGGATCATATCGTCAAAATCCAGCTTCTGATTTTCCGAAAGCCACTCCTGATAGACCTCATAAAGAAAGGAATCCTTTTCTCTCCGATCCGGCTCCCGTTCCAAGCCCGGTTGTTGCTCCCGTTCCAAGCCCGGTCGTTGATCCCGCTCCGGACCCGGCAGTTGATTTTTTCTGCGGCTGATTTCCTTCAGACATTCCTGCGCCCTGCTTTCCAGCTCCTTTTGGGTTTGTACGGTTTCTCTCTCCCCCTTTATCCCCGCCTTCTCCTTCGTCCCGTTTTCTCCCAAGACCGCTTTGATCAGCTCCAGTCTCTCCCGGTCGGAAGCGAGAGAAAGTCTTTGATCCGGCTTGGATAAAGTTAAAATCTGGTAAAATACGGAATGAAATGTGCCAAACTGTACATAAGCGCACTGTTTTTGTAAAAGAATGGCTCGCGACTGCATTTCCAACGCCGCAGCTTTTGTAAAGGTAATGACTAAAATTTGATTTGGTGGAATTTTGCACTCTGAAACGAGGCGTTTGATACGATGTGTGATGACATGGGTTTTCCCGGAACCGGGTCCCGCCAAAACCAGCATGGGACCCGCTCCGTGTTGAATCGCGGCAATCTGCCCTTCATTTTGCGTCAATTGCATCAAATCAGGCATTTTCCAACAATTCAATTCCTTTTCTTATTCTTTTAAGAGATTCCTCTTTACCGAGGATCTCCATAATTTCCGTCGCCCCGGCAGGTGTCATCTGCTTGCCGGATACGGCGGTACGGACCGGCCAAAGCACATATCCGTTTTTATATCCCTTGTCCGCCACAAAATCACTGAGGGTCTGATACAGCGCGTCGTTGGAATAATCCGCCTGCGCCTCCAGAACCGGAAGCACTTCTTTTAATACCGCAAGGGACGTCTCGCTGTTCGTCTTCATCTTTTTGTGCGTATACATCGCAATATCATATTCGGGCAGTTCCTCAAAGAAATCAATCAGTCCGGGAATATCCGGGAAAATCTCGATTCTTGTTTTGACCATTCCCGCAATCTTTCTAAGATCCAGGTCTTTGCTTATCGCCTGTTTAAGATAGGGTAACGCCCTCTCATAAAAGGCTTCAAAATCCATCGCCTTGATATATTCTCCGTTCATCCATTTCAGCTTGCCGTAGTCAAATACGGCAGGGGATTTGGACATATGATGATAATCAAACGCCTCGACCAGCTCCTGCAAGGAAAAGATTTCCCTGTTATCCGCCGGGCTCCAGCCTAACAGCGCCACAAAATTCACAACCGCTTCGGTCACAAAGCCCTGCTCGATCAGGTCTTCATAGGAAGAATGCCCGCACCGTTTGGACAGCTTGTGGTGCTCCTCGTCGGTAATCAACGGACAATGGACATATACCGGCACCTCCCAGCCGAACGCTTCGTAAAGGCGGTTGTATTTGGGCGAAGAGGATAAATATTCGTTTCCTCTTACCACATGGGTAATGCCCATCAGATGGTCGTCCACCACGTTTGCAAAATTGTAGGTCGGAAAGCCGTCGGACTTAATCAAAATCATATCGTCCAGCTCGTCGTTATTGACGGTAATATCTCCGTAAATCTCATCGTGGAAGGTGGTTGTTCCCTCCTGCGGCGTATTCTGACGGATAACATAGGGCACGCCCGCCGCCAGTTTCGCCTCTACCTCTTCTTTGGATAAGGAAAGGCAATGCTTATCGTATACGTTGATTTCCTTCTTTTCCCCGTTTTCCAGCTCGATTACCTTATGACATTCCTTCAGGCGCTCTTCGTCGCAGAAACAATAATAGGCTTCGCCTTTGTCAATCAGCATCTTGGCGTATTTCATATACAAGCCTTGCGCCTGTCTTTCACTCTGTACATAAGGACCGACGCCCTTATCCTTATCGGGACCTTCGTCATGGATCAGCCCGGTTGCCTCAAGGGTGCGGTTGATGATATCTACCGCGCCTTCCACCTCTCTGACCTGGTCCGTATCCTCAATGCGGAGAATAAAATCCCCGCCTTCATGCTTTGCAATCAAATATGCGTATAACGCCGTTCTTAAATTTCCCACGTGCATCCTTCCGGTCGGACTGGGTGCAAATCTGGTTCTTACCTTACTCACTGTATTTCCTCCTGTTTCATCGAATCCATTGCCGGAATCTTAATCTCCGATTCTGCCTTAAAGGTATTTACCGCTTTTGCAGCCTGAGGGATCGCGATATTGGTTCCTGCGCCCGCCACGCAGCCGCCGGGACAAGCCATTCCCTCAATAAGACAGCCGTTTTTCTTGCCGACCTTGGCGAGCATCAGCATCTTTTTGCATTCCGTCAGACTTTCCGCATGTTCGATATTAACCTCCACATCCGGATAGTATTCTCTGATCACTTCTTCAATGGCGCTTGCCACGCCGCCCGCTACGCCGTATCCGCGTCCCGCGCCCGTAGCGCCTTCCAAAACCTCGGTATCCTCGATATCCTCGAGCACGATCCCCTTTGCTTCAAACATCCCCGCCAGTTCCTCAAAGGTAATGACAAAATCCACATCGGAACGGACGGTCCTGCGGGAAGCCTCCAGCTTCTTTGACGCACAGGGTCCGATAAAGACAATTTCCGCATCGGGATGTTCTTTTTTGATTACCCGCGCCGTCGCAACCATAGGCGTCAGCTCATTGGAAATGCTGCCGATGGTTTCCGGGAAAAATTTCTTGGCGAGCATGGACCAGGACGGACAGCAGCTTGTAAGCAAAAAGGGCAGCTCGCCGGTGGCGACCTTTTCCACATAGTGATGCGCTTCCGCCATCGCACCCATATCCGCGCCGATCGCCGTTTCATAGACTTCGGAAAAGCCCAGCATCTTCAATGCGGTCTTAAACTTATTGGGCGTTACCTTAGGACCGAACTGTCCCACAAACGCCGGCGCAACCTGGGCGATGATCTCCCGTCCGGACTGAATCGCGCGGATCAGCTGGAAAATCTGGGACTTATCCGCAATGGCGCCGAACGGACAATTTACCATACACTGTCCGCAGGATACGCACAAATCGTTATCGATACACGCTCTGCCGTATTTATCGTTTTTAATGGCTCCTACGCCGCATGCCGCCGCGCAGGGGCGAACCTGATGAGAAATCGCATCATAAGGGCAAATTGCTTTGCACTTGCCGCAGCGGATACATTTTTCCTGATCAATATGGGAATGACCGTTTACCATGCTGATAGCGCCCCGGGGGCATACCTCCATACAGGGGTGCGCCGTACAGCCCATACAGCGGTCCGTCACTTTATAATCATTTTCGGGACATTTATTGCACGCGGAAGGAATAACCTGCATCAGCGGCGGTTCGTAATATTTTTCCGCGATATTGCTCTCTTCGACTCCCGCGGACACATGCACGGGCGCGTCCTCGGGACGCAGCGACATCCCCATGGCAAGGCGCACGCGCTCCCTGACAATGGCTCTTTCCCGATAAATGTCGTCCCTGCTGTCGGGATCTACGTTATCCACAATCAAATAAGGCAGCGCCTCCATATCATCCGTCAGATTGGTGGAATGATAAGCAAGATTGGCGACTTCCTTAAATATTCTTTTCCTGGATTTCCGAACTTCGGTATCTATTCCTCTCATAGGATTCCTCCCTTTATATGCTCGTTAATATTTTGACATAAACAGGTCAGAAAATCAAGCTATAAATAACGAGCCGATCTGGTATACCAAAACGGAAACGACATATGCCAACAGCAACTGGAAACATATGGTTTTCAGCGTAAATTTCCAGGAACCGCTCTCTTTTTTGATGGTTCCGATCGTCGCCGCACAGGGCACATACAGCAGACAGAACAGCATCAGGCAAAACGCGTTCAACGCGCCAAAATCAGGAATCGCGCTTTGGATATTGGCAAGGATTAAAGACATCCCTTCCGCAGAGTTGGCGTTGGTAATGCCAAATAATACCGCAAAACTGGAAACGACGACCTCTTTGGCGGAAATACCGGATATCAGCGCGACGCCGATCTGCCACATTCCCAGACCCGCAGGTCTTAACACAGGCACCATAAGCCTGCCGATCATCGCCCCGAAGCTCTCCGAGGGATCGCTTACCATGCCGTGCGTGCCGAAATTCAAAACAAACCAGATTACAATGGACGCAATAAAAATCGTTGTGCCCGCCTTTGTCAGGTAATCGGAAATCTTGTTCCATACATAGATCCGGATGGTCTTGGGGTTCGGTCTTTTATATTCCGGCAGCTCGATTAACAAAGACTCGTTATTGCTTCCCTTGTCAAAAACATTGAGCACCTTTGCTACCAGGATAGCTACTGCAAGCCCGATCACATACATGGAAAAGCTTGCCACGGGAGCCGCCTTCCCAAAGAAAATATCCGCAAAGAGCACATAGATCGGCAGTCTGGCGGAACAGGACATAAACGGCGTAATGATCATGGTTTTCCGCCTGTCCTTTTCCGTCTCCAGCGCCCTTGTCGCCATAATCGCCGGAACCGTACAGCCAAAGCCCAGGATCATCGGCAGAAACGCCTTTCCCGACAGCCCGACCTTTCCCATGATTCCGTCCATGACATAGGCGACACGCGCCATATAACCGCTGTCCTCCAAAACGGCAAGGGCAAGAAACAGGATCAGAATATTGGGAATGAAGGTTAAAATGCCGCCCACCCCGGCGATAATGCCGTCGCATACAAGCGACACCAGCCAGTCCGCCGTGCGGATCGCTGTAAGACCGCTTTTTACCAGGTCCGAAAAATCCTCCAGCAGCACTTCAAATACCGCTTTCAGACTGTCTCCTACCGCGAAAGTAAGCAGAAATACCACCGCCATAATGCACAGAAAAATCGGCACGCCCCAAAAGGGATGGGTCAGGACCCGGTCGATTTTATCGGTCCTTTCCGCTTTCTCCTGCTTGTGGAACAAGACCTCGTCCACAATATAATCGATGTATTTGTATTTAGCCTGTATAATTTCTTTTTCGTAGTTTTTGTCCGCAACATCCAGTATATTGACGGGATGATCCTTTCTGACCTCCTCGTCCCATTCCAACAGCTTAATCGCGTGCCACCTGCGGCTGGAATGATCGGGATAGCGCGCCTGCATAATGACCTCCAGCTTGGCGATTTTATCTTCTATTTCATCGCTGTAGGTCAGCACATGGCGCTGGGGTCCTTCCAGATGATGATGCACCGCCGCATGCAGCAGGATTTCCAGTCCTTCATTTTTTGCCGCCGACACCGGCACGACCGGAATGTCTCCCAACAGCTCCGGAAGCCTGTGAAGGTCGATCTCCATGCCCCTGTCCCTGACAATATCCATCATGTTTAAGGCAAGAACAACGGGTTTTCCCAGCTCCAAAAGCTGCAGGGTCAGATAGAGGTTCCTCTCCAGATTGGAGGCGTCCACAACATTGATAATCACATCGATGCCGTCGTCCATTACGCAGTTTCTCGTTACCTTTTCCTCAATGCTGTAGCAGGTAAGCGAATAAATGCCGGGCGTGTCCACAATGCTTAAATGATAATCCTTATAATTCGCCTCTCCGCTGATCTTTTCAACGGTTACTCCGGGCCAGTTAGCCACCTTCAGCCTGCTGCCCGTAACCGCATTAAATAATGTCGTCTTGCCGCAATTGGGATTGCCCACAAATGCGGCGCGTATTTCTTTCTCACTCATCGGCTGCACTCCTTTACTTCAATCAGCTTTGCAATATGTCTTCCCAGAGCAAGCCGCGTTCCTCTGACCTTGATGACCATTGCGCCGTGCTTCTTTTTCGTCATAATATGAACCACCGTTTTGTCGTTCATGCCAAGCGCTTCCAGCCGCCTTGTAATCTTATCTTCCACAAAAATACCGGAGATCTCATAATCCTTTCCGGCATTTCCTTCATACAACGTCATACTTTTCATCCTTCTTTACTCTTTTGCACAAATAAAAACTGCCAGACATCACTTTGCCTGACAGTTATCATCCTCTTTGTTAGTTAGAAAATACTAACCAGTTTCTTTTTCTCAGCTATGTACTCTTCTTCGCTTAAGATACCGTTGTCGCGTAACACTTTCAGTTTCTTGATCTTTGTCTCAAATTCTGACAAATCATCAGCCATACCGGAAAGTGCAACCGTATCGTAATTTTCCTCCTGTGCAGGCTGGGGCGCTGCCGAAGGCATAGGCGCTGTCGTTCTCGGCGCCGCTGCTGCGGATGCCGCCGCGGAAGACGCCGGCGTAGACATTCCCGTCTGTGCAGGTGCAAGCCCTTTCTGCTGACGAATCCTTTCTGTCAGAGAAGCCGCTTTTGTCTTTGCGTCGTTGATTGCTGCGGAAAAGCCCGCCATATCGTCCAGATTGGGCAGATACAGATATCTGGTAAACTTCGTCTCCGGATTTTCAATCGTGACCATAACCGCTTTCTTGCCGGAATAAGTAGTCTCTTCCACTTTTTTTACATTCATCAGATAGTGGGATACGTTATCCACTCTGGTATTCAGAGCCTTCGGATTATCGGACATCGGAAGACGACCGCTGATACGCAGGTTGGAAACGGCTACTCTCAGATCCTCAGCCTTGCCGATAAAACCCGCTTTAAAAGACCACTCCTTCTGAAATATAATTTTTTCAAGCCGGATACACTGATTACATACTTCTCCGGCTGATTCACCACCACAGATTAAACATTTCATAAGTAAATTCACTCCCTATATTTATATTATGATATATAAACACATATACCGGGATTTGACCCCTAATTACATTATAATGAGTCTGCAAATTTTTGTAAATAACAATCTTAAAAACTTTCGCTCATTCATGCAACAGAATCTCAAATCTGTTTAGTATTATATATTCCGTTTATGTAAAGTTTATCACAACAGCATAAAATATGCAAGGAAGCGGGTATATATTTTGTGCAAAATGATGATGAATTTTTTCGGTATTTTTCAACATTTCCCAATTTTGACATATCTTAACAAAAAGAACATTTTTAGAAAGGAAGCCCATGAAAGATTATCGTTTTTTAGAAGATCCCAAGCTTTTCCCGATCGCGATGGCTTATGTGCCGTGGCAGCATATGGAAAATGTCTATGAAAATCTGGAAGAAGCCTTCCTCATCGGAACCATCTTTCCCGAATTAAATAAACCCTTTACCGGAAGGAGGTCCGGCTCATGACGTACCGCCAGCCGATGTCGGCGCAATACAACAACGAAATGGGGCGAATGAAACTGTTAAAGGAAATTTCCATGGTCGATTTTGCCATTGTAGATCTGAACGAATATCTCGACACCCACCCGGACGATGTGGATGCGGTTGCTTATATCAAACAATACCTTACCATTTTAAGACGTCTGAAGGAAGAATACGCCTCCCTCTACGGTCCCCTCAACATTTACGACGCGGGATTCAACGACAGCAAGGAATGGAAATGGGCGAGGATGCCCCTGCCCTGGGAAGGAGGATGTAAATAATGTGGAATTATGAAAAGAGACTGCAGTTTCCCATCGACATCAAAACCCCGAATGCGGAAATCGCCAAAATCATCATCAGCCAATACGGCGGTCCCGACGGAGAGCTCGGCGCCTCCATGCGCTACCTCTCCCAGCGCTACACCATTCCCTACCGGGAAGTGGCGGGACTGCTGACGGATATCGGTACCGAAGAGCTGGCGCACTTTGAAATGATCGGCGCGATCGTATACCAACTGACCAAAAACCTGAGCATCGAAGAAATCGAGGAACAGGGTTTCGCCCCCTATTATGTGGACCATACCCTCGCGCTCTGGCCTCAGGCTGCGGGCGGGATTCCCTTTAATTCCTGCCAGTTCCAGTCAAAGGGCGACGCGATTACGGATCTGTTTGAGGATATGGCGGCAGAACAGAAAGCGCGAACCACCTACGACAATATTTTGCGCCTTGTAAAAGATCCGGACGTATGCGCTCCCATCCGTTTCCTGCGCGCAAGGGAAATCGTCCACTTCCAGCGCTTCGGCGAAGCGCTCCGCATGGTACAGGACAGACTTGATCCCGTCAACTTCTATCAGTACAACCCCGAATTTGACGGTCGCAGGAACGAAAAGGACTGCGGCAAATAAGCTTACATTTTCTGAAAACTTCACGAAAATTGCAGCGCGCCAAACGCGCGCAGAAAAATGGGCTGCCGTATTTATAAATGCGGCAGCCTTTCGTTTTTCCCTATCCGAACAAGCCTTTCAGCACCGATACGCATCCTTCTATTCCCAACGCCGCCGAATCCAGCACAATATCATAGTTGCTTAAATTCTTCCAGTTTTTGGAGGTGTTGGCGTAATAATAGTTCGCCCTCTTTCTGTCATAAAATTTCTGCGTCGCGTCGATATCCTTTTGTGCAATTCCGTAATCTTCCCGAATCCTTTGCCTTTTCTCCTCATTGCTGCCGGACCGGATAAATACCCGGATCACGCCTTCTTTATCCTTCAAAGCCTCCGAAGCGCAATGCCCCAGAAAAATCGTTTTTCCCTCCATCGCCATTTTTCGGATTTCCTCCTGCTCCTCCAGATAAATGACGCCCTCCGCCGTCAGCATATCGGAGTTTCCAGCCTGGGCGCGCCCCATCATGACAAGGGTATACAAAAGGCTGTTCGTCGCCTTTTCTTCGTACTGCTCTATCCGTTCCACGGAAATATCCATTCTCTTTGCCACAGCCTCCAGAATTTCTCTTCCGTAGCACGGGACCCGGCACTCCTCAGACAAAAGGCGGGCGATTTTGGTCCCTCCGCTGCCGTATTCCCGTTCGATCGTTACATACTTACATTTCATGACCTCTTCTCCTTTCATGACGCCTGTTCAAACTGGCTGTTATAAAGTTCTGCATAAAAACCGCCCTTTTGCAGCAACTCTTCGTGCGTGCCGCTTTCTATGACGTCCCCGTCCTTCAGTACCAGGATCAGATCCGAATTTTTAATGGTGGAAAGCCGGTGGGCAATTACAAAGGAAGTCCTGTTTTTCATCAGTTCGTCCATAGCCGCCTGAATCTTCTGCTCCGTGCGGGTATCCACAGAGCTTGTCGCCTCGTCCAAAATTAACATCGGTTTATCCGCAATCATGGCGCGCGCTATGGTAAACTGTTGCTTCTGTCCCTGCGACAGGCTGATTTCATCATTCAATACGGTATCGTAGCCCTTCGGCAGCGTCTTAATAAAATGCTCCAGCCCTACGGCTCTGCACGCCTCTTCCATTTTTTCATCCGATACGTTTGGGGTACAGTAAATCAGATTTTCCCGCACCGTTCCTTCAAACAGCCAGGTATCCTGGAGCACCATGCAAAATTGTGCATGTACATCTTCCCGCCTCAACTCTTTCGTAGGGATTCCGTCAATCCGGATGTTTCCTTCATCCACTTCACAAAACCGCATCAGCAGGTTGACCAACGTCGATTTTCCCGCTCCCGTAGGTCCTACGATGGCAATTTTTTGTCCCGGCTTTGCGTGCGCCGAAAAATCATGAATAATGGTTTTGCCGGGATCATAACCGAATTTTACGTGCTCAAAATCCACGTATCCTTTTGCCAGTTCCGTTTTTTTCTGCTTTCCGCTCTCATCCGGCATCTCTTCCGCTTCCAGAAATTCAAAGACTCTCTCTCCCGCCGCCGCTGCGGACTGCAGGGTCTGTACCGCCTGCGCCATCTGGGATAACGGCTGGGTAAAGAACCTGACATACATCATAAACGCAACGATGACTTCAAATCCCGTTTTGCCGTTCATGGTAAGAAGCGCGCCCGCCACGCATACCGCTACATAGCTGAAATTTCCGATAAAAGTCATCAAAGGATTCATCAGCCCCGCCATGCTCTGCGCCCTTAACGCACTGTTTCTTAAATCTTTGTTTAATCTGTCAAATTCTTCCTTTGCCTTCTTCTCTCCGTTATAGGCTTTTACTACCGTGTGCCCCGAATAGATTTCCTCGATCTGACCGCTTAAAGCGCCAAGGCTTTTCTGCTGTCCGGAAAAGTATTTCTGGGATCTTCCGGTAATCAAAATCATCAGTACAAAGCCGATCGCCGTAGCCGCCACAGCCGTCAGCGCCATAATGACGTTGGTGGCAAGCATCATAACCAGCGAGCCCAGAAACAAAGTAATCGCATGGATCAGATTGCCCAAACTCTGGTTCAGGGACTGGGCAATCATATCCACATCGTTCGTCACGCGGGATAAGACGTCGCCGGTCGAGGTCTTATTGTAATAGGACATGGGCAGCCGGTTGATTTTTCCCGCAATATCCTTACGCAGTTTCTTTGCGACGTTCTGGGTAACATTTGCGGTGATCAACTGCTGTACCAGGGACAAAACGGCGCTGCATACATAAAACGCTGCCAGTGTCAGCCCAATCCTTGTGACTTCCTTTAAGTCAATACCTGTTGCAAGCCCGTCCGTTATGACTTTTGTCATTTCGGATAATTTATCCGGTCCGATCAGGGTAAATACCGTGCCGATTACCGCGCATAAAAGAGCGATTCCCAAAGCGACGGCATATTTTTCGCAATAGCGGATCAGTTTGATCCAGATTCCTTTAAAATCCTTTGGTCTTTCCCCTCTTCTCATTCCTCCGTTTCTTTCCATTATGCCAACTCCTCCTTTGAAAGCTGCGAATACGCAATCTGACGGTACACCTCACAGTTTTCCATCAGTTCCTCGTGCGTCCCCATACCGGCGATGCAGCCGTCTTCCAAAACAATGATTTTGTCCGCGTCTCGAATCGTACCGATTCTCTGCGCCACGATCAGTCTGGTCGTACCGCCCAGAGCGCGGTCCAGTTCCTTTCTCAATATACGGTCCGTCTTATAATCCAGGGCGGAAAAGGAATCGTCGAAAATCAGGATTTCCGGATTTCTGCAGACCGCTCTTGCAATCGACAGCCTCTGCTTCTGCCCGCCGGAAAAATTAGCGCCTCCCTGCGCCACATACCCGTCATATCCGTCTTCTTTGCCCTCTACAAATTCATCCGCCTGGGCAATATGAACCGCATTTTTGATTCTTTCCTTTGTAAATCCGTCTGTTCCGTTGCCTCCGAATGCGACGTTATCGGCAATTGTGCTGGAAAATAAAATCGCTTTCTGGGATACGTACCCGATTTTGTTCCGCAAAGTCTCCTGGGTATAATCCCTGACGTCAACGCCGTCTACAAGCACCGCTCCCCCGGTAACATCATAGAACCGGGGAATCAGATTTACCACCGTGCTCTTGCCGCTGCCCGTCGCTCCGATTAACGCCACGGTTTCTCCCTTTGCGGCAGTAAAAGAAATATGCGACAGCGCTTCCTTTCCCGCATCCGGATAGCGGAAGGTAACATCCCGAAACTCAACTTCCCCTTCTTTACCGGGCACGGCATCCGCTCCCTTTCCCTCCGGAACCGACAGCGGCGTATCCAGCACCTCGTTGATACGTTTTGCGGAAACAAGGGCTCTCGGCAGCAATATGGAAATCATAACCAGCATCATAAACGCCATAACCACCTGCAGCGCATATTGGGAAAATACCACCATTTCGGAAAACAGCGACAGCTTTTCCGTCGCCGCCGCATTTTGAATCACATACGCGCCGATCCAGTAAACCGCAAGGGAAAGCCCGTTCATGACCGCCTGGATTCCCGGTGCCATAAAGCCCATGACGCGCCCCGTAAAAAGCTGCGCGCTCTTTAATTCCTCATTTGCTTTTTCAAATTTTTCTTCCTGATACGTTTCCGCATTGTAAGCACGGATAACCTGAAGTCCGGTCAGATTTTCGCGGGTTACGCGGTTTAAATTATCCGTCAGCTTCTGCATTTTTTTGAATTTCGGAAGCGTCAGCGCAAGGCAGACGCTGACGATCATCAGCAAAATGACAATGGCAACGGCTGTCGCGGTCGTCCACTGCCAGCTTTTACCTGTAATCTTGACAATCGCCCAGATAGCGGTCATAGGCGCTTTAAACAGGATTTCCGTTCCCATGACAAGCAGCATTTGTACCTGCATCACATCGTTTGTGGTACGGGTCAGCAGGCTGGAGGTGGAAAATTTTCCGATCTCCTGCATGGAAAAGGACTGTACCTTGTCAAAAACGGCAGCCCGCAGATTTGCGGAAAGCCCGGCTGATACCTGCGCCGTGCACACAACAGTCACGACGGCGGTCGCAAGCGTGCCAAGGGCGCACAACAGCATCTTTCCTCCCGCCGCTAAAATATCCGCCATTTCGCTGCCCTGCGTCTGAACGAGCTGCGTAATTTCCGACATATATTCCGGCATCGTCATCGTCAGCCACGTCTGTAAAATGGCAAGCAGGAAAATAACGCCCATTCCCAGCCATTCCCGTTTTGTAAAATGTTTCAATAACTTTAGCATTGATCCGATCTCCTTTCTATTCTCACTGTTATCCGTATTTTTTTCCGTCTCCGCGCCGTTATAGCGGCTGTGTTTCTACCGACGCTGTTTTATTGCCCCTTTTGTTTGTCAGCACCCCATTTTATCGAGTGCTAATTTGCGTCATTAAAAAAATCCCTCCGCCAAAAAGCGGGAGACAGAATATCGGCAGTCTTTTATTTCCATAGATTTTTCCTATCAGCTATTGTTTTAACACAAAACGTCTTGAAAGAGAAATGAAAAAATGGTATTATCAATGACAAAAACGCAATGATCGGAGGAACATTTATGAATACGCAACAATTGGAAAGCTTTCTTGCCGTAGCCGAAAACCTGAATTTTGCAAGAGCCGCAGAATCTTTGAATATCACGCAGTCGGCTGTTTCCCGCCAGATTCACGCTCTGGAAAGCGAACTGGACACGAAACTGTTCCGCCGCACTTCCCGCAGCGTATCCCTGACTCCCGCCGGAATCAGCTTCTATGAGGACGCAAAAAGTTTTATGCACGATCTGCACATCGCCGCATCGAAATTAAAATCTCACAACAAGTCCGATGTACAGTTTCTGATCATGGGATTTTGTAATCCTGTTCACTGCGCCCTTTCCGCCGACCTTTTAAGGCGCTGCAGGGAGCGTTTTCCCGGGCTGCACCCGTTTTTACGCATTATTCCCCACCGCGCCATCCTCAATCTGCTTTTTCAGGGAGATATTGATATTATGCTTGGTTTTCAGGACGAGGTGTCCTTCCGTGAGGGGATTTCTTATATAGAATTGTGCAAGACTCCCGTCTGCTGCGCGATTTCTGCCGGACATCCTTATTCGGATAGGGATTCGATCCGGGAAGAAGAATTGTATACGGAACGGATCATTCTTTGCAATTCTTATGCTCTTCCGTCCGGCACCGTAGAGTTGCAAAGCAAAATGAAGTCACATTTTCCGCCGGAATCCGTTTACTTTTGCGACAATCAGGATGCGCTCCTGACACTGGTCAAAGCCGGATACGGTTTCGGAATACTGCCGTCGGTCAATGTCATTGATCCTGCAATCCGTGCAATACCCTTCGCGCCCGAGACCCTGACTTCCTTTGGAATTTTTTATAATGAAAACACGGCTTCGCCGGTGGTCAGAGAATTTTTATCCCTTGCCCGCTTAGACGATCTTATCGCTCCGTAAGCGCCGTGCCTTATCCAAACAGTCCTTTTTTTACATACTCCTCTGATTTTACCGCCAGTACCTGATAGCCGGTCCCGCCGATCGCCTGCTTCAGTTTTTCTTCGTCGAGGGGTTCTTTTGAAATAATTTCCGTTATCCCCCTGCTGTGGGAGGAAGAAACTTTTTTTACCGCAAAAGTCCGGCGTACCGTGTCGTTAATATGGGATTCACACATCCCGCAAGCCATTCCGTCAATTTGAAGCGTTGTTTTGATCATCTTAAAATCCTCCTGTCTGTATAATCGCCTATCTTACCGCCCGCATTTAGTTAGTGTCAACTAACCGTATTGGAATAAGAAAGCGACCACCCGTCGTTAGTGATCGCTAACCTAATTGGCAGTTCTACTTTTGTCAATTGCATCTTTAACAAAACTTATGCGACCTTTGAATAATCTATAATTGAAAATTCCTGCAATAATTTCTTGGCATTGTTCACAATAGTTTCTAACCTTCTCATAACCTCATCGGAATACTCCACTTCACCGCACTGGGTACATTCTTCACAAGGCACATTTTTAATGACAATTAAACACCCTTTATAATTTACAACATGCGTTGTGGTACTTGCTTTCATTTCGCCTTTGCAGTAAAAGCACATAATCAACACCTCTTCCTGGTTTTCATGTCAGTTTCAAAATTCTCTTCATTCGGGATATAAACAGTTACAATGTGAATATAATCATCCAATCCTACAACAACATGAATAATTTTATTATTCTTTGAATAACCAAAAATCAACCATGCCGGATTCAGCCAATATTCCGGATATTCCTCTATTATCTCGCCACCCATAATGCAACTTATTACATCCTCACGACTAATTCCTCTTTGCTGCATTCTGGCAGAAGCATGACCAGACCATTTTATTTTTGACTGTCCACATAGTTCCTTGATTTCCTGAATATCCACTTTTCGTCTCTTTCCCTTACCTTCCGAAAACATCAATGGAGTAGACGGGAGTCGAACCCGTGTCCAAAAGCCCATTCCCTGTCCTTCTACTATCATAGTCAGTTATTTGACATTCCCTCCGTCAGACGGGAACCGACACCCTTCTGATTTTGGTAGCTTCATGATACGCCCATGACCGCAAAGCTTAAGTCATGTCGTTTCCTGCATCGTCGATGCCTGGTTCTTAAGGTGCAGGTGCCCTAAGTCAGACAGCTGCCATTAGGCAGCGTATGCTAAATTATCTTCAGCGTTTATTTTTAGTTTTGCAATTTAACGTTTTGCTACGGATAGCTTCTCCAGCTGCAGAACCCCTGTCGAAACCTTTACTACCCCTTATTCAATTGTTTTGTTACCTTTATTTTATGCGGATTTGTTCAATCCGTCAACTCCTATTCGCCGTAAGTTACAGATTGCTATAAGCTACAGATTGCGGATCTTAAACTCTCTTTCATGTTCTCTACGCATATCCTTTTTGGCGATGTCTTCTCTCTTATCGTACAGTTTTTTACCTCTTGCCAGACCGATCTCCACCTTTGCCCTTCCGTCTTTGAAATAGACCGAAAGGGGCACGAGGGTATAGCCTTTTTCCGCCATTTTCCCGGCGAGCTTGTGAATCTCCGCCTTATGGAGCAAAAGCTTCCGGATGCGGAGCGGGTCTTTATTAAAAATATTGCCTTTCTCGTAGGGACTGATATTCATTCCGTAAACAAACGCCTCTCCGTTTTCAATCCGCACAAAGGATTCCTTAATGCTGCATTTGCCCATACGCAGCGATTTGACTTCCGTTCCGTGAAGCTCGATTCCCGCCTCGTATTTTTCATCTATAAAGTAATCGTGATATGCCTTTTTGTTATTGGCGACCAGTTTCATTGCCTCTTTTGCCATTTCCGCACCTCCCTTATCCGCAGACAGCGTCCGTCCGCTTTATTTATCGTCTCCGGCAAGCAGAAAATCAACCGTATTGGTTATAAAATCCACGTCATGGACGACAACCTCCACCGTCTGTCCCAGCTTGAAGGTCCTGCCGGTAGTCTTTCCGTAAATCTCATATGCCGCCTCGTCATAGATATAAAAATCGTCCGGTATTTTGGAAATATGCACAAGCCCCTCGACCGTGTTGGGAAGCTCCACATAAATGCCCCAGCCGGTGACGCCGGAAATCACGCCGGTATAAGTCTCGCCGATCTTGCCGCTCATATACTGCGCCTTCTTGCATTTTACGGTCTCCCGCTCCGCCTCGTCGGCACGCCGCTCCAGATCGGAACACTGCTTACACACGCCGGTCAGGATATCCCGATAGTGGGAAATCCGCTCTGCGTCCATCCCGCCTCTTAAATATTCCTTGATAATCCGATGAATCTGCAAATCCGGATATCTCCTGATGGGCGAGGTAAAATGACAGTAATAGGGAGCCGCCAGCCCGAAATGTCCCGTGCAATCCGGCGTATAACGCGCCTGCTTCATACTGCGTAGCGTCAGGCGGCTGATCAGGTTCTCCTCCTCCGTACCCTCGATCTTACAAAGAAGCTTTTGCAGTTCCTTGGGATGGATTTCATCCTTTTGCGCTCTCAGATAATAACCGAAGCCCCGAATCAACAGTTCCAGCTTCCTGATCTTTTCCGGATCGGGCGCTTCATGGGTACGATAGACAAAGGGGAGCTCCAGCCAGTAAAAATGTCCCGCCACCGTCTCGTTAGCAATCAGCATAAAGTCTTCAATCAGCTTCGTCGCCACATTTCTGTCATAAGGCTTAATATCAACCGGCTTTCCTTCGGAATCCAAAATGATCTTACTTTCCTGGAAATCAAAATCTACGGAACCTCTCGCCTTCCGTTTCTTCCGCAGGATTCCCGCTAACTTTGCCATCTCCTGAAGCATCGGGTAAATCTCCCGGTATTCGTTTTTCAGCTTTTCGTCCTCATCCTCCAGCATCGCCGCCACAGCCGTATAGGTCATACGCCTGTCCACGCAGATCACGGTTTCCGCGATTTTATAATCGACGACATTTCCCTTTTCATCGATATCCATCAGGCAGCTTAGAGCAAGCCTGTCCTCTCCTGCATTCAGCGAACAGATGCCGTTGGAAAGCGTATGGGGCAGCATCGGGATGACCCGGTCCGCCAGATACACGCTGGTGCCTCTTTTGAGCGCTTCCCTGTCCAGAGCGGAATTTTCCTGTACATAATCGGATACGTCCGCAATGTGCACGCCCAGATGATAGATGCCGTTTTCAACCGTAAGGCTGACCGCATCGTCTAAATCCTTTGCGTCCTCGCCGTCTATGGTAACCATCTGCACCGCTCTCAGATCCATTCTGCCGGCTCTGTCCCCGTCTGATATCGGCGTGGCTGCGCGCCCCGCCTGACGCAGCACCTTACCGGAAAACTCCACAGGCAGCTCAAAACCTTTGATAATGGATAAAATATCCACGCCCGGGTCGTTGATATGCCCCAGGATTTCTACGATCTTTCCCTCCGGCTTTTTGCCGTCTTTTCCGTAATCGGTAATTTCAGCCACAACCTTGTGCCCGCTTACCGCATGCTTTGTATGTTCCTTGTGGATAAAAATATCCTGCGCCACCTTGCTATTGTCCGGAATGACAAAGCCGAAATTTTCGCTGCCGTCGAAGGTGCCGACAATTTGCCTGATCCCGTGGCTGATGATCCGAATGACCTCAGCCTCCTGCCGTCTTCCCTGCTGCCCCGGCAGCAAAACAATCTGTACCAGGTCCTGGTGAAAAGCTCCGTGGACTTTATGCTCGGGGACATAATAATCCTTCTCTTCACCCGCTACTTCCACAAAACCGAAGCCCCTTCCGTTGCTGATAAAGGTACCCGTCAGCATTTTTACCGCGGGCTTTACATATCTGCCCCTTCTGGTAATCTGCAGTCTGTTTTCGGCAAGCAGCTCCTCTAACGCCCGCTTAAACAGCGGACGCTCCTCCGGTTCCACCTGCATCATAACCGCCAGTTCCTTTTCCTTCATCGGAACATATAGTTCACTCTCTATAAAATTTATAATTCCCTTTTTTCTCTCTTCAAAACTTTTCATATTCAAATTTTCTCATATTCATAAAAGAAGCACTCTTTTGCAAGAGTGCTTATCGGCTAAAACTTGTTGATGTTTAAAACAGCGGACATGACCAGAAACAGAACCGCCGCCACCTTTGTAATGGTAACGAGCTTCCCTTCCATGGAACGTCCCTTGTTTTTGCCCCAGTAGCTTTCGGCTGCGCCGCTGATGGAACCAAGTCCTGCGGATTTGCCTTCCTGCAACAATACGACGACCGCAAGGAATATGCAGTCGATTATATAAATAATTGTTAATACTAATCTTAATGTACCCATTTATGACCCTCCTAATGTCAAACAATGCTTATTCTATCATAAAGATTTTGCATTTTCAACCATTATTTTCCGACCTTGAGTCTTTTCTCAAGCCTTACCTGTGCCCTTCTCCGGTTTTTTCAGGAAAATCGCCGTTATTTCATCACTCTGTTTTTGAATTTTTCCCATTCGACGATCGTCTCCGTACATTGCACGGTCAGCCAATAGGTATCGTCTTCGTTTAAGTCAATCCCGATCTGATATTCATAAGCGCCTTCCTGTTCGGATACCGCAATGATATCATACAGCCACACGTCCCTGCATTGCCTGAACAATCCGTCATACTCCTCTGCCGCAAGCGGGCGGTCGGGCTTTTCTTCCACAAGCCTGTCGGCGGCGTCATAATACTTATAGCCTTCTTTTACAATTTCTGTAATCCCGGCATTCAAAAAGCGCATATTTGCCGTATCCGCATAGCGGTCGGCAAATTCTTCATTGTTGGGATTATTGCCTTTGACAATCAGCGCGTCCATAACGACGGTCAGAGAATCGGCGCCAACCTCCAGTTTTTTTATCGTAACTTCTTCAAATTGAAATAAATGCAATCCGTTGATTGTCTGAAAACGCATCTGTGATTTCTCCTCTCTCAGCCTTTGGGAATCCATACGGATACGGAACCTCCGTTCACGCAAAATACACCGTTTCCTTCTCCGTCAATGACGACTTCCTCCGGGCAATTGCCTAAAGCGTCCGCATAAATCTGCCCTGCGTGCGCCGCTCCGGCGTACATTTTTTTGCTGCCTCCCGGTCCGTCGCTGACAAGAAGAGCCAGCCCGTCCGTTTTTCCCTCGCCTTCCCTGGTAAAGCCCACGATATCGCCGTGATCGTAATAATCATGTTCGGCTCCGTTTGCATGACTGGTACGAAGCCGCATCAGCTGCGGCAGATGTTTGACCGGAGCGATCCCGTTGTGGGGAATCCCGTAATAGTCCCCGTAAAAGACGCAGGGGATTCCTTTTTCCTGCAAAAGAATAATCGCATATGCGATGGGCTTAAACCAATCCATGACAAAAGTCTCCAGCGCCTGTCCCGGCTGGGTATCATGGTTATCCACAAAGGTAACGGCATGCCAGGAATCCTCGCCTGTCAGCGTCCCTTCAAACAATTTTGACATATCAAAGGACGCGTTCCCGTGGGAAATCTGATAAAATTTAAAATGTAAAGGAACGTCAAAAAGGCTCATGACGCCTTCGGTCGCCGCTATGTAAGATTTTAACCGGTTACAGTCCGGGCTCCAGTATTCTCCCACCGCAAACAATTCCTTTCCGCGGTAGGCGCGCATGGACTTGATCCAGTCCCGGTAAAACGATGCGTTCATATGCTTTACCGCATCCAGCCGGAAACCGTCCGCTTTCGTCGTATCCAGATACCATTTACCGAATCGGTCAAGCTCCGCCTTTACCTCTTCATTATCCAGATCCAGGTCAGCGCCCATGAGATAATCATAATTGACATGTTCCGAATCCACGCCCCGGTCCCACTGTTTATCCTTAAACCGGAAAACGCCTTTTCTTTTCGCCAGATCGTCCCAGTCCACGCCGTCAAAATGGGAAGCGTTCCATTGAAAAGAAGAATAGGCTCCGTTTCTTGCAGGATAAGTAAACTTCGTCCACGCCTCGATCCTGTGCATCCCCGAAACTTCTCTCAAGCGATCAAACGTACTGACTTCTACGGCGTCCACGCTCTCCTTTTCGTCAGCGCCCATTCTGTGATTCAGCACAATATCTCCGAGGACCTCTATCCCTTCCTTCTGCAAATCGGCAATTGCCTGAAGATATTCTTCCTTTGTCCCATATTTGGTGGGAACGCTTCCTTTTTGATCAAATTCTCCCAAATCGTATACATCATATACGCCGTATCCCACGTCATTTTTTCCCGATGCGCCTTTATAGGCAGGCGGCAGCCATACCATATTCACTCCATCCTGTGCAAGCCGGCACGCTTGTGCGCTTATGCGCTTCCAATGGGCGCAATCCGCCGGCAGGTACCACTCAAAAAGCTGCATCATGGTTCGTTTTTTCATTTCATCACTTTCTTTCGTATTTATTACGGCTCACTGCTGCCTATTATAACACAATTCCTATTGCTGCGCCATATGCAGCATGGTTTCCGCAAATATGCCGTAGCCCCTGGTGGGATCGTTGACAAACACATGGGTAACCGCTCCCACAAATTTACCGTTTTGTACGATCGGAGAACCGCTCATGCCCTGGATAATGCCCCCGGTCTGGGCAAGAAGCACCGGGTCCGTAATCTCCAGGACAAGCCCTCTGTTGCCTTCACTCTGACTGTAATCGATTTCTTTGATTTCCACATCATAAATATCGGTCTTTCCGTTGATGGTGCATAAGATACCCGCGCTTCCCAACTGAATATCCTGTTTCATCGCCACGGGATAGCGCATATTGTCATAAAGTCCCAGCTTGGAAACTTCCACGTCCATAACTCCGTAAATACCGTTTGGCGTATTGCTCTGTATTTCTCCCTCTTTGGCTTCGTCCACAAACCGGATCACGCCGGATATTTCTCCGGGTTCGCCGCTTTCTCCCTTTTTGATACTGACAATCTGCGTCTCGTAAAGTCCTCCGTAATCAATTTCCATCAAATCCGTCGTATCAATATCGTTAATGCCGTGCCCCAAAGCGCCGAAACCGTTATCTTCATCGATATAAGTAAGCGTACCGATCCCCTGGGCAGAATCTCTGATCCAGACTCCGATCTGATATTCCCCCGCCTCGTTCATGACGGGCGTTACCTTTACTTTACTGATCTGTCCGTTTCTGCGGATCGTCATAATCACGGGATTTCCGCCCGACGCCTTAATCTTTTCGATTATCTCCCCTTTTCTCGCTACCTCCTCTTCGTTGACTGACAAAATATAATCCCCGGTCTGCAAAACATTTTCGCAGGGGCAGATTTCCCGCCCGTCCGCCGAACGGATATTCCCAAGCCCCGCCACTAACACGCCGTCCGTTTTCACATAAATGCCGATGGGAATCCCCACCGGATATACGCTTTCCTCATCTACGACCTTGATTTCTACTTCCTTTAAAGGAATTACACCGAACAGGCGCAGTTTCCAGATATAGGAGGAAATGTGATCGGCGTCAGCTTGATCCAGTCTGGTCTGTCCGCTCTCCCACGTCTGTACATATTCTTCTTCAGCCTGCTGCAGCTGTGCCGTTACGGGAAGGGCAAACTCCACTTCCTCCACCTCGCCTTTTTGTAAATACAAGGTGTCCGGGATCTGTCTGTAAAATAAAAATTCAAACACGACAAATCCCATTGCCAACGACAGAACCAGCGCCGCATACAGGCTGATTTTATACCTTTTCCATCGTTTCATTTTTAACCTCCACAAAAAAAGAAGGACCTTTACGTCCTTCTTAGTATGTGTCCGTCAATTATTTTTACTTTGGGATTGTTTTGTCTGTTCTGCCAAATCTTTCATTTCTTTTGCATTTTGCAAAACTGCGTCGGTCAACTGATCCGTGCCCAGCAATCTGCCGATTTCGCCGATGCTTTCCGCCTCGTCAAGCCGCCGCACCATCGTATGGGTCTGACCATCCGAAACCTTTTTTTCGATGCCAAAATGAGCGTCCGCCATCGCCGCGATCTGCGCCAGATGCGTAATGCAGATGACCTGGTGCTTTTTGCGTAAAACTGCCAGTTTTTCCGAAACTTTCCACGCCGTCTTTCCGCTGATGCCCGCGTCGATTTCGTCAAAGACCAAAGTCCCCGTCCGGTCCTTATCCGCAAAAACGCTCTTTAAGGCAAGCATGATGCGGGATAACTCGCCGCCGCTTGCCACCGAGGATAAGTCCCTGACCGGTTCTCCGGGATTTAGGGAAATCCGAAACGCAACTTTCGTGCAGCCGTTTTTGCTCATCAGCCCTTCGTCATAATCCAGTGCGATTTCAAAGACGCATTGTTCAAAATTCAGTTCCCTTAACGCCTGCTCCATTTCGCTTTCCAGTTTGTCCGCTTCCTGCCTCCTGGTCTCATGGAGCTTCTTTGCAAGACTCAAATACTCTTTTTTCGTCTTTTCATGCTTTTTTTGTAATTCATCATTATATTGTTCAAAATTTTCTAATTTATGAATTTTTTCAATCAAATCCTGTTCATAACGCAGAATATCGGCAATTTCTTTTCCGTATTTATCCTTCAAATGGTTGATCAGATTCAACCGTTCCTCAACGCCGGCAAAATCATCCGCCTCCAGATCGAACTGGTCCAGATAACGGTCCAGTCCGTGTCCGCATTCCTGCAGAATCATTTCCGCATCGGAAAGCTGCTGCAATTCCTCCTGTAAGGATGAATCCAGTTCCTGCGCCTCCTTCAACTGCCGGATCGCCAGGGATAAAGCGTTCAAGATGCCACTGCCCCCTTCGTTTTGCAGGGCGCTGTGCGCGCCGCCTACGGCTTCTTTGATCCGCTGCGCGTTCACAAGGCGGGCATACCGCTCCTCCAAAGCGGCGTCTTCGCCTTCCGTCAGATTCGCTTTTTCGATTTCATCCAGCTCATATCTGGCAAAATCCAGTTCCTTTAAAAAATTGCCGTCCATGCCGGAGGCTTCCTTTAAAGCCGCCTCTTCCTTACGGAAATCGTGGTACAATGCCGCGATTTTATAAAGGTCGTTTTGCAGAGCCTCTTTTCCGTAGTCATCCAGGATTTCCTCCTGTCTGGATTCCTTTAATACGGACTGATGCTCCCGCTGACCGTGAATGTCGATCAGGCGCTCCGCCGCGCCCTGCATCATTTTAAGGGTTACGGTTTCCCCGTTGATCTTGCAGATGCTCTTTGCAGGATAGATCTTCCTTTGCAAAATCAAGATCCCGTCGTCCCCGCCGTCCGAAAGCAGATCGAGCCCTTCCAACAATTTTTTCTGTTCTTCGTCCAAAGAAAATACGAGCTGTACAAAGGCGCATTCCGCCCCCTGCCCGATCAGCCCTTTATCAGCCTTAGCGCCCAGAGCAAGCTGCACGGAGCTAAGCAGGATGGACTTTCCCGCGCCGGTTTCTCCGGTTAAAATATTCAACCCTTCCTCAAATTCCACTTCCGCCTCGTCGATTAAGGCGACATTTTTTACATGAATACTTTCTAACATCTGTTTCTCCTTGTGTCTGCATCTGCTCTCCCGACACATTCGTCTATTGACACAATCCTATGATACAGCCATATTACACAGCTTTTATCCTGCACGCATTTAAGACAGGAACATTTCCTGAAGCCTTTTTTGCACGCTCAAAGCCTCCTCCACCGAACGGATCGCCACCATGACCGTGTCGTCCCCCGCAATCGTCCCTACAATTTCCCCAAAATGCAGGGCGTCCACCGCAGCCGCAACTGCCATCGCCATGCCCGGATGAGTCTTTAAGACCAACAGATTCATCGCTATGTCAATGGAAACCAGACTTTCCTTCAACGCGCTTCCGTATGCGCCGTTTAAAGCCGTCTCTTCCTTTTGCACCGCATAGCAGGGTTTTCCGCCGTCCAAAGAGGTTTTTACCAGCTTCATCTGCCTGATATCCCTCGACACGGTCGCCTGGGTCACGTCATACCCGGATTCTTTAAGCCTTTCGGCAAGTTCCTCCTGGGTGCCGATCCGGTACTGTTCAATTAAGGCGGCAATCGCCTGATGTCTTTCCTGTTTCATGATACCCGCTCCGACTATTCGCTGAGTTTTTTGTGCAGCACTTCCAAAAAACTTACCTTGCTTAAACGAATGAATTTGGTTACCTGTTCGGACCTGCCGATCCGGATGCTGTCTCCCGTGGAAAGGTTCCTCGTATAAGAACCGTCAAAATTGACTTCCATTTCCTGTTCCTCTCCGCCGCGTCCGCTTCTGATCCTGATTTCGATTTCGTCGTCGGGCGAAAGCACGATACTTCTGGCGCTGATGGTATGGGGACAGATCGGCGTTAAAAGCAGGATCTTTGCCGTGGGTTCCACGATGGGACCGCCCGCGGACATATTATAGCCCGTCGATCCGGTGGGCGTGGATACGATCAGCCCGTCCGCATGATAGCTGTTTAAAAACTGCCCGTTTACATAGATATCATAAGCGACAATTTTTAAAGATCCCCTTCTGGTCAGGACAATATCGTTAAGGGCGTGCAGTTCTTTTACCATTTCGCCGTTATGATAAATCCGACCGTCTAACATCATGCGCTCTTCCACATAGAAACCGCCGTCAATCAGCGTCTTTAAAGCATTTTCAATATTCGACTTTTCCACTTCCGCCATAAAGCCAAGCGTCCCTAAATTGATCCCCAAAAGCGGAATATCCCGCTCCATCGTATCCACCGCCGCCTGCAGTAAGGTTCCGTCTCCGCCCAGCACTAAAATACAATCCGTATCCGCCGGAACCTGTACTTCCTGTTTTACCTCCGGCGCGTCCTGACAATATTCCCCCGCCGCTTTATCCCTTATGCATACCGCGCAGGTCTTTCCGTGCGCCTCCAGATAAGAGGCAATCCCGCCTGTCACTTCCAAATGCTCGTCCTTGGGTTTGTTGGTAATAATATAAAAATGTTCCATGCCGCTCCATCCGCCGTCCTAACTTCCGGCAAAATCTTCTTATTTATGCGAAAGAGCCTGTACGGACGCGGCAACTACCTCCGGTATCCGCTCCAAAGGCGCCGCCGTCTGCTCCTTTTGCACATTTTGTATATAAAGCAAATACTCAATGTTCCCTTCCGGTCCCTTGATCGGCGAAAAATCCAGCCCTTTTACCGCAAAACCGATGGAGGCGGCAAAGGTCTCGATTTTTTCTATGACTTCTTCCCGTACTTTGGAATCCGTCACAACCCCTTTCTTTCCCACCTTCTCCCTGCCCGCTTCAAACTGCGGCTTGATCAGGCAGACCATGTATGCGTCCGGCTTTAACAGCTCCTTTGCCGCGGGCAGGATTTTGGTCAGGGAAATAAAGGATACGTCCGTCGCCGCAAAATCAATGGGTTCCGGTATCTGTTCCTTCGTCACATAACGGAAATTGGTTTTTTCCATACAGACAACCCGCCCGTCGTTTCGCAGCTTCCAGTCAAGCTGTCCGTGACCCACGTCCACCGCGTATACCTTTTTCGCACCGTTTTGCAGCATACAGTCCGTAAATCCCCCGGTGGAAGCGCCGATATCCAGACATACCTTCCCCGTAACGTCAAGGGGAAACACCTGAAACGCCTTATCCAGCTTCAGCCCGCCTCTGCTGACAAAGGGCAGCGCATTGCCTCTGACCTCTATGTCCGCCTCCTCGTCAAAAACCGCCCCGGCTTTATCTTCTTTCTGACCGTCCACATAGACGATGCCGGACATAATGATCGCTTTTGCCTTTTCCCTGGACTGCGCCAGTTGTTTTTTTACAAGAAGAACATCCAGTCTCTCTTTCATCGCTTGCTTCTTCCTTCGTTATTTCCGTTCGTTTCGTTTCATTTTGCCGGCGATCTTTTCATAAATGCTTTCCGCGTCGATGCCAACTTCCTTTTTGAGGATTTCCACATTGCCGTGCTCCACGTAGGCGTCGGGGAGCGCAATGTTGAGAATCTGCCCTTCAAACGCCTGCTCCGTCAGATAATTTGCAACCTTTTCTCCGTAACCGCCGCTTAATACGTTCTCCTCCAGCGTCACAAACAACTCGTGGTCCCCGGTCAAAGAAGCGATCATTTCCTCGTCGATGGGCTTAACGAACCGCGCGTTGACAATCGTCGCCTCCACGCCGTCTTTTTCCAGCATCTTTCGCAGTTCTACCGCCGTCTTTACCATACTGCCCACCGCCAGCAGCGCGACTTTGCTTCCTCTGACGATCAGTTCGCTTTTTCCGTATACGACAGGCGCTCTGTATTCCTTTAACCCGTCGTATGCCACGCCCCTCGGATAACGCAGGGCGATCGGTCCTTCAAAAGCAACGGCGAATTTCAGCATATCCGCCAGCTCCCATTTATTTTTTGGAGCCATAATCTGCATATTGGGTATGGAGGACAGATAGGAAAGATCAAAAATGCCCTGATGGGTCTCCCCGTCGCTTCCTACCAGCCCCGCCCGGTCTATGGCGAAGGTAACCGGAAGATTCTGGATGCAGACATCATGTAAAATCTGGTCATAGGCGCGCTGTAAAAAAGAAGAATAAACCGCCACCACAGGTTTCAAACCGCCTGCCGCCAGTCCCGCCGCAAAAGTTACCGCATGCTCCTCGGCGATCCCCACGTCGAAAAAGCGGTCCGGGTAACGGTTCTTAAAACGCTTTAACCCGGTTCCGTCGGGCATCGCCGCCGTAATCGCCACGATTTTGTCATCCTTTTCGCCCAGCTTGTTCATAACCGTTGCAAAAACATCGGTATAATTCGCCTTTTCCTTTTGCTTTTTGGGCAGTCCCGTTTCAATCACAAAAGGCTCCGCCCCGTGGAAACGCGCCGGATGGTTCTCCGCCGGCTCATATCCCTTTCCCTTCTTGGTAATGACATGGACAAGCACCGCGTTTTTCACGCCCTTCGCCTCATTCAGCACCTTGGTCAGCGCCTTGATATCATGTCCGTCCACAGGTCCTAAATAGGTGATGCCCATATCCTCAAAAAACATCCCCGGTATAACCAGCTGTTTCAGACCGTTTTTTAAATTCTGGATTTTTTTTACGAACTTTTGCCCGTATTTGGGCATATCCAACAGTCCGTAATAAATGCTGTCCTTTAAATCCAAATACTTCGCGTTGGTACGGATTCCGTTTAAATACTGGGAAACGCCGCCGATATTTTCGGAAATGGACATATTGTTGTCGTTTAAGACGATAATAAAGTTAGATCCCATTCTCGAAGCGTTGTTCAACGCCTCATACGCCATTCCCCCGGTCAGGGAGCCGTCTCCGATCACGGAAACAACCGTGTGCTTTTGTCCCAGCAGATCCCTCGCCTTGACAAGTCCCAGCCCCGCCGAAATCGAAGTCGAGCTGTGCCCCGTATCAAAAGCGTCGCACCGGCTCTCCTTCCGCTTCGGAAAACCGCTCATGCCGCCGTACTTTCGCAGGGAATCAAAGCCGTCCCTTCTGCCGGTCAGCAGCTTGTGGGTATAAGCCTGGTGCCCCACGTCCCATATAATCTTATCCTCGGGCATATGCAGCACCAGATGCAAAGCGATGGTCAGCTCCACGGCTCCCAGATTGGAACCCAGGTGCCCCCCGGTCTCGCTGATTTTTTCGATGAGAAATTCCCTGATTTCGGCTGCGAGCCGGTCATAATCCTTCGGATCGATTTTCTTAATATCGTTTTCTTTTTGAATTTGTTCCAAGATCATAGCTTTTTCCTCTTTGCAGTCAGCTTCTGCGGGAAATCAAAGACAGCACCAGTTCTTCCAGAAATTCGTTTCTCACGCCCAGATTTTGCAGGATTCCCACCGCCTCGTCCGATAAGCTCTGTACCCTGGCTTTGGACTGTTCCATGCCCGCCAGGGATAAATAGGTGGCTTTCTGATTTTTCTCATCGCTTCCGATGGGTTTGCCCAGCTCTTCAAAGGTGCCGGTCACATCCAGAATATCATCCTGTATCTGAAAAGCGAGCCCGATATCGGAGCCGACCTTTTCCATCAGAGCCGTCTGCTCTTCGTTAGCTCCTGCTAATACAGCGCCGCACATCAGCGCGCATTCGATTAACGCGGCGGTTTTATTTTCGTGAATAAATAAAATTTCCTCCATGGAAAGAGGCTCCTGCCTGTTTTCATTCATGACGTCCACGCACTGTCCGCCTACCATGCCGAAAATTCCCGCTTTTTGCGCCAAAATGGAAAACGCCCTGCAGACGGACGAATCTCCCTGATATTTAACGAGCGCGGACGCAGCCGTCTCGTAAGCGTAGTTTAACAGCGCGTCCCCCGCCAGTATGGCAAGATCTTCTCCGTAGACCACATGGGTCGTCTTTCTGCCTCTGCGGTATTCGTCGTTATCCATCGCCGGCAGATCGTCGTGCACCAGGGAATAATTATGAATATATTCCAAAGCCGCCATAAACGCATCCGCCTTGTCCCCGGCACCGCCAAACAAAACATACGCTTCCTTTAACAGCATCGGACGCAGCCGTTTGCCGCCCGCCATGACGCTGTAGCGCATCGCCTCAATGACCTTTGCCTGGGGACCTTCCGCCTTGGGAAGGCGGTCGTTTAACAGCTTTTCGATTTCCTTTCTTTTTTCCTCTCTGATTTCCTCAAAACTTCCGTTAAAACTCATCCAATTCACCGTTTTCCCTGATTACCAGGACCTTTTTCTCCGCTCTGTCAATCGCCTCGTTGCAGGATTTGATATACTGCATCCCCTGTTCATAGGCTTTTAAGGAATCTTCCAGAGTCATCGTTTCATCCTCCAGCTTTGCGATGGTCTCGTCCAGCTTCGCAAACGCTTCTTCGATTGTGATGTCCGCTTCCTGCTTCATTGTATCAGAACCTCCGTTACCTTTGTCTTTGCCTGCCCGCCGATCAGATGAACCGAAAGCTCGTCTCCGGGGCTTAACTGATGAATATCCTTTATGCGGTTGCCCTGCTCATCGCTGACAAAGGCATAACCGCCGCTTAGCTTCTTTAAAGGCGACAGTCCGTCCAGCCTCTGCGCCGCCAGCGCCATTTTATGTTTATACTGCGACAGGCGGTTATCCATCGCCGCTTCCAGTTTTTCTTCCAGATGCAGCAGGCGCATCCTGCGTTCCTTCAGCTTTGCTTCCGGGGATAATGCCTTCAGCCTCGCATCACAGGCGCTCAATTTCAACCGGTACCGGCTGCATTTTTGCTGTATCAGCGTGTTCATACGCGTCCCGTAGCCCGCAAGCTGCTCCGATACTCTGTTTACCTCAAAGACGGCAAGCTCCGCCGCCGCGGAAGGCGTCGGCGCCCGCAGATCCGCCACATAGTCCGCAATCGTCGTATCCGTCTCATGCCCTACGGCGGAAATCACAGGCGTATCGCAGTCAAAAATCGCCCTCGCCACCGCTTCTTCGTTAAAGGCGCTAAGATCCTCATAAGAACCGCCGCCCCTGCCCACGATCATCACGTCCACGCCGATGCGCTCCAGGGCATGAATCCCGTTGATAATACTTTCCGCCGCCTGGTCTCCCTGGACGATCGCCGGGTATAAAATGATCTCCACGCCGGGGTTGCGCCGTTTGGCAATCGTAATGATATCCCGTACCGCCGCTCCCGTCGGCGCGGTCACCACGCCGAGCCGCTTGCTGTACGCGGGTATTTCCTTCTTATACATGGGATCGAACATTCCCATTTCTTCCAGCTCTTTTTTAAGCCTTTCAAACTTTTCATACAGCGCGCCGACCCCCGCAAGGGTAATTTCCTTTGCATAGAGCTGATATCTGCCGTCCCTTTCATAGACGTCCACGCTGCCGAAAACGACGATCTGCATACCTTCCTCAAGACGGAATTTCAGCCCATGGCGGTTTCCCGCAAACATGACGCAGCCCATGGCTCCCTGCCCGTCCTTCAATGTAAAATAAAGGTGACCCGAGGAATGATATTTTACATTGCTCGCTTCACCCTTTACATACAAGGACTGCAACATGAAATCCTGGGAAATCATGTTTCTCACATATGCGTTTACCCATGATACGGAATATACGTTCTGCATTTTTTAAGCCCCTAATTTGCAAATTTTGCAAGTATTCCGTTTACAAAAGCCGGCGACTCCGCCTGCCCGAACTTTTTCGCCAATTCCACCGCTTCGTTAATCGCGACGGAAACCGGAATCGCATCGTCATACAACATTTCAAAAAGCGCCAGCCTTAAAATGGTCAGGTCCACCTTTCCCATTCTGGATACGGTCCAGCCGGTAGCTTTTTCGTCCAGCATTTGATCCAGCTCTTCCTTCTTTTCCAAAACCGCCGTATACTTGCGGCTGATCTCTTCCTTGACGGAATCCTCCAGGGGCTCCTCCGCTTCAAAAAAGAAAGCCATCTGCTCCGGCATCTCCGCCTCGTCGTTAAACTCTATACGGAACAACAGCTTAAAAATCTGTTCCCTCAGTTCTCTTCTGCTCATCGCCTGTCCTCTGTCTATCTGTTTGGTCTTTTCAATCCTTCATATTGATGCCTGCAATGCGGATATTGACGATTTCCACTTCCAGCCCCGTCATATTTTCGATAGCATTCTTGACTTTTTTCTGAACATTCTGGCTGGTCTCGGGAATATTGTGACCGTAATCGATGGTAATCGCCAGATCCACGCTGACCTTGCCGTCCGCCACAACAACCTTCACGCCCTTGGTCAGCTTTTTCATTCCGACGCGGCTCATAAGCTCGTTGGTAATATTGCCCACCATGGCGCCGACGCCGTCTACCTCTGTCGCCGCTAAGGAAGCGATCATCGCAACCACATCGTCCGCAATTGATACCGTGCCGTCCTTATCGTCCTCTTTTAACGTATACGCATCGCGTTCCATTTCCTTTTCCATAAACTGCTCCTTCCTGCAAGCCGTTGCTTTGCTTACCCTCTATCACAGATACAGGTATTTTTTACCTGCGCTTTTTTTATTATATCAAATATCCGCCCGTTTGCAAAGAACAAACCTCAAAGCCAGAAACAAAATGTGTTCATTTCGGGATTATCCACATAGGGAACCGCTTCCAGGGCGTCCACAAAATCAAAAATATGCTGTTCCTCCAGCAAATAAACGGAAATCTGTTCAAACACGGCGTCGTTGGCGCATTGAAACTGCACCGCCGTATCTCCCCGTTCATACGCCTTTTCAAAAATCTCGGAAAGCACCTGCGTATCAAGCCCCGTCAGATATAAGCCCTCATGCACGTAATAATTATCCTCCGTGGCGATACAGTCCGGAAGCGGCACAAGCTTATCGGGCGTATGGGTCGTATAGAGCCGGTCGGAGCTGATCATAAAATAATCGTAATTGATCTCCATGACCTCGGCGTCTACCTGCGCGCCTTCTCTTCCCGACTGATAGTCCACGTCTCCCCACGTGGTGTCCAGATAGTACCATGCGCCGTCCGCCATGACCAGGTTCCACACATGGTTTTCTCCGCCCGCCGTCCCCCTGACAAGGGTCGCCGGTATGCCCGCCTTTTCCAAAAGGTACTGCGTCGCCTTGGCATAGCCTTTACAGTTGGATTTGTGCCAGAGCAATGCGGAACAAAGATTTTGATTGTCATTTGCGTCCCTGACATATTCGGTTTCGTCAACCAGCGTATCAAAGATATATTTGATCCTGTCAAAATCCGACGCCCCCGCGGGAATCCCCGATAAGATCCGCTCCGCCTCCGCTTCAAGCATCGCCTCCCTTTCGGCGCATTCTTCCTCATCATAATCATAATCGCCGCCAAAGGATAAAGATACCTCTTCTCCGTTTCTGCTGCGGGAAGTACAGATATATCTGGAAACATAGAAAATCTCGGGGTGATCGTTCAAGACGCAGGTAAACGCTTTATCTAACGTCTCCTGGGACAGGGTCGATACGCTGACCTCCTGCCTTTCGGTCAGGGCATGATACACCTGTTCGTAAACAGTCTGCTCTTCCCCGGAAAGCAACGAATAATAATAGTCTTCCCTGACCACTTCGCCGATTTCCGTCTCCTGCCCCGTCGCAGCTAAAGAAACCGATCCTTCCGTAACCGCGTCCTGTTCCTGCGCCTTAGCGCAGCCCTGTATACACAACAGAACCGCACAAAGCGCCGCCAGCCTGTAAATGCCTTTTTTCATATTCTTCAAAAACCTTTCGGATCAATCATTTTTGCCAAATTCGGCAAGCTCTAATCCTTTGTTTCTGTCAAGGGTCATCCCAATGCTCCATTCATGGGAAAACAGCAACAGCGGATTGCCCTTTAAATCCTTGATTTTTTTCATATCGGAGGTTCCCGAAATCGCGTTTAAGTCAATATCCGGATTGGTAATCCACCGGATATACTCATAGGGCAGGTTTTCCAGACGGATCTCCACATTATACTCGTTTTCCAGACGGTATTTCAAAACGTCAAACTGCAGCACGCCGACCACGCCCACGATGATCTCCTCCATGCCGGTATTAAACTCCTGGAAAATCTGGATCGCACCTTCCTGGGCGATCTGCGTAATGCCCTTGACAAATTGTTTCCTTTTCATGGTATCCAACTGTTTTACCCTTGCAAAATGCTCGGGCGCAAAGGTGGGAATGCCTTCAAATCTGAAATTTTCCTTTGGCATACAGATCGTATCCCCGATGGAAAAAATACCCGGATCAAAAACGCCGATAATATCCCCCGCATAGGCTTCGTCCAGAATCTTTCTGTCGTTTGCCATCAACTGTTGGGGCTGGGACAGACGCATGACTTTATTGCCCTGGACATGCTTGACTTCCTTTGCGGCGTCGAAGCGTCCCGAACAGATTCTCATAAACGCAATTCTGTCCCGGTGCGCCTTGTTCATGTTCGCCTGGATTTTAAATACAAAAGCGGAAAACTCGTGCTCCGTCGGCTCGATCAGACCGATATCCGCCTTTCTGGGCAGCGGCGTCGTGGTCATTTCCAAAAAATGCCGCAAAAAGATTTCCACGCCGAAATTGGTCAGCGCCGAGCCGAAAAATACAGGCGTCAGATCGCCGCTTTGTACCAGATCCAGATCAAATTCCGCGCTGGCGCCGTCAAGCAATTCGATTTCCTCCAAAAGCTTGTCCTGCGCCGCCTCTCCGATATGGGCAAGAAGCGCGTCCTTATCGTCAACGGAAATAATCTGTGTTTCTCCTTCTTTTGTGCCCTTCTGGGTGTCGGAATAGGTCACGACGCTTCGGCTCTTCCTGTCATAAACGCCCTTAAAGCCCTTACCGGAACCGATGGGCCAGTTGATGGGACAGGTTGCAATCCCCAGCTCCTTTTCAATCTCATCCAGCAGATCAAAGGTATCGTTTGCGTCTCTGTCCATCTTGTTGATAAAGGTAAAAATCGGAATATGCCGCATCACGCAGACCTTAAACAGCTTTCTCGTCTGCGCCTCAACGCCTTTGGACGCGTCGATAACCATTACCGCCGAATCCGCCGCCATCAGGGTGCGGTACGTATCCTCGGAAAAGTCCTGGTGTCCCGGGGTGTCCAGAATATTGATGCAATAATTGTCATATTCAAACTGCAAAACAGAGGAAGTAACGGAAATACCTCTCTCCTTTTCGATTTCCATCCAGTCGGAAACCGCGTGCCTTGCGGTCGCCTTTCCCTTTACGCTTCCGGCAAGATTGATGGCGCCGCCGTAAAGCAGAAATTTTTCGGTCAGGGTCGTCTTTCCCGCATCGGGATGGGATATGATCGCAAAGGTTCTTCTTCTGTTGATTTCTGTTCTAATGTCGCTCACTGTTGTTCCTCCAAATGTTTATAAAAACCTATAAAAGGCTTGTTCCGTCGCTTTCTCCCTCTACATCCAAAAGCTTCAAAACGGTTGCGGAAATATCCGCAAAGGTATCCCTCGTGCCGTAGTTGGCGGGCTCGATCCGGCTGCCGTACATCAGAAACGGCGTATATTCCCTCGAATGGTCCGTAGAAACCGTATATCCGGGATCGCATCCGTGATCGGCGGTTATCATCAGCACATCGTCTTCCTTTAGTTTTGCCATGATTTGCGGAAGTTTTTCATCAAATGCCGCGAGCGCCTTCGCATAACCGTCGATATCGTTCCTGTGACCGTAAAGCATATCGAAATCCACCAGATTGACAAAGCACAGCCCGTTAAAATCTTCGTCCATATAGGCAAGCAGTTTTTCAATCCCGTCATCGTTTCCCGTGGAATAGGTATATTTCGTAATGCCGGAGCCCGCAAAAATATCATAGATTTTTCCCACCGCAAGGACGTCTTTTCCCGCGTCCGCAATATAATTAAGCATCGTATCCTTCGGCGGCATCAGGGAATAATCATGCCGTCTCGGGGTGCGGGTAAAGTTTCCCTCCGTACCCGTAAAGGGTCTAGCGATAACTCTGCCGACGCCGTGCTCTCCCTGCAAAATCTCCCTTGCAATATGGCAGTATTCGTACAGCTTTTCTACCGGAACGACGTCCTCGTGCGCCGCAATCTGAAATACGCTGTCCGCCGAGGTATAAACGATCAGTTTCCCCGTCTCCATATGCTCTTTTCCGTAGTCCTTAATGACCTCGGTGCCCGAGTAGGGTTTGTTGCACAAAACGCCTCTGCCGCATTGTTTTGAAAACTCCTCCAGCACTTCTTTCGGAAACCCGTCGGGGTAGGTCGGCAGCGGGCGCATGGATTTCACGCCTGCGATTTCCCAGTGACCGATCGTCGTATCCTTTCCTTTGGAAGCCTCGCGCATCCTTGCAACCGCCGCGGTAGTCTTTTCCGCCTTTTCGCCTACGGATACGCCGTCTATATTAAACAATCCCATTTCCTGCAAGTGGGGCAGTTTAAAATATGTACTTGTAGCGCAGGAAGCGATGGTATTTGCTCCCACGTCATGAAAATCAGCCGCATCGGGCATTTCTCCGATGCCGAAACTGTCCAATACAATTAAAAAAACTCTCTTCATAAGCTCATCTCCCGCATAGATTCTGACTCGTGCCCATTATACCACGAATCTGACGGCATTTCACTATTTTTCTCCCACGGGCGAGATGATGATGTTTTCCGCGGCGATTCCCGTTTTTCTTTTCACGATATCCTCAATCTGTGCAATCTGCGCCTGCGTCAGCTCGTTCATGCCGATGCACACATCCACGCTGTCGCCGTTGATGCTGACGACCGCATCGGGAAAACCCTTTGCTTCCAGCATAATCAACGTGTCGCATTCTTTCTGGGCAAGATCCGTCAGCGCGATCATGCTGTTGATCGCCTCCTGCTTTGCGGCGTCCGAAACGTTCTCGTTATTTATGATCTCCATAAGTGCCGCCTTGTTCTGCGCCCTTGTCTGTTCCTTCATCAGATTCGCTTCCGCTAAGGATGTTATGGATACCGTATTGGTAAATACGGCTTCTCCGGGAATTTCTTCGCCCTCCGCCTGGGCGGTCTCTGCGCTCGCCGTTTCCGTTCCTGCCGTTTCCACGCCCGCCGCTTCCGCTCCTGTCTCAACGGAGGCCTCCGCCGTTAAGCCCGTCTCCTCGGGCTGGGAAATCGTTTCCGCCGTTTCCTCATCCAAGCCTTCTACCGAAGATAACGTGATATCCTCATCCAGACTTTCGATCTCCGTATAGTATTCCGCATCTTCTTCGGAAATATCATACAAACCCGCATTTTCGTCATAGACAGCCTGGGCGTCCGGCACGGCTCCTTCTACGAGGCTGGCGTCCGCTTCTTCAAACTGCGCCGACGTGGTAAAGAGAATCTCGTCGTCAATCTGCTTTCCGGTAAAATTCAGGTAACCCGCAATTGCAATCATCAGCGCCAGGGCGGTTATCATAATCTGATTCCGCTTCCAGAGCTTTTTCACATCAAATTTTCCTTTCATTGTTCTTCACCTTTCATCTTTACTACTTTTATTTTATGTTCCTCGATTCCGAATAATGCCATAATTGCCTCTTTCATTTCCTGCGCCACCGTTTGATTCTGCCCTCCCTGCGCCACCACGAGCACGCCTTCCACGCCCGGCGTCGTCGTTTTGTTGATAAACGGCACCTCCCGTCCCGACTCGTCGGCGGTATAGACGGTCTCTTCGCTGTTTTCCGTCTGCACGCTTGCCGTTTTTGCGGTATCGCCGCCTTCCCGCTCTTCATTATTCCTTGTATAGGAAGTATCCTTTTCCACAATTTTCGTTCCGTAATCAGAAAAAGAAATATAGACCTCCACCTTCCCCGCTCCGGAAATATGGGATAAAATGCGCGCCAGGCGCGCTTCCTGTGTCTTTTCATAATCGCTTCCCGCAGCGGTTTCATAAGAAATACGTTCTGCCGCTTCGCTTACGGCGCTATCCGTCCCTTCCGACGTACCGCTTTTTGTCTGTTTCCCGGAACCGCCCGAAGGAAGCGGATAGGTAATGACCAGAAGCAAAAGTCCTCCGATGATCATGATCAGGAACCTGTCTTTTCCTATTTTTGCACATAATTGTTTCCATTTTTCCATGCTCTCTCCTCCTAATCGGTTTCCCGGGTCTGTTCTTCCTCCAAAATTTCATAGCCGCGTTCCGTAAGCTCTTCCTTCATTTCGTCTTCACTTATCCTCCCCAGACAACTTTCTAAGATCCGGTCCGTCTCCTCCCGGATGGCTTCCTCCCCCTTCCCTGCATCCCACAATCCGCCCTGTCCGGCAATCCGCTCTTCAAAGACCTCGTTTACCCCGCCCTCCGCCGCTTCCAAAAGCCTCGCCACATTTTTCCCCACCGGTGAAACGATCAAAAGCAGCACAAGGACGCCCAGGGTATAGCGGTACAGCTTTTCGTATTTTGGAGACGGCAGAAAATTGCCCAGCAAATCCCCGAGACATATAAAAATGCACAAACCCTCCAAATACTTTTCCATAGACTACCTCCGATAAAACGCCACCGTAGCGACGGCTGTGGACAAAAAGAAAATCCCGCCGCCGAAAAACTGTATCCTGGCGAGCAGGAAAAAACTGTCCGCCATTTTCCATATATGTCCCGTAAACTTCTTTTCTCCGGAAATCTGCAACAACGCCGATACAAGGCGGATCACGCAGCCGTACAGCGCCGTCTGTATTACCGGTCTTATGCACATCAAAAGCAGGACAAAAATACCGATGATACCGATGCTGTTTTTAATCAGACCGGCTCCCTGTATGACAATCTCTCCGATGGCGTTGGCATAATCTCCAAGCCCCGGAAAAACCGATATGGTTTTCATAAACAACTGGCTTTTCATCCCGTCCACGGACGGCAGCAGCGCCGCCTGCAGCATACTTCCCCCGAGGGAAGCAAACAGGCTTGCCTTTGTGGTAAAGACAATCCCTTTTTTCATCAGAGCGAGCAGCCCGCCGAAGCGGTTCCCTTCAGGCAGTTGGTTGATCACATGAAGCATACAATATACCTGCACCAGAGGAAGCAAAATCCCGATCAGAAGCTTTTGCACCAGAAACAACAGTAAAAGCTGCAGTTCATAATACGCCGCCGCGGTAATGGTCCCGTTCGCCATACCGAGGGCGATGCAAAAGACCGGCATCAGCGCTCCCATAAACTGTTCCATCTCCTCCAGGAGCCCTTTTGCCGATTCGTAAGAGACCGCAAAGGTTTTTAACAGCAGAAGGGACCCGAACATAAAGATAAAATAGCCGGAAAAAAGAGCGATCCGGCTGTCGGAAAAAAGATCCGACATGCTGTTTAACAGGATGGCAAAAATTCCCAAAAGCAAAATGCCAAGAAACAGATTCCGGCACTGTTCCAGATTGCCCAGAAGCGCATCTTTTATATATGCTCCGAGTAGCCTGGTAAAGGAAGAAAAGTCACCCGCCATCAATTCCTGAATCAGGTCCTCTACGCTTACCGCATTTTGATACAGGACAGAATCCAAAAAACCGTCCAGATCCTTGAAATTAAAAAAAGACAGCAATTTCTGTTCCATTAAAAATACTCCCTGACGGTGTCAATCAACGTATAAAAAATCGGAAGCCCGGTCAGCAGGATACAAAACTTGCCCGCGATTTCCACCTGCCTGCCTAACGCCTGATAGCCCGCGTCCCGGCACATTCCGCTGCAAAATTCGCTGATATAGGAAATACCCACGATTTTTAATAGCAACTGTATGTATCGGTAATAGTCCCCAAGACTTTCCCCGATCTGTTCCGTCATATCCGCCACGGCGACAAAAGTGTCAAAGCACAGGTAAAACAAAAACAATCCCGCGCATACGACAAATACATAGGCAAGCTCCGGTCTTGTCTGTTTGATAAACAGAGCGATCCCCACCGAAACAAGCCCCAGCAGTCCGATTTTTACGATTTCCATGTCCTTTCCTCCCCGCGCTCCTGCGTCTTTGTTTCCAATCCGCCGTTTTGCAAAAACTACATGGAAAACAACTTTTCCATCGTCTGAAACAGATCCACAATATAAGGCAGCACCCATGTCAGCACGATGATAAAGCCGCACAGACTTACCATATAGGCAAGCTCCTCTTTTCCGCTGTGTTTCAGTACCTGGTTTAAGATGGTAATCAGGACGCCCACCGCCGCTATTTTAAACAGTATCCCTATGCTCATGTCTCTGTCTCCTACCAAAGTAAAATAATGACAAATATGCCGATCATCAGCCCCATGGACTGATACAGACGGCATTGCTTCTCTTTTTGCCCTTCCCGCAGCCTGATCTCTTCCGTAAAGGTTTCCAGCGCCATCTGCAGTTTCTGCAGCTGCGCTTTCGTATCATAAAATCCCGTCTGATCAAACAAATGCACCAACAGCTCCAAATCCTTCGAGGCATATTCCTCATCCAGAGCGGACATCTCCTCCTGCCAGATTTCAAATAACGGTTTTCCGTCATTTTGTTTGTTGGATTTTTGGATATTTTGTAAAACTTCCCCGATGGGACCTTCCATTCTGGCGGAAACCTTGCAGATGCTTTCCGGCAAAGAAGCGTTTTCCACCTGTATCTGCGTAATCAGATACCGCATCATATCCGCCGCCCGCTTTAACGCTTCAATTCCCGCTTCATAAGATGCGGCATGATACATACCGAATCCTGCCGTTCCCAGAAGAAAGATCAGTCCGCCCAAAATTCTCATGCGCCTTCCTCCTTCTTTTTTGCAATGGCGTTTCCGCCTTCGTCAAGGACGGTCCAGCGGGGTACAAACTGTCCGTTTCTCTTTTCCCAGCTTAAAATGATAAATCTCTGAAAAATGTCCCGCAAAATGTCCTTTTTATCCCTGTACTTCTCGCTGATATCCGACAGGTCATTTCCGTGAATAGAAGCTAACAGCCCGATCCCGCAGCCGGAGGCGCATAAAAGCGCTTCATAATCCGCGTCCAGCCCCAATTCGTCCACGACGATCAACTGCGGTCCCATGGCGCGTATTGCCATTAACATCCCCACCGCCTTCGGGCAGGCGTCCAGCACATCGCTGCGGACCCCCACATGAGTCTGAGGCACGCCCATAAAACTCCCGGCAATCTCCGACCGTTCGTCAATAATACATACCTGCATACCGGGGCGCCCGGCGCCGCCGTCCGATACCGTCCTTGCAATATCCCGAAGCATTGTGGTTTTTCCGGCGCCCGGGGGCGAAATCACAAGGGTATTGAGAAACCGCCCGCCCTCATACAAATACGGAAGGATTCCTTTTGATACGCCCACCACCTCGTGGACAACGCGGATATGTAAAAACTGTACCTGCTTCATCAAAACAACCTGTCCGCCTTCCATCACAACCTGTCCGAAAACACCGACTCTGTGCCCGCCCGCCACAGTCAGGTAACCTTGCCTGATCTGACTTTCATAGGCATAGGGAGAATAATTGCAGATATGATTAAAGACTGCCGTAATCTCTTCCCGGTCCAAAACGGCAGCCCTATGGATATTGCCGGTTATATTCCCATCTCTGTCCGGATACCGTTCCTGCCGGTCGATGATAAAGATACAGGGGCAGTTTACCCGCAGTCTGATTTCCTGCAGCTTGTCTATCACATCGGGCAGCCCCCGCAGCATTTTATGAAATTCTCTGGGAAATAAATTTCTGACCGTTTCCGCCTGATCCATTTCATCACCCGCCTGTATGTCTGTCCTTAAAAAAATATATGTGGACATGACCGGTTTATGACAGCTTTTTCAAAGAACTCTTGTATCCGAAAAAATACAAGAAAATCATAAAATCCTCTGGACTTATTTGAAAAATTTGCTAATATATAATTATAGTAATAGTTACTATTATTAAAATAAAAAAATTGAGTAAAGCCCAATCAAAAACCAAAACGCACTTTACTCACAACATGAAATGATTTCAAAACGGAGGTAACAGATATGGAAAACAGAGCACAGGTAGACAACTTAGTTAATTTATTGGACGGATATGCCACAAAGGGCGGACATCATTTAAATGTCAATGTATTAAACCGCGATACCCTGCTGGACGCGCAGAAGAATCCCGAAAAATATCCCCAGCTGACAATCCGTGTTTCCGGTTATGCGGTAAACTTCATCAAACTGACTCCCGAACAGCAGGCGGACGTCATCAGCAGAACCTTCCACGAAAGCATTTAAGGGTAACCATACGGGGTTGTGCATTAAAAAACTATTGTATAAAAAAGTCCTGTATCAGGGAAACACGCCAACGGCTTCCCTTGATACAGGATTTTTTTAATGTACCGCTCTTTTGTTTTTCTCTATGAAAAGGAACATCAAAATCCCTGCAACGGCTCCGAAAAACAGAAAGGATTGCAGAAGCGGCATAAAGTGATACGCCTCGCCCTGCCAGAAATCAATAAAGTCATTGCTGATATAAAACATGGGAAACGTCTTGGCAACAGCCTGAAGCGCCCGTGGCAGCTGATTGATTCTTGCACCCATCATACCGCTTATCACCATAAAGAAAAAATAAATGATCATCATAACCGCGTAGGCAGGTCCGAATCTCCCCAACAGACCGGCAATGGCATGCGCCATAACGAGAAAGATGATGCCCAGCGCATACAGGCAGACGATCAAACAGACCAGGGAAGATGCTGCAGGCTTTTCGATTTGCATGATCAAGGGCACCGCGATCCCGAAAATTACCATCGCAATACTCATAAATATCAGATTGGCAATGATCTTCGCCGCCATCATCGTTTTCTCCCCAAAACCGAACAGGCGCATCCGCAAAGGAATCCCCTTTTCCACCTCCTGGGCGTATAAAGCGCCGTAGCCCAAAAACATAATCGACATCGGAATCACTAAAGTCATGGTAAGCATAACGCTCGTATTCAGCTCGGTAACCGCTTCCTTTGGCACCTGCGACGCAAACGCCCTGGGGATCACGGCGCAGAGAAAAACAGGCAGCACGATCCCAAAGAAATAGACGTACCATTCTCCTCCTAAATTCCGCAATTCATAAAGCACCAGCCCCGGACTCAATTTTTTAGCCTTCATTTCTCATCCCCTCCTTTTCATAAAACCGCGCTTTCGCATTGATGGACATCAATTCGATATCGCAATCGCTCCTCCTGAAATTGACTTTATTTTCAAGAAACAAAGACACCGCACGCTTTTCCTCGCTCTCCTGTCTGCAGGAAACCGCCAACAGATGCTCCGGCGGTTTTAACAGGGTAAACCCGGCGGTCAATTTTTCATTTGTTTCGTTCCTGTCCAAAATGTAAACCGCACCGCCGCAGTAGCGGTCAAACAATTCCTTTTTTCCTCCGAAAGCTACGACCCTGCCGTGATCCAACAGCAATATTTTATCGGCAAGCCGCTCCAGTTCTTCATAATAATGGGAAACCACCAAAAGCGTATTATCCTTCCCGTCATACCAATCCACCAGTTTTTCCATGAGCCGCTGCCTTGTTTCAAAATCCAAACCCGAAGTTACCTCGTCATAAATCGTAAACGGCGCGTTCTGAAACATAACCAGAATAATCGTGAACCTTTGCTTTTGCCCGCCCGAAAGCGCCTGAAATTTTTTGGACAGACAGGCTTCAAATTCAAAATAGGCTATCAGTTCCTGCAATTTTCGGTTTTTGCTGATTTTTGTACCCAAGATCGTCTCCATAATATGTTTTACCTTCATGGTAGACACATATTCGTTAAACTGCATATGGACGCCGATCTGCTCCGGCTGCAGTTTTGTCGCAATATTCCCCTTGTAATCGGTAATCCCCAGAATAGATTTGATCAAAGTGGTCTTTCCGGCTCCGTTTGATCCGATGATCCCCACGCGGTCCCCTGCTTCAAAACCGATAGGCTGATCAATCCTTAAAGCGGTCTGATGCCCGTACCTTACCTCCAATTCATTGACCGTCAACAGCATCTTTCCTCTCCCCTTTCTTTTCCGATGCAAATATCAGTTTTGCACATACACCGTTTTCCTCGTTTTCTATGTCAATATCCCACCCGGACAATTTGCAGTAATAGGCGGTCACATAAAGTCCCAGCCCTTTTCCCTTTTTGTGGGTATCGCTGCTGACAAAAGGTTTGTAAATATTCGCCAACAGCTTTTCTCCGATCCTAACCCCTCCGTTGCGAATACAGATCAAATCTTTTGTCATATCTATCATGACATTTTCTTTGGGCGGCGTATAAAAAATCGCGTTGGAAACCAGATTATCCAATACCTTTTTCAGGATTTCCCGGTCTCCCACTATGCGCCCTTCTCCCTTTTGCAAGACTTTCAGCTCCTTATCTTCTATTTGGACGCTGTAACCGCTTACTATTTCTCCGACAAACATCCCCAAATCGATCGGTTCCATTTGCAGACTTTTCGCACAGTGGTTTAAATATAAAACATCCTCCACCATCCTTCTCATGGACAGAAGCTGTTTTTTGACTTCGGGCAGATATTTTTTCGTATCCTTATATTTTCCCACTTCGTTCATCATACCGTCGGTCAAAAGCAAAGCCGCCGTAATCGGCGTTTTTAACTGGTGGGAGGACGCGCGTAAAAAGACCTCCTGCCTTTCATTCTCCTCCTCCAGAATCCGGTTCTTTTCCTCCAGCTCCCCGTAATACATCCGAAGCAGAGGATTCACGATTTTTCCCGAAAAATAATAAGACAACAGCATGGTAAGGAAAAACACCACCGCCGTAATCATCGGCAGGCTTCTAAGCACCACCGGCATAATTTCCGCCATCTTGGGCGTAACCGTAGGCTGAATCGTGACAATCACGGCATCCTCCGTCTTTCCGAAGGCAAAATAGGAAATATAAGAAGTATCCCCATAGGTAATCCCCGTCTCATAAACCAGTAAATCCGAAGCTACCGCGTGCATCCGCATATATTCTTCCGTATAGGAATCTTTGCCTCCCTGTTTCTCCATATGGATCTCAATCGGCGCCTCTCCCGCTTCATCTGCCGCTCCAAAAAACTTTTCCTGAAGCTGACTGACGGATAAATCGGGAATATGCAATTCCGCATTTCCGGTACTGTCCGCAATTTCCCGTATTGCCTCCAAAATCTCCAGCAGATCTTCATCCTTAATTTCCGCCGTCAGATGAAAAAACTGCCCGGACAGTAAAATCTCATTTCCCTGATCGGGAATCTCAAAGGTAACCGTCTGGGTCGGATTGATTACCGTAAGATTGTCATAGCTGCGCTCCTCCATATAGCCCCTCTGCACATCTATAACGGACTGATAATTGCGCTCCTTTACATAGGCGACATACAAGGACGGCAGCATCAAAATAAAATAGCCGATGATAAAGGCGGTCAAACCTGCGGCTAACAAAATACTGTACCAGAAGGTTTTCTTTGATAAATTCATATTTCCTCCTCCGACCGGAACTGATAGCCGATCCCGATTACCGTCTTGATCAGATTTTCCGGCAGCTTTTTCCTCAGGTTCTTTACGTGGGCGTCAATAATCCGGTCGTTGCCCACATAATCCTCATTGAAAATACGCAGGATTAACTGTTCTCTTGTAAAGGCGCGCTTCGGCTCCCGGTAAAGCACCTGCAGCAGCAGAAATTCACTTAAGGTAAGATGCAGACAACCCCCATCATAATATGCCTGATAGGCTTCGTCCCGAAGCACCAGCCCTCTTTCCGGCTCCTTTTCCGGTTCCTCGTCCTTTTCCTTTTCGCTCCGCTTTAACCGCCTTAAAATAGTCTCCATCCGTTTTAACAGAATTACCGGCGAAACCGGCTTGATCACATAATCGTCGGCATACAGATTAAACGCCTGGATCTGCGTCTTTTCGTCGTCCAACGCGGTCAGCATGATTGTCGCGGTCTCTGGTCTGTGATCCTTGATAAATTGCAGTACCGTAAGCCCGCTGACGCCGGGCACCATAATATCCAGCACAGCCATATCGAAGCTTTGCTTTGAAAGCAGCTTCATCGCTTCGTCTCCGTCAACCGCCGGTACGACCTCATACCCCTGTATCTTCATATACTCGCATAAAACTTCCCGGATGGTATCCTCATCCTCCAAAAATAAAACCCGCATCTCTCCCACTCCTTTAGACCCATTATAGCATGGCGGAATGAATTTTATATGAAGACGGTGTAGATTTTCCGTGGTTCCGGTTCCCTATAATCGTATAATCTTTGTGGCGATTTTTTTGCAGAATTTCGCATCATGCTCGACAAACAGCATGGTGGGCTGATAGATCAGCAGGAGCTTTTCAAGCTGCATTCTGGAAAAGATATCGATATAGTTTAACGGCTCGTCCCAAATATAAAGATGCGCCGGCGTCAGTAAACTTGCCGCCAGCAAAACCTTCTTTTTCTGCCCTTCCGAGTACTCCTCCATATTCTTCTGAAGCTGTGCCCGTTCAAAATCAAGCTGTCTGAGTACGGCGCAAAAAAGGCTCTTATCCAAATCACGTTCTCTGCAAAAGGCGGCGATATCGCCTTTTAAGCCTGTAGGTTCCTGTCCGGCATAGGAAATCACAAGCCCCGACGCCGTTTCACACACCCCGTTTTCCGAAATTCCCGCGCAGTCCGCATCCATCCCGTTTTTTTGCAATACCATTTTAAGGAACGTGGACTTTCCGCAGCCGTTTTTTCCGGACAAAGCAATCCGTTCCCCTCTGCGGATGTCAAAAGTCAGTCCCGTAAAGACCGGATGGTCCGCATCCTCATACTTTACGCTATAATCCCTTACATTAACCAGCGTATCCTTATGATAGGAAAGAGGAACCAGTTTTAAATCAACCGGATTTTCGATATCCTGCAAAAGCCCTTCCTTTTCCTCTATCTCCCGGTTGATTTGTCTTTCCATCTGCTTTGCCTGCTTCTGCATCTTTTTGGTTTTTGCGCCAATATAAGCCCTTGTGCCCACAGATCTGTCATGTTCTTTTACGGGATCGAAGCCAATCTTGATACTTTCATTCCGGTCCGCCCACTCCGCGGTACGTTTTGCCGCCTGCTTTAGTTTCCTGATTTCCCTCTGATGCTTTTCATTCTCTGCCATGGCAAATTGATCTTTTTTCCGCTTATTCTCCCACCAACATGTAAAATTACCGTTTTGTACCTCAATCGTCTTTCTATTCAGGATCAGACAATGGTCAATGCAGGCGTCCAGCAAATCTCTGTCATGAGACACCAGAACAAATCCTTTCTTCGACGCCAGATATTTTTTCACAATGTCTACCGCCTCCCGGTCCAGATGATTAGTGGGCTCGTCGATGAGCAGAAATTCATTGTTTCCGGAAAACAAAACCGCCAGCAGAACCTTCGTCCGCTCTCCCGCGCTCAAGGTCTGAAACGGTCTGTAAAGAATTTCCGCGTCTTCTCCCAAATCCGCCAGCTCGCATATGACTCTCCATTGCTCGCATCCGGGCTTTAATTCTTCCATAAAATCAACTGCCGGCAGCTCCATCTGCCGTTCTGTCAGCAGATACGGGAAGTAATCAAACTTTTCCGCTGTATCAATGGTCCCCTGATAAGCATATTTTCCCAACAGCAACCGGAAAAAGGTTGTTTTTCCTTTCCCGTTCCGACCTATGAAGCCCAATTTCCAATTTGTATCCAAAGAAAACGAAACGTCGTCAAATACAGGATCAATACTGCTGTCGTAATAAAAAGTAAGATGATTTATACCAATACGCGCCATATCCATTCCTCCTATCGGGTTCCCTGATATTCTCTTTTTTCCAAAATAAAAAAGGAACCGTTCGCTGCCAAACAGTTCCGTTACATACCATAACCTCCCGCACCGGATAGCAGAGCCAACCGGTCGCCGTTTACTATATTTTCCACACGCAAAAAGAGAGGTTATGAGAACATAATCCACTTTTGGCAACATGATAAACGGTATGTAACATTTTTTCATACCGCTCAAACCGTCATGCAATCAAAAGTAAATTATCTCCTCATTTTTTCACCTCTCTCTTTCAGATATTGCCATATTAGCACGCCCGCTCTTTGCTGTCAACCGGAATTAAAATTGACACCGGAATTAAAATTGAAACAAATTTAATCCGACTGCCTCGTCATAACAGCGGTCCACCCTTCCGTCAATGATCCGGATAATCATTTCGCATGTCGCGCTGACTACGGCACGATTTAAGTGCCCGCCAAACACTTCGCCCTTTTCATTTCCCGCGCTCATATGCAGATGGCAGTAAAATTCATCCTTCATCGTATTGATGGTTCCCGTTAAGGATACAATTTCAAAATCCCCCGCAAACTCATTGGCAAAATACTTCTTCTGCTCCGTTTTAAAAACTCCCACCGTAAATTGACCGACCGCGCCTAACGCCTGAACGCCCGCCAGTTTGATATTTTCCTGCAGCGCAATTCTTTGCACCTGTTCAATGATTTCTTCATTTTTATCAATTCTCGCAACAATCGTATCTCCAAATCTTTTATATTCCATTTTTGTCTCCTTCTATCTCCGCAATTTTCGCTTTCGCCTCTTCATAAGCCGCCACGCTGACTCCAAGCCCCTTGCACGCAGCCTCCAACGTGATCTGAAAATTTTTCATGGCATTTTCAACAATAATTACCGTCTGTTCCGCAGCCGCTTCTTCTCTTTCCCAGTCAATGATATCTCCCAATGTCATATAAGATAACCTCACTTCCGGTAAAACTCTGATCTGTTTCACACATTCATGCACCGCCTCCGTCGCCCCATCCGTGGCATTTTCTTCGGTACTGTTTTGAATGTACTTTAACATTGCCCTGATCCCCTCGGACCCGCCTTTCGTTCCTCCGGTATAAAAATAATAAAACTCCAGCCCGTCGTTATACGGAAGCTCCGGCACTTCCTCGCATCGGTTTCTGACATGATAAACCATATAGTCATAACCAAATGGATCATAATTTAAAATCGTGATAACAAAAAGATTGGGCAGCTTTCCAAAATCTCTTTCCCCGCAGTAAAGATATCTGCTGTCCATCTTTGCCTGATAAAAGCGGTTGCGCTTCGGCAGATGCGTGTTGTCCCGGTTATGGGGTTCCACATCATAAATGTTGACGGGCATGGCGTCTATATTTGCCCTTTCACCATATTCCGATACTTCCACATCCATCCGAATCCCTCTAAGCTCCGGAGTCAGCGCCGGAATAACCCGTTGCGCCACTACCTTTACCTGTTTCAATTCTTTCTGCAGCAGCGCCGAAAGCATAATCCGGCAGAAATCCGCTCCAAACCTCTGATCCGACGCTGCGGCGTTCATAAGGAAATCGTCGATCAGGCTCAGCTGTTCAAAACTCTTTTTCGTATAACTCATTTGTTCTCCTATTCCGGCAGAACCGAGTTTCACGATCTTTTCTCAGGCTCTGCCAACATATTTTATTTGTGTGAAAATGTTGGCGATACGCCAGAGATATTGTCCGGACAGAGTGCCGGACGAATAGATTTTCACTGATCACAGCAATGTTTTGCTATGAGTAAACTATACCGTAATAATATTCATATGTCAATACATTTTTAAACTTTTTTCCGTTTTTATTTTAATTAACCTGCCGGGAACCGGAGGTCCTTCGTCTAAAGCGGAAAAGCAAAAGACTGCCGCCCAGAAATGGTTTTCAGAGCGGCAGCCTGTTACTATCTGTTACTGTTTTTCCATTATGTTACGGGATCAGTCCTGTTTTACATCCTTCATGGAGAAGCTGATACGTCCCATCTTGTCTTTGCCGAGGCAGACAACGGTAACGATATCGCCGAGTGTCAGAACATCTTCTACGTGGTTGATCCTTTCCTTCGCAATCTTGGAAATATGAACCATACCCTCTTTGCCGGGTGCAAATTCGATAAACGCGCCAAATTCCTTGATGCTGACAACCTTTCCTTTGAAAATCTGACCTTCTTCAAAGTCTGTTGTGATGATTTTGATCATTTCCACCGCTTTATCCATCATAACCGGATCGGTACCGCATACGGAAACCGCGCCGTCATCATTGATATCAATCTTAACGCCGGTCTGGTCGATAATAGCGTTGATGGTCTTACCGCGCTGTCCTACAACATCGCCGATCTTCTCAGGGTCGATCTGAATCTGAATGATCTTGGGCGCATATTTGCCGACTTCAGGTCTGGGAGCCGCAATTGCCGGTTTCATACAGGTATCCATAATAAACTCTCTTGCTTCACGGCATCTGGCGATAGCGCCCTCCACGATAGGTCTTGTCAGACCGTGGATCTTAATATCCATCTGAATAGCCGTGATACCTTCCGTCGTACCGGTTACCTTGAAATCCATATCGCCGAAGAAGTCCTCCAAGCCCTGGATATCGGTCAATAATACATAATCGTCGTCGGTATCGCCTGTTACAAGACCGCAGGAAATACCCGCCACCATCTTTTTAATCGGCACGCCTGCAGCCATTAAGGACATACAGGAAGCGCAGGTCGACGCCATGGATGTCGAACCGTTGGATTCAAATGTCTCGGATACGGTACGGATCGCATAAGGGAACTCCGCTTCGGAAGGAAGTACCGGAAGCAGCGCCCTCTCCGCCAAAGCTCCGTGACCGATCTCACGACGTCCGGGTCCGCGGCTGACCTTTGTTTCGCCTACGGAATAGGACGGGAAATTATAATGGTGCATATAGCGTTTTGCCGTAATATTTTCATCCAGTCCGTCAACCTTCTGGACCTCGGAAAGAGGTGCCAGCGTACATACGTTGCAGATCTGCGTCTGTCCGCGGGTAAACATTGCGGAACCATGAACGCGGGGGATAATATCCACTTCCGCGGCAAGAGGACGGATCTGGTTCAACTGACGTCCGTCGGGACGTTTGTGATCCTTTAAGATCATCTTGCGTACCGTCTTTTTCTGATACTGATATACTGCGTCGGGCAGAATGGCAAGCCACTCTTCGTTATCCGCAAATGCTTCTTCAAATTTAGCCGTTATATTTCTGATATTTTCTTCACGAACCTGCTTTTCGTCGGTAAATACCGCTTCTTCCATTTCTGCAGGCGTTACGATTTCTTTCATCGCCGCAAACAGCTCTTCCGGAACCGCGCAGCTTTCATAAGAATGTTTCGGTTTTCCTACTTCCGCAACAATCTGATTGATAAACGCAATAATCGTCTGATTGACGTCATGCGCCATATAGATCGCTTCGATCATCTTCGCTTCAGGCAGCTCGTTAGCGCCGGCTTCGATCATGATAACCTTCTGCGCCGTAGACGCAACGGTCAGTCTCAGATCGCCCTTGTCCCATACTTCCTGACCGGGATTTATGATAAACTCGCCGTCCATCATGCCGACCTGCGTCATGGCGCAGGGACCGTCAAAAGGAATATCGGAAATACAGGTTGCGATGGAAGTGCCGAGCATCGCTACAAGCTCCGGTCTGCATTCGGGATCTACGCTCATAACCATATTGTTTAAGGTAACGTCGTTTCTGTAATCCTTCGGAAACAGCGGACGCATGGGTCTGTCAATGACGCGGCTTGTCAATACCGCGTTTTCGCTTGCCTTTCCTTCCCGTTTGTTAAATCCTCCGGGAATCTTGCCTACTGCGTATAACTTTTCCTCATATTCTACGCTGCAGGGGAAGAAATCGATTCCTTCCCGCGGTTTCTCACTTGCCGTTGCAGTAGATAAAACCGTTGTTTCGCCATAGTGCATAAATGCACATCCGTTAGCCTGTTTGCCGACTCTTCCGATATCAACGGACAAGGTACGACCCGCAAGCTCCAAGCTGTAAGTTTTGTACATAGCTTTTCTCCTTTTCTTTTTTCATTTATAGATCAGGCAGAAGCCGCCAAAACTACTGATGTACCTGCAAACAAAGCTTCATGCGCCGCTTGCGGGCACATCAGTGGTCTCGGCAATATTCTTCTGCCTATGATATAACATAAGAGGGCGGATACCCGATCCGTCCTCTTATGATTATCATCTTATTTTCTAAGTCCAAGTCTTTCGATCAGAGCACGGTATCTTTCAATATCAGTTTTCTTTAAGTATGCAAGTAAACCTCTTCTCTGACCAACCATCTTTAACATACCTCTTCTGGAATGGTGATCCTTCGGATGCTCTTTTAAATGCTCTGTTAATTCCTGGATTCTTGCTGTCAATACAGCTACCTGAACTTCGGGTGAACCTGTATCGCCTTCTGTTCTGGCATACTCTTTGATAATTGCCTGTTTCTTTTCTTTGGAAATCATGTTTAAATCCTCCTTGTTTTTGTCAAGCCGGACTAAGAACCGGGTTGGAGTCTCCCGTATCTGAGTGCCGGTTAAAATTTCACACAAATCAGATTATAGCATGACAATTATTTATTGTCAATCCTGAATCAGCCTTCTGACCGCCGTAGGCGTTCTGTAATAAGCGCTGGTGATACGAATACCCGTTTTGGGGCTGCTTGCATGGATAACCTGTCCGCCGCCGATATAAATCGCAACATGGTTGATCCTGCCGCCTTTGGAATAAAATACCAGATCTCCCGGTTTTGCATCGGACATGCTGATGCCTGTTCCCATGGTCGCCTGCGCTCTGGAAGAATGCGGCAGGGATATGCCGTATTTCGCATATATGCTCAATACGAAACCGGAACAGTCCGCGCCGTTCGTCAGACTTGTACCGCCCCAAACATAGGGGTTGCCCAAAAACTGTTTTGCATATTCGCAAAGCTCTACCCTGACGTCCGATACGCCCTCTCCGTAAAGAAATTCCGTCATATTCAAAGCTGTTTTGAGGTTTTCTCCAACCGTCACGTATTCCGCGCTGACATAGGCTTCCGTACCGTCGTAAAGGACTTTGACCCAGCCGTCCAATTCTTCAACGACTTCCAGTTCTTCACCGTAAGCCACCAGATTGACCACCGGTCCGTCCATGCTCGGAACGCTTCTGACTTTTAATCCGTCTGCGGATACCGTAGCAAGTTTTTTCACAATCTGCTTTGCATAGGCAAAAGCTCCTTCGCCCATCAGCAGATAATCGGTAGAAACATATCCTTCCACGGAACCGGATACGATATGCGCCTTATTTCCCGTAATCTCCAAAATTTCGCAGCCGGAATCATTGCCCATCTTACCCACAATCTTACTGTTGTCATCCGCCGTCTCGCGGACATTCAAATGATCCTCGACTCTCGCAATGCCCAGATTGGTATATCCGTATGCGCCGCCGACGCTTTCCTCTTCGCCGTCCGCCGGTTCTTCCTCGGTTTCCTCGAGCCCTTCGGGTATTACGTCCGTAACGAACGCCGCTCCCGCCGATACCATAACCTCGTCGGAATTGTAACCCGTCCCGCCGGTTGTATCCTGCGCCGTCTGATCCGCACCCTGAACCGTGCCGTCCGTTCCGTCCGCCGTTCCGTTACTTTCCAATACTGCGGCAGCCCCTACGTTCAGCTCGCTCATCGTTGCCGCGCCGCCCGCATAAGCAACCGTCTCCGTCGCACAGATAATAACTACCGCTGCCAAAAACAATTTTACCGCTTTATTTTTCATAAATCCTGTCCTTTATTACAATCTCTTTTAAAATTATTACATATTTGTTACAAATGTTACAAACCAATTATAACACATGGATAGGATTCGTCAACTACCAGATTTTGTTATACGTCTTCCACATTATTCAAGTAGAGCACAATATTCGTCGCATGGTCCGCCACGCGCTCCAGACCTGACACGATATCCGAATACAGCATTCCCGCCTCCGGCGTACACTCGTTCCTCGTAAGCCGGTCCACATGCGCCTGCTGCAGTTCCCGTTCCTTTTCGTCCACAGCGTCTTCGAGCCACATAATATCCTCTATATGCTCGTCAGAATCGTTATGAAGGGTATCGATGGAATACTGCACGATGGTATTAACCATATCCAGCATTTCTCCCAGCTCCTTGATCGCCTCCTTACTGAAGCCGATCCCGCTCTCCGCCCGGCGCTTCGCCGCATCCGCCACGTTTTCCGCATGATCCCCGATCCGCTCGATATCATTGACCACATGAAACATGGCGCCCAGGCTCTTTAAATCTTCAATGGGCAGAGTCGTCTGATTGATTCTGACCAGATAATCGGTAATGGATTTGTTTAAGAAATTGATATTCTTCTCTACCTCATATACCTCGTCGATATCCTCTTTATCCAGAGTAATCAGGGCGTTCATGGCGCGGTTTAAGTTCTCGTCGGCAAGATTAGCCATACGCTCCACTTCCTTCATCACGTCCACGACGGCAGTCGCCGGATTGAATACGACCTTATCCCCGATATATTTCAACTGATAATTTTCTCTGTAGTTGACAGCCTTGTCCTCGCCCGGAATAATCAGATAGGTCAGCTTCACGATACCGGTGGAAAACGGCAGCAGGATAATTACCTGGAATATTTTTACCAGCGTGTGGGCGTTCGCCACACAACGTCCCAGATTATCTCCCGATATCCTGTGCAGCAATTCGATGACCCAGGGCATCCCCAGTCTGAAAATAATGTATACGACAATCGTACCGATCACATTGAACAGAAAATGGATCATCGCCGCCCTTTTCGCATCCTTCTTACCTGCTAAAGACGCTAACAGTGCGGAAGCGCAGGCTCCGATATTGCAGCCGAGTATAATAAACAGACAGATCGGCAGATCCAAAAGCCCCTGATTGCACATCAACAACACGATACTGACCGTTACCGAAGAGCTTTGGATCACGGCGGTTAAAACCGTACCCACGATCACGGCAAAAAAGGGGCTTTCCAGAGACTGCAGCAGATTGACCACCGCAGGAACGTCCCGCAGACCGCTCATTGCGGAACTCATACTGCTAAGTCCCGTAAATAATACGCCAAAGCCCAGTACTACCTCGGCAATTTTAACAATTTTCTGATTTTTGCAAAACATGACGCAGACGGCACCGATCAGCAAAAAGATCGGCGCATATTCCGATAGGTTAAAGGATACGAGCTGCGAAGTTACCGTCGTACCGATATTCGCGCCGAAGATAACGCCCGCCGCCTGATACAGATTCATCAGCCCCGAATTGACAAAGCTGACTACCATAACGGTACACGCGGAGGAAGACTGTATAATCGCCGTAAAAATCACGCCGACCAGCATTCCCGTAAAACGATTCGTGGTGAAAAACTCCAGTATGCTCCTAAGCTTCGCGCCCGCCGCTTTCTCAATCGCCTCGCTCATGGTGTGCATACCGAACAGGAATAATCCCAATCCACCTGCCATAGATAATAAAATAGAAGTATCCATTTTTCTTTTACCCGTCTTTTACATTTTCTTACAAAATATTTACATACACGACTATTGTAAAATAACTGAAAAAAAGATACAAGCTAAAATTAACAAGTTGTGAAAAAGTTGTGAAAAACCCGCGGTACCCGGAACAAATGCTATTCAGGTTTCCTCTTTTTCATTAAAATACTGCTTCGCTTCTTCAATATTTCTAAAAACCGCGGCTTTTAACTGTTCCACGCCGTCAAATTTCCGTTCCGGTCTCTGATAATGCAAAAGCTCCACCCGGATCGTCTCTCCGTAAATTTCCCCTTCGAGCCCGAGCAGATAAGTTTCCACGCTGATCCGGCTGCCGTCTTCTACCGTGGGACGCGAACCGATATTGGTTACTCCCCGGTATTTCTTTTCCTTTAACAGAACGTTGGAAAAATATACGCCGTTAGGGGGTAACAGCTTATGGGACGGCGGATAGAGATTCGCCGTGGGCATCCCGAGCCTTCTCCCCAGCTTCTTGCCGTTTTCCACAACGCCGCTGACAAAAAAGGGCTCTCCCAAAAGCTTTGCAGCCGTTTCCATACTCCCCTTCTCCACCTCCTCCCGGACGTAGGTGGAGCTGATTTCCCTTTCTTTGTATTTTAACTTTTCAATGATTTCTAAGCGGAATCCGTATGTATCGGACATCCTCTCCAACAGAAACCGGTCTCCCCTGCCTCCCTTTCCGAAACTGACGTCCTCTCCCGCAATGATCAGCGCCCCGTTCATCTTATCCAGCAAAAACTCGGTCACGTACCGGTCCGGCTCCACATCCGCCGTTTCCTTCCCAAAAGGGTACTCCACCAGATAGTCGATCCCCATCTGTTCAAACAAACTCCGCTTTTCGCTGTCTGTGGTCAGCTCCTTTACCTCATGTCCCGAAAAATATGCCGCCGGCGACGGGTCAAAGGTAAATACCGCCGCTTTCAGCCCGGTCCGCTTCGCGCGCTGCAGGCATTGGAACAGCGCCTTGTGCCCTTTGTGGATTCCGTCAAACTTGCCGATGGCAATCGCCGTCCGCTCCGGTATATGAAATTCTGTCGTATTTTCAATAATCAGCATCCTGCCACATTCTCCGTTCTATTTCGGAATAAACATCTTATAGGGTTTTAACAGTTTTTCCGCCGCCGTATATTCATAAATTCCATAAAATGCGCCGTTCGTGTGATACATCAGGAAACGCTCCCCGTCCTTTGCGCTTATGACTTCCCGCGCCGCTTCCGGAAAACAGGTATTGCCGTTTTCCAAAAGCGCTGCATATTCCGGTCTGATATGCAGCTTTTGCAGCCGGAAAAAGATCTCGTCCACCGGAACCACGATCTCTGACAGCGCTCCCCGGTCCCTGATTTCTTCAATCTGAGACAGCGTGCGGGCGTCCTTTAAATAAAAATCCCCCACCCTTGTCCGAAGCAGGCTCTTCATGGCGCCGCCGCAGCCCAGCTTTTCTCCGATGTCCGCGCACAGCGTCCTGATATAAGTCCCCTTGGAACAAAGCACCCTCAGCTTTACCTCGGGCAGCTCCATGGAAAGAATCTCCAGCTCATAGATTTCAATGGGTCTTGGCTGCCTTTCGACTTCCTTTCCCTCTCTGGCAAGCTCGTAAAGCTTTTTGCCGTTTACCTTTAAGGCGGAATACATCGGGGGAAGCTGCATGGACTTTCCCATAAAAGAAGCAACCGCCTCTTTTACCTGCGCTTCGCTTGCCGTTACCGGCGCCTTTTTCTGCACGGTTCCCGTCATATCCTGGGTATCCGTCGCAACGCCCAGCAAAAGCGTGGCGACATATTCTTTTTTCTTATCCGTTAAAATGTCACACAGTTTTGTGGCGTTTCCCAGACAGACGGGCAGTACGCCTTCCGCCTGGGGGTCCAGTGTCCCTGTGTGACCGATCTTTTTCTGCTTTAAAATCCCCCTCAGCTTTGCAACCGCATCATGGGAAGTAAAGTCTTTTTCCTTATTGACAATGATAACACCGTTTAACATGTTATACGACCTTTTTCTTTTCGCTAAATTTCAGTTTGCCTTTGCTAACTGTTTTTCAATCTCCGCGGCAAGTAAAGCCGCCGCTTCTTCTCCGCCGCAGTTTAACGTACAGCCCGCGGCGCGGATATGCCCGCCGCCGCCAAAGCGCGCAGCCACACGGGATACGTCCACCTCGCCGCCGCTTCTTAAGCTGACCTTGTAGCCGCCGTCTTCCGTTTCATGCAGCAGAGCCGCCGCCTTAACCTGTTTGGTATAGCGCAATTGATTTACCACGCCTTCAAAATCATGGTCGCCGGCATGGAGCGTCTCCATATCCTTTCTTGTCACAATGCTGTAAATAAACGTATCCGAAAGGCACAGACGGCTGTTGCTCAAAGCAAAGCCCAGCACCCGGTTCTGTACGTAGGTTTTTTCGTAAAAGGTTTGTTCAATCAGCTTCGGAAAATCGAATCCGTAAGCGATCAGCTCCGCAGCCGCCCGCAGCGTTTTCGGCGACGTATTGGAATATTGGAACACGCCGCAGTCCTGTATGATGCCGAGATAGATCGTTTCGGCTAACGCCGCGTCCATATACCGCCCTTCCCGGTCCGCCTCCCGGATCAGGTCATAGACCAGCTCGCTTGCGGAGCTTGCCCCGGCGTCGATATAGCACAAGTCCCCGTCACCCGGATTGGTAATATGGTGATCAATGTTGACTTTTGTTTTTGCGGCGCGGTAATATTTTTCCGCCGCCCCGCTCCGCTCCGGCACGCTGTCTATGACGAAAAACACATCGTAGACCGTTTCCGTTTCGTCAGACACGATGTCCGACACGCCGGGAACAAAACTGTAGATATCCGCCGGCTTTTCCAGGCGCACGTCGATCCGTTTATCCGGAAACGCTTTCCTTAAAAACTGCCACAGCCCGCAGGTACTGCCCACGCAGTCCCCGTCGGGTCTGATATGACCGCTGATGCCGATTGTTTCCGCATCTTGACATAATGAAATCAGATTGATCATAAATCCTTCGTTACCTCATCGATTTTTCTCGTCATATTGACCCCGTATGCAATGGACTGGTCCATTACAAATGTAAGCTGGGGCGTATTTCTTAAATTGATTTCCTTTGCCAGGCGGCTCCTGATATAGCCCTCCGCGCTCTTTAAGCCCGCAAGGGTATCTTCCTGCGCCTTTTCATCGCCCAATGTGGAAATCCATGCTTTCGCCGTTTTCAGATCCGGCGATACCTCCACCGCAACGACGGAGGTCAAAGGGCTGATCCTCGGGTCCTTGATCTCCCCTCTGATAATATCCGCAAGCACGCGCTGTACCTCTCCGTTGATACGGGTGTTTTTAATACTGTTTTTTCTCATAATACTATCCTATCTCGGAACCTCTACCATGATATATGCCTCTACAATATCCAGTTCCTTCATCTGGTCAAAGCCTTCAAATACGAGACCGCATTCAAAGCCTGCCTTGACTTCCTTCACATCGTCCTTGAAACGTTTCAGGCTGGCAAGCTCGCCTTCGTAAATCTGCTCGCCTTCTCTGGTGATACGTACTTTGCAGCCTCTCTCAAAACGTCCGTCCAATACGTAAGAGCCGGCGATATTGCCCACCGCGGAAGCCTTGAATAACTGCCTTACCTCCGCATGACCGATGACCTGTTCTTCGTAAACGGGATCTAACATACCCTTCATTGCCGCTTCCACGTCCTCGATCGCCTGATAAATAACCTTGTACAGTCTGACGTCCACGCCCTCGCGTTCCGCCGCCGCCTTTGCCTGTGCGTCGGGGCGCACGTTAAAGCCGATGATAATCGCCGCCGATGCCGCGGCAAGGCTCACGTCGGATTCATTGATAGCGCCGACGCCGCCGTGGATACATTTAACCACAACTTCTTCGTTGGAAAGCTTCAGCAGGCTCTGTTTTACCGCTTCCACGCTGCCCTGTACGTCCGCTTTGATAATCAGGTTCAGTTCCTTCAGATTACCTTCCTGTATTTTGCTGAACAAGTCGTCCAGAGACATCTTGCTCTTAGTTTCTTCCAGTTTCTTTTCTTTATTCTGTGCGATAAAGGTTTCCGCAAAGTTCTTCGCGGTCTTATCGTTTTCGTGAGCGATAAAGATTTCCCCTGCATTGGGCACGTCGGAAAGTCCCAAAATTTCAACGGGCGTAGAGGGAGTCGCTTCTTTGACTCTTCTTCCCTTATCGTCCACCATGGCTCTTACCTTGCCGTGGCTTGCGCCTGCGGAAATAAAATCTCCAACCCGCAAGGTTCCCTTCTGCACCAGTACGGTAGCTACCGGACCCCGTCCTTTATCCAGCTCCGCCTCGATGACCAGACCTCTTGCACGGCGGTTGGGATTCGCCTTTAATTCCAAAATCTCGGAGGTCAGAATAATCGTCTCCAGCAAATCGGAAATACCCTCGCCGCTCTTAGCCGAAACGGGTACAAATTCCGTACTTCCGCCCCAGTCGACGGGAATGAGCTCGTATTCCGTCAGCTCCTGTTTTACCCTGTCAATATTGGCGTTTGGTTTATCGATCTTATTAACGGCGACAATGATTTCAATGCCCGCCGCTTTGGCATGGTTGATCGCCTCTACGGTCTGGGGCATTACGCCGTCGTCAGCCGCAACGACCAATACCGCAATATCCGTGGAATTTGCGCCGCGCATACGCATTGCCGTAAACGCTTCGTGTCCCGGCGTATCCAGGAATGTGATCCTTTCCCCGTTGATCGTAACGGTATACGCGCCGATATGCTGGGTAATACCGCCCGCCTCGCGGTCCGTCACATTGGTCTTTCTGATTGCATCCAGCAAAGAAGTTTTACCGTGATCGACATGACCCATGACGCAGATAACCGGCGGACGTTTTTCCATCGCCGCTTCATCCTCGTCCTCCTCTTTCAACAGTTCCTCGATCACGTCCACTTTGACTTCCTGCTCGCAGATAATATCGTATTCAATGGCGATTTCTTCCGCCGTCTCATAACTGATTTCCTGATTTACGGTCACGATCTGTCCCTGCATAAACAGCTTCTTAACGATAGCGGAAGGCTGGATCTTCATCTTGTCGGCAAGCTCTTTGACGGTCAGCGATTCCGGAAGCGTAATGACTTTAATCTGTTCTTCCTGCTCCTCTACCTTCTTTTCCGGTTTGATAAATCTGCCCGGCTTGTTGGCTTTGCCTTTGCCCATAAAGCCGTCCTCTTCGTAAAGCAGATCCTTTTTGGAACGTCTATCCCTTTCCTGTCCCTGTCTGCGCTTTTCTTCGTCCCGGTGCTTTTCGGTATCCTTAATCGGACTTTCGGGGACAAAACTCTTTCCGCCCTGAGATTTTTTAAAGTTATTTCCCGGTCTTCCATCGCCTCTGTTAGGGCGCTCGTTATTGTTAAAAGGTCTCTTATTATCCCTGCCGCTCTCGCGATTGCCGTCATGATTCCTACGGTCCTGACCGCCGTTATGACCGTTTCCCGGACGTCTCTGCGCGCTGTTGTTTCCGCCGTCCTGATTTCTCCTGTTTCCGTCGTTTCTGTTATCGTATCTGTTTTCATTTCTGTTTCCACTGCGGTTATCGCTACGGTTCTGGTTTTGATTCTGGTTACGGTTCTGGTTCTGGCTGCGGTTTTCTGCAGGCGCCGCCTTTTCGGGAACGCCAAACTCCTCTTCAATGCTGGGAAGCACCGCCGGTTTTACAATGGGCTTGGGCAGCGGTCTGTGCTGTTGCTGCTGTTGAATGGGTCTGCCCCCGCCCGGTCTCTGGTTTCCGCCTCCTGCGTTTCTGTTGCCGTTATTGCCCGGTCTCTGACCGCCCATTTTGCTGTTATGGGGGTTGCTGACAAAGATAATGTTTTTCTTCTTTTTGGGAGCTTCCGTCTTTGCAGCCGGTTCCTTTGTCTGTTCCTTCGCCGTCTCTTTTCCCGTTTCCTTAACTGTTTCTTTTTTCTGTCCTTCTTTTTCTTCCATCACTTTTTCTTCCGTTTTCTTAGGTTCCTTTGACACTTGTGCGCTGTTTTGTGCGGAAAAAGCCTTTTTGACCATTTCCACCGCATCGTCTTCGATCGTACTCATATGACTTTTTACTTCGACGCCTTTATCCGCAAGGAAATTCAAAATATCTTTGCTCTGTTTATCCAGTTCTTTTGCAAGTTCATATACTTTCATTTTCGCCATGTTCTACCTCCGAATTCATTTGTCGGTTTCCAACAGTTTCAATATACTGTTTGCAAGTCCGCCGTCCGTAACGGCGACGTCCGCCCGCATCTGTTTACCGATCGTATGTCCCAGCGCCTCTTTCGTCCCGTAAAAACGAATGGGAACCCCATAGAATCCACACATATTTGTAAACATCTTTTTCGTATTATCCGATGCCTCCGTCGAAACGATCACAAGAAACGCCTTTCCGGTCTTAACCGCTTTTTCCACGGCGAAGCTGCCGCTTACCACATTTCTTCCCTTCGCCGCAATTCCCAACAGGGACATCACTCTGTCCGGTTTATTCATCTAACTTTTCAAACTCCTCCAACAGCCCGTCGTATACCTGTGTTCCTACCGCTCTCTTAAAGGAACGCTCCAATCCCTTACTCTTTCTGGCAAGCTCGAAGCACTCCTTATTCCTGCATATATATGCGCCTCTGCCGTTTTGTTTGCCCGTAACATCCAAAACAATCTTATCTTCCGGCGTTTTCAGAATACGCAGCATTTCTTTTTTGCTTTTCATTTCACCGCATCCGACGCACTGTCTCATCGGAATTTTTTTTGCCATAAAATCCCTCTATTCTTCTACGGGCGCTTCGGACTCTTCTGCATAGCCTTCCGCCGCCTCGTCAAATTCTTCGCTGTACTTTTCATCGTACTCCTCGGTTTCATATCCTTCTTCCTCGTAACCGCCTTCTTCATACTCGCCGTCTTCGTACTCGTCGCCTTCGTATTCATCCATATAATCTTCATATCTGAAGCCCGGCGCGTCCTTTGCCTGGGTCTCGCTCTTGATATCGATCTTGTATCCGGTCAGTCTTGCCGCAAGCCTTGCGTTCTGACCTTCCTTGCCGATCGCAAGAGACAACTGATAGTCGGGTACGACAACCTTTGCCGTCTTCTCGTCGGGATCTGCAAATACCGCCACGATCTTAGCGGGAGACAACGCGTTCTGGATCAGGTTGCCGGGATTTTCGTCCCAGTTGATAATGTCGATCTTCTCGCCGCGCAGCTCTTCTACGATAGAGTTGACCCTGGCTCCGTTCATGCCGACGCAGGCTCCCACAGGATCAACGTTGGGATTGGAGGAATAAACAGCCATCTTTGTCCTGCTTCCCGCTTCCCTTGCAATGCTCTTGATTTCCACGGTACCGTCCGCGATCTCCGCCACCTCGGATTCAAACAGGCGTTTTACCAGTTCCGGATGGGTACGGCTGACCAGGATACGGGGACCCTTTGTGGTATTCTTTACCTCGAGAATGTATACCTTGATACGTTCCGTAGGTTTAAATACCTCTCCCTTTACCATTTCGCTCTCATTTAAGATCGCGTCGCATTTGCCCAGATTGATGCTGATATTTCTGCCGATATAACGCTGCACGATACCGGTTACCACGTCTTTTTCTTTTTCATAATACTGATTATAAATAACGCTTCTTTCTTCCTCCCGGATTTTCTGCAAAATGACGTTCTTTGCATTCTGGGTGGCAATACGTCCGAATTCCTTGCTGTGGATCTCGATTTTGACCGTGCCTCCGACCTCGGCGTCTTTATCATACTCCAGCGCCTTTTCCAAAGGGATCTGCAAAACGTCGTCTTCCACATCCTCCTCGGTCTCTACGACTTCCTTATTCGCCCATACCTTAAAATCACAGGTTTCCCTGTCGATTTCCACCGTAATATTATCGGATTTACCGAAATGGTTCTTGCACGCGGTAATCAGGGAATTTTCAATCGCCTCAAACAGCGTTTCCTTGCTGATCTCCTTCTCCTTCTCCAAAATATCCAGCGCTTCCATCAATTCTTTGTTCATTTTTTCCTTTTCCTCCTAACCAAAATCAACTGCAGGACGGATCAACGCGATATCCTTCCTTGCAAATTTCATTTCTTTTTCGCCTGCCTGAATCGTCACGCTGTCCCCGTCGTAAGCCGTCAGCGTTCCTGTAAATTCTTTCTGTTTATCAATCATTTTATAACAGCGGATTTCCACTTCCTTACCCATGTTCCGCTCAAAATCCTTATCCTTTTTGATCGGACGCAAAAGCCCGGGGCTGCTGACCTCCAGGATATACGAGTCTTCGATAAAATCCTCCTTATCCAGCAGATCCGACAAAGCCCTGCTGACCAGCTCGCAGTCGTCAATGGTAATGCCGCCCGGCTTGTCGATATAGGCGCGCAAATACCAATTGCTGCCTTCTTTCACATACTCCACATCCACCAGCTCAAACCGGTTTTCTTCCATCAGCGGAAGCAGGAGCTGTTCGGTCCGGTTTTCATAGGTGTCACGTTTTGACATATCTTCACCTCACAAAATAAGAGTGGACCGCAAGCCCACTCTTTAAAACTACTTATTACATATAGTCATACTACACCACAATTTTCCTGTTGTCAACAAAAATATACGGTAATTTCCGTTCCTTTCCCCGGCTCGCTTTCCAGATTGACCCTTGCGTGGCACTTTGCCACAATGTGCTTGACAATGGCAAGTCCCAGCCCGGTCCCTCCCGTGGATTTGGAACGGCTCTTATCCACCCGGTAAAACCGCTCGAAAATCCGTTCCTGATGCTCCTTGGCGATTCCGATGCCCGTATCCTTAACCTTCAGATACTTTTCCTTCCCGATTTCGCCTACGGTTACCAGCACATAGCCGCCGGGATTGTTGTAGCGGATCGCGTTGTCGCAAAGATTGTACACCAGCTCCTCTATCATCTGCTTATCCGCCATAATCGTAACCGGCTTTCCGCTTATCGACAGGCTGACGTCATGGTTTTCGGCGCTGATCTTGAGCATATTGACGCAGGTATCCGCAATGGTATACAGATTGACTTCTTCTATCGTATCCGTCGTTTCCACGCTGTCCAGCTCCGACAGGCGGATCGTATCGTTGATTAACGTCAATAACCTGTTGGCGCTGTGGTGGATCTCCGCTGCGAACCGCTGTACGTCCCCCTCCGCCGCCATGCCGTTTTCAATCAGTTCCGAATAGCCGGAAATCGCCGTTAAGGGCGTCTTCAGTTCATGGGATACGTTTGCCGTAAAATCCTGGCGCATCGTCACGCTTTTGACGATGTCCTCATGCTGTTTTTTGATCAGCTGGATAAAGGGGATCAGTTCGTCATAGGATTCTACGTTTTCCAGATGGTCCAGCTCATTTGCCATCTGCTCTATGGGCTTCATAAGGCTGTCCGTCAAAAGCTTTGACAAAACGGCGCACAAAATCCAGAGGCACACTACAATTCCCAAAATAATCGGCGCAATGGATAAAAGGACGCTGAGCACGCTGTCCGCTTCCCTGGCAAGGCGCAGCACATTTCCGTTATCCAGCCGCACCGCATAATAAAAAGAGCTTTTTTGTATGGTGTCGGAATCCCTGATCACGCTCGCTTCCCCGTTTTTAATTGCTTCCACAAATTCGGGTCTGTCTCCGTGATTATCCAGCGTATCGCTGCCAAATTCCGAATCATAGATTACCTCGCCCTCCCCGTTTATGAGGGTCACTCTCAGGTTATCCACGCCGGCATGGTACCGCTCCAGTTTTTCTTCCTCTATCATGCCGTCCGCCTGCAACATATGGGCGTAGGTCTTTAAATCGTCCAATATTTGGTTTTCAAACAGCTCATAAAAAGCGAAAATTACCAGGATGACAGTGGAAAGAATTGCCAGCGTGGTAATCGCCATCATCTGTATACTGATTTTTTTCTTCATCCGGTTTCCCGCCTTAATCCAGAATATAACCTACGTTTCTGACCGTTTTGATCCTCTGTCCGGACTCCTTTAACTTCTGGCGCAGCGTCTTGATGTGCATATCCAGCGTGCGGGATTCCCCTTCAAAATCCGTTCCCCAGACCCGGTCCAGAATCACTTCCCTGCTCGTCACGATTCCGGCGTTGGTCAAAAGCAGCTTTAACAATTCATATTCCTTATAAGTCAGCTCGCAGTTTTCACCCGACACCTTGACCGTATGCCGTTCCACATCGAGACTGATCTCGCCTACGGAAAGAATCTTTTCCTCCGACATGCCGTCGCTTCTGCGTAACAGCGCTTTTACCCTGGAAATCAGTTCCATGACCCCGAAGGGCTTGGCAAGATAATCGTCGGCGCCCTGATCCAGCCCCTTGACCTTGTCGATCTCCGTCGTCTTCGCCGTTACCATAATGACCGGCAGCTTTCTGGTATCGCTCCGTTTCCGCAGCTTCGCCACGATGCTTAAACCGTCCTCGTCCGGAAGCATTACATCTAACAGCACCAAATTCGGCAGTTTTTCATTCAATCTCTCAAAAAAAGCCTTTGCATCGGGAAATTCTTCTACATGAAACCCGCTGTTTTTCAGTGCGAAGCTTTCGATCTCGCTGATATTGTTATCGTCTTCCACGATATAAATAAGCGCCATATGTAATTCCTCCTTTTCCCGTTTTTATTTTATCATACCGCTTTTCAAAAAGGAAACGCTTTCCTTACGGCAGCGCATATTTTTTCCCGTAGCTTTTCAGATGGGTTTCATAATCCGCATCATGAGACTCCTTTAAATTTTCCAGATACTCGTGGGTCTCAAAACTTTCTTCGTTGACCTGCAGCAGACAGACCGCAAGATTACTGCAATGGTCGGCGATTCTCTCCAGACTGGTCGTCACATCGGAGAGCACGAAGCCCATTTCAATCGTACATTTTCCTTTTCTCAGCCGTTTGATATGGCGGTCCTTCATTTCCGTATTGATCTTATCGATGACGTCCTCTAAGGGCTCTACATTGGCAGCGAGCTTTAAATCCTTTGTATCAAACGCCACAACGGTAGTCGTTACGATCTCCTTTACCGCATCCATCAGGATCTTCAATTCCTCTTTTGCCTTTTTGGAAAAAACCTTATCCTTGCCGCTTGCTTCCTTCGCCGATTCGCTGATGCTGACCGCATGATCGCTGATCCGTTCAAAATCCCCGATACTGTGCAGCAAAACGGAAACTACATGATTGTCCCTTTCGGAAACGTTTCTGGAGCCGAGTTTGACCAGATAAGTCCCGAGGGCGTCCTCATAGCGGTCCACTTCGTTTTCCAGCTCATGGATCTGCTTATTTTTTTCTTCCGAATAATCCGTAAACTGTTCCATGGCTAAAAACAGCGCGCGTTTTGTCGTATGCGCCATTTCACAGCAGACTTCCTGGCAGTGATCCACCGCAAGGGAGGGCGTATCCAGGAAACGTTCGTCCAATGCCTTTAAGATCATATCCGCCTTGGAATAGGTTTCTTCCGACGCCTTATCGCGGATAGTCAGATTGGCAAGCTTTACAAGCCCCTTTGAAAACGGAAGCAGAATAGCGGTCGCAAATATATTAAAGAGACTGTGCACCAGCGCAATATCAAAGGCGGTCGCCGGCTTATCCATAAACGGGAAGGATACCACCGCATGGATTCCGTAGAACAAAATCATAAATACCGCCGTACCGATGAGATTAAAATACAGGTGTACCAACGCCGTCCTTTTTGCATTTTTGCTGGCTCCGATAGAGGAAAGCAGCGCCGTGACGCAGGTGCCGATATTCTGTCCCATGATAATCGGCACAATGACGGAAAACTGCAAAGATCCCGTCATCGCAAGCGCCTGTAAAATACCCACCGACGCCGAAGAGCTTTGGATGACTGCCGTCAGCAGGGCTCCCACGATCATACCCAAAATAGGATTTTTAAAGATCAGCAGAATATTGGTAAATTCCGGAACATCCGCCAGAGGCTTTACCGCCGCGCTCATGGCGTCCATACCGTACATCAGGATCGCGAATCCGATAAAGATGGTGCCCAGGTCCTTACGCTGTTCCTTTTTGGAAAACATGATAAAGGCAACGCCGATCAGGGCGAGAACCGGAGAAAACGAAGTCGGTTTAAACAACTGCACAAAAAAATTGTCGCTTTCAATTCCGGTCAGGCTCAAAATCCAGGAGGTTATGGTGGTGCCGATATTGGCTCCCATGATGATGCCCACCGCCTGCTCCAGCTTCATAATGCCGGAATTGACAAAGCCGACTACCATAACCGTCGTCGCGGAGGACGACTGAATTACCGCCGTCACGCCCGCTCCCAGCAAAACCGCCTTCAACGGATGGGAAGTCAGCCTTTCCAAAATTTTTTCAAGACGCCCGCCGGACAGCTTGGATAATCCCTCGCCCAGCATGTTCATTCCGAATAAAAACAGCGCAAGTCCGCCTAGCATTGATAATATACTGAAAAAATCCATAACCTACCTCTTTTTACCTGTTTTTTACAAATTTACATGTCAATTCTATATGGGCTATGTAAAATGTACGAGAGGTATTGTGTAAAATCTATGTAAAATTTATTTTGTGCAGCCGGTCCCCGCTTTATTCCTTACAGGATACGGATATCTTCAATATCTCCCGTTTCCTGGAAAATTCCCCATTCTCCGATATTGACCGCATAATCCGCAATTTTTTCCAGATGTTTCGCGATCATCAGCGTATCCGCGCATTCATCCGCGCTGATCCTGTTCTCCTTTACATCCGTAATCACGTCTTCCTTAATCTGATTAAACAGATCGTCCACCACGTCGTCGTTATCGATAACCCTCTGCGAAGCCTCGATATTTTTACTGATAAAAGCGTCCACCGAATCGTTAATCATGACGCGGATCTCCTTGATCATCTCACCGAAATGAACGGAATATTGATTGAGATCGTCCATCTCCAGCCGTAAAAACAGTTCCGCCACATCGGCGATCTGGTCTCCAGCGCGCTCGATATCCGTCACAACCTTTAACGCCGCGGAAATAAATCTCAAATCTCTTGCGACGGGCTGCTGTTTCGTAATCAACGTCAGGCATTTGGATTCGATATGCCGTTCCATATCGTTGACAATCCTGTCGTTTCTCTGCAGGGTTTCCAACGTTTCCCTGTCCTTCTCCTGATATGCCTCAAACAACTGGTCCAGATTTTTTTCTATCAGCATTCCCATTTCTTCCAGATTTTCATGCAGCAACGCCAGCTCATTTTCAAAATTTGTTCTTGGTGACATCTGATTCCCTCTTTTCTGTTTTCTTTCTTCTATTCTCTTTTTATTGCAACGTGAATGTGTATCAGCCAAAGCGTCCCGTAATATAATCTTCCGTTCTCTTATCCCCGGGTCTGGAGAAAATATTATCCGTCGTATCAAACTCCACGACCTCTCCTACCAGGAAAAACGCCGTGTAATCGGAAACGCGCGCCGCCTGCTGCATATTGTGGGTTACGGTCACAACCGTATACTTTTTCTTCAGCTCCTGCATCAGTTCTTCCACCTTCAAAGTGGAAATCGGGTCCAGGGCGGAGGTAGGCTCATCCATCAGCAGAATATCCGGTTCCACCGCAAGCGCCCTTGCGATACAAAGCCGTTGCTGCTGTCCTCCCGAAAGACCCAGCGCCGATTTTTTCATACGGTCCTTGACCTCGTCGTAAATAGCCGCTCCCTTCAAGCTGTCCTCCACGATCTGATCCAGTCTTGCCTTATCTCTGATGCCGTGAATGCGGGGACCGTAAGCGATATTGTCATAAATGCTCATCGGAAAGGGATTCGGCTGTTGAAATACCATGCCCACCTTTTTGCGAAGGAGGGTCGTATCCACCTTCGGATCATAAATGTTTTCTCCGTCCAACTCTACAAGTCCGGTAATCTTACAACAGTCCACCAGATCATTCATCCGGTTCAGGGTCTTTAAAAATGTGGATTTGCCGCAGCCGGACGGACCGATAAACGCCGTGATCGCATTGGGTCTGATCTGCATATTCACATCTTTGAGCGCATGGTTTTCTCCATAATATAAATCCAGATTTTTTACATTGATTTTGATACCACTCATATTCTTCTTTTCCTTTCTGTCAGCCGATGCTGTTTACGTCAAATTTCCCGGAAAGGTATTTGGTAATCAGGTTGATCACAAAGACGATTACCAACAATACCGCCGCAATTCCGAATGCTTCGTCATACTGCGCTTTGGACATGCAAAGGTACAGCTGCACGGTCATGGTACCGCCGGGCTGCAATATTTTCTGCAAAAAGCCGGCTGCCGTCTTCGGAAGCAGGTAACCGCTTCCCGCCGTAAACATCAGCGCGGCGGACTCGCCCACAATACGTCCGATGGCAAGGATGATACCGGTAATGATGCCCGGCATTGCCGACGGCAGTAAAATCGTGCGAATCATATGCCATTTGGTAGTGCCCATACCCAGCGCGCCGGTACGGTAGCTTTCCGGTACGCTTTTTAACGCTTCCTGGGTATTTCTCGTAATCAGCGGAAGCACCATCAAAGTCATGGTCAGCGCGCCCGTCAGGATCGAATAACTCAGGCGGCAGATTCTTCCGAAGAAAATCATGCCGAACAATCCGAAAATGATCGAAGGAATGCCGGACAGGGTTTCCGTCGTAAACTCAATCAGGGATACCAGCCTGCCGGGTTTGGCGTATTCGTTCAGATATATCGCGGAGCCGATCCCGATGGGCGTGGCAATCAGGATCGTAATAATGACTACATACAAGGTATTGATAATATTTCCCGCAATCCCGAAAGTACCTTCAATGGCGCTTGGCTGCGTCGTCAAAAACTTCCAGTCGATCACGCCGATTCCCTTCCAGAACACATAAAGAAGAATCCCGATCAGCAAAATCGCCGCAAACGCCGCCGACAGATAGATCAATACCGAAAGGATTACATCATAGGGTTTCTTTTTTCTGTTATATATGCTATTCATCCTCTTTCGCTCCTTTTTTCAATATTTTGCTCAGAACAATATTGATGATCATAATAAATATGAATAATACGAGACCGATGGTGAACAGCACCTGTCTATGTAAGCCCGACGCATAGCCCATCTCGCTGACAATCGCCGTCGTCAGGAATCTGACGGAGTTAAAAGGCAGCGGCAGATTGACGGAACTTCCGGACACCAGCGTAATCGCCATCGCTTCGCCGATTGCACGCCCCACGCCCAGCACAATTGCCGAAATGATACCGGACTTTGCCGCCGGGATCAACACTTTGAAAATGGTCTGTATATGGGAAGCTCCCAAAGCGAGGGAGGAGGATTTTAATTGTTCCGGAACGGCTTTCAGGGACGATTCGCTGATATTGATGACTGTGGGCAAAATCATGACCGCCAGTACTAAAACCGCTGAAATCAGGTTTGCCCCGCCCGTAAAGGTGTGCGTATCCGAGTCCCGAAACAAAAACAGCTCCAGCTTATACATCAGCGGATTCAAAATCATCAAACCCAGTAAGCCGTAGATAACAGACGGAATCCCCGCCAACAACTCAATTGCCGGTTTTACGATCCGGGCAATCCTTTTAGGCGCCACCTCAGCGATAAACACCGCCGAAAACAAACCGATGGGCACGCCGATCAAAATGGCAAGCGCAGTACCTACGATAGACGTCAGAATAATATATAAAATACCGAACTGCGGATTTGTTTTGTTCGCCGGTTCCCATACGCTGCTGAATAAAATGTCCTTGATTCCGACCTTGAACAGCGCCGGCGTACCGTTGATAACCATATAAACGGTAATGGAAATAACGGCAAGCACCGCAATCAGACCGCACGCCGTAAAAATAAACTCCGCCGCATGCTCCACAGTCGATTTGGTTTTTCTGTTTTTCATAATGGAATATTGTTTTTTATCGTCCATATCTTTTCCCTGTCCCTTAATTCCCGAGAGATTCTTTCACTTAGAGGGCTGTCGCATAAGTCGGATCTGATCAACATCAAATCCATCTGATACGGCAGCCCCGCAAATGTTTTTATGTTTGATTATTCAACTGTGATCAGACCGACAGATTTGATTAACTCCTGTCCTTCTTCGGACTGTAAGTAAGCAAACAGTGCCTGAACGTTTTCATTCTGCTCGGAAATCTCTCCTGCAGTCGCCATAACAAACGGTCTGCTGAGTACGTATGTACCTGCTTTGATGTTTTCTTCCGTAGGCTCTACGTCGTTTAAGCACAACGCTTTTACCGTATCGTCCAGTACATCGAGGGATACATATCCGATAGAACCGGGTGTGGATGCTACTTTCGCCATAACGGCGCCGGTGGAGTCAAGCTCGTTTGCGTATGCACACTGATCTTCAATGTCCAACAGCTCTTCAAAAGCGCCTCTTGTGCCGGAACCTGCTTCACGACCTACTACAACGATCGCCGCGTCTTCGCCGCCGACTTCGCTCCAGTTTTTGATCTCGCCTTTGTAAATTGCCGCAAGATCCTCTGTTGTTAAATTGTCGATTGTCGTGGAAGGATTAACCGCTACCGCGATACCGTCGATCGCTACGATGTTTTCTACTGCGCCAGCCGCTTTCTCGTCATCGGTTAATGCTCTGGAGGAGTTGCCGATGTCAACGCTGCCTGCGTTTAAGGACTCAATACCTGCGGATGATCCCGTAAACTCCGCGCTTACCGTCACGCCGGGGTATTTTGCCATAAATGCTTCCGCTACTGCGTTTGCCAGTTTCTCCATGGATGTGCTTCCCGCCATGGTAATGCTGCCGCTTAAATCAGCGCTTGCTTCCTCGGCAGGAGCCTCTGTTTCTTCCGCCGCATCTGCAGTTTCATCAGCCGCAGGCGCCTGGGTCTCTGTGGAAGGCGCTTCCGTCTCCGCAGCAGAACCGCATCCTGTCAAAGCTCCCATCAATAATGTTGCTGCTCCGATCAGAGCAAAAATTTTCGTACTCTTAAGTTTCATACCTCTTCCTCATTTCTTTTGATAAATTTTTTCTTTGTTCTTTGAACACATTCAATATAACAAAGGACAGAGTAGCCAACTATCAAAATGGAGTAAGAGTTTTGTAAGTTGTTCGGGGGATTTGTAAATTCTTATTTGCAAAATGTAAGAAGTGTGTAAATTGAAAAAGTTCCTGTTTATATACCGGTTTATTTTATATAGTGAGATTCGCACTCACAGCCTGCGCTGCACCACAGGCTGTGAGTCACGCGCCTCGCCTTATAATCACAAAGAAAACAGGCTGTATGACCAAGTAAACCTGATCGTACAGCCTGTATTCTTTGTGATTGCAATTCTCATTGCCTGCGCGCAGCTTGTAGGGGAATCGAACCCCTGATTCCGCCGTGAGAGGGCGGCGTCTTAACCTCTTGACCAACAAGCCGTAAAAGACTTTCTCAAAACGTCCTTGCTTATATTACTAAATAATAAGAAATAATGCAAGGACTTTTTTGAAATTTTTTTACAAACTTGTCTATAATATTTTTTTCTTTTTAAATATCACAATACAGACAGCGACGACAATTCCGCTTAAAACAACGACTCCGGGATACCCCTTCTCCAGCTCCGGCATATTGCGGAAATTCATGCCGTACCACCCGGTAATCAAAGTCAAAGGATAAAAAATCGTGGAAACAACGGTTAAAAACTGCATGTTCCTGTTTTGTACCTGATCCATTTTGGACTGGTAAACGTCCCTGATCTGCTGGGCATAGGCAAGCAGATGCGCCGTCTTTCCCATCAGGCGGTCGGCGCGGTCCGCGATGATGCCGAAATATTTCAACTGTTTTTTTGCAAAAAAACCGCTTTCGTTTTCCTCCAGTTCTTTTCCCATATCCATAATCTGGTCATAATAGCCGTTTAAAATCAACAACTCCTTACGGATCGGCATAATCTCGTTCTGAAAGGTTTCCGTCTTTCCCGCCATGACCTTTTCTTCCAGATTCATCAGTTGTTTTTCATATTGACCGAGCATTTCCAGATCCTTCCCGATCACCTGTCCGAGAAACTGATACATCAGGTGTTCCTTTGTCATCTTTTGTTTCATCTGCCTGTATTTCATCCGCAAAATAATCCGTTCGGCATAATCGTAATCATCGACAATCACAATATTGCTGGCGTTAATAAAAAACAAAACTCTGTGATACGCCTCTTTGGTCCGCACCATTCTGGGAATAAAAAGAGTCCCCGCCATACATTCCTGCCCGTTCTCAATCTTGCAGAAACCGATCTGTGCAAGGTTTATTTCTCCTTCATAGCTTATCTTCGCCAATTCCATAGCTTCCGCCGCCTGTGCGGTATCCGTCAGAATCAGAATACTGTCGGCGCGTTCCGCCTGCTTTTTATCAATTTCCTCCAAGGCTTCGCCCAAAGCATAGATATTCATGCCCGCTCCCCCTCTGTCACTTTCTCAGCCGCGTCATGCGCCCGATACGCCTCTTCATAAAAATATTCCTGGGCGCCAAGCGGTTCCCCATCGTCAGAGACGCGCGTATAATTACCGTCCGCGCCCAAAATCCGCGCCTGCAGGTTGTCCCGCAGCATCACGGAAAACATCTCTTTGATACGCGCCCTGATATCCGCGTCATAAACCGGCGCCGCAACTTCCACTCTGTGTACGGTATTTCTTGTCATAAAATCGGCGGATGCGATATAGACTTTTTCCCGCTCTCCCGTTCCGAACAGATAAATACGGGAATGTTCCAGAAATCTTCCCACAATGCTGATCACTCTGATATTTTCCGTCGCTCCCTCGATTCCCGGCACCAGGCAGCAGATACCCCTGACAATCAGATCGATTTTGACCCCGGCGCAGGACGCTTCGATTAACTTATCCATGATCTTTTTATCCGTCAGGGAATTGATCTTGACGCCTATGTATGCCGGTCCGCCTTTTTTCGCCCATTCGATTTCTTCATCGATAAAGCCGATCACTTTATTTTGCAGACATTTGGGCGCTACCAGCAGATCGTGGGTTTCTTCGACGGTCTCTCCTTTGGCAAGCGCCTGAAATACAGCCGACGCTTCCTGACCGATTTTCTGTTCGTAAGTCATCAGGGAAAGATCCGTATAGAGCCGCGAAGTTTTTTCATTATAATTGCCCGTGCCGATCTGGGTATAATATTCCGCCCGGTCCGTCCCGTTTTTCCGGATAATCAGACACATCTTGGAATGCACCTTATATCCGTCCAGCCCGTAGATGACCTGACATCCCGCTTCCTCTAATCTCCTGGACCATTCAATATTATTTTCTTCATCAAACCGCGCCTTCAGCTCCACAAGCACCAACACATCCTTGCCGTTTTCCGCCGCCTCGATCAAAGCCTCCACCACTTTGCTCTGTCTCGCCACGCGGTACAAAGTCATTTTAATGGCAATGACCCGCTCGTCGTTCGCTGCCTCCCGCAGCATCTCCAAAAAAGGCTTGATGCTGTCGTAGGGATAAGATAAGAGTTTATCCTTCTGCCTGATCTGCGTCAACACGGATTCTCCGTTTACAAATTGGGCGGACTTTTGGGGGATTCTTTTTTCGTAAAAAAGCTCCGGTATATTTCTTAGCATATCCTGTATCTGAAATAAAAAAGACAATTCAAGGGGCGCTTCATTCCGGTATACATAGTCCCTTTCCACCTGCAGGTACTCGCACAGCTTATCCACGATATCGTCGTCCAGTTCCCGGGAAAACTCCAATCTGACGGGAGAAAGCCGCCTTCTTTTTTTTATCAGATTGACCATAAATTCCCGGTAATCCAAATCCTCGTCGCTCATGGAATCCGGGTCGATATCCGCGTTTCTGGTCACGCGCAGCAGGGATTTGGCTTTGACACGGTACCCGCAAAACACCTTCGGAATATAATGCAGGATCAGTTCCTCCGACAACATATAGGTTCCTTCCTGTCCGGGCAGTAAAATCAGCCTCGGAAACACGCTGGAGCTACACGGAATAATCCCCAGCTTTTCCTTTCCGTTCTTTCCTTCCAATACGGCTACCGCATAAATTTCCCGGTTCTTCAAAAAAGGAAAGGGCTGTTTCTTTCCGACCATGCCCGGCGCGATCAAAGGCGCTACCGCCTCGTCAAAATATTGTTCCAGGCTTTCGCTCATACTCTTGCTGATCTTATGAAAATCCACGATTTTTACGCCGTATTCTTCTATCCTCTTCATTAAGCTTTCATAAACGACGTCCCTTCTCCGATTCAAAACCGCCGTTTGATCCAGGATTTCTCTGATTTGTTCCTTCGGCGTCATCCGGGTCTTATTGTCCTTAACCTTCGGCGAAAGCATCATCTGATCGATCAGGGAACCGACGCGGACCATAAAAAATTCATCCAGATTACTCTGATAAATGGAAATAAACGATAAACGTTCGCACAAGGGGACGCGATCGCTTTCCGCTTCCTCTAAAACGCGTTCATTAAATTTTAACCAGGACAATTCTCTGTTCATATACACTTGTCTTTCGGACATTTTCTTTTCCTCCTCATGTTGCTTTGAAATACCAAAACCCCTTTTGCGCTTTCCCCATCCGCTTTTGGGTTTTATTATAATTACTTTAAAATCGTCCGGCAACAAAAAGAACGGAAAAAAGATAATTATTACATGTTATTTACGTAATATTTACAAACGTTTCTCCTTTGCACGCAAAAAAACGCACAAAAAAAGAACCGCCGGGGGGTAGCTCATTTATCAATTTCTGAATCGATCACGGAAACACGCTTTCGCTCTATAAAAACGCAACGGTACGTAAATTCGCAAAATACGCGAATTAAGTACCGGCGTTTTTATAAAGGTTTCCTTTGATCGATACAAAAATAATAAATGAGATAATCCCGGCGTTTCTTGAAAATTTACATTCTGTCAGCTTACAAAATCGAACAGGCTGATCTGATTCGACTCCGGAATATCTCCAAGCAGTCCCATCTCGCCCATAAAGTCCACAATTGTCTTGGAAACCTTTGCGCGCTCTCTCAAATCGTCTTTGGAGAGGAAAGGTCCGCCCTTTGCAGCCTCCATCAGCGATTCCGCCGCCTTATCCCCCATGCCGTCGATACTGTTAAAGGACGGCATAATCTTACCGTCGATAATCTGAAACAGCCTCGAATGGGCGCGGTACAAATCGATAGGCATAAATTCATAGCCTCTGGCATACATTTCCTGCACAATCTTAATATCCTTTAAAACATCCTGCTCCTTCTTGCTCAGTTCATCCTTTCTCGCCTTATAATCGGCTATGACAGCCTCAACCTTTGCCCTGCCCTGACACATGAGTTCATAAGAAAAGCCCGATGCGCGGATACTGAAATAAGCCGCATAATACGCGAGAGGATAATTGACTTTAAAATAGGCAACGCGCCATGCCATCATGACATAAGCCGCCGCATGCGCCTTCGGGAACATATATTTGATCTTCTTACAGGACCAGATATACCAGTCCGGGACGTCGTGCTTGAGCATTTCTTCTTCCATCTCAGGCTTCAGTCCCTTTCCCTTACGGACGCTTTCCATGATTTTGAAGGCAAGTCCTTCCTCCAGCCCTTTATCAATCAGATAAATCATAATATCGTCACGGGTACAGATCGCCGTGGAAATCGTCGCCTTTCCCTCTTCAATCAGCGTCTGGGCATTTCCCAGCCATACGTCGGTACCGTGGGACAATCCCGAAATACGCACCAGATCCGTAAAGGACTGGGGCTTGGTATCCAAAAGCATCTGGATAACGAAATCCGTGCCAAACTCCGGAATCCCCATGGAACCAAGGGGACATCCGTCGATCTGCTCCGGCGTAATGCCCAAAGCCTCGGTACTGCGAAACAGGGACATAACCTCCTTATCGTCCAAAGGAATGCCCACCGGGTCCACGCCCGTCAAATCCTGCAGCATACGAATCATGGTGGGATCATCGTGTCCGAGTATATCGAGCTTCAACAGGTTATGGTCGATCTTGTGATAATCAAAATGGGTGGTGACAATATCCGTCGTCATATCGTTTGCGGGATGCTGAATCGGCGTAAAGGAATTGATATCCTCTCCCACGGGCAGTACTACAATCCCGCCCGGGTGCTGTCCCGTCGAACGCCGGATGCCCGTACATCCCGTAACGATCCTGTTGATTTCGCAGGTGCGCTTGGGAATCCCCCGTTCTTCAAAATAATTTTTCACATAGCCGAACGCCGTCTTATCCGCCAGCGTGCCGATGGTCCCGGCACGATAGGTCTGCCCGGCTCCGAAAATAACTTCCGTATATTTATGCGCCTTACTCTGATACTCTCCCGAGAAATTCAAGTCGATATCCGGTTCCTTGTCTCCCTTGAATCCAAGGAAGGTTTCAAAAGGAATATCGAACCCGTCTTTTTTTAACATCTCGCCGCATTCGGGACATACCCGGTCCGGCATATCGCAGCCCGCCATACCGGAATAAGCCCTTACTTGCGGAGAATCAAAGTCATAATAATGACATTTCGCACAGTAATAATGAGGGCTTAGGGAATTAACCTCCGTAATTCCCGCCATGTTCGCCACAAAGGAAGAACCGACAGATCCTCTGGAACCGACCAGATAACCGTCTTCCACCGATTTCCATACCAGCTTCTGGGCGATAATATACATAACGGCGAAACCGTTTTTGATAATCGCGTTCAATTCCTTTTCCAGACGTTTTTCCACCACATCCGGCAATTTGTCCCCGTAAATCTCATGCGCCCTGTTATAACAGATCTTTGTAAGAATCTCATCGGAATTGGGAATAATCGGCGGGCTCTTATCCGGTCTGACCGGATCGATGGATTCGATACAGTCGGCGATCAGATTGGTATTGGTAATGACCACCTCCCGCGCCTTATCGCTGCCCAAATAAGCAAATTCTTCTAACATTTCCTCCGTGGTACGCAGATATAACGGCGCCTGCTTATCTTCCTTAAATCCCTTCCCCGCCATAATAATGCGACGGTAGACCTCATCCTCCGGGTCCAGAAAATGAACGTCGCAGGTAGCGCAGACCGGTTTGTGCAGCACCTCCCCGATGGATACGATCTTACGGTTCAGTTCCATAATATCCTCCATGGAATGAACGCTTTCCACCCTCTCGGATTCAATCATAAATTCATTATTACCAAGGGGCTGAATTTCCAGATAATCATAAAAGCCCGCAATCTTATATAAATCCCTGTCGCTTTTGCCGTCCAGCATAGCGCGGTACAGTTCCCCTGCTTCACAGGCGCTTCCTACAATCAGCCCTTCCCGGTATTTTTGCAGGAGGCTCTTGGGTATTTTAGGACGCTTGTTGTAATAAGTCAGATGGGAAGCCGATACCAGCTTATATAAATTGATCCTGCCGATTTCGTTTTTGGCAAGAATAATCACATGATAATAGGGCAGCTTTTTGACCGTCTCCACATTATCCTCGCCCATGGCGTTAATATCCGAAAGCTTCCTTGCTCCGGCGTCCGCCAGCATCGGCAGAAACTTTTCAAAAATTTCCGCCGTCGCCTCCGCGTCGTCCACGGCGCGATGGTGGTTCTCCAGCGATACGCCCAGCGTTTTCGCGCAGGCGTCCAGCGTATGTTTTGCCTGATGGGGCAGCAGGATTCTGGCAATCCCCACGGTATCCACAACGGTATCTTCACAGGTAAGCCCCATGCGCCTGCAGTTTTCCTGTATAAAACTCATATCAAAGGAAGCGTTATGCGCCACCATGACGCAGCCTTTGGAAAATTCCAGAAACTGCGGTAAAATCTCTTCGATTTGCGGCGCATCCATGACGTCCTCGTCCCGGATGCTCGTCAACTGCTGGATTTTATAAGGAATCGGTTCCTTTGGATTGACAAAGGTCGAGAAACGGTCCGTGATTTTTCCGTCCTGGATTTTTACGGCTCCGATCTCGATAATTTTATTTTTAACCGGAGAAAATCCTGTGGTCTCCAGATCAAATACCACATAATTTTGATTCAGGTCCAGATCTTTAGGATTGACTACAATTTCTTTCAAATCATCGACCAGATATCCCTCCACGCCCAAAATAATCTTAAAGAAATTCTGCCGGTCCGCCTCTATTCCCGCTTCTTTGCAACGTGCCTTTTCCTGATCCCAAAGATCGCACCATGTATGGAACACATCCGCCAGCGCCTGGACCACACCGTGATCGGTAATGGCGATCGCCGGATGTCCCCAGCGATAAGCGCGCTTTACAATATCCACGACCTCGGAAACGCCGTCCATATCGCTCATCTTTGTATGACAGTGAAGCTCCACTCTTTTTGTGGGTGCATAATCCATTCTCGCCGTCGTGAAATCCGGAATCACCTTCATTGCAACAACCGAGCCGATGGTCAGTTCCCTGTCAAACTTATCCATCGCCGCAATTCCCTTGATCTTTAAAAAAGTGCCTTTCTTAACATTCAGGTTGGGCAGAAATTCATCCAACTGCTCGTCCTTGACAAACACCTTGACCATAATCGTATCCGTAAAATCCGTAACGGCAAACATCACAATGGTCTTTTCGATCCGGGGGATCGGTTTGGTCTCCAGCGTCAGAAGCTTGCCGCGGATTACCACTTCTCCCATCTCTCCGACCAACTGATCTAACGGCAGCGGTTCCTCCTCAATATCATAGCTGCCCCAGATAATACTCGGATCATCCGATTTCTTCATACGGTATTCCTTTTTGCCGAATCCGCTCTTCTTCCCGCCAAAACCGCCGTAGGATCTGTCCGTGCCGGGTTTTTCCTTTTTCTTCTCCGTCTTTGCGGAAGCGCTTTCCTTTGCCTTCAGCGCCTCCTGCGCCGTATTGGAAGCTGCTTCTTTTGCCGTTCCCATACCGGCTTGGCTTCCCCACGCAGCGCCTTCTTTGGCGCTCTCCGCCTCTTCCTCGTCCTGCGCTGCCCCGATTCGTGCCTCGCCGAACACTCTGGATGCAATTTCATCCACCTGGCGCTTTAACTTTAATTCTTCCTCCCGCTTCAGGGGATTCTCCTGCACGGTTGTATATTCCACACACACGCGCACAAAAACGCCGCAGCGTTCGCAAAAAATTTTTTCCAAAAGCTCCGTAAACTCCGCAGCCTTTTCCTTAAAGGGAACCAGTTCTTCCACCGTAAGCGTCATTTTGTCTCCCTCAAAAGAAACCTCAGCCTTTTTAAACATACTGTACATAACCGGACTGTAGTCCCGCAGTTCTCGCAAAATGCTCTCTCTATAGGCATGATACAGATTTTCCGGCGTATACTGCCTGGAAAGCTGAAAATGCTCATAAATCTTTACCGTAATATTCGCCCGGTCAAAGAGCTGCTTCTTAATCTGCCCTTCCACAGCGAAAATATCTTTTTTGTCAATGATTCTGTCCGCGGAAATATATACGCGTAAAAAATCCCTGCGCTTTGTCGTATAAATATGCTCTACGCAGACGCCCTCAAAGGTATCCTTTAAATCACTCTTTAGTTGTAAGGTTGGAAAAACCTCCAAAAACTGCTTTCCGTCCATCCTATCATGCTCCAAACTATATCCGTTTCCGCTTTTGTCCTTTCACGCGCCGGTCCACACCAATCGCCCCGGCTAATCGTTCCAGTGCAGCAATTCCTCCCGCAGCACATTTAACAGCTCTTTCTCAGGCACCTTGCGGATAACTTCGCCCTTTTTGATCAAAAGTCCTTCTCCGACGCCTCCCGCAATGCCGATATCCGCTTCCTTCGCCTCTCCCGGTCCGTTTACGACGCATCCCATAACGGCAACCTTTAAATTAAGCGGAATATCCTCTACCATTTCCTCTACCTGGTTTGCCAGTCCGATCAAATCGATTCTGGTGCGCCCGCAGGTCGGGCAGGAAATCACTTCAATTCCCTGATTGTACAGTCCCAGGGAACGCAGTATCGTCTTTGCCGACCTTATCTCCTCTACGGGATCTCCCGACAACGATACGCGCATGGTATCGCCGATCCCTTCGTGCAGCAAAATACCAAGCCCCACCGCGGACTTAATATTGCCTCCGTAAAGGGTCCCCGCTTCCGTAATGCCGATATGCAGCGGATAATCCGTCTTTTCTACCAACAGTTCATGCGCCTTTACACAGATCGGAATATTGGAGGATTTGATGCTGATGACCATATTGTCATAGCCCGCCTCTTCAATCATATGCACCTTATCCAAGGCGCTTTCCACAATTCCTTCCGGCGTTACCCCGTGATACTTTTCCACCAGATCCTTTTCCAGCGAACCGCCGTTGACGCCCACGCGAATCGGAATATTACGCTCCTTAGCGGCGGCTACCACTTCCTTAAGCTTTTCCTGACCGCCGATATTTCCGGGATTGATTCTGATTTTATCCGCTCCGTTTTCAATCGCCGCAATCGCCATTTTATAATCAAAATGAATATCCGCCACAAGGGGAATCGAAATCTCTTTTTTGATTTCCTTTAACGCCCGTGCCGCCTCTGCGGTCGGGACGGTGGAACGGATAATGTCGCACCCTGCCGCCTCCAGCCTGTGGATCTGCTCCACCGTGGCTTTCACGTCCTCCGTGCGGGTATTGGTCATGGACTGGATCAGGATCGGATTGCCTCCGCCGATGATCCTGTCTCCGATTTTAACTGTTCTGGTATGATTTCTATCCATAAAATTTTCTCTCCCTGCTGCCTGGTTTGTGATAAACCCGTTATGCTCTCATGACTTCGATTATAACACGTTTCGGATCACTTTCCTACCGCTTTTCTTACGGGTTTTGGAAAGCGGGTCAAGAAAGTTATCTCTTACGTATCACAAGCTTTCTGCCGTATTCATCCCGGATTTCCCCTTTTGTTATTTCCGCTTCCGCTTCCGTTTCCGCTTCTTTTCTTTCTTCCGCCGCCGCTGCCGTAATTTCCGCATTTTCTCTCATTCCCGCCGCTTCCGTCTCGGTTTTGCCGAAAAACAATACCGCCGCAATCAGACAGATACCCATGATCCCCGGCAGCCCTGCATGACCGTGAATCACAATGCGCTTTAGATCACAGATAAAGTAATTCTGCGCCTTCTTTTTTCTTTTCCGAATCATCTGCCTTTTTCTCCTCCCTGTTTTCCTCTCTTTCAGTTCGTTTTGACATGCTTTCAAATCCTCCAGCATTTGCCCCGCGTCGGAATAGGCTTCCTCGGGACGCATTCTGACCGCCTTTTGCATTACCCGACGGCACCCGGGCGACAAATGGGAAATATCCGCCTTTCCGTTTGCAACGCCCTCCGCAATCCGATATCCCGTCAGCATTTCATATAAAATGACCCCCAGCCCATAGGTATCTCTGTAGGGTGTTATCGTTTCCTCTTCCGAAGGCGGCAGATAATTTCTTGTGCCAAACAGCTTTTTTTGTTTTTCTCCGGCATAAACCACTGCTCCGCAATCCACCAGATAAACCTTTCCCTCCGCCGTCAGCATAATGTTCTCCGGTTTCAGATCGGCATAGATCATGACCGGAAGCGTTTTGTGGAACCCGCTCAAAATTTCGGCGATTTTCATTGCCGTATCCACCGCCTCTTCTTCCGTCCAGACCTTCTGTTCCTCACATAGCGCGCGCAGACTTTTTCCTTCTATATATTCCATCACGATTCCGTTTTTGCCGTCCGCCTCCACACAATCGATCAGATACGGGACCCCTTTTCCGCCCAGATATCTTAATACCTGCATCTCCCGCTCCGCTTCCGCGCTTTTGCCGTTATAAAGCTTCATTGCCGCAGCCGCTTTTGTATTTTGATTTTCCACGAGCCATACCACAGCCTGGCTCCCTTCTCCCAGTATTCGCTTCCTGCTGTATTTTTCCGAAAACTCCATAGCCGTCCTCCTATCTCTTTTCCGAAACGGGCTTGTCCGTGCTTAAATAAAGCGCTGAAATGTTATCGCCCTCTCCCCGCCGCAAATTATAATCCGCAATTTCCCGCAGCCGTTTGCGGACGCCTTCTTCCCCTCTCATCTTTTCGGGATTGAGGCAGCTTTTCCATACGCTTTTCTCATACGCCCGGTAAAAGCCGTCAGTGCATAGTAACAATCCGCCCTTTCCAAGCCTGCCCGCCACAAAATCCGGCTCCCATTCCCTGTTCAATCCAAGACACCTGCAAAGCCCTTTTTCATTCCCATGATCCCTGGTAAGCTGACAAAAACGTCTCCCCGGCAAGGTTCGCCTGATCAGATAGCCTCTGCTGTCCCCTATATGGAACAGATAAAACCGCTCCCCGTAAATCACACACATCACAGCCGTCGTCCCCATCCGCTTTCCCGTTTCCCGCATTTGTTCAAACAGGGCTCTGTTCATTTGACGGTACAGACGAAACCCCTTGGTTTTAATCGCCGGTCCGGGATCAGAAAACCACGTTTTGCAGTTGCCGATCAGCGGAATCAGTTGTCTGTCATACCATGCTTCCATTTCTCCGATGCAAAATTTTGCCGCTTCCATGCCATGGTCCATTCCTCCCATGCCGTCGCAGACCGCTGCAAGGCACAGTTTCCCTCCGGCAAATAAACTGCTGCGAAACAGCAAAGCGTCTTCATTACAAGCCCTTTTCCCGGTCTCATACACATAACCGAATATCATATTAAATTGCCCTTTCTTTGGAAATTGCGTTCATTCCTGAATGAATGAACCGGTACGGAATGTACCGTCTTGAAGATTTATTTCCTATGATATCCCCTTTCTCATCGCTCAGGAGAAAAGAGATATCATAGGTTTGTTAAAAAAAGAATACGTCTATGCGGATAGTATAACAGGTACCGCAAAGAAAATCAAGATTGAATTTTTAAGATGATTTCGACAAATTTACCGGGACGCAAAATATCTATATTGAAAAATGTTGTGCTAAAAACAACCCGCGCACTAACCGCTGAAAAACCGTCCGATCAATGCAGCCAGTTCCTGCGGATTATCCGTATTCGCTTCATGCCCCGCATTTGGAATTATCCGGTATTCTGCATTTTTCATTCGCTCCGCCAATCCTTTTGCAGCCTTTTGGTTCGCCCGGTCATGCTCCCCGCAGAGTATCAGGGCGGGACACTCCATTTTCGATAACTCTTTTTTAAAATTCAGCTCTGCCATGGAATCTGACAAACGGATGAAATCCTTCTTTTGAAATCCCATACTCTTAAAGTTTTTTTCCGGCATCAGATGAAACAGGACGCTCTGAAATTTCAGAAGCATTTTGGGCATTTCATATTGCGCCGCTATCAAAACCACCGAACCCATCTTTTCCGGATGATCTATGGCATAATGTAACGCCAAAATCGCTCCTGCCGATAAGCCGCACAAATGAAGCGTCCCTTCTGATCTTTCACAGTATTCCGAAAAGGCGCGATACAGATTGCCATAAGTATACTCCTGATTTTCCAAAAGTTCCGAAATCTGCGGGCAGGAAATAGCGTTGCCGTCAGACAACGGCAAAGCAAGCTCTTGTATCACTTTGTCCCAGCTTGCCCCGGTCTGTCCCAATCCATGAATAAAAATATAGTTTTCCATGTCTCTTTCCTTCCTGACCTATGCCATATGCTATGTATTTGCCGCTTCTTTTTTTGCCCTCTCTTTTCTTCCTCCCCCGATCAGCCTCCAGCCAAGCGCGGCGCAGACAAGGATTACCGCCCCAATCAAAAGCAGGTCCGAAAGGTCGAGGCTTTCCTGAAACAGCACCGGAAATGCCTTCTGCATCGCTGCGGGATATTTGGCAATCAGCACCGAAAGCAGATTGTTCAGGAAATGGACGCACATGGAAGCCGCAATACTGCCCGTTTTATAAGTCACAAGCGTCAGCCCGAGACCCACGATGCCGATGGTAAACATTTTGATCAGACTCATATGATACGCCGCAAAAATCAGGGTTGTCACCAATATGGTAAGCGCAGGCTTACACTTGTATTTTAACGTTCCCATGACAAAGCCGCGAAACAACAGCTCTTCTCCCACCGCCGGCATCAGCGCCACTACCAGCACCAACAGATAGACGGGCTGGCTGACCAGCATATCATCAAGCTGCGTCAATCCTTCCGCGCTTTCCGGGAAAAACGGCACAAGCAAAGCCCCTGCAACCAGCGCGCCTAAAAACGCTGCAATCCCGATCATCACAGAACCGATGAGCTGCGCCGGTTTGATTTTCTGCACGGAAAACAGCTTTTTCCGATCCGCCTTCATATACCAGGCATAAACAAGGGGACAAAGCAGGATAATCATCTGTTGGATCGCCACGCCGCCAAAGCCCCATCGAAGCTGTGCGTAAGAACCTACATACAAAATCAGCAACAGCACAATGCACAAAAGCAGAACAATATCCCCAAAACCCGGCATTTGCTTTTCTTTCATCTCGCTGCGTTTGGAAAACAGCTTCACGCTGCTTAATCCTTCGGAAAACAGAACCGCTTCGCTGTTATAAATTTTCCCCAATACCATGATCGCAAGTAAGCTATAGGCAACATTTGAAAACAACACAATGGCAAACAACCCGTAATTATAATTAAACTGAAACAGGCTTTCCACCATCAGCGCCACATTGACAATGGGAATCGCCGCCGTCTGCGCCGTCAGCTCCAGATCCGGAATCATCGCCGCATAACTGCCGAACATAAATATCAGCATGACCGGCGTCACATAATTATTCGCCTCTTTAAAGTTTTTGGCAAAGACACAGGTGCACATGCAGACCGCCGTGACCAACAGAGCAAAAAACATCATGACCACCAGCGTAAATAAAATGCCGGGGATAAAGGTTTCATAACGGATCTGCAGATTTACGTTCGCCGCCGCGGATAGCGAGCTGGATACCAGAAACGCCATGGCTCCTCCCATGGAAAATACATTCAGAACCGCCGATACGCAGGCGATGCAGGCAACGGCAAGAAACTTGCTCATAATCATTTCAAAATTCGTCACAGGCAGCGTCAACAGCGTCTCCAGCGTCCCCCGCTCCTTTTCTCCCGCGGTTACGTCGATCGCCGGATAAATAGCACCCAGCAAAATAACCGTAACAATCAGAAACGGCATCATGGAACCGATGAGATTGCCGATGGATTCTTCCGTCGTGGAAAAATCCTCTCTTTGAAATGTAATCGGATTCAGCAGAAATTCCGCGTCCAGTCCGGCTTTTTCAATATTTTCTTCCCTTAAATCCTCCCGGTAAATTTCAAAGGCGTCTCCCAGAGCGGATACCGCCGTAGAAGAACGGTCTTTTGCTGACAAATAGCACAGAGAAATGCTTCCGTCCTCCTCCACTCTGACAAAGGCATCGATTTCTTCCGCTTCCAGCGCCCCTTCGCAGTCATCCGCCTGCACAACTTCAACCCGGTAACCGATTTCTTCCTGCTCCTCTTTGAGAATCGTCCCAATCCGCTCCTCCAAAGCCGCGTCATTCTCAAACGCCACCTGATAAGTCTTTTCCTCCTGGCTGCTCATAACGGAGCTCATAAGCAACGTCATTCCCACAATGAGCAGGGGGTATAAAATAATCGGCACGACGATCATCATTACAAGCGTCTTCTTATCCCGCAGAATATCAGTCAGTTCTCTTTTAAACAGGGCTCGCATTCTTCTCATATTCATTGCTTTTCTACCTCCTCCATGACATGGTGGAAAGCATCTCGCAGACTGTCGGTCCTACACGCCTCCATAATTTGCTCCGGGCTTCCCTCTTTGACAATTCCGCCCCGGTAGATCATCAAAATCCTGTCGCACAAAAACTGCGCCTCTTCCAGATAATGCGTGGAATATAATACGGTTTTTCCCCGTTCCTTTTGGGATTTCATAAAGTTCACGATCGCGTCCGCACTGATAATATCCAATCCCAGGGTAGGCTCGTCAAATATGTAAATATCCGGATCATGGATCAGGCACCTTGCGATGGAAGCGCGCTGGGTCTGCCCCGTGGACAGCTTTTCAATCCGGTTATCAATAAAGCTTTGCATATCCAGCACTTCTTCGATTTCCGCTATCCGTCTCTCCGCTTCCGCTTTGTCTATTTCATAAATTTCCGCAAGCATATAGAGCATCTCTCTGGTGCTCATGCGATGGTGCAGCTTGGTATTTCCCGACAGATAACCGATGGATTTTTTCAGTTCCACCGGGTCCGTAAGCCGGTTCCCGTCCCTGTCTATGATTTCCACCCTTCCGCTTGTGGGCTGCATCAGAGAACCAAGCATACGTAAAAGCGTCGTCTTTCCCGCTCCGTTAGGTCCCAAAATGCCCAGAATTTCTCCCTGCTCCACCTGAAAAGAAATATGGTCTACCGCATAAAAGCTTTCCTTGCGACCTTTTTTCCGCTTCTTTTTTCCGCGCCCCTCTTCCAAAACCGTTCTTTCAAACTGTTTACACAATTCACTGGCAATGATCATGTTCCGCCCTCCATTTTTCATACAGATCGGGACGGCGCTCCTTCGTCCGTGCAACAGACTGTTCCAGCCGCCATTCCTCTATCAGTTTATGATTGCCGCTTAATAAAACCGGCGGTACTTCCTTTTCCCGCCACACCCTGGGTCTGGAGTACTGAGGATATTCCAACAGCCCGTTGCCAAACGACTCGGTCATTGCCGACTCGTCATTATTCAACACGCCCGGCACGAGCCTGGCAATGGCGTCGATCATGACCATCGCCGGAAGTTCTCCGCCTGTAAGCACATAATCGCCGATGGACACATAATCCGTTACCACTTCCTCCAAAGCGCGCTCGTCAATGCCCTCGTAATGCCCGCATAAAAACACCAAATCCTCTTCCTTTGCAAACTCCTCCGCCATCTGCTGGCTGAATACGCCGCCCTGGGGCGTAACATAAATGACCCGGATTTTCTCCGGCTCTTTCTGACGTTCCTCTCCTCCTGCCCGCACCTCTTTTGGCGCTTTTCGCCTTCTGTCCCTGATCCTTTCCAAAACCGCCTGCGTACAGTCATAAACAGGCTGCGCCTGCATCAGCATTCCGGCTCCGCCGCCGTAAGTATAATCATCCACCTTCTGATGCTTATTCAAAGTATAATCCCGGATATTGACCGCCTCCGCCTGAATACAGCCTTTTTCCATTGCCCTGCCCAAAATGCTGATATTCAGCCCGTCCATAATCATTTCCGGAAATAACGTTAAAACATGAAAATACATGAATCTGTTTCCTTCCCTTTTACCTGTTATCTTTCTTCATCCATCAGTCCCGGCATCACATGAACGGTCACTTTTTTCCTATCCATATCCACCTGCAGAATACATTCCTTAATCGCCGGGAACAGATATTCCTTTCCCCCGGCGGTTTCCACCACATATACATCGTTGGCTCCGGTCTGCATGACATCCGTCAACGTGCCGATGGTTTCTCCCTCCTCGTTCTCTACCAGGGAGCCGATCAAATCTGCAATAAAATATTCGTCCTTTTCACATTTTACCGCATGGTCCCTGTCTACCAGCAGACTGCACCCCTTATAAGGCAAAATATCATCCAGCGTATCAAACCCCTCAAATTTCAAAATAACAAACTGCTTGAAAAATTTCACGCTCTCCACCTTCACGGCAAGGTTTCCCTTAGGCGTCTGCAAAATATAGTCTTTATTCTTTTTAAACCGCTTCACATCGTCCGTTGTGGGAAATACCTTCATTTCCCCGCGCACGCCGTGGGTCGACGATAAAATTCCCACCTGCAATAACTCTTCCATCTTATATTCTGTTTCCTTTCCGCTTCTACGATTCTTCCTCTACAATTATACCAGCGCAGAAAGCCATAAATCCTCGTCCCTGATCATTCCCGCCTGATATGCGGTTTTTAAAATCTGCCTCGGCGATCCTGTCTGACTTTCCGCGAATCCGTTTTTTTCCAATATTTCCTTCATCGCCTTCCATGACTGTTCAAAACAAACCTCAAACAACCCTACCAATCCTGTCATTTCCACATTGCCATAGGGCTCTTCATACTCATAAATATCTTTCAGATTCACTAACGAATTGCAAAAATTTTCAAATTTTTTCATAAATAACGATCCCTTCTTTGTCTATCGACTGTAACAGTTCTTCCGGAACAGAGCTATCCATATTGACCACGTCATATTTCAACAGCGTATCGGTTTCTTCCTCTACCGCAAGGGTAAACCGGTCGCCGTTTCCTCCCCGGATCGCCAGATCAATATCGCTTGTTCTTTTATAATCTCCTCTTGCTCTGGAACCGAATAAAATTACCCGGTCCAAATCGTACTGTTTTGCAATTTTAACAATCTGATCCAAAACAATTGGTTTTATTCCTGTATCATTTCCGGACATCTTACCCTCACCCGTTATCCTTTTTGATCTTTTCCTGTTGACCCATATAAAAAACATACCATATTTTTCATTATATTGAAATCATATAATTTAATCAATCATTTTACATATGCAATTTACCCTTCAATTTTCCCGTTACGGCAGGCATTTTGGGCAAAAAAACAGAGCCACTCTTCCGAATGACTCCGCATAGCCTCTTTAGATGATTTCCACATCCACTCTCTTATTCTCTCCCATGGAAGCGGCTTTGACAACCGCACGGATCGCTTTCGCAATACGTCCCTGTTTGCCGATTACCTTTCCCATGTCAGACGGAGCAACATGCAGTTCAACCGTAACATGTTTTCCCTCGTCTTTTTCCGTTACAACCACTTCGTCGGGATTATCAACAAGAGCTTTTGCAATCACTTCAACTAATTCTTTCATAATCCACCTCCAAAAGTGTTATGACAGGTTTTCCGCTCCGGCATAAATGCAACGCATTTATTATTTTTCGATTCCGGCATTTTTGAAAAGTCTGCCAACAACCTCTGTAGGCTGTGCACCTGTTGCTAACCATTTTTTCGCTAATTCTTCATTAACGGTACAGGTATAAGGCTCTGTGTTAGGATCATAGGTTCCGATTTCTTCAATAAATCTTCCGTCTCTGGGAGATCTGGAATCTGCAACTACGATTCTGTAGATCGCGTTTTTCTTCTGACCCATTCTTCTTAATCTGATTTTAACTGCCACTTTTTTTCACCTCCGAAATATTTAACTCCTGTTTCTATGAACAAATCTCCTAAAAAGGAAATCTCATTCCGCCCTTTTTGCCGAGTTTTCCCAATCCGCCGAAGCCTTTTTTGCCGCCCATCATACCCGGCATCTGCTTCATCATCTTCTGGGTCTGCTCAAACTGTTTGATAAAACGGTTGACTACGGAAATATCCACTCCCGCGCCTTTTGCAATGCGGTGCTTTCTGCTGGGATTTAACAGCTTGGGATTGCTGCGCTCCGCCGGCGTCATGGACAATACAATCGCTTCCGTCCGGGCAAGCTCCTTTTCATCGACAGCGTTTTCCAACTGGGCGCTGTTCATACCCATCATGGAAAGAATGGAACCCATTCCGCCCATATTCCGCATCTGCTTCATGCTCTCCAGGTAATCGTTAAAGTCCATTTTGCCTTTTTTTACCCGGGCAGCCATTTCTTTTTCCTTATCCTCGTCGATATCGATGTTTTCCTGCGCCTTCTCAATCAGGCTCAGCACATCGCCCATGCCGAGAATCCGGTTCGCCATACGATCCGGATAAAACTGTTCCAGATCCGACAGCTTCTCGCCCATACCCGCATAAAGGATAGGCTTTCCGGTCACAGCCTTAACCGATAAAGCCGCGCCGCCTCTGGAGTCACCGTCCACCTTGGTGAGGATCACTCCGTCTATACCAACTTTTTCGTCAAATTCCTTTGCAACGTTTACGGCGTCCTGACCGGTCATGACATCCACAACCAAAATCGTCTGGTGCACCGTAACCTTTTCCTTGATTTCCTGCAGCTCCGCCATCATATCTTCGTCAATATGGAGACGCCCCGCAGTATCCAAAATCACAACATTGTGACCGTTCTTTTCCGCATGTTCCATAGCCGCTTTGGCAATATCCACCGGCTTGTGGTTCTCTCCCATGGAAAAGACGTCGACGCCCTGCTTTTCGCCGTTGACTTCCAACTGCTTAATCGCCGCCGGTCTGTATACATCACATGCCACCAGCAGGGATTTCTTTCCCTTCAGCTTCAGTTTTCCGGCAAGCTTCGCGGTTGTCGTGGTCTTACCTGCGCCCTGCAGACCGCACATCATAATCACGGTAATGGATTTTCCCGGCTGAAACTGAATTTCGGCTCCTTCGGAACCCATCAGGGCAATCAATTCTTCGTTTACGATCTTGATTACCATCTGCCCGGGATTCAAGCCGTTCATAACATCGGCTCCTACGGCTCTTTCCTCGACATTCTTAATAAACTGTTTCACTACCTTGAAGTTGACATCGGCTTCCAAAAGAGCCATTTTCACTTCTTTGCACGCCGCCTTAACGTCTTCTTCGGTCAGGCGACCCTTGCCTCTCAGGTTTTTAAATACATTCTGCAGTTTTTCGGTTAAGCTCTCAAATGCCATGTATTATAGCTCCTCTAATATCTCCGCCGTCAGACGCTGTATCTGCCGCCTGCCTTCCTGCAGGCTGCCTTCCTCCAGAATATCGGTTATTTCCCTGATCTTAGAAAGTTTTTCCTTCACAGAAGCAAATCTGGAGATCAGATGCAGCTTATTTTCATACTCCTGCATCGTCCTGTCGCAGCGTTTCAACAAATCGTGCACGCCCTGTCTGGAAATGCCATAATTATCGGCGACTTCACTTAAAGACATATCGTTAAAAACCGCATCCTGATACACATTCTGCTGATGCTCGGTCAACAGCTCTCCATAGAAATCAAATAACAGATTTTGTTCTACTATCTTTTCCATTTTGCCACCTGTTCTGTATACACCTTTTGCATCATACATGAAAAAAGCCGCGGTGTCAAGTATTTTTTCTTTACACCGCAGGCTTTTATACAATCATTTTATACAATTCTCTTATACAATTCTGTTATACAATTTCCGCATCATAAGATTTATATCCTTCCCCATAAATCTCACTGGCGCCGGTAACAATCAAAAATGCTTCCTTATCTACTTCTTTCACAACATTTTCAACCTTCGGAGCCTGCGCCTTCCGGGTAATGCAAAGGATAATCTCTTTTTCCCGGTCCTTAAACGCGCCCTTTCCCTTCAGATAAGTAACGCCGACCTTCAGATCCTTCATCAGCCTTTCCGCCACTTCCTTTGAATAATCCGTCACAATCAAAAACATGCTCGCTTCATCTGTTCCGTACAATACCAGATTCAAAAGATACGACGTGATCAGCACCGCAATTCCCGCATAAATGCCGGATTCGATATTGCCAAAGATCAAAATCGCCAAAACCAGGACCGCGCTGTCCATCATCAGATAAATCTTTCCGGTTTTTATGTGCGGGTATTTCCGCCTTAGGATCTTCACAATAATATCCATTCCGCCGGTTGTCGCGTTTAATTTCATAATTGATCCTACCGAAACGGCGATCAAAGCCCCTCCCGCGAGCGCCGCAGCCAGGGAATCCGTAGTCAGCACCGGTACTCTTTCCAACAGATTCGTCGCCACCGATACGACGGCGATGGAATACACGGTAGAAATCATAAACTTACCGCCAAATTTTTTCCATCCGACCAGCAGAATGGGAATATTGATCACAAACACCCATGTACCCGTTCCGATATCAATCAACGTATTCAGTATAATTGCAATTCCTGTTACTCCACCCGGCGCAAGATGATTAGGGTCTAAAAAAAGCGCAATGCCGCAGGCATATAAAACAGAAAAAAAAGTGATCCATAAATACTTTTTCACAGAAAGTCTCCCTGCCTTTTTTTCTATTATATCCCGTGCGGCTTTGAAATAGTCATTGCGCTTTTATTCCGTATTATTTTTTGATCAGTAAAGAGCTTCCTGTCATTTCCGCAGGTTTCTCCATACCCATCAGTTCAATCAGCGTAGGTACGATATCGGCAAGACAGCCGTTTTCCTTTAATCCGTATGCCGGGTCCGCATTGACCAGAATGAAAGGCACCTGATTGGTCGTATGTGCCGTAAAAGGCGCGCCTGTTTCGTAATCCACAAGCTGTTCCGCGTTTCCGTGATCAGCACAGATAAACATCTGTCCGTCAACGCTCTTCAATGCCTCTACCGCTTTGCCGACGCATTCATCTACCGCTTCAACCGCTTTGATCGCAGCGCTTTCCACGCCGGTGTGACCTACCATATCGGGATTGGCAAAGTTGATGATAATCACGTCATATTTACCGGAGGTAATCGCTGTGCAGAGCTTATCGCAGACTTCATAAGCGCTCATTTCCGGTTTCAGATCGTAAGTCGCCACATCCTTCGGCGAATTAACCAGGATTCTGTCCTCACCCTGATTGGGCTCTTCCACGCCGCCGTTAAAGAAGAAGGTAACATGGGCATATTTTTCAGTTTCGGCAATTCTCGCCTGCGTCATGTTGTTATTCGCTAACCACTCGCCAAACGTATTGGTAATGGAAATTTTCTTAAACGCCACTTCCTTGTTGGGAATGGTCGGATCATAATCGGAAAAGCATACAAACGTCAGATCCAGCTTCTTGTCGCGTTTGAAATTGATATTTGCAAAGAAATCATCCTCGCAGCAGAAGCATCTGGTAATTTCCCTTGCCCTGTCGGGACGGAAATTAAAGAATACCACGCTGTCCCCATCTTTAATTGTCGCTACCGGCGCGCCGTCTTTCATGACTACGGTAGGTTTTACAAATTCATCGGTTTCCTCTCTGTCATAGGATTCCTGAATTGCTCCCGTAGCGCTGTCCGCGTGTAAGCCTTCTCCTTTGGTAAGCGCGTCGTAAGCTAACTGCACGCGGTCGTAATTGTTGTCCCTGTCCATCGCATAATAACGTCCGCTGACGGAAGCCACTTCGCCGACGCCGATTTTTGCCATTTCCGCTTCCAGGTCCGCCACGAAATCCTTGCCGGACGCCGGAGGCGTATCACGACCGTCCAGGAAACAATGTACATAGACTTTCTTAAGACCGTTTCTCTTTGCTAATTCAAGCAATCCGTATAAATGGGTATTATGGCTGTGTACGCCGCCGTCGGAAACCAGTCCGAAAGCATGGAACGCAGAATCATTTTTCTTGCAATTCTCAACGGCATCCATCAGTTCCGGATTGGTAAAAAAAGTTCCGTCCTGAATTTCCTTGGTAATTCTCGTCAGCTCCTGATATACGATACGACCTGCGCCCATATTCAGATGTCCCACCTCGGAATTGCCCATCTGTCCGTCGGGAAGACCTACAGCCATTCCCGATGCGTTGCCCCTTACAAAGGGATATTCCGCCATCAGCTTATCCATTACCGGCGTATTTGCTTCGGCAACCGCGTTTCCCTCGGTCTTTTCATTGAGACCGTATCCGTCAAGTATCATCAATACAGTTGGTTTTTTACTCATTTTTATTCTCCTTTTCTATTCTTTTATGAAATGTGTACAAACTTTTTTCGTCCGTACCGTCATTTCTTCTTGTCCGAGAAAATTATACATGGTTTACCTGCGTTTTTCAAGAAAAAGTATTCTCAATACCCGCCAAAGCCCATCCGCAATAGAAAAGACTGCCGCATGAGCCCCGATTCTCTCCCGGTCGCAAAATCGCTTTTGTTTCCTGTCAGAATATTGATAAATAAAAATCAGGCTCATGCAACAGTCTTTCTGTTTTTATAATTAGTTTATTAAGATCAGTAAATTATTTCCAGTTTACGATCTTGCCAAAGTCAGGTTTTAATGCCGCTCCGCCTACTAAGCCGCCGTCGATGTCGGGCTGTGCAAATAATTCAGGCGCTGTAGCCGCGTTTACGGAACCGCCGTACTGAATGCGGATCGCTTCTGCGGTTGCTTCATCATAGATTTCAGCGATGCACTCGCGAATGCCTTTGCAGACTTCCTGCGCCTGCTCTGTTGTAGCCGTCTTACCTGTTCCGATTGCCCAGATAGGTTCGTAAGCGATAACCGCCGTTTTCGCCTGATCCGCCGTTACGTTTAAGAAACCGACTTTAACCTGCTGACGGATGAAGTCCATGGTAACGCCCTGTTCTCTCTGCTCTAAAGTCTCGCCGCAGCACATGATCGGTGTAATGCCGTGTTCAAAAGCCTTCAGCATTTTCTTATTTACGGTTTCGGACGTCTCTGCAAAGTATTCTCTTCTTTCGGAATGTCCCAGAACAACATATTTTACGCCTACATCCGTAAGCATTGCAGGAGAAATTTCGCCTGTGAAAGCGCCTTTCTCTTCAAAATACATATTTTCTGCACCAACCTGGATATTGGAGCCTTTTGCAGCCTCAATTACAGGAATGATATCAATCGCAGGTACGCAGAATACAACATCAGCGTCATCTGTTGCTACCAAAGGTTTTAATGTGTTTACTAATTCTACTGCCTCACTGGGAGTCATGTTCATTTTCCAGTTTCCGGCGATGATTTTTTTTCTTGCCATTTTTTATTCTCCTTTAATCTATTTTGTCCCTGAATCTGAATGAAAAAATTAAAAAGCTAAAAATTAAAGAGTCTCTTTTTTGCATACTTCCATTCATACGTGTCCAGATCATATTCGTGAGTATATACCTCGGGAGTTGTAGCATCATAAATTACAAAAGTCTTTGCATTCTTCTCTTCCTTAACCCATCCATAGAGATTTATTCTCTCACCGGTTTCTCGGTTTATAACAAAAATAACTCTTGCTTCTTTTTTACTCTTTTTTAACATCCCTGTTTCTCACTTTCTTGATAGTTTCAAATACTTTTCACGGACGTAATACAAATCCTAATTCTCATAACTGGGAGTCGCCTTCTTTTTGATCACAATGCCGACAATGAGCATAACCAGACCGATTACGGCAAATACGCCGCCTACGATGCCGCCGATCATCGTGAAGATTTTTTGCAGGAAGCCATAGGAATCTTCGGTAAAATCAGGAATCATACACTGACCGGGGTCGTCTTTATCATAATATACGGTTACGGTCGTTCCCCTCTTATAATCGCTGAAATAGCCGTCATAAGTGACTTCATAAAAGGTTTCGCCGGTTGCCGCATAATATCCGAATGTGGTATATCCTTCATCCGAATCCGCATCCGTCACTTCACCGGTTGTTTCCAGCGCATTTTCCCGAAAAGAAGAAAACGCAGTTCTTTCCTGCTCTATCTCACTGCCCATCATGCCGCCTACAGCCATGAAAATACCGCCGAGCAGCAATCCCAGCACCAAAAAGAGGCTCCCAAAGGCAATCAGCAAAAAACCGACTGCCTTTTTAGAATTTTTATTTTTTTCCATCTTTTATCCCAACAGCTAATCTTTATTTGTCGTCAGCCGCCGCTACGCCGGGAAGCACTTTACCCTCTAAAAATTCAAGGGAAGCGCCACCGCCTGTAGAAATGTGGCTCATCTTGTCAGCAAAGCCCAACTGGTTGACTGCCGCTGCGGAATCGCCGCCGCCGATAATCGTTGTAGCGTCTGTCTCTGCAAGCGCTTTTGCAACTGCGATGGTACCTGCCGCAAGCGTAGGGTTCTCAAATACACCCATGGGTCCGTTCCAAACAACAGTTTTTGCGGATTTTACTGCATCAGCATATAACTCTGCTGTCTTTGTACCGATATCAAGTCCTTCCATATCAGCAGGGATCTTGTCAGCATCAACAACCTGAACGTCGATGGGAGCGTCGATCGGGTTCGGGAAGTTTGCAGCGATTGTTGTATCAACAGGAAGTAATAATTTCTTTCCTAACTGTTCCGCTTTTGCCATCATTTCCTTGCAGTAATCCAGTTTCTCGTCATCTACTAAAGAGTTGCCGACCTCATAGCCTTTTGCTTTCAGGAATGTGAAAGCCATACCGCCGCCGATGATCAGCGTATCGCATTTTTCAAGTAAGTTGTTGATAACGTTTAATTTATCGGCAACTTTTGCACCGCCAAGAATTGCAACGAAAGGTCTTACAGGATTTTCAACTGCATTTCCCAGGAAGTCGATTTCTTTCTGCATCAGATATCCGACTGCATTTTCTCCGCCTTTTTCAGAGATATATTTGGTTACAACCGCTACGGAAGCATGTGCTCTGTGTGCGGAACCGAATGCGTCGCATACATATACGTCTGCAAGATCAGCAAGCTCTTTTGCAAAAGCCTCGCCTGCTTCTGTGGGTTTTGTCTCTTCTTTGCCACGGAAACGTGTATTCTGCAGTAATACAACATCCCCTTCTTTCATCGCTTCTACTGCAGCGGTTGCAGCTTCGCCCGTAACGTTGTAATCAGATACAAAGTTTACTTCTTTTCCTAATTTCTCGGAAAGTCTCTTTGCAACGGGAGCTAATGATTCGCCTTCATTCGGACCGTTTTTCACTTTTCCCAGATGAGAGCAAAGAATTACTTTACCGCCGTCGTTTACTAATTTCTGAATAGTGGGAAGCGCCGCGTTAATACGGGTCTCGTCTGTGATTTCTCCGTCTTTCAGCGGTACGTTAAAGTCACATCTTACCAGAACACGTTTTCCTTTTACGTTGATATCATCAACTGATTTTTTGTTTAATCCCATTTTATTAGCCTCCTAATTTGATCTCTTGGCAGACGGATGATCTGCCCGTTTTATTTTTTTTACGGCACCGCCGCAAAAAACAAAGGGTCCGGTCCCAATGACCGGACCCTTTAAGGTCTTTTCTTACTTCGATTGTCGCAATCAAGCTTAGCCTAACTCAGCGAAGTATTTGATTGTACGAACCATCTGAGATGTGTAGCTGTTCTCATTGTCATACCAGGAAACAACTTCTACCTGTGTTTTTCCGCCGGGTAACGGAGATACCATTGTCTGAGTAGCGTCGAATAAAGAACCGTATCTCATTCCTACGATATCGGAAGAAACGATTTCTTCTGTATTGTAACCGAAGGACTCTGTAGCCTGAGCTTTCATAGCTGCGTTTACTTCGTCAACAGTTACTTCTTTGTCTACTACTGCGAATAATAATGTAGAAGAACCTGTAGGGGTAGGAACACGCTGAGCAGCTCCGATAAGTTTTCCGTTTAATTCAGGAATAACCAAACCGATTGCTTTTGCAGCACCTGTAGAGTTGGGAACGATATTACAAGCGCCTGCACGGCTTCTTCTCTTATCGCCTTTTCTCTGAGGTCCGTCAAGGATCATCTGATCACCTGTGTAAGCGTGGATTGTGCACATGATACCGGACTCGATAGGAGCCAGATCGTTTAATGCTTTTGCCATAGGAGCCAAGCAGTTTGTTGTACAGGAAGCAGCGGAGATGATCTGATCATCTGCTGTTAATGTCTCATGGTTTACATTGTAAACGATTGTCTTAAGGTCATTTCCTGCAGGAGCGGAAATAACAACTTTCTTAGCACCGGCATTGATATGAGCCTGCGCTTTTGCTTTAGATGTATAGAAACCGGAGCACTCTAATACTACGTCAACGCCGATTTCACCCCAAGGGCAGTTATTTGCATCGGGCTCTTTGTAGATTTTGATTGTTTTGCCTTTTACTGTGATTGTACCAGCTTCGTCGTCTGCCGTAACCTGATCTTCTTCACCGATCGCTACGTATCTTCCCTGAGAAGAGTCATATTTCAGTAAGTGTGCTAACATTGAAGGTGTTGTTAAATCGTTGATTGCTACAACTTCATAACCTTCTGCACCAAACATCTGTCTGAATGCAAGACGACCGATACGGCCAAAACCATTGATTGCTACTTTTACTGCCATTTTTAATTCCTCCTAAAAATGAATTTTAATATATTATTCTGTCAACCATCTGGAAACAAATGGATTGACAAAATTTTGTCAGCACAATTATTGTAACTAATTTGTCCCAAAATAGCAAGACAATTTTGCAAAGAAAATAAAAGAAATCCAAGAAAATATTTCTTTTTGCTTACAGGCTGTGTTATGATTGATCCGAAGAGATTGCCGGCGGATTACGCCAAAGCGTCCTGTTGGTCAGACGGCGGTCAGGCAATTGTAAACGGAATAACAAATAAGATAACAAGGCGGATAATAAGAAAGGACACGGAATAATGAATATTACGGCGGATTTTCATTTGCATTCTTCTTTTTCGGAGGACTGCGATATTGATATGGAAGAAATGATACAGGCGGGGATCGAAAAAGGATTGACCGCCATGTGTTTTACCGAGCATAACGATTTTGATTTTCCCAAAGCAGACGACGGCGACCGGGATCTGTTTTTGCTTAATGTGGATTCCTATTTATATAAATTGCTGCAAATGCGGCAAAAGTACGAAGACCGCATAAAAATTCTGTTCGGCGTTGAAATCGGGCTCCAGGAAAGCTGTCTTCGCCAGAATATCGTTTTGTCCAAGGCATATGACTTTGATTTTATTATCGCTTCCACCCATCTGTGCCGGCGGCAGGACCCCTACTATCCTTCTTTCTGGGAAGGTCGTGATGCGAAAGAATGCCTCCGTTCCTATTTTGAGGAAGAACTTGCCGGAGCAAAATCCTTTTTGGGCTTCGACGTCTACGGACATCTGGATTATATCGCGCGTTATGCGCCCGAGGAAACAGACCGCTTTCTTTATGCCGACTACCGGGATATCATTGACGAGATTTTAAAAACGCTGATTGACAATGAAAAGGCAATTGAATGCAACACCTCCGGTCTCAGGAAGCCCCTAAACGCCACCAATCCCAGTCCGGACATCCTCAGACGCTATCGGGAGCTGGGCGGTGAAATCATTACCGTCGGCTCGGACGCCCATGTTCCTTCCGACGTCGCCGCAGATTTTGACAAAGCCGCCGAGGTGCTGAAAAGCTGCGGTTTTGCCTATTACGCAACCTTTGAAAAAAGGCAGCCTTGTTTTCATAAGCTGTAAACCTCCAGCCGGGGCTTTGCCTCGCCGCCGCTCTGTTTTGTTCCGGCGCTCTGTTTTGTTCCGGCGCTCTGTTTTGTTCCGGCACTTTGTTTTGTTCTGACGCTTTGCAAAGACGCATATATTTTAGATAAGCATCTGTGCGGAGTGTCATTTTGAGAAAGAAACTGAAAAAGAATCCTATTGTTACAGGCACTGTAATCTTAACTGCCACGGGCATCATCAGCCGGATCATCGGCTTTTTCTATCGTATTTTCCTTTCAAGAAATATCGGCGAAGAAGGCATGGGTATTTACCAGTTGCTCTCCCCCGTCATGGCGCTATCGTTTTCCATTACCGCCGCCGGGATACAGACCTCCATATCCAAGCATATTGCCGCATACGAAGCGAAGGGACAACACCGCAATTCCATCGCCGTTTTGCTGTGCGGTCTTTTTGTATCCGTCTTTCTCTCCCTCTCGTTAGGTATTCTTCTGTTTCAATACAGCCTTCCGATTTCCGTTCATTTCCTTTTGGAAGAGCGCTGCGCTCCCTTAGTCCGCATTTATGCGCTTTCCCTTCCCTTTGCCGCTGTCCATAGCTGCATTAACGGATATTACTACGGATTGAAAAAAACCGCCGTACCCTCCGTAACCCAGCTCATAGAACAGTGTACGCGGGTGCTTACCGTCTATCTGATCTTTTTCTATTGTGAAAAACACAATTTAACCCCTCAGGTATCCGTCGCCATCGTAGGGCTTGTGATCGGAGAAATCATGTCTTCCCTGACCAGTATTTTCGCCATTACCGCTTCCGGCAGAAAAAACGCTTACAGGCGCCGCCGTTTCCTGCCGACCCGTGAATATGAAATCGGGAAACAACTGAAACCGCTCCTGCTTCTTGCCATCCCTCTTAGCGTCAACCGGATTGTATTAAACTTCTTACAAAGTATAGAAGCCGTCTGTCTGCCTAAACAACTCTGCGTATTCGGGCTTTCCAATTCACAGGCGCTGAGTATTTACGGCGTTTTGACCGGTATGGCGCTTCCCCTTATTTTGTTTCCCCAGGCGATTACCGGCTCCATCAGCGTCCTGCTTTTGCCCTATGTCTCCGAGGCTGACGCCAAAGGAAATCCCGCCAAAATTTCCAAGGCAATTTTCTCAAGCACGGGTTTTTGCGTCTTTATGGGCTTTGGCGCCGCGTTGTTTTTCTATCTTGCCGGTCCCTTCCTAGGCTCCTTCCTGTTTCAAAGCGAAGAAGCCGGGCTTTTTATACGCTCTCTCAGTTTCATGTGTCCTTTTTTGTATCTGGGCTCTCTGCTGACCAGCGTTTTAAACGGCTTAAACAAAGCGACCCACGCCTTTTTTATCAACGTACTCGCCCTTTGCATCCGGCTCGCCTGCATTTTCTTATTCGTTCCTCATATCGGGATCAGGGGTTACCTGTGGGGATTGCCTGTCAGCCAGGTCGCGCACTGCATTTTTAATTTCCTTGCGCTGAAAAAATATATATACTATAATAAACGCTGACAGAAATAATTGAATTTGGAAAGAGGAAATAGTATGAGTTTTGAATTTTTACAAAAGCTGCCGACTCCTGCGGAAATCAGGGAACAATACCCGGTTCCCGAGGATCTGGTTTTATTAAAGAAGCGAAGAGATGAAGAAATCAAAAAAGTCATCACCGGGGAAAGCGATAAATTTCTGGTTATCATCGGTCCCTGCAGCGCGGACAATGAAGATTCCGTCTGCGACTACGTAAACCGCCTTGCATCTCTCAACGACAAGGTATCGGACAAGTGTATCCTGATTCCCCGTATTTACACCAATAAACCCCGCACCACCGGAGAAGGCTATAAGGGAATCGTCCATCAGCCCGATCCCGAGAAAAAGCCCAATCTGCTCGCCGGTCTTGTTGCCGTCCGCAAACTCCATATCCGCGCCATGCAGGAATCGGGTCTGACCGCAGCGGACGAAATGCTTTATCCCGAAAACTGGAGATATGTCCACGACCTGCTCTCTTATGTCGCCATCGGCGCAAGAAGCGTTGAGGACCAGCAGCACCGTCTGACCGTCAGCGGTTTTGACGTGCCCGCCGGCATGAAAAATCCCACCTCGGGAGATTTATCCGTTATGCTGAACTCGGTATACGCGGCGCAGCACCCGCACGAATTTATCTACCGCAACTGGGAAGTAAAAACCACCGGGAACCCTCTCGCCCATACGATTTTGAGAGGCTCCGTCAACCAGTACGGCAGAAGCCTCCCGAATTATCATTATGAGGACTTAAACAGACTGTTGGAAATGTACGGCGAAAAGGATCTGCAATATCCCGCCACCGTCATCGACTCAAACCATAACAATTCCGGCAAACAGTTTGCACAGCAGATCCGGATTGTAAAAGAAGTTCTGCACTCCCGGAAATTAAACAGCGACATTCACAAGCTGGTAAAGGGCGTTATGATTGAAAGCTATATAGAGGAAGGCTGCCAGAAAATCGGCGGCGGCGTCTACGGCAAATCCATTACGGACCCCTGCCTCGGATGGGCTGACAGCGAGAAACTGATTTACGACATCGCAGAAAATTGTTAATAAAAAAAGCTGTTATATAGATAAAAAATTGTATCGGTCACGGAAACACGCTTTCGCTCTATAAAAACGCAACGGTACGTAAATCCGCAAAATACGCGGATTAAGTACCGGCGTTTT
>UQLY01000004.1 GCA_900542015.1 uncultured Lachnospiraceae bacterium | reverse complement strand
CTGTTTATTTGTCAAGGTCCTTTGTGCTTGTCTTCCGACGCGCAACAGTGATATATTAGCACATCATCTCGATTACGTCAAGCACTTTTTTTAATTTTTTATTTCTGTTTTTTTGCTTCCCGCTTTTTGACATTCAGCCTTTGCGGAGAAAAAAACAGGATAAAAAATATCCGCTGCAGGGACTTCTTAAGGACTTTCTTTTGCCCCGCAACGGATATCAATATATCATTATCTTCTCAAAGTGTCAACAATAAAAACTCCTTTTTTGCAATTGTTCCCATAAAAATACAAAATAGGACAATTTTGTCAAAACGTGCCGGTCATGTTAAGGATACACAGCCGTTTTTATATTCTTCCCCTGGTACTTGATATACAAGTTCAGGCTCTCGACCGGATTACACTCTTCCGCCTTTAAATCCACCATCAAAATCGTATCCGCCGCCTCTCCCGGCGCCAGTGTCCCCGCATAGACGGAAAAATCATTCTCCAGCATGGTTACCATGGTATTATGATATTCCCCGCCGTTAAAAGACGCCTTAAACCGGACGTTTTTGTTTAAAATATCCACATCGCACGCCTCGGCATTGTTGTTGGTCATTGTAAGACGGATCACGGCAAGTTTGCAGCCTTCGGAAGCATTCACGGCAAAAAACAGATCGTCGCCGCTGTCCGGATAGGAATCATAAAATTCCACGCCGTTACAGGAAACGGTAATTCCGCTCAATTCCAAAAATTCCGCCGGGTCCGTCCGTTCAGCGCTCTCCGCACTTTCTCCGTTCCCGCCGTTTTCCCGGTCTGCATTTTCCTGCTCTGCGGCTTCCTTTTCCGCCTCCGCATCCGTGCGCTGTTTCGCTTCCTCGGCAACACGACGCTGCATTTCTTCTTCCTGAGCCAGCCTTTCGTCGTTTAAAAGCATCGGTTCGTAATCCGCATCATATTTTAACAGCAAACCCGCCGCATATTCCGTTACCATCGTCATCTGTTCATCCGTCATATCGGGAATCGCGTTAGTACATCCCGTAGCCGCGAGCATCAGACAGCCCATCAATATAATAGAAAACAATTTTTTCTTCATGTATCGTCCCTCCCCGGACTGTTATTTGTATTCTATCACTATTTAACTGCCAATTCAAACCAAAATTCCACGCCGTCCTCCCTGTTGCTAACGCCGTACTGCTGGTGCATGGAATCCATAATGGCTTTTACAATGGAAAGTCCTACGCCGCTGCCGCCGTATTCTCTGGTTCTTGCCTTGTCCACCTTATAAAACTTTTCATATAAATGAGCCAGAGAATCTTCCGGTATTGAATCTCCGGTATTGAATACGCAAACGCGCACTACGTCCTCTTTTCTTTCAAACGAAATCTCAATCCGCTTTTCATTTTTTACGTAATTTAAGGCGTTGGAAAAATAATTCATAAACACTTCCTCTACCTTAAATTCGTCCCCCCATACATAACAGGGTTCCGTTTCCGCAAAATTGACAACCGCCCCGCTTTGCTGAATCAAAATATCCGCGGACGAAAGATAATTGGCAATCAGCTCCCGGATATCAAACCGCTCCATCGTAACGACTTCGTTTCCGGATTCCAACTGATTTAACGTCAACAGCTTTTTGACCATCGTATTCATTTTATTGGCTTCATCTATAATGACGTCGCAATAAAACTCTCTGCTCTCCGAATCCTGATTGATTTCTTCCTTCAGCCCTTCCGCATACCCCATAATCAGGGCAAGGGGCGTTTTCAGCTCATGGGAAACGTTGGAGATAAACTCCTTACGCATTTCATCAAGCTGCTCCTTCTGCTCAATATCCTTCATCAGCTCGTTGTTTGCCGTTTTTAACTCGGAAATGGTGCTCTCCAGCTTCTCAGAAAGCTGGTTCATGTGCTCTCCCAAAACGCCGATTTCATTTTTTTCTTTTCCCGTATAACGCGCTTCAAAATCCAGATCCGCCATCCGCTTAGAAATATTTGTCAGGGACACAATGGGCGTCGTAAAATGTTTGGTAATGATTACAACCACCACGCCCCCGATCAAAAGAGCCGTCACCGCCGCATAGGCAAGGAAACGATTGGATATCCGGACGCTTTCATGGATGCTTTCCATTACGGATCTAGTCATGAAAAGATTGCCGTTATCCAACGTCCCCCACATTTCAATGTAAGTCATATCGCTTACGGCTTCGTGGGCAATTTCCATAATATAGCTGTCGTTTTGCTCGATCAGCTCATAATTTCCGCTGTTTTCCACAAAGACGCGGTCCAGCAGATATTTCATCATAATCTTATAATCCGTCCCGGCGGACTGGACCAGTTTATTATCCACATCAATGACGATAACACTGATATTATAAATGCCGCAAAGCCTTTGCAGCTCATTTTCCACTTCTTCACTTTGAATACTTCCGTTACTGGTGGCTTCGTTGATATTCTGATATGCTTTTTTCAATACAAGCTGCTTGTTCTGCAGATAGTATTTTCCGAGGAAACCGTTATTTAAAATCCAGCACAACAGAATCGTCCCGGTAACAATGGTCAGAACCACCAACAGCAACTGAGTTTTGATCGAATGCTTCGTTTTCATCTTCTCTTCCTACAATTATAATAACATGACATCCTATTTTATCGCTTTAGTTTTTATTATAATATGAGAATATGTCCATTATGTGAAAAGCGCAGAGTCCAATCCGTTCCATGGCAGATAAGCTTCACGACCTGCCTGTTTTTACGATTTCCCTGCGCTTTCCGGTTATTGCTGTTTCCATGTAATAAAATGGTAGCTGTCCAATATCTGAAAGTATTTCGCCAGCCGCTCATACAGCGGCTCCGCCTTTTCGCCGAAACGTTCCTTTACTTCTTCGCCCAGCGCAATTATATTTTTATCTTCACAAAGGAGCTGCCAGACGCAGCTCCCTAATTCATCCAGATGAACATAACTGATTTTCGGCTTTTTGAAAAGCTTCTGGGCGATTCGGTTAAAAACGCCTTTGTTTTCAATATTTAAGGTAACCAGACCCTGCTCGTCCACGATCCAGTCCATCCCCTCCGCTCTTAACGGACATCTTTCCAGATAATTTTCCGATACAGTCTGTTTTTTACTCATTGTTTGTTTCCTGTTTCCTCTTTTTCCAGACGGAGAATTTGCACACGCTCAAAATAATCAGCGCGAACACAACCAGACTTCCGATCGTGGAGGCAGCCGACGATAAATTGAGTATGCCGGATACGTCAAATAGTTGATCAATTCCAACCACGGCGCAGAAAGCCAGTAAAATTCCGACCAGTCCTTCTCCCGCAATCATGCCGGAGCAGAATAAAATGCCGTCGTTTATAATAACCTTCTTCTCTTTTTCGTCCTTTTTCATCTTATCAAAGGCAAGACGGATCAATCCGCCTACCATGATACACGCGTTTAACTGCACCGGCAGATACACGCCGATGGCAAAGGGCAGAACGGGAATACCGATAATCTCAACCACAATTGCAATAAATACGCCGATAAATACCAGGTTCCAGGGAAGGTTATTTCCCATAACGCCTTCAATGATCATCTTCATCAAAGTAGCCTGAGGCGCTCCCAGCTTTTCCGATCCGAAGCCCCATGCCTGATCCAGCAGATATAAAGTGCCGCCGATGGCAAACGCCGCAGCCACTACGCCGATGATTTCTCCGATCTGCTGTTTTTTAGGCGTTGCGCCAAGCAGATAGCCGGTTTTTAAATCCTGCGACGTATCGCCTGCGATTGCAGCTACGATACAGATGATGGAACCGATGGCAATCGCTCCCTGCATACCGTGTATGCCGCCGTCTCCGGTGGATTTCAATACAATCGTCGTAATTAACAGCGTTGCAATCGCCATACCCGATACGGGGTTATTGCTGCTTCCGACAATACCTACCATTCTTGAAGAAACCGTCGCAAAGAAAAATCCGAAGATAACGACGATAATCGCTCCGACTAAGGTTACCGGAATAGCCGGAACCAGCCATACCAGAAGCGTCAATACGATAACGGCTCCGACGACGACTTTCATGTTCAGGTCCTGAGCCGTCCGCTCACTGCCGCCTTTTACGCCCGCTCTCATTCCTTTGATCGCGTCGCGGAAAGTCGTAACGATTAAAGGCAGGGATTTGATCAGGCTGATAATTCCGCCTGCCGCCAAAGCGCCTGCTCCGATATAACGGATATAGCTGCTCCAGATCCCGCTTGCCCCGTTCGCCGCATAGATGGCTCCAATCGTATCCGTACCCGGATACAGCACCAGATTTTCTCCCAACAGTACAAAGAGGGGAATCAGCACCATCCAGCTGAAAACGCCGCCCGCAAACATATAAGACGCAATACGGGGACCGCAGATATAGCCTACGCTCATAACAGCAGGATAAATCTGTGTTCCGATCTCTCCCGCATAATTTTTAATCCGGAAAGATACCTCGCTGGGCACAAGCTTCAAGCCGTCGATGATAAATTTAAAAGCCGCCGCAAAACCCATACCCGTAAATACGGTAGACGCGTTGGCTCCGCCTTCCTCTCCCGCCAAAAGCACTTCCGCACATGCGGTTCCTTCGGGATAAGGCAGCGTGCCGTGTTCCCTTACGATCAGTGCGTTACGCAGAGGCACCATAAAAAATACGCCAAGCAGACCGCCGAGCAATGCGATTAACGTAATCTCGATGATGCTGGGCTTTTCCATGGTTCCTTCCGCCGCCCATAAAAACAGCGCGGGGAGCGTGAAAATAGCGCCCGCCGCCAGAGATTCTCCTGCCGAGCCGATCGTTTGTACAATATTGCTTTCCAAAATGGAATTTTTACGCATGATAACGCGAATTACTCCCATGGCGATTACCGCCGCCGGGATCGATGCGGAAACCGTCATACCCACGCGCAAACCAAGATATGCGTTTGCCGCTCCGAATACAACAGCCAGAAGAATCCCCATCACAATAGATGTTACCGTAATTTCCGGTGTGATTTTTTCTGCCGGGATATACGGTTGAAATTCTTTTTGTTCTTTCATAAATCAATCTCGCCTTTCTTTTGTTTTGGTCCCTTTTGACCATACATATGATTAGGATACCGAAAAAAGGCTAATGATGCAAGTGGTAAATTTACTCACTTTCAAATTTATAGCCCATCCCCCATATGGTTTTAATATAATTTCCGGCTTCCCCCAGCTTGCTCCGAAGCTTTTTGACATGGGTATCGATGGTACGTGCGTCGCCGAAGTAATCATAGTTCCAGACATTGTTTAAAATTACCTCTCTGGAAAGCGCAATTCCTTTGTTTTCAATAAAATAGGTAAGAAGCTCAAATTCCTTATAGCTTAAATCCACCTGTTTATCGTCAATGGTAACAATATGAGCCGCTTTGTTGACCGTTATTTTCCCCGCCGTCAGCATTTCTTCCCCGACCGCTCCTGTAACGCTGCGGCGAAGCACCGCTTCGACTCTCGCCACCAGTATTTTAGGGCTGAAGGGTTTGACGATGTATTCGTCCACTCCGAGTTCAAAGCCCTGCAGCTCGTCCCTTTCATCCGCTCTCGCCGTCAGCATGATAATCGGCACTTTGGAATAAGCCCTGATCTCCCGGCATACCTGCCAGCCGTCCATTTTGGGCATCATAACATCCAAAAGGATCAGGGCGATATCCTTGTCCGCAAAAAAAAGATCCAGCGCCGCCGCGCCGTCCTCCGCCTCGATTACCTCGTAATTATTTCTGACCAAAAAGTCCCTGACGAGCTTTCTCATCCTGCTTTCGTCATCGACCACAAGTATTTTCAGTTTTTCCATACGCTTCCTCCCAAATATTATATGCAGATATTATATAAAACGAATATGTAAAATTTGTGAAATCCTGCGTTTTCTCTATCAAGCTCCATAAAAAGATGCGGCTTTTTAGGGCTCGATGCCAAGCTCCAGCTCCTTTTGTCTGACCGCGTCTTCCCGCTCGCTTAATTCCTGCTCCCATTCGGCGTATTGGTTGGTCACGGCATTTTTGTAATTGAGGATATTTTCGTTTTTTCCGGTCAGCGTGATCGCAAACATGGCGACGACCAAAACCGCCAGGACGCCCACAGCCGCCATAAGAATCCGGCATTTTTGCCGCGCCTGCCTTACAAGCTCCTTTTGCCCGTCGATCTTCTTTTTCATATCGTCCCTCATCTGCCCCACAGCCGCAGCATAATCTTCCTTCATCAGCCTTTTTTCCGTTTCCAGCGTCGCTTTGGAATACAGGACGGGGATCGGTTTTTCGTCTTCTCTCAATTCTCCCTCCGCGATCAGATGAACCTGCAGATTACGCAGATAGGACAGCCCGATCTGCGTCTCAAACACCTGCTGGTCCAACGCCGTAACATACAACGTTTTTATCGCCTGCAAATTCTCTTCGTCCAGTTTTTCATTCAGCGCCTTAACCTTGGCAAGCTCTCTCTCAGCCTTTTGTGCCTCTTCTCTGGAGCTGAACTGATATCCTTCTACCAAATAAACCTGATCCCGTTCCATACAATCCTCTCCAAACTATAAAAATATTATGTATAACTCATCCGTCAAAACAAGTTATCATAATCATAGCATGCCTGTCATTTTTTGCAAATAAAATCTCATTTGTCACAAACCTTTCGTCCCTAAACAATGCAAAAGAATCGGCTGCCGCATTCATAAATTTTTGCATGGATCACGGAAACACGCTTTCGCTCTACAAAAACGCAGCGGTACATAAATCCGCAAAATACGCGGATTAAGTACCGGCGTTTTTATAAAGGTTTCCTTTGATCAATACAAAAATTTATAAATGCAGCAGCCGATTCTTAATTTGAATTTACAAAAAACTCATAAATTCTTGCCATATTATTCTATTTTTAAAGCACAATTTGATTACCAGATCACATAGGTAAACCCGTTTTCATTTGCATACTTTTCAATGTTGGAATCCGCCGGTCCGTAAATAACAGGATCGGCAGCACCTATTATTTCCACAACCTCATTACAATCCCCCTTAAAATATATTTCTTCCAGTACAGGGCAGCTAACTACCATAAGATTTTCCAGTTTTTCCAACTGTTCTGACAGAATGGAAACAACCTTTAATTGATCATCCCCCGAAATACAATTATGTTCTATTACCTTTATACCGGTTCCCAACACCAGGATTTCCAAGTTATCAGCATCCGCAAAAGCTCTCTCCGGTATTACTTCAACGGTATCCGCAACATATATTCCTTTCGCCTTTGTCCCGTTATAAGCAAACAGATTTGTATCTATCCCCACTACCATCTTTCCGTCAATGGTTTCTGGCAAAACAATAATATCATCCTCACAGGTACAGTTTAGAACTACGATTCCTTCTTCAGTCTCCCGATAGGTAAAATACTGTTCATCTGTGACAGGTGCATTCATGACATCTTCTAATGTTATTGTTCCCTCACTCTGAAGGACATCTCCTGCTTCCTCTTCTCCGGTCTCCTTCTCCTCTTCTGTTTCTTTTGCCCCTTCTCCTGACTCCATTTGACTTCTTTCCATGCTTTCTGAATTTTCTGCCTTTGCACACCCGAATACAGTTAAGCCAGCCAGCATTGTACATACAACAAACAAAACTTTACTTTTCATAAAACTCCCTCTCATAATTTTTACCTCCGCTATAAAAATCTCTTCATAAAAAAACGTCTCTTTTATGAGACACTTCTCTTTTTCAGAGAAAGTATATCATAAAAGAAACGCTTCCAGGCGGGCATATGATGAACGGTATTCATTCTGCGATAAACGGCTTTTCCCCTACCTCATATGATACTCCATTTTCACTTCCAGTATTCGTTTCACCGATTCATTTAGTCGTTCCTGTGTAATTCTGCCTTCCCCTACCGCGGCAAGCACTCCTTCATACGCTGCGGTAAAATCCGCCGGCATCAACAGCATATCGGCTCCCGCCTCCAGCGCCATGATGCACGCCTCGCCGGAAGTATACTGATCGGAAATCGCTTTCATATTCAAAGCGTCCGTGATAATCAGTCCTTCATATCCCAGCTTTTCCCGCAGGATTTCCGTCGTCATCTGCGGGGACAAAGAAGCCGGGAGCTCGTTTCCCGTCGCATTGGGCGTGGAAATATGCCCCGTCATGATGACGGGCGCCCCTTCCTTAATTCCTTCCATAAAGGGAAGCATATCCTCCGCCGCCAGCTCTTCATAAGTTTTGTCCGTATAAGCATAGCCGTCATGACTGTCTCCCAGGGTCGCGCCGTGCCCCGGAAAATGCTTGAGCACGCCGATCACATGATGGCTTTGCAGCCCTTCCAGGCAGGCGAGCGCCATTTCGCCGACCAACACCGCATCGCTGCCGAAGCTCCTGTCTTTGACGACCTGATTGTCTGGATTGGTCAACACATCCGCATCCGGCGCAAAATCCAGATTAAATCCCAGATCGGATAAATAGGTTCCTATGGCGTCTCCCGCCGCATAGGCGAGATCCGGATCGCCGGAAGCGCCGATATCCCGCATATTTCCTACATTTTCTACACCCATCGCCGGATTTGACGCAACGCGCGCCACGGTACCCCCTTCTTCATCCACGGCAAGAAAAGGAGATATTTTCATCTCAGTATTTGCCGCGGCACGGGTATCCGAAAGCATCGTCTTTGTCTGGTCGTAGGAAGTCATATTGTCCGCAAAATAAATCAGACCTCCCACCGGATACCGCTCCATCGCGCTTTTTGCCGCATCTGTCACGCTTTGGACATTTCCCTCTCCGCTTAACGCCTCGGGCGTCACAAAAAACAACTGCGCCACCTTTTCTTCCGTGGTCATTTCACTGATCATGCGGTCTGCATATTCTTCTATGGGGATCAATTCCAGATTCAGATCCACCGGAGAGGAAATTCCGTCAATTACCGCCTCGTTGGTATACTGCCAGTAACTGAAACCATAGGGCGTCTGCGGAAATTCCTCATAATCCGCGTACCAGATCCGGTATCCGTTGAGTTTTTCCAGCTCCAGCGCATACGCTTCCCATTTCATCGTGGCATAAATGACCGGTTCATATCCGGCGTTTTCTATGGTCCGGCAAAAAGCAAGGGCATTTTGCGTAAACTGTTCTGCCGGTATGCCGTCCGTGCGCGCCTCGTCTTCGATCACATACTCTTCGTCAAAGACCACCGGATAGTCGAGCTCGATCCCGTCGATAAGCTGTAACAGATACTCCGCCTCTTCCACCGCTTCTTCTTCATTGACCGCCTGGGAATAAAAATACACGCCCACGTCGATTCCCGCCGCTTTGGCGCCTTCAATATTCTGCAAATACATATTGTCGGTATTTAAGGTGCCCTCCTGACCGTATCCGCGGTTCCCGACCCGGATAAACGCAAACCCGATTCCCTGCGCCTTTACCTTCTCCCATTCGATCTCTCCCTGAAATTTGGATACATCCACGCCCACCCGGGAGGTATATCCCGGCGCATGGTAGGATTTAAAGAAGCCGTCGGAACGAAGATACTCCATGTCATAGCTGTGAAGCGCCGCCTCTTCGTTTAGGGCAACCTCATAGACCTGACCGTATACATCTTTGAAGGAAAACATCTGCACAGACGTATCCTCCTGCAATTGCGTCGATACTTCTTTCGATATTGTCTCCTGCTCCGCTTCATTCCGGCTGATACCCGCAGCCGACACGCTTTCACCTGCCGCCGTTTCCAGTTCCGTATTTTTCTGCCTGCCGCACGCTGTCAAAAGCATGGTTATCATAACCGAAACCAACACCGCCCGGACCGTGCGAACTCCATATCCGTTCTTTTTCATTGTGTTCCTCTTTTATTTTACTATAACTGGTCATACATATACAGATACGCGCTGATCATATAAGCGGCAAACTCCCATACGCCTCTTAAAATCAGCGCCGTCATCAAAACCCATAGGATGACCGTCAAAATCCTGATAAACTTCATCAGTTTTTCGCAGTTTTCGGAAATGACCGCAATCCCGGGGGTATAATCCACATTGTCATACCGCGCATAAATCTCCCGTTCCGTCAGGGAAAGCCTGCCTTCGGCATACTCTTCCCTGAAACGCTCAAGATCCTCCGACAGCAGATTGTAACGATTCAGTAAGGTCTGACATTCCGCGATTTCCGACCGCTGGGTCGGGATTTCACATTTTTCCGCCAGCCATTTGCCCAGCTTATTTTCCTTATTGATCGCCCACATTAAAATACATTTGACAACCTTATAAATACAGACCGGCATCACAAACAAAACCGCCGCCACCGAGGCGAACAGCAAAAGCACGCCGGGCAGCACTAAAATCGATCTGCTGTTTGCCATCAGAACAGACAAAAACAGGCACACTAAGATCACGATCATCAAACCGCCCCATGCCTTTCCTTCCCTGTTTTCCTCTATTCTGCGCTTATAAGCGTCCCTTAACTGACTCTTTACCTGGTATTTTGCAAAAGTCAGCCTCTCTTCATAGCTGTGCAGCTTATAATCAAATTCCGAGCGGTATTCATATCCAGCGCTCATTGAATCCCCCCCACAAAACAAAGGACTGTCATATGATCCGTATTCGTTTCCGATCATACAACAGTCCCTGTCAATACCCTTGATTAACGTTCCTCTCCATAGAAAAATAAGGCAACGACTCCGGGACCCGTATGTGCGCCAATCGTCGGTCCTACATAATGGATCAAAAAGTCCGTAATACCGAAACGCCTTTTAACCTCATCGGCTACAAACTGCGCGTCCTCCGGGCAGTCGCCGTGACTGATAAAAATTGTCTTGTTGTCCGCAAGATGGTCCCCCATCTTTTTTTCCATCATATCCACAAGCGCCAGCAGGGACTTCCTTCTGCCCCGCACCTTATCCACATTGATCAGATGTCCTTCGTCGTCCACATGCAGAAGGGGTTTGATATTGGCAAGAGTGCCGATTACCGCCGTCGCCTTGCTGACTCTTCCGCCTCTGTGAAGGTGATTTAAATCGTCCACCGTAAATACGTGTGCAAACTGATTATAATGCTGTTCCATAAAATCAGCCGTTTCATCCACGCTTTTTCCTTCGTTCCGCATTCTGCGCGCCCAATCTACCATCAGCCCCTGTCCCAAGGACGCCGCTTTGGTATCTACGACGCGGATCTTTTTGCCGGGATGTTCTTCGCAAATCTCTTTCGCCGCCACCGCAATACTGTTGTAGGTGCCGCTTAAGCCCGAAGAAAACGCAAGGCATAATATTTCATCCTGTCCGGCAATCAGCCGTTCAAAATAACTCTTCGCATCCTCCATATTGACCTGGGACGTCGTGGGCATGGCGCCCGCCCTCATCTTGTCGTAAAATACATGATCGTCCATGGGATGCTCCCAGTTGTAGGTTGCTCCGTCAATGATATAAGCCAAAGACAGCACGTCTATATCATGTTCCTCCAGATACGCTCTCGGCAAATCCGATGCGGTATCCGTAACTAATTTAAATTTGTCCATCTGACTACTCCTTCTTTCCGTATGGGAGTATTGTAACACGCTTTTTGGCACTTTTCAATTCTTACTGCCTGGATTCCGGCAGACGTTTTCTCAAAAAACGTTTGGACAACTGTTTAAGATTGAACGGCAGAATCGGATAAATATAGCTTTGTCCTGAAATGGTTTTATTAAATACAATGGACAAAATCAAAATCGCTATGCCGGCGATATAACCGTACAGCCCGAAAAGCGCCGTCAGAATCAGATTGATCATTCTCATAAACTTTAACGCATAGGACAGTTCATAGCTTGCCTGGGTATAATTGGCGATGGCGACAAACGCCATATACAGCATGACTTCACTGTTGAACCACCCGCTGTTTACCGAAAACTCCCCAAGCACCAGTGCAGCCATCACACTGAGGGGCGTGCTCAGCATATTGGGGGTATTTACCGCCGCAAGCCGCAAACCGTCTATGGCTAGCTCCAGAATCAAAAACTGCCAGATTAACGGAATGTTGACGGGCTCTTTTACCATAATAAATTCAAAGCCGTGGGGAATATACCCCGGCTCCTGCATCAGCAAAAGAAACGTGGGCGTCATGATATAGGTTAAAATCGCGATCAAAAACCGGGAAAGACGCAGATACGTCCCCGTAACCGGCGGGAAATAGTAATCGTCGGCTTCTTCCACCACGTCAAAGATACTGGTGGGCATAATCATCGCCGAAGGAGAATTATCCACAAGAATGATAATATTGCCCTCCAGCACCTGCGCCGCCGCTGTATCCGGACGCTCGGTAAACTTGAACTTCGGGAAAGGATTCCACCATGCGTCTTTATACAGGCACTCCGCCAGACTTTCCTGATTCATCGTCAGGGCGTCCACCTTAATGCTTCTGATCCTGCTTTTGATCTTTTCCAGAAAATCATGATCCACCCGGGAATCCATATAGCAGATGACAATATCGGTTTTGGAGCTTTTTCCTGCGTTCATCATTTCCATCCGTAAGTCCGCGGAACGGATTCTGCGCCGGATTAACGCGGTATTAAACACGACCGTCTCCACGAAACCGTCTTTGGACCCCCGCAGCACCTTATCCTTTTCCGGCTCGGAAACGCTTCTGGACGGATAGGTCCTTGAATCGATCAGGATACATTTGTCATATCCGTCGATAAACAGCGCGAACACGCCGGATAAAATAAAATAAATAATCTGTTTCCAGTCGTCCTGTAAGTCCACTTCCACACAGGGCATACACTGTTTGGACATTTCGTGGGCATTGTCCGGCATATCCTTGGGCGATATGGAAATAAAGTATTGCAACAGCTTCTGCATCATTTCGTCTTTGCAGAAACCGTCCACAAAATACATGCAGGCTCGCCTGCCGCCGATCTCTATGACCCGGTATACCACGTCGAAATTGGCGTCCACCGCCAGCTTTTCGTTAAGATACGCCATATTCTCGTCCAGCCCGGTCTTCATACGGCTTTCATAAAAGGTTACGGATTTGTTTCTATCTGATTTTCTCAAAATATAAAGACTCCTTTAACAAAACTCTTATCATTAGTTTTGCAAAAAGGAGTCTGATTATTCCATCACAGGAAGATTTTTTCAATTTTTACCGGTGCTGCCGATTCCGCCCCGGTTCTGTCCTTCCAGCTTTTCCACTTCCACAAATTCCACAACGGGCTGGTGCTTCTCTATCCGGAACTGGCAGATCCTGTCGTTGACCTCGATTACCGTGTCCCGCAGGGCATAAGCCGGCATATAGAACCAGTCTTCGGGACCGCAGTAGCTTTCATCTACAATGCCGCAATGATTGGTCTGAATGATGCCGAAGTTTTTAAAAGTAGAGCTTCTCGGCACGATATGCGCCTCATAGCCTTCGGGCAGCTTCATCGCCACGCCCAGATTGATCAGGCGAAATTCTCCCGCCTTCATCTCCACATGCTCGCTGCTGCGAAGATCGATCCAGTCGGATTTTTTGTCGATATATTTCAGTCTCTCTATTTCATCGTTGATATATTGGATTTCTATGGTTTCCTTCATGATACTTTCTCCTTTTGTCCGCTTCCATCCTTTTTTACGCCGCGCACGGGCGAAACGCTATTCGTAATCCCCGCAATGGAGCACCGGCACCGTCGGGTCCATCCGCGCCAGGGTTTTTTGCACGTCGATAACTCTCTGGTTGCTGCTGCCCTTCCACAACAGCTTCGGGTCTTTCTGCTCCGCCACAAACTCTCCGTCCACCAGCACGTCCACATATTTTAACAGCGGATAGTGAAGAATATTTTCCCAGACGTCGCCGGTATAAAGCCAGATCGTCTTTTGAGAGTAGCTTTCCTTGATCTCTTCCATGAGATTTCTAACGTCCAGCCTGTTTGCCGCATGGAGCGGATCTCCGCCGGAAAAGGTAATTCCCGAAATATAGGGCTTATCCAATTGCTCAAAAATCTCCGCCTTCGCCGCGTCGTCAAACAACAGTCCGCCGTTGGGATCCCAGGTAAGCGGATTATGGCAATCTTTACAGCAGTGGCTGCAGCCCGCCACCCACAATACGACCCGCAGGCCGTCGCCGTTTAACATATCATCCTTTGTTATATTATGATACCTCATATGAAATCCCCCTACATGGACTTTCTTTCAGCGATTTCCGCCATTTTCGCATCGCTGAGCCTTGTATCGCCGTGAACTCTCGAATAAGCAAGATATCCGTTCATACGGTCGATCTTCGTCAGATTCCTGCTGCCGCAGACAGGGCAGACATCCATTTCCAGCTCCTGGTGCCCGCAGTCGTCGCAATAGGCAAGGGATAAGTTGACGCCTTCGTAAAAGCCCATATCCATCGCCCTGCGGATCAGCGTCTTAATCGCGTCCAGATTGTAGTCGATGGGATATTTCACATACTGGATTTTGCCGCCGTTTGCCATTTCCCAGAAACGGTATTCCAGATCCTGTTTTTCAATCGGCGTAATATCCTCGGAAACATGGCAATGGAAACTGTTGCTCACATATTCTTTATCGGAAACGCCTTCAATAATGCCGTATTTAGCCCGGAACTGTTTTACCTGCAAACCGCACAGATTCTCGGCGGGCGTGCCGTAAATCGCGTACAGATTGCCGTCCTCTTCTTTAAATTCGTTGATTTTGGCGTTGATATGCTCCAATACCTCCAGGGCAAACGCGCCGTCCTCCACCAGGGATTTGCCGTTATATAACTCCTGCAGCTCGTTAAACGCCGTAATGCCGAAGGAAGCCGTCGCCGTTTTCAAAATCGGCTTGATCTTATCGTGAAGCTGCAGATGCCCGCCAAGGAAACCGCCCTCGCAATAGGCAAGGGGATTGGTGGAAGCCCGCATCTCTCCCAGATAAGCATAGGTTCTGATATGCAGCTGCCTGATCAGGTTCAGATAATAGTCGAGCACTTCGTAAAAATCTTTATTTTCCTGCCTGGATTTGGCAAGGATCATCGGCAGATGCAGAGAAACCGCGCCGATATTAAATCTTCCTACAAACACCGGCGTATCGTTTTCATCCGCCGGGTGCATACCGCCCCTCTCATACCAGGGAGACAGGAACGCGCGGCACCCCATAGGGGAAATAACCTTGCCGTACTGCTTGTACATGCTGGCAATATAGCCTTTTCCCGTCAGGCTCAGCCAATCGGGGTACATCGTCTTGGAAGAACACTTTACCCCCGCTTCAAATACGTCTTCCAGCTCCTTTCCGGGTCCGTGGAGATTTTCATCATACAAAAATACGATCTTCGGGAACAGAACCGGCTTCTTGCATTCCTTTTTGCCCTGTCCCTTTCTGCGGACGTTTAACATCGTAATCGTCGCAAGCTTCGCAAATCTTCCCGTACCGATCCCTGCCGTTACGGTAATAAAAGGATAATCTCCCCTGCTGCTTGCCACCGTATTGAATTTATATTCCCAGCCCTGGAAGCCCTGCTCAAATTCCTTGCTCACATCTGCAAGCGCCTCCGCCTTTGCGCTTTCTTCGTCAACGCCGAGACGCAGATACTTTTTAATATTTCTCTGATAGGACTTCTCCGCATAGGGCTCCAGAATCTTATCCACCTCGGGAACCGTAAAGCCGCCGTACTGCTGGCTTGCCGCCGATAATACGATATCGCCGATAACATCGAAGGCAACGTCTAAAGTTTTCGGTTCGTTATACCAGATGTTTCCCATTTCAAAGCCGCCCGTTAAAACGCTTGCCACGTCAAACAGACAGCAATTCATCGTATCCCTTCTTGCGGACATATCGTGCACATAGATATAACCGTCCCTGCACGCCTGAATTTCCTCGGTGGTCATAAAGAATTTCTGGTAAAGCTCCTTATTGAACTGATTGAAGATCAGGCTCCTCTTAGTGGAAACAAGGGCGCTGTCCGTATTGGCGTTCTCCTTGTCCCCGATATACATAATGGACTGGCTCTTTTTGTATACGTCGTCCATCATGCGGACAAAATCCTGTTTGTAGTTACGATAATCGCGATAGCTCTTTGCAACAATGGGTTTAACCTGCTCCAAAGCGCTCTCTACAATATTGTGCATAATCGGAATGGGAATTTCTTCCTGTCCCAGCTCGTCTACCTTATCTACAACATATTGACAAATATGATCTTTCTCTTCTTCCGTAAATTTGGTTAAAGCACGGTACGCGCTCTTCCCTACAGCATTGATGACCTTCTGTACATTAAAATCTTCTTTGCTGCCGTCTTTTTTAATTACTTTTACCGGGATTTTCGTCTGAAATTCCTTGCCGTAATCCCTCTGTTCCTCCTGCTTTTGTGCTGTATCGGACATAAAAACATCCTCCCTCTCTTACCTGTTCCCAAAATACTGCTCCAACAAAATGTGCCAACATTATGTAAACATGCACAAGATGTTGTGGTGTAGTTTCAAGTATAACTAAAGAATTTGGGACTGTCAACAAAAGGTTATCTTACAATTTTCACATAAAAAGAGCGGCGATTTTGTGAAAAATCACCACTCCCCGATTGACTGTTTTGATTGAACCGGACGGATCGCATCCGGATCATTTTAAGATACCGCTGTTTTCCACTGCTTTTACGGCTTCCCGTATGGTTTCGGACGGCAGGACCAGAGCGAAACGCACGTGTCCCTTTCCTAAGGTGCCAAAGCTGCTTCCCGGCGTACAGAGCACGCCCGTCTTTTCAAACAATTCTTTGACAAACGTCACATCATCGTCAAATCCTTCCGGAATCTTTGCCCACGCAAACATGGTGCCCTCGCTTCGTTCAAACTTCCATCCCGCCTTGGTAAACCCGTCGCAGAGGGCGTTTCTTCTCTCTTCATATTTCACGCATTGCTCTTTGACGCAATCGTCAGATCCGGTCAATGCGGCTACCGCGCCAAGCTGTACCGGAAGAAACGTCCCGTAATCGATCTGGCTCCTCATCCTTTTGAAGGTTTGCACAATTTCCCGGTTGCCCACCAGAAAGCTGACTCTCGCTCCCGTATAGTTGTAGGATTTGGAAAGGGAATAAAATTCCACGCCTACCTCCTTCGCTCCTTCATAGGATAAGAAGGAACGTCCGACCTTTCCGTCATAGACAATATCCGAATAGGCGTTGTCATGAATGACAATTACGTCATATTTTTTTGCCCAGGCGATCAATTCTTCATAAAAGGAGACCGGCGCGCACTTGCAGACCGGATTGAGCGGATAGGACACCACGATGCACTTCGCCGCCCTTGCCGTCTCTTCCCCAATATCCGAAAGGTTCGGCAGATATCCGTTTTCTTCTATCAGATCATAGGTTTTTATCTTTGCCCCGGCTAAGGAGGGACCGAAGGTAAAAACCGGATACCCGGGATTGGGCACAAGGACAAGGTCCCCGGGATTGCAGAGCGCCAAACAGATATGGGCGATTCCCTCCTGAGACCCATATACGGAAGTAATCTCATCATGCCGCAAAGTTACGCCGTACCTTTTTGCATACCGGTCCTCAACCGCCTGTACAAGCTGCGGCAGATCCCCCAGCGAATATTTGTAGTTTTCGGGATCGGAAGCCGCCCTGACAACCGCCTCTATGATATGCGGCGCGGGCTGAAAATCCGGCGTTCCCACGGAGAAATTGTAAACCTTCTCTCCCGCTTCTTCCTTTTTTAATCTCATTTCATTTAATACCTGAAAGATTCCTTCTTCGTAGTCTTTCATTCTATCTGCAAATTTCATGTCTCTATGCCTCGTTTCTTTTATCCTTAACAGCTTTTTTGCCGTTCATCACACCGGACTGTCCTACTTCCACGCTTCCAGCACATCCGCAAGATAGTCCCTCGCCCGCGCCGCCGCCTCTTCGGGCGCGGTAATTTTTACCTTTCCCTTCAGTCCGGCAAGCCAGCCGAAGAAGGCGGGACTGACGACAAGGTCTGTCCGCACCTGCAGCTTTCCGTCCTGCAGCCGCCGCATGGCAACTTCCTTACCGAACCGGTCAATCATGACGCCCGCCATGGTCTCGTCGCACTGCATGGTAACGGTCATTTCCGTCCCGCCGAACATCTGAAAGCTTTTCTTGGTATATTCACCGGGAGAAAACGCCTGATAATCCGCTTCTCCCATACGCTCTTTTTCTTCTATTTGAAGATCGGTCATTTTATCCACACGGTAATGTTTGATCATCCGGTCTTCCTCCTCATAGGCGACCAGATAATAATTCGCGTCGTTCCATACGAGCAGATACGGGCTTACCGCATACCGCTTTCCGCCCTTTTTAAAGCGCATCTTCTTATCCGCATCCCATTCATAATAGCGAAAGGATATCTGCTTATCCTTCTGGATCGCTTCATGGATTCCGTCCACCACATAATAGATACCCTCGTTTTCCGCCTTTAAACGGTCCGACACATAGACCTGGCGGCGGAGTTTATTTCCGTCGTATTTGCTGCAAAGCTTTTCCAGCTTCCCGATCAGTTCCCTGGATTTCTTTTCCGTAATAAACCGGGAGGACTGCACCGCGTCTACCAACAGCTTTAATTCCGGCAGTTCAAACTCCCTGGACGCCATATAATAACCGTAATGCTCCTTATTCTTACTGTTGAGAATATCATAGCCCATGGCATTCAGCGCCTCGATATCGCTGTAAATGCTTTTTCTTTCGGCGCTTACCTGATAGTCCGCCAGCTTATCGATAATCTGCTGCGTCGTCAGGGCATGGGTTTCATCGGTATATTCCGATAAAATTTTTAACAGATACAATTGCTTCAGTTTTTGGTTTGAGGACTTTGCCATAAGATCTGTTCCACCTCCCACAGATTGCCGATCACGTAATCCGCTTTTACCTCTCCTGCAGCGAAATTCCTTTTTACTTCCTTCGCCCCTCTTTGATAATAACAACTGTCGATCCCAAACAGATTGCCGCCTTTGATATCGCTGGTCAGTGAATCCCCCACGATCAGAATACGGCTTTTATCCGGCGCCTTTCCCTTTTTCTTAGCAATCTGTTCCATGCAGCCTTCAAAAAACAGGGGGCTGGGCTTTTCATAGCCGATACATTCGGAAATGAAAATATCGTCCACAAGCCCCTCGATACCCGACAGTCCCAGCTTTCTTCTCTGGGTGTCCTCTACGCCGTTGGTCACCACGTATTGGTCAAAATCCCGGCGCAGCCCGGCAAGAAGCTCCTTTGCATGATCCTGAAAGTAAAACACGCTTCCCAGCTTAAACTGGTATCTTTTTTGAAATTCCTTCACGTCCGTATCCGTCACATGAAGATAGTCAAACAGCTCTTCAAATCTATGTACCAGCACCCAGGACTTTTCCACCTCGCCCCGTTCCAGCATTTTCCAGCACTTGTCGTTAATCGCCGAATAAGTCGCTACGATTTCGTCGCTGACCGGCAGCCCGAAATGCCGTAAACAGTCCGTCAGCGCAAAACGTTCGGATTCCAAAAAATTCAACAGCGTACCGTCCACATCCCAAAGGATCACGTCGTACCTTTTTTCCATTGCTTTTCCCTCATATCCATATGAAATAAGGGGCTGCCCCATTCATAAATATTCGTATGGATCAAAGAAACAGTCTTTTGCAAAGGTTTCCTTTGATCCGCACAAATTTCTATCAATGTGACAGCCTCTTTTACGTTTTATTTCATTTTATCATATTTTATTCGGCTGACGCCGCTTCCGCTGTCTCCGACTCATCGGCATGCGCCGCTTCTTCGGCTTCCTTTGCATTGGATTTTTTACGCATGGTAATACCGATAAACATTGCAATCCCCGCAACGACTACAACGATCAAAAACAACAAAATATAGGATAAAAAAGAATTGAGAAATAAGATCAGATTATTCATTTCAAAGTTTCCTTTCTGTTTTCGTCCCTCATGGGTCAATCATACACCGCAATCGGACAATCGTCAAGTAAGTTTGCTCCGTCCGCCGCGCCGGTGGCAAGCTTGTCGCAGCGCTCGTTTTCGGGATGTCCGGCATGTCCTTTTACCCAGTGAAACCGTACCTGGTGCTGCTTTTTCGCCTCCAACAGCCGCTTCCACAAATCGATGTTTTTTACCGGCTTTTTCTGGCTGTTTTTCCAGCCGTTTTTCAGCCAGGAATCCACCCAGTTTTTTTCAAAGGCGTCTATGACATATTTGGAATCCGAATACAGATCCACCTGACAGGGTCTGTTCAGCGCCTCCAGTCCCACAATCACAGCCATCAGCTCCATACGGTTGTTGGTCGTCTTTTTATAACCGGCGGACAGCTCCCTTTCATGAAGCGTCCCCGTGCTGTCCACATATTGTAAAATCGTTCCGTATCCGCCCGGTCCGTCCGGGTTGCCTCTTGCGGAACCGTCCGTATAAATCGTTACTTTCACGCAAAACCTCCTGCCAGTTTCTCCGCTCTGTCCACCAGTTCTTTATCAAATCCGAAAGCGGCAAGGAGCCTGATGGCGTTTCTGCCCGTGGCGCTCCCTTCCGTCAGCCGGTACGGGAAACTGATCTTTCTTCCCTCCACCATTTCCTCAAAATGATAGTTGTCCATCTGTTCCTTTAAAAGAGACGTCAGTTCCAGATCATGAGTCGCTGCAAAGCACATAACGCCCTGTTTCGACAACGCCTTTAAAAGCTCCGTGCTCGCCCCGATCCGCTCCGCCGTATTGGTTCCCCGCAGCACCTCGTCAATGGTGCACAATACCGGAATTTCTCCTTCTTTTGCCGCGTCAAAAATCCGCTTCATGGACTTGATCTCTACAATAAAATAGCTCTCCCCCTGCTGCAGACTGTCCCGCAGCGCCATGGACGAATAAATCCGGTAGAAATTTCCTCTGTATGACTTGGCGCATACCGTATGAATCGTCTGCGCTAACAGAGCGTTTAGCGCAACCGCCTTTAAAAACGTAGATTTTCCCGATGCGTTGGAACCCGTCAGCAACATGCCCCGATGCTGGCAGAAAGAATTTTTGACCGGATGCTCAATCAGGGGATGGAATAAATCCTCCGCCTCCAGGACCACGCCTTCCCCCGCCTTACGGGGGACAAATTCCGGCTTTGCATATTCCGAAAACGCGGCTCTGGCATAGGCAACGCTGACGCAGCTTTCAATCTCTCCCATGCCTTGCAGGAGCTTGACCAGGGTCTGCTTTTTTTCCTTTACCACATGCAGCATGGAATATAATTTGATCAGATCCAAATGAAAGATCATTTTTAAATAGGTCAGAATGATCTTTGTAAAATCCATGGGATTAGACCCTGCGTCATCGTCCAGAGCCAGAAAAGACCATCTTTTGAACGAGGCAAACGCCGTTCTTTCCGTCTTGATTTCCGCTATTTCCTTTTCAAACTCTTGCAAAAACTCCCCGGATAATTGCTGCATCTTTTTGGTGCTGTCAAGGATTCGCACAAAATAAGAAAACGTCAGCAAATAGGGCTCGACCTTTCTCTTTTGCTGCATATAAATCCCTGCATGATAAAACATCAGCGCCCCAAAGGGCAGGAAAAAATACCCGTTTACGGCAATGCCAAGCGCCAGACATCCGATCATCAGTACATCTCTGATAATCGTCAGCACACAGTTTTTTTCGGGCAGCGCACCCAGATAATCCAGATAGTCGTATACGGAATATTTTCCCGTCCTGCCCACCTCGGTCATAAACATCAGATAATCCAGCCTGTCCTTTTCGCTGTTTTGAAAAAAACGGATGTGGTTCTCTCTTGCCGCCAACAGATTTTCGTCAAATACCGGCGTCCTGAGCCACCGGTACAAGGCTTCCTCTCCCGCCGCGGAACGGGTAAAGTCTATGGACTGAAATACCTGGTCCATATCCAGGTCGTTCCATGTAATATCATCGATCACAAACTTGTTTTCTTCCCTGCCGACGGCGGATACAATGCTTTCCATTCTGCCGTCCGCATATTTTTTATCCGAATAGGAGCCGTATTGCTCCTGTATCCGTCTCCGCAGAAATTGTTTGGATTTTTTCTCTTCCATTTTGCCGGTCAGCATAAAAAACAACAAAAGCAAAACAACGACCGCCAGCAATGCAGCATATTCCATCCGTCAGCCCTCCAATTTCAGTCTTCTGGAAATCTCGTTGCACTTTTCATAAATCGCTTCCGGCTCCGTTCCGATATGGAAATTGCCGTTTTCATATAAAATTTTACCGTTGATCATCGTCAGCTTTACATTCTGTTTGCTGCCTGCATAAACAATGTTTTTCGGAATATTATGCAAAGGCTGCATATTGGGCTGATGCAGATCGATCATGATCAGATCCGCCTTGCTGCCCGCGCTTAAGGTCTCACAGTCCTTCCATCCCATCGCCTTCGCGCCGTTTACGGTCGCCATTTTCAATACTTCCAAAGCGTCCGTGCTGGAAGCGTCCTGATCGCGGTATTTGGCAAGCCCTGTTACGAGAAACATTTCCCTAAACATATCCAGGCAGTTATTGCTCGCCGGTCCGTCCGTACCGATCGCCACGGGAATCCCTTCCCGCAAATAGCGGGAAATCGGCGCAATGCCGCTTGCCAGTTTTAAATTGGAAGCGGGATTGGTCACGGCAATCAAGTCTCTCTTTTTAAATACTTCAAAGTCGTCGTCACACATATGGACGCAATGATAACCGCCGCCGCCATAATCATAAATTCCCAACTGATCAAACAAAACCGTGGGCGTCACGCCATAGCGTTCCCTGCATTCCGCCACCTCCAGCGCAGTCTCCGCATTGTGGGTAAAGACGGGCGCCTGATATTTATGCGCCATTGCCGCAATCTCCTGCAGCAATTCCTTAGAACAGGTGTATTCCGCATGAAAGCCCAGCATAAAAGAGGACAATTCATTTTGTCCATTGAGGTTTAAATAGCGGTTTTCCAATTCTTCCAGGCTGGGACCGAATTTGTTGATCCCGCTGACCTGGGCGTTTCTCATACCGCACTCGGTAAACGCCTCCTGAATCGCCTTAGGGTCCAGATACATTTCCATTACGCCGGTAATTCCGCTGGTCAGATATTCCAGCACGGCTAACTTGGTCAGATGGTAAATATCTTCGTATTGCAGCTTTGCCTCCACCGGGAATACCTGTTTATTCAGCCAATCCTGTAAAGGCATATCGTCCGCATAGGAACGAAGCAAAGTCATCGCCGAATGGGTGTGGGCGTCCTTAAAGCCCGGCATCAGCAGATTTCCCTTACAGTCAATCTCTTCATCCCAGATCACGGGCTGATTGCCGTTTGCTTCATAGACTTTTTCCTTATCGCTGCCGTCCCCCACATAAAGGATCGTATTGCCGCCGACCCACAATTCCCCTTCCAGAATGCGGACGGGCTCTTCCATCGTTAATATTTTTGCATTGTAAAATCTTGTGTTCATTTTGCTTCCTTCTTTAATTTTTCCTCTTTTTTATGCTGCTATCCTTTTAAGTATCCTCTATTTCAGATGATCCGGACCGAAGGACTCCGGTAACAGTTCCTCCAGCGTCATTTCCTTGTAGTCATCCACGTTTTTGCAGACCAGCACCATCATCTTTTCCGGGTCGGAAAATTCTCTCAACACCTGCCTGCAAATACCGCACGGATACGCATAATCCGTCTCATGCGCCGCAACCGTTTTTTTCCCGCCGGCTATGGCGATCGCTACAAATTTACGGCGTCCCTCGCTGACCGCTTTAAAAACCGCCGTGCGTTCGGCGCAATTACTCGCCCCGTAAGAAGCGTTCTCCACATTGCACCCTGTATAAATGCTGCCGTCGTCACAAAGAAGCGCAGCACCCACGAAATATCCCGAATAGGGCGCATATGCGTTGTTCCTTGCTTCTATAGCCATGGAAATCAGTTTTTTCTTCTGTCCGGAATCTGTCATACGCTTTTATATCCTTTCCGCTTCCGATATCTTTTCTTATCCCGCTGCGGTTCAGTCCGCCTGCCATGCTAATTGATACCATTCCCGATATCCTTTATATATGGTAACAACATCTTTCGTCTCAATATCCGCCACACGGTAATAACAATACTCTTCATCCGTGCTAAATCCACCGTATACCTGGATTTCCTGATAAAGGAGATACCGCTCGTCCGGCGAAAAAACAATCTGTCCCACATAGTAGTCCACAGGAAAATATGTTATCTCCAACCCCAGTGAATCACAAAGAACAATTCGGTGTTCTCCAAGATCATAATAAGCAATAAATTGTCCGGATGGAGCCGTGGTATATATGGTTTCCTCTTTCATTTCCGAAATTTCCCGGTTTTCCATCCTTTCCAAGCCCCAGAAACATCTGTGATACAATAATCCCTGCCAGTCCTTAAAAACAATTTGATTGACACCGTCTATCTTTCGGTAACTCCGGGACAAATCCACTTTTAAAAATAAAACAGAAAACAAAAATACCATAGCCGCTGCAATGACCAGCCCCGCCAAAACAAAGAGCAGGATCAGTCTTTGTTTCTTTTTCTTCATCCTGCGTCCCCCTTTTTTCCGCCCGGACTAAATTAAAATTTTTTCACAGCCTCCGTCAACAGCTTTTTAAACTTCGGAGCCGCTTCGTTTGCCGCCTGCTGTACCTCTTCATGGGTTAAGGGCGTCGGAGATATCCCTGCCGCCAGATTGCAGACGCAGGATACGCCGCAGATTCTCATGCCGCAATGGTTTGCCGCAATGGCTTCCACAACGGTAGACATTCCCACCGCATCGGCTCCCAGCGCCGCAGCCATTCTAATCTCCGCCGGGGATTCAAAGGAGGGTCCCGTAAACTGGATATACACGCCTTCGTTTAAAGGAATATCGTTTTCCTTTGCCGTTTCCCTTAAAATTGCCTGCAGCCCTTCGTCATATACATGGCTCATATCCGGGAATCTGGTCCCGAACTCTTCGATATTCGGTCCGATCAGCGGATTGGGCACAAAGGTGGAAATATGATCGGTCAGCATCATAAAAGATCCCGCCTTGAAATTTTTGTTGATTCCGCCGGAAGCATTGGTCAGAAACAGAATTTCCGCTCCCATCATCTTCATCAGTCTCACAGGCAGTACTACATCCGATATATCGTACCCTTCATAATAATGAACTCTTCCCTTCATGCAGACGACCGGAACCTGTCCCACATATCCGAAAATAAATTTTCCCGCATGTCCCGGCACGGTAGATACCGGGAAACCTTTGATATCCTTATAATCAATCTCGGCAGCCACCTCAATGTCGTCGGCGTAATCCCCGAGACCGGAACCTAACACAATTGCAATTCTCGGTACAAAATCCGTGACCTTTCTGACGCTTTTTAAACAGTCTTCCACTTTATCATATATTTTACCCATACAATAAAACACCCCTTTTTTGTGATATAGTTTAGCATACCATAAAAAAGGGGGGATTTGAAGTATTAAATAATGATGCAGACCATGCCTCCGTTGGTATCGTTGACAATCTTCTGCATGGAATCCTGCAATTTAATCTGGCTCTCGTCTCCGATCATGGACAACTTGCTCTGAATGCCGTCCTCCACCAACTGTTCGATGCTTTTTCCGAAGATATTGGTTTCCCAGATGCTGCCTTCCTCATTATCGGCGGCTTCGATATACCGGATCAGATCTTCCGCCTGCTCTTTCGTACCTACGATAGGCGCGATTTCCGTCTCGATATTGGCGCGGATCAAATGTACCGAAGGGCTCTCCGCCTTTATCTTCACGCCGAATTTATTGCCGTGCTTAATAACCTCCGGTTTGCCTAAGGTAATTTCATCCCGGTTCGGTTTCATAACGCCGTATCCCTTCTGCCTTACCATGGTAATCGCCGGCAGCACGCTTTCGTATTCCCTTGCTACAGAGGACAACTTCCGCAGCTTATGGAAAAACTGATAGTCCGAGGTAATTTCCTCTCCCAGCAGATCGCTTAAAAGCTCATAATAGCATTCATCCGCAATGGTCAGGTCGATCCGCACGGAGCCGTCAGCCATATTGACCGAATCGGTCTTCATCTTTTTGATATATTTGCTCTCCAGGCTAACCGGGTGCTCCATCAGATCCTTCATGCAGCTGTACTGCCCCATCTGCTCCTTTAACTGCGCCGTCAGTTCCTGCTTTAAGGGATGGCTTGACGGAAGCATTTCCACAAAGCCCTGCATGTAAAACTCGATTCTTGAAATGGGAAATTCCAATAAAATTTCCGAAAGAAGCGTCTCCATATCCTCTTTCTTTAATTGCGCCAAATTCATCGGTATTGCCGTAACGCCGAATTTTTCACGGATGCCGTCCGCTAACTGTTTTGCTTCTTTGGATTGGGGCTTTTCCGTATTGACCAGCACCACAAACGGTTTCTTCAACTGTTTGCATTCCTGTATCGTCCTCTCCGTCGCCGGTATGTAATTTTCCGCGGGAATATCCGTAAAGCTGCCGTCCGTGGTAATGACAATTCCAATGGTGGAATGATCATAAATGACTTTTCTCGTTCCCACCTCCGCCGCCTGGGTAAAAGGAATTTCCTCTTCAAACCAGGGAGTTTTTACCATTCGTTCGGCATCATTCTCCATATGACCGCTGGCGCCTTCTACCATATATCCCACACAGTCAATGAGCCGTACTTTGACTTCCATATCGTTTCCAAGGGAAATCTTTGCCGCTTCCTTGGGAACAAATTTGGGCTCTGTGGTGGTAATGGTTTTCCCCGCCGCGCTTTGGGGCAGTTCATCCACCACCAGTTTTTTTGTATAATCGTCCGCCATATTCGGCACGACACATACGTCCATAAAACGCTTGATAAACGTGGATTTGCCGCTTCTGACAGGACCTACGACACCTAAATAGAGTTCTCCGCCCGTTCTCATACTGATGTCTTTGTATAATTGAAAATTGTCCATAAAAAACCCCCTTGTATATACTGGTAAAATATATGCAAAGGGATTTTTAATCATTCCAATTTGTTTACTTTTTACGCATCAGCTCCGCCATTGCTTCATTTAAGCCGTCTACGGACAACAGATACATGGGCAGCAGCTTCTGGATCGCTGTTTCCGCCTCTCTCCAGGGCGCGGGTCTGGGCGACATTTTAGGGTTCATCCAGACAATCTTCTTGTAATGTTTTTTTACGAGATTTAACCAGTCCCACCCCGACAATCCGCCGTTGGGACCTCTGTAATTACCGGTCTCCGAATATAATTCCTCGGGAGCCATCGCCGCATCTCCCACTATGATGACCTTATAATCGCTGTCCAGATTGCGGAACATCCATTCCGTATCCACCCAGTCCCCGTTCTCACACTCGGGCGTCTTGTAGAGTTTGGAATAAATGCAGTTATGAAAATAGTAGCATTTCACATCTTTAAAATGATTGGATTTGTTGACCGCCTGAAACAAGCGGTTCATCAAAGAGGTATACGGGATCATGGTACCTCCGGAATCCATAAGCAGCAAAAGCTTTACCGCATTTTTGCGGGGCTTTTCCATAACAATCTCCAAAAGCCCGCCGTTATTGCAGGTCTTGTCAATGGTCCCGTCCAAATCCAGCTCCGTCTTGGGAATATCCAGTCTGGAGGAATATTGCCGCAGCTTGCGGAACGCAGTCTGAAACTGTCTGTTATCCAGAATCCTGTCGTTGCGGAAATCCCGGTACTTCCTCGCGCCGACCACTTCAAAGGCGCTTTGGTTGCCCGGCGCGCCGCCTACGCGGATACCGCCTACAAAATTGCCGCTGTTACCGAAGGCTGTCTTACCCATCGTTCCGATCCAGAAGTTGCCGCCGTTATGCTCGCTGTCCTGATCCCTTAATCGCTCCTTAAACTTGGTCTCCACGTCTTCCTTATCGACCTGCACTTCTTCCTGGGGCGTGTCCAGCCACTTCTTTTCTTCTTTCTCCAACAGCGTCTTCATTTCTTCGGATTTATCCAGCCAGCGCAGCATCTCGGCTCCCACTTCGGTATCCTTTTCCACGTCTTTGAAATGCTCTAAAAAAGCGGTATCAAATTTATCAAAATCCGTCTCGCTCTTTACGAGGATACTGCGGGACAAATAATAAAACTCTGTCAGAGAGCTGTTGGCAAGCCCCTGATTCAACGCATTGTGCAGCGTCAGCCATTCACTTAACGACACATCCAGTCCTTTTGCTTTTAATTCATAAAAGAACTCACTGAACATAATGCTTTACCGTCTCCAAATCTTCATCTTTCTTAACAACTACGCCTACAAACGGCAGCTCCGCCCTGATCCTGTCCGGTTCGATCCCGTTCATCTGAAGAGCGTTGATCCAGTCGATCAGTTCCGAAGTGCTCGGTTTTTTGCGGATATCGCGGATGGAACGGATCTGATAAAATACGTCCATGGCGTTTTTCAATAAATTCGCTTCCACATCGGGATAATGGGTTCTGACGATTTCCTCCATGAGCTCCTCATCCGGGAAATCAATATAATGGAAAATGCAGCGGCGTAAAAACGCATCCGGAAGCTCCTTCTCCGCATTGGAGGTAATGATCACGATCGGTCTCTGTTTTGCCTTGACCGTCCGCTTTGTCTCATGAATATAAAATTCCATCTGGTCAAGCTCCCACAGCAGGTCGTTGGGAAACTCCAGATCCGCCTTGTCAATCTCGTCAATCAGCAGAATTACCTGTTCCTCTTCCTCAAAAGCTTCTCCTAACTTACCGAGCTTAATGTACCGGGAAATATCATCTACGCCCTCTTCTCCGAATTGTCCGTCGTACAGACGCTGAATCGTATCATACATATACAGACCGTCCTGCGCCTTAGTGGTGGATTTGATGTTCCAGATAATCAGTTTTTTCCCAAGAGAATTTGCTACAGCCTGCGCGAGCATGGTCTTCCCTGTGCCGGGCTCTCCTTTAATCAATAACGGTTTTTCCAGCGCAATCGCCACATTGACGCTTGCAAGCAGCTCCGGGCTTGCCACATAATCGGCTGTTGATTTAAAATTTGTTTCCATGAGTTTTTAAATTCCTTTCCTAAAGTGTCCATCTATTCCTGTTTTTTTATTCTCTTTCATCCCCGTAGAAAACGGTTATTGCAAATTCCTATACCGGACAATCCAAAAAATCTATATCCCGCTAATTTGCAAAGCAACTACTAACATGATACAATATTAACGTTTGAAACACAAGAAAAAGCAGAATGGAAACTTTAAAATTCCATGAAAAAATCCCCTTGCCGGGACTTAAGAACAGGAGTTTGAAAACGATGACGAACCACACAATGACTAAGAAAAAACCGCCCATTTCCTTCGAGGTATTTCCGCCAAAGAAAGACGATGAATTTGACGGCGTTTATGCTGTTGTTGATCAACTGAGCAAACTAAATCCCGAATTTATCTCCGTTACCTACGGCGCAGGCGGAAGCCGTTCCAAAAAAACAGTCGAAATCGCCTCTTATATCCAAAACACGCTTCATGTCAAAGCATTGGCTCACATGACCTGTGTGGGTAATAAAAAAGAAGACATTGACAGAGTATGCGATGAATTAGCCGCGGCTAATGTCAATCACGTTCTCGCTTTACGAGGCGACCGCCCCGCTTATATGACGGACGAACAATATGAAAGCAGGGATTTCGCCTATGCCAATGAATTGATCGCCTATTTGAAATCCAAAACCGACCTTCATATTGCGGGCGCATGTTATCCCGAAACACACTTTGAAGCCATGAGCAAACGGGCGGATCTTGCAAGATTGAAAGCAAAGGTTGAAACCGGCTGCGATTTCCTGATTACCCAGCTTTTTATGAATAACGACGTGTTTTATGATTTTCAGGAAAACTGCCTGGCAAACGGCATTACCGTTCCCATTCATGCCGGTATCATGCCGATTACTTCCGTAAAACAGGTAACCACCAGCATTTCCTTATCCGGCACTTCCATTCCCAAGGCTTTCTCCGATCTGATTGCAAAATATGGGGATAATCCTGACGATATGAGAAAAGCCGGCATCGATTATGCCATCAAACAGATTTTGGACCTGCAGGAATACGGTGCGGACGGAATCCATATCTATTCCATGAATAAGCCGAAAACAACGACGGAAATTGTAAATGCAGTACGGGCATAACGCTTTATTGCAAAACGAAGATTGATACAAATAAAAATTTACAGATATCACGGAAACACGCTTTCATTTTAACGGTTTCCTTTGATATCTGTAAATTTTTTGGGGGTTGGCGGACTTGTTTTTGAATCATCCGCCTATCTTTTCCACTTGGATATTTTTAATGTTCTAAAGAAATTTCCGATATCCCATATTCTTCCATTAAACGATTCTGATATTCTTTATCATCAATCGCCTTCATCAGATCAGCCACACGATTGTCCGACTTCAGCCTCTGATACAACTTATTTAATTTATCTTTTCCTTCTTCTCTTCCAATCTCTCTTTCACCTTCTCTGATCAGTTGCAGTTCCCGTTCCTCATCATATTCATAAATACTCAATTTAACTACCTCCGCTTTCTGATCCAGCAAAAAATCTTTCAACACATTTTCTGCAATACATTCATTAACCGCTCTGTTGACCGTTTCTGTAAGCTCCATTGTCTCTGCATAATTTCTTACCTTTTCCACATATGTGATATATTCCTTTAAAGAAGGACATTTTTCTTTTATCTGCTCATTCATGCCCGAATTAACATTTAAAACAGTTACCTTTAATTCCAGAGACGGCTGATCCGTAGGATTCAAAAAACTATCTGACAACTTTAATTCCATCCTCTCCGGCAGCTTGGATGCTCCATTATAAAAAACTACAAAATCCGGATTGGGTATCTGAATCATTCTGCTGTCATAGATCGTCCTATTTCTATACATTTTCTGCAAGATATCCGCAACATAAAACAAATCCCGCAAAGGCATATTAACCGGTAAGGTTGACTGGTGTTCATACAAATTAACTTGATTTGCTATCAAAAATGATAAATCGTTCTTAACATTCATATAAATCGCATTATCCAAAGTATTGAACTCCAGCATTTCGGGATTATCGTATGTTGTTCCGTTCACACTGTTATACAGGCTCAAGGCACGCTCTCTGTCTTTATACAGCATCCGGAAAACGGTATCCTTGTATTTTTTCTGTCCCTTTACTTCTTTTCTTTCTTCCATAGGTACCTCCTTGTAACAGGAGATTCCTATTTCAGTTGCCGCTTATCCGGCTCTGCCTCTTGAAACTCCTGCTTTTAAATAAATGAATTGGATTTTAAAAGCATTGATTTCAAGACGCCTGACAGGCAGAAAACAGAATGCACAAAATTGTGCAAAAGAATGTTAGAAATTATGCTTTGTCAGTATAATATCATATACTGCTTCGGGTGTCAATTTACAATTTACATTTTCACAATATTTCATATAATGTCCCAAGAATCAAAAATTCCCGGGCATTTACATCTGTCTGCCAAACAGGTGCAAATACCCGGGAATCTCTTCTTATCATCCTGTCTTATTCTTCCCAGGTCAGGGAATTTGCTTCGCTTCTCTTATCCCGGAACATCAGATCCTTAACCGCCTCTGACGCCGGTTTTCCGCCAAACAGAATGTCGTTGACCTCCTGTACGATCGGCATGGAAATCCGGTATTTTCCGGCAAGCCCAGCGGCTGCTTTTGCAGAATAAACACCCTCGACTACCATTTTCACTTCATCCATCGCCTGTTCGTAGGTATAGCCCTGCCCGATCAGTTGTCCGGCTCTGCGGTTACGGGAATGCCTGGAAGAACAAGTTACGATCAGATCGCCGATACCTGTCAGCCCGTTAAAGGTTTCCGGCTTTCCTCCCATGGCAACGCCAAGTCTTGCAATCTCCGCAATCCCTCTCGTAATCAGCGCAGCCTTGGTATTATCTCCGCAGCCCAGCCCGTCGGCAATTCCCGCCGCAAGCGCCACCACATTTTTCAAAGCGCCGCCAAGCTCGATGCCAAGCACGTCGGGACTCGTATATACTCTGATAAAATCACACATAAAGGCATTCTGGATATATTCCGCCGTTTCCCTCTTTGCAGCGCCGGCAACTAACGTCGTCGGCATATCCTTTCCGACTTCCTCCGCATGGGAAGGACCCGATAAGACGGCTACCGCCGCCTGAGGGATTTCCTCTTTTATAATATCCGTCAGCGTCATATAAGTAACGTCTTCAATTCCTTTCGCCACATTCACAATCAACTGCCCTTCTGCCACATAAGGCGACATGGATTTGGATGTGCTTCTCGTATAAGGCGACGGTACCGCAAGCACCAGCATTTCCTTCCCCTCTACCGCTTCCTTCAAATCAGTGGTAAACACAATGGTTTCAGGCAGTTTTACGCCGGGCAGCTTTGTTTCATGCTCTCTTTTTTCTTTTAACATGGCAATCTCATCTTCCATAATGGACCAGACCGTTACCTGATGTCCGTTTTTAGCCAATACTCTTGCCAGCGCCGTTCCCCAGCTTCCGGCTCCGATTACGCTATAATTTACCATACCCTTAGTCCTCCTTATTTTTCTTGGTTAAATAAGTCTTTCTCTCATTTCCGTGCAGCAACCGGCTGATATTTCCTCTGTGTCTTACAAACGCCATAACCATCAGTAATACGGCAATCAAATACATTTCGTTCAAATAAGGCTGGGGCATTCCGAAATATCCCGTCTGTCCCATTACCACAAGAGAAATGACAAATACGACATACATGCACAGGGAACCGAGAGAAACATAGTGGGTCGTAAAAAAGATTGCAAAAAAAGTCGCCGCTACGGCAAGCATACACTGGACCGCCATGCCAAGGCTCATTCCTCCCGTGGCTGCAATGCCTTTTCCGCCCTTAAAACCCATATAAAAGGGGAAATTGTGTCCCAATACGACTCCTGCGCCCGCATAAATCCGCAGCAACGCTCCCATATCCGGATATTTTGCCTCAAACAGAATATGTACCAGCGCCATAGCGAATACCGCCTTCAGCGCGTCGCCGAGGAAAACGATCAGCCCCGCTTTTTTCCCAAGCACCCGCAGGGCGTTGGTCGTACCCGAATTTCCGCTTCCCCGTTCTCTGATATCAATTCCGTGCATTTTACCATAAATAAATGCAGTCTGAAATAATCCGAAACAATATCCGATCAGCAAACATATCACACGTATCATTTTATTTGTCCTCTTTTCCTTTTGCTATGTTGTTTCCTTCCGCTCCCTGATAATAAAATGAAGGGGCGTCCCTTTAAAGCCAAATGCCTCCCTGATCTTATTTTCCATATATCTCTGATAGGAAAAGTGCATCAGTTCCTTATCGTTTACAAAGATCACAAAAGTCGGAGGTTTTACGGAAACCTGGGTAATATAGTAAAGCCTCAGCCGTTTTCCCTTATCCGAAGGCGGCTGCTGCAGCGCTACCGCTTCTGTCATAATCTCATTTAACACGCCCGTCGCTACCCGCAGGGAATGGTTCTCAATCACCGTATCAATGGTCTCATACAGTTTATTCAATCTCTGACCTGTTTTTGCGGAAATAAAAATCAACTCCGCATAGGGCATAAAAGAAAGCGTATTGCGTACTTTCTCCGTAAAGCGGTAAATGGTCTTATTGTCCTTTTCCACAGCATCCCACTTATTGACCGCAATGATCATTCCCTTGCCCCTTTCGTGGGCAATTCCCGCGATTTTCGCATCCTGCTCGGTCACGCCTTCCACGGCATCGATCACAAGAACAACCACGTCGGCGCGCTCTACGGCGCTTACCGTGCGGACGATCATGTACCGTTCCAGTTCTTCCTTGATCTTATTTTTTCTTCTAAGCCCCGCCGTATCGATAAAGACATATTCTTTTCCGTTGTACTTAACCGGCGTATCCACCGCGTCTCTGGTCGTACCGGCAATATCCGATACGATCAGCCTGTTTTCGCCGATGAGTTTATTGATGATGGAGCTTTTCCCCACATTGGGCTTTCCGACGATCGCCACCTTGGGTCTGTCGTCCTCCTCATCTTCGCCGTCGCTTTCGGGAAACAGCGCAACCACCTCATCCAAAAGATCGCCGATTCCCATCTGGTTCGCCGCAGATATCGCATGGGGATCGCCGATTCCCAGATTGTAAAACTCATAGACGTCCGCCATCATCTTCTGAAAATGATCCACTTTATTTACCACAAGAAGCACCGGCTTACGGGAGCGGCGCAGCATATCCGCCACTTTTGCATCCGCGTCTACAAGCCCCTGCTTGACGTCCACCATAAATAAAATCACATCCGCCGTATCGATGGCAATCTGCGCCTGTTCTCTCATCTGCGACAAAATGACGTCCTTTGACTCCGGTTCAATGCCTCCGGTATCAATCAGGGTAAAATGATAATTCAGCCACGTCACATCCGCATAGATCCGGTCCCTGGTAATGCCCGGCGTATCCTTAACGATCGAAATCATCGATCCTGCAAGGGCGTTAAATAATGTTGACTTTCCTACGTTTGGTCTGCCTACCACTGCGACGATAGGTTTTCCCTTTTTATTGCTCATTACGTTCTCCTGTTCTCAAAACAATGCAACCGGTCCTCCGATTATTCGGACCCGTAAAGAATGGTGCGGACAAAATCCTGCCCGCTTGATTTTACAATATCTGCCCGGACTTGTAAAGTTTCTTCCAACTGCGGCAGCGTAATATCGTCCAGAAAATAGTTTTCCCCGCTCCGCAATACGTTTTGGGGCAGCAATATTCTCGCTCCCAGCTTCTTCCCTTTTAACTGTCCGATGATATCCTGTCCCGTCAAAAGCCCCGAGACCGTGATCATCTCGCCGAAAAATTCGTTGATAATCGCTTCCACATGGAGCCTGATATTGGGGAACCATTTCATCATTTCCTCCGCCATTTCCTTAATGGTAGCATATGCTAACTTCCCGGTTACAAGAGTCATTTCCTCATGCCTGCTTTCATCCGATCTGCCGCCTGATTTTTCCACTTCCTCTTTCAGCGCTTCCCGAAACTCCGTCTTTAACAGCGTCAGCATTCCGACGCCGTTTTCAAGCTGCAGATATCCGTCGTAGTTTTCCTCCGGCGGAAGGGGCTCTCCGGCAAGCAGATACCATTCGTCGCTTGCATGGATAAAATGCGTTCCGTATTTTTCGTACATATGGTTCTGCCACTTATGGATGATTTCCAAAACATCCTTCGCATCTTCTTTTAAAAAAGGCTCCAAAGGATACAGTCCTTCCCTGAATTTGGACAAGCCCACCGGTACAACCGAAACGCTTTCCAGACAAGGATGGTATTTCGTCAAAGCCCTAATGCTGTCATCCAGCTCCTTTCCGTCGTTGATCCCCTTGCACAGCACAATCTGACCGTTCATGGCAATCCCCGCTTCATAAAACGCGTCCACTTTCTTTAACGCCTCGCCCGCAAAGCGGTTGTTCAGCATTTTACAGCGAAGCTCAGGGTTCATGGTCTGGAAGGATATATTGATGGGCTCTAAATGATATTTGATAATCCTGTTTACGTCATGCTCCGACATATTGGTCAGAGTCACGTAATTTCCCTGCAAAAAGGAAAGTCTGGAATCATCGTCTTTAAAATAAAGCGTATCCCTCATGCCCTTGGGCATCTGATCGATAAAACAAAAAATGCACTTATTATGGCAGGAACGGTATTCATCCATCAGCCCGTTTTCAAACTCAATTCCCAGGTCTTCCTGCTCGTCCTTGTCTATTTCCAAAAGCCACTCTTCTCCATCCGGCTTTCTGACCAGTACTTCGATATATTCATCCTGTATCAGATACTGATAATCAAAAATATCTTCAATATCCTGACCGTTAATCTGCAACAGTATATCTCCCGGGGCAATCTCCATTTCCTCGGCGATACTGCCGGGTTCTATTGTTTTTACAATGTGTTCCGTCTTTTTCATAGCTGCTCCTTCTTATCCATTCTACTAGAAATTCCTTGACGTGTCACTAGCAGAATGATAAATTAAGTGAGTAAGAATTTATCTTTGCCGGCATCCGGAAAGCCGACAGATACGGAGGATAGAATGCCTAATTTATCAGTACTTGAACATGCCATGCCGGTAGCCCCCCTAAAGATCATCGCCACTGAAAGCTGCATTGATTTCGCAAAAATGGTCAATGATTATCTGGTGGACTTCCGCGCCAACGTACATAACGATTTAAAAAACGATCCCGCCTTTGAAGGCTATTCTGAAGATAATTACATACTGGACGCCGTTTGTCCGCGCTTCGGTTCGGGAGAAGGTAAAGCGATTTTAAACGAATCCGTCCGCGGTAAGGATCTTTTCATCATGGTAGACGTCTGCAACCACAGCCTGACCTATACCGTAAACGGTTATGAAAACCACAAATCTCCCGACGACCACTATCAGGATTTAAAAAGACTGATTGCCGCGTGCAACGGCAAAGCGCACCGGATCAATGTGATCATGCCTTTCCTGTACGAAGGTCGCCAGCATAAAAGAGCCACCAGGGAATCTTTGGACTGCGCGTATGCTTTAAAAGAATTAAGTCTGATGGGCGTCAGCAATTTCATTACTTTTGACGCTCACGATCCCAGAGTGGCAAACGCAACTCCCCTCAACGGATTTGACAACTTTACCCCGCCTTATCAGTTTATCCGATCTTTGCTCCGTTATGAAAAAGATCTGATTATTGACAAAGACCATATGACCGTTATCAGCCCCGACGAAGGAGCCCTGGACCGCGCGGTCTACTTCTCTTCCGTCCTTGGCGTGGATACCGGTATGTTTTATAAACGCCGCGACTATTCAAAAGTGGTCAACGGCAAAAACCCCATTGTAGCCCATGAATTTCTGGGAGACAATATTCAGGGCAGGGACGTGATTATCATCGACGATATGATCGCGTCCGGCGGCAGCATGATCGACACCGCCAAACAATTGAAGCAAATGGGTGCGAAACGGGTATTTATCTGCTGCACCTTCGGTCTTTTCACGGAAGGTTTAACAGCATTTGACGACGCTTACGCCAAAAATTACTTTGACCGCGTAGTCGTTACAAACCTGACCTATCTTCCGCCGGAAATCAAGGACAAGCCCTATTTCGTCGAAGCCGATATGAGTAAATTTACGGCAAGCATTATCGATTTCATGAATCACGATTTGTCTATGGGTAACGTCCTGACGCCGACGCAGAAGATTCAGGATTTGCTCGCGAAATATAATGAAAGAGATTTTGGCGGGTTATAAAAGCAACATAAATCAAGTTGATAAGGCGACGCAGAAAAACCGGCATAGAGACCACGGAAACACGCTTGCGCTCAAGAAAAACGCAGCGGCACATAAATCCGCAAAGAACGCGGATTAAGTGCCGGCGTTTTTCTAATGGTTTCCTTTGATCTCTATGCCGGTTTTTCTGCTGTTTTTTGGCAACCTTTTTTCTTTCCCTCTGTGTTTGTTTACACGCTGCCAGGGATTTTATATGTTATACCAGCATCAGGAAGGCACCCAGATTGCCGCGCTTGCCATGGGAGGCGCGGTGGGAAAACAGGTAGTCGGGGTTACAGCAGGTACAGATATCGGTTATTTCAATATTTTCGGGGTTTAAGCCCGCTTTTAACAGCGTCTGTTCGCATGCTTTCCATAGATTCAGCTGGTATTTGCCGTTAGGTTTTTGATAGAAAAGCGCTTCAGTCTCCTGAAAGGTTTTTTGGATTTCTTTTATGACGTCTTCGCTCACTTCGTAACAGTCCTGGCAAATGGACGGAGCAACGGCTGCGTGAATGTCCGCCGGATTGCAGCCGAAGTTTTCCTGCATCATACGGACGGTTTTTGTCCCGATCTCCTTTACGGTCCCCTTCCAGCCCGAATGACACAAGCCGATGACCTCCTTTACCGGATCTGCCAGATAGATCGGTACGCAGTCCGCGTAAAAGGTGGACAGCACCAATCCCTTTTCTTTTGTAATCAGCCCGTCAATATTTTCATAAGCCAAGGGCTTTGTCAGCCCGCAGCCCGCATCTTCCTTTGTAACAATCCGGATATGATCCGTATGGGTCTGATGGGATAAGACAAACTGTTCTCTGCCAACGCCCAGTATCTTTCCGATCCGGTCAAAGTTTTCCAATACGCTGCGCTCTTCGTCTCCCCTTGTGAAGCTCAAATTCATGGAAGCATATATTCCTTCGCTGACGCCGCCCAACCTCGTGCTGAAAAGATGCCGGATACAGCTAAGTTCGCTCAGCCCGGGAAAAGTCAGATATTCCGCTTCGCCGGACTGATTTTGTATCATATGCGTTTTTGCCTCACTTTTTCTGATTACAGGATACATCGTAAACCTCGCTTTTAGTTTTTTGATTGCCATTTGCAATAAACCTCTCTGACGCCGCCTAGGTTATAAAGGGAAACGCATCGGGGACCCAGCGGATCTCCTCCCCGCAGATCGCCACCACGTCGAAACGGCATGGCGTAGAAAGCGGTAAACGCCGCAAGGATAAATAGAACAAAGCTACCCGGCTGATCTGCCTTTGCTTTTTGAAATCCACCGCTTCCTCCGGCAGCCCTTTCGCCGCATTTTTGCGATACTTAACCTCTACAAAGACCAGGGTCGCGCGGTCCCTCGCCACAATATCGATTTCTCCCTGTCTGACCCGGAAATTCTTTTCCACAATCCGCAATCCCTTTTCCTTTAGAAAAGCACATGCCTTTTCCTCATAAACTGCTCCGATCTGTCGGTCGTTCTGCTTTCTGCCGTAATTTGTATTCATTTCGCTCCTTCTCTCTCCAGACACGAAACTTCCCGGCATCCCCGCGCCGGATCATACAGGCTAATAAATTCCCAGACAAACACTGACAAAATACCAAAATAAAATATGCAGCGGATAAAACAAATAAAAAACATATTTTAACTTCCATCCGCGCTGTCCGTTATAGCTTGCTACAATCGGCACCGTCGCAAAAGATGTAAATTCGACGGACATCGCTATCGTCAGGACGCCGCAGCCCGCGGCAAGGGTTCTGCCGTTTCCGGGTCTTTTCCCCGCCGTAAGAAAAACGATCAGCAAAATAACCAGCAGGATTCCTCCAAAGATCCACGATCCCCAGGCAAAGCCATAGCTGATTGCCATACATGCCACGGATACGGTGCCCATGATCCCAAGCCACGCCCTTTCGTTTTTCTTTGCCAGATACATAACTGCGATCGTTCCCACACCGATCGCCGCATAATCGGTTCTCAAAAGCTCTCCTGCAGCCATGCCCACGGCTGTAATCGCCGCGGTTATCACAAACCGTAAAACCGCTCCGCCCGTTCCCGTCAGCTTCTCATCCGCCTTTTTCAAAAACGCATCGATCCCCCATATGGTCAGCAGACCGATAAACAGCGTAAAGAATACATTCTGATACGTAAATTCCAAAATCTGATTGTTGAATCCAAGATCAAAGGGCACCTCCGAAATCAGCGCAAACAAACCAAGTCTTGCCGCATATTTTCCCCTGCTTCTCGTATAGCCGAATCCCTCGATCAATAAAAAGCAAAAAATCGGGAAGCCCAAACGACCGATCAGCCGCAGTACCATATCGATCATATAAATCGACATCAGTTTTCCGTCTCCCGCCTGTATCTCTTCAAGATGCAGCATCAGGTAATGCTCCAATACAATCGCTCCGAAATGATCGATAAACATCGCTCCGATCGCAATCAGCTTTAACGTGCTTCCGGTTAAGCCCTTTTTTGTTTCACTCATTCCCTTTTCCCTCACTTTCCTCACAATCCCATGCTATAGCATAGGAAGGTCTCCCGTCATTTTATACTGTTTTGGTCGTCCACTTGCTGCAATCCCAGACATCCGTTACCCAGTCTTCATAAAAATCCGGCTCGTGGCACACCATAAGGATGCTGCCACGGTACTCTGTCAGAGCGCGTTTTAATTCAGCCTTTGCATCCGCATCCAGATGATTCGTAGGTTCGTCCAGCAGCAAAACATTGCTCTCCCTGTTCATAATCTTGCAAAGCCTTACCTTCGCCTGCTCGCCGCCGCTCAATACCTTTACCTTGCTTTCAATATGTTTGGTCGTCAGCCCGCATTTGGCAAGGGCGCTTCTGACCTCATACTGGCTGAAACCCGGAAACTCATTCCAGATCTCTTCTATACAGGTAGTATCGATATCCTGCCGCATTTCCTGTTCAAAATAACCGACGGCAAGATATTCTCCCAACTGCGCGAAGCCCGAAACAGGCGGTATCAGCCCTAATATACTCTTTAACAGCGTGGACTTTCCGATTCCATTTGCTCCGATCAGGGCAATTTTGCTCTTTCTCTCCATGGAAAGATTGAGCGGAACCGAAAGCGGCTCGTCATAACCGATTACCAGATCCTTCGTCTGAAAAATATATTTTCCCGGAGTCCTCGCTTCCTTAAAATAAAATTCCGGCTTCGGCTTTTCCGCCGCCAGCGTGATCACGTCCATCTTATCCAGCTTCTTTTGTCTGGACATCGCCATATTCCTAGTGGACACCCGCGCCTTATTGCGCGCCACAAAATCCTTCAAATCAGCGATTTCCTTCTGCTGCCTGTTATAAGCCGCCTCTAACTGCGCTTTTTTCATTTCATAAGCTTCCTGAAACCTGTCATAATCCCCTGCATATCTGGTCAGCTTTAATTGATCCATATGATAAATCAGATTGATGACGCTGTTTAAAAAAGGAATATCGTGGGAAATAAGAATAAACGCGTTCTCATAATCAATCAGATATCGCTTCAGCCACTCGATATGCTCCGCGTCCAGATAATTCGTCGGCTCGTCAAGAAGCAGAATATCCGGTTTTTCCAACAGTAACTTTCCTAACAGCACCTTCGTCCTCTGCCCGCCGCTTAAATCGGTCACATCCTTATCAAGCCCTAGCTGTGTCAGTCCCAGAGCTCTTGCAACCTCCTCCACCTTACTGTCGATCAGATAAAAGTCATGATAGGTCAAAAGATCCGTAATCGTTCCGACCTCTTCCATATATTCCTCCATCTGCCGTTCATCCGCCGTCGCTATCAGTTCGTACAGTTCGTTCATTTTAGCTTCCAGCTCATACAAAAAGGAAAAAGCCGAAGAAAGCACGTCCCTTATGGTCATTCCCTTTTCCAGCGCCGTATGCTGGTCCAGATAGCCTACCCGCACATGCTTTGCCCATTCAATCTTTCCTTCGTCCGGCTGCAGCTTACCGGTAATGATATTCATAAAAGTAGATTTACCCTCTCCGTTGGCTCCCACCAGTCCGATATGCTCTCCCTTTAACAGCCGGAAAGATACATCCTCAAAAATCGCCCTGTCTCCGAAGCCGTGGGTCAGATGCTCTACATTTAATATGCTCATGGTCTCCTGTCTCCCATTTTTTCCTTAATCTTATCCATCCTGTCCACAAATACAAGGATTTCCGCCACGACCTCATAAAGCTCCGGCGGAATCATATCGCCGATTTCCAGCTTGGATAAGGTCTGCGCCAGTTGATCGTCTTTGTGGATCGGTATGTCCTCTTCCTTTGCCTTCTCAATGATCTTTTCCGCCAAAATCCCCGTACCGGAAGCGATAACTCTCGGCGCGTCGTCCGAAGGATCATAGGATAAGGCGATCGCCTGTTTCGGTTTTTTTCTCTTCTCTTCCATCCTGCCCCTCCTACGCCCTTGCATCAAAAGAAACCTGTGCAATCGGCAGCGCCGGCTGCCCCATCTGCTTTTGCATCTCGTGAAGCACCGAAGTTTCCTCCTCCTGCTTTTCTACCGTCGCATGGAGCAGATAACCGCGTTTTTGCAGCCGTTCGTTCAGCCAGTCGATATGCTCCTCGATCAGATCCAGCACGGAATCATCCCGTACTTTAAAATTGGTGCTGACCTTCTGCTTTTCCATGGTCACATAGACGTCCACGCTTCCCAGATGATCCATGTCCAGATGCAAAAAAGCGCTGACGTTTCCGTCCTTTGCCGCCAGATTCTTTTTGTTCGTATAGACATACAGATCCCCGTTTGCATTCTGTCCGTTCATCTTTAAAGGGATCTGCACATAGGTAAAGGTCTGGTTCAGTTGGTTGAGAAAATCGATATTCTGCGCCAGCCGGTTCGTACTCTGGGTCAGAACCGCGTCCTTTCCGAGGACGGAGGCGGTAAACGACGCTAATTTTCCCGTCTGGGACTTTAGCTGTTCAAAAAAGGCGTCCACCTTTTCCTTATCCGCCACATCCTTCGGCTCCATCATCCAGTTTCTCTGCAAAACCTCTTTTAACAGCCTGCCCATAGCAGGTCCCGACAGCAATTCCTTCCAAAGAGCGCCGTTATCCTGCGCCGCTTCCGCTCCCGCCGCCGGATTCTGCGCCGTCTCCGCTTTCGTCCCCGCGTGGTCTTGCAGCAACTGATTGATATTCTGCAAAACCTCCTTTGCCGGAATCTCTCCCTTTGCCGTCAGTTCCGCCAGCGCTTCGCCGGCTCCCGCCTGTTTGAGCAACCCCGAAAGCTCCTGCAGCGACTTTTCATCCAAAATTTCCTGCAGCAACGGTCCGTCCGCACCCTGTCCCGGCGCCGGATCTCTCGCGGCGATTCCGTTCCCGTCCGCCGCACCCGCGCCGTTTAGCACCGTCTGCGACGCGGCATTCTCTCCGCTTTGCAACAATTGTGCTATTCCGTCAAACAACTGCAGCAGGCTGTCCATATTACCGCTTTGTGCGTTTGCAAAGACCTGCTGCAAGCCGTCCGCAATCTCTCCGATACTGCCTGAGAGCTGATGATTCAGATTTTCGTAAGCCTCCAACTGCCCGGCGTTTAATTCGTTTACCGCAAGGTCCATCTGCGCCAGTTTTACGACCGTTTTACTATCTATGCCCGGATTGCCCGCCACCTGCCTGTACATGGCAAGCAGGGAATTTTTATCAATGCTCATGCCCTGCTCCATCATGGTTTCCACCATTCCCGCCGTTTGGGGATTTAAGGGCAGCTCCGCCGCGCGCAGCGCGTTTTCCACATTAGGACTTTGGGAAAGATTGGTAAATAACGGGCTTAACACCATCTGATTGTTGTGGTTGGAATTGACAAGAAACGTAACCTGGCTCCCCGCATTGAGAGAAATCCCCGCCCTTAAGGAAGCCGAGATCAGAGACGAATCGGCAAGCTGTATGGTTACCGTACCGTTTCCTGTGGAAACGACCTGTCCGGTCAGACTGCTCCCCGGCGCAAAATCGCTCAAAGGCTTTCCTCCTACCGTCGCCCCGCCGGGACCTGACTGCGCGCCGTCAACGGGTACGCGCGTTCCCGTTCCCGAAACGTCTGTATTTACGCCGGATACGCTATTTTGATTCTGAAATAAATTGGATAATTGTAAACTCATGTACCATCCTATCTATAGAAACAAGCAAAGCTCATACTTTCACAAAATGCCCGATAAAGGTTTTCCTATGTATATCGCAAGGTCCCTGCCTTTTCAGCGCTTCTATATGCTCGCTGCTTCCATATCCTTTATTTGACGCAAAGCCGTAGCCCGGATATTTTTCGTCCATTTCTACCATCAGCCGGTCCCTCGTGACCTTGGCAATAATGCTTGCCGCCGCTATGGACACGCTTTTTGCGTCCCCTTTGATAATCGGCACCTGTCTGATCTCTACGCCGGGAATGGTAACTGCGTCGTTTAATAATATATCGGGTTGTTTTTCACATTTCCCAATAGCCTCGCGCATTGCTTCATAAGTTGCATTTAAAATATTGATTTCGTCAATTCTCTTTTCCGATGCAAAACCGATACCGGTCGCCACCGCTTTTTCCATAATCTCGTCATACAACCGTTCCCGCATCTTCGGGGTCAGCTTCTTGGAATCATTTAAGTATAAAATATCGCAGTCCTTTGGCAAAATCACGGCTCCCGCCACGACCGGACCCGCAAGGGGACCTCTTCCGACCTCGTCTATTCCGCAGACAGCGCTATATGCGGCATATTTTTTCTCATACGCCTTCATGCCCTCTATCCGGTCAAGCTCTTTTTCATATGCCGCCATTCTTTTGACGGCATGGGCGCACAACGCCGTCACACCGCTTCTTTCATCGTCCCCGTAAAGTTCCAAAAACTCCGACAGCCTGGCGTCTTCCCAGTTTTTCAGCTTTTCTTTGATTGCTCCGATCTTTTCTTCCATGACCTTTCTCCGTAGGTATCTTAAATATGTTTTAATACTCCGAATTTTTGAAAAGGATAAATCCTGATCCACGCCCTGCCGATAATATTTTCACGCTTGATATTGCCGACGCTGACAAACCGGCTGTCCGCGCTGTCGTTGCGGTTATCCCCCATGACGAAATATTCGTCGTCGCCAAGCACGATCTCTTCAGAAGCAAGCCCCGCCTCCCGGATGACTTCCTTTCCGTAGTTTTCTTCCAGCGCCTCGCCGTTGATATAAATCGTGCCCTCATTGTCAATTCTGACCGTTTCCCCGGGAAGCCCGATAATCCGCTTGATATAATAAGTATCGGAAGCATATTGATAAGGAAACACAATAATCTCAAACCGCTTCGGCTCCCGAATCCGATATGTAATCTTGTCTACAATCAGATTATCCCCGTCGCTTAAGGTCGGTTCCATGGAAGAACCGATAACCGCCGTCCGCTGCCCTACAAAATTGACGACGCAGTAAGTCAGAAGCAACACAATCAATATATAAATACTGGTATTTAAAAACTCTTTTAACGCCTTATTCAACTTCGTTTCCTTCCGGTCTTTCCAAAGTAATCCTGCCGATTCTTCCGCTTCTGAAATCATCCGTCAAAATCGCCGAAGCCTTCGGCAAATCCAGCTCTTCGCCTTTTTTATAACAATTGCGGCTTTTCGCAATCTCTTCAAGCACTTTGACGTCATCATATTCTTCACTGACGCCGTAACGCTTCTCCAATACGCCTCCATACTCCCTCTTTAAAATGCCGATCAGGTTTATGGATAATTCCTCTATATTCAGTATTTCATCATTCATGGAGCCGATCATTGCAAGCCTCATACCCACCTTTTGATCCTCAAACTTCGGCCAGAGAATCCCCGGCGTATCCAAAAGCTCCAAATTTTTGTTCAGACGAATCCACTGTTTCCCTTTGGTTACCCCCGGCCTATTTCCGGTCTTGGCGCACGCCTTTCCCGCAAAGGAATTGATAAAGGTGGATTTCCCCACATTGGGAATCCCTACGACCATCGCCCGCACGGGTCTGTTGAGAATACCCCTTCTGCGGTCTCTCTCGATCTTTTCCTTACATGCTTCCTGCACAATCGGGTTGATTGCCTTCATGCCTTCTCTGGTACGGGAATTTAACGCGACCACAAAATACCCTTTTTCTTTGAAAAACGCTTTCCACGCCTCGTTGCACCCGGCGTCGGCAAGATCCGCCTTGTTTAATAAAACAAGCCTCGCCTTATTCTGCCCCAGCCTGTCAATGTCCGGATTACGGCTGCTTAACGGAATCCTGGCATCCACCAATTCGATCATCAGATCGATCAATTTGATATTTTCTTCCATCATCCGCTTTGCTTTGGTCATATGACCCGGATACCACTGATAATTCATTTCTCCACCTATTCTACAAATCCCATATTGCTTTCCGAGCTCGCCATATGGAACCATACCTTTCCCACAATTGAATCGCTGCGGACAGGTCCGATATTCCCCGATCTGCTGTCCTCGCTGTTGTTGATATTATCTCCCACCACAAAATATTCATCCTTTTCCAGGGTCAGTTGATTTTCCAATATGCCCGGATCTGCAATTTTATCCAATTCCACCTCTGTATAGGGCACATCGTTGACATACAAAACGCCCTCCCTGATCACGACCGTATCTCCCGGCTCGGCAACAACGCGCTTGACATAATAGTGGGAATTCTGGTTCCCGTTGGGCAGAAACACCACCACGTCTCCGCTCTTTGGCGACACCAGTTTATAGATCAGCCGGTTTACCAGAACCTCCTGCCCGTTATAAAGCGCAGGCTCCATGGACACGCCGATCACGCTGGTCTTCATTCCAACGGAAAACACCAGCACAAACGCCACCAGCACTGACGCTATAACCAAAAAGACATAACTCCATATTTCCTTCATAAGAGAAGCACTGATTTTTTTCTTTTTCTGATAAAAGGTCAGACCTTTTCTTTTTGCCATACGCGCTCCTTTATCTTTTTCTCCATTTCATTGTACTACATAAAAAAGCAAGGGGACAAGTACTTTCGTATTTGTCCCCGATCGTGAACTATTTTACTAATTCTTTTACTTTTGCTTTCTTTCCGACTCTGTCTCTTAAATAGTAGAGTTTTGCACGTCTTACTTTACCCTGTCTTACTACTTCTACCTTCTCAACATTGGGAGAATGTAAAGGCCAGGTCTTTTCAACGCCGACGCCGTTGGAATTTTTTCTTACCGTGAAGGTTGCTCTGTTGCTTCCGCCCTGTTTCTTAATAACAGTCCCTTCAAAAACCTGGATTCTTTCGCGGTTACCTTCTTTGATCTTACCGTATACTTTCACGGTATCGCCAACGTTAAACTGAGGTACGTTCTCTTTTAACTGAGCCGCTTCGATTTCTTTGATAATTTCGTTCATTGTGTCTATCTCCTTCCGTATTGGATGTTCTTAATACGATCTGTAACAGAGGACCATCTCTTTTCACAACGTGAATAGTTTAGCACAGTGTGAAGAAGAATGCAAGTATCAATGTTAATCTATTTTCAAATCTATTTTCTGTTTCTTGTTTTTCCCTTCCGACTTATTTCTCTCTGCTCCGGTCATTCTCCGGCTCGCAGCTTCCTTTATCGCTAACCTCCGGTTACCAGACGGACAATATCGTTGTACATGACTACGACCATCAAAAGCATCAGAAGCGCAAATCCTACAAAATGAAAAATACCTTCTTTCTCGGGCGGGATGGGCTTTCTTCGGATCGCCTCGATAATCAGGAACAACAGCCTGCCGCCGTCCAAAGCCGGAAACGGAATCAGATTTAATACGCCCAAATTTGCGCTCAGCAATATGGCAAAATTCAACATATTCAGCCATACATAATAAGCTCCGTCTTCTTTGGACTGCGTATAAATATCGCCTACCACGTCCGCCATGCCCACGGGTCCCGACAAATCCTGTACGCCCGCCTTACCGGTCAGGAGCATACCGAGACTTTTTACCGTGGTATCGACCCAATATTTTACCTCATACAAACTGTATTTGATCACGCCTGCCGGTCCGAACTTCGTATATCCCGCCTGCGCGCCGAGCCCGTAATAATATCTGCCGTCGGCTTCGGAATACTTGGGATAAAGGGTCGTGGCGTGCAGCTTATCGTCTCTTTTGTATACAATATCCACGGCTTCCCCTTCGTTGAGCATCGCTTCCAGGGAAATCTCACGGAACAAATGTATTTTATGACCGTTCAGCTCTACAATTTCGTCTCCTTCCATCAGTCCCGCCTCTTCGGCTGCGCTGTCCTCTCCGACCGCGCCGATGACCGCCACATCCGAACCGATACTGCCTACGATAATCGCAGAAAAAAGAAACGCAAGGATAAAGTTAAAAATAGGTCCGGCTACCACCGTGGCGATTCTTGCCCAGACAGGCGCATCCGGAAAAGCGCCGGATTTTTTTAAGGTTCCCAGTTCCTCCCGGCGGCACTCAGCCTTGGCGGCGCCTTCCCCGTCACACTCCGGCTGTTCTTCCTCCGCGTTCAGCCCGTCTTCGCCCTCAAACATACAGGCGCCTCCTAAAGGCAGAAGCTTCAGGGAATACCGGGTGTCTCCTTTATCGAAATGAAAGATCGTCGGTCCCATGCCGACGGAAAACTCCACCACATGAATGCCGTTTGCTTTCGCCACAATAAAATGTCCAAACTCATGCGCTACAACCACGGCGCAAAAAATAATGATAAATAAAACAACGCCCAAATTACCACCTGCTCTCAATCAATTCATAGCACCAGGCTTCCGTTTCCAAAATCTGATCCAAATTCGGATTTTCAATGGTCCTGTGCCTGCTCATCGCCTCGCCGATAATATCCGCAATGTCCAAAAAGCGGATTTTTTCCTGCAAAAAGAGACTTACCGCCTTTTCATTCGCCGCATTATATACCGTCGGCATACTTCCTCCGGCACGAAAAGCATCATAAGCAAGCTTCAGTCCCGTAAACGTCTCTAAATCCGGCTCTTCAAATGTAATCTGCCCAAGCTTAAAAAAATCTATACCTTTCGTATCCATGGGCAGTCTGTCCGGATAAAACAGGGCGTATTGTATGGGCAGCTTCATATCTGGAAGCCCAAGCTGCGCCATAACCGCTCCGTCAACATACTCTACCATAGAATGTATGATACTTTGGGGATGTACTACAACCTGAATCCGGTCATAATTTACATCAAACAGCCATCCTGCCTCCATGACCTCCAGCCCTTTGTTGACCATGGTCGCGGAATCGATGGTAATCTTTTTGCCCATGGACCAGTTCGGGTGTTTCAAGGCGTCCCCAACGGTCTTGGTCCGCAAGGCATCCCTGTTCATGCCTCTGAACGGTCCGCCCGAAGCCGTCAGCAATATTTTTTTCAGCCGCTTCTTCGGTTCTCCGTTTAAAGACTGAAAAATCGCACTGTGTTCGCTGTCTACCGGCAAAACGGATACTCCTTCAGACTTTGCTAACGGCATGATCAGATGTCCCGCCGTCACAAGGGTTTCCTTGTTGGCAAGAGCAATATTTTTTCCCGCCTCAATCGCCTCGATCGTCGGTCTGATGCCGATCATACCCACCACTGCGGTCAGCACCGTATCCGCCTCGGGAAGCGTCGCGATCCGGATCATTCCGTCCATCCCGCACAGTACCGTCACGTCTGTATCCGCAAGCCGTTCTTTCAAATCCTTTGCCGCAGCCTGCTCATACATAACCGCATACGCAGGCTTGTATTTGCGTACCTGCTCTTCCATTTTCCGCGCATTGCTTCCCGCCGCAAGCGCCATGATATGTAATTGTTCCGGATAAGCATCGACAATTTCTAACGTCTGTGTTCCGATAGAGCCTGTCGAGCCCAGTAAAACAAGATTTTTCATAATCCTTCCCCTGTCCCGCATTTTATTTTAACAACAGCACCGCCAGATAATAAATCATCGGCGCCGTAAATACCACGCTGTCGAACCGGTCCATAACGCCGCCGTGTCCGGGTATCAGCTTTCCGTAATCCTTGATCCCGAAATTGCGCTTGATCGCCGAAGCCGCCAGATCCCCCACCTGACTGATCATGGCGCCGACCGCCGAAATCAGAGGAAAGCCCCAGAGCAAAGCTTCCTGATGTATGCCGAGCTTTTGTAAAATAAGCGCATAGAGGAAACCGACCAAAGCCGAGCCCACAATTCCTCCGACTGCGCCTTCCACGGATTTTTTCGGACTCAGCACGGGCGCCAGCTTATGTTTGCCCAACGCCATTCCCGACAGATAGGCGCAGGTATCGCAGATCCAGGAGCTGATAAAAATCAGCCATACCACATAAATGCCGTTTTCCAGATTTCTTGTCAGATATAAATAAGCAAGCATAATCGGCGCATAAATAAAAGAAAAAACCGTCGCCATAATCTGGTTCGCATGATATCTGGGAAAAGCGAATACATAAACAAACAAAACCGCCACAATGGTCAGCGTAATCGTCAGCATCACATAAGTTTCCGTATTGGCAAACCAAAGAACGCCGTAATACCCCAGCACGCCCAGCGCGCCGAAAACTTCCAGAATACTGATCTTTTCTCCGTCGTTTCTTACCTGCATCGCCTTTGTCAGTTCAAAAAAAGCCTTCAGGGCAACGAAAAGCGTAAAGACGAATAAAACCGGACCGCCCAAAAGCAAAGCCGAGGCAACGATGATTACCAGAAAAATACTGCTTATCAATCTTGTCTTAAACATCCTGCTCCTCCTTTACCAGCCCGAACCTGCGGTCCCTTCTGTTATATTCTTCCACCGCTTTGACCAGTTCCTCTTTGGTAAACGCCGGCCACGGCACATCCGTAAAATAAAATTCCGTATAGGCAAGCTGCCAAAGCAAAAAGTTGGAGATTCTCTCCTCTCCGCTTGTGCGGATCAAAAGATCCGGTTCCGGAATCCCCGCGGTGTCCAGATAATTTGCAAAAACCGCCTCATTCATCTGTTCCGGCAAAAGTTTCCCCTTTTCGGTATCGGTCATAATCTTTTTTACGGCGCGGATAATTTCATCCCGGCTCCCGTAATTTAAGGCGATCTGAAAATGCAGCCCGTCGTTATTTACCGTAGCCGCTTCCAGTTCTTCGATTCTGTTACGGATATCGTCGTCCAGTCCGGTCTTATCCCCGATTACCCTGACGCACATCCGGTTTTTCGCCGCCGTTTTCAGGCAGGTTTTCATATAATTACGCAACAGTTTCATCAACGCGTCCACCTCGTCCTTGGGACGGTTCCAGTTCTCTGTGGAAAAAGCATAAACAGTCAGGTATTGAATCCCCATCCGATAGGCTTCTTCACAGATAATTTCCACATTTTTACTTCCCTGGGCATGACCGTAATTGCGGGGCATCCCTTTGCTCTTTGCCCATCTGCCGTTTCCGTCCAGAATGATAGCAACATGCTTGGGTACGTTCATCTTATCCAACCTTTCTCACAAAATCGCACAAAAGGGAACAGCATAAAATGTCTGCCCCCTCATGATTTTTCTTTTTAAACTAAACGGTCAAAATCTCTTTTGATTTTTCGTCTACCATTTTATCAATTTCCTTGATATACTTATCCGTCAGCTTCTGCAGTTCGTCGGAAAGCTGTTTTACCTCATCCTCTGAAATTTCTCCCTTGCCCAGCTTTTTAAACGCGTCGTTTCCGTCGCGGCGGGCGTTTCTGACTACTACCTTATTATCTTCGCCTTTTTTCTTAATATCCTTTACAAGCTCCTTACGGCGCTCTTCAGTCAGTTCCGGAAATACAAGGCGGATAACCGAGCCGTCGTTGGTAGGCGTAATTCCCACGTCCGACATCATAATCGCTTTTTCAATTTCTTTAATCAGGCTTTTTTCCCAAGGCGCGATCTGGATCATACGCGGTTCCGGAACGCTGATATTCCCAACGCTCTGCAAAGGTGTGGGCGTACCGTAATAATCAACCTTGATTTTATCCAATACATGGGGATTCGCGCGTCCCGCCCTCACGGACGCAAAATCCGAAGCAAGAAATTCAACCGCCTTCTGCATTTTTTCATCATATACCTTCAGTCTCTCATCCATTTGGATTATCCTCCTATTTCTGATCCTCTATTCTCTGACTCACATTGCTGCCCGCAGCTTTACGCCGTTTCCCTGCTCTCTATGGAGAAACGGTTACTTTCGTTCCGTTAAATTTTCCGGAAACCGTGTTGACGATACTGTTTTCCCCGTTCAGCCCGAAAACCCACATCGGCATCCGGTTATCCCTTGCCAGGATGGACGCCGTCATATCCACCACCTGCAGATTCTTTGCAATGACTTCGTCAATGGAAACCTCGTCGTATTTTTTTGCCGCAGGATTCGTCCTCGGATCGTCGTCATACACGCCGTCAACGGCTTTTGCCAACAGGATAACCTCCGCTTCCACCTCTACGGCTCTTAAGACAACGCCTGTATCCGTAGAAAAATACGGGTGTCCCGTGCCGCCTGCAAAAAAGACGACCATTCCCTTTTCAAAATATTTGTTTGCCCGGTCCTTGGAAAACAATTTGGTAAAAGACCCGCATTCAAAAGGCGTCAGAATACTGGTTTTCATTCCCACGGAACGGAAAATTTCCGACACATAAATACAATTCATCACAGTTGCAAGCATACCGATCTGATCCGCTTTCGTCCTGTCGATATGTTCGCTGGTACGCCCCCGCCAGAAATTGCCGCCGCCGATGACGATTCCCACCTGGATGCCGTCGTCCGTCAGCTGTTTGACCTGAAGCGCGACACCTCTGACCGTTTCTTCGTCAAACCCGGTCTTCTTCTCTCCGGCAAGCGCCTCTCCGCTTAGCTTCAACATGATTCTTTTCATTTCCAGTTCCCCCGGTATTATTTATTTAAATCCTGAAAAAAAGAAGCAGGATTTACATCCGCATAGCACTGTGAACACATACCTTCAATAACCGCGCCGTTGTTGATCTGTACGGATTTGGATTTGATATTGCCCATAACAATCGCGGAAGTATCCAATACGACAGGTCCCTGCACATCGATATCGCCCTTTACCGCGCCCGCAATGACTGCGCTTGTTGCAAAAATATTGCCGATGATGACGGAGCTCTGTCCCACCTTCACGCTGCCGCTGGCGTGGATTTCTCCCGTAATATTTGCCGAATCCGCAAATACTTCCGCGGCAACGGAGTTTCCTTCAACTTCTCCCGATATGTTCAATTTTCCCAGGATTTCAATATTGCCTTTGATCGCACCCAATACGTCTAACGAACCCTGGCTGCTGATATCGCCGGTTACTTTCATGCCGTTTGTAATAACGCCTGTCTCATCCAATGCTTCTCCTGTTAATACTGTTTCGCTTTGCTGTGTCATGACTTTTCCTACCTCTTTTTCTAATTCTGTTTCTTCATCCGCCTGTTCTATTTCCTCGCAGACCTCTTTGATCAAGCTGTCCGCACCCCCAGCGGTTAAATTTTCATCCTCAGGATTACGCTCTGCGCTTTCCTCCGCAGATGTTTCCTCTTTCAGCGTTTCCTCCCAGGGCGCTTCCGGTTGCTCTGCGGGCTGTTCCTCTGAAAGCTCCGGCTGCGTCTCATCATCCGCCCGGTCTTCTCCAGCCTGCGCTCCGGTCTCTTCTTCCTGCTCCTGCAAGGAAGCGCCGGCAAACAACTCCGTATCCTCGCCCAAACGGTCTACCGCGGCGCGAAAAGCGTCTTCGTTTACAACGACCTCATCCTCTTTTGCCGTTTCTTCCTTATTCTCTACGGTCTCTTCCTTGTTTTCTGCGGTTTCTTCCGGATTTGTCAGTTCTTCATCCGCCTCCGGGATCAATTCGTTTACCGCCATGGATAAATCTTCTTTTAAGTCCTGAAAAAAGCCCATTGTATTTCCTCTCCTTTTTCTAATGTGTAATATGCAAAATAATCGGAGTTTCCTCCGTAATCGGCTTGATCTCCAATTGCTCCCTGCCTGTCAGGTCTTCTAAAATCAGCCGCAAAGCGTCTACGGTAACCGCTTTGCCTCCTCCGTCGTGCAGCAACACGATGGATGTCTGGAACCTGTCCACTCCGGTCAGCACGTTTTCGGCAATTTCTTCCGCTGACAAGTCATGCCCGTCGGCATCGCCGCCCGAAATATTCCAATCATAACAGGTAACGCCCTGTGCGTTCAGCCTGTTTACCACGCCCGCCATATCGATATCGCTGACCGTATTGCTGCTTCCGCCCGGCAGCCTGCAGATAGACGGTCTGACGCCCGTCACATCGTACAAATAGTCCGACATCAGATAAAAGTCGTCAAAAAACGCGTCCTCGGAAGCATAAATTTCCTTATACACATGGCTATAGGAATGAATCCCGATGCTGTGTCCTTCCGCCACGATCCGCCGGTAAAGCGCCTTCCCTTCTTCACTGGTATCCCCTACCACAAAAAAAGTCGCTTTTACCTGATATTGGGCAAGCAAATCCAAAATCGCCGCCGTATTCACGCTCGGTCCGTCGTCGAAGGTCAGATACACCCGCTTGATGCCGTCGGCGCTTGTCACGTCCTGTACGCTGTTCTCGCTTTCCAGGACCGTATCGGCTTCCTTCGCCGCAGCCGCCTCCTGCTGTGCAGACTCTAACTGCGCTCTCAGATCATCGGAATCTTTGGTCAGTTTCTCCAGCTCATCCTGCAGCTCTTTCTGTTCGTTCTGCGACTGCTTTAGCCTGTCGCTTATCACATGCAGCCGGACGCCCAAAACGATGCTGGCGATTGTCGGTATCAGTATTGCAGCAAGCACTACAGTTACAATTATTTTTTTCAGCCTGTTTACCCTTTTACGGCGTTTCTTTTGTAACTGCTCCTCCTCATGCTGCGCCATTTCATTTCTCCATTCCCATACACACTACTTTGCATTGTATCACAAATGCAGTTTAAAAAAAAGAGAAAATTAGGCTGTCCCTTTAGAAATTATTTCTTTCTCCAACAGGACAGCCCTTCTTGTCATTTATGTCTTTTTGCTTCTATTCTTTTGGCTTATCTCAAAATCAGATTTTAAATATGCTCATGCTATCTTCCATGCCCTGCGCCACCTTGCGAAGCTCTTCCGATTTATCCGAAATTCCCGTCACGATTGCGGAAACCTCCGTAACGGCAGCCGACGTCTCTTCCGTGCTCGCCGCATTCTCTTCGGCAATTGCCGTCAGCGCCTGTACCACGTCAATGACCTTGCCTCTCGCTTCGTCCATCCGGTTCATTTTTTCGGAAATATAGTGCATCGCTTCAATGGAGCCTTCCACTTCCGTCCTGATCTCTCCGAACGCCTGGTCCGTCTTCTCCACATGCTCGCTCTGTTCTTTCATGCTCGCTCTGACGTCGGACATGATTTCCACCGCTTTCTTACTGTCGGAAAGCAATACACTGATAATATCTCCGATCTGCTGCGCCGATTCGTTGGACTGTTCCGCCAGTTTCTGAATCTGGGAAGCGACCACCGCAAATCCGCGTCCCTGTTCGCCCGCCCTTGCTGCTTCAATGGAAGCGTTTAAGGAAAGAAGATTGGTTTCCTCCGCGATCTCCGTAATCATGCTTGCCGCTTCGCTGATTTTCTTAGCGGAATCGTTTGTCGTATCCGTCTGCTTTGCAATAACGTCGATATACTGCTCCGTCCTGCGGTTTACCTGATCTAACTCCGTTAAGATCGCTTTTGCCCGGTTGCTGGATTCCTTCATTTTGGAAGCATATTCTACCAACTGTTCCACGACTTCGTTGCTTTCCTCTACCATGTTGCCCATTTCCACAACGTTTTCCGTTGCCGACTGGGTTTCCTCCGCCTGAGAGTTTGCTCCCTGGGCAATATCATTAACCGCATTCTCCACCTGATCCATTGTCGTAGCGGTTTCCGAAGCGCTGCCGCTCAAATCGTCAGCCGCCGTCATCAGCATTTCACTGTGGGTACGGATATTTTCCACAACCTCGGCAAGTTTTTCCCTCAACCGGGATACCGCCTTGCTCATGCTGCCGATCTCATCCTTATGCCCGGCAAGTTTTTCCTGCTCTTCATCCACCGTAAAGTCCATATTAGAAATTTTATCTGTCAGATAATCCGTCAATTTTTCCACCGGCTTAATCATCTTGCTCACAAGCAGATATCCGATCACGCTGCACAGGAAAACAGCGATTACCATGCCGACTCCGCCTACCACATTCATCTGTCTGACCGGTGCAAAGATTTCATCCTCGTCCGCCGTTACAATCAGGATAAAATCTTCATATGTACTGACATATAGTGCCGCATATTTGGTAACGCCTTTATATTCATAAGAAACGACGCCGCTTTCAACCGTCCGTCCCGCCTGCAGATCCTCGCACGCCTGTTTGACAACCGCGTTTTCCACGGATTTGCCGATCTTGCTGCCGTCGGGATGGTATACCATCGCGCCGTCCGCCTTCACAACATACACATAACTAGATTCAACGCCTGCCATACCGACGTTATCCAGCTTCATTGAAAGATTGTCGGATTTCAGCACGCTGTAGGAATCCCCTCCGGCACGTTTGATCTCATTGTCAAGGGTGCTTCCGTATGCCACCGACAAGTCGTTGATATAATGCTGCGATACGGTTGAAATTTGTTCTTTTGCTCTGGAAGAATAATTCAGAAGTACCAACACGCCCGTCAGAATAATCGCAATGTCAATAATCACACAGATTTTCGCTTTGATGGAATGTATCGTGTTGTGTCTTTTTTTATTCATTTGTCCCAACCCCTTTTTCCGTATATTTGCTTCCCCAAGCATATCCCTATTATATCACTTTCCGTTATGTTTTTCAACATGTGCCCGTGAACGTTTTACCGTCTCCGGCTGATAAAATCCAAAAACTCGTTTTCCGGCAGCGGCTTTGAAAAATAATAGCCCTGAATATAGCTGATCCCCAGCTTTGTCATCGTATCAAACTGTTCTCTTGTCTCAATGCCCTCCGATACGATCTGCAGTTTCATTCCGTGAATCATGTGCATCGCCGCGTCCATCACATATTTAGCCTTTCCGTTCTCAAAATACGACAGGATCATGTTGCGGTCAAATTTAACAATATCGACCGGCATTTCCACAATATAGTTCAGATTGGACTGTCCGGTGCCGAAATCATCCAGCGAAAATTTCACGTCGTAATCCATCAGCTCTTTCATATTGTCCAGCAGAATCTTTTTTTCTCCCACCGAAGCCGACTCTGTAATCTCCAGGTTAATCCGTTCCGGCGGTATCTGGTATTTTTCCATAATTCTCATAAAACTTTCCGCCAGATGTTCATAAGCGCACTGTACGACGGAAAGATTGATTTCTATGTATTCCAAGCCGTACCGCTCGGGTTTGTTGTCCCGCAGGAAACGGCATACTTTCTCAAACACTCTCTCGCCGAGCCGCATAATGCTCCCGTTCTTTTCCGCGATTTCGATAAACACTCCCGGAGGCACCAGATTTCCGTCCTTGTCACGGATACGCGCCAACGCTTCCGCCGAAGTGAAATGCTTTTCCTTCGTAGAATAAATCGGCTGATAAAAGACCTCCACCCTGTCATGCTCCAACGCGTCCATAATCAGCGTTTCCACGCTTTTTTCCCGATACATATCGTCTAAAAGCCTGCGGTCGATGACGACGGTATCCTCTTCCGCATAGTTTTTGCCGTTCATTCTGGCATACCCCAACAGATGTATGACATCCTCGCTTCTCGTAATAATACTTCCGTCCGGCATATAAACCCACTCGGGATTGATATAGTTATTTCCATCCTCTCCCCATCCAAAATCAAAGCGGCTCTTAAGGATATCGAGATATAACTCCGCTTTCTCCCGCTCTTCAAAGATCAGAACCGCTTCGTCTTCTTCGTTTTTAAAAAGATACGCATCCGGTATTCCCAGCAAATAAGCAATTATCTGCCTCTGAACGGCGTCCTGCTCTCCCGTGGAAGCATGGACGCAAAAAGAATTGGGCATAATCAGCTCAATCATCGCATACGGAATTTCCTTCCGATGGAGCTGTTCCGTATATAAAAGCATCGCTTCCTGATTAAACATTCCCGTGCTTTTATCCATATTCAATTCGGGATTTTCCAGTTTCAGATAGATAATCACAATTCCGATTGCGCTCGCAAAACCCACCAACAGCATTTCATTAAAGAAAAACTGCATAATAGCCGCGCCCAGCCACAAAATCATCCAGATCCGCATCGCATCCCATCTTCTCGGGTCAATTTTTTTCTTTTGGGAAATCAGTAAAATCACAATGCAAATCAAAAACGCAGCCGTAAACAAATAGGTTGTCAGCACGCTTGCCCCGTAGGTATAAACCCGCTCGGCGCTTTCCCATGATTTATAAATCGGAAACGCAAAGATCAGAATAATCCCAAACGCAGCCGTCAGACCGCTGACCGTGCAAATCCTCCGGTAAGCCCTGCTCTCGCCGTAAATGTCCGTACATATATATAAAAGAGCCGCCAATCCGGTCAATACGATTGTGGAAATATAAGATTTGCACACAAAATTGATCAACGTTTCCGGAACGTACTCATGATAGGTCAGCAAAACGATGGACAACGTATCCAAAGAAAGATTTAAAAAAGTAATCCAGAACAATCTCATAAACGCCTGCGCGGTATTCAGTTTGATTTTTTTGCGGCAAACATAAAAGTACAGGATAACCAAGAGCAATACGATTCCGCAACATTGCGTTTTGATATTCATCGTTCTTCTCCCTTCCGGATTTTTCTTTATCTATACTGTATCACTTATTGGTACCGAGCACAAATCTTATTTTGAGGCAAGTCTTATTTTGAGGCAAGATGCAGGGCACAGTCCATAAACCGTTTGATCATGGGATTTTTTTGTCCCGCGGCATAGATCAGACCATATTCAATAGGCGCGCTGTCTGCAATATCACAGACCTGTACATTGGAAAGGATATCCTCTTTGCCAAAAGCGTATTCCGGCAGGATACCGACGCCGTAACCGCTTTGCGCCAGAGCCAATACCGCCTCGACGTCGTCCTGACGGATCACATTGTATTCTCCCGGTCTGGATACGAGCATCCGTTCCACTTTGTCGTCTTTCATTTTGGGAACATTCTTCTGTCTGAGTACAACCAGCGGATATGCTTCCAACTCATACAGCGGGATTTTCTCCTGTGCGCCGGGGATCATTCCTCTAAGGAAAACCGCCTTGCTGTGTCCCGTATAAAGCTGCCGGAACCGGCATCCGTCAACGCCTGTAAGCATAGTTTTTGTCCCAAATGCCAGGTCAAGCTGATTTTCCGTCAAACGGCTCATTATCTGAAAATAATCATCCAGATAGATCCTGGGACTGACATCCGGCATTTCCTGCCTGAAAGCATTCAGGATTTTTACGATCCATTCGGTATCATGCCACATAGTGCAGCCAATCCGCAACAGCGTCTGCTCCCGTTTTTTTGCCGTCTCCAGCCGCGCCGGAATCCTTTCTATGCGAAGAAGTATATCGTGGGCGTCATGATAAAAAATTTCCCCTGCGGCTGTCAGGCGTACCGACTTACTGTCCCGGATAAAAAGCTGCACCCCCAGTTCCTGCTCCAATTTTTGAATATGGTGCGTAATGGTCGGCGTCGTCACATAAAGCTCCTGCGCCGCCCTGGTAAAATTCAGGCGGTCCGCCGCCACAATAAAGCATTTTAATTCTTGTGTGTTCATTGCAATCATCTCCCGTCATGGCGTTCACTTTATTATAGCATTAAATAATATTAAACGCCATTTATGAAACGAAAATGGTGATTTCAGTACCGGCGCTTTACAATAATAAGAGAACCTTTAAAAGGAGAGATTACGGGATGGTCGTCTGTGTACTGGAACAAATCGGAAGCTTTGTCATCTATGCCGGCGTGGGCGTACTGACGGTCAAATGCGGCGTACTGGACCGCCATGGACTGACTCTGCTTTCACGCCTGATTACAAAAGTAATTCTGCCGCTTTTAATCTTTACCAATACCTTCAACGGGGCGACGCAAAAAGAATTTCTTTCTTCCCTGTCCATTCTTGTGATTGCCGCCGTACTGTACCTGATACTGTATTGGCTGGCAATCGGATTGGCTGCGCGAAGCGGACTGAAAGGTAATACGAGAAATGTTTATCGCGCCTGCATCATGTTCGGTAACTGCGGTTTTATGGGAATCCCTATTATAACGGCTTTGTTTCCGGAACGGGGCGGATTGTATATTGCCATTTATTCGATTGTCGATCAGTTGATTCTCTGGACGGTCGGTTCCTCTCTTACCGCTCCGGCGGAACGGGCAAAAGAACCTGCGGCGATGCAGACGCTCAAAAAAACAGTCAATCCTGCGACTGTTGCCATAGCGCTTGGAGTAATCCTTCTGCTGAGCGGTCTGTCTCTGCCGGATTTTCTAAACACCGCGCTGACCAAAACAGGGACCGCCGCCACGCCGCTTGCCATGATTTATCTGGGAGGAATGTTCTGCTACATCCGCATCACGGACTATCTGAAGAAAAAAGAAATCTATTTTATGGTTCTTGTAAAGATGGTGCTGCTGCCGCTGGCGCTCTATGCGGTTCTAAGCCGCCTCTCGGCTCTTTCCACGGAAATTGCCGTGGCAATCAGCCTGATCTGCGCTCTGCCCAGTATGTCCTCGGTCGCTATGATGGCTGAGAGCCAGCAAAGCGACAGCGACTATGCAGCGGGCATGATTTTCGTCACCACGCTGCTGTCCGTCATCACGATACCGCTTGTATGTATTTTTTTATAAGGAGAAATGTCGATATGAAAAAAATTTATGCTTTTGAAGTCAGAAAGGATGAAGAGCAATATCTTCAAAACCTCGCCGAAAAAAATAAGATTGAAATTGTATGCACGCCAAAGCTTCTGACATTGGATAAAATTTCTCAGTTGGATACCGGTTCCGCCGTAACGACGCTTGGAATGCACTGCTACAAAGATGAGGAAATGAATGCGCTCGCACAGAGGGATATTCATTATTTTTCCACAAGGACCATCGGCTATAACCACATTGATCTGGAAGCTGCAAAACGATATGGAATCCATGTCTGCAACGCCCGCTACGAGCCTAACGGAGTAGCCGATTATACGGTAATGATGATACTTCTTTGCCTTAGAAACTACAAGCAGGCGCTTTGGCGGATGCAGGTAAATGACTTTTCACTCCCCGGTCTGCTGGGAAGAGAATTAAAAGACCTGACGGTCGGCATCATCGGCACCGGACGAATCGGGATGCAGGTCATGAAAAATCTCTCCGGCTTTGGATGCAGACTTCTGTGCTATGACCAGTACAAAAATCCGGAAGCAACTTCCCTTGCACAATATGTTGACCTGGAGGAATTATACCGCCAAAGCGACGTTATCTCCCTGCATCTTGCTCTGTCTCCGGAGACTTACCATATCATTGACCGCAACGCCCTCTCCCGCATGAAAGACGGCGTCGTCCTGATCAACTGCGCCCGGGGCGGACTCATGGATATTCAGGCGTTAATTGAGGGCATCGAACAAAAAAAGATCGGCGCTCTTGGTCTGGATACTGTGGAGGAAGAAGAACACATTGTGCATCGGGATTTGAAAACCGCTATTTTCGCTGACCGTGAAATCGCTTATCTGAGACAATTCAAAAATGTGGTCTACACTTATCACATGGCTTTTTACACGGATGCCGCCGTAAAAAGTATGGCGCAATGCGGTATTTTGGGCATTTTGGATATGGAGGCAGGAAGGCGCTGCGACACGCAGCTTTGTTAGACACGCGGCTTTGCTAATTTTGATACGCCCAGATATTTTTGATCTGCCCGCTGATTTGTGCAAAGGACCAGCCCCTGCTTCTTGCCGCGCAGTTAGGATCGTTTACCAGAAATTTCCCGTCCTCGTACCCGTAAATCACAATAAAGTGCCCGGTCAGCGTAAAATCTCCCTTTCTCATGGCGCAGATCAAAACGCCGCCGTCATCCAATTTCGCCTTTAGCGCATCCTCCGCCGCGCCAAGCTCCTCGACCCTGACGCCATATGCTGTAGGAAAGTCCGTAAGTAACGCCCACGCCGTCCCCGTTCCCTCTACATAATAGCCGTGTTTCATAGAATACTCGGCTATCCTGTCGGGCGTAAAGGATTCATCTCTTGTCAGATAATACATGACCATGGACAGACAGGTGGGACCGCATCCCGCCAACCCGATATTCTCCCCTCCATAGTCCTGATATCCCCATCTGGAATCCCATTGAAGAAAGAGCGGAAAGCTCTGTTCCTTTTCCTGCTCGCTGATCCCTCCGGTAACGCTTCCGTCGTTATCCGGATAGCCCGCCACAAAATCCGCCATTTCCGGATTATTCGCTAACGCCGTCAACATAATCTCCGGATAATCAGAGCTGTTTTGATAAATTTTTTGAACAGTCGGATTTTGCCTTCCTATTTCTTCCAGCTTTTGAAGCGTTTCCTCCCATGTCCGTTCTACCGGTTTTTCTACCTTTACAGATCCCATGCCTGCAGCGGCTGTAACGGCTGACAGGTTCCATTCTCCCTGCACAATTCCCTGTTCCTGCAGCGCTTCCCGGATTTCTTCCAACTGCCTCTCCAGGTTTCTGATCCGAAACATCCCGATCATCACAAGCACAATTAAAATTGCTGCAAATAACCGATTTCCCAATCTTCGCCTTCTTTTGCGTTCCGAACGCCGTTCCCTGACCGCGGTATCTCTGCTGTTTCCCATTTTCCGTTTTGTCCTCCGTCTCTGACAATCTGTCGCCGATCGGCAATCCCTGACGACCGGTCTCTCCATTGTCAGTATAGCAGGCGCTTCTCTAACTTTTCTCTAAAGATTACACTGCATAAAAAGGGCTGTCCATTATGGACACACCCCTTTAATAATGTTTAGTATGCTATTATAACTTGAAAGTAATATTATACCTAATATATTTAATCTAGTTTATCGTATATAATCTGAGCAGAATCATCTGAAACATTCCAAAGTTCAATTTTGCTATTCTTAGTGTTGTAACCAATATAAGCACCATCTTCTTCATAATCAATTTCAAAATATTTGTCAAAAATAGCTTTTATTTTTGCTACATCATCACAATCAAATACATTAACTGTAACTTCTTCAAGTTTATGATTATCATCAAAATAAAATGAAATCCATGCTGTACATTCTAATCCATAAAATGAATAATTTTCAATATACATACTTACGTAACGACCTTCTTCGTCCCGACTCATATTATATTCTTTATGTTCTTTATACTTTTGATACACATCATGATTGTTCATATCCCATGTAACATTATCAAAATATCCACTTCTTTTTTTATTAAGCGAGATAATATTAATAGTTATGATAGCACATAATAATATGATAATAATTACGATTATACTAATTGTCTTTGGATTCTTTAATTTATCAATTATAACTTTTTTCTTTTATTGTTTTCTCTGCTGTTGTTCTTTTAAATGAATTTCATCAAAATATGCTTTTATACCATATCCACACTCAGGACAATTTGTAGCACTATCAGATACATTCTCTCGACCACATTCAGGACATTTAATAATTGCCATAAAACTTCCTCCTTTTAGACACTGCACTTATTTATGCGCTCACTACATAATTTGCAATTTTCACTCTTTATTTTAGTTATTTATTTTGTGGCAAAATTATAACTTCTGGCTATTTCTTTATACATATGATCTTATATTCTTCAATTACGAATTGTATTGTTTCAACACATCTAAACCTCCGCATTCAGAAATAACATATTCAGCAAATCATTTATACTATTTTATCATATTTTATACTACCTTTCAATATTAAATAGCATAAAGTGGTATCCTAATTTAAAGGTAGGTGATTGAATGAAACCATTGAAAGAAAAAGTCAGCATTACACTTGATGGGGATATAATACAACAAATAAAGGAACTAGCAGAAAATGATGACAGATCATTTAGTCAGTATATAAATATGGTTCTAAAAGACTATATAAGTAAAACGGATAAAACTGTTAAAAAATAATTTAGGGGAGTTCGATAAAGAATTCTGTGGCATTTTTGATAGAAATCTAAAAAACTTTATTTTCAATACTTTGATCTATTTTCCACACTTTTTAATCATAATTCAGTAATTTCTACAAAACCTCGTATGAATGAATAACGTATACACTTCAGCACTCTCAATTTCCATTCCAATGTATGATGCAATAAATTTAGTATCTTTGCAAAATACCACCAACTTTCCAAATGTAAAATTCCCTTACACAAAAAGACATTATTATCTATATTGCTATAAGCAATGATGCCTTATCATTTCTTCATTTTCCATCCATATTTAAGTAACAAGCAAACTTTTCATTAAGACGTTGAATAAAAACATTCTACTCATTCTTGTGCCTAACTTTTACCCAAATTATCACGATACTTTATAATAAATTAAGTTACTTTGATTTTCTCTTAAAATTGTTTGCATGGCTTGAAAATGCTTTATTTTTTAGCTTTATCATTTCTAAAAAATTCTTAGTCGCCATCCATCTGCTTTGCAATTTTTTTACGGAAGCCCTAGATTTATATCGGTCTGAGAAATGTCCGCACGCCCATCCCTAATATCCTGATTCATTTTTCATAGTTATAAGATTTTATTATAGAAAACTGTATGCTTTTCCGATTATAACCATAGATATGTTTGCTCATACTATCTGGCACGAGAGGACAGAAAGTACGTCAATTGCCCCATCACTCCGTCCGACTTAATCCACCACTGATTTTAGTGTTGTGGTCGTAGAAGGGAACATATCCATGACATTGTATGGGAAATTTTCCTATTTACAAAAGTATATCAGCCAACAACTAAATACTCTATAACTTTTTCTGGCTATATCAACTTGCTTTGTTGATGATTAAAATTGATATTCCGGTTCGTTTATCACATTCCAAAAGTAATCATATTCTTCTTTTGTTAATGATTCAGAGTACGAAAACAAATCATACTTCTCAGCCTCTTCACCATTCAAAGGAATCGCATTATATGAATATTCGTTTATAACAAAATTATTTTTGACATAAAAAAGGGCTAACTCAGAGCCCTTTTCTACTTCCAAAACAATTTGCTTTTTCAACTTTGCTAAATGTTCAAGTAACCGTGATCCTGCTCCAATTCCTCGATTATCACATGATACAACTATGTATTCGCAGAAAATCAAGCTATCAAAATCCCACCACAAAGCAAAAGCTAAACCAAATTCATCATTAAAAAACGATACATAATAGTTTTTGTGCTTGAAAGCTTTATATTGGCTTTCCTTATGGCGAAGTTCGGATTTCTTAAAGTACTGATTCAAAGCATTCTATAAAAAATCTAATGATTCTGTAGATAAATTACTCGTGGCTTGATCATTTATTTTTTCCATTTACGCTTCTATCCACCTAACAATTCGATTTATCAGTATTTCTTCAACTCCTACAACATCATGATCAGCGTCAAGATCATCTATGACCATCAGATTAGTAAACTTACTCCTCAGATAGTCGACCCATATGCTTTGTCTATGGAGTTGTAAACCGTCTTTTTTTCCAACAAACGCAATGCATTTGTTACTCAAGGAATATTCTGGGTTTTTCTCAAGATTAAGGTAATGGAATGCGGAGCCTTTTAAAATCTTAATAAGTGCATCATAAGTGATTGGAATCTGATAAACCCATTCAGCACAATCACCTAAAGCACCGTACTCATTTTTATTAGCCCAATTTAAATCAGCCTTTCCCCAACCATTATCCCTTTCTGAAAACTCCATTGCTTCAATTCGAGTAATCTGCTCTTCAACTGTCTCAGGCTTTCGCCATAAAGCTTGCACGGCATAACTATCCACAGGTGACAAAAGTATCATTTTATTATCTCCATGAGTTGATACAGAGTACTCTATTATTTTATCACAGCCCAAGCTGTGTCCTTGAAGTATAATTTCTTCATAGCCGCGGCGTTTAGCAAAATCGACTGCTGCCTGAATGTCCTTTTGTGAATCGTTATAATCTGCCACACCTCCACCAACGTATTTCAATTGAACTCCATAATACCCCTCTGCAAGCCCATCGTGTGATGAAAGATTTACTGTAAGCAAGTCTATTCCGCTCTGGCAATATATCTTGGACATATACCATAAGAATTTATTCTGATAGAAATTCCCAAAATTGCCATGAATATGTACAACAATTTTGCGTAATGAGTTGGGATCATTTTGAAACAGCATTCCAACAATTTCAAAATCATCAACCGTTCTAAAGGATACCAATTGACCCACGTTACTAAATAACTCTTTCATCAACTCACCTCCCATTATTTAGCAAAATATACATAATCCATTTAATAAACTACCAATATACAAGATGTCACTTTGTAAATTTCATCTTATGCTTACTATTTACAGTACTCGCAGAAATATTTACAATTCTAGAAATAGAATTATCACAAATCAATCCGCAAGTACCTTTATATGCCAAAATGGCGTCAGGTTTTGATTGAACAACCGTTCTGATCTTTTCGGCATAAGAGATATCTGTTGTTGTTATTCCAGAAATCAAGTTATCATCAAAAGGAACAATTACACACTTGCTTCTTCCTTTGAAAATATTCCACATTCTCTTTTCTTTCCCTAACATACTAGATGTTTTCATATAATCATCTCCCTTGAATATATTTAATCATTCCATCTTCGTAAGTTATCACAACACCACTAAACTCTGACTATCCTGTGACTGCAGTACAACATTTTTGATTCTGTTATCCGGATTTAGCATCTTTACCATATATAAAACCTACAGACCATTCATACCAATATGGAGCGCCTGTTCCTGCTGTTAAATTACTCATGCTCCACCTCACGATTAGTTATTTCAATACCACTTTTTCCCTTTATAATAAATCTCTGCTCAAATACAATTCCCAATACATCCGCAATTTTAAGCATTTCCTCTGTACTAACAGTTCCACGCTTCAGCTTTTTATTAAAATTCTGCGGAGTCTGCCCGATACGTCTGCAAAGCTCCGCAAGACTGATATTCTGTTTCTCACACAACTCTCTTATCATATCCGATGTTGTCATGATCCACCTCCACTAATATATTTTTATTACAAACCATGTGGTTGATAAACACAAGAGGTCTGTGTGATAATTCACTAAAAATTTACCTTAAATTAAGAAAACACCCTGCATTTCTGCAAGGTGCCGTTCTCACATTTTTTCTGCCCTATCTCTCCACATCCACCGTCATCCCGGATTTGAATTCCACCTCAAACCGCTCCTCGTAGACCGTAACCTTTTCAATCAGCCGCCGCACAAGCTGCTCATCATACTCCAGGACCTCTGTTGGCTGGCTGTCCAGAAATTCCCGCATCTCGGCAATCCGCTTTTGCAGCCCCTTCCTCTCTGCACTCTCCGCCAAAGCGTTCTGTTTCAACTCTCGTAAGCGGTGTATCTCATCGGCTATGTCGTTATAGTCTTTTTGGGAATTCGCCCGCTTCAGCAGCTCTTTTTGCAACTCCTCTAGCTTTGCCTCAATGCCCTCTGTCGGGGATTCATCCTCCTGCCGAATGACCGCCTCCACATTCTCCTGCAAGGCAGCCATCATACTGTCCCTGTCGCCAAGTGCCATATTGATAGCCTTTATCACGGCCTCCTGCAGTTCTGATTCCTGAATGGTCGGCGCATCACAGGCGGATGGGCCATGCTCCACACGGGTGCAGCACCTCCAAACAGTGGAGTGTTTCCCGCGGTTATTCCATGCAATCCTGCGGTAAATATCACCGCACTTGGGGCAATAAACGATGCTGGATAAAGCGTACTTGCTACTATAAACCCGCTTCTTCCGTTTCTCCCCACTGTGGAGGTTTGCCCGCCGCACCATTTCCTCCTGCACCTGCATATAGAGGTCACGGGGAATAATAGGGGGATGGCTGTTTTCCACATAATACTGCGGTACGATTCCATTATTCTGCACCCGCTTTTTGTTAAGGAAATCCACCGTATAGGTTTTCTGTAGAAGGGCATCCCCAATGTACTTCTCGTTCTGCAAAATCTTCCGCAGCGTTTCTGGACGCCACTTCGCTTTTCCCGCCGCCGTCAGGATTCCATCCGCCTCAAGCCCTCTGCCTATCTGGAGCAGACTGCTACCCTCCAGATATTCCCGGTAGATGCGCTTCACAACCTCTGCCTCCGTAGGCTCAATGATCAGATGCCCATCCTCGTCCTTGGTGTATCCGAGGAAGCGGTTGTGGTTGACCTGCACCTCGCCGTTTTGATACCGGTACTGCAATCCCAATTTGATGTTCTGGCTCAAGGACTGGCTTTCCTGCTGTGCAAGGCTCGCCATGATGGTAAGCAGCACCTCTCCTTTGGAATCCATCGTGTTAATGTTCTCTTTCTCAAAGAAAACAGGAATGTTCTTCTCCTTCAGTTCCCGGATATATTTCAGGCAGTCCAGCGTATTCCGGGCAAAACGGCTGATGGATTTCGTGATGATCATATCAATCCTGCCAGCCATGCATTCCTCGATCATACGAATAAACTCACTGCGTTTCTTGGTATTACAGCCGCTGATTCCATCATCCGCAAATATCCTCGCCAGCTCCCATTCCGGATTTTTCTGAATGAACTGGGTGTAATGCTCCACCTGCACCTCGTAGCTGCTTGCCTGTTCATCGCTGTCCGTGGAAACACGGCAGTAAGCGGCAACCCTGAGTTTCGGTTTTTCTTCTGCCGTCACGGTATTTCCCACCCGTTTCCGGGCGGGGATAACAGTAATGTTCTTATTCGCTTCCATCCATCGCCACCTCGCTTTCTATCAGGCTGTAGGCATAAGCCGCCTGTGCAAAAGGGTCATCATAGACTATTTTTACAGCAGGCATTGTAAACTTTGTCGGGAAAGGCTCCGCCTGTTTTACTTCCAGTTCTCTCACACGGCCGAGCGCCTTTGCACGGCTCATCCGGATTTCCTCTGCTTTATCAAAGGTCGCCTTATCAATAATCGCCGGATAATAATTATTTCCAAGGTATTCATCAAGTTTTGCCTTATTCTCGTTAATGCCGTCCAAAAGACTTGTCTTTACGAAATTTCTAATCCCAATATTATTCATAGAACCTTCTATATCATCTTTTATTAGATAAAATTAAAAAAGAGCCTCAGATGTCTCCGAAGCTCTTCAAAATACTATGAAATTTAATATTTTAAAGACTATATAACTCCCTTACACAACTTGTCTCAAATGCCTGTAAATACTGATCTTTAAATGTTTCTGCATAGGTATGGTTTATTCCCCAATTTTTATTTGGGGGATATTTGGAATTCAAAAAATAAAAGGCAAAATATGAAGTTTTTGAAATTGGGGGATTGTGCCTCTCAATTTGAGGAATCAATCTATCCTCCAAGTCATACCAGTTAATCAAATCAAAAATATGTTCTTCGATTACTATTCAATCACTATTCGCTCATCATTTATGAGTGAATTATTTAGATCTTAATATAAACGTTACTTTTGGTAGTGCGTGTCTTCTTTATAATTCCAAAATTGCATAAAACCTTTAAATATCTTCTGACTTGCGCCTCTGACCTTCCAGTAATTTCCACACCTTTTGCGGTAGTAATCTCTTCATTCTCTTTTAGATAATCCACAATTTTTATAATTGGTTCTTTTTTCAATTCGCTCATTTTTTCGTTCATTATTCGCTCACTCAAAATGCTTGAATCAACTTTCTCCCTTGCGGACAACATTTCCAAATACCTAGCACAAGCCTTGCATAGAACCATAATACCCGACTCATTCATTTCATACTCCGGTAATGGTCCGTTATACAACTCACAAGCTTCCCTGATTTTTTCAAAACCTCTTCCCCAAGCCTCAATCATACCACTTTTGAAAAAAATATTTGCCAATTTAGGATTGTATGGTTTAGAAGAATGTTTCATAAATAGCTTCTCAGTAGAATCCAAGTTGGGCGGCATTTCGCCATCATTCCAAATATATATTTTATCCTCATACACACTAATCTGAATCGGATTACAACTGCTATAGTCCTTATGGACAACAGCATTTAATAAAATTTCTCGAAAAGCCTCCTTATGGAACATAAACTGCTCAACTCTCTGAATTCCCTCATAGTCAATCAGTGCCTTCATGTATTTTGTATAAACTAAATCTATCGCCTTGTCCACCTGCTCTATTAGAGGACCATGCACTTCATCCTGATACACCAAGTCAGCATCCGATTTTCCAAAATATCCAATTTTAATATAAGAACCAGTCACCCATTTTTCAGGATCTCTATAAAATGCCAGCATAGCGGCTCTCATCAAATATCCATCTTCATCAATTAGATGCAGGTTATCCATTAAAATAATATCTTCTACGCTGACTTCTTCATTTGTAAGTCTTCCTCTTTTCACTGCCTTCTCTTTAAATAACTGTATTGCCTCCTGATTCAAATCTGCTACTGACAGTTTAGGCAAAGGGACTCCATCCCATGTTTTTCCCTGCGTTTTTAACAATGCCCGTTCTAATTCCTTTCCAGTAATTTCACGCATGGTACTGCCTGAACGATAATAATATTTTCCGTGAAAACTAATTAAAGACGGATATTTATCAACAATAATTTCTAAATATTCCAGTTCCCCTTCATATAAAAGATTCACATCCACAATAATCCCCATTGTATCCGTAATCTTATTAGGAATTCTCTCTAACAGTTCTCTTGCATTACCAATCCCGACAACATTCCCTTCATCATCTGTACCAATGTATATTTTTCCCCCATAGGCATTCGCATATCCACAGATCCACTTTAAATATTCATCATGCCAATTTTCTTTCCACTCTATTGATTGATGTTCTCTTTCTTTCACACTTTCACCAACTTTCTCATCCACTGTCTCTTTGCTTTTTCGTAATCTCCTGTGCCAATTTCTTGAATAGCAGGTCGTCTTTCGTCAAACCAACTGCTTCGTCAATGTGTCTGTAATCGTCGAATCCTTTCCATATGTCTTAATGATATACTAAATCCTATTATTGCTTCTTTTAGGATTCGCCGATCTGAATGGATTCCCATAAATCAACTCCACATCACTGATTTCAATGGATTCGCTCCTAATGATTGTAATTTTATCATAGTTCAATTTAACTATCTACCTCAAATATTTCAATGACAATAACATTAAAACATTAAAAACCCTTGCAAATGACATTTTCACGCCACTTACAAGGGTTCTTATCGCTGTCTCTATCCACTTAATTTCGACAAATTTTTACATATTCATCTGCGCTGCAACCTCAGCCGCAAAGTCCTCATTTTTCTTTTCCAGACCTTCGCCTGTTTCAAAACGAACGAACTCTGTTACCTTTAAGTCCGTGCCGTTTGCTTTGCCGACTGCTTCCAGATATTTTGCAACGGATTCTTTGTTTTCAGCCTTTACATATTCCTGCTCTAACAGGCAGACTTCCTTTAACTCTTTGTTCAGACGTCCGATGATCATCTTTTCAATGATCGCCTCGGGCTTGTTTGCGTTTTTAGGATCAGACTGCGCCTGCGCCATAAGAATTTCTTTCTCATGCGCCTTGTACTCCTCTGATACGTCCTCTGTGGATACGTATTTGGGATTCATAGCCGCTACCTGCATCGCTACGTTGGACAACGCTTCTTTGATGTCGTCGTTGACTACGCCTGTTTCCGCTTTTACGATTACGCCGATTCTTCCGCCGCCGTGAAGATAAGTTACAACACAGCCGTTTTCAGCAGTAACCTTTGCAAATCTTCTGATATTCAGTTTCTCGCCGATGGTAGCGATTTTTTCTACCAGAGCATCTTTTACAGTCTTGCTGCTGTCTTCGATCCATGCTTCTTCCATCAATCCGTCCACGTCAGCCGCGTCGGAAGCAAGCGCCTGTTTTGCAACTGCCTCTACGTAAGTCTGGAAAACTTCGTTTTTAGCGACAAAGTCCGTCTCGGAGTTTACTTCTACTACCGCCGCGGTATTGCCTTCAACCGCTACGCGGCAGATACCTTCCGCTGCGATTCTGCCAGCTTTTTTCTCAGCCTTTGCTGCGCCGCTCTTTCTTAATAATTCTACTGCTGCATCCATATCGCCGTCTGTTTCCGTAAGAGCTTTCTTACAGTCCATCATACCGGCACCGGTCATTTCTCTTAATTCTTTTACCATGGAAGCGCTAATTGCCATGTCTGTTTCCTCCATTCATCAATCAAATTTCAAGTAATATCCTAATTTATCGGATTATGCTTCTTCCGTTGTCTCTTCCGCTTCGTCTGCGCCTTCCAGCATTTCAGCCTCTACTTCGTCAACCGCTTCTCCCTGATTTGCTTCGATAACAGCGTCAGCCATTTTGGAAACGATCAGTTTTACCGCGCGGATCGCATCGTCATTACCCGGAATTACAAAATCAAGCTCTTCGGGATCGCAGTTTGTATCTGCCATACCGATCAGCGTAATTCCCAGTGCATGAGCTTCCTGTACGCAAATTCTTTCCTTCTTAGGGTCTACAACGAAAATTGCATCGGGGATCTGTGTCATTCCTTTGATACCGCCCAGGTTCTTTTCCAGTTTTTCCCACTCTTTTTTCAGTGCGATAACTTCTTTTTTGGGTAATACGTCAAAGGTGCCGTCCTCGGACATTTTCTCAATTGCTTTTAATCTTTCGATACGGCTCTGAATGGTCTTGAAGTTGGTCAGCATACCGCCTAACCATCTTTCATTTACATAAAACATACCGCAGCGTTCCGCCTCTGTCTTTACGGCATCCTGCGCCTGTTTCTTGGTTCCTACGAAAAGAACGGTTCCGCCTGCGGATACGATCTGGGAAACTGCCTGATAAGCTTCATCCACTTTGCCTACAGATGTCTGCAAGTCGATAATATGGATACCGTTTCTCTCTGTGTAGATGTAAGGAGCCATTTTAGGGTTCCATCTTCTTGTCTGATGTCCGAAATGAACACCTGCTTCTAATAACTGTTTCATTGAAATAACGCTCATGTTTCTTACCTCCGTTTGGTTATTTACTTCCGTATACATCCGCTCTCCTGCCACCTCCGCGTCAAAGAAGCACCGGCAGTCAATCCGCATACGTGTTTGATTGTTTCCGATGCGCCGCCGGACTGAAATCTCCCGACGAACCGCAACGTGAAAATTTTATCATAAAGAAAGAGCAAGTTCAAGGGTTTTTCCCGAAAAACATGCTCTTTTTTCTTTGATATTTGTACTTTCTTTCGTACATTTCGAAACATCACATTCCGAAACGCTTATCTTGTCAGCGCCTCCGCAATCTCCTGCGGCGTCGCTTTCGCAGGGATTTCATGTTCGCCTGCTGCAATCCGTTTGTCATATCCGTTGCCGCATAAAAAAACGTCGAAAGCCGCCGCGTCGTCTATGACGCCCGCCTCCTGCAGCCTGTTGGCAACGCTTCTGGAGCCGTCGCCGCTGTAGACGGTAATGATAATGCTGTCCGTCTCCGTTTCATCCGCGCCCTCAGGATCGCCTTCCGCCTCAGGCACAATTTCCTGCTTCGGGTCGCCCTCCGCCTCCAAGGCACTTTCCTGCCCCGGGACACTCTCCGCCTCCGAATCGTTTTCCTGCTCCGCTTCGTTTTCCGATACGGTCTGCGCCGTAAGCTCCGGCGTTTCCGTTTCTTCTTTTCCGAAGTCGTCGGCAAGAACGCCGCTTTCCTCTTCGACCATACCCATTTCCAAAGCTCTTTCCCGGATTTCTTCATCGGTCATCGTTTCTTTTCTGCCGGAAAGCGCGACGCCCATCAGAAGCGCCGTCACAATAATGCCAACGCCAAGACCTCTCATATAATATTTCAGTTTCACGATTATATCACCTCAAACAAATCAATGACCAGCTTGACTTCGCCTACGCCAAGACCGAGTTCTCTGGCAATCGCCACATTTGATTTGCCCTGTTTGTGCATTTCCAGTATTTTTTCGTTGTTGTTGGTTCCCGACACATTTTCCACATCCACCTCGGGCTCCGCCGTCTGTTCCGGCTCCGGGGCGGCGGATTCCTGTACCAGCTCCTCCTGATACATCTTTGCCGCGTTTTCAAGCTCGTTCTTGGTTTCCTTGACAATGGCGCTGGTTCTGTCCGCTTCCTTTACGGTTTCCCGCAGATTTTTCTGCTTATCATGAAGCATATCGTATAAAAACATAACCTCCTGATGGCTCTTATGGATATCTTCCAGCACCGTTTCCGAAAATTCGGAAACTGCGGTAATTTTTTCGTTGGAAACCCGCTCTAAGGAACGTTCGGATTTCTCCGCCGCATAGGTCAGGGTTTCATCCACCTCTTCCTGCAGTTTCTCTTTCGCTTCTTTCATCTGGTCGTCAACAATTTCTTTAATCTTCTCTTCGGCGCCCTTCAAAGCGTTCTCGTCAAGGCTCCCCTTTTTATCGGGGATGATGAAACTGACGACAACAATGACCGCGCCCAAGATCAGAAGTACAATTTCCATTCCTGTCATGGTATCTCCTATTGTCAGACTGACATATCAAAATGCGATACGCCCTTCAATACAACTTTTCCTTCCTGCGGCTCTTTCTGCTTTTTTCTTTTTGCGCCGCCGTCGCCTGCATACTGCCCGTTCCCCTTTTCCTTGGCATCCGTATGATTTTCGGTCTTATCCGCATTATCCCCCTGAACAACCTGATTCAGTTTCTTTTCTATCTTTTTCTCCGTCTGCACCTGAAATTGTGCCTGATCCACCGCAGGCTTCACGTTTTCCTGATGCTTTAACGCAGTATAATCCTGGGTTCTCTGAATACCTCCCTGCAATTCGATCATTCCAATCGCCATACAAGACACCTCCTAATATGAAGTTGCTTTAATGTCTCCCCGCTCCCTGATAAAGCGACAATACCGCATACTGCTTTTTAACACCATGGACACATCTCCGATGGCAATCTTGGTTCCCGCATACACATCGTCGGATACGCAGACGCACGCCTGCCCCTGGCTCTGCATCAATTCATCCAGTTGCTTTAATTCCAACTGATCGGCTTCAAGCTGTTCCATCTGCTGTTTGTTTGCCATGGCGAGCGTCTGGATATATTTCATCTGCTCGGGCGGAAATTTTTCGCCCTTTTTCAGTCTCTGGGTTGCGTTGACCAAAATCGGCTGGATATTTTTCAGATTCTTCGTAATCTCCATAACCTCTTTTTGCAGCTCCTGAAATCTTTTTTTCTGCTCCGGATTCACGCCCACCTCTACGACTGTATCTGCTCCCATGGAAGATCCCAGGGTCTTGCAGCTGATCTTTTCCGTGGCGCGGACAATTCCGCCCGCAATAAAGCCTCTTCTGCCGTCTACGATCACTTCCGTATTGGCGTTGACATTGCTGTGCAGGATCGACTCGCTTTCCACATAAGCTCCCGCATAAATCGTAGCGTTTTCGGCAAATTTAAGGATTACTCTGCCTCCCGCCTTCAAAACGCCCTTGCCCATGCCGTTCATGCCTCTGGCAATGATGATATCGCCGTCCGTCTCGATATGCGCGCCTTCCACAACGCCGCGGACTTCCACGTTTCCCTTTGCTTTAATGGAGAATCCCGCCTGCACGTTGCCGGTTACTAACACGCTGCCTTCGGATTCGATATTTCCCGTCGCCGTTCCGACATTTTCCACCTCATAGACGTCCGAAACAAACACCTTATCTCCCGTCAGGCTCACATGCCCGTTTAAATCGGAGATCAGGGTACACCCGTCCTCGGACAGCGTGATATTGCGCCCGTATTTTAAGCTCAGGTGCTTGATGTCCCTGGGGCTGATCTTTTCGCCGCGCACCGTGCTGCCCGGCTTTCCCGGCACCTCTTTGTATAATTTCGCCAGCACGTCGCCGGCTTTACAGTGGTTAATCGTATTCAAATGAAAAAAATCCACGGAACCGTCTTCGTTTCTGGTGGGTCTGGTGCTCAAATCCGTATTGAAATAGTATTCGATGCGGGCATCCCTCCCCTGCACCGGTTCCATGCCTCTTGCCACCACAATATCCTCGCAGTAGTTCCGCTTAGCAAGATATGCTTCGATCGCCGCTTCGTCGTAGCCGAACGCCACATTGCGGAATTTTAAATCCTGTATGACCTCTTCCTTGCCGCTGATCGGCGAACCGTTATTGCTGGGAGGATAAAAGCGCGCGACCGCCTCCATCCCGTCCTCGGAAATCCGCAGAGAAAACATTTCCTGCTCCGGGAACCCGCATTTGGGCGTAAGCGGCACCACCTTCTCCCGGTCCAAAAGAGCCGCTGCCTGGTACAGCGCCTTCAAATCCGGCACTTCCACATTTTTTAACTGCAAATATTCCGTCAGTTCGGCAATATTGATTTTTTCCCCGCCGTCACTGGGAGGCACCAGTCTGACCGCCGTCCCGCCCGGACTCATCATCAATTGAAAATAAGCATTCATAGCACCCCTCCGTACTATCTGTCTGTTAAAATACCCATATACTCTCCGAGCCGATTTTTCATCTTCATTAAAGCCTTTGTATGAAGCTGGGATACTCTTGACTCCGAAACTTCCAATATGCGGCTGATTTCTTTTAACGTCAGATCCTCGTAATAATACAATTCAACAACGATTTTTTCTTTTTCCGTCAGCGTCTCCATGGCTTCCTTCAGTTTTTCCTTCAGTTCCTCCTGCTGCGCCGCGTCCTCCGGTATTTCATAATTGGCATTCCATCTCTGGTCCCCCACGATCTCAGGGCCGCCCTGGTCCATATATTCGTTCAGACTGACCACGCTGGTAATCTTCATCTGGGACTGCCATTCCAGATATTCTTCGTCGGAAATTCCCAGCCCTTTTGCAATCTCCTCATCGGTGGCGTTTTTCCCCGTCGTCGTTTCGATTTCCCTGATTACCGTATCGATCTTTTTCTGCCTCTGTCTGATTGTTCTGGGAATCCAGTCCATTTTGCGGATCTGGTCCAGTATGGCGCCGCGGATTCTGAGGCTGGCATAGGTTTCAAATTTCACATCCTTACAGGTGTCAAATTTGTCAATGGCGTCAATCAGCCCGAATACTCCGTAGCCCACAAGGTCGTCATACTCCACATTATATCCGAGATACATGCTGAGCCTCCCTGCGACCAGCTTTACTAACGGGGCATATTCCAATATGATTTTTTCACGCAAATCCGGACTCTTCGAGCGATAATAATCCCGCCAGAGCCGTTTTCTACCTGCTTCGTCCATGGTACCCTCCGCAAAATACCGCTAACAGCCGTCAGCTTTCCCGTTCCGCCTTTTTGACCTCTTGTGCATTCTGCTTATCCTCTTCGTTTAATTCCTTCTCGATAACCGATCCTTCGTCCTTTTTCTCTTCCGCCTCTTTGATCTGCTCATCAAAAACATCCAGCACCTTTTTGATTCCCAGACCGAACAGGTAAAAGATAATCAATACGCTCAGAAGGGTCCACAACATTTTCGTCAGTTCATAATCCTTCAGATATGTAATGATACTGGTAACGGCTCCCGCCGTCAGCATCAGAATAATCGGAAGCATTTTTCTTTTCTTTTTCATCAAATCACCTTCTCCGGCTTTCCAACCGCCCTGATGATAAAATCCCCCGTCTCCGGATAAAAAATAACCGTCCGTCCGTAATTTTCCCCTGTATCGCTTGCCAAAATCGGTATCCGCATTTCCAACAGCTTCGCCTTTACGGCTTTCACGTTCCGGTCTCCTACCCGTACCATGCTGGATTTATTCTGAAACGCAAACATCTGCGCTCCGCCCGCAATCTTCGCGACCAGTCTGCTCCTTGCGCCGCCTGCCGCCACAATCTGTCTGACCAGCTCTTCGATTCCCGTATCCGCAAACTTGGGGATATTGCTGTTATCCCTGATCGCGGTACTGTCCGGCAGCATAATATGCGCCAATCCCCCGATACCGGTCCCCGGATCTCTGATCGCAATTCCCACGCACGACCCCAGCCCCAACGTTGTTACGCCGTCAGGACTTTTGCAGACCTTCAGATCCGCCATTCCTACTTTTATTATTTCACTCATAATTACATGCCTATCGCGGTCAGTATTTTATCATAGGATTCCAAGTCCGGAACCAAAATGAAATAACCGTTTAACTCCACATCATCCGTAAACTGTGTCTGTATCAGCAAAATCTTATCGCCCAGTTCCCCAAATTCGATCGCCGGAACGCTTAAAATCGCTCCAGCCATATCAATGCTCAAATCGGGAACGGACGGCATAATCTTCATATTTGTCAGCATCGACAGCGAATTGAGATAAGACGCCACAATGATATTGCCGATTTCCTTTAAGGCGGACAATTCCATTTCCGTAAATTCCCCGTCCGGATTGGAGGGCATCTGTGTCAGCTTTGCCACCAGACTGTGCGCCGCTTTTTCCTCCAAAAGAAACATCATACTGCCCGTAATATCCCCCTCTACCAGCAGATAAACGCCCGCCATGATCTGTTCCTCTCCTCCCATGGCGGAACCGACCTCCTGAAAATCCAGAAGCCTTACCTGAGGGACTTTCATATCCACTTTGCACTGAAGCATCTGCGCCAATGCCGTCGTCGCATTTCCCGCTCCGATATTGCCGATCTCCTTCAGCACATCGAAATACTGCTGGGAATCGTTTAAATTAAAATTCTGCATATCTTATCCTATTCCGGCGACTAATTTGCCTTTTCCTTCTCCGCAAACACCAGATTCATATCCAGCAGGGAAATAAGCTCTCCCTTATCCTTGCCGACGCCCGAAAGATAATTGATCTTATCCTCTTTGGAATCGTAGGAAACCTTCTCGATCTGGGACACTTCCAGAGTCACGACTTCCTTTACCTCATCCACCAGCATACCGATGACTTCTCCGTTGTCCAGCCTGATAATGATGATTCTCGTGGTCTTGGTAATCACGTCCTCTTCCAGCCCCATTTTCAGGCGGATGCTGACAACGGGAATTACCTCGCCGCGCAGGTTGATCACGCCCTTGATGTAGCTTTGCACCTTGGGCACTCTCGTGATTCTCTGCATACGTACAATATTGTCTATGTATTTAATATCAATTCCAAACTGCTCTTCGCCGAATTTTACGACGATGTACTGAATACTTTCCTGTCCGTTAAGCTCTTTTAATTCATCCATTGTGCCGTCCCCCTTTTAAAGCAATGCGTTTGCATCGATGATCAGTGCGATTTCGCCGTCGCCCAGTATCGTAGCGCCGCTGATAATCTTGCTCTTGTTGATATATTTGCCAAGGGATTTGATAACGATTTCCTGCTGTCCCATCAACTCGTCCACAACAAGTCCGCCCAACTTATCGCCTTTCTTTACAATCGCAACGATCAGATTATCCTCCGGTCCCTTGGTGGACGCGATATCCAATACCTCGTTTAATCTGATCAGAGGAATAACATCCCCGCGCAGGTTGATCACTTCTTTATTTTGTACAAATTTGATCTCGCCGGGCGCAATATCCTCGATAGTCTGAATGGAGCCGAGGGAAATCGCATATTTCTCGCCGCCGACTTCCACCATCAGCGCCTGGATAATGGCAAGCGTCAAAGGCAGGCGGATACTGAAGGTACTGCCTTCTCCCAGCTTTGTCTTAACCTCTACATCGCCGCTTAAAGCCTCGATCTTGGATTTTACCACATCCAGTCCGACGCCCCTTCCGGATACGTCCGACACCTTCTTCGCCGTGGAAAAGCTCGGCAGGAACAACAGATCGATTATATCCTTATCGCTCATGTTTTCAGCCTGTTCCAGCGTTATCGTTCCTTTTTCGATCGCTTTCGCCTTAACCCCTTCCACATCGATACCGTTACCGTCATCCCTTACCTCGATGACAACGTTGTTGCCGTCCTGGTAAGCGTCCAGAAAAATCGATCCGACTTCGGGTTTTCCTCTCTGGAGACGAACCTCCGCCGACTCCAGACCGTGATCCGCAGAATTACGGAGCAGGTGCATCAGGGGATCGCCGATTTCATCAACCACGGTACGGTCCAGTTCCGTCTCTTCGCCGCTCATAAACAACTGCATTTTCTTATCCAGCTTTTTAGAAAGATCCCTGATCATCTTCGGGAACTTCTGTACCACGGATTCAATAGGAACCATTCTTACCTTCATGACGGACTCGTGCAGATTGGTCGTTACGCTTTCCAGATATTCAATGGGCTCATTGACCGAGCTGTTGGCAGTAATGCCTTCGGTCGCTGCAGCGGATACCAGGGAGTTTTTCGCAATAATCAGCTCGCTGACCAGATTCATCAGCACGTCCAGCTTTTCAATATCCACGCGGACCGTCCTGTTGACAACGGGTTTGACGTTTTTATTCTTATCGGCTTTTGCCGGCGCCGCCGCGGTTCTCGCAGCCGCAACAGCCGGCTGCGCCTTCTCCTCTTCCTTCACAACCTCCGCTTTCTCCGGCTCCTTGGGCGCTTCCGTCTCCATCAGGGATACGTAACAGCTATCGATTTCGGATATGTTCATAATCGCGGCTCTTACCTTTTCGCAATCCGCGTCCGTGATAAAGATCACGCTGAATTCAAAATCAAATTTTTCATCTTCGATATCCTGGGCGCTCGGCACGGATACGATGGTCTCTCCCAATTCCTCCAGCGCCTTAAATACCAAAAACGCTCTCGCCGCCTTTAAAATGCAGCTCTCCTGTACGTAAACGGTAATTCCCATGACGTTCTTGCCCATTTTTCCGGCTTCCGCCATTACGGTCCGTTCCGTATCTCCCAGAGGGATTTCTCTCCATTTCTCTTTTGCGGTATCCGACGCGGAAGCGGCAGCCGCCGTTTCGGGCGCTTCCTTCTTTTCCTCTTTTGCCGGTGCGGCAGGCGCAGCTTTGCCTTTGGAAGCCAATATGTCATTCAACGCTTTGATCAGATGTTCGTTATCGTTGGTTCCCTCGTCGGAAGTGTTTTGAATATTTTCCGTATACTCTTCCAACGCGTCGAGGCACTGGAACAGCACGTCGATCATATTGCCGTCCGCCTGAAAGGTCCCGTTGCGGACCTCCGAAAATACGTTTTCCATATCATGGGTCAGCGTCTGCATCCGCTTATATCCCATAGTGCCCGCCATACCCTTTAAGGTATGCGCCGCACGGAAAATCTCGTTGATCGTATCCATATTTCCGGGATCCTGTTCCAGATTCATGAGCTGATCGCTCAGGCTCTGTAAATGTTCTTTGGTTTCATCAAGAAAAATCTCAAGATATTGACTAACATCCATCTTTTCTTACCCCCACGTTCTTTATGATTGCTTCAGCCACTTGTTCCAGTGGTACAACTTCATCTGCAAGACCTGCCGCGACCACACTTCTCGGCATACCGTAAACGGCGCAGCTCTCTTTATTTTGTGCGATCACATACAGATCCTTTTGCTGTTCCAAATTGGCGATTCCTTCTGTCCCGTCGGCTCCCATTCCGGTCAGCACCGCGCAGGTTATGTGCTCATAACCGCAATCCGCCAGGGATTCATACATATAATTGGCGCAGGGCTTGACACCCTCCCGGGGCGGTTCGTCCAAAAAGGCGATTCTCTCGCATCCTCCCGAACGGACCAGCGTCATATGGATACCGCCCTTGGCAATATAGATATTGCCCTTTTGTACCGGCAGCCCGTCCGCCGCCTCCTGTACGTGAAGGGGGCAGGTATTATCAAGCCGTTCGGCAAGAGTCGCCGTAAAGCCCGCCGGCATATGCTGTACCACCAGTACCGGCGCGTCCAGATCCTCCGGCAGCCCGGGCAAAACCTCCTGCAGCGCCTTCGGTCCTCCCGTAGAGCTTGCAATCGCAACAATCTGTTTCTTTCCTCCGCCGCTCTTTAGCTCCCTTACCGCGTTTCTGACAAAACCGGACTTACGCTTTTCTTTCTCGGGTTTCTGCTTTTCGCTCCGCTTCCTGCCTTCAGCGGCTCTGACCGTATCGGAGACCTTTTTCTCCGGTCCGCTGCCAAAAGCGACCTCCGTCAGTATCCGGATCAAAAGCCCGCTGTACTTTTCTCCCCTGGCGTCCAGTATGCCGTCCGGCTTTTTAATAAAGTCCACGGCTCCCAGGGAAAGCGCTTCCACGGTAATGTCCGCGCCCTCGCTCGCCAGCGTACTGCTGACCACGACCTTTGTGGTATTGCCGATCCGGTTCATTTCCTTCAAAAAAGAAATCCCGTCCATTTCCGGCATCATCATATCCAACAGAATCACATCATATGTATTTGTCCGCAGCAGTTTCAGTGCCTCCAGCCCGTTTACAGCCGTATCCGCCACTTGAAACCTTACATCCGCATTTATTATATCACATAAGATTCTTCTCATGAGTGCAGAATCATCTACAACCAATATTTTTTTACTCATAGCTCACTCCTGATTGTCCAAAAGCCTTGCGGTGCTTTCCCGCCGGCGACTCTTACGCTCCTCTTCAAAAATGTACCGGATAATTTCCTCTCTTTGCTTATTTTCAACCGCGGTAAACATGACTCTATGCTCAAATTCGCCCCTGCGTACCTCGTTTTCCCTACAGCTTAAAATCTGTCCCACCAGCTCGTAAGGCATTTCCCTGCCATGGATATTCAAAGAAAAACAAAGGACGATCTGCATTCCCACCTCGTAGCGCACCGGTGTCATAAAACGGATTCCCCCGCCGCTGATATCCACAATCTGTCCTTTCGCCATGGGCAGACCGATCCGCATACGGAATTTGTGTTCCTCCACCGCCTTCAGCTCTTCATCCATCAGGTCCCGCGTTCTTAAAGGAAGCGTACAGGCATAGCGGTAATACTCCCTTCTCTGGTACTTTTCGATGGGAGAAGTCATTTCGCACAAAAGCAAATACACGTTGTTGCTTTTATAACGGTTCGTAATCCTGATAAAGCACTGATACAGTCCTTTGCCTGTATAGAAGCAGAACCGGTACTCGCCGTCCACTGGCAGGAGAATCAATTTGGTCCCATCCATGGGCATCAGGATTTCCAGACTCTCGTCATCCAGTATATCGTAGATTTTGGACGTATACGCCTTTTGATTTGCGGCGCTTCCTAAAATCGCCTGTTCGACAGCCTGAATCTCAATTCTATCTCCGGGTCTAATTAACTCTGTCAACATGTCTCTCTCCTATCGTCCATACTAAACCAAACTGCTCATTGACGGTGCGGACTCTTTGTAGTGATAATATGCGAAAAAAATGCCGCCATTCCTCTTTTTTGCACCGTCTCCGCCTGCTCTCCCTGTTCGCCGTACATTAAGATGCCTGCAATTCGTTGGTACGCCTTTGCCGATTTCGCATTGGGATTTGCCAAAGATACCGGCATCTGCTGCATAACCGCCTTGGATAAATTCTGATCCTGGGGCACCGATCCCAGATAAGTGATGGGCAGCTTTAAATATCTCGTTACCACGGCGTTAAGCTTCGTAAACAAAGACCTGCCCTCGTCGCCGTCTTCCACCTTATTCGCAATAACCTTGATCTGCGACATTTCCGTAGAGAACCGCGGGTGCCTGTTCAACGCTTTTAACAGGGAATAAGAATCCGTAATAGAGGTTGGTTCCGGCGTGGTTACCAGTAAAATCTCGCCGCTTGCCACAAGAAATTCCAACACCGCGTCGGAAATGCCCGCTCCCGTATCCACGATCACAATATCCGCTATGGCGTCCAGCTCGGCAAGATTCTGGATAATGTAGACCAGATAATCCCTGCTCAAATTGGAGAGCCCCGCAATTCCGGAACCGCCGGAAATAAAGCCGACGTCCCCCGGTCCCCAGGTAATGATTTCTTTGATATTTTTGCCCTGGTAGATCAAATCGCACAGATTATGTTTCGGCACCGCTCCAAACATAATTTCAATATTCGCAAGTCCGAAATCCGCATCCAGTATGATCACACGCTGTCCCATCTGGCGGAACTGAATCGCCAGATTGATCGCCGCATTGGATTTTCCGACGCCGCCCTTCCCGCTCGTAACGGTAATGACCCGTGCAAGGGGACGCTGGGGCTGACCGTTCATTTTTATAATATTCCTAAGACTTTCCGCCTGATCCATGGCTGCACCTCCTTACGACGCCTTGCTGCCGCCCAAAAGCATCTTAACGGTTTTTTGGGGATTGAAATCCTCCATATCATCCGGCACATTCTGACCGCAGGTCACATAGGACATCTGCGCTCCCGTATGCAGTTTCAGATTCAACAGATTCCCGAGGCTGGTCGTCTCGTCCAGCTTTGTAAAAATCAGTTTGTATTCCGTCATTCCGGAATAAGTATCCGCAATGCTGACCAGATCCTTGTATTTCGTTGTGGCGCTGACCACCAGATAAACTTCCTTTTCCAGCTTTTCGTCCACGGCGTATATAAATTCGCTCATCGCCTCGCGCTGCTTCACATTCTGATGGGAATGTCCCGCCGTATCCACAAAGATATAATCGCTGTTTTTAAATTCCTCGATTCCCCGGCGCATTTCCTCTACCGAATAAATAACGCGGAACGGAACCTCCAGAATATTCGCATAGGTCCGAAGCTGCTCCGCCGCTGCGATCCTGTAGGTATCCGTCGTAAACAGCGCGATTTTCTTCTTTTCGTCCACGCAGTAGCGGGAAGCAAGCTTTGCAATCGTCGTCGTTTTCCCGACTCCCGTAGGTCCTATGAAAAAGACAATCTTCGGTCCTTTTTCCGGCTCCGTCAGCCCTGCGGGCTGACCGAATTTCAATATCATTTTCTGGTAGACGTTGGAAAGCATAAAATCGATGGGCATGTTGGGTTTTAACACCGCGTCCAGCTCGTCGATAATCTGGTTGGCGTATTTTTCGTTGATCTCGTTTTCCAGCATCGTATGATATAAAAGCTTTAAGAAACGGACATTGCTGTCCTCCGGCTTTTCCTCTTCTTCCGCCGTTTTCCCTTCTTCGCTTTCCTTTTCCGCGTCGCTTTTTTGGAGCTGCTTTTCCAACAGCGACTGGAGGCTTTCCAGCTTTTCTTCTATCACCTTATCGGTAGTTTCCGATTTTTGCAAAACCGCAACGGACTTTTCCCTTGCGCCAGCCGGGGCGGTTCTGACCGCTTCTTTTTTGGGCGCCAGGGCGCGGTCCGGCTCTTCCTCCAGGGCGACCGTTACTTCCACCGTTTTAGGCTTTAAAAAGGCAAAAATCCCCTTTTTCTTTACTTCCTTAACATTCATTACCACAACGCCGTTTCCCAGCTCTTTTTTCGCCGCTTCCGTCGCTTCTTTTTCCGTTTTTCCCTGAAACTTTTTGATAATCATCTTATGCTGTCACCATCCCCACTGACTGTAATTCCACATTTGATTCCACTTCATTATAGGATACCACAATTAAGTCGCTAAAGTAATCCTCCGTAAGGCGTTTAAAATACATACGCACAATCGGCGACGTTATAATAATGGGATTTTTCCCAAGACTTTCCAATTTGCCCACTTCCGTCCTGACGCTTTCGATAATCGCTTTTGTCTTTTCGGGGTCCAGCGTCAGATAAGCGCCCTGCTCCGTCTGTTTGACGCTCGCCATAATCTCCTGCTCCACCTTCGGGTCCAGCGTCACGACGCTGGTCGTCTCGTTCGCCGGGAAAAACTTGGCGCAGATGGCGCGCTTTAGGCTCTGCCTTACATATTCCGTCAGAATATCCGGATCTCTGGTCGTGGAAGCATAATCCGCCAGCGTCTCGAAAATCGTCAGCAAGTCCCTGATGGAAATGCCTTCCCGCAGGAGGTTTTGCAGCACCTTTTGTACCTCGCCCAGTCCCATCAGCTTCGGAATAAGCTCTTCCACAATAGACGGATTGGTTTCCTTTAAATTGTTGGTCAGATTCTGTACATCCTGTCTTGTCAAAAGCTCTGCAATATGCTGTCTGATAATCTCCGTCAGATGGGTCGCAATAATGCTCGGCGGGTCCACCACCGTATAGCCGAGGCTTTCCGCCCGTTCCCTCTGTCCCTCGGTAATCCAGATCGCAGGCAGATGGAATGAAGGCTCGAAGGTGGGAATACCTGCGATTTCCTCCTCCACATAGCCGGGATTCATCGCCATATAGTGATCAAACAGGATTTCTCCCTCGGAAACCTGTATGCCCTTAATCTTGATAATATACTGATTGGGGTTTAACTGGATATTGTCGCGCAGACGGATAATCGGCACGACCGTACCAAGTTCCAGCGCAATCTGCCGCCTGATCATTACGACGCGGTCCAACAGATCGCCCCCCTGATTGACGTCCGCAAGAGGAATGATGCCGTAGCCGAATTCCAGCTCGATCGGGTCCACCTGCAGCAGGGAGGTAACGTTTTCGGGCTGCCGGATCTCCTCCGCCGCCGCTTCCTCCGTATCGACTTCCTTCTCGATCTCGGAAGTCTCGATTTCCGCCTGAATGGCTCTTGCCGCAAGGATAAAGCAGACGCCGAGCGTCACAAAGATCAGCGGATTCAAAGGAGTCACAATGCCTAAAAAGCAAAGCACGGCGCCTACCAGATACAGGACCTTGGGCACGCCGAAAAGCTGGCTGACCAGCACCGTGCCGAAATCCGCATCCTTACTTCCTTTGGTAACAAGAATACCGGTGGAAAGTGAAATCAGCAGAGACGGGATCTGGCTGACCAGACCATCGCCGATGGTTAAGATCGCATACCGGTTCAGCGCTTCCGTAATATCCAGCCCGTCGCGCATCATGCCCATGGCGATCCCGCCGATAATATTGATCGCGGTAATAATCAGACCTGCCGTAGCGTCTCCCTTTACATACTTTACGGCACCGTCCATACTGCCGAAAAAGCTGGATTCCTGCTGTATTTTTTCCCTTCTGATCTTCGCCTCCCGATCGGTAATGGCTCCGGTATTTAAGTCCGCGTCGATCGCCATCTGCTTACCGGGCATCGCGTCCAAAGTAAAACGCGCCGTTACCTCAGCCACACGCTCGGAACCTTTGTTGATGACCAGAAACTGAATAATAATCAAAATAATAAAGACAATCGCGCCGATGATCAGATTGCCGCCGCCCACAAAATTTCCGAAGGTCTCGACTACGTTTCCGGGATTTCCCGTCGTCAGGATCAATCTGGTGGACGATACGTTCAGCGCAATCCTGAAAATCGTCGTAAACAACAGGACTGTCGGATAAAAGGACATTTCCAGTACTTCTTTTGCAAACATACAGCGAAACAGAATCGTAAACGCAATCGCCATATTGCAGGCGAGCAAAAGATCTAACAGCCAGGAAGGAATCGGCACAATCAACATAACGAATGCGGCAAGCACATACATTGCCACGCCTAAATCCGCTTTTTTCATCTGCCTTCCTCCTTTTCTGTCTGACTATATACAGACGTTTCCTAAGCGCCTGTTTCTTATCTGTATCCGCCGGGTCCTGTCAGGGACTCACGGATTAAATCTTTCCCTGCATATGATAAACCATTGCCAGCACTTCCGCCACTGCCTGGTACAGCTCCGGCGGCACCTGCTCTCCGATATCCACATTGTAGTAGAGCATCCTTGCCAGCGGTTTATTTTCTACAATTTCCACCTGATTTTCCTTGGCAATCTCTTTGATTTTCTGTGCCAGGAAATCCTCTCCCTTGGCAATTACCACGGGCGCCGAGGCAACCTCGCTGTCATATTTGATGGCAACTGCAAAGTGCGTCGGATTAGTAATGACCACATCCGCCTCAGGCAGTTGCTGCATCATACGCCGTCTGGACGATTCCTGCATCTTCTGGCGGATTCTGCTCTTGACCTGGGGGTCTCCCTCGGACTGCTTGTACTCGTCCTTGACCTCCTGCTTGGTCATCATCTGGTCCTTATGAAACTTTCTTTTCTGATAGATAAAATCAATCAGCGCAATAATACTATATACAATCGAACATTTCAGCCCGAAATCAATCGCCAGTTCTCCGGATACCTGTATTCCCTGCCACAGCGGCATCCGGAACAACAGATAGATCACGTCAAAATTATCCTTTATCGTCGTATACGCCATATATCCGATCAACAGGATCTTGGCGATGGATTTTATCAACTCCATCAAAGACTGCGACGAAAAAATTCTTTTAAACCCGCTGACCGGGTTCATCTTGCTGAATTTGGGCTGCAGCGGCTTTGCAGTTACCTTCCACTTGACCTGAATATAATCCGACAAAAAGGCGACCAGAAAGCCGATCAGAAAAAACGGCGCCACCGCGGTCAATATTTTGACCAGAATATTTCCCATGAGGGAATAATACTCCTGCACCGGCACAAATCCGCTCCCGAGCTTAATCATCTGCGGGATTTTATCATAGACAAAGGAAAAAGCGCCGAGAAAGTTTTCTCCCAAAAATCCCATGCCCAGCTTTAAAATCAGGAATAACGCAATCAGTCCCGTCGCATTGGCAATTTCCCTGCTCTTTGCGACCTGCCCTTCTTTTCTCGCATCCTCTAACTTTTTACCGGTAGGTTCTTCCGTTTTCTCGCCGCCGGGTCCCTCTTTGGCGAAAAACTGCAGATTGTATGCGATCATGCCATCATCGCCTCCACAAAAGATACCATCATGGTCTTCATTTCCGTAAAAATAAAATCAGAAATATACGGAAGCATCCCGATTGTCAGAAACATAACGCCCAGTCCCATCAACAGCTTGATCTGCATACCCACGGCAAACATATTCATCTGGGGCGCGACCTTCGCCATAATTCCCAGAATGCAGTTGGTAATTAACAAAACGCAGAACACCGGAAGGCAAATCCGAAACCCGATGCTCAAATACTGGCTCATAAACGAAATAAACGCCTCTAAAAGCCGGTCCGTATGGAACACCGCCCCGTTTACGGGGATCAGCGTATAGGTTTCCACCAAAGCCTTGATCAGATACTGATGCAGGTTCGTCACAATGAGAAGCATCAATACCACATATTCATAGAAAATACCGGAGACGCTGGCATTTTCCTTCGTCGTCGGATCGTATTCGCTCGCCATGGCAAGCCCGATCTCCATATCCACAAGGCGCCCCGCAAACAAAACAATCGAATTGCAGACGCTTGCCGATAATCCGATTAAAAGCCCCGTAACCGCTTCCTTTAATACAATCGCCGCATACCCCAAAAGCGTATCGTATACAATCGCTTCGTGGGGCTGCAGGGTCTGATAAATCAAATAGGACAAAAAAACGCCCAGGGCAATTTTGATTCTGCTCGGCGTATTGCTCGTATTGAAAAACGGCGCCGAAAAAATAAAGCAGGTTACCCTTACAAATACCAGAAGGAAAAACTGAAGTTCATACATGGAAAAGGTATAATCTATCATAAATTCACCTGATATAAACAGAGAAATCCGACCACAATTCAACCATGAAGCCGCTCGTATTATCGAGCATCCAGCCCCCTAACAGCATCAGCGCCAGAAAAACGCCGATGATCTTGGGTACGAAGGTCAGCGTCTGCTCCTGAATGGACGTAACGGTCTGGAAAATACTGACAATCAGACCAATCACAAGGGAAACCAGCAAAATCGGCGCCGCCGTCTTTATTACCAAATATAACGCCTGATTGGCAATCTGAATCACATAATCAATGGACATCCTATCCGCCTTCCCTTTCTTTTTTTACGCCGCAGTTTCTCCCTGCGCGCACACGCCCGGCTGCGTGCCTTCGTCAGTAAAAGGTCCGTACCAGGTTGACAATGACCAGGTTCCACCCGTCAGCCAGTACAAACAGCAAAATCTTAAAGGGCATGGAAATCGTCGTCGGCGGCAGCATCATCATACCCATGCTCATCAACGCCGAAGCAACAACCATATCTATGACAATAAACGGAATGTAAATAACAAAACCGATAATAAACGCCGTTCTCAATTCACTGACCATAAAACTCGGGATCAGTACACTGGTGGGAATATCCGCCAGATTGCCCGTCCACTCATAGCCGCCGATCTCACAAAACATCTTGGCGTCTTTCGTCTGGGTCTGCCCGTACATAAACTCCCGCAGGGGTTCCATTCCGCGCTCCAGCGCCTCTTCCTGCGTAATCTCTCCCGCCTCAAAGGGCTGGATCGCAGTTTCATTGATCTGCGTTATGGTCGGCTGCATAATGAAAAAGGTCAGAAACAGCGACAGGGCGATTAACGTCTGGTTGGGCGGCGCCGTCTGCGTATTGAGCGCAGCCCTGGTAAAATGCAGGACAATCAAGATCCTGGTAAAGGACGTTAAACAAATAATGAGAATAGGTGCCAATGCAATGCCCGTCAGAATCAGCACGATCTGTAAAGCGCCTGCAATAGTTCCATTCCCATCATTATATGTAACGGTCAAATTATTCGCAATATTTAATTCACTCAGCTCATCGGCATCCTCAGAACTTCCCGGTTCACGGATATTGGTCCGGTTTTCCTGTGTGCCGGAATCCGTAGAAGAGTCCAACGCGCGGTCCACATCCGCCGCATAGGCTGTCACACAGGTGCCTGAAAGCATCACAACAAGCAATCCTGCCAGAAACAGGATTCGGAAAACGCTCCTCTTTGCCAAAGTGCTCTTAATTCTTCTTTTCATGTACATCTGCCGCTTTCGTATCAGTCTTTTTTGCAAGACCCTTTGCCTTCTTGAGAATTTCGTCAAACTGCATCGTTGTCCCCGCATTCTGGCTCTCGGGACGCACGATCTCCTCCTCTGTAAGCTCCGTCAGGACGGTCACGGTATCTTTGCATACGGCAACCGCCAGATAGCGATCGCCGATTCTCAAGATCTGAATAAACTTATTTTGCGAAATGCGGTAAGAATCAATCATTTCAAAATTGCTTCCCCGCATTTTCCCCTTCTGGAAACCCGCAATATACCTTGTGGTCAGCCATGTGGCTCCCAACACGAGCACAAAAATAACAAGTACCGTCAGAAATTGTACAACAGAGTCTGTTTTCGACACTACAGTCAATAACATGATCAGCCAACTACCTTTTTAACCGCTTCAATGACACGATCCGGCTGAAACGGCTTTACAATAAAGTCTTTCGCGCCCGCCTGGATGGATTCGATAACCATCGCCTGCTGACCCATAGCCGAACACATAATAACCTGCGCGCCGGGATCTCCCGCTTTGATCTGCTTTAACGCCTGAATACCGTCCATCTCCGGCATGGTAATATCCATCAGTACAAGATCCGGTTTTAACTCGTTGTACTTTTCTACCGCCTTCAATCCGTTTTCGGCTTCTCCGGCAACATTGTACCCGTTCTTGGTTAAAATGTCTTTAATCATCATACGCATAAATGCCGCATCATCACAAATTAAAATATTCTTCGCCATTTTTTCTCTCCTAAATTCCCTTATTGTTAATTATTTCGGTTACTCTGATACCAAAGCTCTCCTCAATAACAACTACCTCGCCTTTTGCAACAAACTTGCCGTTTACTAACACATCAATCGGCTCGCCTGCGATCCTGTTCAGCTCAATGATCGTTCCCGGTGCAAAATCCAGAATTTCCGCAATGGATTTTTTGGTCCTGCCTAACTCTACGGTAACCTCTAAGGGCACATCCATAATCAGCCCGATATTTTCCTGGCTGGGCATCGCCGCAAAACTCTGATTGAAGGACTGGAACTGTGCAGGCTGGATATTCATATTGACCGGCTGCTGCATCTGGTTCATGACGGGCTGCTGCATTTGATTCATGCCCTGCTGCGGCATTCCGTAGCCCATCTGCCCCATTGCAGGCTGCTGCGGCATCCCGTAACCCATCATTCCCTGGTTCATACCTGCGTTCATCTGGCTTGTATCGGGCATACCCTGGTTTGCAGCCGGCATACCTGCTTCCGGCATACTGATCTGCGGCGGAACATAAGGTTCCGGTTCCGGCGCTTTGGGCGCTTCCGGCGGCGGCGCCGCCATGCTCCCCTCCTGGTTGCCGATAAAGATCTCATATAAAGATTTGGCAAAATCTACCGGATACAACTGCATAATCGTGCTGTCCACCAAATCCTCTATCTGCATCCGGAAGGAAATTTTGACAAAGGTTCCTTCCAGAAACGGCGCGATTTCAGACGCTTTTTTAAACTCTGTCAGATTGATCAGGCTCGCCTCCGGCGGGCTGATATCAATCATTCTTCCAAGCATGGAAGAAAGCGAGGTTGCCGAGGAGCCCATCATCTGATTCATCGCCTCGGAAATGGCGCTCAGATGCAGTTCTCCCACTTCCCCCTCCGTATTGGTGCCGTCGCCGCCCATCATTAAGTCAGTAATCACCTTTACGTCATGTTCTTTCAATACAAGGATATTCGCCCCGTCCAGACCAGCCGTATATTTAATCTGAATAAATACACAGGGTTTCTCATATTCCTTCATTACATTATCCCATTGCGACATTGTAACAACGGGGGTCGTGATATTTACCTTTCTGTTTACCAGAGAATACAGGGTCGTTGCGGATGTTCCCATGCTGATATTCGCAATTTCTCCTATGGCATCCTTTTCAATGTCCGTCAGCTCTACCGGTCCTGTAACCGGTTCTGCAGGCATCCTGTTATCCGCGGCTTGCTGCGGCTGCTCCGCCGGTTGTACATCGGCATCCGGCTCTTTAGGAATGTCTCCCGAAGCCATTCCGCTAAGCAATGCGTTGATCTCATCCTGAGACAGCATACCATCCATTTCTCCTATTCCTCCTCTCTTATAACTGATGTAACTCTTACCGCGTAGTTTTCTTTTCCCACGCCCGGTAATGCAGTAAATTTCTTAAGATTTCCCACATAGACTTCCAGGTCGTCATCGACCTTTGTGTCCAGTCTGATGATATCGCCCACCTGCAGGGTGGCGAAATCCATAACGGAAATAATGCTTTTACCAAGCACCGCCTTGACAGGAACGTCCACTCTCCGGATCATCGCCTCGATATTATCCTGATAGCTTTCATCGGAAACCTCCTGCATCGTCGAGAACCAATACTTGGTATTCAGTTTATCCATGATGTCCTCCAGCGTAATAAACGGAAGACATACATTCATATAGCCCTCAACGTCGCCGATTTTCATGTTTAGAGTCACAATGGCGATCATTTCATTGGGCGCTATTACCTGTGCAAACTGTGAATTGGATTCAATTCTCTCCATAAAAGGGTCCAGATCCACAACGTTTTTCCACGGTTCCCTCAGCAAAGACATGCAGGTAACCATGATTTTATCTAAAATGGATAATTCGATTTCCGAAAAATCCCGGTTTTTGTCAAGCGGCTGTCCCGATCCGCCTAACATCCTGTCTATAATCGCATAGCCCAGATTGGTCTGAAGCTCTATGATAATATCGCCCGGAAGGGGATTGAAATTGATAATTCCCAGTATGACCGGATTGCTCAGCGCATTGGTAAACTCCGAAAAAGTAACCGTCTCCGAGCTCGCCACGCTGACCTGCACATTTCTCCTAAGGTAAACCGGTAAGTTGGTGGATAACAGCCGTCCGTAATGCTCAAAGATAATTTCCAAAGTACGAAGATGCTCCTTGGAAAACTTTGCAGGACGCTTAAAGTCATAATTCTTGACCTGTTTGTCCGGGCTTTCTTTCATATCTTCAACGTCCAGTTCACCGCTGCTGAGCGCCTGGAGCAGGTTATCTATCTCATTTTGAGATAATACTTCACCCACCAAACTCACCTCCTGTTCGTTTTATATTTTTGTTTTCTATTGAACGATCAATTCGCTGAATGTAATTTTATAAATAAATTCGGAATCAAACATATCCTGAATGCGGGAAAGGATTTCCTCTTTGATCTCCTCGGTCCGGGGCTGTACCTCGTCCGCCGTATAACTGCCTATGACGTCCGCGATCTCACCCTTGATCAGGCTTTCTTTATCGGCAATCGTCTCGCCGTATTTGTCATAGCCGTCGTCGTTGACATTCATGGATATCGTCGCCTTCACAATCGCATAATGATCTTTGCCGCTGTCGTCCTTTGTGAGCAAAATCGTCATTTCATCTGCGATATCGTAGGTTACCGTATCTTCCATGGATACGGCTTCTTCCGCTCCTTCTCCGTCTGTTCCCGTTCCCAGCTCCAGATTCAGGACCGTCGCAATATCCGCGACTACGGCTCCCGTTTTTTTGTTGGTGCTCATGACGCTGAACATCATAACGGAAGTCAGGATCAGGTTCACAATCAATAACGCCAGGATAATTACGGATAATAAATTCTTTTTCACAATCTGCCTCCTACTCACCCGTACTCAGCGAGTGATAAATCTTTATTTCCACTCTTCTGTTCTGCGCTCTGCCTTCCGGTGTGGAATTATCCGCCACAGGCACATATTCCCCTCTTCCGGAATGCTTGATATTCGCAGGGTCCAAAAACGTTGTTTCCATAAAATAATTAAATACGGACAAGGCTCTGAAACTGGACAGCTCGTTGTTGTCCGCATATTTTGCATTGTGGATCGGCACATTATCCGTATGCCCTTCAATCTCTATGGTGCTCTGGGCATAACGCGTCAACAACTGACCGATTTTGTCAAGCAAAGGCTTCGCCTCTTCCTTTAACTCGGCGCTGCCCGAATCAAACAGCAACGCTCCGTTTAACGTCAGCGAAACATACTGGGTCGTAAAATCCACATCAATTTCATTGGCAAACTGGCTTTCATCCACCGCTTCTTCAATCTGTTCGGCAAGCTGTTCCGACTCCGCAAGCTGCTTTTCTTCAAATTCCTCCAGCTCGTTGTTATTGGTATCGCTGTCCGCCGCCTTACCGGTACTGTTGATATAATCATCCAGTTGGTTCAACTGGCTGACGCCGTTGCTGATCAGGATGCCGTCCCCAATGGCGCTGGCTCCGCCGGAAAAGATGCTGAAATCCTCGGAAAACGATGCGGCAACCTGCTGCAATTTCTGCACGTCCATGGTAGACATGGAAAAGAGAAGCACGAAGAAGCATAACAGCAGATTCATCAAGTCACTGAAGGTCGCCATCCATGCCGGCGAACCGGATGATGCCCCCTCCTGCTTTTTCTTTCTTGCCATTATTCCTCACCGCCCTCCTCTGCGCCTGCATTGGCACGATCTCCGGGAGCTAAGAAGGATTTTAATTTTTCTTCAATTACCCTCGGGTTTTCTCCCGCCTGAATGGACAAAAGACCCTCTATCATAATCTCTTTAACCATCGCTTCCGCCTCATGATTGGTTTTCAATTTGGTAGCGACCGGGGTAGCGATCCAGTTCGCAAGCATGGAACCGTATAAAGTTGTAATTAACGCCGTCGACATATTCGGACCGATAGCCGAAGGATCGGACAAATTTTGCAGCATGTTGATCAGACCGATCAGAGTGCCGATCATACCCCATGCCGGTCCCATTGCCGCTATATCCTGCCAAAATCCGATTTTAGCCTTGTGCCTGCTTTCAATACTGCCAAGCTCCGTCTCCAGAATACCGCGGACAAGCTCCGGATCTGTTCCGTCTACAATTAAAAGAATCCCTTTTTTTAAAAACGGATCATCCAGATCTGCGGCAGCCTCTTCCAGGGAAAGCAAGCCTTCCTTACGAGCCACATTGGATAATTCAATAATCTTGTCGATAATCTGGGGAGTATTGATGGACGGAGTCTTAAATACCAGTCTAAAACTCTTAAGCCCGCTAAGAAAATCCGACATGCTGTTAGATGCCAAAATACAGCAAAAAGTACCGCCAAACGTAATGATAGCGGAGTTCGCATGTATGAAATTCCCCATTGCGGCAAAGCCGTCCTCCCCTGTTACAATACCGAAAACAATCAGTACCAGACAAGCCACAAAGCCTATGATTGATGCTATATCCATTATGTATACCTTCTCACTTCAAACTAGTCTGTAAGAATATCCTTTCTGTACAATTTTACTAGATTTTTTATCTCTTGTCTACTTTCTTTTACAATAATTTTCCTGCCCGTGGTAAAGGTAACGACCGTATCGGGCGTTTCTTCCACAAACTCGATTAAATCAGGATTTATCAATACTTTTGTATTGTTCAGACGTGTCACTTCGATCATATTTCTTTCTCCCGGGGCGGCGTTTTCCTGATATTTCCATGGCTTAACCCGCCTGTTTTCCGCGCGCATCTGTGCTCCTTTGCGCTTAGGATTCCATTCTACCACTTTTCTCAAAAAAAATACAGGGACATCTTCCAATTATTCGGAAAATGTCCCTATATTTTGTTATATATTGTTTGTCATTGATTTTAGCAAAAGGATTAACGCTTCAGGTTTACCAGTTCCTCCAAAAGCGTATCGGATACCGTAATGATACGGGAATTAGCCTGGAAACCTCTCTGAGTCGTGATCATTTCCGTAAACTCTGAGGAAAGGTCCACGTTACTCATTTCCAGAACACCGGTTTCCATATAGCCGCCATTTGCGGAAATATCCACGCCGATGCCGTCAAATTCGCCGGAGTTTAAGGTCGCGGAATACAGGTTATCTCCTGTTTTCTCAAGACCTGCAGGATTGGCAAATTCCGCTACCGCAATCTGTCCCAAAAGCCTTGTCTGCCCGTTGTCATAGGAAGCGTAAATCATGCCGTCCTTCTGAATGGAAATGCCGGAAAGCTCGCCGAGCTTACGTCCTACGCCGAGTCCGTCCTTATCTCCGGGGTCCGCTCCGATGGTACTTGTCGCATTGTTGTTAAAATTGGAGGAAGCGGAAAAGTCAATATTGATCGTGGTAAAAGGTCCCGCAGGCACTTCCTGGTCTCCAAAGGATAAATTCAGGCTCAGGTCATTGGTCAGTCCGTTTACAGATTGGATCTTACCTGTGGAGGAGTCGTACTGGATCAAACCGCCGGTAATAGTCTTGCCCGCAGTCTCCAGGGAACCGTCCGCTCCCAGCACGTCGGCGAAATTGCCCGCCGCAATTTTCGCGTCAATGGAAGTATTATTGGTGCCTTCCTGCACATACAGCTTCTTAAATTCGTCGTAAGAGGAATAGCCGTAAGCATTTGCAACGATTGTCTTTTCATCGTCGGTCATATTGGCGTTATTTAAATTAACGGTCTTGGTGGTGCCGTCCTCGTCCATATAGGAAATCGTACCGTTCGTATAGGTGTACCCGCTTCCCAGCACAAGCGTCTTGGGGTCTGCGACGCTCTGGGTCGTACCAAACTGCATACCGTTTATTTCAATCTTGTTGCCCTCCGAATCCAACAGGCTCGACAGCTCTACCGTGTAAAGTCCGTCCGTTCCCGTGGATTTCATGGACAGCTTCGCCGTATACGCATAGCCGAGGTTGTCAAAGAAGCTTAAATTCATGATCTTTCCCGCCTCGGAAGATACCTGTACGTCATGTTTATCAATAATACCGGATACATAAGCCTTTGAAGTCGCTTCCGGCGGATAAGTCATATTGTCCGCGCTCATAATGCGAAGCGCAGATACCGTATCCTTTTTGATAGTTCCGGTAGTTTCATCCACCTGCCACCCCATAACGTTGTAGCCGTTGGAGGACATGGCAAGATTGCCCACGCTGTCCACATAAAAGGACCCGTCTCTTGTGAAGAAATTGTTGCTGCCGTCGCTGACAATAAAGAAAGCGTCTCCGGTAATCCTCAGGTCAAAAGGATTGCCCGTTGTCTGCGTCGCGCCTGACGTCTCGATGGCGGTGCTGATAGCGCCGGTTTTTACACCAAGACCGATCTGCCTTGCGTTGGTACCGGCTGTTCCGCTGGTCGCGTTGGGTCCGGACGCCTTCTGCGTCGTCTGATACATCAGCTCTGAAAAGACGATGGACTGCGATTTGTACGCCGTCGTGTTTACGTTTGCGATGTTATTACCGATAACATCCATTTTGGTCTGGTGCGTTTTCAGTCCCGCCACACCAGAATACAATGCTCTCATCATAGTTAAATCGACCTCCTGTCTGGAACCGGTCGTTCCCTCTGTCGTTCGGGAACATGTAAGCCTCCGAAAAGGTCCGGCTTAAGCAATTACGGCTCCGTCAATATTTGTAAAAATTTTTTCTTCCGCCTGTGTCTGATCCAATGCCGTTACCACCGTATGGTTCGGTACGTTTACGATAAAGGCAAGATTGTCTATCATCACAAGCGAGTCTCTGATTCCTTTCATCCCGGCTCTCTGGGTTCCTTCCGCCAGTCTGTCCATCTGCGAGCTGGTCAGTTCAATCTTTCTGTCCGCAAGTCTGTTGGACGCGTGCTTGGAAAACTTAATCGGCTCGCTGTCTGCGGTTTCCCGCGCCTTCTGCGACAGGATTTCCCCGAAAGAAAGCTGTTCCGTTTTCTTCGTCTTATCCGCATCAATTGCTTTGGAAGGATTGAAATATTGTTCCTGTACCTGCAGGTTTGAAAGGAAGTTTTGCTGAATACGATTCATAGGTTTTCCTCCCTTCCCCGTCGCATGATGGCTTTCTTAAAACCACCCTGCTACTCCACTGTGCCGCTCTGCCCGCCGTCGTCTTCACCGCCGTCGCCGTCATCATCGCCGTCCGTCTTGGGATGCTCCAGCTCGTCAAGTTTGATCAGCTCATCCATCTTTGCCACGTACTCATCGATTTTTTCTTTGACATCCGTTGCGACAAAGCTCTGCTGGTATTCGTTCATGGAGTCGTATGTCTCTTTAATGGATTCTACCGCTTCTCTTTCGCTGATTGACAGGTTCGCCACCGCCGGAAGCTTGCTGATCGCATTGACCAGCGTCAGCGCCATGGAATATGCTTCTATGTATTCCGGATCAGCTACCTCTACCACGTCGTCCAGCGAGTAGGAATTACCGTTTACCCATACAAGCGCTTTGGAATTTTCATAGCTGATATAATCAACTACCCCCATATCGCTTGTTGTCACGCCGTTTTCATCCGTAGACTCTACGACTACCGTCTGCCCTACGAGGCTTGCCGCACGGGACAGCTCCAAAGTGCTGCTCATGTTCTGCATCTGTTCCAGTTCCGAAAATGTAGCGTACTGTGAGATGTATTCCGTATTGGAAGTGGGCTCTAACGGGTCCTGATATTTCATCTGTGCTACCAGGAGCTGTAAAAATGCGTCTTTATCGAGGGTTGACGAATTGGTTGCCTTAGAAACCTTGCTGTCGTCTTTTCCGTTTACCTTTTGCTGCAGCACGCCGTCAATTACCTGTGCCGATACACTCATAACCATTCTCCTTTCTTTTATTTTTTCATTCTGCTTTGCCCCTTGGGGCTATGCTGTGAAATCCACGCTGTTTCCGCTCTTTGCCATCATATCGATCTGCAGCTTTTCCGCGTCGGTCAGATCTTCGTTTTCCAACATTTCCTGCGCCTGCTGTAAGCCGTCGATGACAATTCTGCGCCTTGTCTGTTTCTGAACCTGCTGTTCAAACAGGTTTCTGGCTTCTTCTCCGCCGTTTTTCATGTCCCGTTCAAATTCGTGGCTTGCCACGGTTACTTCCACCGCTTCGACTTTCACGCCCTGTTCGTTCAGCTCTTCTTTTAATACCATCGCCTGAACCATCAGCGCTTCGCGTACCGCCTCGTTCTGCGTCGTAATCGTCGCCGTTATCACGCCTTCTCTTGCAGCTACCTGCAAATGAATATTGCCGAGGCTTTCCGGGTGTAAGGAAATTTCCATTTCCGACATGGATTCACTCTGGTGGATCTTTACATAATCTCCGATCTGATTGATAATGTCCGCCGTATCCACATAGGATGTAAAGGGCATTTCCGCCTGCCGGATCTCTCCGTTTTCCACCGTGCGGGCGTCAAACATCTGGTTGATAAGTGGGGAGCTTTCCTGACGAGCATTCATCATGCTTTGATCCTGTCCCGTCTGTTCTTTCGTCCCGGCTTCCTCAGCCGCCGCAACCTTCTCCGGCTCTGCCGCCTCTTCCTCCAAAACCGCATCCGCGGTCACCGTCTGCGTCTCTTCCCCGGGGGCATCCTGAATAATTTCAACGACAACGCCCGTCTGCGCGTCGGCATCGCCCTCTTTTACGGAAGCCTGCAGCAATTGAAGCAGTTCATCCGGATCCATTCCCAGTTCTTTTGACAACTCTCCCACATTTTGGTCGATGATCTCTCCGATTTGCTCTGCAAGCTGTCCGATCGTCACAAACAGATTTTCGTCCGTCAGAAGCGTCATCGGATCATTTTCGCCCGTCAACTGTGTAACAAGCGCCGCCATATTGGTCTGATCCCTCAGATCCAAAACGGTAAGCCCCAACGCTGCCATCGCCGCTTCCACTTCTTCCTCGGTAACGTCCAGTTCGTCCGCCACTTCCTTGACGATTTCCTTTTCCGTTTCCTCTGAAACCTTTTCTACGGCTTCTTTGACTTCTTCCGTCTGTTTCGCGTCGCCGCGCTCCGTCTTATCGGAAGCATCCTTATTATGTACCTTTGCCGCCTGGTTTTGGGTTTTGCCGGTATACGCCTCCGGGGTTCCCGTTACCATTCCTGTCGTGCGGCTCTCTGCGCCCGTCCGGGTCTGTCCCGCCGTTTCTCTTGCTTCGCCCGCCGGCATGCTTCCCGCCTGCTTCATGGCGTTCTGAAAGCTTTCGGAAACATCCTCGCCCTGAACCGCCGCACCGCCGTCGGTATTTTTCACGCTCCGATACGCCTGCAATGCAGGATAATCATTGATTGGTGCACTGGTCATCCGTCCTCCTCCTTTCCCGTTTTTTTGCAGAATCCAATCTGCCTATAGGATATATCGGTACAAACGCCGCTTTTCTTAAGACTCCGGGTCCATAATTTTTGTAATTTTCGCCGCAATTTCCGGGTCCATGGCTCCTAAAATAGCGCCTCGATCGTCCGGTTCCATCACGCCGAGGATTTTCGCCGCAAGATCCAGATTATCCGTCATTGCCTCAAAAATCGACGCCGCCTCCTTGGGTTTCATTTCGGAGTAAGCCTGTGCGTAATCTTTGATTTCCTGCGCCACTTCTTCTTCGGCAATTACCTCTTTATACAGGCTCTGCGCCGTTTCCGGGTCCATGCTCTCATAATATCTGGCATATTCCTCGGCTCCCGGTCCGTTCTCCGCATAGACGACCTCTTCGTAAAATTCGTTTTTTATCCTCTGAAATTCAATCTGGTTGGCTTCAAAGGTTGACAAGCGTTCAATCTCCGCCTTAAGCTGCGCGATTTCCTCGCTGTCAGCCTGTTGATTGGACTGCGTCTGCTCCAACTGCAGTTCCAGCTTTTCAATCTGGTCCACCGCGTCCTTTAAGTTGGTGTACCCGCCGTAGCTTTCCCCGTCGGATACTTCCGTCTCCGCACTGTCCGGCAGAATTTTATTTAAGACCGGCACGTCGGAAATAATCGGAGCGAGGACATTGGAGCCGAAGCCTCCTACGTCCAGTTTGATCAAAAGGGCGAGAATCCCCAGCCATACAATGATAATAACTGCCGTCACAATCACAACGGAAAAACCGCCGCCATCGTCGTCGTCCTCAATGTTCGCCTCCTCTAACGCCAGTTCCTTCGCTCTCTGTTTCGCTTCTTTTTTCTGTTGCTTTTGTTCCTGCTTTAATTTCTTTTTCTCCGCATTCAGACGCTTCCGTTCCTCTTTGGGATCTATGGGATTGATCTGATCCATCGCTTCATTCGCCATCGTCATCACCTGTCATTATCCGTTTTCTGACCGTGGGTATAACTGGTCAGTTCGTCAATCGCTCTGCTTTCCGCCGCCTTTTCCTCCTGCACAAAGACTTCAAACGCTTTCTCTTTTAAAATTTCCTGCGTCTTTCTCTCCTGCATCGCCTTCTGCATGCGGATTCGCTGTTCCTCCAGCTTCTTTTGCGCCATTCTGACCTGAATGGTCTGCGCCCGCACCTGCTCGCCCGCATGTGCCACCAGTTTTTTATTTTCCTCTATATCCGGAATGGAAAGCTTGTCGGCAAGCAGCAATTCCCTGCCGGCTTCCTCCAGCCTGCCGCGTTTGTCCAGGCAAAACGCAAGCTTTTCCTCTTCCTGCGCCGCCCTCATGTTTGCAGCCGCGAATTCGTTTTTCGCCTGCTGTTCCATTTTATCTTTGATTTCCAGAATATTCTGCATCCGATAGATAAATTTGCTCATATCGTCTCCCGCTTCCTGTTTCCGGTGCCCGGATACATACCCGGACGCTTATTCCTGAAATAGTGCGATCAGCCTCTGCACTTCCTCTTCAAAGGGGATCTTTTCATCCGTTCCCTGCATCAGGAAATCATTTACCGCCCTGATCTTTTCCATGGCGTAATCGATTTCCGGATTACTGCCCTTTTTATAGGCGCCGATATTGATCAGATCCTCCGCGTCCTGATAGGTGGCGAGCACATTTTTCAGCCTTCCCGCCGCCTGCTTATGCTCCGGCTTAGCGATCTGGCTCATGCAGCGGGAAATGCTCTGCAGCACGTCGATCGCCGGATAGTGGTTCTTATGCGCCAGTTTTCTGTCCAGCATAATGTGTCCGTCCAAAATACTCCTTGCCGTATCCGTAATCGGCTCGTTAAAATCATCGCCGTCAACCAGCACCGTATACAGCCCGGTAATGGACCCCGAATCGTTTCTCCCCGCCCGCTCCAAAAGCTTCGGCATTTCCGAATAGACGCTGGGCGGATATCCTCTTGTAACCGGCGGTTCCCCGCTGGCAAGACCGATTTCCCTCTGCGCCATGGAAAAACGGGTCAAAGAATCCATCATCAACAGCACGTCTCTGCCCTTATCCCTGAAATATTCGGCGATTGCCGTCGCGGTCTGCGCCGCTTTTTTTCGTTCCAGCGCCGGTTTATCGGAGGTGGCGACAACGACCACGCTGCGCTTCATACCTTCGGGACCCAGGTCCCGCTCAATAAATTCCCGCACTTCCCTGCCCCGTTCGCCGATCAGGGCAATGACATTGATATCGGCTCTGGTGTTGCGCGCAAACATTCCCATCAGGGTAGATTTTCCCACACCGGAACCTGCAAAAATACCGATCCTCTGTCCTTTTCCGACGGTAATCAGTCCGTCCACCGCCTTAACGCCCAGAGGAAGAATGGTATCAATCATTTCTCTTTTTAAGGGATCGGGCGCCGACGCTTCCATGGGATAGCTTTGCAGGCAATGCACTTCTCCGCCTTCTATGGGTCTTCCCAGACCGTCCAGCGTTTTGCCGAGCAGATCCTCGCCCACCGGCACTGAAAGAGGCGCCCCTTCGTTTTCCACAATACAGCCGCCGCCGATGCGGTCCGTCGCCTCATAGGGCATCAGCAGCGTATGTTTATTTTTAAAGCCCACAACTTCCGCGAGAATATACTCTCCGCTTCTGCCTTCTTTGTAAATCCGGCACAGATCGCCCATTTTCGCATCCGGTCCCGCAGACTCTATGGTCAGTCCTACGACATTGACAACCTTTCCCAGCTTTTTAAAATAGGTCAGGTTATATGCTTTCTCATACTTTTTGAAATCAATTCCTGCGCTTGCCACGTTTTCCTGCCCCTTTAACTTTCTTTTTGCTTCTCCTTACCGTCGTAAGAAAGCAGTAAAAGCTGTTTCTTCAATTCCCTAAGTTCCACGCCGAGGCTGCAGTCAAAAATGCCGTTTTCCGTCTCGATCAGGCACTGGTTTTTCTTCAGCGTCAGATCCTCGATAATATCGAAATGTGCATTGACCACGCCGCCCGCTTCCAGCAGCGCCTCTTTCTGCATACTGACAAAAGGAAGATCTTCTCTCGAGACATGGATCAGATATTCCGAGCTTCCTTCCATTTTACGCAGGGTATTGCTCAAAAGATGCACGACCACATCTCTGTTGTCCGATATTTTGACGCGGAAGATATGCTCGTAGATATCCGTCAGCATATCGATTAACCCCGGTTCCACTTCTTCTATTTTTTCCTGATAAATCCTCGTCAGGCTTTCTTCCTTATCCTGATATTCCTGCCGCAGTTGTTCCTTCAGTGCTTCCGCCTCCCGGCTTCCCTTTTCATAGCCGTCGGCGCGTCCTTTCGCCGCCCCCTCTTCATAGGCGCGGTTTTTGATCTCTTCGGCTTCCTGCCCCGCCTGCGCCAACAATTCTTCCGCCTGTTCCTTTGCCTGCGCCAGCAACTCCTCCGGAGAAGGTCCTTCATAAACAGGCTCCGCCTTGATCACAGTGCCGCTATCCTCGTCCAGAAGCTGCGATACCTGCGCCGCCTCGATTCCGCCGGAAAACGCTTCGGGAAAATCCTCTCCGTTTTCTTCCTCGATGCTGGTCTGCAAATTCTTGGAAAGCTCGGCGATCCGCTCCGCAATCCTATCATTGGAATCGATGACTCTTGCCTTTGTATCCTGCAGCACGACCTGATTGTATTTGTACAAATTGGGACTAGACAACAATCTCGTCACCTCCGCCCCTGGAAATGATAATCTCCGCGGAATCTTCCAGTTTTCTGATAATATTGACAATCTTCTGCTGCGCTTCTTCTACATCCTTCATACGTACCGGACCCATAAATTCCATATCTTCTTTGATCATAGCCGACAGACGCTTGGAAAGGTTGTTGAAAATCGCGTTTTGTACCTGCTCCGTCGAACCCTTGAGCGCAACGGCAAGATCGTTGTTGTCCACATCGCGCAGCACCCTCTGAATCGCCCGGTCGTCCAACAGCAGAATATCCTCGAATACAAACATCTTTTTGCGGATTTCGTCTGCAAGCTCGGGGTCCTCGAATTCGAGGGTCTCCATAATATGTTTCTCGGTTCCCCTGTCCACGGTGTTTAAGATCTCTACAACCGCGTCCACGCCGCCGATAATCGTGTAATCCTGATTTACCAGAGAAGAAAGCTTTGTCTCCAACACTCTCTCCACCTCTTTGATGACGTCCGGACTGGTCCTGTCCATGGTCGCCACACGCCTTGCCACATCCGCCTGTCGATCCGGCGTCAGCGCCGATAAAATCAGCGCCGCCTGCTGCGGCGACAAATAGGACAAAATCAGCGCAATGGTCTGAGGATGCTCGTCCTGGATAAAGTTCAATATCTGAGAAGCATCCGCCTTTCTGACAAATTCAAAGGGCTTAACCTGCAAGGAAGTCGTCAGCTTGCCGATGACGTCCATCGCCTTTTCGGCGCCAAGCGCTTTTTCCAACAGTTCCTTAGCGTATCCGATGCCGCCTTCCGCAATATATTGCTGGGCGAGGCAGATCTCGTAAAACTCATTGATCACATCCTCTTTCAGTTGCGGCGTGATACTGCGGGTATTGGCAATTTCCAACGTCAGCTCTTCGATTTCCTCTTCTTTTAAATGTTTAAATATCTGGGCAGATTTTTCCGGTCCCAGCGCAATCAATAAAACCGCCGCCTTTTGGACTCCCGAAATGCTCTGTTCGCTTCGCGCCATTTCCCGTTACCCCCAATCTTCCGAAAGCCAGTTCCGCAACAGACTTGCCACCGCTTCCGGATTCTCGTCCACAAACTTCTCTATCATCTTTCTGGTTTCCGACTTGTCTTCCAGCTCGATATCTTCAAGAGGTTCCTGGGGCGTGGACTGCAGCAGGCTTTCTACCGACAGCTCTTCCTCCGGTTCCTCGGTCTTGGAAGTTCTCATGCTCCGTAAAATGACAAAGGCAAGCAGACCTAAGATCACGACGATAATCACAATCTGCACAACGTCCGTCGCCTCTACGTCAATTCCTTCCCGGTCAATAAATACCGGCACTTCGTAAGCGACAATGGAAATATTCTCTTCGGGAATCCCCGTCGCCGTATGTACCAGAGCGTACAGCTCTTCATCCACGTCCAATTTGACCTGCGTCTCGTTCGCCGCTTTAAATTCTTCCCAGGTCATATCGGTCAAAAGTCCCTGATCCCTGACTTCCTCCTCCTTATAAACCCGTAAGGATTTCGCCGCCACGGAAATCGAAGACGAATCATATTGGATCAACCCCGGAGGGATCGTCTGCTCCGTGACCGATTCGTTGGGAAGATAATCCCGTGATTCCTGGGTCACGCTTTCGGATGAATTGTCATAATTCTGGATCTGATAGGTCGTATCGTTGTCGCTGTCATTGCTGGTAGTGCCAGGCACACCGCCGACGCCGCCCTGGGAATCCGACTGGTAAATATCCTCATGGCTCAATACGCCCTGGGTGGAATCCTCTGCAGGCGTATAATCATGCGTTACCAGCTTGGTCACGGAAAAATCCAGGTCCAGGTTGCTTGCCACTTCCACATTGTCATACAGATCAGTTCCCAAAAGCACGGATTTTACCTCGCCCTTTACCAGGTTCTCCGCCTTTTGCTTCATCGCGAGCTGGCTATTGGCGCTGGTGCCGTCCGAATTGGAGCTGTCCTCTCCCGAAAACAACAGATTGCCTTCGGTATCGATAATCGTAATATTATCCGTCGTCTCGTTGCCCAGTCCCGTCGCCACGCATCTTGCAAGAGCCGCAGCCGCGTCCTCCGACAATTCGCCTTCCAGCTCCAGGGTAACCGCAGCAAAGGACTCTTTTTCCTGGGCGATCAGCGTCCCATCGTCTTCGGGAACGTCCAGCTGTACGGTCGCTTTCTTAACGGAGCTGTTCGATTCCAGTATTTCTTCCATGTACTCCTGCATGTACACGACATAACGTTTCTGCTTATCCGACTCTGTGGTGGAAAAGCCGCCGTCCGTCACATCGTCGATGGTGTAATTCATATTGGGAATATTGTTAGACCCCAGCAACAGCCTTGCTTCCGCTTCCTGGCTGTCCAATATGGTAATGGTAGTGCCTTCCGTATTGGTCTCATAATCAAAATTGTTGCTTTCCAACAGATCCACAACCTCCGCCGCCTCCGCTGTCGTCTCGCAGGTTGTCAGCGGCACGTACTGTTTCCTTGTCAGAACAGTTACCAAAAGGGCAAGCGCCACAATGACCCCCGCCACAATACCGACCACTATGGTTTTCTGCTTTGTGCTGAATTTATTCCACCACTCCAAAATCCTTTTTGGAAGTTCCTTTAACTGATCCATGTTTTTCCCTTACTCCTTAGCATCTAATTCCGGACTATATCTGGATATTCATAATTTCTTTATACGCTTCCAGAAATTTGTCCCTTACTGCAATCGTGTACTGCAGCGCCGTAGACGCTTTCCGCATCGCGATCGTCAGGTCATGGGTATTCTCCGCTTCTCCCATGGCAAAACGGATTTTCTCGTTTTCCGCATCTGACAAAAGGGAATTTGTGGACGCAATATTTTTTACCGCAGAATCCAAGAACGAGGCAAACACGTCCCCGCTGTCCGCCGGCGTCTCCGAAGCCGCCGTCTTACCGCTCTCATAGGCGCTCTGGATCGCGTCGGAGCTGATATGATATAATGAACTGATATCCATTTTTAATCCTCCCGTATGTAGTCATGTCTTTTCCCGTCAAGCCGTTTCCGGTCATGCCGTCCTGATCACGCTGTCCTGATCATGCCGCCTTAATTTGCCATTTCCAGCCCTTTGACCGCAATATCCTTGCTGGCGTTAAACGCCGTCGCATTGGCTTCATAGCTGCGGCTGGCGTCAATCAGATCCGTCATCTCGGTCACGATATTGACGTTCGGATAATAGACATAGCCGTTTTCATCGGCATCGGGATGGGAAGGATCATACGCTTTGATCAGATCCGTTTCATAATCCTCATAGGTGCCGGTTACCTTGACGCCCTCTCCCACATAGGTGCCCTTTGCTTTTCTGAGCGCGTCCGCAAAAGAAACGCCCCCGGTCTTTTCCTGAAAGGTAACGACCTTTCTCCGGTACGGCGTACCGTCTTCCGTGCGCGTCGTATTGGAGTTGGCGATATTTTCCGAAATCACATCCATCCGGTAGCGCTGCGCTGTCAGTCCGGACGCGTTGATATCAAAAGAAGTAAACAAACCCATAATCCAATCCTCCTACTATTTCATAGCCGCCTGCAAGTTGGCAAATTCCTGGTTCACGCTGTCAATCAGCGCCTGATACCTGATCTGGTTGCCCGCTAACTCCGCATACTCCGTATCCGGGTCCACGTTATTGCCGTCTAAGCGGTAGGAATAATCGCTGTGATCCGTATAGGTATCCACATCCAAAAGCGACGTTCTGATGTTCGCCACCTTATCGTCCATGGTGCGGTACCCCGAACTTTGCAGCGCCTGTTTCAAAGCGCCTTCAAAATCCACATCCTGCCTTTTATATCCCGGCGTGGACTGGTTCGCTATGTTATTGGCTATCGTCTCGTTTCTCAGCCACGCGGCGTCCGCCGCTTTGTTTAATACATTGACATAATCAAACGCATTTGATGAAATCATAAACTCACTCCTTTTACCCGGCGGGGCATATCGGCATAATCCCCCTACCATATTCTATTATAATTTATTTGCCGAAAAACACAAGATAATTTTATGCCTGCAAAAGATTGGATTTTACGCACGGATTTTGCGCCGCCAAAAGCCCCGACGAAAAAAGGGACTTACCCCGTCTGTTGTAAATCCCTTTAACCATGCCAAATCCGTTTGCATTCCTTATACTGTTATTCATCGTTTAAACCGCTCGATTTCTTCATAAACGGCATCATTCAAAACCTTTATATAGGTTCCCTTCATGCCGGAGCTGCGGGATTCGATGACCCCCGCGCTCTCAAATTTGCGAAGGGCATTGACGATCACGCTCCTTGTGATGCCTACCCGGTCCGCAATCTTACTCGCCACCAAAATCCCTTCGGTGCCGTTAAGCTCTTCAAAAATATGTACGATCGCTTCTTCTTCCGAAGACGACAACGTGCTCAGCGCGGATTTCACGACCTGGTGCTTGCGGCTCTCCTCCGCATTTTCCTCATTGACCGAACGGAGCATTTCCAGCCCTACGATCGTAACGCCGTACTCCGTCAGAATAATATCGTCGATGTCATACTGTTCATTGCATTTGTACAAAAACAGAGTGCCGAGACGTTCTCCCGCAATCTCAATCGGCGCAATGACCGCCTGAAACTTTTTCACATCGGTAGCTTCAAATCCCAAAGTAGAAAGATTGACGTTTTCCTTGGTACTGAGCACCGATAAGAAACGGTCGTTTAACAATCCGTCGATCAGGCTGCCCACCTGTCCGTTCAACAGCTCCGTGATCTCTTCGATCTCCTTCCTGTTGCCCATACCGAGTATCTTGCCTTTTTTGCTGATGACAAGCACATTGGATAAGAGAATTTCCTTCATAACATCACAAATATCATTGAAAACAACCTTGCTGCTGTTATTGTTATGCAGTAATTTCCCGATTTTTCTGGTCTTATCCAACAACTGTACGCTGCTCATGTACATTCCACATCCTTTGCACCTATTTTAATTATTTTAGCACAATTTTCGTACAGATGCAACGCGCTTTCCCGAATTGTCTGAATATTTTTTCTGTTATTTTTCCCCGGACTTTTTGCTCTCTACATAGCCGCACTGTTCGTCGGCGCAGGATAATTTGCTGCCCTTCTCCAACAGCAGATTGCCGCATTTGGGACAGCGCTTCCCGCTGGGACGCTGCCATACCATAAAGTCGCACTGGGGATTATCCTCACAGCCGTAATATCTGCGTCCCTTTTTGGTCTTACGCACCACGATATCCTTGCCGCACTTGGGACATGCCACGCCGATTTTTTCCAGATAGGGTTTCGTGTTCCTGCAGTCCGGAAAGCCGGGACATCCCAAAAATTTTCCGTGGGGTCCGTACTTGATTACCATGTTCCTGCCGCATTTTTCGCAGACAACGTCGGTTACCTCGTCGGCAATTTCCACATTCTCAAGCTGTTTTTCGGCGTTTTTAACCGCTTCATCCAGGTCAGGGTAGAAATTCTCCACAACGACCTTCCAGTTGACGCTGCCCTCTTCCACGCGGTCCAAGAGGGATTCCAGATTCGCGGTAAAGTTGACGTCCACAATTGTAGGGAACGCTTCCTTCATCATATTGTTGACAACTTCTCCCAGCTCGGTCATAAACAGATTTTTGTTTTCCTTTACAATATATCTTCTCGCCAGAATCGTCGTAATCGTAGGCGCATAGGTCGAAGGTCTGCCGATGCCCAGCTCCTCCAGCGTCTTTACCAAACTAGCCTCGGTAAAATGCGCCGGCGGCTGCGTGAAGTGCTGGCTGTAATGAAATTCCTCCCGCTTAAGCTTCGTATCCCTGTCCAGATCCTTTAACAGGCGGTTGGACTCCGCCTTTTCCTCGTCAGCCTCCGTGTAAACGCTCATAAAGCCTTCAAACTTGATCCGGCTCGCCGCTACGCTAAACCGGTATCCGCCCCCGTCAATCTTAACGGACGTGGTGGAATAAACCGCAGGCGCCATACGGCTTGCGGTAAACCGCTTCCAGATCAACTGATATAACCGGAACAAATCCCGGGACAGCTTTTCCTTCAAATCAGAAGGCAGTCTGCAAATATCCGTGGGACGGATCGCTTCATGGGCGTCCTGTATCTTTGATTTACTGTTTTTGGTTGTGCCGCCCTTTACCAAAAACTCTTTCCCGTAATTTTCTTCGATAAAGCCCGCCGCCGCGGCTGCCGCTTCCTCCGAAACGCGGGTGGAATCGGTACGCAGATAACTGATCAGACCCTCTTCATACAACTGCTGCGCCAGACGCATCGTTTTCTGCGTGGAAAAATTTAACGCCTTGGAAGCCTCCTGCTGCAGCGTGGACGTCGTAAACGCATTGGGCTGTTTTCTGGTACGCTCGCCGTTTTTTACATCCGTAACGGAAAATTCGGCTCCTTCCAACGCCTTTAATATGTCGTCCAACTGCTCTTTGGACGATATGTTGATCTTTTCGTCCCCTTTGCCGTAAAACTTTGCCACAAGGGGTTTTTTCTCCCCGGCAATCTTAAAATCCGCTTCCAGATTCCAATATTCTTCAGGAATAAAAGCGTTGATCTCATCCTCTCTGTCTCCGATCAGACGCAGCGCAACCGACTGAACGCGCCCAGCGCTTAATCCTCTCTTAACCTTTGCCCACAAAAGCGGCGAAATCCGATAGCCTACCATACGGTCCAACATACGCCTTGCCTGCTGGGCGTCTACGAGATCCATGTTGATCTCCCGCGGATTTTTAAGCGATTCTTTTACGGCGTTTTTGGTAATCTCATTAAAGGTAATCCGATATACCTTTTTATCCTCCAGCTTCAGCGCCATATACAAATGCCAGGAAATCGCCTCTCCCTCACGGTCCGGGTCGGTTGCAAGATAGATCTTATCCGCCTTCTTCACTTCCTTGCGAAGCGCCGCCAGAATATCGCCCTTTCCTCTAATCGTAATATATTTGGGCTCATAGTCATGCTCCACATCGATTCCAAGCTGGCTCTTCGGCAGATCCCTTACATGTCCGTTGCTCGCCATGACTTCATAATTGGGTCCCAAAAATTTTTTAATGGTCTTCACCTTAGCCGGTGATTCCACAATTACTAAATACTTTGCCATACATCATTCCCCTATTCCGAGTAATCGTTTCAAACTATACACGAAAAAAAAAGACCTGTAAAGGTCTTTTTTTTATTTTACACAATTTTCACAAAATCATGCGGTTGTTTTTTTGTATGTTTTGCAGTATGCTTCGCCGTATGTTTTTTCGTTTTTAATCCAGCTTCAGCAGATCCTGCTTGATGATGGTGAACATGTCGTAAGAAGTTCCAAGCGGTCTGACAATATCTTTTCCCGAATCATCCACTGAAAGATAACCGGTATTTGCCTGAATGTAAATCTTTGCCGCGCCCATATCCTCCAAATATGCCATTGGTACATAAAATCCGTACATGACGCCTACCTTTAATTGCGGATTCGTCTTGTTCGCCGACGTTGCCGCGCTGCTTGTTCCGATTTTCTCATTAAAGGAAGTATTATAAATATCAATCGGTATTCTGACAACCGTTGCCACACTGTTATCGTCCAAAGTGATCTCTTCTACCGTATAGGTATAGGTACGGCTGCCGTCCTTAATCTGTATCGTGTCGCCTTTTTTCCCTGTCACTCCAAGGTAAAACGCCACATCCGCCACCTTTTCGCCTCTTACAAAGTTGGAGTCCGTGATTTTGAAGAACGCCTGGGTAGCATCCGCCAAATTTACCGAGCTGTCCGTATTGGGATTTACAAACTTGTATAAATATGCTCTGGTATCCTCGTCATATATAATAGAAGAATCTATTTCATTGCTTCCCGTAATATTGCCGTCATATGCTACTGCAATGCTTTCCAGCTTTCCGTCATTGACATCGGCTGTCTGATAGTAGTTTACGATCGGATTGGAAAATCCTGCTTCGTAAGCCGCAAGCAAGGTATTAACAAATAACTGCGCCTCTCCTACCGTCACACTGTTTTGATGATATCCCATTCCCATATAAGTTACGTTGCCGTAATTATAGATATAATAATTATTGATGCCGTCGCCGGGAGTCTCCACATAGACATTTCCCGTACCGCCGCCCGTAGCTCCTCTTGCAGCCGCAAACGACGTATTTGACGAACCCACTGCCGATAACGTAAACCATGTAATGGCATCGGAATATCTGTCGTTATCCGAATCCGTATCCAGATCCAACTGCAAATCCTGTGCATGCGATAAGCGGATTATTACATGATCGTCAATGGTGTACGGGAAATTCGTAATCTGCCCGTCGTTCATCTTATCAACATACATAAAGCCTAAAGCCGGTTTGGAATTCTGCATAAAGGAATTAACCGTCTCACTGTTAAAATAGGTAGGTGCTCCTGCAATGTTCCTGTATCTGCTGCGGATGATGGTATTGGTCAGCGCCTGCGGCACGGCGGTCATGGTACCCCTTGTGGAATTTAATACATATCCCACCGCATTGCCATTGTTTTCTCTTCTGGTAGCATAAGCAGAATATCCATCCTCACCTCTTGCATATACTACAGACTTATCCAAAGACGCATACAACGGATTATAGTATCCGTAACGATCCACGCCGGTCGCTCCCGCCAAATCGGTATTGACAGCTTCCGTTACCACACTGTTAGAAGTAAGAACCGGTTTACCTGCATCAATATATGCCTTTAACGCCCCTGCTGTTGTCGCACTGAAATCATCCATGGAATCTCCAAAGCCCAGGATAATCATATTTACATTCATCGGATCTTCTTTTTCCGCAGTAATTGTTGCCGGGAAAAAGGCTTCCGTTCTCTGGAAACAACTGAAATAATTTAAATAATACGCATCAACCGAACTGAACCCGCTGTCTGATGTACTCGTCAAATATGAATTGAAATCTTTTTCAAACTGATCAGCCGTAATTGTCCTGATATTGATATCATACTGATCCAACACTACCGGCGCATATAAATATCTGCCAAAAGCGCTGTTCGCCGTTATCTGCTCCAGATTAAGCGCCGACTGATCCGTATCCGTAATCTGAAGAATATTCATCACGCGCTTATTCATCGGTTTGATTGCCGTATAACCGGTGGCTCTTGTGGATACGCCTGTATCTGTTGACTTTTCGACTTCAATGCACCAGTTTATAATACCTCCTTCATCGGAAGGAACCTGTCTTACCAGCTCATAGGATACGCCTGCATACAAACTGTAGGTCGTCACGCCGTCCGTTGTCTCTCCGTAAGCATTTTCTCCACTGGACAGATCACGGACCACAATATCCATCTTCTCTTCCGTCTCTCCGAATCTTCCGTCTGCATTGACGTCTTCGTAGAAATGGACGTTATAGGTCTGCCCCAAAGCCGCGTCGACTTCCGAATTGGCAATGGAAAATTCATATCTTAAATAATACTTTCCGTCGCTTTCTTTTTCCAGATAAGTAGCGTTTGCCGCTGCGCCGTTAGAATCCGTCGAATAGGTATAAGCGCTGGGAACCTTCTGCATATCCAGGCTTAATCTGCTTCTGCCCAGATAAGTCGTAATAGACATTCTTCCTCCCGGCAGATTTGCAATATCATACTCGCTGACCAGATTTCCCTTTAATGCGATCCCAGAACCGCTGACAGTATTGGTATAGGTGGCGGAACCCGTATCGTACGCGCTTCCTCTTGCATAAGCCAGCAGCTCATACATATTGGAAGACGTATCTACCCTTCCATGATCCACAACCGTACTGTTGCTTCCCGACACGGCAGTCGGATTGATCAGTTTATTGCCGCCGTTTACGGAAGCCATCAGTTCTCCTCCTACAATAATCAGAGAATCGCTGTCCAGATAATGTTTTAAATCTTTTAATTTTGCTTTTGTCAAATCTCTGGAAGAATACCTCAAGTTTGTTCCCGCCGTCTCGGCATCGCCCAGATTGTAATAAATCATACCGTCCATGGACGCATCATTATATTGCCCCGGAATCGCAGCGTCTGTAACAATGCCGCCCGTTTCCACGCTGTAAGAAGCGCCCATTTTCTGATAATAATACCTGCTCCACTCATCGCCGATATAAATGATGTCATAAGTCGCCAGCAGATCTTCCTGACGCGTATTAAACTCGTCTATGGTCATACTTGTAAAGGTAACATATTCCTGTCTGCCGCCCTTAACCATCTCTTCTCCCAGGAATGTTTCGATAAACTCATCCCGGTTCGCCTGAACATTCTGAGGGCTGAGTCCATAGGCTACCGACTCATTATACTCATTATATAAAAACTCCTTCGTCGGCTGAATCTCCAATACGGAATACTGGGATTTAATCGCCCCCAGATCCTCTCCTCTGTAGGATAAGATATACTGTACGGCTAATGCGGGAGAAACCACGCCTTCCGCCACATGACCGATCTGCGTATTGTTGTTATTCAGTTTAATATAAGCCAATACGCTGGAAAATCCCTGTGTCGCCGCGGCTGCGGAATAAGCGCTCTTCAAATCGCCGTTGGCAAAATTATCTCTTGCATCAACCTGTTCGTCCTTCAACAGCGAATCCTGAAAATCTCCCCAATGATGATCATATACATAAATATTGTTGATTGCGAAGTTTCCGTTATAGCCGACATACATTCCCGACGACAGCTCCGTAAATAAAGCCGCGTCGCCCAGCGCCGCATTGCTTAACATTGCGCCGTCTTCGTCAAAGTGATCCGTATGTAAGCTGGGAGTAGAGGTCTGATCCTCTCTCCATGTCAGCATCGCCAATTTATCGATATTGTTCTGAGGCGTCGCATTTCCCGAGAAGGAAAGGTAATCCATCATAATCGCCTGATATTTCGTAATCGTCGTTCCCGTCGACGTAGTTGCGGAATACCCCTGTGTCGTACGATTGTACAACGCCATAACAGCATCCGCACTCAGATCCTGCCCTGCGGCAGCATACTCCGCGCTGGTACCGGAAACATAAACCAGATCCGCGTTATTGATGTCATCTGTCGTAACGCTTCCCGCGGCTACAATCCGGTAGTTGATATTCGTATTTACCGTAGCGTCTCCCAAAATATATTCTCTGAACCAATTGCCGTTTTTGAACCAGCCGTTGTCAGGCTCACGACTTGCCAGATACTTATACTGCGTCGCCGAATATCCCTGATAAATATCGCTCTGATTTACAATATAAACAAAAGTCAAATCTCCCGATGCGTCGGCTACCGTCTCAACAGCCGCAGGGATACCGCCTGCGCTTTCAACTCTTTTATAAGCGTAAATCGTCTCATCCGCTTCCACGGTTCTTTGGTCGATACCGTTTTCACTGATGATACTGGTTCCTACCGGCAGTTGTGTCTGCGAATAAAAATACTTTGCCTCTAACTTATCCAGAAACGACAGTCCGTCCTCGCTACGCAGCCCTTCCTGTTCGCTGCCGTCGCCAAGCACATAGCCGTCCCTTAACTTATAACTGGAATTTGCATCCGCATTGTATTCATAATGACCGTAAATCAGATCTGTTGATGTACCTGGAAGATCAACATATCCGCCTTGCTCCGTGCGATATGCAAAAGTCGCCCAGCGAGGCGTATAAATAGGATTTTCGGAAACTCCGCTGGCATTTACCGAATCAAGTCCCAAATACTTGATCATTCCGTATTTTCTCATTTCCGTCAGAATAGCGGCATGATTTGCAGTATTATCGTCATCATCTAAACCATAACGCGTACCCAAAGATGCGTCCGATATTCTTTTATATCCCTGGTTCGCGTTTCCGGTACCAAGTCCGGAACCCGTATTGGGAATAAAATAACCAATCTCGCCCATATCGGTTTCAGGTACAATTTCCAAGATAGTAATTCCTGAAGAATAGTCCACAATCGGCTGGAAAATATTTTGTTGCGCCTCGACCTCAACAGATCTCGTGCTCAAATCCACTGTCAGGATGCCCGCTATCAGTACCAGCGCAATCGCTGCAAATATGAATTTTTTCTTTTCTCTCAAAATCTTTTTCATATTTCTTCTCCCACTTTATCAGGATTACCAATCTAAATTACTGTTTCTGCCAGTAATGATAGGTTTTATTATAATAATAAGTATTTCCGGCATAACTTAACTGATATACTTCGTTACCGTTTACCGTCACGGCGGATATGGTGCCGTTTATATTGCTCGGAGCAATATCCGAACAGGACACGGTGGTACCGCTGCCACTGACAATCGTCCATGCGCCTTCATTAGGTCCCGGTACGTAGACATTTGCATCTTCTACATTTGCAACATATACTTTGTAACCGATATACGCATCCTCAAAGGAAGAATCATTATTTCCGTTCGTCTTCATATAAATCAGCAAACGATACATATCGTCTACGGTAATCTTGGCGTCTATGCTTCCTACCGGTCTGTTGGGATTACCGGATTTGGAGCTGAGCCTTACCGTACCGGTTTTTACCAGATTACTCCTGCTTCCCAGCGAACCGCGGTAATCTCCCGAAATATAATTGTTCAGATCCAACATGCCATACATATTGGCGTTTACATTCTGATCGTCCAAGTAAACACCGATATGATTCTTTGCGGTAATATTGTATCCGCTTGTTATAAACGGAATATCAACATAGCCGCCATACGGGATTACAATGGCGCTTCCATCGGGATATCCCTGATTCGCCTTAATAGACGTCTCTTCCAGTTCCAGTTTTAATACCGCGTTCACACTATCCAACTGTCCGTTATCTTTTCTGATATAGTACAGCGTACACGGCATATCCACGGTCGCCGTTTTATAATAATTGATCAACTGCATTACGGACTGATATTTGTAATCTTCATAATTCAGATAAACCTTTAATCTGCCGTCTACAATCTTTACTTCAAACAAATCTGCGGATGTACCGTCCCATCCGGGTACGTTCTGTACATAGAGATTTTCAATGCCGACAATCTCCTGCAGATTTCCTCCCTGCCCTGTTTTGTCGGGATATTTTTCAAAATAAGAGAAGATATCAATTTCTACGCCACGGCACGCATCATCAGGATATTCAGGCTCCGGAGCTTCATAAATATCAAACTCATATTCGCCGACCCATTCCGTATCAAACTGGGAAGTCGCCGTAACGACAAAATGATAGGTTTCATCCGGTCTGTCTCCGATCTGGATATAAGCCGAGGTACGGGACGTGCCTATGGTAGCCACATTAGCGGGACAATCCTTTAAAGTAGCGTCGTTATCCGTATAATACTGCAGCTTCCATGTCACATATTTTTCGGAATTATCCAGATGCCATCCGTCTACCAGACCATTCAGCATAACAGCCGAATTAGCCGCCGCCTCGCCGTTTACAATGCCGGAACGGGGCGTTACCGTAACGCTCTGTACTTTTTTAAAGTATACCTGAGCGGATGCCGACAATTTTTCTCCCGTTTTGCTTGCAATATTGCTCTGTACCGTAACACGGAAATTAGAACCGCTCAAATTGTTGAGATCATAATCCGCCGGCATGGAAATCGTGGCTGTAGTACCGGTAGGAGCCGGTTCCGGCAATTCATATCCATACCCGCTATCCATGGACCAGGTAAACAGATCGTTCATATTGCTCAGATTACTTGCTTTATAGCTCACATTAAAGCTTAAATTACGATCAGACACCATAAACAGCTCCGGATCGTCTTTCCCTTTTATCGTCACATACACATCGGGAGACATAACCAGCTTATCTATTGTGGTTTTCCGGTCCTCAACCTCCGTCACAACCTCGTTGACGGTTACCTGATTCCGCAAATTGACCTGATAAATACCGGAATATGAACGCTTGCCCTTGGTATAGGTCATACTGAAAGTAACGATATTTTCCTGCCCTTTCCCTTTTACACGGCTCAGATCAACCGAAAACTCCGAAACATTTTCCGCAAGCAGTTCCGCCTTGGACAAATCAAAGTCGCCCACATAGGTATTGGTGGCAGGGTCCGCCGTTCTTTCCAAATAATACAGTTTATCATCTTCACCATTGATAATCAGAAACTGATAATCGCAATTATCGATTTCCAATGTCTTACCGTCATCGGGATCTGCTTTAATGCCGCCCCCGCTTTCCGGAGGATCAGGCGTTTCCCCGCCTTCCTCTTCCGTATCCCCCGAACCGGAGCCGGAATTAAACGCATCCGGAATCTGATCGGAAACGGACTCGTCATACCGGATATTAACTTCACAATCAATAATCAGATCGCTGATTTGATTCGCTACCAACTGCGCTTCCATCTGGATGTCCGTATCTGCGCTGGTTTTTTCATAAAAACGGCTGCCTGATACCATAAACGAATATATGATAACAGAAACAATGCCCAGAATTGCCGTTGCAACCAAAAGCTCCACCATCGAAAAACCATCGTTATTCAATTTCTTTTTTTTCTTAAAAAAGTTTCTAACCATAGGACCTCCAACACACCGTTTTACGTTTCGCTCTGTATGTACCTTCATCAAAAAACGCCTATTTTATAATTACGCTTCCCGTCTTGATCTTTCCTGTCGTCCGATACAGAAAAACCGGATAATAATATTTTCCCGCATTCGCATAAATACTCAGATTGATACTTCCGCCCGCATCCTTTAAAAAGCCTCCTGTGGAACGGTTAAACGCAATCCTATAACCGTTTGCAATGTCGCTTGCCCAGCCGCCGGAGCCCGCCTCCAGCACTTTCGTAATATTGATGTTTTTCGGCGCGGTGTTGACCGTATAAGTATCCAGGCAGACAAACCCGTCAATCGAGCTTGCGGCTGCAGGAGTATTGCCCGGTCCGAAATAGATCGTTACATCGCTTTTACTGATCTTCTTTACATCCGTAATTTCTCCTTCTACAACAACCGCATAATAATTGCAGTTGTCCGCGCCGTTTTTAAAGAACGATAAATAAGTCGTTGTATCGCCAACTGTCGTACCGCCGGAAGATTTGCTCAAAGAAATCAATCTTCCGTTTTCCAAACTGGAATAAATCATCTGTCTGCATTCCTTGGCGTGATACTTTTTCAGCAATCCCAGATTAACGCTGATGGCGCTGATCAGAATAGCCAAAATAGCAATAACAACAACCAATTCAATTAGTGAAAACCCCCGATTGTCCTTTTTCATGCAAGCCTCCATTTCTACTGTTTGTTCCAATTCTGGAACTTAACCAGATCCGCCGCCGTTATCACGTCGCCGCCCAGAGTTCCTGCCACCGCAGCCTCCAGCTCAGGATCGCTGCTATTGATGACATCTACATATGCCGCGCCGTTTACCACCGCTTCAAATACATATTTTCCATCGTCATTTTTCAACAATAACGCTTTTTTCACATTTACGGAGTCATAGGAAATAGTACTGCATCCTTGGGCAAGGCGGATTTCTCCTCCCGAGATAATCAGACCGTTATACTCTCCCGCACTGACAAGGACATCGCCTCTTGCAATAACCAGCGCACATTTATCTGCAATCTCATCCGTAATTTCAAATGCCGCATAGCCGTCGTCATTATTTACCAAAATCGCCTGCAGAGAATCGTCTTCGTTTTTAAACACTTTATAACGTCCGTCAGAGACAAGAGCCGCAAACTCCGAATCACTGACTATAATATTGTCAAACACACTGTTCTTTAACTGCTGTGATGACAATCCCGCAGAAGTATTCATCAAATACTTGGATAACCCGGTATACTGAATCAGGTAATCCTCCGCCCGGTCGGCAAGCTCATCTGCAATCGTAATGTCTTCCGCCTGCGTATCCTCCTCCATACGTACCGCACTGTTTCCGTTGTAGTAAAGCAGATTGCCCGCAATATTTAAGGGATAGGACGAGCTTCCAAGATTGCTGTTCCAACGGAAGGAGGCGATATACGTCTTAAAATAACGGTCAAACGCTTCTTTATCCGCCGCATAATAATCGCGGAAAAATTTGTTTGCCATATCCTGATTTTCAAAATCCAGATAGAAGTATACCAATATCGTACCGTTAATTCTGCGGAATACCGGCACATAAGAAGCTCCGTAGCTGTTCGCCGTACCGCCGACCTTTTTCATAACCACATCCAAACGAACCGGCGTATACACCAATTCATCCGTGTACTGTATCTCTCCGTCAACAAATACGGTTTTCCCGTTTGCATCCGTCATAGGCACAAATGTATTATACAATTTATTGTATTCTTCGATGGTCATAGGGTTTTTCGCTATAATCTGCGTATCTCCGTCATAGCCCATACACTCCACGGGAACCATATACATCAACTGGTCGCTCTTTACGCCAAGGGACTGCCCCATCATAATGTCGGTATTTGCGTCATTTCTCTGGACTTCCTCTTCGTCCCTTTCGCCGCTTTCAATTTCCTCATCAATCCGGTCGTAGTATTCCTCTAAATCTTCTTCGATATAGTCGCCTTCCTCTTCGTTGGCATTATAGTGCATACCGCCTACATGCGCTGCGCCTGCCAGCCAAAGATTATCCAGACCTGAAAAATCCAAAGTCGTATGAGCGCCGTTAATCAGGATCGCGCTGCTGTTATCCGCAGAAACATCGGCGCTGCCATATCCGTTATATCCGCCGCCAAGCACTACCTTGGGATATATGCCGTCCGTCGTCAAATCGTCACGTACAAAACAATTGGATTGCAGATTGATATATGCCGATTCCGCATAGATATCTTCCGCCCACAAAGAATAGGCATCCGACACGTCTATACTCGGAGACGCCGGAGGGTTGCTCCCCCTGCGGTAGCCGTTTAAAGCGTTGACCGAACCTGCGGTCAGGGTATACTTAACCGTATCGCTGTCGCCTGCATTTTTAACAAATTTCATATAGCCGTTACCTTCGACATAGATACCGTCATCGCCGCCATAAACATTTCCGTCAATCGTCACGCTCGCCGGTGCGGTAACCGTATCATTATCCCCAACGCCGGTTGTAATCATGTCCGCAGCTACCAAAGAATAGTTTTCAATCTGAGGTACATCCTGAATACTGTTAAAAGTCAGTTCCGGAGTTTCAACGGCAATATCCGTTTCGATAATGGAAACATAACCGTCGCTGTTTTCATAAGATACACGGACGTCCTCAAGTACCAGTACACCATCGCTGTAATATGCGTCGCCGTATTTTACCGTTGAACCGCCTACATTCGCAGTACCCGTAAATCCAAGAGTTGTTGAGGATTTATATGGTTCTTCCAGATAATCCTCCAGGTGATTTACACTGTATTTCAGTTCATTCGGATTCGCCGCATCAACATACACCGTCAAAATATCCAGTCTATCCTGCACGGCGTCTCTGTACGCCGTTTCAAAAACAGCCTGTTGATTTGTTGCGGTATCGTCATAATGTTCCTTCATAACCATGGAATAAGATTCCTGCAGCGCGTCCGACACATCACGCGTAATGCCCGCCTGAATCTCATTTAAAGCCGTTTCGGCTGTATAGAAGTTATCTTTCGCTGCACGGTCAGTACCCTTCATCAAAAAGTTGTAATAAACCATATAAACCAGCATGGCAATCAGCATTCCGACAAACGCCAGCGCCAGAATAACTAATACGATGGTTGAACCCTCATCATTCAATTTCTTTCTTTTTAATTTATTTCTCCATGCAGTTATCATAGTGATAAACTTCCTTTCCTACTGCTTTGCGCTTGCTCCGTCATAAACAGCAACACGCTTATCTTCGGGAAATCCGGCTGCCGCAGCGCCGCTTTCATAAACCTCAATCACAACCGAATACAGACGATCGTTGACCTGCGTCACTAATCCGCCGTTTTCAAACATGACCTCTTTGTATTCTTCATCCGTCATCTGATACGTCAATCCATTATACACAAAAGAAAGTCTTGCCGCATTCTGCCGGTAAATCTCTTTATTGTCATCTTCATCGGCTGTCAGATTATCTCTTAAGTTGGAATAAATCCTTGTATGAATCTCACTGTCCGTCGCATCGTTTAACGTAACTTTCGTCTTATATCCAGCTTCACAAACCGCTAAATCCGCAGCCGGAATATCGCCAGGCGCCAAACGGATCAGATGCACGGATACGTCGATGCCGGCGTTATTGTTTATCACAAATTGCTCGGAAGGATAAGTTCCCCGTGCCGTTGTAGAATTTTTATCGCTGTCATAATTATAATTAGGATAATAATAAACATAAATATCTCTGGGGTACTGCGTCTTACTCTCATAAATTACATTGTTGGGCGTGGACAATTCTTCAATAGAGTAAGGATTATAGTAACCGTCATATTTGTAATCACTATGCACGCTGACTTTGGTCGTGTTGCCGGAAGCTTCCGTCAGCATATCAATATCAATGACTATCGTCCGTGCAAAATAATTGTCAAAACTTGCCTTATCCAACGTTCCGCCGCCGCTGTAGCCCATAAAATCGGCTCTGATATCATCCCATACAGTGGAATTGTCCTTATACACCGAATCGACCAGACGATTGATCGATGTAATCGCCACCTCTGCATAATCATTATAGAGTTCTTTCTCTCCGGTTCCGATCACGCCGTCGTTGTTTAAATCGCCACTGAAAGTAGACGAAGCGGAAGCATCCATTTTGATCAGCATATCATAAGTCGTTTTCTCCTGTTGTACGCCCGCTGCATATAAATAATATTTACTGTCGGCAGACGGTTTAAACGTCAACGAATTGGCGCTGACGCTGCCGCCGTCTACATAGACGGGAGTTCCCGCAGCCGACGTTCCTGTAATCGTATACCCCAAAGTATACGCGCTGGAGCTGTAGGTCACTTCTCCGTGGGACGCACAGGTAATATCGTCAGGGAAAATAGCCATATTTCCCCTGTCATCAGCGCTGTCAAAGCCTACGATAATTTCTTCCGCGGAATACGCGTTCAGACCTTCGGCAATATTGGACGCCATGTTCGTTGCATTCATGGCGACCCTTGCCTTTGAATTTAATTTGGTTGATTCAACAAAGTTGTGAAACAGAGGGCTCATCACAATAGCGAGAATGGCAATCGCAATTAACAACTCGGCAAGCGTAAACCCTCCGTTGTCATTTTTTAATTTCTTCATTTAAAATCCTCAAATTTTAATCTTCTTCAGATACGGGTTTGTCGCCTTCTTCGGTTTCCTCGTCTTCCGATGTTTCATCCTCGGATGCGCCGTCCGCCAGATCAGCTTCCTCGCCCTCATAATCGTTATTGCCCGTATGGATATTCAGGACAGGATTGGATTTAAACAAATCGTCAACGCCGGTGGGCACTCCGGTAATATCAAGGAGTTCATAATATTTGCCTGTGCCGGACATGGTGTATGCGTTTGTTGCAACCGTACCCGTTACGCAGCCCGTCTCTCCGTCATAGCTTAAAGTAATAGACTGAATATTCATACGGTCCTGTCCTTCTACAATACCCGCCATGATATCTTTGATCGAACGGTATGTGGACTTGAATCCGTAGGTGATCGGGGTAGTATATAAAAATACCGTATCCTTCATTCCGCCGGTCGCTACAACCGCGTCCCCGCTTGTTTCTTCCGTTACCGCAGCGTCTTCCACTACAGCATCCCCGGTCGCCGCATCCGCCGACGCGTCAGCAACCGTAACAAGCTGCGCCTGCTCCATGGCAATAGATGTAAAATAAACGGATTCCGTATTTTCCAAAGAATATACATACATCAAAATATCCTCAGGCATAATCCCCGCCGGGAAACGATCTATCGTTTCGTTAATCTCATCGTTCATTCTTGCCGTTTCACTGATATACATTTCTTTATTGTCCGCAAGCTTCTGGAGTTCATCAACTTCTGTCTGCAGCGTCGCATTTTCGCCCTCTACGGCAGCCGTCTTTTCATTGAAAGAGGTAAATACAAAGAAATACGCAGCCACGGCGATCAGTACGCCTATAACCATAATCAGTAAATTAAGATCTGTTTTCTTTATTTTCATTTTTCGCTACCTCCTACTCAACTGTAACATCCGCACCGTCTTCCGGCGCCGTCTCGGTTGCCTCACCATCTGTTTCCTCTGTTTCTTCGGAAACAATCCAGGGATTTTCGCCGAAGACGCATGTGATATTATACTCAATGGTTCTTACGCCGGTTTCGGGATCAAGCGCCTCTGTAACCTGATTTACCGTTACATCCGAGAAGAAAGGTATCTGTCTGTACTGTACAATAGCATTTGCAACGCTCTTTTTACTGGAATCTTCTACCATAACAGACATCGTAAGTTCTTCTTCATTGACGCTTAACGTTGTAACCTGAGAATCGGAAGGAAGCATATTTTCCATGTCCACAAATAACTGGGAAACTTCATCCATCGAGTTTGCAGTTGCGTCATACAGACTCATGATATAAGTGTAATCCGCCTGCGTCGCCACATATTCATTATAAGTATCCTGTACCGGAGCCAACTGCGCCTTACGCTCCTGCAGGCTTTCGTTTTCGTTTTTCGCCATAAAATAAGGAACCAGCGACGCCGCCGATAAAGCGATCGCTACAACAACGCCGACCCCTAATACAATATAAGGCAATTTGTCATTTTTACTGATATCCGCAAGGGAAGCCTTCGCGCCCGCTCCGCCTTTTCCTTTTTTCTTATCATCCGTACTTGCCGGCATAAATCCTGCCGATCCGAGTCCGGCGCCGATTACGGAAATATAATCGCCGAGGGATACTCCCTGCAGATGAAGACCCTGATTGATATTGGTTCCCGCGAGATCCTTTAATACTTCCACGTTACGTCCCAGTTCCTGAGACAACAGTCCGGCAAATCCCCAGAAGTCAGCCGCAATACCCGTAATAATGATATTGTCGATTGCAGCGTCCCTGTTTTTGGAATTGTAGTAATCAATCACACGGACAATCGAGCTGATCAACTGCTGGTAACTGATCGTGACATCCCTTCTTAAACGGAGCATCTTCAAATTCGCTCCCGCCTGTTTCGCCGCAACCGTAGCCGACGCCACTTTGGAGGTATCTCCCGTTGTATTTGCAAGCGCCATCGCTTCCTGCTGCGCCTGCTCCAATTTATGTACTTCCTCTTCCTTTTCCGCCAGGAGGCTTTCTTCTTCCGGTCTCATAACCAGATTGTTGCGCCGCAGCGTTTTGACCGCGCCCTCGTAAGTAAGAGGTTCCCCGTAAACATCCGTTTCCATGAGAATATCTACAACCTGATCGGCTCCGTAAATACCCGGACGCTGCATGGTAATCACGCCATTGTTGGTAACTGTCAATAATGAGGATCTCTCATCAATCTTGACGGTCAGATTGACGCCCGTGGCAAATCTGTGGCGCAGCGCCTGAAAAATACTGTTACCGCTGTAATCAATGGAAACGAGGTCAAGCCCAAGCGCTTCCGCCAGATTATGATAACCTCTCAGCATATCCGCCGGAGCCGCCATAACCATAACGCGATATTGCTTGTTTCCCGCATCGTCCGTAATGGTATCCATAATATTGTGTGCAAACTGATACTGATTGGGATCTACCGGAAAATAATCCGTGATATTCGTCATCAGCATATCGCGCACCATTTTTTCCTTTACGAAAGGGATCTGCGCTTCCCTGTTTGCGATTTTGGTAGACGATACTGCAAAAATAACTTTCTTCGCATTCATGCCGTTTGCGGTAATGTAGGATTTCAAGTCGTTGACAAATTCCTCCGTCGGCTTGATAAATCCGTCATCCAAGGTTCCGTCCGGTGTTTTCATGCTGAAAACGCCGTATACCTGCGGATGCTTTGATTGGTAATCCATTTCACAGACCTGTGTTAAGGAATATCCAATTTCAATGCTAAGTACTCTTTGTGCCTTTGCCATGATTTACCTCCCTGAATATGGAATAAGAATTCCATCATTTATCTTTTTCCTATATATAAAGTCCGCTACCCCATTGAGGCTGTAAACGAACCTAAATACCAATTTAAAAATTGATTGCCCCATAATACGGCTATCATAATCCCCGCCGCAAGATAAGGTCCCATCGCCAGTCTGTGCTCCGCCCCGGAAACTTTCATCCGGATCACATGTATGACGGAACCGATAATACAGCCCAGCAAAAAAGCAAGAATGGACAGCTTCCAGCCGATCAGCAATCCGGCTGCGCCCATCAGCTTCACATCGCCGCCGCCGATGGCGGCTCCCTTTGATATTTGATAAAGAATCCATAAAAAACCACTGACAGCAAGGAGACCGATTCCATAATCCACCCAATCCCCTAAGTGAAATATGAGATGAATCAGTCCCAGTGCCAGTATAAACAAGTTGATTCCAAAAGGAATCTCATAAGTTCTAAAATCAATAACGCTGAGTACAATCAGCGCCGATGCTAATAAACAGTATATAACTGAATCTATACTCCAACCGTTTACTAAGAAAATCAGTACATATAAGACTCCGTTCAGTGCCTCAACCAGAGGATACTGGAGGGATATATGCGATTTGCACTTTCGACATTTACCACCCAGGAACAAATATGAGAACAGCGGGATCATATCATACCACGCAAGCTGATAGCCGCAGCTCATACAATGAGATCTCTCTTTTGCAATGCTTTCCTTTAACGGAATTCGTAATATGCAGACATTTAAAAAGCTGCCTATTACGATTCCGAACAGGAACAACACCGCATATGCAATTATCTCTACACTCCATGGTTCAGTGGTCATAGGGGAATGTCTCCTTGTGCGATGTTATGAACTATTATTGTTCAGGAACTACAATACTTCCGTTAGCTCCGGATGTGGAAACGCTAAAGTTTCCGTTGCTGTCAACAGTAACTGTAATGTTGCTACCTGCGGATTTGGATTTCAGCTTAGCTTCAACAGAAGAAAATGCGCCGCCGCTTACTCCTAAGGTATCCAATACTTCTGTACCCCAAGATGTAGTGCTATCGATAGTTGCAGTACCAGATCCGGGTGCATCCGTGATTTCAGCATCGGATGCGGCTGTTGTACATGCCGTATATACGCTGTCCAGTAAGTCCTTATCTGCGGATACTCTGGATTTCTCTACGTATTTTAAGTACTGGGGTGCCAATACACCGATTAAGATTGCCATGATGGCAATAACGATAATCAACTCAACAAGTGAGAAACCTTTGTTATTTGTCTTTTTCATGATAAACTCTCCTTTTTTATAATTATTTATATATTAAAAATCCGCTCCCCTATCAAACAGATTTTTAACCAAATTTTACAGGCTGTCTAAGCCTTCGTACATTGCGCCCATCGGAGCAATAACCGCGCCGATAATCACGCCGCAGACACCGGCGAGCAGAATGATGATCAACGGTTCTAACGCCGCCATCAACGACTGGGTCGCCATTTCCACTTCTTCTTCGTAATAATTTGCCAGTGTATCCAGCATTTCTTCGGTATTACCGGTTTCCTCGCCGATCCTGGTCATATGATATACCATTGGAGGGAACAGACCGGATTTTTCCAAAGGCGTAGATAACGGTACGCCCTGCATAACGTCGTTTCTGGCATTTCTCATACACTCTTCATAATAAATATTATTCATGGTATCCCCGACAATCTGCACCGCATCAGGCATGGAAATACCGGCAGCAAGCATCGTCGACAGGTTACGCGCAAATTTCGCGGAACTGGATTTTATTGTCAGATCGCCAAATAAAGGCATTTTGATCAACGCTTTATGTATCAGACCTTTTCCGGTCGCCGTCTTGCTGAAATATTTAAAGAAAGCAACCAACGCCAGAATAACGGCAACAACGATAATCCAGTTTTCCTGCATAAACTCCGATGCGGCAACTACCATCAGCGTGATCTTGGGCATCTCAATGTCCATATCCGCAAACATTTCCATAAAGGTAGGCACAACAAAGGTCAGCATGACGATAACTACAACCACGGCTACAACCAATACCATAATCGGGTATACCATCGCTTTCTTAATCATCGCGTTGATTTTCGCACTTTGCTCAAACTGCGTCGCCATACGTTCAAATGCAATATCCAGACTACCGGACGCTTCACCTGCGGCAACCATATGGGCAAGCAGAGGCGGGAACACGTCCGAACGCGCTCTCATGGAATTGGCAAGCGTTTCACCTTTCTGTACGCTCGCCGAAACTTCCTGCAGCGCCTGTTTTAACGTCGGATTTTCCGTCTGCTCCGTCAGCATCCTCATGGATTCAATAATCGTAACACCTGCGCGGTGCAAGCTCACAAACTGCCTGCAGAACAGGCTCAAATCTCTGATTTTAACTTTTTTCTTGAACAGACCGCCCAGATTGATATCTTTGTCCAGTATTCCCTGTTCCTTTAATTCAATAACCGTAAGCCCTTCTTTTTTTAACTGATCAGACGCCTTCATCTGATTGTCCGCTTCGATTGAATCCTTAACCTGTTTGCCCTTGCTGTCAACGGCAACATATGAAAAACTAGCCACTGTTTCTCCTCCTCTTTGTCCTTCTTATTTCTAAAAGAGCGTTCTCTTTCTCTTATGAATCAAAGGAAACTTTGATCATTTCCGATACTGACGTGATACCATCCAGCACATACTGGGTCGCGCACATGCGAAGGGTTCTCATGCCGTCCTTCAGCGCCGCCTGCTTGATATGCTCGGCGTCTTCTCCTGCTGCAATAACCTTTCTGACGCCCGGCGTAATCTCCATGATTTCATAGACGCCGATACGTCCTTTAAAGCCGTTGTTATCGCATCCGGAACATCCTACCGGTTCGTAAATCTCCACCTCGGCATCTGCAGGCATTCCCAGAAGTTCCAGTTGTTCTTCATTTGCAAGCACTTTTTTCTTGCATCTGGGGCAAAGTCTTCTGACAAGTCGCTGGGCAATAATACCTACCGTCGCGTCCGCGATCATGTAATTGGGAAGTCCCATATCCGCCAGACGGGTTACGGTACTCGCTGCTGAGTTGGTATGCAAGGTACTTACTACCAGGTGACCCGTAATGGACGCCTGTACTGCGATCTGTGCCGTCTCCTCATCACGAATCTCACCGATCATGATGATGTCCGGATCCTGACGCAGGATGGAGCGGAGGGCGCTGGCAAAGGTCAGCCCCGCCTTTACATTAGTCTGTACCTGATTGATGCCCGCTACATTCGCCTCGACAGGGTCTTCAACCGTAATAATGTTTACATCTTCTTTATTCAATTCACTAAGCGCCGTATACAGCGTTGTGGATTTACCGCTACCGGTAGGTCCCGTTACCAGAATAATGCCGTGCGGGTTCATCAGAATATGGTCGAACATCTTCAGATCGTGTTCGCCGAAACCAAGCTCGGATTTATCTCTGGTCAATGCGTTTTTATTGGTAATACGCATTACGACCTTTTCGCCGAATACCGTAGGCAGAATAGATACACGGATATCATATTCCCTTCCGTCTACAAAGGAAGTAATACGTCCGTCCTGGGGCTTTCTCTTTTCGGAAATATCCATGCCGCCGACAACCTTTAACCTCGCTACAATCGCCGGAAGCAATTTAATATTGTAGCTGATCCTCTCATGCAGCGCGCCGTCGATACGGTACCTGATACGCGCTTTCTTTTCCAGAGCCTCGATATGGATATCGGAAGCCCTCTGTCTGACAGCCTGTTCGATCATACTGTTTACCAGCTGGACGATGGGAGAATTATTAACGTCGTCGTTAATCATCTTATCCATTTCGTCTTCTTCAAACAGGTCGTTGCGTTCCTGCTCGTAATCGCTTGCCGCCTTGAGCGCTTCGGCATTGCCGTAATACTTATCGATCGCGACCATGATTTCCTGAGACGTCGCTACCATCGGGTCGATCATACGGCTGGTAATCATGGATAAATCGTCAATCGCCATCATATCCATTGGATCAGCCATCGCCACGCGGATAATATTGATATTTCTGTCATCATAGCAATAAGGGATCGCGGTATACTTTTTCAGGATATCCACGTCAAACATGGAAATCAGATCATCCGGTATCCTGGTATCCTGCAGATTTGCACGGTCAAGGTTTAACTGGTGGCACAAAGCGTCCGCCATAATGTCGTCCGTAATAAACCCTTCCGTGATCAGAATTTCTCCAAGACGTTTTTTCTTTTCTTTCTGAAGCTCCAGCGCTCTGTCTAGCTGTTCAGGCGAGATAACACCCTCCGCCAACAGAATGTCGCCGATTCTCATTTTCCTTCTGCCCAATAAACTCATAGATCGCCAATCCCCTTAATGTCAAATTCAGGTTGCGCTATTATGTACTTTCTATAACCAAATGTATAACCAATTGTAAACTTTTGGTAAATTTTTTTTAAAGAAAGGCATAGCGAGCCCCAAATATAAATTTATGTAAACATTTTATCACGTAAATTTATACACCGCAAGGCTTTTGAATCAGAATTGTTTCTCCCATTTGCACAAGATTTTTTATTTCTTTTATGGCAATTTGCCGAAAATTTTACCGAAGTCGAACTTTCTTTCTGTAAAAACTGCCCTCTGATTCAACGAGATTTCTGCACTCCAAAGTTGCTAAAGCCGCTAATACCCTTGCGATATCCGCTTCCTTTTGCATCCTCCCCATAAGCTCTTCGGCGGATATAAACTGCACTTCCAAAATGTCCAATAACTCCCGTTCCGTATCGTCAAAATCCGCCGTCAAATCCGTTTCCGGCTCCGCCCCGCCTTTTTCTTTTGCCGGCAGGCTTTTCCCACCGTTACCGTCGTTTGTCCTCCCGCCATCACTGCCGCTGCTCATTCCCGGCACCGTCTGCGGTCTTCTTTCCAAAATCTCCCGGATAAACTCGTCCATATCATAGAGTATGCCCGCTCCCTGGGCAATGAGCCTGTTGCACCCGTAGCTTAACCGGTCTCCCATTCTGCCCGGAAACGCATAGACGTCTTTCCCCTGCTCCAGCGCAGTCGAAACGGTAATAAAAGTCCCGCTTCTTTCTTTTGCTTCTACGACCACAAGCACATCCGAAAGCGCGCTGATAATCCGGTTTCTTACAGGAAATTTCCACGGGGCGGGTTCCGTACCCGGCGCATATTCGCTGATCACGCCGCTTCCGTTTTCTCCCCGGCAGAGTCTTTGGTACAAATCCATGTTTTCCCGGGGATAGCAGACATCCGCTCCCGACCCCAATACGCCGAAGGCAGCGCCTCCCGCCCGCAGCGCTCCGGTCTGGCTGATGCCGTCTATTCCCACAGCCATGCCGCTGACAACCTGTATCCCGCTTCCCGCAAGCCTTCTTCCCAATTCCGCTGCCGCCTCTCTGCCGTAGGGCGAACAGTTTCTTGCGCCGACTACCGCAACGGACGGCGCCGTCTCTTTCGGCAGTCTGCCCTTGGCAAACAGCGCCGACGGCGGATCTGCTATGTGCATCAGCTTGTCCGGATACCCCTTTATTCCTTTCGGTATACACCACATTTTATTGCGGCGCAGCCTTTCATATTCCTCCTTTACGTTCCATTCTTTCTTTTTTGCACGAAAAGCCGCAGTCTGCTCCTCGTTCAATCCGTCCCCCGCCTCCGAAAGATACATCTTTTCATAGCTACGAAAGACCCGGTACCGCTTTTCGATCGCCTTTGCGCCGATGCCGGGTATCGTTTCCCAGAAATATCCGTAGGCGCATTCTCTGTGCCATGCGTCGTCCCATCCGCTCTCTGTCTTTGCTTCCGCCAATTTTTCTGCCTTTGCCTCCGTCATTTTCTCTGCCTTTGTTTCCGTCATTTCATTTCCTCCTAGCGATCCAGCATGCCCCGATAGGACGCCGCCTCTAACATATGCTTTTCTTCTATATTTATACTCTCCTCCAGATCCGCGATTGTCCTAGCCACCCGCAGCATCCTGTGGCAGGCACGCAGGCTCAGCTCCCGGACCGAATAGTATGTTTCCAGCGTGTGTTCCGCTTCCGGCGTCAGACGGCAGATTTCCATCAGCTTTGCCGCGGGAATCCTGCTGTTAAACAGCCCGTTTCCGTTTCTGATACGCTGCAATTGTCTTGCTCTGACGACCCGCTCCCGGACTGAGGCGCTGCTTTCCTCCTTGCGAAGCGGTCCGTTTTGGAAATCAATCGCGCTCCGCATGACGCCGACGCTTAAATCCATCCGGTTCAAAAGCGGTCCCGATATGCTTTTGACATATCTTCTGACCTCCTTATCGCTGCAGGAACACCTGTTTTTGTCGGGAAAGTATCCGCAGGGACAGGGATTCATCGCCGCTACCAGCATAAAATTGCAGGGATACACATAGCTGCCGCTTTTTCTTACAATTGTGACCTTTCCCTCTTCCATGGGCTGGCGCAGCATATCTAACGTCTGTCTCTTAAATTCCGGCAGTTCGTCCAAAAACAGCACGCCGTGATTGGCAAGAGAAATCACGCCGGGACCCGGCACATTTCCTCCTCCCACAAGCGCCTGCGGCGTAATCGTATGGTGCGGGCTTAGGAAAGGACGTTCTTTGATCAGGCACGTCTCTTCATTCAACAGTCCCGCTACACTGTACACCCTCGAAGTATCCAGCATTTCCTCCCGTTCCATGGGCGGCATAATGCCGGGCATCGCCGAGGCAAGCATCGATTTGCCGGTGCCCGGCGGTCCGGACAACAGCAGATTGTGAAACCCCGCCGCCGCGATTTCCGCCGCTCTTTTCGCCATTGCCTGTCCTACAATATCTTTAAAATCCGGTATCCTCCCGTCTGCCGTATCCGTCTTATCCGCAATGGGTTTTGCTATGCTCCAATCCCTTTTTCGCTTTGAAGGCTGTCCGAAGTAATCCATAATTTCACGAAAATTTCCAACGCCGACAACCTGAACGCCTTCGATCCAATCCCCTTCCCTTCTGTTGCATTCCGGCACAATACAGGTTTTGATTCCGTTTTCCTTCGCCGCAAGCAAAATGGGCAAAACGCCTTTGATCCCCCGGACGGCGCCGTCCATACCCAGCTCGCCCGCGGCAAGGATTTTGTCATGCTTCGGAAGCTGCAGCAGACCCATGCACGATAAGATTCCCATGGCTACGGGCACGTCAAATGCCGTCCCCCCTTTTTTGATGCCCGCAGGCGACAAATTGACCGTAAAATGCTTCGGCGGTATGGCGTAGCCCATATTTTTCAGCGCCACACGCACCCGCTTTGCCGCTTCCTTTACCTCGCTTCCCAAAAAACCTACCATTTCAATACACGGCAGACCGTCCGCCATATCGACTTCCACCGTAACCGGATAACCGCCTATTCCGAAGACGTCTCCCGACATCACAGAACAATACATAAAAACCCTCCCGTCAAAATAGTTTACTTATTTTTTAATAGATGAAATACTGGCAGAAACTGCCGTTGAAAATAAAGAATATAAATGTGCCGCGGTATTGCATGAAAGAAATCATGCCATGAACCGCTGTCTGTTAAAACGGGCTGCCGCACGGAGAAACGCTGTCCTCATGCGGCAATGCCGCCCGTTTGTTTTCATTGTCTATGCCGCCTTTACCGCTCTGACGGCTTTCATATCCGCCCGTCAGATTATCTGGTTACGCATCTTATCCGGATTCTGCGCGTACTGGATACAGTTTTCTCTGGAAATCTTGCGGCTCATATAAAGCTGCATCAGATAATCGTCCATTGTGCACATACCCTCGCGCTTGCTTGTCTGGATAACGGAAGGAAGCTGATGGGATTTTCCCTCACGGATCAGGTTCTTAACGGCAGCGTTGGCGTGCATAACCTCAAATGCGGCTACACGCCCGTCCTCGGTAAGATTCGGGATCAGGGACTGGGAAATGATACAAACCAGAACCGCTGCAAGCTGTACCCTGATCTGCTGCTGCTGATGCGGCGGGAACGTATCAATGATACGGTCTACGGTACTTGCCGCGTCGTTTGTATGTAAAGTGGACAATACCAAATGCCCCGTTTCAGCCGCTGTGATCGCGGTACTGATTGTCTCGTAGTCACGCATCTCGCCGACGAGGATAACGTCCGGGTCTTCACGAAGCGCCGCTCTCAGGGCGTTTGCGAAGCTTTCCGTATCCTGTCCGATCTCACGCTGGTTGACCATCGCCATATTGTGGTTGTGGGAATACTCAATCGGTTCCTCCAGCGTAATGATATGTGCGTCGCGGCTCTTGTTAATCTTATCGATGATAGATGCAAGGGTCGTGGATTTACCGCTACCGGTAGGTCCCGTTACCAGGATCAGTCCTCTCTTACGTGTATACAGATCAATAACCGACTGGGGAATGCCGAGCTGCTCCGCCTGAGGGATTTCCGTCGTGATGGTACGAAGGGCGATTCCGATGCAGCCGCGCTGTTTGTATACGTTGACACGGTAACGTCCGATTCCCGGAAACGCTACGGACATATCGTACTCCCCTCTCTCCTCAAACTTCTCACGCTGTTTGGGCTTGAGCATATTCACACAAAGCTCCAATGTATCGTTCGCCGTCAGCACCGGATAATCCAGTTTTACCAGATGTCCGTTTAAACGCATAACAGGCGGAAGCCCCACCGTAATATGAATATCGGAAGCCCCCGCGTTATAAGCGACTGTTAAAATTTCCTCCAAAGTAGGTACTGCCATTTCTTTTTTCTCCTTTACCTTCCCGACTTTTATTACATAGCCGTTGTGTCCTCAAATGCAATCCGAAGCTTTCTCAAAGCCTTTTTCTCAATCCTGGATACATAACTGCGGGATATGCCTAACAACTGTCCGATCTCGCGCTGCGTCATTTCGTGATCGCTTACCAGTCCGTACCGGAGCTTGATCACTTCCAACTCCCGCTCGCTCAAAGTCCCCTGCAAAATCTGCCGGAGCCTGCTTACATCTTCCCTTGCCGATAACAGTTCAAAAGCGTCTGTTCCCTCCGCACAGGTGATGTCTAACAGGTTGATTTCATTTCCCTCTTTGTCCGTGCCGATAGGCTCATATAAGGATACGTCCCGCGCCGTCTTTTTGCGCGCCCTAAGCATCATCAGCAATTCGTTGTCGATGCACCTTGCCGCATAGGTGGCAAGCTTGCTTCCTTTTGTGCCGTCAAAGGTATGGATTGCCTTGATCAGCCCGATCGTCCCGATGGAAATCAAATCTTCCGGATTTTCTTCTACATTCTGATATTTTTTCACAATGTGCGCTACCAGTCTCAAATTGCGTTCTATGAGAATCTGCCTTGCTTTTTCGGACTCTTCCTGATTGCCCTCCAAATACATGCGGATATAGTAAGCCTCTTTTTCCTCGCTTAAGGGTTTTTGAAATGTCTGCACCAAAAATCCCCCGGAACCGGTTTTACTATATTCTATGCGAAAGGCTTAATTAAGGTTTCACAACATATTTATTATACAAACATTGCGGGTAAAGTGCAAGAAGTTTGTCTTGTAGATCATAGGATACTTTTGTTATAATCAAATCTATGAAAACACGTTTATCACAATCTGAATATAAGCAGACAGGAGAGTTATGACATGCAGACCATTTCTAAGATCAAAAAAATAAAATTATCCGACATACTTTCATGCCTTTTGATTTTTGCTATAGTCACGGGCTTACTGATCGGTTTCCGATGTTTTTATAATCTCGGCTACGGCAAAATAGTCCCCGGCATTCTGGGCATTCCTCAGTTATTTTGGAACGGGTTCGGAGCGGTTTCCTTTTATCTGTTCCTTACCTGTTCTCCCAAAATGCAAAGAGAATCCGTCTCAAAAAGCATCCGTGTGCTTTCTTCTCTTTTTTACGGATTATGCGCTTACGCATTGTTGCAGGAAAGCCGCCTCAGCGCTCTGACTCTGTTTGCCCTTCTGCCGCTTCTTATGCTCGCCTATGAATACATGACCGAACACAAAACAACCTTCTTCTTTGTTTTGGTCTTAACTCTCTGCCTGTTTGCGAATGCGGCAGCCGCCTCCTCCCTTATGCTTTTCCTCCTTTTGATGCTCTTTCTTGATTCGTCCAAAACTTTGAAGCAGAAATTCGGCGGTTTTATTCAGACGTTTTTTTTATACCTTTTGTCCCTGCTTATTGCCGGTATATCCGCAGTCCCCCGCTTTTATGAATATTTCAGCGCGTCGTCCGATTATTCCGGATTTGAACCGACTTATCCGCTGTCCAATTTCTTCTCCAGATTTTTTGCGGGTTCCCTTACCTCCGCTCTCTTTCCCCAGTCCAGAAGCATCGACCTCTATTTCGGACTGTTTTTTGTGCTTTTACTGTTTTTATACTTTTTTAATCAGTCCGTTGCCTGGAAAACGCGCCGAAACAACCTGATCTTTATCCTGATCCTGCTTTGCGCTGTGGAGTATTCTCCCTTACAGTATGTGTTTGAATTGTTTTCCGTTTCCGGTTCTTCGACGATTCCCTATTCGTTCTTTTTGATTTTCTGGTGTCTGAAGCTTTCCGTCGAAAGTCTCGGAAGTTTAAAAAAGATCAAAAAACTTCCTCTTTTTATAGGAATGTTTGCATTTATGGCGTTTTCCGCCGTTGCTCTGTACGGATCACGCCAAAACTTTCACTCCGTCTCCCTGTTGACCAACGGTATTTTTATTTTACTTTATGCAGTTTGTATTTTGTATTTTTGCTTAAAGCCGAACGGACAATTTACCACATTGTTTCTTCCCTGTCTGCTTTGTCTGGAATTATTCTGCAATCTGTTTCTGACCACCAACCAGAATTTTATTCCCGACAGCTTTTCTTTGAAGAATCAATTTGGCGATACGTCCTTTGAAACAGCCGAGACCGCATCTTCACCTTATGCGGAAGAATATGAGGATTTCGCCGGGCAGCACGCCGACGCGCAATTAACCGGTACGCTCGTTACGCTTTTCGATCATGTGGAATTAACCGAAGAGGACCGTCTTGCTTATGACGAATACGGCATTCTGGATTTTTTTGAAGAACTCAATGCGATCTGTTATAAAATAGGCGCCGACAGCGAGCTGTTTACGCCTGCAAATCTGACTTTCTCTTTCCCCGGTTCCGACTATTATCAGATTACGGATCAGGGAAATAACGTATACAATCTTTACCAGTATGCTTCTTGTATGGATTATTCCACAACGGTCGTGCCTTTTCAATTATCCGCCCCCGAATCAGGCGTCCTCGTCCTGTATCACAATTTTTCAGACAGGATCTTTGAGTTTAAGATGGAACAGCCCGATACCGTCGCGGACGGATATCTGGTTTTCTCGCCTCAGCCCAATATTTCTTTAAATTTTCAGCTAAACGGCTATTATCTGAACGAAGAGCTGTATGCACAGATCCCGGATATGCTGACAAATTATTTGGAACTGCAATATCTTGACCCGGCTTCTCATTCCATGCTGCCCAATTATATCGGACTGGGCTGTACCTGTATCGGCATTTTGCTTTTCCTTTTGCTTTATATTAACCGGGACAAAAAAGTGATCATTGCGCGGTTAGATGCTGCAAAAGAAGCTTTGCTCACATGGGGAATCTGGAATCGGCTGTCCGCTTTCCTGTACCAAAACCGCGTTTACCTTTGCGCGTTTCTTGTTCCGGTCATGCTGTATCTTTTATCCATGGTCCTATTCAGTTGTATTCCTTTCGGAAGCAATTCCTTTTATGATCAGGACGGAATCAACTCCACGCTTCCGACTATCATGGATTACTATTACAATTTGAAAAACGGAAACAATATTTTCAGTATGAACGGCGGTTACGGATATTGTCTGTACAACGCATTTCCCCTTGGAATACTGGAATATCCTCTGACAATCTTTACCCCTTATCAGGTAGCCGTATTGGTATTGCTGTTAGAAGCTGTCAGCTTTGGTTTCTGCTCATTTAGCGTCGTATACTATCTGACGCACCGGCTGACTGCTCCCAAGGCTTTAAAATCCGATTACCGTATGTTAATACCGGCTTTTATTTATGCCTTAAACACCTACATGCTTGCAATGCACGGATTTGTGACCTGGTATTATACTTTCTTAATGTTTCCTTTGCTGATATTGGCAATGGATTACTTAATGTACCAAAAAAAGTGGATGATGTACACGATCCTGCTGTCTTTGTGCATCTGCACCAACATCCAGTTAGCGCTCTATATCTGTATCTTTTTGATCACACTTTTCTTTACCTATAATTTTAACAGCCTGAAGGATTTTCTCGCCAAGGGAATCCGCTTCGCCCTATGTTCTGTTCTGGCGGCATGCAACGGCTTTTTCAGTATCTCCAACACGCTGCTTGCAACCTCCGATTCCATGTACAAGGACGCCGACAGCATTTTCCCTTCCTTAGGATTCCACACATCCTTCTGGGAGCAATGGAAACAGCTTATGATGCTCTCGGAATCCACTGCCGTCAATCATGATGACGGAGGAATCAATTTTTATATGAGCATCCTGGTTCTGTTTCTTATACTGGTATATTTCTTTTCCCGCAAATATACTTTAAAAGAAAAACTGTGCCGACTCATCCCCGCGTGCTTTTTACTCCTCAGTTTTAACGGACGGGTCCTTTCGTTTATCTGGAACGGTTTTCATTATCAGTCCAACGTACCCAACCGACAGGTGTTTTTGTTTATGTTTTTATGCGCCGTAATTGCATATGACGGACTGCGTGCATTGGATTCCGTCTCTCTCAAAAAATATTCCGTTTACGGGCTGATCCTCGCCGCTTTCTTCTGTCTGTGCCAATTTATCTCAAGCGGCAACACGCAGACCGCCTTCATCTCGACATTGACCGCCGTATCCGTCTACTGGCTGTTCCATGTACTTTATAAACGCCGGCTGTTTGGAAAAGTAAGGTATTATAAATTCCTTACCCTCTTCCTTCTGCTGGAATTGTGCGTCAATATGTACGGGACCGTCTCCGAATACGGCTTAAATACCATTGCCTTTACAGGCGCCTATGAAGAACAGGCAAAATTTAATACCGATTGCCTCAAGCTGCATGAAAACGCTTACCGCGTATCGATTCCCGGGACCTTCCAGTTAAATCCCGGCTCCATGTACGACGCGCCTTCGGGAAGCCTGTTTAATTCCTATGTGACCGCACACCAGACCAACCTCAATTTTCATTACGGCTTTGCCAGCGGCGTAAATTACACCGTAAACAACTACAATAATACGCCTTTAGGTCTTGCCCTTTCCGGAACAAAATATTGTCTGGTCCCCATATACAGTTCTCTGGCGCTGCCCGATCTGACTGATTATGAATTTCTGGGATGCTACGAAAGCAACTACATTTATCGGGTTCCGGATACATTATCTTTAGGCTTTTACGCGCCGGAAGGTGTATTGGATTTAAGCGAAAGCTCCGGTTACGTTCCGCTCTTTTGGAACGATTTCGTTTCCATGTATACAGACGAAAACGCAGCTCCGGTTTATGAGCTTCATGCCTTAACCTATGACGCCGACCTGACTTTGGCTGCAAATACTTATTATTTTTCGGACGTTGCACATCACCCTGTCAGTTGTGAAGAGGCAGACAGCATCATTACGGAAATGGCGGCTACCACTTCATCCCAGGTAATCCGCGACCTTCATCTGAATATTCATATTAACCCTGAAAAACCGGGAAAGATTTACCTGTACATGAACGAATTTGTTCCGCTGGGAGAGCTGACTGCTCCGAAAGCTTTAAGCTTTGCGTATCCCAATCCCACGCCCGCATCGCCCGACAGTTACTATTATGTGAGATTCAACGAAGATACCTTTGACGCGTTTATGGCGGAAGCATCCGAAAATCAAATGGAGCAGATTATGATTGATGATAACCGCATTACCGGCGTTACCGATTACGATTGCGACGGCTATACTGTTTTAAGTCTCGCATACGATCAAAACTGGACCGCCTATATAGACGGCGAGGAAGTTGAAATACTTGATCCCTATGGTTCCTTTATGGTCATTCAGACTCCCTCCGGCAAACATACAATTGAATTGGTATACGAGCCTTACGGCATGAAAATCAGTCTTATCATCAGCGGCGTCAGCTTCCTGATCACTATATTGCTCTATCTCATATGCTGCAAAAAGCGGAGCGGGAATCATCCCCACTCCGCTTCCTGAAGAAACGTTTCAATCTGATCTGTCATACATTGATTGATGTCGCCTCCGGCGAAATAAACATCCAGCCATTGTACGACCTTTTCTACTGCCGTTTCAATTTTCCAGACCGGTCTCCAGCCGGTCTTTTGCTTGAATCGGCTGCAATCAAGTCTTAAAAAATGAGCCTCATGAGGTCCTGACCCGGACGTCTGTTCCCAATCTGCAAAAGGTCGCATTTTTTCCGCACCGGCGCGCTCCCCGTCTCTCTTTATATGATCCGGTTTTCCACCGCCATTCCAATCATCGCAAAACAATTTTACAAGCGCTCCTGTGGATATACAGCCGTCCTCATCCGGTCCCACGTTGTAATAACCTGCAAAATCCGGATTTTCATACTGTCTCATGGCAAGGTACAAATAAGCGCAGACCGGTTCAAGCACATGCTGGTACGGTCTGATGGAATAAGGATTTCTGATTTGGATTTTCCCGCGCTCTTGCAGCGCTCTCACACAGTCCGGAATAATCCGGTCTTTCGCAAAATCTCCGCCGCCGATTACGTTGCCCGCACGCATGCAACTGACTGCCGTCCGGGTCTGTCCTAAAAATGAATTGACATAGCAATGGGTCGCAAGCTCTGAACAGGACTTGGAGTTGGAATACGGATCATAGCCGTCGAGCTCCTCATTTTCCCGGTATCCCCACTCCCATTCTTTATTTTTATATACCTTATCCGTAGTTACATTGACAAAACTTCTGACCTCCGGATGCAGCCTTACACATTCCAGCACATGAACCGTTCCCATGACGTTTGTTTCATAAGTAGTTACCGGATGTTCATATCCCTCTCTGACAATAGGCTGCGCCGCCATATGAATCACAATCTGCGGTTTTACTTCGTCAAACACCTTTTTCAGATGCGGCAGGTCTCTGACATCGCCGCATACGGAAGTCATTTCTCCTTTTAGTTTACATAACTCAAACAAACCGGGAACCGTAGGCGCATCCAAGGCATAACCCGTAACCTGCGCTCCCGCCATCAACAGCACACGGCACATCCATGTTCCCTTAAATCCGGTATGCCCGGTAATCAATACTCTTTTTCCCTGATAAAACGACAGATCAAGCACCTGTTATTTCCTCTCTTTTCCTGACCCATTCAATGGTCTTTTCGATTCCGTCCTCAAAAGACGTTTCCGGCTTCATTGCCGTATCCCTGATCAAAGCACTGATATCCGCGCACAGATACATGACCTGTCCCCTGCCGTAGGGAATGTCGCCGTATCCCGGTCGGATATTGGGATCAATCCTGTTTTTGATAATCTCTATGTATTCCTTCAACGTTCTCGTATTTCCGCTGCCGAGGGGATAAACCTTCCCGTGTTTTCCTCTCTGCCCCAATAATAGCAAAGCCCTTGCCGCATCTTCGCTATAGAGATAATCCCACTGCTGTTCTCCCTTCGTAAAGCGCGTCGGGCTGCGGCTGAGCATATCCCGGATCGCCGTCATAATCATGGTATCTTCACCGTCATGGGGTCCGTAAACGCTTAAAATTCTTGTCCAGATATGTCTGATTCCGAGCTGTTCGCACAAGATCCTTGTCATCCCGCCCGCCGCCAGTTTTGCCATGCCATAAGCGTTCTCCGGATGAACCGGCGTATCTTCGGAAAGTTTTCCCTCGAATCTGCCGTATTCCGCCTGACTGCCCGCCCCTACAAAGGTATGACATCCAAGCGCCGCCGCCAGTTTCACGGCATCCAGCGAAAACCTGATATTTTGTTCCTGAATTTCGGCATCGCAGCGGTGTTTCCTTCCCGCGCCTTCCCATGCAAGATGAAAAAAAACATCATAATTATCGCTCAATCGCTCCGCCGCCTGACCATACTCGCATAAGTCAAGCTCCAGGGCCCTGATAAAAGGCGCTTTTGGCAGTTCCCGATTGCGCGGGGACCCTTTCCTGCACACAGCCAGAGCTTCTATATGCTGTTGTCTGCAAATCTCGAGCAAAGCGCAGCCGATAGCGCCGGTCGGTCCGGTAATGACAACCTTCATAAGGGCTCCTCCCTTAAAAATTGATGCGTTCTTCCTCTACTACCAAAGGTCTGTTCATTACCCTTTGGTTAATACTGCTGATATATTCTCCGATCAATCCGATAAAAAACAACTGCAAAGATCCCAGAAAAAACATACCGATCAAAACCGGAGCCATGCCTGCCGCAAAGCGGTCCCACCAGATCAGCTTGAATACCAGATAGACCAAACCGATAATTACGCTTACACCCCCTACAAACATACCGATAAACGTACAAAGCCGCAATCCGAATTTAGTATAAGACGTAATGCTGAGCATCGCTGCGTCATAAAGGGTATAAAAATTATTTTTGCTCTTTCCGGCTCTCCGCCTGGGCTGTTCATAAGGAATTTCTTTTCTCTTATATCCAAGCTCCGCCACAATGCCTCTCATAAAAGGCGTCGGATCTTTTAAATCCCGCAGCACCTGTATAAAATCCTTGTCATAAAGCCCGGACCCCGTAAAGTGCTCGATCTGCTCCACGCCCGAAAATTTGTTTAACAGCTTATAATAAATACTCCGCAGCTTGTACATAATTTTACTTTCTTTGCTGCTGGTCTTGATTCCGATGACAATTTTATATCCGTTCTCCCACTCTTCCAGATAACGGGGGATCAATTCAATAGGGTCCTGAAAATCGCAAACCATAGCGATCGTGCAGTCTCCCGTAGTCTGGAGTATCCCATAATACGGTGAATTAAACTGCCCGAAGTTTTTGGCGTTGAAAATCGCTTTTACTTTCGGATTTTTGGCGCAGATCTCCCGAAGCAGAGGACGCGTCTGATCCCGGGAGTCATTATCAATAAATACCAGTTCATAATCATATTTTGACAGTTCCCCTTCAAAAAGAGCGACAATCGCTTCGCTCATAGGCACTACATTTTCCTCTTCGTTATAACAGGGTATCAGAATACTGATTTTTTTCATTCTCTCATCCTCTTTGTCCTTATGACTCCTGAAACAGCGGAATCAACATATTTTCCTCAAACTCCGCTTCATCAAGGGGCGGATTCATGTACTCTAAAGGCTTTGATTCCATCTGTCCGTCCTTTCTTTTATAAGAAACCTGTTTGGGCGCCGCCGTCAGCCCGATCGGCGTAAATACCTCGCAGATTACCGGTCCGTCATATGCAAGCGCTTCCGATACCTTCTCCTTTAATTCTCCGTTGGAACGAATCTGAAAAGTCTTTAATCCGTATGCTTTTGCAATCCGGGCAATAGGCGGAATGGACAGGTTGGAAGCCTCATCGCAGGCTACAAAATGCTTTTCAAATACATTGGTCTGCGTCGCCTTAATGGCGCCATAGCCCCGATTGGACAATACAAATATTTTAACCGGCAGATTAAGCCTCCGAAGCGTTTCCAATTCCTGAATATTCATCACAAAACCGCCGTCTCCGTTGACCCCCACCGTTCGTCTTAAACCTCCCGCAAGACAGGCTCCGATTGCAGAAGGCAGCCCATATCCCATGGACGCAAGTCCTTTGGTGCAAAACACTCTCTGCCCCTTTTTTACCCGGAAGGTCTGCATGGAAATATCGATACAGCTTCCCGAGCTGCCGGACACATAAATATCCTCTTTTGTCAACTGTTCGGAAATGGTATCCAACAGACAATAGGTATTGACCGCATCTTCCTGCCGCCAGTATTCCGGCTTGACAATCGGATATTTTTGTTTCAGCCTGTTCCCATAGGCAAACCACTCTTTACGCGGTTTTATTTGTATTCTGTCTCGGTGTTTTAACATCGCATCAATAAAGTCTTTTGCATCGGCGCATACGGGAATATCCGGTCTGACATTGATCTTATGCAGTTCCGCTTTGTCAATATCGACCATGACCTTAACAGCCGCTCTGGCAAAGCCGTCAAAATTATATCCGGTCTGCAGCAGATTCAGCCTTGCCCCGATACTCATAAAGAAATCCGAATTTTGCTGGATAAAATTGGCGTATCTGTGCCCAAGACCGCCGGGTCTGCCGAAATAAAGAGGATTGTCCTCCTCTATCAGATCGATTCCGTTCCATGTGGTCAGCACGGGAATACCAAGGACTTGTGTCAGCTCTTCAAATTCACGAATACCGTCTGCCAGACGGATACCGTTTCCGGCTAACAGAACCGGTCTTTCCGATTCGTTTAATCTGTCGATGATGTCCAATACAATCCGGTCCAGATCGGCTTTCTTTTCTTCCACAGGAGAAAATCCCGGCATCAGGCTTTCTTCCACCATGCTCGCCTGCACGTCTAAAGGGATATCCAGCCATACCGGACCTTTTCTGCCATGAGTCGCTTCATAGAGCGCCCGGTCCATATGATATCGTATCATCTGCGGCTCGTCCACTACCGCCGCATACTTTGTAATCGGCTTTACAACGGATACGATATCCAGTTCCTGCATACCCTGCTGGCGCAGTCCCTGATCTCTGATCATATCCAGACGTTTTACCTGACCGGATACCACAAACACCGGCGTGGATTCCAAATAGGCGCCCGCAACGCCCGTCAATGCGTTGGTTCCGCCCGGACCGGTCGTTACCATAAGAAGTCCCATCGTATTGTTGACTCTGGCGTATGCTTCCGCAGCGATGGCGCATGCCTGCTCATGCTGACAGCATATGTACTGGATTTTTTTGCTTTTCCCCAGAGAATCATTTAAGTGCATGGCTCCGCCCCCGGGCAGCATAAACATATGCCCCACATTTAATTGCTCCAGTCTTTGAATAACATAATCCGATACCTTGATCATCCGATCTTCCTCTCCCATACTATAAAAAGTTAAGCCTCTACCGCCTCAAAAATCATCTTTGCCATATAATCGATCATTTCATCGGTCATTCCCGGATATACGCCTATCCAGAAGGTGTCGTTCATAATACGGTCCGTATTGACCAGATCCGCAGCAATCCGGTATCCTCTTCCTTCCCGCCTCATCTGATCAAAGCAGGGATGTTTGGTCAAATTACCCGCGAACAGCATTCTTGTCTGAATCCCATGGTTCTCCAAATAAGAAACCACACGCTCCCGTCTGGTTCCCGCCTTACAGGTAATGGGAAATCCGAACCAACTGGGATCGGAATTTTTACAGGGTACGGGCAAAATCAACCGATCCTCCAAGGGTTCCAATGCCCGGTAAAGTCTGTCAAAATGTTCGCGCCTGCTCTTGGCAAAAGAGGGAAACTTCTCCAACTGGGCGCATCCGATCGCCGCCTGCATATCGGTCGCTTTTAAATTATATCCGAAATGGGAATAGACATATTTATGGTCATATCCCTGCGGCAGTTGCCCGTATTGACCGTCAAAACGATGTCCGCACAAATTATCCTGTCCCGATGCACAAACACAGTCCCGCCCCCAATCCCTCATAGAACGGATACATTTATGCAGCAACGGCTGATTGGTATATACCGCGCCGCCTTCTCCCATGGTCATGTGATGGGGCGGATAAAAGCTGGAAGTACCGATATCGCCGATTGTCCCCGTAAACTGTTCCTTCCCGTCTATTCTATACTTGCTGCCCAGCGCATCACAGTTATCCTCGATCAGCCACAAATGATGCCTGTCGCAAAAACGCTTCACTTCCTCCAGGTCAAAGGGATTGCCCAGCGTATGCGCCGCCATTACCACTTTCGTCTTAGGCGACAAAGCCCTTTCCAGTTGCGTTACGTCCAGATTGTACTGCGGGATCGTCACATCAATAAATACCGGTATCACGCCGTACTGGATCGCCGGAGTAACGGTAGTGGGAAACCCTGCCGCCACCGTGATCATTTCATCTCCCGGACGGACCTGCCTTTCTTCCAACATTGGCGAAGTCAGCGCCATAAAAGCGGCAAGATTTGCCGAAGATCCGGAATTAACCAACGAACAATATTTTACTCCCAGATAATCTGCAAACGCCCGCTCAAATTTTGCCGTATATCTGCCCGCCGTCAGCCAAAATTCCAAGGCGGAATCTACCAAATTCGTCATTTCCCTGCTGTCATACACTCTTGACGCATAGGGGATTCTCTGTCCCGGCTCAAATTCCTGTTTCTGATTATGATAAGTATCGCAGTAGGCGGCAACCATTTCCAGGATTTCTTCTCTCGCCTGCTGCTCCGTCATAGCTTCAAATCTGTCATTCATTTTACTTCCATACCTTCCACGGCGCGCTGCCGCTGCTCCACAATTCCTCCAGACGATTCTTTTCCCTTTTCGTATCCATACATTGCCAGAAACCGTTATACATATATGCCTTCAGTTCTCCCTTTTGCGCCAGTTCATTAAGCGGTTCCTTTTCAAAAACGGTATCGTCCCCCTCGATATAGTCGAAAATTTCAGGTTCCAAAACCATAAATCCCGCATTGACGCGGCTGCCGTCGCTGACGTCCTTTTCCCGAAACTGCCGGATCGTATGATTAACGTCAATATCCAATATTCCGAACCTCTGTCCCAGCGTAACAGCCGTAATCGTAGCTATTTTACCGTGGGACCGATGAAAATCCAACAGTTTCTTAATATTGATATCCGATACCGCGTCCCCGTAGGTCAGCATAAAAGGTTCATTTCCGATGTATTTCTGCACCCGTTTTACCCTTCCGCCGGTCATCGTCCTTAAGCCCGTATCCACAAGGGTTACTTTCCATTGCTCCGCTTCATTATTGTGAACGGTCATCTCATTGCCCCTGGTAAAATCAAAGGTAACATCGCAGTTATACAAATAATAATCCGCAAACCATTCCTTTATCATATGCTGTTTGTAGCCGCAGCAAATGATAAACTCATTAAATCCATAATAGGAATACAATTTCATAATATGCCATAAGATCGGTTTTTCTCCGATCTCTATCATCGGCTTTGGCTTCAGATGGCTTTCCTCGCTGATCCTGGTCCCGAAACCGCCTGCTAAAATCACTACTTTCATGTTTCCGCTCCCGCAATCTGTTTCTTATCAAAAATACTGTCTGTTACAAACCGTATCCTCATAGTCGTTTTTGTCGTCGCACAAAACGACTCAAACATATCCGCAATTTCTTCGTTCAGCTCGTCCCACTTTCCATCGGGATTCAGGGTCGGCAGCGACGCATCCGCGTAGCTTTCGTTATATTTATGCTTAAATCCGTCAAAACCCGCGATAGCAATATCGCCGATTTGCAGTTTATCCATAAGTCTCAGGCAATTGATTACTGCGTTATCAAAATGTTCCCACCCGAATTTTACCACTCTGTTAAAATTTACTATCAGTTCATCCGGCTCCGGCTTTGTCTTAATATTGGAAAGCAAAATCTTTTTGGTTTTTGCAAACTGCTCCGTATAAATTTCTTTGGCATACTGATATCTGGCTGAATTGATCACAAATAAATAATCATATGTATAAGACGGATGCAGAGCGTTTACCCCGATAACAAGCGGATGTTCCTTTTCTATAAACGCCTGTATCTTTTCTTTTTCCAGTTCAATAGATCTGCCCGGCGCCAAAAGAAGCACCCGCCGGTTTTCCAAATCCTGTTTTAATTCCTCCATCGCCGCTTCGTCGTCTACAATCCGGTCCTGATTCTCTTTATATTTTTGCTCCAGCAGATCATAATCATATCTCTTACGTTCTGCGGGCTGCAGCGATTCAATAATATTACGCATATCCCGGGCGTTAGTTCTATGGTTTCTGGTCAGATAAGCAATATTATTTACATGGCAGCAATAAGTTCCCGCAATAAAATACGGTATCGAATAACCCCAGGAATAATTTTCCTGAAAATATTCCATATACATATCAATTGCATCCATAATTACATTCATGTCATAGTTGCATTGGTATTTGCGATTTAGATAACCTGCAATTAACTCCGTCGTCGTATTGCCCGCACCCCTGCCCATACCGCACAGGCTGGCGTCGACTACCATTGCTCTCTCGCTTTTCATCAGTAACTCCACAAAGCGTATCGACAGCGCAAAGGATAACTGCTGATTGTTGTGCGAGTGAAACCCCAGCTTAATATCCGTATCCAGTTCCCTGTCCAAAACAGCAACGATCCTTTCCAGATCATCGCTATACATGGCGCCGAAAGTATCGACCACAGACAGGCTTTCAGGCTTGACCTTATTGACCTCGTGTGCCAGCCGGATAAGCTCTTCCTCACTGTAAGCAAGCGTATTTGCAGCCTGATAATAGACCCGGTAACCCTTTTCCTTTATTTTTTCGCCTACGGCTATTCCTTCTTTGTATTTTTCATAAGGAAACACGACCCGGATCGCATCGATGGTTCTCCCGTCGCATTGCGGCAGCAAATCCGTATTATAACGGTCCCAGTCGATCATTGCCACATAGGTCGCCCTTTTACTTTTCCCGTACAAATATCGGGTCAGGTCCTCCGGCACATGATAAAAAGTACTGCCTTCTTCATGTTCGCCGTTTTTCAGCCATCCGCATTCGATAATATCCACATTCGCGTCCTGCATTTTTTTAATAATACCCTTGATTGCCGGCGTCCCAAACCGGGATTCTACTATATATGCACCGTCCCGCAAAGTGCAGTCCAGCAATTCGATTTTTTTATTCATATCATCACCTTGGTTTCCCCGCTACTCAATCCACGCATATAAAACGGTGTCGTCCGTTTCCACGGAATGGTGTCTTACCGCCATTTTATATTCCGGAACCATCGATTTAAGCAAAAGAGGGATCGAATACATGTCTACGCCGTTATGGTAAATACAGATTGCCAGCAAAGGCTTATATTTCTGGATGGTTTTCTTTGCCCCCAAGAGCATTTTATATTCATAGCTCTCGATATCCGCTTTTATAAAGGTAACGGGTTCTTTTATAAAATCATCCAGCGCGACGATTTTACACGCCTCTTCGGATATCGTGCCGTCATTTCCGCAATCTGCGCCGGATATATCCTTTAGCTTTGACCCCAGACCGTTATTTGCCGCATTCCTGTCCAGAATGCCCGTAACGCTTTTTTCGCCGATGCCATAAGGATATGCTTCTATTGCCTCATCTTTCAGGTTCCATTCTTTTTTCAACCGGGATACCCGGTATTCCATTGCGCTGAAATTTCCCGGATCAGGCTCGAAAGCCATGATCTTTTGAAATCCTCCATCTCTTTCCCAGATAAACTTTTCAATAGAATCACCCACAAACGCGCCGCAATCTACAAAGACCTCTTTGGGATTCTTTCCCATAAAGGGGTGAAGAGCAAAATATTGCCTTTCGTTTACCAGCGATAGATCCGGATCATCTCCCGCCATTCTCGCCCTGATTACTTCTGCATATACGTTTTTGGATTCCGCATCCTCCAGCAGATCGTAACACGCCAGCACCTGATCCCTATGGGTTTTGAACAAAAAATCATCGATATGGAACCATTCCACTCCCATCTCACACAGTTGTGCTCCTACCGCCTGCACCACACGTTTCTGCGGAGAACAGATCAGTACGCAGACGTTTGCAAGCCCCTTTAAGGTGTCGGGACTGATAACAGGCTTACCGTCAAAGGTCTTTTCCCATTTATCGGAATTGTTGTCGCAATATCCCGCGATCCTGAAGCCTTCTTTTGCCAGACGAAGCATTCCCTCCCGGTATAATTCCGCTGTATTTCCTGTTCCCCATAAATAAATATCCCGATTTAAGACTTCGCGCATCTCCCCTGTAATCCGCCGTTCCAATTCAGCTCTGACCTGATCTTTCATTCCCCGAAACTCCATTTCTCCGTCTTATTTTTTATTTCCGCCTTTTGCTGCAAATTTTCAATTTTTTCACAATTTTTCACAAAATAATTTTAGTATAGCCCTCTAATTTTGTCAATGTTGAACGATATCGGGCAGAAACTTCCCAAACACATAATTACTGACGTCCGTTCCGAAATCCGTCAAAAACACTCTGTCTTTCTCCCAATCCGTGACCAACAGCCCGTCCCGCCGCAGCTCTTCCAACTGCCTGCCGTAGCGGTCAGCCAGCGTCTGCCCGAAACACGCTTCAAATCCGCTGACGGATATTCCTTCGCTCATTCTAAGTCCCAGATACAAATATTCCGCCATTTCATCCTGCAGGGACAAAACGTCGTATTCCGCGCAGCCGGACAGGATTTCAGGGACGTTGTCTGTCCAAATTTGCAAGTATTCCTTCAAATCGCCGATATTCCGCCATCTGGCATGGTTCAGAAAGGAAGATGCTCCAAGCCCCAGTCCGAGATAGGGAACGCGTTTCCAATAACCACTGTTATGTTTTGACTCGAATCCCGGTTTTGCATAATTGGAAATTTCATACCGCTCATACCCGGCTTCCCGCAGCTTCTCCTTTGTCAGATGATACATTTCCCGGTCCGTCTCTTCGTCGGGAAGCAGTTCGGGATGCGCCCCATAGGTTTCATAAAAGGGCGTTCCCTCCTCTATTATCAGGCTGTACGCCGAAATATGCTCCGGTCCCAGTGCAATCAGTTTTTCCAGGCTCGTCACATAGGTCTCAACTGTCTGTCCCGGCAGGGAAGAAATTAAATCTACATTTAAGTTTTTGAAACCCACTTCTCTTGCCGCCGCAAAAGTACGCAAAAAATCTTCATAATTGTGAATCCGACCAAGCAGTTTCAGCTCCCGGTTATCCGCCGACTGCAAGCCGATACTGAGCCGGTTCACGCCGTTTTCGTACAATTTCTGCAAACCGTCCCGGTCGATGGTTGCAGGATTTATTTCAACCGTGATCTCCGCATCGGGTCTGAGCGCAAAGTTTTCCCTGATACAACGCAGGATTTCGACCAGCCTGTCCGCGCCTATCACAGAGGGCGTCCCTCCCCCGAAATAGACGGTTTCCGCATTTCCCGGCACCCGGTCCCCATTTCCGCTCCCGCCTGCATTCCCGGCATAATACCTGATTTCCCGGCAAAGCGCCCCGGTGTAGCGTTCCATGGTCTCATCGTCCGCCGGCATGGATAAAAAATCACAATAGTTACATTTCCTGACACAAAAAGGAATATGAAGATACAGTTCCATCTTACCGCCGCCTTCTGCTTTACTTCCGGTCGTCCAGCTTTAAGACGCTCATAAACGCGGACTGAGGGATTTCCACGTTGCCGATCTGTCGCATCCGCTTCTTTCCTTCCTTCTGCTTCTCCAACAGCTTCTTTTTGCGGGTAATATCGCCGCCGTAGCATTTGGCAAGCACGTCCTTCCTCATCGCCTTGACGGTTTCTCTGGCGATAACTTTGCCGCCCACCGCCGCCTGAATGGGAATTTCAAACAGATGGCGGGGAATTTCATCTTTTAATTTTTCGCACATCTTTCTTCCCCGCTCGTAAGCACTGTCTTTGTGAACAATAAAGGATAGGGCGTCCACTTCCTCTTTATTGATCAGGATATCCAGTTTGACCAGCTCGGACTGTTCATATCCCTTCAGTTCATAGTCAAAGGACGCATAGCCCCGGGAACGGGACTTTAAAGCATCAAAAAAGTCATAAATAATTTCATTAAGGGGCAGCTCATACCTGAGTAAAGCCCTGGTCTCTTCCATATATTCCATGCCCAGGTATACGCCGCGCCGTTCCTGGCAAAGCTCCATAATGGAGCCGATAAACTCGGTCGTTACCATGATTTCCGCCGTAACGATGGGTTCCTCCATATATTCGATCTCCGCAGGGTCCGGCAGGTTGCTGGGATTGGTCAGCTCGATAACTTCTCCGTTTGTCTTGTGCACCTTATAAATAACGCCCGGCGCAGTCGTTACCAGATCCAGATTGTATTCCCGCTCCAGTCTTTCCTGAATGATTTCCAGATGCAAAAGCCCCAGAAAGCCGCAGCGGAATCCAAAACCAAGGGCAATGGAAGTCTCCGGCTCATAATTGAGGGAGGCGTCGTTTAGCTGCAATTTTTCCAGCGCGTCCCGCAGGTCCGGATATTTGGCTCCGTCCGCCGGATACATTCCGCAGTAAACCATGGAATTGACCTTTTTATAGCCCGGCAGCGGTTCCGCGCAAGGATTGTCCGCATCCGTGACCGTATCGCCCACCGCCGTGTCCTTCACGTTTTTGATGGAGGCGGTAATATAGCCGACCATGCCCGCCGCCAGCTCTTCACAGGGAATGAACTGCCCCGGTCCGAAATATCCGACCTCTACCACCTCCGCAGTGGCGCCGGTCGCCATCATTTTAATTTTGGTACCTTTCCTAACCCGTCCTTCCATCAGGCGGCAGAAAATAATAACGCCCTTATAAGAATCGTATACCGAATCAAAAATCAGCGCCGAAAGGGGCGCGTCGGGATCTCCCGTAGGCGCCGGGATTTTTTTTACAATCTGCTCCAGCACCTCTTCAATGCCGATACCGTTTTTTGCGGAAATCAGGGGCGCATCCTGCGCCTCAATGCCAATGACGTCTTCGATTTCATCCTTGACCCGCTCCGGCTCCGCACTGGGCAGATCAATTTTATTGATCACGGGAAATACATCCAGATCATGATCCAAAGCAAGATACACATTGGCAAGAGTCTGCGCCTCAATGCCCTGCGCCGCGTCCACGACCAAAATAGCCCCGTCGCATGCTGCAAGAGCGCGGCTGACCTCATAATTAAAGTCCACATGACCGGGCGTATCGATCAGATTAAAAATATATTCCTCTCCGTCCTTTGCATGATAGATGATGCGGACGGTCTGCGCCTTGATCGTAATGCCCCTTTCCCTCTCCAAGTCCATATTATCCAGAATCTGCGCCTGCATTTCCCTGCTGGTAAGCAGACCCGTCTTTTCTATAATCCGATCCGCAAGGGTCGATTTGCCGTGGTCGATATGCGCCACGATACAAAAGTTGCGGATTTTGCTCTGATCATATTGCTGCATAGGTATTCCTCCGTTTTGTCTACTGTGTAAAAGTATAGCAAAATTCCTTTTTTATGGCAACGTATCATATCAGATCTTTGTCCATCAAAAAGTCGATCAGACCGATATGCTACTGTCTGTATCGTGATTTAATTGTTTGATTCTTCCGTTTCAATTTCTAAACAAGGCATTCATAATATTTACACTTACCCGAATAGCTTCTTCGCTCCTTAAGACCGCTGATAACATTGCTATTCCCTGCTCTGTAAAGGCATATGGTAAATATCTACGTCCTCCTTTTGAAGATGTATTTTCTGTTTCTGCGTTTGAGGTCGCAAATTGCGACCTCAAATAAATTGTATAGTCTCTATACCACACAGTCAATCCGTTTCGACCTCATTTGACAGAAAATCTTTCATTGAACATCACAGCCCAAAACGGCAAAAATATTCAACAGAAGACGCCCATCATCTCCTTACCCTTTTTACGGTTTCTCCCCCTTCAGCACCATCGCCAGAATATGCGCGATCGGTTCCGTCGCGTTCATGACCTCTTCTACCGTGTTGGTCTGGGCGCCGACCTCGATCAAAAGGCTTTTTTCCCTAAAGTGCATATTGTAGCGCATACCCTTTAAATAAATGTTTCTGGCAAAGCCCGGATAATATTCGTCGGCGGCAAGCTTCATCTGAAAGGAAAAAGCGAGATTTTCTTCAATATAGGGATTTTCCAGATAATCGATCGCTCCCTTTCCGTTTAAGTAGCTCAATCCGTTGAAAAACATAAACTGCGCCGTAGGTCTGCCGCCGACCTCCGTGACCAGGTGCGTCGTATCCGCCACGCCGTCCCTGTGCAGGTCAATCACAACCTCGATGGAAGGATTTTCCTCCAAAATTTCCGAAATAACCGGACCGGAAACCGAATACGCATAATCCCTGTCCGTATCGTAGACCCCCGTATCATGGATCACATTAAATCCGTATTCCTCCCGCAAAATCTGCGCCAGCTTTTCCCCGACTCCCACAATCGTCGTGGACGGATCTCCCTCCACGCTGTCCGCAAAGGTCTCCTGGGAATGCGTATGGTAAATCAAAATCTGGGGCTTTGACGCATCCTCCGAAATCGTCGCGTCGTATTCCAACATTCTTCTGGCGTCCAGGCGGTCCGCTCCGATATCCGTGGAGCTGTCCACCGTGTAAAAATTCTTTTTCAGGTATTCAAAATCCAACAGTTTCTCATAATCCAGCACCTGCGCTTTTTCTTCCGCCTTTTGGAACGCCTGCGCCGCTTGCGCCGTCTTTTCGTTTTCCGCCGCGATCTCCTCCTGCATTCCGTCGGATAAAAACAGTTCTTCTACGCTTTCATCTTCCGCCATCCCCTCATGGTACCGCTCGTCTTCGGGCAATTCTTCCTGCTCCAGCTCGCTTTGGGTCATAAGACTTTTTACGCCCGCTGCATTCTCCGCCACCGTTTCCGGCTTTTGATATTCCAGCACATATCCGTAATATCCGTTAGAAAACGCCGCTGCATATTGATATAATTTCTTATCCTCCCCCGCAGCGCCGGAAATATAGGAAATGCCCGGATAAACCAGGCAAAACAATTGCTCTTTAAACCCCGCCGCCAAAAGCGTCAGCAGGCATATCACAGTCAACAGGAAAAAACCGTTTTCCCGGCTTCGTCCCCTGATCCTTCTTCTCCTCATGTTATCACCAGTTAAATATATGAGTAAAAGTGCCTGTCTATACCCACAACGGGACAAAGAACCGCGCAAAAAACCGACCGGTGGGTAAGCCGGTCGGTTCTGTCATCCTTTTCATCCTATCGGAATGACGGCTCCGACAGGATCAAAATCCACATATGATACTAATCTCTATTCCAAAAACTAAGCGATACCGTTTACAGCCTTTGTTAAACGGGAAACCTTTCTGGACGCATTGTTTTTGTGATAAACGCCTTTTGTAGCCGCTTTATCGATCGCAACCGTAGCGTCTTTTAACGCTGCCTTTGCTGCATCTGCGTCTTTCGCGTCAATTGCCGCGTAAACTTTTTTAATGGAAGTCTTAACGCCGGATTTGATCGCTTTGTTTCTTTCAGCCTTTGTTCTGTTTACTAAAATTCTTTTCTTTGCAGATTTGATGTTAGCCATGACTCACACCTCCTATTATCTGATAGTCATATCTCTATGCCTGTGTCCCGCTTCATCCAGACACGGGCAGACTAACGCGAACACACGCATATTATAATAGCCGAAAGCCTTTTTAATGTCAATACATATTTTACATTTTTATGGAAAAAATGTTACTGTTTTCAAAAGCAGAGAAACCGGGATTTTCCCAATCCCTTAAGGAGGTTAAAAACATGCAGACACAACAGATCCGTACCGACCTTGCCCTGGAAGCCCACGAAAGCGTCGGACACTCTTCTTCCCATATCCACGGGATCGACGTGACTGAAAAGGACTATAAAAAAGATCAGGTCCATATCACTACGGTTTCCATTACCACAAAAAACGCCGCCAAAGCGCTTGGCAAGCCCATGGGCACTTATATTACCATCGAAGCGCCTACGTTAGACGTACCCGACGAAGGCAGCCACCGCGAGGTTTCCACGCATTTATCCGCTATTTTAAAGGAGCTGATCCCCGAATTTGAAAAAGAGAAATCCATCCTTGTCATCGGGCTCGGAAACCGGGACGTAACCGCAGATTCCCTGGGGCCCCATGTCATCGACAATCTCTGCATCACGCGCCACATCATTATGGAATACGGCGCCGCGGCATATGACAAGACCCGGATGCACTCGGTCAGCTCCCTTGCGCCGGGCGTCATGGCGCAAAACGGCATGGAAACCGCCGAAATCATTAAAGGCGTTGTGGACCAGACCTCGCCCGATATGGTAATCGTCATCGATTCCCTTGCTGCACGCACGCTGCACCGCTTAAACCGCACGATCCAGATTACCGACACGGGAATCCACCCCGGCTCCGGCGTGGGCAATCACCGGAACGCGCTGACAAAGGAAAGCCTCGGGGTCCCCGTGATCGCTATCGGCATTCCCACCGTTGTAGACGCGGCTACCATCGTACGGGACGCTTTAGAGGATTTTAGCGGCAAATCCCGTCATTCCATCGATCTTCATATGCTGCAGGACGATTGCTCCAACACCATGCTGCAGGAATTAAACGATATGTATGTAACCGGCAAGGATATTGACGCCGTCATCAAACGGCTGAGCTTCACCGTCTCGGAGGCGTTAAATATGACCTTTGACGAAATCGAGGCATAGCCTGACGCTATGCCCCGATTGTCCTGTCCTTCGCACTCCGCTAGTGCCGTCCGCCACCGCCGCCATGGGAATGTCCGCCGGAAGAAACATGGTGACCGCCGCCACCGCCTCCTCCGCCGCTGCTTCTCTGAATATGTCGGCTGGTTGTATGTTTGGTCAAAAACACATCTCTCCGGTCATGGAACACCGGAAGTCCGCCCGATATATAGGTGCTCGCCGTCGTCGTTTTCTTTCCCTTATTTTGGGAGACTCCTATGATGACATAAATCGCCGTAAGCAGAACCGCCGTAACCAGAATGATACTCATCGGTATCACGCTGTCCTTTTTCCCCGACATGGTATCGCTTAGAGAGTTTACATACCTTTTATATGCCCTGTAAGGATCGTTGTTTACAATGCTGCAGACGTCTGTAATCAGCTCATCGATTTCCCTTGTGGAATATTCATACTCAACTCTGCCGCAGGTGGAGAACCAACAATAGCCGTTTGCCCAGTTATCCAGATATAAGGCTCCGTCGCCCCAGGGTTCGTTATAGCCGTACATATTGTCGTCATAAAAATCATCGGCGTAATTCATCATATCATAGTCGGAAGCAACGGAAGGATCATTGATCGTCACCAGCACAATATCGCAGCCGATTTCATCTTCTTTTTCCGCAATCAACACCCGTAAACTTTCCTCTTCCTCATCCGTCAACTGATCGGCATAATCAAAAACCCTCTCAGTCTGCACGCACTGATCGTTGCCGCGGGTATAAACGGTCTCTTCCGTCCCCGTAGCGACCTTTACCCCGATAAAAATCACAAGCAGAACCGCAATGATAATAAATAACACGCAAAAATGCCTGAAATATTTTTTCATATCAGATCACCCCCAGAATCCCGTTGATTAAAGTTCCGATCGCAACAATGCCTCCAAAAAACGTGGCGCTGTACCCGATCATCTTTCCTATGGAGATCGGCGCTTTCCCTACCAGCTTGCCCGTCTGTCCGTTGAGGCGGAAGAAATAATCCTTCCCATTGAAACGGTAACGATAATTCCAGACCGGGAGTAACGTGTAATTTTGCGCTTTTGTATCTAAACGGCAGTCGTCTACCTCCGGGGTAACGCTGTTATATCCCACAATGCTCTCGCGCATCAGCGTCGAAGCGTCGCTTCTTGCCTTCTGCTTTGCCCTCGGCTCCAGCGTCTCGCCGTCGATGCTGTATATTTCTCCCAGATAGCCGGACATAAATTTCGGCTGAAAGCCCACCAGCGCCGAATAATCATAGGGCTCGAGCAGATCCATTTCCCCGTCCGGCATTGCCATGGAAGCGTCCGCCGGTATCCTGGAAAAATCCACGTCCATCGCGCGGTAAATCTGAAAAATAGAAGTTTCCGTATACTCCGTATCGCCGCTGGCCCACCGTCTGATCCGTTTTCCTTTTCCCGCAAATTTGTAATTGCAGTCGAAATCATACAAAAAGAACGGGATGTAGTCGCCCTCGATTTTGTCCAGATACGCCGCCTTCAAAAAGCCGGACGGCAAAAACAGTTTTTTCCCAAATTCCTGTTTGATCAGCTCTTTTGCTTTTTCCCTGCTCACTTTAAAAGGAAGAATCAGATGCGGCTCGTACTGCCCGCTGATCCGCTCTTCAAAAATCGTATACGCCCCGCAATGCTCGCACTTGTTTGCACTGTCATACTGTTTCGGCTGCATGGGCGCGCCGCAGGCGGCGCATTGGAACATGTCGCTGTTCGTGACCATTTCCTCGCTGTCAATGCTGTCGCAGTGAGGACAGCACATACTGTCCTTATCCGGCGACCAAACCGTATTGGCGCCGCAGTTTTTACATTTAAATATCATGTCATACCCCTCTCCTTATTTTTATTTCAACCCCTGACAAACGCCTGTCTACTGTTGTTGAAATACGACGGTTCCGTTTTCGAACCGGTCAATGATGGCAAGGGATTCCAGACGGACCCCTTTGCTCCTGATCATATCTCCACCGTGCTGGAAACCCTTTTCCACGGCAATGCCGATTCCCTCCACAACGGCTCCCGAGTTGTGCACCAGGTCAATCAACCCCTCCAGGGCGCAGCCGTTTGCCAGAAAATCATCGATAATCAGGACGTGATCCTCCGGACCCAGATACTTTTTGGAAACAATCACGTCATACACCCGCTTATGGGTAAAGGACTGTATTTTCGTCTGATAAACCTCACCGTCGATATTGATGCTCTGCGCCTTCTTCGCAAACACCACCGGCACATGAAAATACTGCGCCACCACACAGGCGATTCCGATTCCGGAAGCCTCAATCGTCAAAATCTTATTGATGGGACAATCCGCAAACAGTCTTTTAAATTCCTTGCCCATCTCGTTGAACAATTCAATATCCATCTGATGGTTCAAAAAACTGTCTACCTTCAGCACGCCTCCCTCTTTGACAATTCCTTCCTGTAAAATCCTTTCTTCCAAAAGTTTCATGGTATCCCTCCGCATTTTTCATCATATAGTAACAGTTTACAACAAGAACCGACCTTTTTCCATGAAAAAAACGTCCCAACGCTATATTTTTTTATAACCGTGTCAAAATTTGCAGGATTTCCTCCATTCCTTCCACCGCACCGCTTCGTTTGCCGGACCGGATGATATAATTTGCAGCATTTTTTGCAGCAGACGGCGCACTTTCGGACGTAACGCCGATACCTGCGTACTGCAGCAGACCGATATCCTCGTCCGTGTCTGTGAAAACCACGCATTCCTCCGGCTCGATATCGTTTTTTTCAAGGAAGCCTTTAAACGCTTTAAGCCCCTCACTGCCGCGGGCTCCACCGACGCCGTTTACAATCAGAATCCCGTTTTCATCCTTCTTTACATCGCAGGAAGCGTTTTGACCGCCCGCCATGCACAACACACACCGTATATTTGTGGAAATTCTCAATCTTGTCTTTATTTTATCCGGTTTTAACAGCACCTGATAGACATGATAGATCTGGTCAGCCGCCTTCTTCATCTGCCCTTTGTCCGATATCATCACAAGATATTCCACCCGGTACAGAAAAATGCGAAGATGGGTCAAAGTCATCCCGTTTCGGATATAAAAAGCGATCCGCCGCCTGCGTAATTCCCGCTCCTTTCCGTCTGCTCCGAATCTGGGATTTTCCACCTCCAAAATCAGGTTCCCCAGCTCCTTTTTTGCGATTTCTTCTTTTAACGCTGCAAAACAACGGCTTCCATAGCCCCTTCCCCGCATTCCGTCCGTCACGGCAAAGTAGTCTAACAGCACCGCGTCCCTTTCCCCGGAAGGCACAAGAAAGCCGTAGCCGACCATGGTTTCCTGTTCCGGCGTCCCTTCAAACATACCGTAGCAAAAGTATTGTTCCCGTTCGGAAAGCTCCAAGATCCGCTCCAACGGCTTGATTTCCCCCGCCGCAAAGTCATCGGGCATTTTCTCCCTGTAAATTTTCGTCACTTCTTCCCTGTTCAACAGTCTGATTTTCAATTTGCACTCTCCTTTATCCTGATTTCTCATTTTCTTTCATTTATACGATTCACATGATTTTCCATATTTCCAGATTTTCCATATTTCCGTATTGCGTCAATTTTCTTACTCTGTTATAATAACCCAGAAATAAACTTATGAAAAGAGGAGGACCTGTTATGAAAAAATGTAACAAACTTGTTGCGCTCGGATTAGTCGGCGCCATGGCTTTATCCTTATGTGCATGCGGCAGCAGCGTACCGGAAAACACTGTTTTTTCCATCGACGATCTGCCCGGAAAATCCATCGGCGTACAGCTTGGCACCACCGGCGATATTTACGCTTCCGACTATGAGGAAGAAGGCTCTACGATCGAGCGTTACAACAAAGGAAATGATGCGATCCTCGCATTAAAGCAGGGCAAAATCGACTGCGTGATCATTGACAACCAGCCCGCGCAGGCATTCGTTGCAAAAAACGACGATTTAACCATTCTGGACGAAGAATTTGCAGTTGAAGAATATGCGATCTGCGTCAGCAAGGACAACAAGGATCTGACGGAAGCGATCAACGGCGCTTTGGCGGAATTAAAAGCGGACGGCACACTGGATCAGATCGTTGCAAACTACATCGGCGATGATACAAAGGGAACCTGCCCTTATGAGACGCCCGAAGGAACCGAATATCCCAACGGCACGCTGACCATGGCTACCAACGCCGCTTTCGAGCCTTATGAGTATTATTCCAACAACGAAATCGTCGGTATCGACGTGGAAATGGCAAAAGCGATCTGCGACAAGTTAGGATACGAACTGGTTGTAGAAGATATGGAATTTGACTCCATCATCACGGCGGTAGAATCCGGCAAAGCCGATTTCGGCGCCGCAGGTCTGACCGTTACGGAAGACCGCCTTGAAAACATTGACTTTACCGACCCTTACACAACTGCAACGCAGGTAATCATTGTAAGAAAGTAACGGAAAGCAATTATTTGTTTGCAAGTAAAAAGAAATGTGTTATGATGTACAAGGGCTGTAGCAACCGCTATAGCCCTTTTTACTCAAGCATAACAGGAGGAGAAAAACTTGGGAAACTGGGATACTTTTATTGCAAAATTTCAGCAATGCTTTATCGATGAGGATCGCTTTCTCTATTTGCTCAACGGGTTAAAGACGACCCTTCTCATTACCCTTTTTGCCGTAATGCTGGGGGTCCTGCTGGGATTTTTAGCAGCGATCATCCGCTCTACTTATGACAAAACAGGCAAATTGAAACTGTTAAACTTTATCTGCAACGTATATCTGACCGTGATCCGCGGAACGCCGGTTATGGTACAATTGCTGATTATGTATTACGTTATTTTCGCTACGGCTTCCATGGATAAGACGGTCGTCGCCATTCTTTCTTTCGGCATCAACTCCGGCGCTTATGTCGCAGAGATCGTCCGCTCCGGCATCATGTCCATCGACCAGGGACAATTTGAGGCGGGACGAAGCCTTGGTTTTTCCTATCCTTTGACCATGATCTATATTGTCATGCCCCAGGCGCTGAAAAACATACTTCCCGCGCTGGCTAACGAATTTATCGTATTATTAAAAGAAACTTCCATCTGCGGCTATATCGGTCTGATGGATTTGACCCGCGGCGGCGATATCATCCGAAGCGTAACGTACGAAGCGTTCTTTCCGTTGATCGCGGTTGCCCTTATCTACTTATGTATGGTTATGATTTTAACCGCCCTTGTAAAGAAACTGGAAAGGAGGCTGCGTAACAGTGAGCGATAATTCCGCCTTAAACATCAAATCAAAATCCGCGATTCAGGACGGGGAGGTCTTATTTCAAATCGAAGATCTCTGCAAATCCTTCGGTCAGTTGGACGTACTCAAAAATATCTCCACACAGATCCGCAAAGGAGAGGTGGTCGTTATCATCGGTCCTTCGGGCTCCGGAAAGTCAACCTTTTTACGTTCCTTAAACCTGTTGGAAGACCCCACTTCGGGTACGATCCTGTTTGAAGGGAAGGATATTACCGATCCCCATTCCAATATCAACCGGTATCGTCAGAATATCGGCATGGTGTTCCAGCATTTTAATCTGTTTCCTCATATGACGATCCTGAAAAATATGACCCTCGCGCCGGTTAAGCTGTTAAAAATGTCTCCTGCCGAAGCGCAGGACATGGCGATGGGCTATTTAAAACGCGTGGGACTTGAGGAAAAGGCAAACAGTTATCCCAACCAGCTTTCCGGCGGTCAGAAACAGCGTATCGCCATCGTCCGCGCCCTTTGTATGCAGCCCGACGTATTGCTGTTTGACGAACCCACCTCCGCTTTGGACCCCGAAATGGTCGGCGAGGTTTTGGAGGTTATGAAGGATCTTGCCAAATCCGGCATGACCATGCTGGTCGTGACGCACGAAATGGGCTTTGCCAAAGAAGTCGGCTCCCGCGTCCTCTTTATGGACGACGGAAGAATCGTCGAAGAAAACACCCCCGATGAAATCTTCTCCAATCCTCAAAGCGAAAGACTAAAAGACTTCTTATCAAAAGTCTTAATCTAAAAAAGTCCGGCGCATTGGTCAATTTTAGTATCGGTCACGGAAACACGCTTTCGCTCTACAAAAACGCAGCGGTACCTAAATCCGCAAAATACGCGGATTAAGTACCGGCGTTTTTATAAAGGTTTCCTTTGACTGATACTAAAATTAACCAATGCGCCTCTTTCTATGATGAATAAAATCCCCTGCTTTTACATTAACTGCATCAGGGGATTATTTTATGTCAACCATTCTATGGCAGTTTGTTGCCTGCCGCTTCATACAATTCGTACCACTCTTCTTTTGTCAGCACAAGCTCGCTTGCCCCGGCGATTCCCGGCAGCCTTTTTGCATTTGTCGTTCCCACAACCACCTGCATATTTGCCGGATGGCGCAAAATCCACGCCGCCGCGATCCCGTTTACCGTAGAGCCGTACTTTGCTGCGATCCGCTCCAGCACGGCGTTGAGTTTGGCGTATGCCGGATTTCCGAGAAAAGTGCCTTCAAACACGCCGTATTGGAAGGGACTGTAACACTGGATCGTAATATGATTGCATCTGCAATAATCCAGCACGCCCGCATCTCTGTTTATACCATGCGCGTCCGTCGTATTCAGATAAGCAGGCGCGTCCAGCAACAGCGTATGCGCCAGGGAAAACTGCAGCTGATTGACTTCAATGGGCTGTTTTACGCAGGTTTTTATCAGCTCGATCTGCCCCGGCGTATGATTGCTGACTCCGAAATGCAGCACCTTCCCCTGTTCTTTCAGCAAATCAAATGCCGCTGCGACCCCCTCCGGCTCCGTCAAAAGGTCCGGTCTGTGCAAAAGCAGATAATCCAGATGATCGGTCCGCAGCCGTTTCAAAATGCCCTCCACGCTGTCTATCAGATATTTCTTTGAAAAATCATATCTCGTATATTCTCCCGGTCTGATGCCGCACTTACTCTGAACGATCAGCTTTTCCCGGACGCCGGGCATACCGCTTAGCGCCTCTCCGAATATGCTCTCGCACTTTCCGCCGCCGTAAATATCCGCATGGTCCCAAAAATTGCATCCCAGCTCAAGCTGCACGTCGATCAATTTTCGGACTTCCTCCACGCTCATTTCCCCGATCCGCATACATCCCTGTATGATCGCCGGAACGGTTTTGTTTCCGATTGTTACCTGTTTCATAAAAGTCTCCTCCTAACTGGTATGGTTAAAGAATCAAAATCTGGCTATTTTTCACACTCCACTTCGGGATTAAGATGCTTATAACATGAAACCGCATCCCAATCCGATGCGTGAGGAGGCTGAAAAATGAATGTTCAAAACAAAACAATGAAAATCGTACTCGCCGGATTATTCGCGGCACTGACCTGCATCGCAACCATGATTATCCGCATTCCCACCTTTAAGGGATATGTGCACATCGGGGACTGCATGGTCATCGCATCCGGCATTATTTTAGGTCCCGTGGGCGGCGGACTTGCCGCAGGAATCGGCTCCATGCTCGCAGATTTACTGGGCGGCTACTATGTTTTTTCCGCCGCAACCTTTGTGATCAAATTCCTTGCCGCTATGGCTGCGGGCGTTACTTTTACCTCTTTCCGAAAGCTTTTCAAAAACCATGATCTGCCCGGCACAATCCTCGCGGGTCTGGCTTCCGAAATCGTTGTGGTACTCGGCTACTTTGTATTTGAAATCTTTTACGAAGGCTTTGTCGCCGCAGTTGCGGAAATCGGTCCGAACTGCGTACAGGGCGTAACCGGATTGGTACTTGCCGCCGTTTTATCGCCGCTTCTTTTAAAAATCCCGATGATCCGCAGCATGAGGGCGGAATTATCTGCATAAATCACCATAACACTCCGGTCTGCGGTCGCGGAATAACCCCCATTCCAGCCGCTCTCCGGAGTTTTTTTTCAAGTCATAGGTAGCCGTCAGGATTTCTTCCCGGTCCCTTGAGGCGTCTGCAATGATTTCTCCCGTTATATCCGTCATAAAAGAAGAACCGTAAAATTCCAAAGCCGAGGACTGTCCGCCGTTTTCCGCGCACGGCTCCACGTTTTCCCTTCCGATGCGGTTCGCCGCGATAACCGGCACCGTATTCGCCGCCGCATGTCCCTGCATCGCGCGCCTCCAATGGTGCATACTGTCGCTTCCCAAAATCGGTTCGCTGCCGATCGCCGTAGGATACAGCAAAACCTCGGCGCCTTTTACCGCCAGGGCGCGCGCCGTCTCCGGGAACCACTGGTCCCAACAGATTCCGACGCCGATTCTGCCATATCTGGTATCCCAAACACGAAATCCGGTATCTCCCGGGGAAAAATAGAATTTTTCCTGATAATAGTGATCGTCCGGTATATGGGTCTTGCGGTAGACGCCCAGCATTGTGCCATCCGCATCGATGACCGCGACAGAATTGTACAGCCTGTTATTGTCTTTTTCATAAAAGCTTACGGGTATCACAACCGAAAGCTCCTTTGCAACCTTTTGAAAATGAAGCACTGCGGCGTTTTCCCCGACGGGAGCCGCATAACGATAATATTCATAGCGGCGTTCCTGGCAAAAGTACGGGCGTTCAAACAGTTCCGGCAGCAAAACAAGGTTTGCTCCCGCCTTCGCCGCCTCTCTTACCATACGGTCAGCCTTTTGTATATTTTCCTCCGCCGCTTTTCCCATCCGCATCTGTACCGCGGCAACCGTTATCTCTCTCATGGATACTCCTTCCTTTTGCTCTGTCTCTTCCTCTATAGCTTCTTTCTCTATATCACATTTTGGTCGGCAGCCGACGCATTCGCTGGCGCAGGTGTTTTTGACACCGCCGCATTCGCTGACGCAGACGCATTTGGCTCCGCCGCATTTTTCGCTGACACCGACGCAGGAATCTGCTGCGTTATGCAATGGATATTCCCGCCGCCGACGATAATGCTCCTCGCCATGACGGGCACGATCCTTCTGTCCTGAAACGCCTGCTCCATCAGACGGACGGCAACGCGGTCATTCTCGTCCCCGAACTGCGGCAGGATCACGCTGTGATTGGAAATATAGAAGTTGACATAACTTGCAGCAAGCCGTTCTCCGACTTCTCTCTGATCCTCGCCTTCTTCAAACACAAATCCCCTGCACTCCTCTTCGGTAATACACACCGGCTGTTTGGGAATGGGCAGTTTAATAATCCGAAACGCCCTTCCTTTTGCATCGGTCTCGCAGCACAGGACCTCATATGCCTCTTTGGAAAAAGCATATTGCGGATCGCTCTCGTCGTCGGTCCAGGCAAGCGCCACAACGCCCGGCTTAATAAAAGCGCACATGTTATCCACATGCTCGTTTGTCTCGTCGCCGTAGATTCCGTGGGGCAGCCAGATCACCTTTTCCCCGCCCAGATAATTACATAATATGCGTTCTATTTCTTCTTTCGTCATGGAAGGGTTCCTGCCCGGACTCAAGAGACACGCCTCCGTCGTCAGGATCGTCCCTTCTCCGTCCGAATGGACGGAACCGCCCTCCAGCACAAAAGGCGACGCGTCGATCCATTCATATCCGGTCCGTTCGCAAAACGCCTTCGCCACCCGGTCGTCTTTTTCCCAATGGGCATAGAGCCCGTCATAGCTTCCGCCCCAGGCGTTGAAGGTCCAGTTGATTCCTTTGACCCTTCCCGCTTTATCCCGGACAAAGGTCGGTCCCACGTCTCTTGCCCAGGCGTCGTCGGATTCTATGGTCAGCACTTCCATATTGGCATAGTGTCTCTTTTTTGATAACATACGTTTTGCTTCTTTCGTATGCGCTTTGTCCGCAAGCATATACAGCTTTTCATCCGCCGCAATCGCATCGGCGATTTCACAAAAGACCGCTTTCGCTTCCTTTCCCCCGTAAACCCATGAACCGGGTCTGACGGGAAAAATCATCATGCAGCCCATATGGGGTTCAAACTCTCCGGGCATCCGCAGCCCGCCCCGGCATTCCTGTGTCATGTTCCGTTTCCTCTGTTTCGTTCAATTACTCAAATTATGACAGTCGTGTCTTAAAATCCTCATAGCCGAAGCTTTTGATGATCTCACAGTCCCCGTCCGTTTTTTGTACCGCAATCGCCGGCAGGGGCATTCCGTTAAAGGTGTTGTTTTTTACCATGGAATAAATCGCCATATCCTCAAAAACCAACCTGTCGCCAATCCGGATTTCCCGATCAAAAGAATAGTCGCCGATCACGTCTCCGGCAAGGCAGGTCGCGGAAGAAAGCCGATAGGTATACGCCTTTTCTCCGGGTTCTCCGCTGTCCTGCAGGGGCGGTCTGTACGGCATTTCCAGCACGTCCGGCATGTGACAGGCGGCGGAAGCGTCCAGAATCAGGATTTCCAAGCCGTTTTTCACTTTATCAAGAACTTCCGTTATGAAATATCCCGCATTGAGCGCGACCGCCTCTCCCGGCTCCAGATAGACTTTTACGCCATAGGTCTCCTGCATATGGCGGATACAGCTTTCCAGCAGATCGATATCGTAATCCGCTCTGGTAATATGATGCCCGCCGCCCATATTCAGCCATTTGACCTGCGCCAGATAAGGCGCAAATTTTTCCTCCACCGCATCAAGGGTCCGCTTCAGGTCGTCGGCGTTTTGTTCGCACAGCGTATGGAAATGCAGCCCCTCCACATCCTTTGGCAAACGACCGTTATGCTTACTTTCCAGCCAGCCCTGCAAATTCTCAAGGGTCATTCCCAGGCGTGAGCCGTAGGCGCAGGGATCATAAATCGCATGTCCCTCCTGGGTGGAACACTCGGGATTGATACGAAGCCCGATACTGCTTTGATCACACTTGTTATGGAATCTCTCGTACTGATTTGCCGAATTAAAAACCACATGGTCGCAAATCCGGTTCAGCTCCGTGATTTCCGTTTCCTTATACGCCGGACAAAAGACGTGGTTCTCTTTTCCCATTTCTTCCCTGCCCAGTCTCGCCTCATACAGTCCGCTTGCGGTCGTCCCGCTTAAATACCTTCCGATCAGAGGATAGGCATGGAAAAAGGAAAAAGCCTTCTGCGCCAGCAGAATACGGCAGCCCGTATCCCGCTCCACCTTCTGTAAAATTGTTAAATTATGAATTAACTTTTTTTCATCCACCACATAACAGGGCGTCGGAAGTTTACATAATTCCATAGCTTGTCCACCGCCGCTTTCTCTTTACTCTACGATCTGCGGATGTTCTTCCACTACCCAGGGAAGTCCCCATTTGTTCAACGCTTCCATATAAGGGTCCGGATCAAATTCTTCGATATTGAATACGCCCGCACCGCTCCAGGCGCCTGTTACCAACATCATCGCGCCGATCATCGCGGGCACGCCCGTCGTATAGGAAATCGCCTGGGAACCGACCTCCCGGTAGCATTCCTGATGGTCGCATACATTATAAATATAAATCGTCTTTTCCTTTCCGTCCTTTTTGCCGTGGAAAATACAGCCGATATTGGTTTTGCCCACGGTCCTTGGTCCCAAAGATGCGGGATCGGGCAGCAACGCCTTTAAGAACTGGATCGGCACAATCTGTTTTTCTTCATATTCAATGGGTTCCGTAGAAAGCATTCCCACATTTTCCAGACATTTCATATGGGTCAGATAGCTCTGTCCGAAAGTCATAAAGAACCTAATCCGCTTCACGCCCGGAATGTTTTTGGCAAGGGATTCGATCTCCTCATGGTGCAGCAGATACATATCCTTTTTGCCGACCTGCGGGAAATCGTATTCCCGCTTGATACTCATGGGTTCTACCTCGATCCATCTGCCGTTTTCCCAATAAGAACCGGGAGCGGAAACCTCACGCAGGTTGATTTCGGGATTGAAATTCGTCGCAAAGGGATAACCGTGGTCGCCGCCGTTACAGTCCAAAATGTCGATGGTATCGATTTCGTCAAAATAGTGCTTTAACGCATAAGCCGAAAAGACGCTGGTCACGCCGGGATCAAAGCCGCTGCCCAAAAGCCCGGTAATTCCCGCCTTTTTGAATTTTTCATCATAAGCCCACTGCCAGGAATAGTCAAAATACGCCGTGAAGCCCAGACGTTTGCAGCGTTCTTCATACACTGCTCTCCATGCCGGGTCGTTGGTATCCTCCGCCTCATAATTTGCCGTATCGATATAAGACACTTTACACTCCACACAGGCGTCCATTATGGACAGATCCTGATAGGGCAGCGCCACATTCAAAACCGCGTCGGGCTCATAAGATCTGATCAGAGCCGCCACTTCTTTGCTGCAGTCCGCGTCCACCTGCGCCGTCGTTACCTTGGTCTTAGTCCATTTTTCCACCTCTTCCTTTACGGCGTCGCATTTGGATTTTGTGCGGCTTGCAATACAAATCTCCGTAAAAACATCGCTGTTTTGGCAACATTTTTTAATCGCCACCTGCGCGACGCCTCCGCATCCGATAATCAGTAATCTGCTCATGAATTTTCCTCCTCTTCCAATAAATCTTCTACATATTTGGGCAGCATAAACGCACCCGTGTGCAGATTGGTCGTATAATACCATGTCTCCAGTTTGCGGTCGTTAAACCGCTCCGGCTTAAAATCATATAACGGGTGATACTTCTTAGACGCAAACCCGAACAGCCAGTAGCCGGACGGACAGGTGGGAATATGCGCCTGATAAACCCGGCTGATAGGAAAGCTTTTATACGCCTTCCTGTGCATACTGCGGCACGCCGCCTCGTCCTCGTCATAGAAGGGGCTTCCGTGCTGATACACCATGATCCCGTCTTCTTTAAGCGCCTTATAACAGCTTCCGTAAAACTCCTTGGTAAACAGCCCTTCCGTATGCCCGAAAGGATCGGTGGAATCATTGACAATAATGTCATAAACATTGATTTTATCCCGCAGGAAGCGCAGCCCGTCCTCGTAATAAATCTTAACTCTCGGGTCCTCAAACCCCTTCGCCGTCTCCGGGAAAAACTTCCTGCATACCTCGACAAACATATCGTCGGATTCTACCACGTCGATTTCCTCAATCTCGGGATAACGGCAAAATTCTCTCGCCACGCCGCCGTCCCCGCCGCCGATGATCAACACCTTTTTCACGTTGGGATGTACGCTCATGGGCACATGGGTTACCATTTCGTTATAAATAAACTCATCCGCCTCGGAAAAAATAATATCTCCGTCCAGGGTCACAAAGCGACCGAACTCCGGCGATTCAAACACGTCGATTCTCTGATAATCGCTCTGGGCGCTGTATAACTGCTTATCCGTGCGGATGGAAATTTTTACGTTCGCGGTGTGCATTTCGGAAAACCACATTTCCATAGCTGCAACCTCCTTCTATAAAAAATCTCTTTTATCAAATATCTTTCACCCGATATCTTTTGCAAAATTACCGGATCACATTCAGGCTTTTGACTAACGGATCTTCCGTTCCCTGGAGAGAGCATCCCTTTTCTCCCGCATACAAAATATAATCTATGATTTCCCTGCTGATTTTTTCTCCCGGAGCCAAAATCGGAATTCCCGGCGGGTAACACATGACAAACTCCCCGCAGACAGCGCCCTCGGTTTCTTCGATGGGAAGGGAAACCTTCGGTGAATAAAATGCCTTCTGAGGGCTCATGACCACCTGGGGCTGAATATATTCTCCCGATACCAGATCACTGCCGTCGCGCTCATAAAGCCTCTTAATATCCGCTAACGCCCCTACGAGGCGCTCAATATCCCGAATCCTGTCTCCGATGGAAATATATGCGAGGATATTGCCGATATCGCCGAATTCTATCTGTATATCATATTCATCCCGCAGCAGATCGTAGACCTCGATTCCGGTCAGTCCGATCCCCTGGGTGTGAATCGAAAGCTTCGTCACATCATAATCATAAATGCTGGTTCCGTTGACCAACTCCTTGCTGTAGGCGTAATATCCCCCGATGGCATTGATTTCCTTTCTGGCGTATTCCGCCATTTCAACCACCTTGGCAAAAGACTCCCTCCCCCGCAGCGCCAGGTTCCTTCTGGAAATATCCAGGCTGGACAACAATAGATAGGACGCGCTGGTGGTCTGGGTCAGATTGATAATCTGTCTGACGTAATCCGCGTTGACCCCGTTATTGGTCAAAAGCAGGGAACTCTGGGTCAGGCTGCCGCCCGATTTGTGCATGGACACCGCCGCATAATCCGCTCCCGCCGCCATCGCCGATACGGGCAGATTGTCGCCGAAATACAGATGTGTCCCGTGCGCCTCGTCCGCAAGCACCCGAATCCCATGGCTGTGCGCCAGTTTCACAATGCTCCTTAAATCCGAACAGATGCCGTAATAAGTGGGATTGTTGACCAAAAGCGCCACCGCATCGGGATTTTCCCGAATGATCCGCTCCAGGGGCTCTATTTCCATGCCGAGTGCAATCCCGATCTGGTCGTTGACCTCCGGCTCCACATAAACGGGCGTAGCGCCGCAGATAACCAGCGCATTGATCACGCTTTTATGGACATTCCGCGGCAGAATGATTTTATCTCCCGCCTTGCAGACGGACAAAATCATGCTTTGCACCGCCGACGTCGTCCCGCCGATCATCAAAAAGGCATGCTCCGCGCCAAAAGCGTCAGCCGCCAGCTCCTCCGCTTCCCGGATGACGGAAACCGGATGGCACAGATTATCGAGAGGCTTCATGGAATTGACATCCAGTCCCACGCATTTTTCTCCTAACAGCTCCACCAGCTCCGGGTTGCCCCTGCCGCGCTTATGCCCCGGCACGTCAAAGGGTACGACTCTTTTCTTTCTGAATTTCTCAAGCGCCTCATAAATCGGGGCGGATTTCTGTCTTTCCAAATCCATTTCTGCACCTCGTATTTTTGTATCTTACCTGCAGAAGCCGCCGGCAGCTTTACAAAAAAGCCCGGCGACAAAATAAAAGCAGGCGTCACCACCTGCTTTTTATTTCATAAAGTCATATACATAATAAGTATAAGCCTTCATCCGGAGTAATTAAAACAAATATATTGCTTTTCTTATTGACCGTTTCACAAGATGATGTTTACTACACTGATTATTAAGTAATCAACTTATAAAATTGAGCTTTTAACTCTATCAATAATGTGGCATAAGGCCACCCTCGGCAATCGCCCCGCCTGTCCGTTGGCTTATCCTATAGGGCTTATATTTGCGTAATTATCCATAACGCTCATACATACCTATCATTGCATAACACCTTCATTTTGTCAATGCAATTTTTTAGGCATTTCCATTGCTTTTCTTTCGTATTTTCTGCTTTTATTCGATTACAAGATCGTCCCATACGTCAGGCGCAACCAACGCGATATAGGTCTTGCCCGTATTTAAGGTAATCTCGTTTCCGTCAAGATCGTAATATCTTGTAGGGTAAATATCATCCTGCTTTTCCCAGGTAACCGGAACCGCTTTTCCGCCGGTAATATAATAGCCACTCATACCGTTTCCTTCTTTTACAAAGAAGTTCATATAGCCGTTGTCATCTAACTGTTCATATTTGCACTCCTGCAAAATGACATTGGTAAATTCCATGTATTCGCCGTTTGCCGCGTCCTTATACTCTTTTCCGTACTCGGAATAACGATACGTATCGGTTTCCGCAATGTATTCCAGACAGGAATCGTTATGCTCAAAAGGAAGCTCGATATTGGTACAGTCCACAGCGCCGTTTCCGCTGCTTAAATCAACCGGATTCGCCTCCGATGCAAACTGGAAATGCGCTCCCTGATAATACTGGGTGTACTCTCTGGACACGCCGGAATTGTCAAACTTCTTATCCAGGTCGCCGGTCAGTACATATTCCGTAAACTCTCTGGATTTGCCGTTGTCAACGCGTCCGAAACCGCCGTTAAAGTTGTCCACGTAAGGGTTCTTGGTAAACAAATCGATGTAGAACGGACCTCCGTCATGACATACGACCGCGTCCCATTCGGGCGCAAGCTGTAAATTGGTGGTACGCGTGCTCCGGATACTTCCGAGCTGCTCGATCTTCTCCCAGTCCTTCACAAGTACCATAAACCGGGTAATATGACCGTTCATTGTGCTGTTCATCATTTCATACACGACGTCCGCCTGGGTAATTCCGTAATGGGGAAGCGCGATGCTTTCGTTGTCGATCATAACCGCAACCGGTCTCTGGTTTCTGAGACTTTCGTCGATCCACTCGTTGGTCAGCTCGCTCCTGTACATACCGTCTCTGGTTTCTTCCTCCACAACCTCTTCCTGTGCGGGCTCCTCTACGGTTACCGTATCCTCTACCGCAGGCTCTTCTGCTGCCGGAACCTCCTCAGGCTCCTCATTGCCGCATGCCGCAAGGCTGAAAGCAAGGCTGCATGCCAATACAATATACGCTAGTTTTTTCCTCATATCTCTCTGTCCTCTTTGTTAAAATTTTGTTACGAAAATATTATAGAAAAATTTCGCCTGCTTGTCAATGTTAAGAGGACTATTCGGCAGCTTCCATGTACCGGTCCCGGCGCTATTCCATGACCTTCAGCCGTTCCACAATGCTCGCTCCGTTTAACTGATAGGCAAAAAACGGAACCAGAACGGAAACAATCAAAAGCACCGGGATGCAGAGCAAAATCGGCAGAAGGCTGAAATGAAAGCTGAAAAACCAAATGCTTCCCGCAGCCGCCTTTACCAACAGCGCGCAGATCCCCGATCCCACCGTCACGGAAAACAGGATCGTAAGAACCGCATAGCCAATCCCTTCGGTAATCAACACGCCGCGCAGCTGCTTTCTGGTCATGCCCACCGCCTCCATCATGGCAAATTCCTGCTTTCTTGTTAAAATTCCGGTCACGACGGCATTGATAAAGTTAAGCACACCGATCAGCGCGAGAATAAAGGCAAGGGCGCCGCCTACAATCCAAAACATGGACACCAGGTCTTCAAATTCATCCAGATAGGTCTGCCTGGAGGCATAAGTAAGCTCGCTGTTGCCGCTTTCCGTATACGCCTGCAGCATTTCTTCCACGGCTTCCTGCTGCTCCTTCGTAACCTCCAGCGTGACATTCAGCGCGCCATTCCTTCCCGTCAGGGCAAGATACTCTCCCTCCGGTAATATAGGCTCGGTTCCAAATGCCGGTATGCTGCGGGTAGACATCGGATGAGGCAGATCGGCTGCCGCAATCACGGTATATTCCTTCTCTTCTTCCGCTCCGGTTACTATATTATACATCTGCAGCTTTATCTTATCTCCCGTCTGAAAAATCCAATGTTCGCTTCCTGCTGACTGTTCCGCCATGATTACGTAATCTCCGCTGTTAAATTCCTCCCAGGTAACAGGCTCCGTATAAAATGTCAGCTTTTTAAACGCCTCTTCGTCCACGCCGTAAAGGTCGGTATCCAACGCCTTCTCTGTAACCGCCGCTTCCGATAAAGCTTTTTGCAGGCTGTCCTTTTGAAGCTCCTCATGGCGGTCCATAAAATCCGATACCCTCTGCACGCCCGTTTCATCCAGAATTGTCGTACCATACGACGCATAAACCCGATAGGCATTCTCTACACCGTCCGTTTTTGCAAACATTTCAAATTCTTCGGGACTGACGCCGTCCCATATAGCAACCGGAGAACCCGGATTTTCCAGGCTTTCATGGTTGATCCGAAAATCTCCTACAATGGAATTGGATACATATTTTTCCGTATCAAAGCTGTGGACAATGCAGTATACCATATTGACCAAAATCAGGCTCATGGAAAGAGACAGCACCACCACAAGGATCTTCTTCCGGCTCCTTTTCATATTTTCCGCCGCCATATGAAGCGCCGAAAACTTCCTGCTCTTTTTGGTCTTCTTTTTTACCGAAGTTTTTTCCGTATAGCGCAGCGCTTCCATGGGAGAGACCTTCGCCGCCAGACGGCAGGGCTTATTACAGCTTAAAAATACCGTTGCAAAAGTAAAGACCGCCGCCGCTGCGTAGATAAGCGGGTGCATGGAGAACACCTGTATTCTGACGGTAAACTGTCCCATAACAACCGGCAGAAGGACTTTGGATAACAGGGTGCCGATCACAAGCCCCGCCGGAATGCCCACAAGAGATAACAGCATCGCCTGTCTGCGTACCAGCTTCTTTAACTGTCTTGCCGTTGTCCCGATGGTCTTTAACAACCCGTATTCATGGATTTCACCCGTTACATTGATATAAAATACATTATAAATAATCAGATATCCGGATATGAGAATGATCAGCAAAATGCCCGCGATCATCGCTATCGTTTCCCCGTCGACGCTGCTGGTGGAATAAGCCCAGTTGACACCGTAAGCGGTAACATCGGGATCATAACCGTTACGCTCAAGCAAGGCAAGCACCTGCCCTTCAATATCCCAGCTCGTGGCAAAATTAAAATTGATGTTTAAGTATCCTGCAAAGCCCGCGCCGGGATTATCCTGATACGCCACATCGGGCTGGGGCGCAAGCTCTTCGGCAAGCTCTCTGGAAATCCAGCATTCCTGCGCCATGGACACGGGATCGCCTTCCCAGAAACCGACCAGCGTAAGGTTTTCCTCAGTTACCTTTCCTTCCACATCTATCTGCAGAGGCACCCGGGCGCCGAGTTCGCAGGGAACGCCGAGTTGTTTTAGTACAAGACTGCTTGCGGCGATTTCATCCCTTTTTTCAGGCATCCTGCCGGTTTCCGGCTCGCAAAAACTCCCTTTTGCATAAAGATCATCCGCATAGTTGACCTCTGTATTGAGATCCGACAATTCGTCATTGGCGGCTCTGCCTACGATAATCGCCGCGTTAATATCCCGTACTGCGGAATCCTTTGATAAAATATCATAATCCTCCCAGCGAGCATATTTCAGTCCCGCCATCTGGGAGCCGCCCACCTGGCGCATCGTGCTCTCTTCGGAGCTTTTTAACATGCTGCCGCCGATGGAAAATACCGCTGTAAACAAAATGCAGGTCAGCATAATCGCCATAACCGCAACCAGATTTTTCTTTTTGTTTGCCAACAAAGTCTTTGTGGAAAGCCTGCGGATTACCTTCTGATTCTTTACCTTATACATGATCCTCACCGCCTTTTACAATGATCCCGTCTTCAATACGGATGATCCTGTCCGCCATCTGCGCGATCTCTTCGTTGTGGGTGATCATAACGATGGTCTGACCGAATTTCTTACCGGTAATTTTTAACAGGCTCAAGACGTCCTGGCTTGTCTTGGAATCCAGATTTCCCGTGGGCTCGTCGGCAAGGACGATCGTCGGCTTGGAAGCAAGCGCCCTGGCGATCGCCACTCTTTGCTGCTGCCCGCCCGACAACTGGCTGGGCATACTGTTTATCTTTTCCGTTAATCCCAACGCTTCTATGACTTGGTTGACATAATTGTCATCCACCGTATTTCCGTCAAGCTGGATGGGCAGCACGATGTTTTCGTATACATTTAATACCGGCACCAGATTAAACGCCTGGAACACGAACCCGATCTTTCTTCTCCTGAAAATCGTAAGCGCCTCGTCCTTTAAGGAAAAAATATCCTTATCGTCCACGTATACCTTGCCGGACGTGGGTCTGTCCAATCCGCCCAGCATATGCAAAAGCGTGGATTTACCGCTGCCGCTGGTGCCCACGATCGCCACGAACGCTCCCTGCTCAATGGAAAGACTGACGCCGTTTAACGCCTTGACCTGACCTTCTCCCTCTCCGTAGACTTTCTTTAAATTCTCCGTTTTCAATACAACCATAATATTCACCTCGTATGATTTTGTCGCAGCCTTTCGCAAAGTAAGGCTGTAAGATTTGCCGGGCAAGCCGCCCTGTATCCTACAGCCTTATAGTAACAATGCAATCTTTCCATATTCTTTCCCGATTCTTACAGTTTTGAAAGATTTACTCCCTCGGCAGGAATACCTGGAACCGGGAACCCTTTCCGGGCTTTGAGATTACCTTCATATATCCGCCCTGTCCTTCAATAATCTGTCTGCTCAGATAGAGCCCGATCCCGACGCCTTCTTCCGACCTGACGTTTTTACCTCTGTAAAATCTGTCGAATATTTTGGGTATCTCCTCTTCTTCGATGCCGATCCCCTGATCGCGCACCTCAATGCACAAAAACATTTCATAGGGTATCATGCGGATTTCGATCTGCGATCCCGCCGGAGCATATTTGACAGCGTTGTCAACGATATTAAACAACGCCTCTGCAGTCCATTTTTCATCAAACGACGCCGTCGTCTGTGAACGGCTGCCGCCATCTTCATTCCCGCCGCAATCGCCATCCCGGCTGCGGTCCCCGGGGTTTTCCGCGCCTTCGATTTTAATTTCCATTCCTTTCGCTTCCGCCTTTGCCTTCGCAAGCTCCGTGACTCTCCTAATCAGCCCTTCCGCCTCCTGCTTTCGCGGATCAAAGCGGAACGTCCCCGTTTCCAGTCTGGAGGTTTTGACTAAAGACTGAATCAGGAAATCCAACTTTTCGGACTGTCTGCGGACTTCCTCTACCATTTCCCTTGCGGGCGCCTCCAGGGGCTGTTCCTCCAAAAGCTGCGTATATAACAAAATATTGGCAAGGGGCGTCTTTGTCTGATGGGAAATATCCGTTACCAGACTCTGGATCGCCGTCCTCTCCGCTTCAAGCTTCTTAGCGGACAGCCCGGAGGAGGTCAGATATCTTTTCCACTTTACCTCCAGCTTGGACAATTCGCTTTCGTCATAATCCCTTTCCTCAAAACGACCGGCGATGGCGTCGTCCAGCATCCGGTTCAAATGATCGTATGTACTTCTATATCCCAAACGTCCCAAACGATTTATCATAAAATCATTATCATCCCTTTACAAAATCTACTCTTTCCACACATACCCGATGCCGTACACGGTCTGAATATACTTCTGCTCCTTTGATTCCAGTTTATCCCGCAGCCGCTTGATTGCCACGGAAAGGGCGTTTTCGTCCACATACTCGGCTCCGTCGGTCCACACTCTGTCTAACAGCGTTTCTCTTTTCATGGTAATGTTGCGGTTTTCAATTAGTAACCGCAGTAGTTTCTGTTCGGTCTTGCTCAGTTCGATCTGTTCTCCGTTTCTGAAAAACTGCATCCTCTCAAAATCCAGTTCCAGCTCCTTACACCGGTAAACAGCGGGACCCTTCCTCTTTTTCTGCAATATTTTTTCTATTCTGGCGCGCAGCACCATGAGGCTGAAAGGCTTGGTCATATAATCGTCCGCGCCAAGCTGCAGCCCCATCACTTCGTCCGTCTCCAGATCATTCGCCGTCAGGATAATGACCGGCACATCGGAATAGGTCCTAAGCTTTTTTAAAAATTCAAAACCGTTTCCGTCAGGCAGGTTGATATCCAAAATAAGCAGATCCATATTTTCCGCTTCTTTTACCTCTCCCAGGGAGCTGTACTGATAAAATATGTAGTCTTCTCTGTGTAACGCCATTGCAATGCCGTTGTTCAGCCCCTGGTCGTCCTCAATAATCGCTATTTTTTTCATAGCCTTTCCACCGTCACATTAAAAATCTTGCCCAGCCGCCGAAAATCCGCAAAAGCCGGAGCGTAACCGCCTTCTTTGCCGGCACTTCCCGGGGAACCGTTCCCTCCGGCGCCAGGGAGATTTCCGCGTCCACAACCTGCAGCGCGCTTTCTTCATAACGTCCCATTTCTTTTTTCATATCGGCGTTCAGTTCCTCACTGTTAATGACCGCCATCATTTCCGTATCCAGATAGGCGCTTCGCATATCCCAGTTAAAAGAACCGACTCCCACCAGATTGTCATCAATCGTAAAGCACTTTCCATGATAAGACACGCCGCCGTCGTATTCCAGTATTCGGACGCCGGTTTCCAATATCTCCTCTTTGTGGGCGGCATAGTCCATGGCGCCAAAAGGATTTCCGTTGTTTGCTACGGAATTGGTCATCATGACCACAGACTCCGTCCGGCTGCAGATATCGCTTAACTGCTCCAGCATCCAATCGTCGCAAAGAATATAAGGCGTATGAAAGCGCACCTCTTTTTCCGCACTCTGCATCAGCGTTGTCATTTCATAATAGACGACCGGTTCCTTTGCATAAACTTCCGTGGGATTGGTCATCAGATAAACGCCCCGGGTCGGTCTGGTCATCTCCTCATAGTTGCATATCGTAAACCAATCTCCATGCTCTTTTTGCATCGTGGCGTATCTTTCCCGCAATTCGTCCGACGCCTGTTCCGTTTTCCTGCGCTTTAAAAGAGGCGTACTGCCGCCGAAAGGCTTGCAATCCTCCTGATTCCACACCCGCTCATAATACGCTTCCAGCTCATCTAAGGAAGCGCCCTCTGTTTCTTTACAGTATACCAGCACATCCCAGTCATAGTTGATATGCCCGGTTCCTTTTCCGAGGAAAAAATCATATGTATTTCTTCCTCCCAGAATATAGGCGGTGCGGTCGGCAATCAGATACTTGTCATGAAGTCTGCCCATCAGCTTCCATGGCAACAGCGGATTGACCGGATTATAAAGTTTGATCTCCACGTTTTCCGCTTCCGCAAGGGCATAAAAATACGGATTTCCTCTCATGGAAAGGACGGCGGGCATACCGTCCGCCAAAATCGACACCTGTACGCCCCGGTCCGCCGCAGCCAAAAGCGCCGCGAGCATATCCTTCCCGCTTTCATCCGCATCAAACTCAAAGGTAGAAAGCACAATCCTGTCTTCCGCCTGGGCAATCAGACGGATTCGTTCCTCCAGCGCCTTTTCATTATCGGAAATAACCGCCGCCCGTTCTTTCGTCTCTTTTCCCTGATAAATACTTTGTGCATCAAAGCTTTCTGCCGTCTCATCCGTGATTTCCCGTTGTCTGACAAAGGGACCGATCGCTCCGATTACCACATAACAGACAAAGACAATAAGCACAATACCAATTGTTTTTAACACTTTTTTCATACTCTTTCGTATTACAGATTCGCACCGTGATCCACTACCATAACCTGTCCCGTAACAGCCGCCGACTCATCGGATGCAAGAAACAGCAGGACGTTTGCAACTTCTTGTGGCATACACGGTTTGATGGAATTATCCGCATGTTTATTCATGGCTGACATCATATCCATATCCAGCTTATCCCGCTGCAGTCCCATGGTCATAGGCGTCACAACCGATCCCGGACATACCGCATTGCAGCGCACGCCGATATCCGCACATCGCATTGCTACGTTTTTGGTCAGTCCGATCACTGCGGCTTTGCTGGACACATAGGCGGCTCCGCCGTTCCCGCAGTAGCCTGCCACGCTCGCCACATTGACGATCGATCCGGCTTTCTTTTGGAGCATAACCTTCGCACACTCCCTGGTCACATAGAGCGTGCCCTTGGTATTGATATCGACCAGATAATCGATGGTCTCGTCCGATACCTTTTCCACTGCAAAGATACCGCTGTCCAGTACTCCGGCGTTATTGACCAGCACGTCCACCGTGCCGTACGCCTCCACGGTCTTTTCCACCAGAGCCGCGCACTGGTCCGACTTGGAAATATCGCATGTGACGCAGAGCGCTTCCCCGCCTGCCTCACGGATCTTTGCAGCCACTTCTAAAAGCTGCGCTTCCCTTCTTGCCGAAATCACAACCTTAGCGCCTTCTTTTGCAAACAGCTCCGCCGCCGCTTTTCCGATACCGGAATTTCCGCCTGTGATAATTGCTACTTTTCCCTCTAATCTGCCCATAGTCAGTACCTCCAATCCGGGTCCGCCGCCGTTACAATCAGGCGGTCCCTGTGTTTTTATACTGACATTTTACACCAGCCGGATTGCCGTGTCATTAGCAAATTTATCCGCGCGCCCTCCCGCTTCTAAACCGCGGCATCTTTTGTCTTTGCGTCGGCAAAGGGAGACTGCTCCAGCCGGATAAAATATCCTCTGTCATGATCGCAGACCGGGCAGGTCTCGGGAACCCCGGTTCCTTCAAAAATAAATCCGCAGTTTAAGCAGATCCACGCGGTCTTTTCATCGGCAACATGGAGTTTATCCTGCTCCAGATACTCTGCAAATCTGCCGAAACGGTCGCCGTGTACTTTTTCTATTTCCGCGATCATCAAAAAGGAGCTCGCCACCTTCGGAAAGCCTTCTTCCTTTGCTTTGTTGCCAAACGCCAGGTACACGTCGTCATGTTCTTCGTATTCATTGTGCTGCGCCATACGCAAAAGCTCTGCGAGATTCTCGGTCAGATCCACCGGATAACTGCCGTCCACATGGATCGTTTCGCCTGCAAGTTCTTTTAAATGATTGTAAAAAACCTCCGCATGTTCTTTTTCCTGATCGGCGGTATATTGAAAGACCTGCGCGATCGCCTGCTGTTTCTGCTGCTTCGCCACACCCGCCGCAAAGGTATAGCGGTTCCTCGCCTGGCTTTCCCCGGCAAACGCCCTCATCAGATTGTCCTTTGTCTCGCTGTTTTTAAAATCTACTGCCATATTCTGCCTCCTGTTTTTGCTTTTTTCTTATTATGCCCTTCCCGTTTTGGAAAATTCACTACAGATAGGGATTTTCCGCCATTTCCTTGAGGCGCCGGTAGCGCCGGTCCACTTCCTGCTGCATGGATTCGGTAACCTCCCGGTACTCCTGCTTTTGCAGATGCCTGGTCCTGCCCATCATAGCGAGCCACTCCACAACCGGGATTTTCTTCCCCGTCTTTTCCGGATCATAGCTTAACGCCGTCACGCCCTGTTCCACTTCATACAGCGGGAAATAACAACAGTTTACCGCCGCTTCAATGACTTTTCGCTCTCCGCCCGGATTGTCGTTCCAGTTTAGGGGACATGCCGAAAGCGCCTTGACATACGCGCAGCCCTCTTTTTTGGCGTAGTCCGCAGCCTTCGCCGCTTTTTTAATAAAGTCTGTGGGATTCGATTCCGCCACGGTCGCCACATAGGGCACATTTGCCGCCGCCATCAGCCTTGGCATATCTTTATGAAAATATTGTTTTCCATATTGGAAGGCGCCTACATGGGAGGTCGCACTGGCGGCTCCTTTGGGCGTGGAATAGGACAACTGATATCCGGTATTCATATATCCGCCGTTATCATATTCAAAAAGCAACAGCCGGTGTCCCCTTAATCCGGTGGCAAGCGCCGATCCCATGCCGATATCCATGCCGCCGTCGCCGCTTACCATAATAAATACAATCTCTCCCGGCGGAAGCTCTCCCTTTTCCTGCTTCCGGTAACAGATTTCCGCAAGCCCGCTTAACGTCGCCGCTCCGTTTTGAAACAGATTATGCAGATAAGGCACCTTAAACGCCGTCTTCGGATAAGGCGTCGTCACGATCATGCCGCAGCCCGTCTGAAACAGCAGGACAACCGGGTCCTCAATGGCACGCAAAAGCAGATTGAGATTGACCGGGATTCCGCAGCCCGGACAGGCTCCATGCCCCGGCGCAAGACGTCCCGGCATCGCCGCCGTAGCGTTTAACAGTCCGCCTTCAACCTTCCTCATGCCGGATTCCAAAGTCACAACCTTTGTCGCCGCAATTTTTGTTTTTTCCCCGGAAAGCGGCTCAAAAAACGGCTCCTTCGTCCCGCCGTCCGTTCCTTTTCGGACGCCGTAGTAGGCAAAATCCTTATGCCCGGCGCAGGCTGTAAAGCTCCTGCTTTCATCTGCATCATTTTCATCTGCATCATTTTCATCTGTATCGTTTTTACCTGTATCGTTTTCATCTGCATCATTTTTGCTTTCCGCTTCCTCCTGCTTTGCCCATGCAAAGGCGGCGACGGCATCTTCCACAAAAAAGTCCTTTCCTCCCAGCCCGTAAACAAAACTTTTTACTTTTCCCTGAAACCCGTACTTTTGCATCAATGCGCGAAGCTCTAACGACAGGTTGCCGCCTCCCGCGCCGTAGCTGTCCTGCCGGTCCCCTATGACAACATTCTTTGCACCGGAAAGCGCCCGAAAAACCGCTTCCTCCATAAAAGGACGGAACGCATGGAGGGTCAATACCCCCGCCTTTTCTCCCCTGCTTCGCAGCTTATCCGCCGCCTCCTTTGCGGTCTCATAGGAAGACCCCAGCAAAACCAGAAGCGTATCCGCGTCTTCATAACAATATCCTTCAAAGCTGCCATACCTTCTGCCTGACAATGCTCCGTACTCGTCAAACAGCTTTGGCAAAAGTCTTGCCGCCTCCTCCATGGCGCGGGCAAGCTGATAGCGGTTGTTCATCAGGTCCGGTTCGTTCATATAAGCGCCTACCGTAATCGGATGCTCTAAATCCAGAAACGGATAGGGTTCCTTCTTCTGCCCGATAAAATCCCTGACCGTCCGGTCCTTCTCAAAGCGCAGGCACCTGCGCTTCTGGTGACTGGTAAAAAAACCGTCGTAGGCGACGGCGACCGGCAGCCTTACCGCCTCGCCAAGCCGCAGCGCAAGAATATTAAAGTCGTATACCTGCTGTGCGGAATGGGCAAATAAAATAATCCAGCCCGCATTGAGCAGATACATAATATCGCTGTGGTCCCCCTTGATGGAAAGGGGACCCGACACCGTCCTGCAAGCCACGTTCATGACCATGGGATATCTGGTGCCGGACTGAACCGGAAACTGTTCCAGGGCATACAGCAAGCCGTTGGCGCTGGTAGCGTTGACAACCCTGCCGCCTCCCACAGCCCCGCCGTAACAGATGCCTGCCGCGCTGTGCTCTCCTTCCGCCGCAATCATCAAAAGGTCCGTCTGACCGTCCGCCTTCATCCGGTCCAGATTTTCCGCAATCTGGGTCGAGGGCGTAATGGGATAGTACCCCATCAGATCATAGCCGATCTGCCCGATCGCAATCGCCGCCATTTCATTGCCGCTTGCAAATTCCGCAACCTGTCCTGTTTTTTCCATCTCAGACTTCCCCTCCTTCCATTCTTTTCTCCGTCAAAAACGATTCTGAAGTAATATAGCCGTCGGGTCCCGCTTTCCGGTAATAAACGGGCGTCCTGACCAGTTCCTGGTTAGGCATAAAATACTTCTTATCCGTATGCCTTTCCTCCCTGCCGCTTACCAGCGCCTGCACCGGACATACATTTACGCAGCGCATACATCCCTTACAGTGGTAATAGTCAAGTCCCTTGTTGATCATCATTTCCCGCCCCCGGTACTCTCCCTTTTGAAACTGGAACACCATATCCGGGCAGGCAGAACCGCACAAGCCGCAGTTAATACACTTCTCCGGTATAAAAAGCGGCACATACCCCTGCCTGGAAGGAGACAGATCATTTACGACGCTGTTGCCGTAATGGGGGATCATCCCGCCTATGGGAGCCGTAGCGTAGCCCCAGTCCGGTAAATCTTTCGCGGGCGCATTCCCCGCAGGCGCTTCTTTTGCAGGACGGTCGTGCCGGTCTTTTTCTTTTTCCGTTTTTTCTCCCGCCTTTTCTTTGCCGTCCCCATACGCTGCAAGCGCTTCTACTTCTTCATATCCCCTTTTGATCCCTTCCAGATTGGCGCCAAGCGCCGCCGGATATTTTTTGCCGAGCGTCTTTTTACAGATTTCGTACAGATCCTCCAGCCGGATAAAGCCCGTAATTTTAGCCATCGCCCCGAGCATAACCACATTCACGCGGGATTTGGTCTCCATTCCGATCCGTCCCGCGTCGATGCCAAACACCTGTCCCGGGTTCCCATTTAAAAGCTCTCTTTTTTCGCCGTTTCCGTGTTGCTCCAAAACGTTTTTCCCCGATACCGTATTGATCAGCAGCTTTGTTGTTTTTACGCACCCCGCTAACGTCAAAGGGTCCGCTAACAACGCCTCATGGAAAACCGCAAGCAAATGAGGTCTGATAACCGGCGAATGGAGCCGGATTTCTCTATCCGCCTCGCAAAACCGCACATATCCCCTGACCGGCGTCCCTGTCTTTTCCGACCCGTAACTGGAAAAAACCGCGCTGTTTAACCCCGCGCTTTCCATTCCGGCTTCTCCGAGCATTTTCGCGCAAAGATTGGCTCCCAAGCCTCCGATGCTCTCCATTCTGATTTCATAACAGCCATATTCATTCTGATCCGGCAACTCCGTCGCTCTTTTCATACTTTCCTCCTGACTTTTTCCATAATGATCCGCGTCACGGCAAAACGCTTCGCTTCCCAAAGAATAATCCCTTCTTAATTGAATCATAATTAGTATATAAAATATCCGAAGCAATATACGAAAAGAGCTGCCAAGTTGACAAAAAAATGGTATCTGTCACGGAAACACAGTTTCCTTTGACAGATACCATTTTTAATTTTTATAATATGTCAGTCTCTATATTAGAAATTCGTCTCCTCACTTTCCAGCGTTTTGATCCCGCCCAGGATTTTAAAACAAAGCGCCAGTAAAACAGCCGCGACAACGCAGACGATTCCCACCGCCATCAGTTTCCCTTTGCAAATCATTTCCATGACCGCGCCTACAAAAACAGAAGATAAATTGATCACGCCGTGCAGAAACATACAAATCCAAATGTTACGATATTTCTGATAAACATATCCCAACGCCAGACCGAGGAAAAAAGCATAGGCGCCCTGTACCAGATTGCCGTGAATCAGAGCGAAGGCAAGCGCCTGAATACAATTGGCGATCCAAAATTTACCGCTGACCTTTTTGGCAAACCTCAGACTCAGTCCCCGGCACAACAGTTCTTCCCCGATAGGCGCCATAACCACGGTTACAAATATCATCAGAAATGTTGTTTCCGTAAATCCCGCCGTTTCCATCAGTTCATTGTAACTTTCAAAGGCACCGGGAAACAGCGCCATCAGAATCGTCAAAACTCCGCTGGTAAAAATCTGAAGCAGCACACCCACAATCCCTACGGTCAATATTCCTGTTACTCCGGGCTTTTCGGCGTCTGCCGGTCTTTTCTTTTTTCCATATGCAAAATAATACCATAGTCCGAATACAAGTATCCCGACGACATGATACAGCGCCACGCCAAAAATTGCATTATCCAAATATCGTTCCTGCGCGATTCGGGCTATTTGCTCCATCGTCATACCGCTTCCGCCGTACTGCACGCCTGCCAGAAAGGAAATGATAAACATCAAAAGAAAGCCGCAGCCAAGCTGCATGGCTAAGGATAACAGCCCCATTCCCACCGAAGCAAAAAACCATCCGATTCTTCCACCTATACTCTTTTTCATCACGTGCTCCCCTTTTTAATTTTCTCTTTTTAAAAAAGTATCTTTTTATCATTGTAACACGCGACATCCCGCCAAAGCAATTTTTATTTCCGGGGAAACCTACATATTTCCGGGGAAGCCTTACAGGGGAGCCTTATCGGGAAATCTTCAGCGCGGGATATTCCACTTTCCCGGCAGATACTGGCGGGCAATGCGGTTTTCGGGCTTTTCGTCAAATAAATACAAAACGGCTACAAAAATCCATTCTAACGGCTTCATGATCAGATATACCGCATCGGCGCTCCACGGATTGGTAATCCACTTGGAAATAGGATAGCCATAGGTATCATAAAACCTCCTGACCGCCTTGTGGAAACGGGGCGTGCGTTCTTCCAGAAGCTGTTCAAAGGCGTTTGCCACACACAACTGCCTGTTGACTACAATTTTATTTCCCTTTCTGATGCCGTAGCGTAAGGGTTTGACCAGCTTTCTGTGCCCCTGCAGGGACACCGTACACAAATAATGGGCGTCGTATTCCACCGGCGGCGGTGTGATCTTGGACGACAACACCCAGTCCCCGGTATTGGTAAACGCTTCTATCACGCTGTCCGGCTTCTGCCCGAACAGACACAAAATACAGATTACAATGCCGTAGACGGGGATCATCGCGACCAATGCCGCCAGCCAGAGGTTGGCACCCCTGCACAAAAACGCGTTGCAGCGCGCCAAAAATCCGTTACCATATGTTACCTCCTTCTGTGCCTGCGCCTGTTCCCGGATCAGATGCACGAACAGATCGCCCACATGGATCAAAAACAATGCGGGAACCACGCACATACAGAAAATATAAAACCCGTTTTCAGCAATTACCTGACCGGCGGAAATATCCCGCGGTCTCGCTCCGCAAACCAGTTGGAACAAAAACAGCGCGTTTACAATGACGCCTCCGTAAACGCCGCCGATACAAAATACCTTAGCAAGCGGCGCAAGATGTTTTCCCGCAAACTTCAAAATCAGATACGCACAAAAGCCCACAACCGCTATGGTGATAAGCGTCGGGGCGTGTTCCGTGCTGACGGGTTCATGCACCGAAGAAAACCCAGCCATTCTGTTAATGGGAATATCGTACTTCGGCGGGTCCCACATGACCCACCCCAACAGCATATATACCAGCCCGGTCGCAAACGCAAACAGCTCAAAAAAGAAAACTTTCTTTTTTCTGACGGCAAAAACAATATCCACTGCAATCAGCGCAACCGGAATCAAGATCAAAACAATTAAAATACAATCCGCAATCCATTCGTTCATTTTCCGCTTCTTATCCTCCCATATGCAAAGATATTCAGAACCGCCCGTTTTTCAGACACCCGGCTCTCTTCAATTACCGTTTCTATAATAAAACACATGAAAAACCTTAAAAAGGTTGCAAAAAAAGCCGTTTTAAATGCAAAAAACTGCCCGCATAAAAAGGCGGCAAAGATCACGAAAGCTTATTTCCTTTGATCTTTGCCGCCTTTTATACCGACAGCTTATTTTTCTTGCATTACCGGATTTCCTGTTTCCGTCAGTTATTCGGACAGCTCCGACGTACAGTGAGGACATCTTGTCGCCTTAATGGAAATCTCGCTCTGGCAATAGGGACAGATTTTTGTCGTCTTTTCTACCGGCTCTTTTTTCTTTCCGACACTCATCAGCTTGTTAATGCCTTTTACCAGACAAAACAGAATGAACGCCATAATCAGGAAATTGATGACTGCAGATAAAAACGCCGATCCGAAGCCCGCGATATCGCTCCAGGTATAGGTGGCGTGACCGGTCAGGAAATTCAAAATGGGATTGATAAAATTATCCGTCAGCGAAGTGACGATTCCCGAAAAGGCTCCGCCGATAATCACACCGATTGCCATATCCATCACATTTCCCCGCAGGGCAAACGCTTTAAATTCCTCCAAAAACTTTTTCATTTCGTGCCTCCGTCTTTCTCTATAGGTTTTCTGTCCGGATCTAGTACTCAATTTCCGGCTTTTCTTCTGTTATTCCTCCGTTTTCCGACGCGTCGTTCATCGCGCCCACCGCATCGGAAATAATATTGACGTCGCTTCCGATCTGCGTATAGATTTCTCCGCTCTGTTTGGAAAGATCGCTCTGCTGTTTTGCCAGAATACTGAAAGACGCGCCAGCCGTTCCCAGCCTTGCCGCCTCAATCGCGGAGTTTAACGCCAGAATGCCTTCCTTGGAAGCAAGCTTCGTCAGTTTCTTGGAATTATCTTCGATCCGGTCGATAACGCCGTTGATCTCCTGGAGGTTTTCTTTGAAAATCTCCATTCTCCTGCCTTCGACATACTCTTCATACTTCTGGTTGACAAAAATATCGATTACCATGCCCAACAGGTCCGCACAGGCGCAGATCTTAGCTTCCGGCATCATCGTAACCTGATATAACGCCTCCACATAAGCGTCGGGATCTGCGCCGATCTCCTTGGCAATCCTGCGGAACCCTTCCTCGTCCACCGGTTCGTCGCTTGGCAGCGCCTGTCCGCCGATCGCCGTCATCACTACTTCTCCCGTCCCGTGAAGCTTAATCGGGTACGCAAAATCAATCAGTCCGGCGTGGCATTTATAACAGCCCTTTTCCAGACACGCCTTTTTTAACCCGTTCTGGTCCATATCCACGCATCTTCTCATGCCCTCCGCCGTGCCGCGGGTCAGTTTAATGCAAAAATCCGTAAAATTGTAATCGCCTGTAATGTACTCTCCGTTGGCATCCGTAAAAATTGCGGCAAGTCCCGTAGCGTTCGCCCATGCCTCCTGAATCGCTTCCAATTCTCCCAAATCCACAAAATCTCTAATATTCATACGCCATTCTCCCCTTACTATCGTTTTTTGCCATATGGCAGCCCCAAACGCGCCGTCATACTTTTGTACTATTTTACAATAATTTTACTTATTTTACAAGCCGATTGATTCTTTCGGATAAGAAAATAGGCAAAAGAAAGCCTCCAAATCTTTCAGAACTTGGAGGTTTGATGCCGGTCATTTTATATTTTATTGTTTTCTATATCTGGTTATTTTTCTCCAATTTTCCGGAAAACCCATTTTCTCATATAGTTCTTGCACCGATATACTATCATGCTTCTTAAGGTATTTGTCGATTAGCGCCTTAAGCTCCTTTATAAATATCCTTATACCCTCCAATTAACAAATAGTAGCTTGTCTGCCTTAAAATCTCCTTGGCATATGCCTCATCATCAATTTGCAGATTTTTCTCATTCTTCAGTTTTTCTATTTGCTGATCATAACTCAAAAAGATCTTTGGCATATACAATGTCTCCTTAAAATAAAAAAGAGGAGACCCCGCAGGTTCTCCCCCGGTCGCAGACCTCACAGGTTTCTGCAACGCGATCACTGTATTCATCTTACTTGACTTTAAATTTCATGTCAAGCAATTTCTACAGCCACTATAAGTATATGCTGTTATCTCTCCTTTAATACTCAAATATCTATGAAGGCTCAATATTCAAAACGGTCTCTTCATCAAGTGATATATTGATTCTCTTTTTCATAGTCGTTATCCTGTATTCGATATGCAATACCGCCCACAAGATCCGCCAAAATCCAGCCGATGGGAATCGCCCACCAGATGCCGTATACTCCGATTCCTTCCACCGGAGAAAGCGCATACGCCAACGCCACTCTTGTTCCTAAGGAAATAACCGTAAGCACAATGGACATTTCCGGTTTTCCGCTCCCCCTGAAATATCCGTAGAGCAAAAACAAAATTCCGATTCCCCAGTAAAAAGAGCCCTCAATGCGAAGATATTCCACTCCGACGGCGATGATCTTTGTTTCCTTCGCGTCCACAAAGGCGCGCATCAGATCCGCAGCCTTCAGATACACAAAGACGGAAACCGCCAGACAAAATAAAACGGACACCAAAAGCGCCGATCTTGTGCCCCGCTTCATGCGTTCCCTCTCTTTTGCCCCGTAATTTTGGGAAATAAAAATCGAGTAAGCATTGGCAAACTCCTGCGCCGGCATATAGGCGAAGGTATCAATTTTGACCGCCGCCGCAAACGCAGCCATGACCGCCGTCCCAAAGGTATTGACCAGTCCCTGTATCATTAAAATGCCGAAATTCATTACCGACTGCTGAATGCACGCCGCCATGGAAAACCTGACCACCTCCGAAACCGCTCCCCGGCTTTTCCCGCCCGGAAAGAGACGTGCGCCCAGACAGGCTCTGATACCCGGCTCCTTTGCCAGCGTATAGACGCCTATGCCGATTCCCGAAAACGCCTGCGCGATTACCGTCGCCTCTGCCGCTCCACGGATGCCCCGGGAAAATACGACGACGAACAACAGATCTAGGATCACGTTCATTACCGCCGCGGCGCCCAAAAACCACAGCGGCGTCACGGAATTGCCCAGCGCGCGCAGCAGATAGGCAAAATAATTGTATAAAAAGACAAACAGAATACCGGTAAAGATGACCTGCACATATTCCCGCATCATGCCGTATACGGAATCCGGAACCTGCAACAGCCTCAGGATCACATCCGTTCCCAGAAACACCGCAATATTGATCACAACCGCCGCAGCCAGAATAAACATAAAAGAAGCGGAAACAGACTTATGTAAACCTTCCTCATCCTTTTTCCCAAAATAAAAGGAAAACAGGGAACCGCTGCCCATACACAACCCGATCAGGACGGAAGTCAGAAACGTCATCAGCGTGTAGGCGCTCCCCACCGCCGCCAATGCGTCCGCTCCCAGGAACCGCCCGACGATCAGACTGTCCGCTATATTATAAAATTGCTGCAATAAATTTCCAAAAATCATGGGCGCCACAAAAACAAGCATGGTTTTTGTGACGCCGCCCTTTGTCAAATCCTTTTTCATTCCGGTATCATTTCCTGTATCATTTCCTCAAATTACCAGCCCAACTCCATCAGCCAGTTATTTAACAGCCTTTCCCGCTCCTTTTCTTCCGAATCCGCGCCGCAGGGACTTTGATACTCGCCTCTGATGTGCCCGTCTACCAGATAAATTACACGGGAACACCTCGCCGCCACTCTGGCGTCATGGGTTACCATCATAATCGTGGTTCCTTCTGCGTTTAACTTAACCAATTCCGCCATGACTTCATCGGAAGCGGACCGGTTTAACGCGCCCGTCGGCTCATCGGCAAACAATACCCTGGGTCTGTTGATCATGCTTCTGCAGATACACGCCCTTTGCAGCTGCCCGCCGGACACTTCGTTGATATCGTTATCCGCCACTTCCACAATATCCAATTTTCGCATCAGGTCTTCTCCCCGCCTGATTTTTTCTCTTTTGCTCTCTTTCGTCTTTTTGCTCTCCATTGCCGGCAGCACGATATTATCCAAAACCGTCAGGTTTTTCATCATATACATCTGCTGAAAAATGAAACCCATCTCATCCAGCCTAAGCCGAGCCAATTCCTTTCCCTGCAGTCCGGTAATATTCCTGCCGTTAAATAATACCATTCCTCCGGTAGCGCTGTCCATACCCGACACCGCATACAACAGCGTGGATTTTCCGGACCCGGACGGTCCCATAATCGCCACCATCTCGCCGTCTTCCACCGAGAAACTCACATTCTTTAATACATTGTTCTGTCTTTTATTTACCACATAGGTTTTGCACAAATCCTTTACTTCCAATAAAGCTCCCATTCCGTTTTCCTCCGATCTGTTCTCAGTCTTATTCAATATACGCCGTATCGCTACTTTTAATAGTCTTCGTGTACATCGCGGTGATCCATGTCACAAGCATGGTTACCGCCAGCACGATGCACGGATACACTAAAAATATCTGCAGCGGCTCTATCTGATACTCGATATCCGTAGCGCCCATCATGCCGAAGATCGGCGAAATACATAAGTTTGTCACCGGAATCGACAATACCGCCGCCAAAATAACCGCAAAAAGCGTTACCAGTCCCAGACGGCATACATGCCATCTGATCACGGCTGCGTCGCCAAAACCGACTGCCTTTAATATGGCGATCTGGCTCTTTTCATCCTCGATAAAGCTTCTCTCCATCAGGATTGTAACCAGAATCACAACGACCAGTGTAATCCCTAACAGCAGAAGCTGTACGCTCTCCAGCATATCCGACACGCCCGTACAATCGTCGCAGTACTCCGCCGCATTCATGACCTTCTCATTGTCATACAGCGTTTTGATCCGTTCCTTCCGCTTTTCAATTTCCTCTGCAGAAGGCTGGTCCGTAAAATCAATCTGATAGGACATCCCGCTGCTGGCGGCGTCAAACTCTGCTGGCGCGTCTTCATGGAGCCGTATGACTTCTCCAAGCAGATTCATGGTCTGAAAATATGCCGTTACCATACAATCCGCATCCTGCGTACCGTAATGGACGGTTATGGTGTCTCCGATCTTTGCTCCCGTTATCTGTGCAATCTGCGGCGTAATGGCAATTTCATATTCATTCTGCGGCGCCGTCCCTTCCGTATATTCATAATCCGTTATCCTCGTATTGATTCCCTGTTGGAAGTTGAGATTATAATCTTTTCCTTCAAAAGTAACCGGATATTTATACTGCATTTCAATACAAAGCTGCGCGGGCATACCTTCCCTGTCAAGCTCCGCCGCCAGTTCGTCAAGCCTGTCACTCATTTTCTCCTTCGACCCGCCGCCCATCAGCGTCATCACATCAGATTCGCTCGTCATATAAAGATCGCTTTCCTTTCCAAAAAGGCGGATCAGCTTTGCGCTTCTTACAGTCGCCGTCGTATTGACCAATAACAGTACAAACAGCATACACAATCCGAAGGAAACCATAACGGTAAGATAGCGTCTCGGATTGCTTAAAATATCGTTTGCCGCCATAAAGGACGCATTGTCCGAACGCCACTTGTGAATCCGGAGCACGCTTTTATTATGATACCGCTCTCCCGTCTGACCGTTTCGGATCGCATCCACCGGCGAAGCCTTCTTCACTCTTTTGGTACAAAGATATGCAAACCAGACAATCACGCATACGACCGCTACGCACCCTATAAAATTGGTCAAAAGCGCATTGTCGTTTCCAAGCACCATATGTCTGCCGACGGATTCAAGCAGCAGATTCCCAAAGGGAATGCTCGTAAAGAATCCGATCGCAGCTCCGACAACCGCCATCATCAGATATTTGATAATATAAATGCCTCTGATTCTGACATCGGATAACCCGATCGCCTTCATCACGCCGATTTCCCGGTATTCCTCCATGATGGTAAAGGAAATCGAAAACTTCAAAACAACAAACGAAACAATCATCAGACAGACGCTCAAAATCAGCATAATAAACACGACCAACATTTCCATTGCATACAGCATTTTCAGCATCGAACGGCTCCCGCTGAACGCCACATTGGAAACCCTGGTCATTGCAGACGACATGGCGCCCGCATCGTCCGTATCGATATAACAGATTTCTCCCATCCTGTATTCCCGGATCTCTTCTTTGTCCAGCAACAGCTCCATATCCGCATCGCTTAGCAAAAACCGCGTATTGCCCAAAAGCTCCGTGCCAAACAGCGCGTCTTTCGCCCTTCCGTCCAGCACCAGGGAAATTTCCACGCCGCCAAGCTTAAGGCAAATGACGTCTCCCTCCTGCAAATTGTTGTTTTCCAAAAAATCGCGCGTCACGTAGGCATGCCCTTTTTCGATTCCGGTTATTTCCCGGTTATCCCGGTCAAAAAAAGCAACCGCTGAATGATCCGGCGATTGAAAAATAACAGCATTCTTAAGCTCCACCCCGGAACCGTCTTCCATCGTCACATTATCCCGGCTGCCATACACGACCGACTCTTTCCGATACCCTTTGATTTCCGGTTCTGTTTCCAGCATTTCATCCAAAGAACCCACCGCATTTTCGCCCATGGTAACAATAACAAAATCGCCTATTCCCGCCCGGTCCAAAAAGTAATCGGTTCCGTTCATAACCGTAACTACATTGTTTAAACCGCTTGCCACAAATGTAGCCGCAAGCACAATGAATACAAACAATATGAAATTCATTGTCTTTTTTCTTTTCAGATCATTTTTTAAGATATGAAAAAACATGTACTTACTCCTTTCTCCTGTTTCTAAATCCATCATACAGGAGAAATTATGAACTAATCCTTAACTGGAGCACGCTTTTTATTTATGCTTTCCGGATTACCATCGTAACCCTGAAGCCGCCCTGTCTGATCTGTGCAAATACCTCTCCTTCCATTTTCCGCATCAGGTTCTTAGCGATATACAGTCCGAGCCCGCTGCCCGGCACGCCGCGGCTGTTGCTTCCCCGGTAAAACGAATCAAAGATATTGGGCAGCTCCTCCTCTTTCAGCGTGCATCCGGTATTTTCGATATGAACCAGCTTGCATTCCTCTTCATCTTCTCCGCAAATACGAATACTCCTTCCGTCGCCGTACTTCACGGCATTTTCCATGATATTCTGAAATACTTCGACCAAACGGTCCTGATCCCCTCTGACAACGCAGTCGGGAAACCTTACCGTTTCAAATTCCGTGTGCAGCACGGACAATTTATCCCTGTAATAATCTACAACTGCCTGCAGCGGCGTCCACAGATAGCACTCGCCCTGCACTACCTCCAGATTCAGAAAATCCTCTCTTGATACGCCGGCTATTTCATCCACATACGCCTTCATTTCCCGGACATTCCTTGTAATCCCCGCCAAAGCCTCGTTCTTTTTTTCCCGGGTATCATACAGATCACCGGACAGCGCCCTTGCATACAGCTCGATGGCTGACAGCGGCGTCCTGATATCATGGGATAATGAAAGTAACAGCGTCTTTTTCTCCTTCTGAAATTCCAGCTCTTTCCTTTTATGCTCCTCCAACTGTTCCCTCAGCATATCCATGCCCCAAAGGAAGCGTCCGAATATTCTGCCCTTTTCCTCCTTTAAGGGAACGGATAAATTACCTTTTGCCAGCTCGTAGGGAAGCTCGTTCATAACATGAAAAGGCTTTAACACCTTTCGGTCCACATACCAAAGCACAAGAAACGTCAAAAGCATCATGATAAGCATTGCCGCATTCATCAAAAAAAGCGCGCCGTTTTCTGCCGCCGCGCGATATTCTATCCGATAGAGCTTACCGCCGATTTCTTCTACCACATAGTCGTTGTTGCAGATTTCATCCGCCCGGAACGCACTGACGCGGATAATGGTTTTATACTCCGACAGATCCAGTCCGGCAAGCGCTTCCTGCGTCGCGCCCTGCTCTGTCAGCTTCGCTGCAACGCGCTTTGCCTCCACGCGGTACATTCTTTTCGCTCCGTCTCCGCTTTGGTATCCGTAAAGACCGTTGCAAAGCGCCAGCAAAACGACTTCTATTATCATAATCATACAGGCAAATCTTCGATATCTACTCAAATCTGTACCCTACTCCCCACTCTGTAATAATATGCTTCGGTTGCTTCGGCTCCTCTTCAATCTTTTCCCGCAGCCGTTTGATATGTACCGTCAAAGTCTGGAGTTCCGAATCGCTGTCGCTCCCCCAGACCGTATTAAAGAGGTACTCCTTCTTTAACGTGACGTTTTTATTTTCCATTAACAGCTTTAACAGCTCAAATTCCTTCTCCGTCACATCAACCCGCCGCTCCTTCACATACAGGGTCTGGGACACGGCATTCAGACGAAGCTCTCCTTCCGCAATTTCTTCCCGTGCATATTTGCGTTTAAAAATGCCTTTGATCTTTGCCAGCAAAATATCAATATCATAAGGCTTTTCAATATAATCGTCGGCGCCCAGGTTCAAGCCCTTTAACATATCGTCCTTTTCCGTTTTGGCGCTGGCGATCAAAATGTGCGTATTGGAGTTCTCCCTGATTTTGGAGCAGACCGCAAACCCGTCCATGCCGGGCAGCATAATATCCAGCACAATGAGCTTTGCCCCGTATCTTTCATAAAGCTCCATCGCCTTTTCCCCTGTATCCGCCACACTTACCGCATAGTTTTCCTTCCTCAGGAAATCGCATAACAGCGCCGCAACTTCCCTATGATCCTCTACAATCAAAATATCCAGCATCTTCCTATCCCTCCCCGGTTCTTCCCCTCTTAGCCCTTTCTTTTAGCCCTTTCCGGGAGCTCTTTCAAACTCCTTCAGAAAAACTTCCATGCTTTTATCCTATCATGATTAACAACTTTTGCAAACAAAAAGGGGCTGTTGCAGTTATAAATTTTGGCGTCGATCAAAGGTTTCCGTAATCGACGCCAAAATTTATAACTGCAGCAGCCCCTTTCCCTGCAAGTCATTCTTTCATATATCAGCGATAATACTTCTTTTCAAAAGCCGCCACAATGCTGTCAATGCCAAGCAGCACCAGATATACGGCTATTACATACCCGATGATTCTCATGGTCATAAAGGTAAGGACAGGACGGAAAATCATCACAAAGCCCAGAATAAGACCTATGATATTGATGATCAGCGAAAAATAATAATTAAATTTTCTTCCCGCCCACCTTAGCATACCGACATGGGAAAGCCTCGAAATACAATGGGCGATAAACCAGACCGGGAAAAGCAGGGACAAAACCCATTTGCCCGCATCCGGATAGATCAGCAGCATAATGCCGCACATTACGCTGAGGATTCCGGAAATCAGAGATATCGTAGGACCTAAGCCCGTGTATTTTTCAATTTTTACATAGGTCATAATATCGGCAATTCCTGTGATCAGGGCAATAACGCCGTAGATCACGACGATTCCCGTCAGCATACTTTCCGGACGGATAAAGGTAAAGATACCCAGCAAAACCAGCAAAATGCCTATGATCAGCTCCGCCCAGCCAAATTCAGAACGTCTATTCATATTTACGCGCCTTCCTTTCCATTGAGAATCTCCATAAACTCCGCTCCGGTAATGGTTTCTTTTTCATACAGGTACTCCGCCAGTCTGTCCAGCCGGTCCCTGTTCGCCTCCAGGATTTCCTTTGCCTTTTCATGCTGCGTCTTCACTAACTCCACAACCTTTTGATCGATTTCCTTCTGGGTATCCGCAGAGCAGGCAAGAGACGTATCCCCGCCCAGATACTGGTTGTTCACGGTTTCCAAAGCCACCATATCAAATTCTTCGCTCATGCCGTACCGGGTAATCATCGCCCGCGCCAGCTTCGTCGCCTGTTCAATATCGTTGGAGGCGCCTGTGGTAATCTCTCCGAAAACAATTTCCTCCGCCACGCGTCCTCCTGTATAGGTCGCAATCTTATTTTCAATCTCCTGCTTTGACATCAGCACCTTATCCTTCTGCTCTACCTGCATGGTATAGCCCAGCGCGCCGGAGGTACGGGGAATAATCGTGATTTTCTGTACCGGCGCGGAATGGCTCTGCATTGCCGCCACAAGCGCGTGCCCGATTTCATGATATGCCACTACCTTCTTTTCTTCATCCGAGAGAATGGCGTTTTTCTTCTGATAGCCTGCGATAACAACCTCGATGCTTTCCTCCAGATCCGCCTGGGTTACCACCGTGCGGTCGTTCCGCACCGCGCGAAGCGCCGCTTCGTTGACAATATTGGCAAGCTCCGCTCCGGAAGTGCCTGACGCCATACGGGCAATGGTATGGAAATCCACGTCATCCGATACTTTGATCTTTTTGGCATGAACCTTTAAAATCGCCTCGCGCCCTGCAAGATCCGGCAGCTCCACGGGCACGCGGCGGTCGAATCTGCCCGGTCTGGTCAGCGCCGGGTCCAAAGCCTCGGGTCTGTTTGTCGCCGCCAGAATGATAACGCCGTTATTCCCTTCAAATCCGTCCATTTCCGTCAAAAGCTGGTTAAGCGTCTGCTCCCTCTCATCGTTGCCTCCCATGCGGTCGTCCCGCTTCTTGCCGATGGCATCGATTTCATCGATGAACACAATACAGGGGGCTTTTTCCTTCGCCTGCTTAAACAGATCGCGCACCTTGGATGCGCCCATACCTACAAACATCTCTACAAATTCGGAGCCGGACATGGAAAAGAACGGTACGTTTGCCTCGCCTGCAACCGCTTTCGCCAGCATGGTTTTTCCGGTGCCGGGAGGTCCCACTAAGAGCAGTCCCTTCGGCATGGAAGCCCCCACCTTAGTATATTTATCCGGATTGTGCAGATAATCTACGATTTCGATAAGGCTCTCCTTCGCCTCGTCCTCTCCCGCCACATCGTCAAAATGAATCCCCTCCGTGGACTGAACATAAATCTTTGCATTGCTCTTTCCCATTCCAAAGCTCATGGCGTTGGGACCGCCCATACTCTGCATCAGTTTCTTGCTCATATACTGCCCGATGGCAAACAAGATTACCATAGGGATCAGAAACGACAGCAGCGAGCTTAGAAGCGACGGCGTGTTCTGTTCCATATCTTTTGCAAATTCCGCGCCCGAATCATACAGACGCTGCGTCAGCGTCGGATCGTCCATGGCGCCGGTCCGGTAAATGGCAGTCTCTTCCTTGTCGGTAAAAGTAATCTGCGAATCTTCCACCTGTACTTTGCCAATATTTCCATCCTCGATCATTTCCATAAAGGTGCCGTAGTCCACCTCTTTTACCTGCTCCTGTAAAAGCAGCGGGGTCACAATAATATTAAACAGAAAGATAACCAATATCGCAATGACATAATAATAAATCAACGGTTTTTTTGGTGTTTTTACTTCTTTCAATTTACAACTTCCTCCTTTTCCTCTTGTTTCATCTGCGCGTCTATCGCCTCCATGGACATAAGCAGCGCATGATCGGCTGCAAGCATGGCAAAATCCAAAGCATACTCCGCCGTAAGAATTTTTTCTTCCAAATCGGTTTCTCCGTCTCCGCAATGGGAGCTGCGCTCCCCGAGCCGTTTCTTTGCCTTTTCAATAATCTGCTCCACTTCGCCGAAAGCGTCCGAAAGTACGGAAATCGTTTTCGCTTTGGAAAACCGCAGATTTTCCCGAAGCCGAATCTCCGCTTCTTCGCATTCTCTCCTGATATCTTCCAGCTCTTTCTCTATCTGCTCATGCCTCGCGGACTCGCTGATATGTATTCTGCCGTGCAGCCTGCCGATTTTCTGATCCAGTTCGCACAGTTTGACGCTTAGAATTTCATGGGACATTCTGACAACTCCTTTCTGCCGCAGCCCGGATTTCTGAAACCTATTTTAAAATAGCTTCTTATTCTGTTCAATTGACACTATTTTCCAAGTGTATTGACACAAAAAACGAAGTGTAAAAAATCTTTACACTCCGCCCGTTTTTGTCATATGCCATTCTTTTTTCCTTCCGCCTGTGGAGCCATACCTCCCGTCAGCAACAGATAAACCGAATGGACAATTTCATCCATATGTTCCGTATCCTCATCCGTCCAGTCCCGTAAAATTCCCATAACCGCCTGGCTGTGATAGCGCAGAACCAGTTTTAATTCGTACCGGCTGCAATTTTGGTACAAATTCAGGCTTTCCACCGCCTGTTCAAACAAACGATAAATTACCTGCCCCAGAAGCCTTTCGATTTCATCCGAATAGTTGGTCTCCATGCCCCGCCGGATCAGCGGGCTGGCGTTTGCCGCCACCAGGAAAAAATACCTAAGCCCCGCTTCGTGGTCGCCCTGCGCCCGGATCTCCTGCATCAATTGTTCCGTTCCGCGCTCCAGCACCCACTGAAACATATCGGGAATATCTTCAAAATGATAATAAAACGCCTGTCTCGTAATCTGACATTCTTCGACAATATCCTTGACCGTCAGTTTCTTTACCTTCTTTTCCAGCAGAAGCCTTTTCGCCGCCTCCGCTATCATGTTTTTCATATCCGCCGCCATAGGTGCCTCCCGATTTCCGCTCTTGTTCTCCTGATTATAACACCTCAAAATTGCGGGAGGCAACTTTTATCAGCGATCCCTGCCGTAATTTTTACTGCAATTTGCAAAACGGCAGGATCTTATCCGGATTCTCATCATAAAACAGCAGAATGTATTTTTGATCCGCATTATAGACAAAAGACTGGTTGAACGTCATCCCTTCCATATGCGCGTCCAGTTCCATCTCAAAATATCCGTCATCGGTTTCCCGCGTCGGCAGTTGATCCATATCGGCTGTCCTCGCTATATAAAAATACCGGTCGGCGTCCGAATCATAAAACCGTCTGAAGTAATCCTGATCGCTCTCTATTTCTTCCGAAGAATCCAAACCCGCTTCATCCAGATATTTTGCGACAAACGCGTCATATTCTTCCTGCGTACTGTCAACGGAAACCAGTTTTTTCGGGCGGTACGGTTCTATCTCATCCTCTTTTGCCGCCGCATAATATCCGTCCAGAGCGCTGTCTATATAAAACAAATCCGTAATTTCCTTTATATTCAGCCCCATGACGTCGATCACATCCTGCAAAGTTCCTTCCTTTACATCTTCATCCGTAACCCCGAACACTTCCGTAAGAAATTCCGGCGTAACCCGCTGCAGCCCGCCGCTTCGCGCCAGATATTCTCCGCCGAGGATTTCGTTATATCTGTCAATAAATGTTTCCCATCCTTCCGGAAAAGTGTCGTATCCGATTCTGTACAAATATTCGTCTTCTCCCGATTCGTCCTGATAACTTAAAATGATATAGTAGGACAGATCTTCTCCTGTCCCCGGCTCAGGCGAATCCGGCAGCGCAGAAACATAATCGACAAAATACTGCGCCTGCTCCTGCGACAGATCCTCACTCTCCACATGCTGATCCAGATCATACATACTGCATTTGCCGTCACCAAACGCATAAAAGTCATAGGGATATCTGACATGATAGATTTGTGCGTCATTCTGCACGGCGGAATATACCTCTATTTTTCTGATCCGCACTTCTCCCTCTGCCGTATTCCCTCCGGCAGGCGCTTCTCCTTCCGCCATGCTCCCGTCCGTCTGTCCTTCTTCTTTCGCAGGCTCCCTGTCGCCGGCGCCGCATCCGGTCATCAGCAGAAGCAGACATACGGTTAAAATCAGTCTTTTCATTTTCCTCTTCATATTTTTCCTCCCTCTCCGGCGCTACTCAAACAGGATAACTCCATGGTATATTTCATAATCCGCCCACAGGAACCCTTCTGTTTCTTCCACGGTTTCCTTTCTTGCGATCTGGATACATTCAAACCCTTCTTCCCCGGGGTCTTCATCCGCCCTCGCAACATAGGTAAGCGCAATTTCATAATCCCCTTTATCCGTTTCTATTCCATACAGAACCTTCATTTTAATCTTTTTTACCCCATATTCATTATGGGTACTTTCCTCAACAACACCTTCCTTGCTTTGTATTTCCGTCCCCTGATAAAAGCGGATCAGTTCTTCTATCTGGCTTCTTAATTCTTCCTCGCCTATTTCTTCTTTTACTTTATCGGAAAACAGGTCATAAACCGCATCTTCATCGCCTTCACCGACTGCCTCGAAAACGATATCCACATATTCCTTTGCCTGTTCCGTATTGGACTTTGGAAAAATAGTGACCTCACCCGACGAGCCCCCTGCGCTCTGACAACCGCTCATAAAAAACATCATGCCAATAAAAAACATACCCCAAAATGATTTCGTCTTTTTCACTAAGATTTTCATATCCGCTCTCTTTCCCGCCATTTTACCGTTTTCTTTATCCTGTTACTTGTCACGAGAGTTTCCATTTCTCTTTTTATAAACACTTTACATAGGTATAAAAGGTTGCGGGAGTTTCCATTTTGAGGCATAAGATTTTTGTCATAAACGAATCGTCACATTCAGCGCGTGATCCGTATCCGCAGCCGTCCGGATCGCCTTTTCAATCTGTTCCAGCGAAAATTCATGAGTAATCACGGACTCCAGGTCCCACCTGCCGCTTTCCATTATTTGCATAACGTCCCTGACGTCCTCCGGCATATATCCTCCGGAGCCGATGATACTTTTCTGGACGTAAGTCAGATGAAGCAAATCCAATTTCCGAAGGGAATTGTTTACCGCGACAGACACAAATCTGCTCTCGATCTTTCCGTATTCCATAAACAACTCCAGAATGCTCTCCGCGCCCGCGGCGTCGATAAAACAGTCAATGTCCGCAGTTTCTCCTTTTAAAGACGGCGCCGTTTTGAAATATTCCTTTGCCTTACAGATAAAATCCTCCTTCTGCATATTGCAGGTCTCAAAGCCCAGCTTCCGTGCAATTTCCAGGCGGAAATCCGATTTATCGCAAATCATCACTTTGGAAACTCCAAAATACTGCAATGCCGCCGCTGCCGCTACGCCTATCGTTCCACAGCCAAAGACAACCGCGTTCTCCCCTTCCTTAGGCTGTCCCCGCCTTGCCGCCCGGCACCCCACCGTAAAAGGTTCTATGAGACAGGCAAGCCGGTCCGGAATTTTATCGCTGACCGCGTAAAGGGAATGGTCACGCTTTGCCTCCGGCACAAGGATGTATTCGGAAAAGCCCCCGATGGTTCCCGCCCTCCCCGTGTCGTTTTTCGCATAGCGCGGATACGGATAAACTCTCTCTCCCACGGTAAAATCTTTTACATTTTTACCCACCGCCGCAATACGGGATACCGTCTCGTGCCCAAATTCTTCTCCTACCGCAATGCGGTGCCCTGTTCCGGGACCATGGGTATAGACCGCCACATCCGTTCCGCAGATACTGGAGTAAATGTTTTTAATACAAACATCATTGTCTCCGCACTCCGGTATAGGCATTTCCCTGATTTCAATCTTTTCTTTTCCCATATAAATTGCTGCTTTCATCATTCTGTTCCTCCGATTTCATTGCTGCGGCTCCGACGCCCTTTTTTCCGTTTTCTTCTCCGTTCCCTCAGGATAACAGGCGGTTTCCTTTTTCGCATACCTCATAAATTTCATCATACTTTTCTTCTATAAGCGGCGTTACCTTTTCCGTGCGCCTGCCGACCTCCCTCTTATACACAAAATAGGGAAGTATCCACCCGATAAACCCCGGTATGGCAAGCAGGATACACAGGATAATATGAGGCGGCTGCGCCGTAACCGCAAAGGTCGCCCCCGCCATAAACGCGGTGCCCGCCATTGCAATTATAAGCGCATACATTGTCGCCGCGGAGGTTTTTGACTTTTCCAGCATTTCAATTTCCCTGACGCAGCTTTCAAAATTCCTCTGTAAGCGGGTCAGTTCCATCTTATTGACCAGCTTCCGGTTCCGTTTCAGCCTTAGGAGCGCTTTATTCTGATTTGGAGACGGGTTGTCTCCTCTGTAATTTTCACAGATATTGCCGTCCGCCTCCCATCCGAAATTTTCATATCCGTCCAGCAGAAAAGAAACTTTGCTTCTGTCCGCAACAACCTCTTTATACTCATAACCTATAAATTCTTTTTTTCCTCTTTCAAGCTCTTCCATCAGCGTTTCCCTCCGTCCTTATTTCCCGCGACCTCCGCCGCAGGCAGCGTCACGGTAAACGTGCTTCCCTTTCCCGGTTCACTGTAAACCTGAATGTCTCCGTCCATCAGTTCCAGCACCCGTTTTACCAGGGCGAGCCCCAGCCCGTTTCCCTCTTTGGAGTGAGAGGTATCTCCCTGATAAAATTTATCAAAAATATGCTTCATCACATCATGTTCCATACCGCAGCCCGTGTCCCGGACCATTACTTTGATATTCTCTCCCTCCAAGGACTGCCTTACCGTAACGCTTCCTCCCGGCTTTGTAAATTTGACGGCATTGGACAAAAGATTGTTCCAGACAAGCTCCAAAAGGCTTTTATCCGCCTCCACCATCGCCGCGTCGTCCAGTTCCGCTTCCAGTTCTATTTCCTTCCGGTCCCACGCTTCCTCAAACTGCAGGATACATTCGCATAACTGCCTGCACACATCATAGCGCTCCGTCTCCACTGTGATCCTCTGGTTTTCCAGCTTATTCAGCTTCAGGATGTTGCTGATCAGATTGGAAAGCCGGACCGCCGCCGTTTCAATGTTTTTTGCATATTCCTTTCTCTGCTCCTCCGTGATCTCTTCCGCCTGCAACAGTTCCGCATAATTTTTTACAATGGCAATGGGCGTTTTCATTTCATGAGATACATTTGACACAAAATCGGTTTTCAGCGTCTCAATGCTTCCCAGCTCCTCTACCATCTTATTAAAATCCATGATCATGACGTCCAGATAATCCCATTTATCCTGGGTATGAAACGCAGGAACGTACACGGAAAAATCTCCCTCCGCTACCCTGCCGGTGGCTTCTGCAAGCTTGTGCATAGGTTCCTCATATACCGTGCGGATTTTTCTCCGGGTAAACAGCGTCAGCGCCGCCGCAACCATTCCCCAGTAAACGATGGGAATAACAGACTGGACGACCGCATGCCACTCCATCCGGTTGACCAGCACGATCAAGCCCGTATGAACGCCCGACATCAAAAGAAGTATTACAAAAAAAACCGCAAACAAAGACGACGGGAATCTGCTCTTTTTTATCTGTCCGTATTTTGTTTCCTCTCTCATACCATTCATGCCGATACCGCCTTATATCCAAGTCCTCTGACTGTTGCAATCCGAAATCCGTCGCATGCCGAGAGCTTATCTCTGAGCTTCGTCACATAAACATCAACCGCGCGCAGGCTCGTTTCACTGTCCACGCCCCAAAATTCATCCATAAGCTGTGCCCTGGAAAAAGTCTTATTCGGATAGGATAACAGCTTATAAATAATATTAAATTCCCGGGTGGTCAGGCTGATCTCGCCTCCGTCAATATATGCGCTCATTCCGTCCGCATCCAGCTCCAGATTGCCCACCGTGATCTTCCGTTTCATTTCGATATTCGCCCTACGAAGCAGAGCCCTGACGCGAAGCAGCAATTCGTCGAGTTCGATAGGCTTTACCATATAATCGTCTATGCCCAATTGAAACCCCTTTTGCTTGGCGGGCAGATCGTCCCGCGCCGACATAAACAGGATCGGTATGGTCTTATTGACCCTTCTGACCGTCTGTGCAAATTCAAAGCCGTCAATCTCCGGCATCATGATATCCGAAATGATCAGTTCGTACAGGTTGTTGTACATTTCCTCGTACGCCTCATTTGCGGACAGGCACCCTTTTGCCTGAAACCCGCTGTCATTTAAGTAAGTACAGACAATCCTGTTTAAGCTCGCATCATCTTCCACCACAAGTATATGAACCATAGCGCATCCCTCCGTTTCCTTAATTGCCGCTCCTTTTTGCGGAGCAAATTCCCTGTATTCCCAAGGCAAGAACCATCAGGCATAGGACGGCTCCGGTCACTCCGTTCATCCATTGTACCATTTCTTCCTCCCCTTCGGCAAAAGACGCAAACATCGCCGTCTGGAGCGTCAGAATGGAAACACAGGCATCAATGTAACCGATCCTTCTGGTAATGGAAAGAAGGGGCGATTTTCTCTTTCCCACCTTAATAACCTGTATCGTGGACATGATAATCTTATAAAAGGTATAAGCCGCCACCGCATAGATCATAAATCCGGGATAATCCTTCCCGCCCTGTGCATGCAAAAGCAAGATAACCGCTCCCGCCAATACAACCGCCAAAAAGATAAACATGATACTGTTCCTGCGGTAAACGGACAGTTCCCGCCTCAAGCGCTCCCGCCTGTCTTTGACGCCCGCTATGTTTCTCTCCTGCCTGACGACGCCCGCCCGCATAATACTCAACAGAATATAATATGCCGCCAGCGTCCCAAACCACGCAGAATGACCGATAATCCCCATGACGCCATTAAATACCGCAAAAACGATATTGCTTACCATGCCGGGCACCGCAAACAGGACCGTCCTCCATCTGTAATCCGTCGTTACCCTGTTGGCATACGGATTCGCCGCAATCGCCGGTTTTATGACCTCCCGGATATCTCTTCTGATATGAATCGTAATATAATAGCAGCTTGCGGTGAGCGTCACGGCGGCAAGCGCGTAACATATGATCCCCGCCAAATAAGGAAAACATGCCGCCACCGCCTGAAGCAATGAAAGCCCTATGCAGACAAGCGTTACCAAATATAACAGAATCCGGTACCGCAGGCGCAGCGAAGGAATATACCCGCTTATATTCTTTTTGGTCTCATTTTGCTTTTCCATCTGTGAAATTTCCCCGTCATGTTCTTTATTTGCATTTACCCTTGCGTTTCCCCTGATCCCAATCAATAAAGCATCCATAAGGTATTTGAGCAATAATCTTTGGTTTGTGAGGGATGTTCGATATTGGGGGATTTTGTGTTGATCACGGAAACACGCTTTCGCTCTACAAAAACGTAACGGTACGTAAATCCGCAAAATACGCGGATTAAGTACCGATGTTTTTATAAAGGTTTCCTTTGATCAACACAAAATCTTCCACGAGCCGCCTGCACCACAGCCCTTCTGCCACGTTAATGTTTATATGTCTGCTTGTATTTCTTTTATTTCAGTTTTTAGTTTATATTTCAGCTTCTGCTTGTATTTTACTTATATTGTATCATAAACAAGTTTTGTTTGGGTTTTGTTTGCAAATTGTGTCTAAAGTGTGAACACTTAATTTCCCCGGAAATTTTTGCAAAACTCTTTGCATATCTTTTTTAAACATCCGCCGCATTTTTTCCGCGAAACCCCAGCCTGCCTTTATGCTCAGACTTACGGCGTGCCGAGAACCTTCGCATTTATAAAATGTTGTATCTGTCAAAGGAAACCTTCATAAAAACGCCGGTACTTAATCCGCGTATTTTGCGGATTTACGTACCGCTGCGTTTTTATACCCAAAGGGCACAAGTAGAGCGAAAGCGCGTTTCCGTGACAGATACAACATTTTATAAATGCGAAAGCCCCTGATCGCGAAGCCCCCTGATTGCAAAAGCCATGAATGCGCCCTCGATACAAACTGGAAAACTAACCTGCAGTCCCTTACTTTAACCCTTTCACAAACGGTATCAAACAAAGCAATGCAACAATTCCGACAATTCCGATGATAATTCCGGCAACCATATGGCTCCATACCATGGTCAGGCACATTCCCACGCCAAGCAACAGCGCTCCGACAATTCCCAGCAACGTTGCGCCAATGGTTTTTCCCGACAGCTTAATCGGCGCTTTATTTTCCATTCTTCTCCATACTATTACCATGATCAGCAATACAACAACTCCGATCACTCCCATTATGACGCCCGGTCTGAAAGCGTTCCACTCCGGGATCAGCGCCATACACATGCCAAGCGCAAACAAAATACCGCCGATCGTTCCTAAAATCATTGATACAAATGTACTTTTCTTCATGACTTAATACCTGCCTTCCTTTTCTGTTTTTTCTTCTCTCTTCGCTCTTCTTGCTTCCTCTTCTGCCGCCAGGCGCGCCTTTGCTTCTTCCACAGACTCGCCTTCCTTAGTCAAAAAATTGTCTACAAACTTATCCGCGATTTTTGTGAAGCCTTCTACCGCTCCGTCTTCAATTTTTTTGTAACCGCCGACTACCTTTTCGGCAATTTTATCATTTGCCTCTGCCAACTTTGATTTTGCCATGTTTCATTCTCTCCTTTTTGATTTGTTTCATTTGATATTGCAAGAATAACAGGGTTTTATTGCTTGTTTGTTTGAGTTTTGTTTATGAAATGTTAATTATGCAAATTAAAAAACCTCCACCTCTACCGGTAAAGGACTACACATTCAATCCAACCATTTCTATACCGCACATTGATTAGCAGTACATTGAACGATACCCCATTTGGGGAGGGTCGTTCAACTATGTGAACAATCACTTTCTGCTGGAAAGAATACATGGTATATGGTAAAATAAATTTTATATCAACTATTATTAGCTTTTGTGAATGGCAAAGGGGAAGAAAAAACATGTCTGTTGTTGAGTTTGATGATTGGCAGAAAAGAAAGCATAAGTTTACATTTGTAAAATCTGATATGGAACTTGAGAGTGCTCCTGGGTGGAATGTGGCTGAATTACTTGATTTAGAAGATACACAAATGTACCAGGCAGCTTTTCTTGGAAGATGTATGACTTTGTTTGGGAAACCATATGATACCACCGATAATCATGAAGCATTGTATACATATTATATTAGGGCTGTAAGTGAAAACGGTAATGAAATTCCACTTGAAATATATTTTGGTCCAAGCGGACCTGCAATAGGCGTGCCTGATGGTAAAAAAGAAAAGCAGGCGGCGGTTGAACTGGCAAAGACCATTATGAAGACAAAACCGATGGATTGCAGTATCCAGAGTGGATACGACGATACATCTGTCAGGATTATTATGGGAGTAAAAGATGGTGTTCCTTTTTATAGAACACTTTTTCCCGGAATGAGCGAAGATATGACAGAAGAGGAAATACAAGAATTTATGAAGAATTTGTTTAGAAAGTAGCAAGTGTTGCCGGTTTAAATACTGCAATGGATTAAAACCATACAGTCATCATTTGGAACCAGAGTTAAACGCATTGCTGTACAGGAATTTTACGGCATCAGTCAGATTGACAGCCGCGCCCTGTCTTTATCCGTCAAAGAATTTGATCTTTTATATCTGCTCTATTCCAATCCGGACGTCACGTTCACAAAAGAACAAATTTATGAGGCAGTCTGGCACGAACCCGCAAACGGTCATTTCCATGCTGTGGAAAATACGGTCTTTCAGGTGAGAAAGAAAACTGCCGCATACGAAGACGGCTTAACCTTTATCAAAACAACAGTCGGTCGCGGATATAAATTCAATCCCTCCGGCAAAAATACAAACGCGCGTTAAGCACGAGGCGAAGCCCCTCCGCCGCATTCTCTCGAACCCGCCGGATTCCATATTCATTCTTCCCGCTCTTTTGCAAAAGTATAAAAAACGCTTCAAAAGAATCACATAATTACCTTACCACATAGTAAGGTACCATATAGAACTAATTGCAATGGATTTTATGAATTTCTGCATTTTGCATTTCAGATGTTTTCATGGTATCTTTTATGTTATACTATAATTCGGATGATAAAATGAATTATAATGAAGTCGTAATGATGTGGCAGAATCCAGAGATAAAGAGATCTATTATATGGCATTGATGGATTTTGATAATATGGAGGAGAGTTTTGATGAAGGAAACAAACCGAGGAAGTTTTTCCGGACAGTTAGGATTTATTATGGCGGCGGCAGGAAGTGCAGTCGGACTTGGAAACATATGGAGATTCCCGTATCTGGCAGCGAAGGATGGCGGAGGTGTATTCATTCTTTGTTATCTGATTTTAGCCGTTACCTTTGGATTTACGTTATTAACGACAGAGATTGCAATCGGAAGGAAAACCAGACAGAGTCCTCTGACTGCATATAAGCAGTTTCATCCAAGGTGGGGCGGAATCGGAATATTGGCATGTCTGGTGCCAATCATTATACTGCCATATTATTGTTCTATTGGCGGATGGGTATTTAAATATCTTTCTTTATATGTGACAAATCAAAGTGAACAGGCAGTTGCCGACGAGTATTTTTCTGAATATATAGCCGGTACGCCGGAGCCGTTAATCTGGATGCTGATTTATTTCTTTATTACAGCATTTATCGTGTTCAGCGGTGTGGAAAAGGGCATTGAAAAGTACAGTAAGATTCTGATGCCGATATTGGTTGTTATGGTAGTGGGAATTTCTATTTTCTCACTGACCTTAAGTTATACGGATTCATCCGGAGTGACAAGAACCGGATTGCAGGGACTTCAGGTGTATCTGATACCTGATTTTACGGGAATGACACTGAAATCATTTCTGCTCGTCATTATGGATGCTATGGGGCAGCTCTTTTTCTCCATCAGCGTCGCGATGGGAATTATGGTAGCCTATGGTTCTTATGCGAAAAAAGAAACGAACCTGATGAAGTCGATTAATCAGATTGAAATATTTGATACTGTAATTGCGTTACTTGCAGGAATGATGATTATTCCGGCTGTATTTACCTTCATGGGAATGGAGGGAATGTCTGCCGGTCCTGGTCTGCTTTTTGTTTCCCTGCCGAAAGTCTTCCATACGATGAGGGGTGCAGGTAAAGTTATCGGCGCCGTATTCTTCCTGATTGTTGCCTTTGCAGCGGTTACCTCATCGGTATCCGTTATGGAGGCGATAGTATCGAGTATCATGGATGCCTTTGGAATTAGCCGCAGGAAAAGCTCGGTAATCGTAACGGTCTATACGTTAATTGTTGGCGCCATTGTCTGTCTAGGATATAATGTGTTCTATTTTGAACTGCCTCTGCCCAACGGTACAACGGCAACGCTTTTGGATTTGTTAGATTATATCAGTAATAACTGGCTGATGCCGTTAGTGGCATTTTTGACCAGTATTTTGATTGGCTGGGTGGTAAAGCCGGATGTGATTATTGAGGAGGTAACACAGGGCGGCGTGAAGTTTCGCCGGAAATGGCTTTATATCATTATGATTAAATTCGTTGCTCCGATTATGCTCTTATTTTTGCTGTTACAGTCGGTAGGTCTGATTTAATAATATGGAATCCGCCGCATTCCCTCGAATCCGGCGGATTCCATATTCATTCTTCCCGCTCTTTTGCAAAAGCCATAAAAAACGCTTCAAAAGAATCACATATAGTCATATAGGTATCCTCATCCACATTACAGGCGTCAATCTCGCAATAAACCTGTTTTTCATAATTGTACGCTAACAGCATCCCGCCCATATCAGATCCAAACACAACGTTCCCCTAATTAATTAAAACCGCATTATAACTTTCCAGATTCGCAAGTACCAGTAATTGCTTCAGCGTTGCTACTTCCCGCATATTTCCTTTCTCCGCTGGATTTTCATCTTTCCATTGCCTTGCTGTTTTCCCAAACAAGACTACATTCAACATATCTGCTTCATTGGCGTATGTATAAGCAATCTGTGCAGGAGTTAATTCTGGCGGTATCAAATTATCCTTAATCGCGTCAGTATGTATCCTGTAATTCAACTTAGAAATCTCTCTGTTCAAATTCCAATTCAGAGATAGCCGACTATTCTCATCTGCCTTTAATCTCCTGTAATCTTTCATAATGTATAACTGGAACTCTGGAGAAATCCATGTTGCAAAGGACATAGCAATATCGCTATGGGCATATGTTCCTCCGTAGCGTCCCGCTTTTGAAACAATACCAATGGCATTCATCTGTGTAATCCACTTTGTCGGTGTCATGACAAAACGATTTAATCCCGCCTCATTTTTAACCGCCTCGAATTGCACACGGTTAAACTCTGGATTGTGCAGTTCTTCCCATACACCCAAAAACTCAATCGTATTTCTATTTCGCATCCAGTTTTGAATCACAAATCTTGGATCATCTTCATTTCTATATTTTGCAATATCCGTTAATGAAATAAATTCATTTTCAAAATTTGTAGTATAGATTCCAATATCAATACCTTTTGCATGGATAGTCTCCTTAACAATTTTCGCCATAAGCATCCTCCTCTCCCCGGCATAAACTTAGGTAACATATCTCTTAAAACATATATCCTCCGCCTAATTCATAAATCATTTTCCAATTTTCCTTCATCTTCCCACATTTCCCAATATACTGCAATATAATCCTTTATACAACTCGGATATACATACAAATATTTTCTACACGCCTTTTTATACAATCCCAACATTTTTACATCACATGCAAAGTCCCATAAATAATCTAATAAATGTGACAATTCATCTTCTGACACGGTTCTGCTACACACATCTTCAACTAGCGGCAAATAAACTTCATAGGCTTTTTGATGTATTTGAACTATCTGGCGACTTGTGGGACAAAAGCACAACACTTTCCACATTCCCCGTCCCCGGAAACATATCCACCGCGCAAGCCTTCTCCATCCGATATCCTCTTGCCAAAAACACCTCCAAATCCCTCGCCAAGCTGGTAGGCTTGCAGGAAATATAAACGATCCTGTCCACCCCATAGGCAATGATCTTTTCCAAAGCCTTAGGATGGATGCCGTCCCTCGGAGGGTCTAAAATAATCAGATCCGGCTTTTCCTCGATGGTATCGATTACCTTCAACACGTCGCCGGCAATAAATTCGCAGTTATGTAAACCATTCAATGCCGCATTTTCCCTTGCCGCTTCTACCGCTTCTTCCACGATTTCCACACCGATAACCTTCTTTGATACCGGCGCCATCATCTGGGCGATGGTACCGGTTCCGCTATACAGATCAAACACGACTTTATCCGGTTCTCCTTTTGAAAGCGTTCCGATATACTGCCTTGCCGTCTCATAAAGCACTTCCGCTCCCAACGAATTTGTCTGAAAAAAGGAAAACTGGGATATTTTAAATTTCAACCCCATAAGCTCTTCATAAAAATAATCCCTGCCATATAAAATCTCATTTTCATCTGCTTTTACCACATCTGCAACGGCGTTGTTGGTTGTATGAAGGATTCCCGCTATATGCCCCTCCAGCTTATTTTCCCGCTCCAAAGATAACAATGCAGCCACAAATCCGTCTAAAACCTGTCTTTCATTAAAAAGCTGTTCTTCCGTCCTGCCGCCGCAATTGTTTCCTTCCTCCGAACCGTTACCTGCCGGACAATCCCTGCCGAAATCTGTGCTTGTTACAAGCGCAATCAGGATTTCTCCGGTCTTAACCGCCTTTCTGACAAGAAGGTGCCTTAAATATCCCTCCCGGCGCATCCTGTGGTAAAAGCTCGTATGCTGCGCCGCGAAATATTCCAATACTGTCTTTAGAATCAACCTGTAGTCTTCATCCACGATCTGACAGTCTTCCACTGTGACAATGTCATAGAATCCCCCTCTTTTATGTAAACCAAGAGACAAAGGTCCGTCCTTATACTCGTCCCCGAAGGAAAACTCCATTTTGTTACGGTAGGCAAACTGCCTCGGGCTTTCTTTTATTCCCTGAAATTCATAATCCGGCGTTTCATTCAATTTTATGTAAACTTCGTCCAGCAATTCCTCTACCTGTTTCGCTTTCAGCGCAAGCTGATCCTCATAGGAGAGATTCAAATAATTGCAGCCGCCGCATTTTCCAAAGTGAGGGCAGGGCGCTTCTGTTTCATTCGGCGCTTTCTCCAAAACCGCAAGAAGCGTTCCCTCGACTTTTCCCTTTCTTTTTTTGCTGACGCGGAACGAAATTTTCTGCCCGGGAACGACGTTTTTAACGACCGCCTTTGTATCCTCATCCGCTGCGGATACCACTCCCTTTGCCGGAAATTTTACTGTTTCCACAATTCCCTCATAGCATTGTCCCTTTTTCATACACTCCTCCGATTATCTTATCTCTTTCTTTTTAAACATATGATACATCCCATACCGGTTTACATAAAAATAGACTGCCATGCTGCAAAAACGGCTGTGCCGCGCATCCTGCGCGAACGCACCTTTCCCAGACACGACAGTCTTTCATTCACTTCTTACAAATCATTCTTCTGCAGGCGCATCCTTTTCATCAGCGGTTGCAACTTTTACCTCTTCCTCATCATCCGCAAAGAAATCGTCGTCAAAGTCATCGTCAAAATCATCTTCAAAATCCTCGAGATAATCAGGTGTAAAATAACGGTATACCGCATATGCGATTGCAGCGATTGCGGCAATTGCACCGATGATCGCAAATACCCAGAGCACCTTATGGCCCTTCTTCTCTTCTTTAACCTCTTCCTGTCTCTTTAATAAATCACCTAATGATGCTGTCAGTTCTTCAATTTTTGCTTTATTCATAATAGATACCGCCTTTCCATTCTTTTCTTGATATGACCCCGTTCATTATAACTAGTTTATCACTTTTTCCCGTATTTTACTATGGCTTTTTTGTATTTTTCAAAAATTTAATAGTTCACAGTTTTTGCAGCTTGGCAAATGCCGCAAACAGGATCTTCTGCCCGTATTGGTCAAACTCCACCGTGACCTGATAATCTTTCGCGCCCTTTTCCAGTGCTTTTACGGTTCCCTGTCCGAATTTAATATGGGATACCCGGTCTCCGACCTCATAATCCGGTTTCTCTCCGGGCGTCTTTATGCCCTTGGTAATTCCTTTTGCTCCAAACATCGCCGTCCCTTTGGCAATAAAAGGTTTTACCTCCGCTCTGGTCTCCTTTTGCTTTACAACCGCTTTCGGTTTTGTGACCCTTTGATAGCCGCCTGCCGCGCTTTTTTCGCCCGCAGACGCATTTTGACTGCTGTAAGCGCTGATCATATCATAAGGCTTTTTCTTAAAAACCGTTCTCTCGTAGGAATCATCGTCGTATTCCACATAATCTTTTGCCCTGCTGCCGGGCAGCTTTTGATCCAGCAATTTTTCCGGAATTTCCCTTAAAAATCTGGAAACGGGATTATACTGGGTCTCCCCGCGGACCATTCTTGCTTTCGCGGCTGTCAGAGTCAGATCGTCTTTCGCCCGGGTAATTCCCACATAAGCAAGCCTTCGTTCCTCTTCCACTTCCTCGGGATCATCCGCCGTGACCGTCATATATCCGGGAAATACGCCGTCCTCCATGCCGGCAAGATAAACATGGGGAAATTCCAGCCCCTTCGCGCTATGTAACGTCATCAACAGCACTTTATTCCTGTCGCTATCCACATTATCAATATCGGCAACCAGCGCAACCTCGGCAAGAAATTCCGACAGCGTCGCTTCCTCATGTTCGTCCTCAAAGGAAACTACCTTGGAAATCAATTCATCAATATTTTCAATCCTGTTCTGCGCTTCCTCATCGGTATCCGCCTCTAACTGGTTTACATAACCTGTCGTTTCGATGACGTCCTTTAACAACTCACTTAAAGTATATGTCTTTGCCTTTGCCCGAAATACCTGTATCATGGTTACAAAAGGCTGAAGCTTTGCCGCGCTGCGCCCGATCGTCATAATGTTATCCGCCTCTTCCAAAGCTTCGTAAAAACTGATCCCCCTTGCATCCGCATAGTCCTGTACTTTTACTACAGTCGTCGCACCGATACCGCGTTTGGGCACGTTAATAATTCTTTTTACCGCCAGATCATCCGTACCGTTATCAATAGTCTTTAAATACGCCAGCAGATCTTTAATCTCTTTTCTTCCGTAAAAGTTGACGCCGCCCACAATATCATAGGGTATCCCGGCTCTGACAAACTGTTCCTCCAGCACGCGCGCCTGCGCGTTAGTACGACACAATACGGCGCAATCCTTATAATCGCAAATGCCTTCCCTTTTTTTTGCCGCCACATCATAGGCGATGTATTCCGCTTCCTCCAGGGCGTAGTCAAACTGCCTGAAGTGAAGGCGGCTGCCGTCTCCCTTATCCGTCCAGAGCGCTTTTTCTTTCCTTTTTTCGTTGTGACTGATCACCGCATTAGCCGCGTCTAATATATTCTGGGTCGATCGGTAATTTTGTTCCAGTTTGATGACCTTTGCTTCCGGAAATACTTTTTCAAAATCCAGAATATTGCGGATGTTCGCCCCGCGGAATTTATAAATGGACTGGTCGTCGTCGCCCACAACGCAAAGGTTATGATTAGCGCCAGCTAATAATCTGATCCATTCAAACTGAATGCTGTTCGTGTCCTGATACTCGTCCACCATAATATATTTCAGCCGGTTCTGATAATCCGCCAATACATCGGGATTGGATTTAAATAGCTCCACTGCATTGACAAGCAGATCGTCAAAATCCATCGCGTTATTTTTTAACAGCGTCTTCTGATACTCTTTATAAGCCTTTGCGATTCTCGTTCTGTTAAAATCGCCCATAGCGTTCATTTCATATTCATCGGGAAGAATCCCCTCGTTTTTTGCCGAAGAGATCGCTCCCAGAATCGTGCGTTCCTTTAATTGCTTCGTATCGATCTGGAGTCTTTTGCAGATATCCTTCATAACCGCCTTGGAATCATCCGTGTCATAAATGGTAAAAGCATTGTCATAACCGATACGGTCGGCAAATCTGCGTAAAATACGGACGCATGCGGAATGAAAGGTAGAGACCCAGATGCTTTCCGATCCGTAGCCTACCATATCGTCTATTCTCTCCCGCATCTCGCCCGCAGCTTTATTGGTAAAGGTAATCGCCATGATATTCCATGGATTTACCCCGCATTCTTCGATCAGATACGCAATCCTGTGCGTCAGCACCCGGGTTTTGCCGGAACCCGCTCCTGCCAGAATCAGAACCGGTCCTTCCGTCGCAAGCACCGCTTCCTTTTGCCTATCATTTAACATGTCCAATCGACTCATTGTTCTAACTCCTTGCTCCTGAAATATCTTTATCCCCTCCGTATAATATTGTTCCCCTCACAAAACGGTAAACGGATACCACATTAACTTTACCACATCCGCTTTCATTTTACTACAAAAAGAAACTGCCGTATTCGCATATTACTTCATAAAAGTCATACTGACGAATACAGCAGCTTAAAAACTTATTTTACCTTTTCGGATTATGTAAACCGTTATTGGTTTAGATCAGCTTCTGTCCGCAATTGCTGCAGAAGTTTGCCCCGTTGGTAGGCGTACCGCAGTTAGGACAGAATTTCGGTCCCGCGCCGCCTGCTGCCGGAGCGGGTTGTCCGTTCCGGTTTGCGTTTGCATTGGGATTCATCCCCTGCGTCATGTTCACATTGTTCATCATCTGCTGCCCCATCATCATTCCCATCTGAACGCCCATCATCTGACCTGCAAGATTGGCTCCGCTGCCGCCGCCGTTTCCTTTTTCAATGGAATTTGCCATCGCCATCTGGCTGTATTTATTCATATCGCCGACCATGGACTGCGCCGCAGCCTTTTCCTGCATCTTCTTGACTTCTTCGGGATAATTAAAGCTTTCAATGGTAAAGCCCGTAATGCCGATACCGATGCTACGCATCTCCATATCCAGATCTTCTTCAATTCCCTTTGCAATATTGCGGGCGTCCATCTGAAGATTGAACATATCCCTGCCTTCTTTGCCGATCCAGCTCATCAGAAGCTGATCCAGGCTCGCGGTAATACGGGTCTTGACATCATCTACGCTGTAGGTCTGCATCGTACCGGACAGTTTTTCCAGCATAACCGCAAAATCCTGTACCTTACAGTTAAACGTACCGAATGCACGGATGGGCATGCCGCCGGGAAGCCCCGGAGCCGGTACATTGATGGCGTTCTTTGTCCCCCATTTGCAGAGCAATTCCTTGGTATTGATAAATACAACCTCTGCTCTCATGCCGGAATTAAAACCGAATTTAAATCCCTTCAGGGAAGACAAAAACGGAATGATCTGCGTCTCGATATCATAACTGCCGTCGTCTTCAAATACGCCTTCGATCCTGCCGTTGTACATAAAAATTGCATCCTGTCCCGGGCGAATAAACAGCTTAGAACCTTTCTTGATCTCATCATTGGGCCATTTCCAGAAAATAACGCCCTCTTTTGATTCATCCCATTCTACCACATTAGATAACTGATTAGAAAAAAGTCCCATCTTTGTATCTCCTTTTGATTACATTCCCATTTCCGCTTTTAATTTGGCAAGCTCGTCGTCAACCGCTACATCCGTCTCGCTGTCTTCATATTTAGCCGCAAGCGCGTCAATGCTGTCCGAAGGCTGTTGATTCAATTCTTCCATTGCATCCGCCTCATCCATCATGCGGTTCACTTTGTCTTCCATTCTGTCAAATGCGGCAAGTCTTGCGCCGGCATCTTTCCCGGAGCCGCCCACATTGTTCAGTTTTTTCTTGGTTTCGGCAACTGCAAGCTTTGCTTTTAACGTTGCCTGTCTGCCTCTGAGATCCTGAATATCGCTTTCCAGCTTTTTAGTCATCTCGCGCATTTTCGCAGAATTTTCAACACAGATATTGTAATTTTGCTCCAAAGCCGCTCTTTCCTGCGTCAGCTCGGACTTTCTGCCAAGAAACTGCCGCGCTTCGTTGTCATTTCCCGCCGCGACTGCCTTTCTGGCATATTTATCCATTTTGGTAATCTCTTCATCGCACTCGTCCAATTTTCTCTTTGCTGCCTTCTCATCCGCAATTACGGCTGCCGTTTCGCTTTTAACCTTGCCCAGATCCTCCTGCAGATCACGCAAATACTGATCAATCATTTTTTCCGGATCTTCACACTTATCCAGCAATGCGTTCATGTTAGCTGACATAATGTCCTTAAATCTTGAAATAATTCCCATTGAAATCCTCCTCCGCCTCCCGGCTCTCAAATTTATGATTTGCTGCATACGGGCATTGTCTGTAAAAGACCGCCGTTTTTAATATTATATTATAATTTCCAAATACTGTCGATATGGAACTTTAGTTTGCCGAAAAAACCGTTTTTGTCAACCGGAAGTTGCTTCCCAAGTGGTGTTTTCCGGGATTGCTTTTCGGAAATTGCAGTCAGGAACCCCTGACGGTTCTGTTTCATATCATAATATTACATTCCTTAGGAGGTATATTATGAAAAAGTTTATTTCTCTCACACTGATGACGACGCTTCTGCTATCACTGTTTCTGACCGGCTGCGGCGCAAAGGAATCCGGCAATCAGGAAGTTGTGTTAAACGAAGTCGCGCATTCTATTTTTTATGCGCCTATGTATGTGGCAATTGAAGAAGGTTACTTTGAAGAGGAGGGCATTGATTTAACCCTTGTGACGGGCTTTGGCGCAGACAAAACCATGACCGCCGTGTTATCCGGAGAAGCGGATATCGGATTTATGGGAAGTGAATCCACGATTTATACCTATTTGGGCGATACCGACGATTATGTTGTCAACTTCGCCCAGCTGACGCAGAGGGCAGGCAACTTCCTTGTTTCCCGCACGCCGATGGATGATTTTAAATGGGAGGATCTGAAAGGTACCACGGTGCTTGGCGGCAGAAAAGGCGGTATGCCCGAAATGGTATTTGAGTATATTCTCAAAATGAACGGGATTGATCCGGCTGCGGATCTTACCATCGACCAGAGCATTGATTTCGGCTCCACCGCAGCGGCGTTTTCCGGCGGTCAGGGGGATTTTTCAGTTGTGTTATCAGGTTTCCCGCACCGAATGCTGATATTCAAATCCTTCCGATTCACGCCCATTTGATCGGCATATAAAAACAACAGGGTATTTTTAATCAATTCCGCCCTCTCCGGCGTCATTTCCGGCACTGTTTCAGGATTGTTTTCCATGACATCACTCCCGATTTAACATATGCAATACGGCATGTACAAGTGCATTCGTTTCGTTTTTTACCCCATTTATTCCTGTAATCTCATTTCTTGCAAATTTCCTTTTATAATATAGGTACAGGCTTTCCCAAAAGCTGAGTAACGGACAGAAAGAAGGGATGTGTACCGCAAAAAATCTGTTTTATTAAGCAGGATTAAAACAACGGCAGGGAAACGATAAGATGAACGTGCAATCATATTATGGTAAAACATATGGAATTAAATTTTTCCTTGCCTAAGATCAAGTTTCCTTACCCCCCCCCACTATGCAGGCTTTGCCTGACCGGAGCTTGATAAAATTTACCCCTATAATCCTGTTTAATCGTATGGCGGTTAATCCTTTGTCTGATTAGCCGCCATTTACGATGGGTCAATTCTTATCCCGCTCCCGAAAAACAGAAATTTTCGGGCATTTTTATTTTTAAAATCTATAAACTAGAAGGGGTGATGTTATGATCCGCTGTGCAATTTATGACCGCGTATCCACAGAACGCCAGGTTGCCGAGGGGCTTTCCCTGGAAACCCAGCGCGCCGATCTGACCGGATACGCCAACGAACACGGCTATTACATTGTGGACTACTACGCCGATGAAGGAATTACGGCGCGAAAAAAGCAAAACAACCGAAAGGATCTGATGCGGCTCTTGGATGATGTACGCGCCGATAAAATCGACGTCATTCTCGTTACCAAGCTCGACCGGTGGTTTCGTAACGTGCGGGACTACCACAACACACAGGCAATCCTGGAGGAACATCATTGCTGTTGGAAAACCATTTATGAGGACTACGATTCCTCCACCGCCGACGGACAGCTCAAAATCAATATTATGCTTTCCGTGGCGCAGAACGAATGTGACAGGACTTCCGAGCGCATTAAGGCGGTATTCCGCCACAAATGGGCAAACGGCGAGGTTTTAAGCGGCATGTGGGCGCCCTACGGCTATCAGGTAATCAACGGCAAGCTTTACAAGGATGAAGACACCCGTAAAATCGTCGAAGACGCCTACGACTTTTATTTTTCCTGCTATTCCATCCGCAAGACCTATTATTACATTACGGAAAAATACGCTTCCCATCCAAAAGCGCCGACTTACAACATGATCGACAGACTGTTTAAAAACGAGAAATACGCCGGCACGGTAAACGGCGTCGAAAACTTCTGCGAGGGCTATATTACCACCGATCAGTTTCGCCGTATCCGGCAGATTTCCCAGACAAAGACAGCGCCCGGGAATCACACATACCTGTTCAGTTCCCTCATTAAATGCCCCGTTTGCGGCGCCAAACTGTCCGGTTACCGGAAACAGACAAAAAAGCCGAACGGTAAAATCTACAGCAGCTTTGGCTACCGGTGCTGTAATAAATACCGCCGCCACAGCAGTCCCTGTATATCCGAAAACGTAGTCGAACGATATATGATTTCTAACGTTCTGGAAACCTTAGCGCCCGAGCTACTGACTCTGCATACCAAAGTCCGGGAAAAGGCAGCTCCTTCCACTAAACTGCGGGATGAAATCAACCGTCTGAACCTCCTCTTTCAGAAGGGGCGCATTTGTGAAGAATACTATGAAAAACAGTATCTCGAGCTGGAAAACAAACTGACCCGAATACCTGGGGATGCGCCGCCTGAAAACTGCGGCAATACAAAAAATACCTTCTCGGGAAGTTTTGCGGATCTATACCGTGCCCTGGACAAAGAACATAAACAGGCGTTTTGGAAAACCTGTATAAAGCAAATCCTCATTGATAAAGAAACTCATAAACTATGCGGTTTCAGTTTCCTGACCTGACGGTGCATTAACCGCATAAACACAGTTGAATTTGAACCCCACGCCACCTCTCTTGAACAAAAGGGCGACGGCTATGTAGTCGCTTCCCTCGGGGAAGATTCCGGCTACGTGCCCTATACGGCGTTCAGTGCTAAGTCCAGCTATATGAAAAAAAATCCCGAAATCATTCAGGGCTTTACCAATGCGCTGCAAAAAGGTATGGATTATGTAAACTCACATACGCCTGCCGAAATTGCGGAAGTCATCGCGCCTCAGTTTGAAGAGACCGATCTGGAAACCATTACCAAGATCGTAGAACGTTACTACAATCAGGACACATGGAAAGAAAACCTGATTTTTGAAGAAGACAGCTTTACGCTTTTGCAAAATATTTTGGAGGAAGCCGGAGAATTGTCCGAACGAGTTCCCTATGAAGAGCTGGTAGACACGAGCTTCGCCGAAGAAGCCGCAAAATAAAATTATGTAAACTTAAAACTGCCGTGTTGATCAACTATCCCCGATCAATACGGCAGTTTTTTCTTCTTCTTTTTCTTTTTGTTTCTTCTACTCCGCTTCCTTTGTTCCGGCTTTCTTTTCCTCCGCCTGTTCCGTCTTGGCTTTATCTTCTCTCATACTGTCAATCAGCTTCTCAATTAACAGTTTTTTGACATAAACGTCATAACTGAGCATACAGATAAAGGAAAAGCGCTGCAAAAATTCCTGTTCCTCTTTGGGCGCATTCTGAAAAGTGCCCGCAGATTCGGCATACATTTTTTGCACGTCTTTCTTTAACGCTTCCACCCTTTCCTTTTCCAGACTGAATACTTCCTCATAGATATCCTCCAATTTCATTCCGGAATCGGTGCCGAAATATCGGTCCGTTATGGGCTTTAACAGTTCCTGAATATCCCCTATGGACAAAATGCCTTTAAAATAATAAATAAAAATCAGCATCAGCACATGTTCTTTAGAATATTTCTTTTTGACAGGTGGTGGCAGCAGATCGTTTTTGGCATAATTGTTGATCATGGTCTTGGTCAGGATCTTATCCTCGTTAGGATTCCGGGTCGTTGCACGCATGTGCTGATCCATAAATGTCGTGACCTGATCCATATATAAATCAATATTCGGAATATCATCCGCATCAATATGTTCAATACGGTCAAAGCTTTGTAAAATACTGTTTAATAAATCATCTGTAGAAATTGTCATTTTCCGCCTCCAAGGCATTTGCCTTTCATTTCTTTATTATATAGTATTGAAAACTATTTGTAAACGTATTAAAATACATATTGCAAAAAAGGAGACAAAAAAATGAAATATGTACTGGATTCTCATACTCATACGCTTGCCAGCGGTCACGCATTCAATACGATTATGGAAATGACCGACGCGGCGTTTCAAAAAGGCTTGAGCCTGTTGGCAATTACCGAACATTCCGTCAGAATGCCCGGCACCTGCCATGAGTTTTACTTTCAAAATTATCGTATTTTAGATCGAAACGCCTACCGCCTCCCCACCCTTTTCGGCGTGGAGCTGAATATTTTGGACGAAAACGGTTCCGTCGATATGCCGGCGGAGCTTCTTGCAACCATGGACGTCGCCATTGCAAGCCTCCATCCGCCCTGCGTCCGTTTTATGAGTAAACAGGAGACGACCGGCAGTATCATTCGTATTTTGGAAAATCCTCTGATCCAGATTATCGGACATTTAGACGACGACCGTTTCCCGGTCGATTACGACGAGGTGGCAAGGGCTGCCGCCGCCAACCATAAATTATTTGAAGTCAATAACTCTTCTCTTGCGCCTACCAGCTACCGCCCCGGCGCCCACGACAACTATCTGCGGCTGTTGGAGGCATGTGTCAGACATGATGTGGAGATTATATTAAACAGCGATGCCCACGCTCACACGCTTGTAGGTGCAAGACAATATTCGGAACCGTTGATCGCCGAATCCGGTTATCCTCTGGAAAAAATTGTAAACGACAGCGTCAGCCACTATTTCGACTATTTAAAGCCGGAGGTCAGAGATTATTTCCCAGCGGACGCCTTTCCCAATACGGAAAAGCCCTGCAAATAACGGCTCTAAAGGGACATCCCGCACAATATACTGCAATACACACTGCACAACACATTGCAACACATAGCACAGCACATTACGCTTCCAAATTTTTCTTTACCTTTATACTTTGCTGTGATAAAATGGAAAATATTAGGACGTTAAAATTTTACAGTGTTAAAGCGACAGGAGATTCATGATGAATAAAAAAATAAAGAATGAAGCCGTAGATGCCCTTTTTGATGCAATCCTGACATTAAAAGACAAAAAAGAATGTTATTCCTTTTTTGAAGATCTGTGCACGGTCAACGAACTGCTTTCTTTATCCCAGCGTTTTGAAGTGGCGAGTATGCTGCGGGACAAAAAGACGTATTTGGAAATTGCAGAAAAAACAGGCGCCTCTACCGCCACGATCAGCCGTGTAAACCGTTCCCTCAACTACGGAAGCGACGGATATGAACTGGTGTTTGACAGAATGAAATAAATAAAAACCGGATAAAAAATAAAGAGCTTACGATATCAAAAAGGGACTTTCGCATTTATAAATTTTTGTATGGATCAAAGGAAACCTTTATAAAAACGCCGGTATTTAATCCGCGTATTTTGCGGAT
>UQLY01000003.1 GCA_900542015.1 uncultured Lachnospiraceae bacterium | reverse complement strand
GCGACAGGATTTGAACCTGCGACCTCTGCGTCCCGAACGCAGCGCTCTACCAAACTGAGCCACGCTTCGCCATTTGCAGTTGAATTTTTATCCCTTTGAATGCGGGACACATATAATAATATACAACACAAACATTTTTCTTTCAATCATTTTTTTCTTTTTTTCTGAAGAAATTATAAAATTTTTTTAAAATATTCTTGAAGTATGCCTCCTTCTGTGCTAAATTTTGTGTCGGAGAGGGTATCTTTAGAGGGAAACACGAAAGGATCTGCATAAAATGGAAACTTATGAAATATTACGGGATCTCGCTATTATACTGTTGGCTGCAAAAATCTGCGGCATGGTTGCCAGAAAACTGAAAGCTCCCCAGGTTGCGGGACAAATTATCGCCGGTCTTATTATCGGTCCCTGCTGTCTGGGTCTTGTACAGCAATCCGATTTCATTACAAAAATGGCGGAAATCGGCGTTATCCTTGTCATGTTCTCCGCCGGCTTGGAGACAGATTTAAAGGATTTGATCAAAACCGGTCCGAAGGCTTTGGCAATTGCCTGCAACGGCGTGTTCGTCCCTTTTATTTTCGGCGCGCTTTTGTATTTTGCTTTTTATGGTTTTGACGGCGTCGGCACGGCAAAGTTTTTTGCCGCTATGTCCATCGGCGCGATTATGACCGCAACCAGCGTCAGCATTACGGTTGCCGCTCTTCAGGAATTGGGAAAATTAAAGGGAATCGTCGGAACTACCATTTTAAGCTCCGCGATCATCGACGACGTTATCGGTATCGTCGTATTGACCTTTGTCATCGGATTTAAAAGCCCTGACGTCAAGCCGTCCATGGTAATTCTCAAAACGATTTTGTTTTTCATCGTGGCGCTTGTAGGAGGCATTGTCGCTTACAAATTCTTCAAATGGCTGGATAACCGCAATCCCCATACCCAGAGAATCCCGATTTTCGGTTTTGTTCTCTGCTTTACCCTTGCCTATGTCGCAGAAAAATATTTCGGCATTGCGGATATCACCGGAGCTTATGTTGCCGGAATCATTCTCTGCAACCTGAAAGACGCCGACTATATCAACACAAAAACACATATCAGCACCTATATGATTTTTGCCCCCATATTCTTTGTGGGAATCGGATTGAAAACGACCTTTGATTCCATGAACACCAGGCTGCTGCTATTCTGTATCGCTTTTGTAATCGTTGCTTTGCTGACGAAGATTATCGGCTGCGGACTGATGGCAAAAATTTGCCGCTTCAGTTGGGGCGATTCCTTAAAAATCGGCATCGGCATGATGACCCGTGGAGAAGTCGCTTTGATCGTCGCCCAGAAATGCTTATCCGTAGGCATGATCACTTCGGAGTTTTTTACCGCAGTTATCCTGTTGATTATCTGCTCCTCCGTCCTGACCCCGATCTTATTAAAGCTGCTTTTCAGCAAAGATCCGGAAACTCCTGCGGTGGAAGCAAATGTATAAGACCTGCCGGGATTTTTAGAAAACTTACTGTTTATTCTCTTTCCTTATGATTTCTTACGGGAAATAATATATTTGCAGATGGGATTGCCCTGGGCGGAAAATCTTTCCTCATACTCCGTCATGATATTTCCTTCATTCATTTCTTTATCATGATGCAGATCATAGGTTACTTTTTCCGCTTCCCATCCTGCGAGGGGAAGCTGTTCCAGCGCAAAATCAAACAATTCTCTATTATCGGTTTTAAATTCCAGTTTTCCTTCCTTTTTTAATATAACATCATATCTTTCCAGAAATTCCCTGGAAGGAAGTCTTCTTTTGGCATGGCGGTCCTTCGGCCAGGGATCGGAAAAGTTCAGATAAATTTTATCTACCTCGCCTTTGCCGAACACATCCGTGATATTTTCCGCGTCCATACGGATAAATTTCAGATTAGGCAGCTCGTTTTGTTCCATCTTCTGAATCGCACGCAGCAAAACGCTGGAATATTTTTCAATACCGATATAATTGATTTCCGGATGAAGCGCCGCAAGCTCCATGATAAACCGCCCTTTTCCCATTCCAATTTCAATCTGTACCGGGTTCGTATTAGCGAAAAGCTCTCTTATTTTTCCTTCATATTGTTCCGGCTCCTGAATGACATATTTTGATGCTGCAATGACTTCTCTCGATCCCGTTATATTTCTAAGTCTCATACTTTTTGATTCTTTCTCCTTTTTTCACTTTGTTTTTTATCTGTTTTAGTGTATCATAAAATTTAGTTTAAACAATTCACTTAAGGGAGATTTCACATGCACCACAAATTCTTACACAAATTAGGCGTTGCAAGCCTTTGCACAGTCCTCTGTGTTGCAAATCTGTTTACTCATGCAAAAACTGTTTATGCAGATACCGATTATCAGGCGGAAGCGGAAGCCCGAAAATCTTTACCTATACAAAGCAATGCAATTGAAAACTGGCCCCAGGGTCCGGAAATCGGCGCGGAAGGCGCTATCTTAATGGAAGCCAATACCGGCACCATTCTTTACGCCAAAAATATCGATGAAAAATTATATCCTGCAAGCACTACCAAGATTTTAACCGCCTTAGTCGCTATTGAAAACGCTTCTCTGGACGAAACGGTTTCTTTTTCCAACGACGCCGTTTTCAGTATCGAGAAGGGTTCCTCCAATATGGGCATGGACGTAGGACAATCTATTACCATGGAACAGTGCCTTTACGGTATTCTCGTCTATTCCGCCAACGAAGTCTGCAATGCCGTCGGCGAACATATCGCAGGCAGCATGGACAACTATGTGGCGATGATGAACCAAAAAGCCGCCGAATTGGGCTGCACCAATTCCCATTTTGTGACCACGAACGGCTTACATGACGAAAATCATTATACTACGCCAAGAGATCTTGCTACGATCGCCTGCGCGTTTTTTTCCAATGAAACCTTATCTAAAATGGCGGGCACCAATTATTATCATATTGCACCCACCGATACCCAGCCCGACGATATCGATCTTTGGACGCATAACTCCCTGACTGCGGGTACTTATCAGTATGAAGGATATATCGGCGGAAAGACCGGATTTACTTCGGATTCCAGACAGACCCTTGTCTCCTGCGCCGAAAGAGACGGTATTAAGCTGATTTGCGTCATTATGCGCGAAGAATCCCCGAACCAGTTTTTGGATACCATCGCTTTATTCGATTACGGATTCAATAATTTCCAGAAAATCAATATTTCAGAAAATGAAACAAATTACTCGGTCAACAATTCCGACCTGTTTAATACGGACAGCGATATCTTTTTCAGCAACGATCCCATTGTGGAAATCGACAGTAACGACTGCGTCATCATTCCAAAAACCGTTACCTTTGCGGATCTGACGTCATCCTTATCCTATGAAACCTCAGCTGCGGACCCCGATTCTTCCTCCATGCTTGCAAAGATCAATTATCAATATCATGGGGCGGACGTGGGCAGCGCTTCCATTACCTTAACAGCCGTACAGGCTCCCAGTCAGACCGGTTCTGAAGAAACGGGACCTGCTTCGATATCGGATTCCGAACTTCCGGAAGAATCGCAAACCGGAGGAAAAGTGATCTTTATCAATATTTTAAAAGTAATAGGCATTATCCTTCTTGTTCTGATCCTCATTATCGCTGCGATCTTTACCATTGCTTTTTGCAGAAATTATAATTTTGCCAGACGCAGAAGAAGCCGCATCAGCCGCAAGCGCCGCCGTCGGAACAATACCTTCCGCGACGACAGATTTGATTTCCGGTAATCAGAAAACGGAGGAAGGATCTTTACCGTTATTTTTGGATTCGCTTTTTTCTTTGATTTCCTGCATTTGCTCTTCGGTAATCTGTTTCATCGTTTTAACGACATAGATTTTACCGCTTTCCGCTTTTTTTAAACGGATTTTGCCTTTTATATATCCGTGTTTCTTGCAGCAGGAAACGCAATAGTAATGCTTGTTATTGTTGGTAAACCATTTGACCGACTTGGCAACCCTTCTTTTACACAGATAACAGCCGCTGTATTGGACTTCTCTGTCGCTTAGCGCTTTCGCCTTTGTGTCGAACCCTCTGGAAATGTATTTGTAATAATCGTCAAATAAAATCCGGACTTCTTCCTTTTTGCTGCCGGGCAGATGAAAGGTATCAAAGGAATATCTTTCCCGGTAAGCGGGATTCAGACAGGCAAGCACCTTCGCAGTATAGTAAGCGTCCGCAAAAGCGCGGTGAAACGGGATATCCTTTTGAATGCTGCACAGATCAACCGCATATTCCAGCGTATGCTGGCTCTTTTTTCCTTCAAACTGCAGGGCAAAGAGCTTTTGCACGTCCAAAAAACGGATCGGCTCTTCCGACAGGGGCGGCATATGATAAAACTTGATATTTCTTTGAAGCTCTATCAGATCTAAATTTCCCCAGGTACAAAAGATATAGTCCTCCCCGCAGAATTTCAAAAAATCTCTCATTACACTTTCAAATCCCCGCGCTTTTTTTAATTGTTCCATATCCAGATGGACAATATTGCCGGTAATGCGATTGATATTTTTATACACTCTGGGTTTGACAAGCTCGTTAAACCTGCCGGTTTCCTGCATATCGCTATTCAATTTGACCGCGCCGATTTCGATAATTTCAAAAGGCAGCTTTTTATTGGCATACTTTTTTCCGGAAGCGGATTGGTTCCATTCCAAATCAAAAACGATGTAATCCAATTTTCCTATTCACCTTTATCCTGTAAAACTAAAAAACGGGCTGCCGCATGATACGACAGCCCCTCTTGATGTTCCCTGGGGGAATCGAACCCTCAACTGCCCCTTAGGAGGGGGCTGTTATATCCATTTAACTAAGGAAACACACATAAGATACTTTATCATTCCCGAATAGAATAGTCAAGACCTGTACGTCTACAATTCTTTACATTTCATCGGGAAAATGAATTGATCCCTGTAACCAGATCGTACCTTTAAATCTTCTTCCGATCTCCGGCTCTCCATACAGATCCTGAGAATTGATGCACAAATCCATGATCAGATCGTTGCAGCTTATGGTCATTTGCCAGATTTCTTCCTTTGTCAGCGGATTTCTGACCTTGGAAATATCCATAATCTCTCCCAGGATCGTATATTGATCGCATTCCACGCCATACGGCATAAAATAAGTATCCACCAGCGAAAGCACATCCTCTTTGACAATCATTCTGGCGATATTGGTATAGGTATCCATATCGTCCAGGGTAAGATTTTCAATTGCGTCCTCGTCGCCTTTTCTTGCCTGAGCGATCAAACGGTTGCGGTCTTTGGACATTTTCTTTGTCCTTCTGACGTCCCGCTCGTTTTTATAAATGGGCATAATAATCTTACCCTGCGTAGACAGCGCTCCAAGGCTTAAGGAGGTTTCCGCGGCAGGGAGCCTGTTTGCATTTTTTCTTTTCAGGTAGGCAATGATATTCTGCAGATAAAAAATGAGGGACACGCCTACTTTAATATCGTCGCAGACGCCCGCGTAGGATTCCTTTTCGGCGTGGCGCTCTACGGAAATATCCGCATAAGAACTGATCCTGTTTCCTCTGAAAAAGGGAACATAGTAATCCATAAGAAAGCGATTGTTTTCGTCATACTCTCCCCGGACGCAGATACCCATATTTTCTCCGCAAAACATATTGTATTCAGCAAGCATAATATCATCCTGATCCAAAGATGTATACAATCTTTCGTCTGCGTTATTGACGACGATGGAAATCAACTCGATAATCTGCTTTCTGCTTTTTAATTTACTGAATCCGATTGCTCTTAAATATTTATGCAACTTGATACCTCAAAATGAAGAAACAAAACCATTAGTCATGTTTGGGTGTTAATTCGGTCATGCCGCCCATATAAGGACGCAGCACTTCCGGAATTGCTACGGAACCGTCCGCTCTTAAATTATTTTCCAAAAATGCAATCAGCATTCTCGGCGGAGCCACTACCGTATTATTCAATGTATGTGCAAAATACTTTCCTTTTTCACCGTTTACACGAATTTTCAATCTTCTTGCCTGCGCGTCGCCCAGATTAGAACAGCTTCCTACTTCAAAATACTTCTGCTGTCTCGGGGACCATGCCTCCACATCGAAAGATTTTACCTTCAGATCAGCCAGATCGCCGGAGCAGCACTCTAAAGTACGGACCGGAATATCCATGGAACGGAATAAATCTACCGTATTCTGCCACAGCTTGTCAAACCACATCGGAGACTCTTCAGGTTTGCACACAACAATCATTTCCTGTTTTTCAAACTGATGGATTCGATAAACGCCGCGTTCTTCAATACCGTGAGCGCCTTTTTCCTTACGGAAACACGGGGAATAGCTGGTTAAAGTCTTGGGAAGCTGTTCTTCAGGGATAATCGTATCGATAAACTTACCGATCATGGAATGTTCGCTGGTACCGATCAGATAAAGATCCTCTCCCTCAATCTTGTACATCATAGCGTCCATTTCCGCAAAACTCATAACGCCCGTTACCACATTGCTTCTAATCATAAAAGGCGGTACGCAATAGGTAAATCCTCTGTTAATCATAAAATCCCTTGCATAAGATATAACTGCGGAATGTAATCTTGCAATATCTCCCTGCAAATAATAAAATCCGTTTCCGGCAACCTTTCTTGCCGCGTCCAGATCAATGCCGTCAAATCTTTCCATTATCTCGGTGTGATAGGGAATTTCAAAATCAGGCACAACCGGTTCGCCGTATTTGGTCACTTCCACATTTTCCGTATCGTTTTTGCCGATGGGCACGGAAGGATCGATGATATTCGGAATTGTCATCATGATTTTTAAAATCTTTTCATCCAGTTCCTTTTCCTGTTCTTCCAGCTCTGCAAGACGTGTCGCGGATGCGGCAACCTGTTTTTTCACTTCTTCGGCTTCTTCCTTTTTGCCCTGTCCCATCAGTGCGCCGATTTGCTTGGAAAGTTTATTTCTGTCCGCCCGAAGCTGATCCGCTTCTTTCTGGCAGTCTCTTTTCTTTGCATCCAGATCAATTACCTCGTCAACCAAAGGTAACTTTTCCTCCTGAAACTTGTTTTTGATGTTCTGCTTTACAACATCAGGATTTTCTCTCAAAAACTTAATGTCTAACATAAAAATGTCCTCCCTGTCATTTGAAAATCATTTATTTGAACCTGATTTAATCAGTGTTCCTGCACATCTAAAATAGAATAATCCGTATCTTTTTCCAGATTGATCAATGTAATTGATTCCGTAGAAATATCTTTTGTCCTCTCGCCCTTTTGAATAATCTGAACAATGGGTTTTTCCGAGTTTTTATCGTTTTGCTTTACAACAATTCCAATGGAAGCGTCGTCTAACAACAGCTTTGTACCCACGGGATATTTCACAATAAATCCGCATATGGTATCAATAATTTCACTGTAATAATATTTACCCTTTATTTCTTCTAAATAAGATAATACTTCCCAGATTTTTCTCTTTTTATGACCAATCCCGCAAATCATTTCATCCATAATCTCGCATACTGCCAGTATCTGGGTCAAAACAGACAATTCTCCGGAATGCAGGGGATATCCCAGACCCGCCAGATTTTCATGATGAAATAAAATCATTTTCTTTTCCTGGTCAGTCAGCCAGTTCATTTCAGAAATCGCAGAATAACCGTAAACCGTATGTTTTTTATATTCTTCCTGATCTTCCTTTGATAAACTGCTAAGCTCCACATTTTCATATTTTGCCGTAGTATAACGCAGACCCAGATCATGCAGCAACGCCGCGGTACCCAATTGTCTGACGTCCTCCCGGTCCACGTTCATCCGCAACGCAATCAGCATGGACATGCTGCACAAATTCAGCGTGTGATCATAAATATCCGGCTTTCTTTCTCTGATTTCACAGACATTTTGTACCAATTGGGGCTCGCTTAATATATCATCTAATATTTCGTCTACTGTTTGTTTTAATTCTGATAATTTTTGTCCCTGGTTATAAACATGATATTTTAATATATCTTTAATCTTGTCGGAACACGACTCTTTGATCTGAACGGAATTTTTTCTCGTTTCCTCCTCCGTCATTTTGGAAAAATCATCCTCGATATAGACTTCCCGGACGCCCAGTTCCTTCAATTTGTCAATATAATCGGATTTTAATACGGTTCCCTTATTGAGCAATATTTGAAAGTCATCCGTCATGACCGGTTCCGCAATAATGCTGTTTTCTTTTAATTTGTCTACATCTGTCAGTTTCAAATGGATCATTCCCTCATTGCGATATCTAATGCCTGCTGTTCTTCCTCTCCAAGAGAAATCTCACAGCCTCCGTCCTTGATTTCTTTTGTATAAGAATAGCATCCGTCGCTACTATGGACAGAATTTAAAATAAATCCGTCGTTATTTTCATCCAGCAGGGCAAGACTGAAGCTCAATCTGCCGCCCATCTGCTGGAAGGCATCATATTTCACAATACCCAATTTCTGATAGGTCGTTTCCAGACGCTTGTAAATATGTCTGATTTCTTTTGCATTTTTTTCAACGGCTTCCTTTAAATATGCAATATCCGCAAAAAGATCCGTAATTTCCTTTTCCATACTTTCCGCATTTTTGCCCAGCATAAACGCTTCATATCTTTTTTTCAGTTTCTTTTGCTTAACCAAAGAAACAATGCAGATAATAAATAGGATTATAATCAATACGAGCAATCCGATCAACAAATACGCAATATCCAAATTGCCCAGTCCGATGCTCTTTAACAAATTACTGTTCATAGGTTTCCTCCAAATTGCTTATCAGTCCGCTTATCACTCCGTTTATCAGTCGGCAGCTATTTCAAAAGATCCAAAATTCTTTCCAGATCCTCATTGGAATAAAATTCTATTTCGATCTTTCCGGCGCCGTTTTCCTTTCCCGTTACGGACACTTTTGTACCCAATAAGGCTTTCAGTTTTTCTCCGATATCCTGATAGATGAAATTTACGCCCTTTTCTTTTGCCGCCTTTTTTTCTTTTGCCGGCTTATTCATATTTTTAACCAGCTTCTCTACGTCCCTGACGCTTAATTTTTCATCGACGATTTTTCTTGCACATGCGATCTGCTGTTCTCCGTCTTCAATACCTAATAACGCCCTGGCATGTCCGGTTGTAATCTCTTCATCCACAACCATTTTCTGCACTTCATCCTGAAGCTTTAACAATCTCATGGAATTGGTAACGGCGGTTCTGCTCTTAGATACCCTTTCCGCTACTTCCTCCTGCTTTAAGTGAAATTCATTCAACAGCTTTTTATAAGCAAGCGCTTCTTCAATAGGGTTTAAGTTTTCCCTTTGAATATTTTCAATCAAAGAAATTTCTACTATTTCCTGTTCCGTCAGATTCTTAATGATAACCGGTACTTCTTTTAACCCGGCGATCTTTGCGGCACGCCATCTTCTCTCTCCTGCAATGATCTCGTAGTGATCTTTGCGGTCCTGTACCAATATGGGTTGCAGAAGTCCAAACTGCTTGATGGATTCCGCCAATTCATTTAACGCATCCTCGTCAAACGATTTACGGGGCTGTTCCCTGTTCGGTTCTACCATCGTAATTTTAACGAGCGTTTCCGGTCCCTTCTCTTTTTCTCCCGCCGCGCTTGTTTTCTTATTTCCTTTTGGTTCGCTTGATACAGGTATCAGTGCGTCCAATCCTTTTCCTAATCCCCTTGCAGCCATAGTTTATTCACCTTTCCTATTCATAATTTCCATTGCCAGTTGTCTGTAACTGTCGGCTCCGATCGACTTCGGATCATACATTGTAATGGGCATTCCATGGCTCGGCGCTTCCGCAAGCCTGATATTTCTCGGAATAATCGTATTACATATATTTTCGCTTAAATGTTTTTTAACATTATCCACTACCTGACCCGATAAATTTGTACGGGAATCATACATGGTAAATACGACTCCTTCCATCTCCAGGTCCGGATTTAATCTTTCCTTAATCAAATTAACCGAATGGATTAACTGGCTCAATCCTTCCAAAGCATAATATTCGCATTGGATCGGTACTAAAACAGAATTGGACGCCGTCAAAGCATTGATTGTCAACATACTCAGAGACGGAGGACAGTCAATAATTATGTAGTCGTAATTATCCTTAATCCAATCGATTTCATTTTTAAGTATAAATTCTTTGTCATCAACGCCGATCAATTCAATTTCCGCCGCAGCAAGATTAACATTTGAAGGCAGTACGGAAACGTTTTTAATTGCTTCCTTTATAATACAGTCTCCAATTGAACATTCTCCCAGGATCAATTCATAAATGGTATTATCTAAAAAATTTTTATCAATTCCAAATCCGCTGGTGGTATTACCCTGAGGATCAGAATCAATTACTAAAACTTTTTGATCTTTTTCTGCAAGACATGCAGCTAAGTTGATGGAGGTAGTCGATTTGCCGACGCCGCCCTTTTGATTTGCAATTGCAATAATTCTTCCCATAGTTTTCCTTCCTTTCGGTTTTTCCTAACCGACACTATTCTCTCTTTTCACATTCTTTTTTGATTATAGCACCGATTATTTGAATATTCCATATGAAAGTAGATTTTTGGGTGGAAATTATTTGAATACAAAAGAATGAAATGATTTGTTACGCAAGAAGAATTGGTTGGGGGTAAATCGGTTTGTTACGCAAGGGGAGGGGATAGGGGGTGGATTTTGCTGTAATCACGGAAACACGCTCTCGCTCTTTAAAAGCGCAGCGGTACATAAATACGCAAAAGACGCGGATTAAGTACCGGCGCTTTTAATAAGGTTTCCTTTGATTACAGCAAAATCCACCCCCTATCCCCTCCCCTTGCTGAAATCGAACCATCCACCATCAAAATCTATCTAATGCAGTCCAATAATTTTCTACTTATCCAAATCTTAATCTGATGTTTTAAATGTTTCACGGTTTGTTTTAAAAAATGTTTCACACCTTTTTACAAGATTTTGTGGTCGATGTTTCACGTGAAACACGAAATAATGAAATTCACTCCAAAATTCAAAAAATGTTTCACGTGAAACGTGAAACATATAGATAAAAAAGACATAATAATAGTATATTCAAACATAAAAGTAACTATGTGATAGTTTATTACAAACAAAAAACGAATTATCTAAATGGATATAAAATGTCAAATAAATTACATCTAATCCCATAATATTTAAAAATCACTAAGATAATCAAACAAAGCATCAGACCCGTCCGCAATCCCTTGAAACTTTTTAAGTGCAGAGAGAAAGTCTTGGCTGAGTTAGAAAAAATGAATTTATTGAAAGGACTGTTATAACTACGCCGGTACTTGGATTGTGTTTTTTACAATCCTAGTACCGCTGCGTTGTTATCCAAGCGCAAGCGTGTCCTTTCGATAAATCCATTTTTTCTAACTCTCAATAACTCCCCTCACACCCTAATAACCATTCTAAGCATCAGACCCGTCCGCAAGCTCTTGAAACTTTTTAAGTGCAGAGAGGAAGAATCTTGGCTGAGTTAGAAAAAATGGATTTATCAAAAGGACTGTTATAACTACGCCGGTACTCGGATTGTGTTTTTTACAATCCTAGTACCGCTGCGTTGTTATCCAAGCGCAAGCGTGTCCTTTCAATAAATCCATTTTCTCTAACTCTCAAAACCTCTGACCCCACTAAATATGTATCAAACTATTCCGAATAGCAAACACCGCTGCCTGGGTCCGGTCCGCCACATCGATCTTTTTAAATATACTGGAAATATGATTCTTAACTGTCCGTTCGCTGATATTCAGCTTATTTGCAATTTCTTTGTTAAACATTCCTTCAGAAACCAAAATCAATACTTCCAACTCTCTCTTAGTCAAATTCTTGATTTTTTCTTTATCGCTGTTTCTTACGACCATTTTAGAATTTAACATAGGTATCATATCAGGCTGAATATAGGATTCACCGCTCATAACCGTTTCAATGGCATGAACCAATTCTTCGGAACCTACATCCTTTAATACATAACCGTCGGCGCCCATCTCAATAGCGCGCAGCAGGTAATCCACTTCATTATGCACTGTCAGCATAATAACTTTAATATCTATTTTTGTATCCTTGATTTCTTTTAAAATATCCAATCCGTTTTTATTGGGCATATTGATATCCAGCAAAAGAAGATCCGCCTTTTCCTTTTTCAGCAGAGAAAGACATTCCTCTCCGTCAGACGCCATTCCCACTACAGAAATATTATCTTCCAATTCCAGTAATTGTTTCAATCCCTCTCTGATCATTTTGTGATCGTCTACAATGATTACTTCCGTTACCATATTATGTCTCTCCTCTCTAGCATGTCATTGGAATTATAATCGTAATATGAAATCCTTTCCCAATATCTGTTTCCATCCGGTATATGCCCGATAGCATTTCTACTCTTTCCTTTAATATTTCCAGACCATAGTGATTGATCTTACGGATAGTTTCTTTTTCACATCCTGCTCCGTCATCATCTACAGTTATTTTATAATATCCTTCTTCATATTCGCAAATGCCAATTACCACATTTGCCGCCTCCGAATGTCTGACGGCATTGGTACAAGCCTCCTGCAAAATACGAAACAAAATCAATTGTTCATTCTCCGTCAAATGATTCAATTCATCTTTCATATTACATTCAAAATGAATCTTGGACGTCATTTTCAAATTCATCAAATATTCGTCAAGAGCATCCGTAAAACCCAGATCGCTAATGGACATAGGCTTCAAATCATAAATAATATTTCTAATGTCCCCGACTGTTTCTTTCAGATTTTTTGCCAATAATGATAATTCTAATTTTGCTCTCACAGGATCATCATCCATATAGCGTGAGATCAACTCCGTCTGATGAATGGTGTGAACCAGATTTTGAATTGTAGTATCATGCAATTCTCTTGTAATCCGGCTTCTTTCATTTTCCAAAATTGTAAGAGGCAAATCATATGTTTCCTGAACTTTATTTTCCATAGAAACCAGTCCTCCTGCTATAATAATATAATACTTCATAAAATAATAAAAGAAATATTTTCAAAATAATTTTTAAAATAATTGTAAGAAAAAAAGGAATCTATTATAATAAGGAAAAGAGAGGTTTGATGCCATGAAAAAAAATCATAAAACAATAGCCATTTTGGGAGCTGCGACCATAGCAGGACTTCATATAATCAATCGACTTTATTATTCCTACGCGAAATCCAAGGAAATTCTGAATAAAACGGAAAATAATTATTATGACTGGCGCTTCGGCAAAATCAGGTACCAAAAAAAAGGAAACGGTAATCCCGTGCTGCTCATTCATGATTTGGATATCGGAAGTTCCTCTTATGAATTTTGCAAGCTTGCCGATGAGTTAGCAAAGGCTAACGAAGTGTATACCATTGATCTGTTAGGCTACGGCTTATCGGAAAAACCCAATTTTACCTATACCAATTTTTTATATGTACAATTGGTCAATGATTTTATCAAAAACATTATCGGCAAAAAAACTACCGTAATAGCCAGCGGAGGATCTACGGTGATTGCTGTTATGACCTGTCATATCAATCCCGAATTGATCAAAAACCTGATTTTTATCAATCCTGAAAATCTCAGTAAATTTAATCAGATTCCCAGCAAGCGTTCCAAAATCAATAAGTACATAATAGAAATGCCCGTTATAGGAACCTTTGTATACAATCTGATCAGTAATAAGGAAAGCATTGTTAAAAAATTTAAAGAAAGCTATTATTATGATTTCGGCAACAGCAAGCTGGAAGAAGTCTATGCTTACCTGGAGGCGGCGCACCTTAATGATTACTGTTCCAAATATACTTATGCAAGCTTTGTAGGAAGATATATGAATATCAATATTTATCATGCGCTGAAAAATATAGATCACAGCATTATGATCCTGTTTGGTAAGGAATGTGAAAATGTGGAAATGATAAAAGACGAATATTTAGCCTGCAACGGCGCTATCGAGGTATACGACATTGAAAAGACCAAAAAGCTGCCTCATTTGGAAAAACCCGAAGAAATCGCAGAAAAATGCAGTCTTTTTCTTTCCTGAACATTACTTTCTAAAAATATAAATTAAAATATGAGGAAAACATTATTATGAAAAAACAAATGTCAGTTTTATTAACCATCGTACTTTTAACAATAAGTTTAATCGGCTGCGGCAATTCTACTGCAAACGACAATCTGCAGGAAGAAGAAAAACCAATAACGGAACAGGAAACAACAGAAGTTTCCGAAACAGAAATTTCTGAAACAGAAGCTCCTGAAACACAAACTCCTGAAACACAAACTCCTGAAACAGAAACAACAGATAACTCCGCTTCTTATTATGGAACATGGGAAGTAAAGGATTATCAAAGCGCGTCGGTTTCGGCATTGTCTTCGGATGACATGGAATCATTTAGAGGAAGCAAAGTTACTTATGAAGCCGATGCAATTCTTTTAAACGGCGAAGAAACCGCCGCAGACAATTTTACCTATGAAGCTGACAGCAATACTTACAATTATGACAGCCTGACAGAAGCCTACCAGGCAAATCTCGGAGAGTGGTGGAACAATATCAATGAGGTTACCTGTGTGGCAGTCAATTCAAATGACATTTTTTTCGGAAGCCAATTTTTTGTAGCGGATTCCGATACCCTTTGGATTTATTATGAAGGCGTTTTCTTTCTTGCCAAAAGAGTTGAATAATAAAACATTTAAGCAAGGGGCTCCTTAGACGGGAGCCCTGCTTTTCTGGGATACTTTTTAGGAGTATCCTTTTCTTTTTGCACAATTACCAGATTTCTGTAATAATTGCTTGCAGGCAGAGTATAATCGATCTGATCCAAAACCTTACCGCCGAGAATTGACACAGCTTTGTTAGCATTAGCTAACTCTTCTGTGATTTTTTCAGATTTATAAGGGATAAACAATCCGTTTACTTTTACAAAAGGAATACAATATTCGGACAAAGTACTCATGTTTGCTACTGCACGGCTGACACAAATATCATAAGCGCTCCTGAAATCGGCTTTTTTTGCAAAATCCTCCGCTCTGCCATGAACCGCCGTAATATCCTTTAACTCCAGATTGTTTATGACCTCGTTTAAAAACTTTACTCTTTTATTTAAAGAATCCAAAAGCGTAATCTTTAAATTCGGAAAGATAATTTTAAGGGGAATACCGGGAAAACCTGCTCCGGTGCCTACATCGATAAAAGAGATTTCGTCTTTTCTTAAATTCTTTTTTAATACATCAAAAATAATAGGTTCCGCTTTACAAAGAGAAAGGCTGTCCGTAAAATGTTTTTTACAAACTTCTTCAAAATCCGTAATCGCAGTCAAATTCATAAAAGAATTCCATTCCACCAGCAATTCATAATATTTCATAAATTGATCAGCCTGTTTTTCCGATAAAGAAATATGTAATTGTTCCAAATCCTGACAAAATAAGTCCAAGCGCTTATCCATAAAAATCTCCATTTGCTGTCTTTATCAAAAAATAAAATTACTTATCCTTCCGATTTTTATAAAACTGCTCCAGATAAATCAGCAACACCGAAATATCCGCCGGCGAAACTCCGGAAATACGGGACGCCTGCCCTACGCTCACAGGTCTTAAAGCTTTCAGCTTTGCCCGCGCCTCCAGACGAAGACTGCTTACATCATCATAATCAATATCCTGCGGAATTTTTTTATTTTCAATTTTCTGAAATTGTTCCACCTGTTTAATCTGACGCTTAATATAGCCGTCATATTTAATGTTGATATTTACCTGCTCGATCACATCATCCGATAAAGGTTTTCTTTCCGGATCAATTTCAGCAAGTATTTCATAAGATAACTCGGGTCTGCACATCAGCTCCGCCAAAGTCGTGCCTGTTTTTAAGGAAGCGCTGTTATGATCCGCTAAAAATTGCTGGATTTTCTGATTGGCGCCGATTGAGGTATTCTGCAATCTTTCCACTTCTTCTTTGATCAGCTTTTCTTTTAAAATCACGTAGTCATATTGTTCTTGTTTTATCAAGCCGACCTCATACCCTTTTTTTCGCAGACGAAGATCCGCATTATCCTGGCGAAGCAAAAGCCGGTATTCGGATCTGGAGGTCATCATCCGATAAGGCTCAAAGGTTTCCTTTGTTACCAGATCATCGATCAACACGCCGATATAACCTTCGCTCCTGTCAATGATCATCGGTTCTTTTCCCTGAATAAACATTGCCGCATTGATTCCCGCAACCAATCCCTGCGCCGCAGCTTCTTCATATCCGCTGCTGCCGTTAAACTGTCCGCCGGAATAAAGCCCGATGATATCCTTAAAAGCAAGAGAGGCATACAACTGGTTAGGGTTGATGCAATCGTATTCAATGGCATAAGCGTTTCTCACAATTTTGCAATGCTCCAGTCCCGGAACCGTCCGGTACATGGCAAGCTGCACATCCTCCGGCAAAGAAGAGGACATACCTCCCACATACATTTCATGAGTATGCAGCCCCTCCGGTTCAATAAAGACCTGATGTCTGTCCTTGTCCGCAAATTTTACAACCTTATCTTCAATAGAGGGACAATATCTCGGACCCGTTCCTTCAATCACACCCGCATAAATAGGAGAACGATCCAGATTGTTTCTGATAATTTCATGAGTTTTTTCATTGGTATAAGTCAGATAACAGCTTACCTGATCGATCTGCACGTCTTCGGGATCGGTTGAAAAGGAAAAAGGCACGATCCGCTGATCCCCAAACTGTTCTTCCATTTTGGAATAATCGATGGTCCTTCCGTCCATTCTTGCAGGAGTACCGGTCTTAAAACGGCGCATTTCAATACCCAGGGATTTTAAAGAATCCGTCAAATGGTTCGCAGCCTGCAACCCATTCGGTCCCGTATAAGTAATGGCTTCTCCGCAAAGACACCTTGCTCTTAAATAAGTGCCGGTACACAATACTACAGCCTTACATTCATAAATGCCTCCGGTAAAAATTTTTACACCTGTTATTTTTTTCTTTCCGGTCTTTTCATCAATTTCCGTCAACAGATCGCAGACTTCTGCCTGTTTGATTGTCAGATGTTCCTGATTTTCCAAAGTCTTTCTCATTTCTCTGGAATAATCCGCCTTATCCGCCTGGGCACGGAGAGAATGAACGGCTGGTCCTTTGGAAACGTTTAACATCTTAGACTGAATAAAGGTCTTATCTATATTTTTACCCATTTCTCCGCCAAGGGCATCCAATTCCCTGACAAGATGTCCCTTGGAAGATCCCCCTATATTGGGATTGCAGGGCATCAAAGCAATACTGTCTACGCTGACGGTAAAAATAACCGTTTCCAAACCCAGTCTCGCACAGGCAAGCGCCGCTTCGCAACCGGCATGACCTGCTCCGACGACACAGACGTCCACCTGATCCACTATATTTTTGTTGTCTTTTGCTAATTCAGACATTTCTTTTCCCTCTTTTGCTATTTTCCCATACAAAACTTTGAAAAAATCTCGTTTACCAGATCTTCTCCCACTTCTTCCCCGATTATTGTTCCCAGAGAAGCATAAGCGTTCATCAGATCAATGGAATAAAAATCCTCCGGCATTTCATCGGCAAGGCTTTGCTTTACCAGCTTCAGAGAAGACCTTGCTTCCTCCAAAGCCTCTTTATGCCTGATATTCGTAATCGTGACTTCTTCGTTCATATCAATTTTACCATGAATAAACATATCCTTCATGGTATCTTCCAATTCTTTTAAATCTTCATCCTCCGTCATGGAAGTATTTAAAATTACACAATCCTCTTTAAAATCTTTTATCGCTTTTTCCATATCTTCCATGGACACAACCGTATTTAAATCCGACTTATTCAATAATATAATAGATTTCTTATGAACCATCAAATCCATAATCTTCCAATCATCTTCGTCCAATTCCTTAGAAGAATCCACGACATAGATAATCAGATCTGCATTTAAAGCATGATCCTTCGCTTTATCCACTCCTATTTTTTCCACCAGATCTTCCGTTTCCCTGATTCCCGCAGTATCTACAATATGGATTCCGATACCGTCCAAATTGATAAACTGCTCCAAAACGTCTCTTGTAGTGCCGGCTATATCCGTGACAATCGCCTTATCCTCTCCTAACAGCTTATTTAATAAAGAAGATTTTCCCGCATTGGGTTTGCCGAGGATAACTACGTTGATTCCTTCTTTCATAATTCTTCCGTTATCAAAAGTTGCGATCATTTCCAACAATTCCTTTAACAAATCATCTACAATAACCGATAATTTTGCAGGATATCCTTCGGTACTGATATGCTCCGGATCATCCAGAGCGGATTCAATAAAAGCAATTTCATAAATAATTTTTTCTCTCAACTTTTTTATCTTTCGGTAAACCGTTCCTTTTAACTGACTTACCGAAGATTTTAAAGCATATTCATTGGTAGAACCAATCAAATCCATAACGGCTTCCGCCTTTGTCAGATCAATTCTTCCGTTTAAAAAAGCTCTTTTTGAAAATTCTCCCGGTTCTGCCGCCCTGGCTCCGTTTTTAATCACGGCTTCCATAATTTTTTTCATCACAAGCATACCGCCGTGGCAGTCAATTTCTACCGTATCTTCGGCAGTAAAACTGTTTGGCGCCTTCATAATGGCAACCATTACTTCATCTATCAATTCATCACCATCATAAATATATCCGTAATGAATGGTGTATGTTTTCTGATCCGCTAATTTTTTATTTTTATTTTTCGACTGATAAATCCGGTCCGCTACTTCTACTGCTTCCGGTCCGCTGATTCTGATAATACCAATTCCCGAATTTGACATTCCTGTCGCAATCGCCGCAATCGTATCTGTTTTCATACATAATTCCTTTTTTCTTACAAATAAAATACAAGAGGCTGCCGCATTCATAAAATGATCCGGATATTCCGTTTTTAAAATATCCGCACTATTTTATCATACAACAGCCCCAAAAAATTATTTCTTTAAGGTAACAACTACTTTTCTGTAAGGTTCTTCGCCCTCGCTGTGAGTAGTTACATACTTATCATTCTGCAATGCGGAATGAATAATTCTTCTTTCATATGGATTCATGGGCTCCAAAGAAACAGGACGTCTTGTTCTCTTAACTTTATAAGAAATATTTTTAGCAAGATTTTCAAGCGTTTCTTTTCTTCTCTGTCTGTAATTTTCCGTATCCAGTTTTACACGGATATAATCATCCACATCTTTGTTTACCACCAAAGATACCAGATACTGTAAAGAATCCAGAGTCTGTCCTCTCTTTCCGATCAAAACTCCCATTTCATCTCCGGATAATTCAATATCCAGAGTATTTTCAATATCGTCGTAGGCTGCGTCGATCACAACCGCCAAATTCATTGATTTGAATACATCGGAAAGAAAATCCTTTGCTTTGATATCAATAGTTTTTTCTTCTTCTTTTACTCTTGCTTTGATAATGGCAGGTTTTGCATTGATACCTAAAAATCCTGAAGATCCTTCCTGTACGACTTCATATTCCAATTTGTCACTGGTAACGGAAAACTTCTGACATGCTTCCGTAATGGCGTCAGAGACTGTTTTTGCAGAAACTTCAACAAATTCCATAAAATAACCTCCCTATTTTAAATTATTCTTTTCGTTGTAATCTTTAACCATATTTACTTTTGCGGTAATACTTCCCGCCTTGGCGTTCATGCCCTTTTGCTTTGCCTCTTCAATCAAAGCATCCTTTTCGCTCTGACTCATACTGCTGTTTGCGAGTCCGGCTGCTTTTGTTCTGATATTGGCATTTTTGATTACAACAGCAGAATCGACTTCTTTCTTTACCTTTTTCTCAGCTTTTTCCTGATTCTTTTTAATCAACTCGTCAAAATCAATCTTATCAATGTGTCTGTTGATCACTATCTGCTGGACACATCTGATAACGGAACCCGCTACCCAATATATTCCCATACCTGCAGGTAATGTAAAACAAAGAATGGCAGACATAATAGGCATCATGTAATTCATCATTTTCATGGAAGCCATCATGGAATCCGCCGTTTCGTTTCCGCTGCTCTGATTTGTATTTGACTGAGGCATCAGCTTCACGCTTAAAAACTGGGATAAGGCAGCTAAAACAGGAATAAGTAAAGCACCGATTACCAATAAGTACTGTCCCGATCCAAACGCTTCCTTCATGGTATACCAGGGTGAGTTAGCAATATTTAATCCTAAAAAGTTGTTATACTGATGTAACGTATCATAGGTAGACTGTACCAAAGACGAAAGCGAAGGAAACTTATCCGCAAGGGACATCCATTCCGCTGTCGATGCTTTATTCAAAACATCAATAAAGGTATTGCTCATGACTTCGCCGCCGGCTGCAAAAGCTTCGCTTTCAAACTGTTTTGCATAATAAGAAGCATTCTGGAAAGTCTGCAAAAATTCGGAAGCGCCGTTCATTGTCGTCAACTTTGATACCAGCTCGGTAAATACATTCTTAACCGCCGGTACATAAGCCGGAATATTGTAAATAACTCTGTACAAAGCGAGCAGGATCGGCATCTGAATAATAAGCTGCAAACAGCTTCCGGTCGGAGATACTCCATACTTTTTATAAACCGCTTTCTGTTCTTCATTCATCGCCATGATGGAATTTTCATCTTTTTTGCCTTGGTACTTCTTATTAATCGCCTGCAATTCGGGACTCATTTTTGACTGCAGCTTGGAAAACTTCTGCTGTTTTACGGTTAGCGGCATCATACATAAATAAATAATAAGCACGAAAATAATAATGGATAGACCGATATTGGGAATACCGATCTTATTCAAAACCGTAAAAATGCCGTTCATTAAATATCCAAGCAAAGTTGCAATAGGTCCAATAATAAATCCAGAGGTTTTTGTTAATAAAATTCCTGACATTTTTTCCTCCTAAATTAAGGCACCGGATCATATCCGCCCTTTGAAAATGGATTACATCTTATTATCCTCCATGCCGCCAGCAATCCGCCCTTTAAAGCGCCGTATTTTTCAATCGCTTCCAAACCATATTGGGAACAACTGGGCGTATAAGGACATTTTGTCGACTTCATCGGAGAGATATATTTTCTATAAAATTTAATAGCAGCAATAAAAATTTTCTTCATATCAAATTTCAACGCAAGCTTCTTTTCTGATAACGCCATGAAGCTTTAAAAGATGTAATAAAGCACTTTCCATTTCATGATAAGAAACAGACGCAGCGCTTTGCCTTGCTATGACTACTATGTTTAAACCACTATTAAACATATCTTCATGTAGTCTGTAACCTTCGCGGATCAGTCTCGCCAGATGATGTCTGACCACACTGTTTCCGACTTTTTTACTAACGGAAATTCCGAGATAATTTTTGTTTTGATTGTTCTCCAACACATATACTACTAAATACTTGTTTGCAAAGGATTTTCCTTTTCGATACACTTCCCGGAACTGTTCGTTTTTCTTTAATGACTCTGAAAATTTCATAATAATTTCTTCCTTATATAAATTCAGAGAAAAATAGGCCACAAAACTGCGGCCTAAGCGGATAATCTTTTTCTACCTTTAGCTCTTCTGGCTGCCAAAACTTTTCTTCCGCCCGGAGTACTCATTCTGGCTCTAAAACCGTGAACTTTACTTCTCTGTCTCTTCTTCGGCTGAAATGTCATCTTCATGAAAATACACCTCCTTTATTTTGTCGGAAACAATCGTTACAATTATATGGGAAGAAAGTCCATAAGTCAAGTAAATTAAAGGTTTTTTCACATTTTTAAAAAGTACAATTTTTATACAATTTTTATAAAAAAAATTTTTTTCAACATTTTGTATTTTATCTGAAATGTAATATCAAGATGTAGAATTTGTAAAATTAACTTTTTAATTTACATAAAATATCCACATTTTGTGAATTGTTTGTGAATAAGTGTTGATAATTTACTTTTTATTTACAATTTTTTGAGAAACGCCCATAAAATCGGCTTATAAATTGTTGATAACTTCAAAAAACTTATGCACATATTTCACATTCCCTATCGCTAATATGTAAACTGTCCTACTTTTTGCACATACTTTTGTGGAAAAATCATAGCATTTGAATTTTAAATCTTTTTAGTTTAATATAAAAAGGTACATCTTTTCAGATTTACGGTAAGCAAAAGGAGTTATGAGAATGAGTGAAATTGCAGACAGATGGGACGAAATCAAAGAAATTATCAAAAAGGAATATGATTTAACAGACATATCTTACAATACATGGATTAAACCTTTAAAATTCCATAAAGAAGAAAATCATATGGTTACTATTCTGATTCCTTCGGATCAGGCTCATGCCGTAAGTTATATTACCAACAAATATAAAAATTTCTTTCAGGTTTCCATTTCCGAAATGTTCAACCAGGAATACCAGGTTTCCTTCTTATTAGAAAAGGATATTGATAAAGAAAGCGAATCTACGGAAAAAAATTATATTTACAATATCAATAATGTCAACGCTAACCTGAATCCAAAATACAACTTCGATACTTTTGTGGTAGGCAGCAACAATAAATTCGCCCATTCCGCCGCCCTTGCGGTAGCGGAATCTCCGGGAGAAGCCTATAACCCCCTCTATTTATACGGAGGAGCGGGACTTGGCAAAACTCATTTGATGCACTCCATCGGACATTTTATCCTGGAGCAGAATCCGGATAAAAAAGTATTGTATGTCAACAGTGAAGAATTTACAAACGAAGTGATCGAATCCATCCGAAGCGGTAACGCGGCGGCTATGACAAAATTAAGAGAAAAATACAGAACCGTAGACGTGCTTTTACTTGACGACGTGCAGTTTATTATAGGTAAGGAAAGTACCCAGGAAGAATTTTTCCATACCTTTAACGTGCTCCATACTGCGGGAAAACAGATCATTCTTTCCTCCGATAAGCCTCCAAAGGAAATGGAGACCCTGGAAGAACGCTTCCGTTCCAGATTTGAATGGGGGTTAATTGCCGATATTCAGCCGCCGGATTATGAAACCCGTATGGCTATTTTGCGTAAAAACGCTGAAATCTATGAAAAAAGCATCGACGACGAAGTCATCAATTATATTGCTACCAATGTAAAATCCAATATCCGTGAATTGGAAGGAGCTTTAAGAAAAGTTATTGCCGCTTCCAGATTGAACAATACCGAATTAAATTTGCAGCTTGCGGAGGACGCTTTAAAGGATATCATTTATCCGGAAGCTCCCAAGGAGATCACTCCCTCTTTCATTATTAAGATTGTCGCAGATCATTTCGGCATTTCTCCTGAAGACATCACTTCCAAAAAGAGAAATGCGGAATTTGTAATGCCGAGACAGATCTGTATGTATATGATCAGGGAATATACAGCCACTTCTTTAGAGGCAACGGCAAAGATATTAAATAAAAAAGATCATACGACAGTTATCCACGGTATCAACAAAATTAAAGAGGAAATGGATAAAAACAACGACATCAAAAACAAGATAGAAATTATCAAAAAGAAAATAAGTGTATAAGTATTGTTTTTTCCACAAAAAAAATATTAGTAATTCACATACTTATCCGTAGTAATTTTCCTTGAAAAATGCTATAATAGATAAGGTTATGAACATTTCCACATCTATTACTAATAAGACGTTTAAAATAAATATATTTATATAACATCGCGCGCGTAAGGATATCAAAGTTTTTTCTGAAGGGAGTTATTCACATTATGAAGCTTGTTTGTAAAAAAGCAAATCTTTTAAACGGAGTCCAGATTGTCAGTAAAGCAGTTCCCGGTAAAACTACAATGCCTATTTTAGAATGTATTTTAATAGACGCTTTAAACGGCGAAATCAAATTGACGGCAAACGATATGGAATTGGGAATCGAAACGATCATCGAAGGAGATATTGTTGAAAAAGGCATGATCGCTCTGGATGCAAAGATTTTTCTGGAAATTGTGCGTAAGCTTCCCGATAACATGATAACCATTGAAACGGATAACAATTTCAATACGGTCATTACCTGTGAGAAAGCAAAATTCAATATTGTGGGTAAAAGCGGAGAAGATTTTTCCTATCTTCCCGAGATTGAAAAGGATACCAACGTAGTTATCAGTCAGTTTACCCTCAAAGAAGTGATCAGACAGACGATTTTCTCCATTGCGGATAATGAAAATAACAAACTGATGACAGGAGAATTATTTGAAATCAAAGACAACAATTTAAAAGTTGTTTCTCTTGACGGTCACCGTATTTCTTTGAGAAATATTGAATTAAAGGACAGCTATGAGCCTATTAAGGTTGTAGTGCCCGGAAAGACTTTAAATGAGATCAGCAAAATTCTGACCGGAGAAGCCGACAAGGATGTGACGATTTATTTTACGGATAAACATATTTTATTCGAGTTTGACCAGACAATCGTATTGTCCAGACTGATTGAAGGAGAATATTTTAAGATCGACCAGATGTTGTCTACGGATTACGAGACAAAGATGAATATCAATAAAAGAGAATTTTTAAGCTGTATCGACAGGGCTACCCTTCTTGTAAAAGAAGGCGACAAAAAGCCGATTATTATGAATATTACCGATGAGGATATGGAATTGAAGATCAATTCCACGATCGGCTCCATGAATGAAACTATCGATATCGAAAAAGAAGGAAAGGATATCATGATCGGATTTAATCCCAAATTCTTGATCGACGCCCTGAAAGTAATAGACGACGAGCAAATCGATATTTATATGGTTAATCCCAAAGCTCCGTGCATCATCAGGGACGAACACAATAGTTATCTTTATTTGATTCTTCCTGTTAATTTTACGGTTACAAATTAAAAATAAAAAGTTTTGATAAAAAGAAGGCTGTTATGGTATATAAAATCAAATTGAGGGAAGACTATATAAAATTGGGACAGGCGTTGAAGGCAGCAGGGCTTGCCGAATCCGGCGTGGACGCTAAATTTGCCATTCAGGACGGGCTTGTTTCGGTCAACGGGGAAACCGAGTATCAGAGAGGAAAAAAACTCTATGATGGTGATATCGTTTCTTTTGACGGAGAAACGATTATGATAGAAAAGTAAAATGAGGACAGATTTTTAGTACATAGGTAAAGAAAGTGATTATTAAATCATTAGAATTGGAAAATTTCAGAAATTATGATTCTCTTCATTTGAATTTTGATGAAGGAACTAATATTTTATATGGGGACAATGCCCAGGGGAAAACAAATGTATTGGAAGCGATTTATGTTTCCGCTACGACAAAATCCCATAAAGGAAGTAAAGATAAAGAAATTATCAATTTTTCTAAAGAAGAAGCTCACATTAGAACTTTTCTTTCTAAAGGCAACATAGATTATCGTGTTGATATGCATCTTCGTAAAAGTAAATCCAAAGGAATCGCTATAAACGGGCAGAAATTAAAAAAAGCAGCAGAGCTTCTTGGGCTTTTAAACGTCGTCTTTTTTTCTCCGGAGGATTTGTCAATTATCAAAAACGGTCCTTCCGGCAGAAGAAGCTTTGTAGATATGGAGCTTTGCCAGCTGGATAAGTATTATTTATATAATTTAAATCAATATAATAAAATCATCAATCAGAGAAATAAATTATTAAAAGATTTTTATTTTAATTCCGATCTGAAAGATACCATTACCGTCTGGGACAGTCAGCTTGTTTCCTATGGGAAGCAGATTATTACGTCCAGGGTAAAATTTGTGGAACAGTTGAATGCGATAATAGACCAGATCCATAAGAATTTATCGGGCGGAAGAGAAGAATTGAAAGTCGTTTATGAGCCGGATGTGGAATGTGAAAATTTTGAAGGCAGACTTTTGGCAAACATGGAAAGAGATATCAAATTTAAATTTACCGGCGTCGGTCCTCACAGAGATGATTTTGCGTTTATGGTAAATGGAATTGATATCCGCAAATACGGTTCTCAGGGGCAGCAGAGAACTGCGGCTCTGTCTTTAAAACTGGCGGAGATAGAGCTGGTAAAACAAATTGCAAAGGATAGTCCGGTGTTGTTGCTTGACGATGTATTAAGCGAATTGGACAGCAACAGACAAAATTATCTGTTAAACAGCATTGGAGATATCCAGACGATTATTACCTGTACAGGTTTGGATGAATTTGTGAACAACAGGTTTGAAATCAATAAAGTATTTAAAGTTGTGAACGGTACTATAGAATAGGAGGAAAATGATGAGTACAGATTATGAATCACAGGAAAAAAATGATGAATATAGTGCTGATCAGATTCAAATACTAAAAGGTCTTGAAGCAGTCAGAAAAAGACCCGGTATGTACATCGGATCTACGTCTTCAAGAGGTCTTCATCATCTGGTATATGAAATTGTAGACAATGCCGTAGATGAAGCTCTCGCAGGATTTTGTAAAACTATTAAAGTAACAATCGATAAAGGTGAAATTATAACCGTTGAAGACGACGGTCGCGGTATTCCCGTAGGAATTAATCATGAATCCGGGAAAAGCGCTGTTGAAGTAGTATTTACGATTCTTCATGCGGGAGGCAAATTCGGCGGAGGAGGATATAAAGTGTCCGGCGGACTGCACGGTGTCGGCGCTTCGGTTGTAAACGCTTTGTCCGAATGGCTGGAAGTTGAAATCTGCAGGGAAGGTCATATTTATAACCAGCGTTATGAAAGAGGAGACGTATGTTATCCCCTGAAAGTGATTGGAGATTGTCCGGAAGAAAAAACAGGTACAAAGGTTACCTTTAAAGCTGACCCGGAAGTCTTTGAAACGACGGTTTATGAATTTGATATTTTAAAAACGCGTCTGAGAGAAACGGCTTTTCTGACAAAAAATCTGAGAATTGAATTATATGATTTAAGGGAAGAAGAACCGGTGGAAAGAATTTTCCACTATGAGGGCGGCATTAAGGAATTTGTTACTTACTTAAATAACAGTAAACAGGCGCTTTACAATGATGTTTTATACTTTGAAGGTACAAAGGAAAACGTCTATGTGGAAGTGGCAATGCAGCATAATGATTCCTATAACGAGAGTATTTTCAGTTTTGTCAATAATATCAATACGCCGGAAGGCGGCACGCAGTTGACGGGATTTAGAAATGCTTTGACAAAAACCTTTAACGATTATGCCAGGGCAAATAAATTGTTAAAAGAAAGCGAGCCGAATTTATCGGGTGAAGATATTAGAGAAGGTTTAACGGCTATTATTTCCGTTAAAATAGAAGATCCTCAGTTTGAAGGTCAGACAAAGCAGAAGCTTGGTAACTCGGAAGCGAAACGGGCGGTTGAAAGTATCGTCAGCGAACAGCTCACTTACTATTTGGAACAAAATCCTGCGGTTGCAAAGATTATTTGTGAAAAATCCGTTCTTGCCCAGAGGGCAAGAGAAGCGGCAAGAAAGGCGAGAGATTTAACCCGCAGAAAAACGGCGTTGGAAGGAATGTCTTTGCCGGGTAAGCTTGCCGATTGTTCCGATAAAGATCCCAGAAATTGTGAAATTTATATCGTAGAGGGAGATTCCGCCGGCGGTTCGGCAAAAACGGCAAGAAGTCGCGCAACGCAGGCAATCCTGCCTTTGCGTGGTAAAATATTAAACGTGGAAAAGGCAAGGCTTGACAGGATTTATTCCAATGAAGAGATTAAATCCATGATTACGGCGTTCGGTACGGGTATTCACGATGACTTTGATATTACGAAACTGCGCTATCATAAGATTATCATTATGACCGATGCCGATGTAGACGGCGCTCATATCGCTACTTTGATGTTGACGTTTATTTATCGTTTTATGCCGGAGTTGATCAAACAGGGATATGTTTATCTTGCACAGCCCCCTCTTTATAAGCTGGAGAAAAATAAAAAAATATGGTATGCCTACAGTGATGAAGAGCTGGACAATATTTTAAATGAAGTGGGACGCGATCAGAATAACAGAATACAGCGTTATAAAGGTCTTGGAGAAATGGATGCGGACCAGCTTTGGGAGACAACCATGGACCCTGAAAAGAGAGTTTTATTGAAGGTTACGATTGATGAAGAGACGGAATCGGAGGTTGATCTGACCTTTACTACTCTGATGGGAGATAAAGTAGAACCGAGACGTATATTTATTGAAGAAAATGCCAAGTTTGTTAAAAACCTGGATGTTTAATAATTCTTGTTTTCAGAAACGGAGATAAGTATGGACGATCAGATTTTTGATAAGGAATATGATAAGATCAAGCATGTGGATCTGAAAAAGACCATGGAAACATCTTATATCGATTATGCCATGAGCGTTATCGCTTCCCGTGCCCTTCCCGACGTCAGGGACGGTTTAAAACCGGTTCAGCGAAGAGTGCTTTATTCCATGATCGAATTGAATAACGGTCCCGACAAGCCGCATCGTAAGAGCGCCCGTATCGTCGGCGATACCATGGGTAAATATCATCCCCATGGAGACAGCTCTATTTACGGCGCTTTGGTAAATATGGCGCAGGAATGGTCGTTCCGTTATCCTTTGGTAGACGGTCACGGCAATTTCGGTTCTGTGGACGGAGACGGCGCTGCGGCAATGCGTTATACGGAAGCAAGGCTTTCCAAGATTTCCATGGAGCTGCTTGCGGATATCAATAAAGATACCGTTGATTTTGTTCCGAACTTTGACGAGACGGAAAGAGAGCCTTTGGTACTTCCCAGCCGTTTTCCGAATCTGCTGGTAAACGGAACTACGGGTATTGCAGTCGGTATGGCGACGAATATTCCGCCTCACAATTTAAGAGAGGTCGTACAGGCTGTTGTTAAGATCATTGATAATCGGATTGAGGAAGACAGAGATACGGATATCGAGGAAATCCTCGGTATTGTAAAAGCACCCGATTTTCCTACGGGCGGCGTTATTTTAGGTACTGCGGGAAGCGAAGAAGCATATAGAACCGGACGGGGTAAAGTCAGGGTACGCGCAGTTACAAATATTGAATCCCTTCCTAACGGAAAAAACAGGATTATTGTGACTGAATTGCCCTATATGGTAAATAAAGCGAACCTGATTCTGAAAATTGCCGAGATGGTAAAAAATAAAAAATTGGATGGAATCACTGATTTAAGGGATGAGTCCAGCCGCGAAGGCATGAGAGTCGTCATTGAACTTCGGAAAGATGTCAATGCAAACGTGATGTTAAATCATCTGTATAAACATACTCAGTTGCAGGATACCTTCGGCGTAATCATGCTTGCATTGGTTAATAATGAACCGAAAGTATTGAATCTTCTTGATATGCTGAAGCATTATCTGAAGCATCAGGAGGATGTTGTAACCAGAAGGACAAAATATGATCTGAATAAAGCGGAAGAAAGAGATCATATTTTACAGGGATTGCTGATAGCTCTCGACAATATTGATGAAGTCATTAAGATTATCAGAGGCAGCGCTACGACCCAGGCTGCAAAGGACAGTTTAATAGAAAGATTCGGACTGACCGACGTTCAGGCACAGGCTATTGTGGATATGCGTCTGCGCGCTTTGACCGGTTTGGAAAGAGAAAAACTTGAAAACGAGCATAAAGAGTTGTTGGAGCGAATTGCTTATTTAAAATCCATTCTTTCTGATGAAAAAGAGCTGTTAAAAGTTATTAAAGAAGAAATTATGGTAATCGCTGAAAAATACGGCGATGACAGAAGAAGCAAGATCGGCTATGATGAATTTGATATTTCCATGGAGGATTTGATTCCTTTGGATAATACTGTCATTGCTATGACAAGCCTCGGTTATGTGAAAAGAATGACTGTGGATAATTTTAAAGTACAGCACCGCGGCGGCAGAGGTATCAAGGGAATGCAGACCATCGACGATGATTACATAGAAGATCTTCTGATGATGAAAACCCATGATTATATTATGTTCTTTACAAATATGGGAAGAGCTTACCGGTTAAAGGCTTATCAGATTCCCGAAGCAGGAAGGACGGCAAGAGGAACTGCGATCGTAAATCTTTTGCAGTTAAATCCCGGCGAGAAGATTTCGGCGGTTGTTCCCATTGAAGATTTTGAAGCCGAAAAAAATCTTTTCATGGTTACCAAACAGGGTATTGTAAAGAAAACGCCTCTTCATGAATTTAAAAATATTCGTAAAAACGGGCTGGTTGCAATCAATATCAGAGAAGACGATGAATTGATTGAAGTAAAGAGTACCGACGCTTCCAGTGAAATCTTTTTAGTAACCAAAAAGGGTATGTGTATCCGTTTCAAGGAAACGGACGTCAGAGCCACCGGCAGATCATCCATGGGCGTTATCGGTATGAGCCTTGGAAAAGATGATGAAATCGTCGGAATGCAGTTGGAACATCAGGGAGATACCTTATTGATTGTTTCGGAAAAAGGTCTTGGTAAGAGAACCCGCCTGAATGAGTTTCATGTACAAAAACGCGGCGGTAAAGGCGTGAAATGCTACAAGATTATAGAAAAAACCGGCGACGTCATCGGCGTAAAAGCGGTCAACGACGATCATGAAATCATGATGATTACCGATGAAGGCATCATCATTCAAATCGCCATGAGCGACGTTTCCATTCAGGGAAGACCTACTTCCGGCGTAAAACTGATGAATCTTGACGATCATGTAAAGATCGCAAAGATCGCCAAAGTAAGGGAAAAAATTTCCGTAGACGACGAAATTGAAGAGGAAGGTTTATCCGAAGTAACTATCGATAAAATGAATGATGAAGATTTACCCGAATCAATCACTGACGAAGTCATCGAAGAGGATTTGTCTGAATCAACCGTTGACGAAACAGAAGAATAAAGGAAAAAAAGTGAAAATTTTATAGAAAGAAATCGTGTTTCCGTGATATCTATAAAATTTTCACTTTTTTCAGTTCCTGATAAGTCGGTAATTGCAATGATTTTTCCGCTTTTTATTTATTTGGATCATCAAATCCCATAGCTGATTTGACATTGAGCATTTTCTCTTTTCCTATAAGATTTTCTAAAAGAACAAATGCAACTTCTGGTGCAGTTTGTGGGCAATATGATGTGATTATATTATCAGTTTTAACAACAGGTTCATTTACAATTTCTACACCATATTCTGCAAGCTGTTTTTGTCTGTGACCATTGTTCAGATGATAAGTCGTAGCTTTTTTCCCTGTTAAAATGCCACTATAAGCAAGTGCAAGAGCTGCAACACAAACCGTTGCTATCATCTTGTGCTGACGGTTAAATGTGTTAATAACATCGGATAATTCCTTGGAAAAGGCTTCTTTATAAAATCCAAATTCTTCAAAGCCTCCAGGAATTGCTAACGCATCATACTCGTCTACACAAATATCTTTTAATAATACATCAACAGTTACAGGTACACCAAAAGTACTGATAACAGTTTTTTGAAATCCGCAAGTGGTTACTTCAACATCATAATGGTATTCATTTCTTGCCCATCCCATAACATCAACAAATACACTCGCTTCCATTGTTTCAAAGCCTTTTGCAAGAAATAAAAGTATCTTCATTTTTGCACCTCCAAATGTTCCTTCAAAAGCTCCCGGTATAATTGTTCCGCGTTCCAAAATATATTTGTGGGAGTCAGAATAGCTTTTAATGCAATGGGATCTATGGAAAGTTCTCTGTATTTTTGTAAGAATACTTCCAGCAATTCCTGATGGATACCTGAAAAAACCATCATTTCCATGGGAAAATCCATACCCTGATAAATTTTTCCGGATTTTGGGATGCCCTGTATTCCTGCAATAACGCCTAAAGGTTCAAGGTATTGTTTGCGATCGACTGTTACTGCATTCATTTCCAAATCACGGCATAATGCTTCTATCTGTATTTTTTTCTCCTGTCTGACTTGAAAAAGCAGTACTTTTTTTGTATTTTCCATTTTAGAGTTTCCTATTCTTAGTGAGATTCTGTGATAAGTACCTTTAAAGTATAGCACTGATTCTTTTATTCATTCAAAAATATTTATAAATTCTTTTATATTTTATTATGTAAGTTTAGGATTCTTTTATTTTGCGTACAATTTTTAGTCACAATTTTAAAGTATGATAATCATATCAAAAGGAGCTGCCGGGTTTTAGCAAAGGGGTTAGGGTTCGACCAGCTTCGACTAAAAATAATTCCATTTTATGGATTGATCTTATATTATTACATAAAAAATAGTATTTTGAATGGATATGGTTCAAAATACTATTTTTTATTGGTTTATAGATATGATAGATAAAAATAGCATATTACTGTCTATATTTTACCTTCTTTAATAAATGTAATCAGTTTTTCTACATCATCAAATTCATCATAATCGCCAAAAGTGCCTTTACGATGATATATAATTCCATTTTTTTCGTTACGTTCCAAGCAATCTAGCAGCATTTGCTCCCCATATCTTTTAATAAATAAAGTAAAACCATATGGTTTTATTTTGGATAAGAATCCTTTTCTACAGTCTTCCTCACAACTATAGCAATGATTATAACCTTTATCTATTGAACATTTCCTGTTTTCGCACCAGTCTTTGTCAGGACATTCGCCCGAATTGCATCCATGACAAGTTGTGCTTTCAGAACATAAACAGCAAGCAAGTCCGCATCTTGCAATTCCCAATTCCCGTTTCATAAAACCCCTCCCGGGATAATATAGTAAAAATCAATCGCAGATAATTTCCAGATAACCCTTTATATTCGCTTTGTCGATTTCTGTCATAATACCGTTATTGGGATCATAATATTTATTGTCAAAACCGATCAGATAATGGCTGAATCTGCCTAAGTTTTCCATAATAATGCAGCATTTCGGCAATTCTACATCTTTTCCCTTTGTATAAATGATTTTATTGGAATGTCTGATTCCCACATAGTCCAAAGAAGGAACAATTTTTGCCATATTTGCCTGCCATTCTCGACAGTGCATAATATTGCTTGCTTGTTCAATGGAAACCCCGGCTAACATGGCGAAACAGGTCTGACCGCAGAGACCGTCCCAGGGCTGGATCAGGATATTGATACCGTCTATTTTGCGAATAGGATTTTCATAAGAATAAGGACTGGATTCCTTTTCTGCATTTTCCTTTCCGATAATTGTAAAAGTAACGGGATAAAAAGTATTTTCGGTAAATGATACAGATTGTTCGTCAGTTAAAGGAATATTGTAATAACCGTTTTTCAAAGGATCTAATTTGCAGTCGAAGATCAGGTCGCCTATTGTGACATGAACTGGAATTTCACCCACATTGTCCTCGCATACTTCCCATACATTAAAAGGAATTGTAATATATTTTTTTTCGTTCTCATTTAAATATTTACCCTCAAATATGTATTCCATACCCATACCTCTCTTTTTTATTTTTTAATACTATAATCAAATTATAACAAGATCAAAAAGCAAGTTCAATATATTTTTTACTGAAAATGACAGGTGTATGTAGAAAAATACAAAAATAAATTGATTTACGACTGTTATTCGTTTAATTTATACATGGACAGGAAAAAACGACATATTTATAATGAATGTTATGGAAAAGAATAAGACAATGGTTTTGGTATTGGATATTGACGGTACTTTAACCAATTCAAAAAAAGAAATTACACAGAGAACAAAAAATGCGATTATCGATACCATGAAAAGAGGTCATAAGGTTATGCTTGCTTCCGGCAGACCGACTTATGGTATGCACCGTTATGAAAAAGAGCTGGAGTTAAAAGAAAACGGAGGATTTTTGTTATCTTTTAACGGAGGAAGGATTATAGACTGCGCCACCGGGAGAGTAATTTATCAAAAGACCCTTCCCGGGGAGGTAATTCCCGTTCTTTATGAATTTGCGGTTTCTCATGACTGCGGATTGATTACCTATCAAAATGAAAATATTATTCTCGGCACAAGAATGGATGAATATATCGGCATTGAATCCCGTATCAACGGTATGGAGGTAAAAAAAGTCGATAACTTTGTGGAATATGTAAATTTTGATGTCAATAAATGTCTGATGACGGCTGAACCGGAACGCGCGGAGCAATACGAAAAAATGCTTCAGGAAAAGCTGGGCGATGTTTTAAGTATTTACAGATCAGATCCTTATTTTATCGAAATCATGCCTAAAAACATTGATAAGGCGTCTTCTTTGGACAGAATGTTATCTTCCGTAGGTCTTTACAGAGAAAATACCATCTGCTGCGGCGACGGATATAATGATATCAGTATGCTTCAATACGCCGGAATCGGCGTTGCAATGGCAAACGCCCAGGAAAAAGTAAAAGAATCCGCTGATTTTATTACAAAATCCAACGATAAAGACGGGATCGTCGTAGTTATTGATAAATTTATAGACTGAGGAAATTTCAAACTTTAAACACATTTTATTTGAAATATGAACACAATTTTTCTATAAAATATCTCCTGGAAACAGGAGGTATTTTATTATGTCAAAAAAAGAAAACATACTAAAAAAAATATTTGGCAAAGTGTTCGGATACATAAAAAATCATAAGATACTGAGCGTTATTATTGTTTTGATTTTGATCGGGACTATTATCGGGGTAAACATTTATCAAAGAATCCATGCAATGCAGAATGTGATGAATAATAATGAGAACAGGACAATGACGACGTCTCTTACGAAAATGGATCTGACGTCTTCCATCAGTGTGACGGGAACGATTGCCAGTGCGGACAGCAGAAGTATTTCAACGACGTTAAACGGTACCGAGATTGAGGAAGTCAACGTCAGTGTAGGCGATTACGTCAACGAGGGGGACGTTATTATTACGTTTGACAGTACGGATTTGGAAGCAGATTTGCAATCGGCTGAAAATACGGCAAAACTCAACAATCTGAAAAATCAAAAAACCTTAAATGATGCAGAGGAAGCTGTAGAAGAAGCGCAGGAAAACTATAACAGCCAGGCGGCAGGGCTTCAGGAAGACGTCAATACGGCTTTGAGCAATTATAATACTTTAGCTGCAAAGAGAGACGCAGCCTTAACGGAATATCAGAGCGCCCAGGCAGCAGTGCAGACAGCGCAAAATGAATTGGATACTTTAAACGCCCAGGCGGAATCCGAAGGATGGACGGCAAAAGTCAATGAGGCAAAAACCGTTTTGGATTCGGCGCAGGCGGAATATGATAAAGCGGAAGCCGTATCGGATATAGAACTAACCGGCAGTTTATATGACGCATTACAAACGGCGCAGGCAAATTATAATCAAGCCGTCGCTCAATATGAAACTCCATTAACCAATGCTAAAAACAATCTGGAAAGCGCAAAACAAAAGGAAAGCCAGGCACTTGCTTCCTATGAAGAATACAGCAGTCAGGCGGATGCGGCATATGGCGCTTATTATGGAAAGATCAATACACAAACTGAGACAAATGAAAAAAATGCGGATCAAATAGAAGAATCGGAATACAATTATACAATTACTGCACTGGAGCAGGAAAATAATAAAATAACGGAAAACGATCAGATTCAGGAAGCGGAAGAAAAGTTAGGGAAGACGGTAGTAACAGCTCCGATCAGCGGCGTGATTACCTCTCTCAATGTTGAAGCGGGAGATACCTATGAAGGAGGAACATTATTTGTCGTGCAGGATATGGAGCATTTTATCGTAGAAGCGACCGTAGACGAATATGATATTTCCGATATCAGCAAAGATATGAAAGCGGTTGTAAAAACGGACGCTACGGATGATGAGGAATTAAACGGCACCGTTACCTTTGTAGCGCCAACGCCGCAATCTTCTGCCGATTCAAATACAACCGATACTGGCAGTATGGGTACCGCCTCATCCTCTTCGGGGTATGAAATACAGATTACGTTGGACGATTATAACGAAAGATTGCGGATCGGAATGACTGCAAAAACAAGTATTATATTGGAATCAGTACAGGATGTATATGCAGTTGCTTATGATTGCGTCCAAACGGATGAAGAAGGAAAGACTTATATTGAAACAATCAGTACGGAAAATCAAAAAAACTATACTTACAGTATAGGTACTGATACAGATAGTATAACTAGCAGTATAGATGATACAACTAGTAGTATGGGTAACACAATTGTGAGTATGACCCGCATTTATGTTGAAACAGGTATGGAAAGCGATTATTATATCGAAATTATCAGCGACGAATTGTATGAAGGAATGCAGATTGTCGCTACGGAGTCTTCAGGCGATAATACTTCCGGTTCTTTCGGCGATATGGGAAATATAGAAATTATGCCCGGAGAAAACATGGGAGGAGAACCAGACGGCGGTATGGGCGGTAATCCCGGCGGCGGTGGAATGCCGGGTAACGGATTTTAGGAGGTATGATGGATATGGAAGTTATGCTGGAATTGAAAAATATCCGAAAAAGCTTTTATCTGAATACGCCTAACGAGTTGGAAATCCTTCACGGACTGGATCTGACAGTGGAGAAGGGAGAATTTTTATCCATTGTAGGAGCTTCCGGTTCGGGAAAATCCACATTTATGAATATTATCGGAGTTTTGGACCGACCGACGGAAGGATCTTATAATCTGGACGGCGTGGATATCGGAAAAGCGAAGGATTCGGAATTATCCAAAATCCGCAATAAAAAGATCGGTTTTGTTTTTCAGACCTATAATCTGGTGGCAAGGACCAGCGCTTTAAAAAATGTGGAGCTGCCGATGCTTTATGCAGCCGTAAAGAAAAAAGAACGGGTGGAACGGGCTAAAGAGCTGTTGGACCTGGTGGAAATGTCGGACCGGATGACGCACAATCCCGATGAATTATCCGGCGGACAGAAACAGAGAGTTGCAATTGCCCGGGCAATGGCAAACAATCCGTCCATTATACTTGCCGACGAGCCTACGGGCGCTTTGGATTCCAAAACAGGCAGAATGATTATGAATATTTTTCATAAATTACATAAGGAACAGGGAAAAACCATTATTCTGATCACACATTCCCCAGAGCTTGCCGAAGAAACCGAAAGAATTATTACTTTAAAAGACGGTGAAATCATAGGAGAAAGGAGAAATGTCGAATGTTAATCGGTGAAAATATTCTCCTTGCCCTTTCCGGATTGAAATCCAATAAAATGAGAGCTTTTTTGACGATGCTCGGTATCATTATCGGTATTGCCTCAGTCATCGCCATTATGACAGTGGGAAGTTCTCTGAATACTTCGGTCACGACTTCCATGCAGGAAATGGGCGCTAATAATCTGACCGTAGGATTGAAACAAAAAAGCAGTACCGAAGAGGTAACGGAAGACGGTATGCGTTTCGGAGCGGGGAATCGCAGATCCATGACAAGCGACGATTATATTACCGAAGAAATGATGGATGCTTATCTGGAAGAATATGCGGATTTCATTGATGCAATCTCCGTCAGCGAATCGGTAGGAAGCGGGACGGCGGAAGACGGCAATTTGTCGGCGAATGTCAATATCACAGGGGTAAACGGCGGCTATCTTGAGATCAACGAATTGACTCTGCTTGCAGGAAGAAGCCTGACGGAAAGAGACCAGGAGGAAGCAAGAAAGGTCGTTCTGGTTTCGGATAAGTTGGTGGAAAATCTTTTTGACGGCGATAACAGCGCGGCTTTGGGAAGTCCGGTGGATATCAATCTAAACAATCAGTATTATTCCTATACAATTGTGGGTGTTTATGAATATGAAGAAAACGCATTGTTCAGCAGCGAGTCAGACGAAGATATCACGACGGACGTATATTTGCCTCTGGAAGCCGCAAAGAATCAAAACCATTCTGAGGATGGCTATACTCAGTTTACGGTAGTAACGGCGACAGGTACGGATAACAGCGTTTTTATGGAACAGACAGAATATTTCTTTAACGTTTATTATGCAAGAAATGAAAATTATGAGGTCAGCGTTACCAGTATGGAAAGCATGTTGGAAAGTATGACCGAAATGTTGTCCACCATATCCATCGCGATTTCCATAATCGCGGGAATTTCTCTTTTGGTTGGGGGAATTGGCGTAATGAATATTATGCTGGTGTCGATTACCGAAAGGACCAGGGAAATCGGTACAAGAAAGGCGCTTGGCGCGACTAACGGTTCCATCCGGCTGCAGTTTATAACAGAATCCATTGTGATCTGTTTAATCGGCGGGCTTATCGGCATTGCACTGGGACTGATTTTGGGCTCTGCGGCGGTATCCGTATTGGGTTATGACGCAAGCGCTTCCGTGGGAAGTATTATATTCTCGGTGGTATTTTCTATGATGATCGGCGTATTTTTCGGATATTATCCGGCAAACAAAGCGGCAAAAATGAATCCCATCGAAGCGCTCCGGTACGAGTAAAATTTGTCGAAAAATGAAAATGCCTGTGCTATAATAAATAATAGTAAAAACTAAATACAGAGGGGGTTAAGAAATGATTTAAATTATGATCATTACAATTATTATTTTAGCTGTTTTGGCTATTATTGCAAGCGGGTATGTAAAGGCTCCGCCGGATATTGCCTATATTATTTCGGGTTTTAAAAGGGAACCTAAAATTCTAATTGGTAGAGCCGGAGTCAAGATTCCGTTTTTGGAACGTAAAGATAATCTGATTGTTAAGCAGATCAGCGTTGATATTAAGACAAACGGTTATATACCGACTTTGGATTTTATCGGCGTAGATATTGACGCAGTTGCAAAGATCAGGGTAAAGACTGACGATGAAGGTATTAAATTAGCAATGAAAAACTTCCTGAATATGAGGGAAGATCAAATCGTCATTGCATTGACAGATTCTTTACAGGGTAACATGCGTGAAATCATCGGTACCGTAAAGTTAAAAGAATTATGTACGGACCGGAAAAAATTTGGCGATGAAGTACAGGAAAAGGCTCAGAAGGACATGAATGCCCTTGGTATAGAGATTATTTCCTGTAATATTCAAAGAATCGATGACGAAAAAGGACTTATTGTCGCTTTAGGACAGGATAATATGTCCCAGATTCAAAAGGATGCTTCCATTGCGAAGGCACAGGCGGACCGAGATGTGGCGATTGCCGAAGCAGAAGCAAAGAAAGCGGCTAATGAAGCGCAGGTTTTGGCGAATACGGATATTGCGACAAAGCAGAACCTGCTTCGTATTAAGCAGGCTGAGTTAAAGAAAGAATCCGATATCAAACAGGCTGAAGCGGACGCCGCTTATGAGATTCAAAAGGAAGCGCAGCGTAAAACGATTGAAGTGACCAGCGCCGAGGCAAATATCGCAAAACAGGAAAAAGAAATCGAGTTGAAGAAAAAGGAAGCGGAGGTAAAAGAGCAGGAACTTTCCGCATCCATTAAAAAACAGGCTGATGCCGATAAGTACAGGCAGCAGCAGATGGCGGATGTAGAACTTTACAAAAGGCAGAAGGACGCAGAAGCCCGCAAATTTGAGATGGAAAGAGAAGCGGAGGCTATGAGAATCAATGCCGATGCGATGAAATATCAGGCGGAGCAGGAAGCGGAAGGAATTAGGGCAAAAGGTATCGCGGAAGCAGAAGCGATCCGGGCAAAAGCTATTGCAGAAGCGGAAGGTATCGATAAGAAAGCGGAAGCTATGGCGAAGATGAAAGATGCTTCCATTTTGGAAATGTATTTTAATATTCTGCCTGATGTTGCGGCAAACGTGGCGAAACCTTTGGAAAACATTGATAAGATCACGATGTACGGAGAAGGAAATACCGCGAAATTGATAGAAGATATTACCAAATCCACAACTCAGATAACGGAAGGGCTGACCCAGAGCCTGGGATTTGATATAAAATCCGTTCTCGCAGGAGCCTTGGGAGCAAAAATGCTGAGTAAAGACGATAATGAAGAAAACACACAAAATACAGTGAAAGAAACCCCAAATGAGGATTTCCAAGAAAACAATAAATAGAAAACAATAAAAACAAATAAAAAATAACAAATGAAATAATAAGCGGTTGATGTAATTATCAAAAATGGTATCTGTCAAAGGAAACCTTTATAAAAACGCCGGTGCTTAATCCGCGTATTTTGCGGATTTACGCACCGCTGCGTTTTTATAGAGCGAAAGCGTGTTTCCGTGACAGATACTATTTTTTATTTATGATTTTCTACAGTTTCTTCGATCAAATTCAAAATTGTCTGAATGGAATCTTTCTGGTGGGAGCGGCTCATTGCCTCTATAAAGCTCTGTTTTCTGAAATAGAGATCATGAACGGAGTCAACCAGCAGCTGTGTCGTCATATCATCTTCGGAAATGACCATGGAATAGCCCTGGGACTCGAAGGATTTTGCATTTAATATCTGGTCGCCGCGGCTTCCCGCCATTAAAGGGATCAGAATATTGGGCTTTTGCAAAGCGAGGAGTTCGCAGATTGCGTTGGCTCCGGCGCGGCTGATTACGATATCCGCCATAGCGAAGATATCTTTTAATTCCGCCTTTACATATTCAAACTGTTTATAGCCCTTGGTGGTCAAAAGCAGATTGTCGATTTTATCCTTACCGCAGATGTGTACGACCTGGAAATCCTTCAACAGCTCCGGCAATGCGTCCCTGATTGCTTTATTGACGTTTGCGGCGCCTGAAGAGCCGCCGATAACCATGATAACGGGAGTATTTGCATTAAATCCGCAAAGATTCAGCGCGGATATTTTGTTGCCTTTTGTCAATTCTTCCCGAATGGGAGAACCTGTAAGGACCGCTTTATTTTCCGGAAGGTATTGTAAGGTTTCCGGAAAATTGCAGCAGATTTTTTCCGCAACGGGGAGGCAGAGCTTGTTGGCAAGCCCCGGGGTCATATCGGATTCATGGATAATGCAGGGTATTTTTAAAGAAGCCGCCGCCCTGACAACGGGTACGGATACAAAACCGCCCTTGGAAAATACTACGTCGGGCTTGATCTGTTTTAAGATTTTCCTTGCCTGGGAATAACCTTTCAGAACGCGGAACGGATCGGAAAAATTTTTAGGGTCCAGATACCGGCGGAATTTACCGGTGGAAATACCGTAATAGGGAATATCATAATCGGGAATCAATTTTGATTCGATTCCTTCGTAGGAACCGATATAGTGAATATCATAATCCAGTTCTTTTAAACCCGGCAAAAGGGCGATGTTTGGTGTCACATGTCCGGCTGTACCGCCGCCTGTCAAAACGATTCTTTTCATAATATACTCTCCCAAATTTTATTTACGAATAATATTTTATTAAATCATGGATTCCAAAGCCTTTGCCAGTTGGTCGGGGCAGGAGGTTGATTTGAAACCGCATTTAATTCCGCGCAGTTTGTCTATCGCGTCCTGTGCCTTCATTCCCTTTACAAGAGCTGCGATCCCCTGCAGGTTGCCGTTGCAACCGCCTACAAAGGAGACAGACTGAATGATGTCTCCGTCCAGTTCAATATCAATTGCCTGTGAGCATACGCCCGTGGGTTTGTAAACCATATGGATTCCTCTTTTCATTATATGTAATCATTTTACCTGTAGTAATTGTCTGTATCATAAAACAAAGATGTGTCAAAATTATGAAGTGTATAAAAACAGGCTTTTTTACACGGAGAGATTATATCAGAAAAATATCGGTTTTTCCAGTATTTACTTGCAAATAAAATATTATTTTGCTAAACTTATTTTGGTCTATAAACAAGGTTTGTAAAAACCGGTAAAAAGGAGAGAATACAATGAGTGAAAAAGTAACCTTTGACTATTCCAAAGTTGCTCCGTTTGTAAGCGACAATGAAGTTGATTTGATGAAAAAGCAGGTTATGGATGCAAAAGATTTATTGGTGTCCAAGACGGGCGCCGGCAATGATTTCCTGGGATGGATTGATTTACCGGTTGCATACGATAAAGATGAATTTGCAAGAATTAAAAAAGCCGCGGCTAAAATTCAGAGCGATTCCGACGTACTGGTAGTAATCGGTATCGGAGGATCTTATCTGGGAGCAAGAGCGGCAATCGAATTTTTAAGACACAGCTTTTATAATGTAATTTCCAAGGATCAGAGAAAAACTCCCGAGATTTACTTTGTAGGAAATTCCATTTCTACGACTTATCTGAAAGATCTGATCGATGTAATCGGAGACAGAGATTTTTCCATCAATATGATTTCCAAATCCGGTACGACTACCGAACCGGCGATCGCTTTCAGAATTTTCAAGGAAATGGCCGAAAAGAAATACGGCAAAGAAGGCGCTGCAAAGAGAATTTACGCTACAACCGATAAAGCAAAAGGCTCTTTAAAGAATCTGGCAAACGAAGAAGGTTACGAATCCTTTATCGTACCCGATGATATCGGCGGACGTTTCTCCGTACTGACCGCAGTAGGACTTCTTCCCATCGCGGTATCCGGCGCGGATATTGACAAGCTGATGGAAGGCGCTGCAAGCGGAAGAGAAAATGCGTTAAACCTTCCTTACGAAGAAAACGACGCGTTAAAATATGCCGCTCTCCGCAATATCCTTTTGAGAAAGGGCAAATCCGTCGAAGTGCTTGCCAACTATGAGCCCAACGTACACTATGTATCCGAATGGTGGAAACAGTTATACGGCGAATCCGAAGGAAAAGATCAGAAGGGTATTTTCCCTGCAAGCGTTGATCTGACCACAGATCTTCATTCTATGGGTCAGTTTATTCAGGACGGATCAAGAATTATGTTTGAAACCGTTTTGAATGTGGAGAAATCCAGAGAAGAGCTGACAATCGGCACAGAGCCTGTGGATCTTGACGGATTAAATTATCTTTCCGGAAAGACCGTTGATTTTGTCAATAAATCTGCGATGAACGGAACGATCCTGGCGCATACGGACGGACAGGTTCCGAATTTGATGGTTAAGATCCCCGAAGAAACAGAGTTTTATCTGGGACAGTTGTTCTACTTCTTTGAGTTCGCATGCGGTGTCAGCGGTTATCTGCTCGGCGTTAATCCTTTTAACCAGCCCGGTGTGGAAAGCTATAAGAAAAATATGTTTGCTTTACTTGGCAAACCCGGCTATGAAGAACAGAGAGAAGCATTATTAGAGAGATTGAAATAAAATGGATATGAATATTGTTGTATTGGAACAAAAAAGCATCGGCGACGACATTGATTTAACGATCTATGAAGATTTTGGCAATGTGACTTATTATGCAAATACGCTGGATGAGCAGATTGCGGAAAGGGTCCGCGATGCGGATGTGATTGTCGTAAACAAAGGACCTATGAATGAATCAACCTTAAAGGATGCGGCGCATGTAAAGTTAATTTGCCTGTTTGCGACAGGATATGACAATGTAGATCTGGAATATTGCAAAAAAAGAGGAATCGGTGTGGCGAACGTCGTGGATTATTCCACGGCGGCAGTCGCACAGCATACCTTTGCCATGGCGCTTTATCTGTTGGAAAGACTGCCTTTTTATGATAATTATGTGAAATCCGGCGCTTACGGCGCCCAGGATCGTTTTTCCAATTTTGACGAGCCTTTTGTAGAGCTGGAAGGAAAGACGTGGGGTATTATCGGACTTGGCAATATCGGAAAAAAAGCCGCAAAAATAGCGGAAGGCTTCGGATGCCATGTCATTTATTACTCTGTTACGGGCAGAAACAGCAGTACGGAATATGAAAGAGTAGATTTTGACGAGCTGTTGGAGCGTTCCGATTTCTTATCCGTGCATTGTCCTTTATCGGATCTGACTTTAAATCTGATCGATTATGAAGCCATGAAAAAAATGAAAAAGACGGCGATTTTGCTGAATGTGGCGAGAGGACCCGTCGTCAATAACAAGGATCTTTATCGCGCGCTTATGGAAGATGAAATCTATGCGGCGGGATTGGATGTTTTGGAACGGGAACCCATCGGACAGGATAATCCTTTGGGAAAGATACAGGACAGCAGACGATTGATCATAACCCCTCATATGGCGTGGGCAAGTACTGAGGCACGGACACGATTAGCCGTCGAGGTTTATAAAAATATTGAAGCGTTCCTAAAAGGCGAAAAGCGCAATATTGTAAATGCTTAAAAAAATAATTATGAGTTTATGAGTTTCATAAAAATAGCGGCGCCAATCAGTAATGATTGACGCCGTTATTTTTACTAAGGTTTGGTTTGGTGATTGATTGTGATTCATTTTCAACTGTCTGTATCATATTCCTTTTGTCCGGGAATTGCAAATTTCAGAATAACCGGAAACAGGGAAAAAATATAGACATTTTGTATAAATCAAAAACGGATTTTCATCTGTTTTAATGCCCTTATGATGAATATGTTCACGGGCACGGTAAGGTTTCTTGGTTAAAATTACAAAAAGCTTTATCAATTTATTCCAAAATTTAGGTAAAATGTAAGAAAATAAAGCATCCGCTCCGATAGGATCATTCGTCAATCACGGTAATCGCCGTGCCCAATGCGCCGGGACCTGTGTGAGCGCCGATACAGAGGGACAAATGATTATAACAAAGTTCTAATTCCGAAAACGCTTCCGAAAGTTCCCGCTTCCAGATATCGATTTCTTCCTCAGTCAGACCTGCGCCTGCAGCGCCCAGCCGAAGACGGCTAAGAGGAATATTTTGAAACCGGGTGTTTAAATCGGTTCGGATTGCTTCAATCATTTTGGTACGGCATTTTTTCATGCCGCGGACTTTGGCAAAAGCGTCCAGTTTTTCGCCCTGGATCGTAAGAATGGGTTTAATATTTAAAACGGTTCCGAGAGCGGCGCCTGCCGCGGTAATCCTGCCGCCTTTTTTTAAAAATTCCAATGTATCCACGGCAATATATATGCTGGAGTTGTAGGAATTTTCCTCCAGCTTTTTCTTGATCTGTGCGGCGTTTTTTCCAGCCTTAGCGTATTTTACGGCTTCCATAACGGATTCTTTCATAGGTACGGAGATCCTGTGGTTATCCGTTACCTGTACTTTGCCGTCAAAATCTTTGGCAAGAGAAATCGCTGTTTCACAGGAATTGCTGAGCCCGCTGGACATGGGAATGTATACGACTTCATCATAGCCTGAGGACAAAATTTGTTTCCACATATTCAAAACGTCGCCGGGAGAAGGCTGGGAGGTGGATATATTCTTTCCTCCGGTCAGGCAATCATAAAAATATTCCTGGGTCAGGTCAACTCCTTCGTAGTAGGTGCGTTCATCGATAATGACAGGCATGGGAATAACAAAAACGCCGAGCTGTTCGCCTTCGGCTTTGGATATTCCGCTGTTTGTATCTGTCATGATTGCTGTCTTCATTGTCATTTCTCCTTTTGATCATATCAGGCAGCTTGATAATAAAAATGCTGCGATAAAAGTTAATAAACCAAGGGTCAGTTCCTTTATGGTATGTCTTTTTAATATCAGGGACGACCATATAATAAGCGCCATAACGACCAGACAGGGAATAACGGCAGTCCAGCCGGTAAAATAAATGAAAAACAGAAAGGGACCTGCCGCGCTGCATGCGTGTCCGCTTGCGCGAATATGCAGCAGGTTAAAAACAGCAAGGATGATGACGGAACAAAAATACGTCGTATAGATCAACATCAGCCTGTCGTTGACATGAAAGGCAAAACCTAAAATAAAGGCAAGCGTATAGCCGGCGATATTTAAAATAAAAGCAAGTTTTCTCTGCCCTTCGCGCCCTTTATCCTGAAAACCCGGTAATAAGCGCTGCAAAGGATAGGCAAGCACCGGAACCACACCTAAAAGGACAAAGGACATAATAATATCCCGCAATTCATAAAAAATGTCGTCTCTTGCTACAGAGAGAACCAAAATCAGCACGCAGACTAAAACGGGAGGAACAGTAACCGCGCGAATAAATTTAGCGACAGCTTCTTTTTTAATTTTCACGTTTACACCCCCAGAAAAACAAAGCGACAGTTCCTGGACCGGTATGGCTGCCGATAGTCGTTCCCACATCGTTGATCTCAACTTTTCCGTTCAGGTTGGGAAAGCGGGCTTCCACAAGGGCGGCAACCTTTTTTGCATCCTGTAGACATGCCGAATGACTGATATAGCATTTGCCGGAATAATCAAGCCCGTTCTCGGCATATTCCTCCATTTTATCAACAATTGCCTGAATGACTTTTTTCTTTGTTCTTATTTTATATCTTGGGACCAGTCTTCCCATATGATCCATATTTAGTAAAGGGCATATATTTAACATCGTTCCGATAGTTCCCGACGCTTTGGAGATTCTGCCTCCTTTAATATAAAAGGTCAGGTCCGTGGAGAAAAACCAGTGGTGCAGGTTCAGCTTGTGGGAATTGACCCATTCATACAGTTCATCAATGGATTTGCCGGAATCTCTCAAGTCCGCGAGCCGGTCCATAATTAAACCGTAGCCGGAAGAGGCGCCCAGGGAATCCACAATATAGATTTTTCTATCCGGGTAACGTTCCAGGAGGGCGTCTCTGGCAACCGTCGCGGAATTGATAACGCCGGAAAGAGCGGAAGATAAACATACATGGAGGATATCCAATCCTTTTTTTAAAAAGCCTTCAAAGTAGGTTTCAAATTCTTCGGCGTTTACCTGAGAGGTCTTTGTCTCGGCGCCGTTTTGCATAGCGGAATAGAATTGATCAAAGGGAATGGATTTCCCGAGATCGTCGTAATATTCTTTTCCGTCCAGTTCATAATGGAAACAGATATAAGAAATATTCCGCTTTTGAAAGTGTTCCTCCGTCAGGTCTGCGGTAGAGCAGCAACTGATAACGTAATTTTCCAATTTTACACATCCTTTTATCACAATTTTATTACTTGAAAATAATTTTTTTTATTATAATATATAATTATAATTAAGTGTGACAAATTGTAACACTATCTAAAAATAAGTGCAATAAACGAAACGAAAAGTGTGACAAAAAAGGGGGTTTTGTTCGTGAATAAATCCAAGAAAAACCCGGCAAACCTATTATCAAGGGAATGTATGGTTACTGCGTTGATGCAGTTGCTGAAGGATAAGCCGCTGTCAGCGATATCCGTATCGGAGCTTACGCAAAAAGCCGGCGTGTCCAGAATGACCTATTACCGCAATTATAAGAGCAAGGAAGAGATTTTGCTTTCTTATCTGGATGATCTGGTGTATCTTTATCGGGAGGATGTAAAGAAACATCCCATATCGGAAAACTATTATGATATGCGTAGCCTGGTCCGCTGTTTTACTTACTTTGAAAAATATAAGGATTTTTTGGACAGTCTGTTTCAAAGCGGTCTGGGTTATCATTTTCTGGAGGCGGTCTGCGGATATGTTATGGAAAAGTGGCAAAAGCCCGAGGACGGAATCGAGCACTTTTATGAGCTGCAGGCATTTTCGGGAGCGATATTGACGATCTATTTATCCTGGGCGTCTGCGGGAAGCAGGGAAACTCCCTGGGAATTGGCGGCGATTCTTCATAACATTTATTGTCCTGATAAAGAAAATAACAGAAAAACGCAAAAAAACTTGTCAGCAAAAGAGGGAAACGATAAACTAATATTGAATAACGGCAATATGGAGGAAAAAGTATGAGCAGCGAAATCAGAGATATCAATCTGGCTCCCGGCGGAGAACAGAAAATTGAATGGGTCAGAAGAAATTGCGATCTGTTGAGAACCTTAGAAGGGGAATTTGAGAAAACGAAGCCTTTTGCGGGAAAGAAAATCGCTCTTTCCGTGCATTTGGAAGCTAAAACGGCTTATTTATGCAAGGTATTGAAAGCCGGCGGAGCCGAAATGTATGTAACGGGTTCCAATCCGTTATCCACCCAGGACGACGTGGCGGCGGCTTTGGTTAAGGCGGGACTGGAAGTTCACGCGTGGTACGGCGCTACCGACGAGGAATATAATCATCATATCAGACAGGTTTTGCAGATCGGTCCCAACATTATCATTGACGACGGCGGAGATCTGGTCAATATGATGCACACCGAATTTACGGATCTGATTCCTCAGGTTATCGGCGGCTGCGAGGAAACGACAACGGGCATTATCCGTCTGGAGGCGATGAACCGCGCCGGGAAGTTGCAGTTTCCCATGGTGCGTGTAAATAATGCACAGTGCAAGCATTTCTTTGATAACAGGTACGGTACGGGACAATCCGTATGGGACGGAATCAACCGGACAACGAACCTGATCGTTGCGGGAAAGATCGTTGTAGTTGCGGGCTACGGCTGGTGCGGCAAAGGGACGGCAATGAGGGCGAAAGGTCTGGGAGCGCGCGTGATTGTGACGGAAATCGATCCCGTTAAGGCGATTGAAGCCGTAATGGACGGATTCGACGTGATGCCCATGAAGGAAGCCGCAAAATACGGAGATTTCTTTGTGACGGTAACCGGATGCGACAAAGTTATCGATGAAGAAGACTTTATGGAAATGAAGGACGGCGCCATTCTTTGCAACGCCGGTCATTTCGATTGTGAAATCGATATGGCGAGACTGCGTGAGATTGCGGTTTCTTCCAGGGAAATGAGAAAAAATATTGTCGGCTACGAGCTGCCCAACGGAAATACCCTCTGCGTATTGGGCGAGGGCAGACTGGTTAATCTTGCCTGCGGAGACGGACATCCGGCGGAGATCATGGATATGAGCTTTGCCATTCAGGCATTGTCGGCAAAATATCTGGTAGAAAAAGGCGATACCTTAACCGAGAAACTGATCGATGTACCCGAAGAAGTGGATCGGGATGTAGCGGTCAGAAAGCTGAATTTCTTAGGAAAGCAGATCGACGTATTGACGCCGGAACAGGAAAAATATTTATATGGCTGAAAGTAACAACGGTCGGGCTGATTGACTTATTTTACCGGCTTATTTTATGAAAAAAGATTGAAATAGCGGCGGAAGGCTTATGGAAATGTCCGTAGGATTCCGCCGTTATTTTTTGTATTTCTTTAAATATTTATTGTAAATCAATAAAAAATTGTTGACATGCGTAAATGACAGTGGTATATTATGGAAAAGAAAAAACAAATATGATATTAAAAATGCAGGAGGTTTTAGTATGAGTCAAAAAGGACTTGCAAATTCCTTAAAGGCGGTAATGATCGGGATCGGGATTTGCGGCTTGGTTATTTATTTGTATTTTATTCCGGTAGGGGGAAAGGCAATTTTATATAATGAACCGTCGTATAAATATTATTATTTATCATGGGTGATTTTCATTTGGCTGACAGCGATTCCCTGTTATCTGGTGCTGATCTGCGGATATCGGATTGCCGTGGAAATCGGAAAGGACAATTCCTTTTCGGCAATTAACGCAAGGCTGTTAAAGTATATTTCGGGGCTGGCAGCGTTTGATTCGCTGTTTCTGTTTGTGGGAAGCTGTATTTTTTATGTTTTGGATATGAACCACGGCGGGCTGACTCTGCTTTGTATCCTGGTGGTTTTCGGAGGCATTGCCGTAACAATAGCCGCCGCTGCGTTATCTCATCTGGTTTATAAAGCCGCCGCGCTCAAAGAAGAAACGGAACTGACAATTTAAAGTAAGAAGGGTGATGACGATGATTATAATAAATATAGACGTCATGCTGGCAAAACGGAAAATGAGCGTAACAGAATTATCCGAAAAAGTCGGCATTACAATGGCAAATATCTCTATTTTGAAAAACGGAAAAGCGAAGGCGATCAAAATCGATACGCTGAATAAAATCTGTAAGGCATTGGATTGCCAGCCGGGAGATATTTTGGAATGGCAGCCCAACGGAGAATCCCCGGGGGACTTTACACAAGAAGGAGAATAAGAAGGGAGCGTTAGAGTATGAACGAGGTTATTACGGAAAGTATAAACAATCCGCAGCCGGTTTTGGATATAAAATCAAAAGAAGAAAGCAAATTGAGGCAGAAGTTTCAGTTCTTCGGACCGGGCTGTCTGATCTACGGTATTTTATTTACAGTCTGTCTGTATAAAGGCTTCCACGGAATTACAATGCCGGTTTTAGGCGTGGCAACGATGATACTGTTTATGCTTGGTTTCCGTCAGCTTGCTATTACAACAAAAACAAGCGCCCTGTTTTATTTTGCGGCATGGGAGATTTTAAGCGTCAGCAGTTGCCTGACGGGGAGCCGGGTGCTGGTTTTCTTTAACACCTGCGGCATCATTTTATTGATTTTAAGTTTCCTGTTTACTCATTTCTGTAATACAAAGAAATGGGGATTCGGGAAATATTTACAGGAAATATTTTTGGCGCCCATTCTTTCCGTAGGATACTGCAGGCATCTTTATATGGATGCAGCCGCTTACTTTGAAGGCGGTGCGAAGGAGAAGGATAAAAACAGCAAGGCGAAATACATCTGGCTTGGTATTTTTATTTCCATCCCGCTTCTGCTTGTGATTGTCAGTCTGCTGGTAAGCGCGGACGCGGTATTCCGCAATTTGTTCGAGGAATTGTTTTCCAATATCCGTATGCCGGAAAGACCCTTTTATTTATTGCTGTTGATTGTTCTGGGGATCGTCGGCTCTTACAGTCTGCTTTCCTATTTTGCGGAAGGGAAAATTGCGGATGAAACGGCGGAAAAAAAGAAATGGGAACCTATAACGGCGATTACCTTTCTGTCGATCATTACGATGGTATACCTGATTTTTTCCGTTATTCAGATCTCCTACTTATTTATCGGCGGCTTTCGTCTGCCGGACGGATACACTTATGCGGGATATGCAAGAGAGGGATTTTTCCAACTGTTGTTTGTCTGCATGATCAATCTGGTAATTGTTTTAATCTGTATTGCAAGATTCCGGGAAAACCGGATATTAAAGGTCATTATGACGGTTTTTTCCTGCTGTACCTTTATTATGATCGCTTCGTCGGCAATGAGGATGATCCTGTATGTACAGACTTATCAACTGACCTTTTTAAGAGTGCTGGTTTTATGGGCGTTGGTGGTCATCAGCCTGCTGTTAATCGGATGTATGGTTACCGTTTATCGAACCGATTTTCCTCTTTTTTCTTATGCAATGGTCGTCGTAACGGTATTATATATCGGATTTTCTCTGGCAAGACCGGATTATTGGATTGCAAAATACAATCTGAGCCAGGAAGAATTGGCGGATCAGGCGTATCTTTATACCCTGAGCGCCGATGCGGTGCCCGCAATGGAAGAGGCAGGGGTGTTTTTGGAAGAAGCCGATACGCAATATGCGTGGAGAAATCCATGGACGGAATATGAGGATATGGGAATTTTGGACTTTAACTTTTCCTATTATCGGGCGGGAAAAATATTAAGCATACGAAAATAAAATCGAAATATATTATCATAAAGAAGGATCATAGGAACCGATCACATGATGCAAGAAAATGATAATATGTTTGTCAATACCTGTAATTTTATGGGTGTATCGCCTATTATGATGGAGCTGCCCTACCCGCCCATACAGGTCAGGGAAAAAAACAGGATGTACGCCAATATTCTGAGCTTTGACTATTGCGGTCCCGTGTCGGAAATGTCTGCAATTACACAATATATCACGGATGAAAGCCGCCTGTCCCGTGAAAAATGTGCGGTCGCAAAAACCATTTTAGGCATTGCAATGGCGGAAATGATACATCTTCAGAAATTAGGCGAATTGATTGTTCTGTTGGGCGGAAACGTTGATTTTATTGCAAGGCAGAACAACGGAAAACGTTTGATGTGGACGCCCGAATATCTGAAATCCCCTGAAAATACAAGAAGCATCCTGCAATCCGGAATTGAAGATGAACAGGCGGCGATCAACCAGTACAAAATGCACATAAGGAACATTCAGGATGAATATGTGGGCGCCGTACTCGCCAGAATCATTCAGGATGAGGAATACCATATTATGCTTTTAAGGGCATTGATGGAATAAAAAAGGTAGGGCTGTTGCATTTATAAATTGCAGCATCGATCACGGAAACACGCTTTCGTGACCGATGCTGCAATTCTCTTATTTCCATCAAAAAAACTGTGATTCTTAGTGACAAAATATAATAAATTTGCCGCCTTTTCCTCCAAAGTGGGATACAAATCTTCTCCCGCAAAACTTTGATAAATTGCCCCGATGCTTCCCTTGAAAGAATCATCCTTTTCATTACCAAATAAAGAACTACTATCTCCAAATTTCATATTATCAATAACTTTTCTACATTCCTCATAAGTCAGAATATATGTTGCCTTATTTCCTTTCGGACGTTCCATATTCTGATGATCATAAGCATCCAACAATTCCAATGCCTGATTATACCTTTCTACTACCGTCAGCACTTGCTTAGTATCAAGGTTGCTTTCTACTCTCTTCATAACTCGTATTACCTCATTTAGCTGATTCATACGATTATGATTTACCGCATAGCCTTTGATTATGTATTTTTTTAATACAGCATTCGCCCATTTTCTAAAAGCAACGCCTCGCTTAGATTTCACTCTATACCCTACTGATATAATCACATCCAGATTATAATATTTAGGCGGTCTGGATGCTTTATTTTCACTTCTGTCGAAAATTTCGACAGAAGTATTTTTATCTAGTTCCCCTTCTTTAAATATGTTGCCAATGTGATATGCTATGGAAGAACGTGCTGTATCAAATAGTATGGACATCTGTTCTTGCGTCAACCATACAGTTTCCTGATCTGGAGTAATTGGAACCTCCAATTCTATTTTATCGTCTGTAAAAAGGACAATTTCATTTTCTTTCATAATATAATATAATACCCTCTACCCCAAAATCATATCTAATCATTCCTGCTTATTCTCAAAATATCTGTTCATATTATACTATTCCTCATATTCTAAGTCACTTCTTTTTATAAAAAAGAAAAAGAGATTATTGGTTTCCGACAGTTCCCTTTCTACAAGATTCAAAACGGATTTATATTATTTACATGTTAATTATTAGTGGATAAGGTAAATAAATCCGTACACCTCTGCCTATCCTATATAAAAATTGAGAAAACGGGACATTATCCAGTATCTACGATACATTACATTATATAGACGGGTAAAAATATTATCAAAAAATGGTACTATTAAACAGATTATGGTATAATTCATTTTGATAAATCGAGAGTTGTTTATCAATCCAACTAACTTTCCTTATTTTTCAAGGCTTTCAGAGCCTCGAATCGTGAACTTGTATGTATTTTCCCTTGTTTTTGCCCTTATGGGTAACTTACAAGGGAAATCTTTGTTTATTGCCCTGCAACCTTATCCAGAAGTCTTGCGGAATTTCGCTTTGCTTCCCTCGTTGCGTGAGCGTAAACATTCATTGTGGTACTAACATCGGAATGTCCCAACAACTCCTGGACATCCTTTGGCTGTGCTCCGTTTGACAGAAGATTGGTGGTGTAGGTATGCCTTAATGTGTGGAAGTGAAAGCCTTCCAACTCAGGTACTTTCCTGCTGGCACTCCTGCAGGCTGTTTCTACTGTGCTTGGAAGTTCCAGACACCCATCTGACCTTAAACATACAAAGAAGATTTCTGTATAATCCATCGGTACTTCCTGAGTGCCATCAAGATTATAATATTCATAATGCACACGATTCTTTTCCCGAACCTCTTTGTAATAGTTTCTGTGGTACAGTTGTCCGTACTGAAAACGCTGCTTGTGCTGTTCCTTTTTGGCTGTCTTTAGGATTCCGGCGAGAGTATCGCCAAAATCCACCACACGCACCTTTTTCCGTTTTGTAGGACCAATTTCTGTTTTGTGTCTTGCTCCGTTGTAGCGGACACTTCGCCTTACAGTAAGATACTGTTCCTCAAGGTTAATATCCTGCCAAGTCAGTCCTGCAACTTCTCCGAGCCGTAGCCCGGTAAAATAAGCTATCTGAACCGGAAGGATTGCATCCTTACTTCTTTTGCCAAGCTGTTCCAACAGCTTCTGATACGTTTCGTGGGTAAGCGGTTTGGCATTCACATCTTCGGCATCGTCCTCTGCAAATAAATTCACATTTTCCGTCTTTCGCTTTAACACCACATACTGCATGGGATTAAAGGTAATCCACTGTTTTGGAAATACTGCAAAGCGAAATGCCTGCTGTAACACAGCAGAGTAGGAATGCACATAATCCTTTGTGTAGCCTTTGGAAATAAAGCTACCGGCTGTTCCACCAAAGGTAAGCAAATCCATAAACTGTTGCAAATGCTCCGAAGTGACTGTTTTCAGCTTTCGGTCATTGATAGGGTGTTGCTTAATCCGATTGACCGCCTGAAGATAATTACCAACAGTTCCATTGCTTAATGTGCCGACCTTTAGTTCTTCCTCTGCCCAAATGTCGAGCAGTTCTCCGAGGGTAATGTTGTCAGCCTTTGCAATGAACTTCTTACTTTCGTAATCCTCCATTGCCTGTCTTAACAGCTTTTCTGTTTCACTTTTACTTTCTGTTCCCGCAAATTCCTTCTGTACCAGATTGCCACTTGCATCCTCCACATAGAAGCGGTAGTACCATTTCTTTCCTTTTTTTCTTACAGATCCTTTTGCCATAATCGTGTGTCTCCTTTCGATATCAGACAATCGGAACTGATGAAATGCTTCTTGCGTGTAAGTATATCATAACTCCGGTTGTCTAACTATACCGATTCGGAATCATCCGCTAAAAGATTTGCAAGCCTTTGTGTAGCCGTCTCCGGTTTTTTGGAATAGAGTCTTATCACATCTGCCATGTCATTAAAGGCATTGACAGAATGGGTAATCTCCCGAAGAAACATTATCTCATTGTACTCTTGGTTTGATTCAAACCCCATTGTGGCTGCTATGTCCGCATTTTCCGTATTGCCTTTGAAATTCTTACAGGCATACTGGAATGAATCCATAAACAACTCATATTCCTGTAATATCAGTAGCAATAAGTCTTTCGAGAAATCAGCTTCCTCATTACTTAGGTCAAAGGGAAGTCGGTTTAGAATACTGCTCATTGCATCACGAATCTGTAATTCTTTCTTATCCGTAATGTCTGTTTCGTATTCATCGGTTTCTCCTTTGAGCCATTCCACAGATACATGAAGTGCCTCTGAAAGACCATCCAGCACCAGCTTCTTGGTATTGTCGATTGTACCTGCCTCATATCTTTGGATAGTAGAGGGAGTTACTCCCATCTTCTCTGCAATATAAGGCTGTTTCAAATCAAGCTCCAATCTTCGCTGTTTTGCCCTGCTACCGATTAGCTTGCGTAACTCTTTATCTTTCATATTGGTACGCCTCCTTTTTCGGTATGGTACTACTATATCACATGCCTTTTATAATTGCAATATGCAAGTCAATAATTGTTTTTTGGATTTCGTAATGCTTGACAAGAAGATATAAAAGCGTTATAGTATCACTACTACAGAAATTGCATAATGCGATTTGCAAGGAGGTGATTCAATGACAGAAACGAAGATTGCCTTATCCATAGAGGAAGCTGCTGACTACACAGGTATCGGGAGAAACACTCTCCGGAATCTGGTGGAATGGAAGAAACTTCCGGTACTCCGGGTAGGAAGAAAGGTTCTTATCAAAACCGATATACTGGAAACGTTTATGGAAGCCAATGAAGGCAGGGACTTGAGAGATAAGAATACTGTCAAAGCTGTCGCACGAAAAGTGACAACTTAAAAGGGCGGCTTCCTATGAAACCGCCCCAATGGTATGTATCAGACCGAAGCCATGATATACCTACACGCAAATAGATTATATCATGTGCTTTCTCTGGTATCAACCGGAATTTTCAGGGAATGAGGATAGGAAGATGATAGATGTGTGATAGCCAAAAAGTTATGTAAAAAACAATGTATATTTTCATGTACTAATTTTTTAACAAGCCCTCGGCGTTTGAGAGCGTTTGAGAGCGAAATACACCCTTCGCACAAATCTTCGATTTGTACTCTGGGTATTTCTCGATTGCATCGAGCTTTTCATGCCGGATACGGCATAATGTTCGTAACCAGATAGCCTAAGCTATCCGCTCACTTATATAATCCTTCCACCTCTTTCCCCTAAGTAACATTTACGAGAGGAGGAAGCACTATATGCTGAGGAAGTAGTATCGACGCCAGGCATTGCGATTGTTCCAACTGTTGAAAATAAAGAGGTTACAGAACCGCACAAACCGCAGATACCACCCAAACCTGCCATGCCACCGGATGCAGCTGTTTATCCAAAGTTACAGCGAATTAAGAATGAACTGGATAAGCAAAACGAAATAATCTTCAAAGCAGAGCATGAGAGGAATTTGCTGGAGATAGAACGAGACGATTTGCACGGTATTTCAAGACTAACCAAGAAGAGGGAGCTTGACAGTAAGATTGAGCGAAAGAATGAGGAAATAGATATTCTCAAATCGGGATTATCCGGTATTGTAAAAAGATATGGATTCGATACTGTACAGCAATTCTATAATGCAATTAAAATCGCTCAGGATGCCACGTATAAGTATCAGATGGATGTTGCCACATGGGAAGAAAACTATGGGGAGAAAACACCACCAAAAGCAACCTTTGAAGAAAGATTACGGATATATCAAAGAGAAGCTGATCAGCAGCATACACAAAGGAATTACCATAGCAGAGATAAAGGGGCGAGATAAGTCGCCCTTTTTTCGTCGGATAATTCATTTCTTTACGTTTCTATACTCTGTAGGAGTTAAGGAATACATTCTCTTAAATGTTTTACAGAAATAATCTGTATTACTGAATCCAGTTTCTATTGAAATGGCACTTACTTTTTTTTCTGTATTGGTAAGAAGTAATGCTGCCTTCCTTAACCTGTAGCATATCAGATAGTTGACAGGAGATGTATTCAGTACATTACGAAACAAATTCAAGGCAGTACTGATACTCACTTCCCCAACTTTGGCAATATCCAAAAGAGAAATGCTTTCAGGGTAATTCGAATGTATAAACTGCATCATCATTTGTAACCGTGCAAGTGAGGAAGCATTCTCATTTTGAGTTTCTGGGTAACAAATAACATTTGAAGTTATGAGTGCCCATATCTTTTGTAATTGAACAGATATTTGTAGTTCATTTATTTCACCTCTGCTAAACTGTATAAGCTTTTGCATTTCAGACAAAATTTCTTTCTGCCATTCCTGTGAAGAAGAAAAAATGTAATAACCCAAAGATGAGTTCAGAAAGGGTAACACAAATTTCTGATAGATTAAACTTTCTTTCGGAGCAATCAGAGACGGAAGAAAGAGAAAATTTGGAATTACAGCGTCATTTTCGGAATGCATTTTATGAACAACTTTGGAATTAATAAATATTCCCTGTCCCTCGGACATGTCAAAATTATCTTCTCCTACATTAAAGTGAACTATACCGGATTCGATATATACAAATTCAAATTCGGTATGCCAATGCCAGTCAATACAGTTAAAATCATAATCGGTTATGTTTTCATCATAGAGTTTGTATGGAAAAAGATGAGTCCCATGTAAAGCAGTTTCCATCAGTGTATCATCGGCTTTTATACTTACAAGCTTTTTCTTTTCTTTCTGCGACATGGCAGTCCCCTCCTGAACAATCTGTTTTACGATATTATACAGCATAATTGCGATATTATATAGTGAAAAATAAACAAAATTGCTATATAGTTCTATTTAGCCGTAAGGAGAAGATAAATGTATGCACAGGTTGAATTTGGTTTATGTGATGAAAAAGAATGTATTTCTATCATTTTAGATAATGAGGAACAGGTAAATGAATTTATGTTAATGCTTATTGAAAAGTCATTTATAGTGAATTGTGAACCAAGATACTTAGGTGCGTTCTATGAGGGAAGTGTTTGGTGTGGAGATGAGCATTATCTAAGAATAACAACAAAGAGAGTTGAGGAAAAATGATGAAGAATTATAAAAAGACAAAATTGGCGTGTTATTTGGGATTTATTACGCAGGCAGTTGCTGCGAATTTTGCACCTTTACTATTTCTGAAATTTCATACAGATTACAATATTTCACTTGGAAACATTGCTATGATATCAACATCCTTTTTCTTTACACAGCTTTTGGTAGATTTGTTTTGTGCCAAGTACGTGGACAAAATTGGATATAGAGTATGCATTGTTGCTTCTGAAGTATGTTCGGCTGCAGGCCTTGTAGGTTTGGCATTTTTACCGGAAATAATTCCATCTCCGTTTATTGGTATTATTATAAGTGTCATTTTGTATGCGATTGGAAGTGGCTTAATCGAGGTTTTAGGAAGTCCTATTGTGGAAGCATGTCCGTTTGAGAACAAGGAGGCTACTATGAGCCTTCTGCATTCCTTTTACTGTTGGGGAGCAGTTGGAACTATACTTGTTTCGACCGTTTTCTTTCTGCTATTTGGAATTGGCAGCTGGAAATGGCTTGCTGTTATTTTTGCATTAATTCCTGCTATCAATATTATTAATTTTGCAACTTGTCCGATTGAATCATTAGTAGAGGAAGGACAGGGAATGGGAATCAGAAAATTATTTTCAAATCCCATGTTCCTGATTGCCATTGTGATGATGGTCTGTTCCGGGGCATCGGAGCTTGCAATGGCACAATGGGCATCTGCGTACGCAGAATCAGCCCTAGGCTTTTCAAAGGCAGTGGGAGATATTGCCGGACCTTGTATGTTTGCTGTGACGATGGGAATTTCACGAGTGTTGTTTGGAAAAGCCGGTGATAAAATGAAACTAAACAGATTTATGATTGGTTCCGGTATCTTATGTTTTGTATGTTATTTATTAGCGTCATTTTCAGAAAATCCGATCATTGGACTTGCTGGATGTATTGTATGTGGGTTTTCTGTAGGAATCATGTGGCCCGGTACAATCAGCATCTCTTCCAAGGCATTTCCAACAGGAGGAACTGCAATGTTTGCACTTTTAGCAATGGCAGGTGATCTTGGAGGAAGCATAGGTCCAGCCATTGTAGGAAGGGTTGCGGACATGTTTGGAGGTAGTATTCATGTGGGCATGCGCATTGGACTCCTGTTTCCGATTACATTGTGTTTTATGCTATTTTTATTCAATATAATGAACCACAATGCGAATAAGCAGAAATAGCTGTTATGTTCATGTGACAGTTAAATGTTGCCAGATGAAAGAACACTATGGGGAGAAAAATGCCCCTTAAAGAAACCAACGAAGAAAAATAACGGATATATAGAAGAGAAGCTAATAAGCAGCATACAGAAAGGGTTTATGCCAAAGGACAGGTAGATAGGATTAAGAAGTCTATTTTAAACCTACACACATTTCTGCAGTCCCATTAAGAGCGTAACGAGGGCAGAGATGCTGGAAAAGTCTGCCGTTAGTTACTGATTGATAACTATATAGACATTTTCCGCATTGATGAACAATGCAAAATAGTTTATGAAGCAACATACACTATCGAGGATGGAATCTATAAAACAAGCACCAAATGACATTACAAGTCATTTGGTGCTTGTTTTGACTTAAGAATTATTTACCATAGTTCCAACGAATCTTCCGCATCTATCCACATCTGCATAGTACCGTCAAGATAAAGTCGAGCATACTTCACAGGATTGTCTATTGCCAAAGCATTCAAGGCACACTCTGAATTAGGTGTTGTCTTTAATCCTTCCTCTGCCTTTGCACAATCAATCCGAAGAATATATCCGGCATAAGTGCATATATCAATGCTGTTATGATAAATGTTGTAATCTGCATATATTATGTTCATTAAACCAATCCTCTTTTCTGTAAAATTCAAAAAGCATTTCAAGCAGTTCACACAGTCCGTTCATATTATGCTATAATGTGTTATGCGATTTTGCTTCCCTTATTTTTTCCCTTACGAGGGTTCGTAAAGCCTTGTGAAACGATATAACACAAGGGAATACCTAAGGGAAAGCTCACCTACAGAAAAGTTAGTGTTTATAAGGGTTAGCGGGGAGTTTATTAATAAAATATAACAGCTAATGAAACCCTTAAATTAAGTGATTATACAATCGGAATTTGTAAGGAAGCGATAAATAGATGGAAAATGTAAAAAATGAAGAATATGTTATTTGCCCACGTTGCAAGCAAGAGGTTTACAAAGATGCGATAATATGCCCATTTTGTAAGTTTGGTATTATGGCGTGGTTTGAGGGAGAAATTGACGAAAATGGAGAACCAGTAAAAGATAAGTCTAAGTAAAATTCCGGTTTGTCTATTGCAATACTCAAGAGAGATAAGTTAAGGCTTATCTCTTTTTTAAACCCATATTTAGAAAAGTGTGTTTCTCTAAAGAAAATGAAATCCAAAAATCAAAACCCACTTTCAGACACAACCACCTGCATAAAAAGGGCATGTCAGATTGCTCTAACATACCCTTGAACCCTCAAAACATTGATTTTACAGGATTTTTAATTAGCCAAAGTATCTCTTTAACAGACCTTCAAATGCTTTGCCGTGGCGAGCTTCGTCTCTTGCCATTTCATGAACGGTGTCATGGATTGCGTCAAGGTTAGCGGCTTTCGCGCGTTTTGCAAGATCAAATTTACCTGCTGTTGCGCCGTTTTCGGCTTCTACTCTCATCTCAAGGTTTTTCTTTGTGGAGTCTGTTACGACTTCGCCGAGCAGTTCTGCAAATTTAGCAGCGTGCTCTGCCTCTTCATAAGCGGCTTTTTCCCAATATAAACCGATTTCAGGATAGCCTTCTCTGTGTGCAACTCTAGCCATTGCAAGATACATACCGACTTCGGTACATTCTCCGTTGAAGTTTGCTCTTAAATCTTCCAGAATGTCTTCGGATACGCCCTGGGCTACGCCTACAACGTGCTCTGCCGCCCATGTTTTTTCTGCGTCCTGAGCGATGAATTTCTCAGCAGGTGCGTTACAAACGGGGCATTTCTCCGGTGCTGCGTCTCCTTCATAAACATAACCACATACGCTACATACAAATTTCATTTTACATTCTCCTTTTCTTATAAAATATTTTTAGTGAGATTATGAAATGGTACAAGTACCATTTGAAACAAGTTGATTGTTACAACACGCGGGACATATTCCCTGGAAATAGGTAATGTGACCCGTGATTTTGCCGTCGAAGCCGGAATTTGCCGCCCGATCGATGTCAGAGTCGCGATCGGAAGAATAATCGATATCCAATACCGTTCCGCATTCCGTGCATAAAAAATGATTGTGGGGGCGGGTATCGGCATCAAAATGGTCAATGCCGTCTTCTAAATGCAGTTTTTGAATTTCACCCATTTCGGATAATAAGGTTAAATTGCGGTACACAGTTCCCAAACTGATATTTGGATAAATCTTTTGCACATTGGAATAAACCATCTCAGCCGTAGGGTGATCTTTTCGGGTCATCAGGAAGTTTTTAATGGCTTCCCTTTGACGGCTGTACTTTAAAGCTGCCATAAATCACCTCACAATAGAAATCAGTAATGATTACTGTTTTATTATAGGATCAGACGTCTCCTTTGTCAATCATTTTTTTCATTTATTTTTTGAAAGGTTCTAAAATTTTTATAAAAATTATGATAATCCGCTTAATTACATAGACATAGTTTTCAAAAAACATATATAATATGAATGTTTGAAGGGATCAATCATAATGAAGAAAAACAGGAAAAAAAATTCGTTAAAAACCAGAATAGTGATTGCCTGTATGATTATGGTAATTATTCCGATCATTTTAACCTTTATTTCTTTGCTGGGGATCAAGTCCTATTTTATGGTTACTTTGGGAGAACAGTCGTTTCATGCTAAGGTGGACCCGCAGATTTTAAAGCTGTTTATGGTGGATATTCTGATTGCGATCGTTGTTATTCTGCTGATATCCGTCCTAGTCCTGAAACAATGGATTCACAAGGGAATTGTAAATCCCATCGGCGAATTGAATCTCGCGATGAAAAAAATTGCCGAAGGAAATCTGGATTATCGGCTCAGCAATCACTATGCCGGAGAGATCGGAGAGTTATTTGATAATTATGAGGATATGCGGCTCCGTTTAAAGGAATCCACAGATGAAATCATGGAAAATGAAAAAAAGAACCGGGAGCTGGTCAGCAATATTTCTCATGATTTGAAAACGCCGATTACGGCAATCAAAGGTTATGTGGAAGGCATTATGGACGGCGTGGCGGATACCCCTGAAAAAATGGACCGCTACATTAAGACCATCTACAATAAGGCAAACGATATGAACCGGCTGATCAACGAGCTGACTATTTATTCGGGAATTGACAGCAACCGGATTCCTTATAATTTTCAAAGGATCAATGTCAGCGAGTATTTTAACGACTGCGTGGAAGAGGTCGGGCTTGATCTGGAATCCAGGCATATTGAACTGAATTTCTACAATCTGGTGTCGGACGATACGGTTATTATCGCCGATCCGGAGCAGTTAAAGAGGGTTATCAACAATATTGTGGGCAACAGTATCAAATATCTGGATAAGGAAAAAGGGACCATTGAAATCCGCATTTTGGATGAAATAGATTCTATCCGCATTGAGATTGAGGATAACGGAAAAGGTATTGCGGCAAAGGATTTGAGCAGGATTTTTGAACGGTTTTACCGGACGGATGCGTCGAGAAATTCTTCCAAGGGCGGCAGCGGCATCGGGTTATCCATTGTGAAAAAGATTGTTGAGGATCACGGAGGATATATCTGGGCTACCAGCAAAGAAGGAGAAGGCACCTGTATGCACTTTGTTATCAGAAAATATAGAGAGGTTGATAAAGATGAGTAAAATTTTGATTGTTGAAGATGAAGAAGCGATTGCAGATCTTGAAAAGGATTATCTGGAGATGAGCGGATACGAGGTCATGATCGAAAACGACGGCACGAAAGGGCTGGAGACGGCGATGAACAGTGAAGTGGATCTGATTATTCTGGATCTGATGCTGCCCGGCGTGGACGGCTATGATATCTGTAAACAGGTAAGGGAGAAGAAAAATATTCCGATTATCATGGTATCTGCAAAAAAGGATGATATTGATAAAATCCGCGGGCTGGGTCTCGGAGCGGACGACTATATGACAAAGCCTTTCAGTCCCAGCGAGCTTGTGGCGAGAGTAAAGGCGCATTTATCCAGATATGAGAGACTGATCAGCTCCAATCAGAAGAGCAACGATATCGTGGAGATCCGCGGCATCAAAATTGACAAGACGGCGAGAAGAGTCTATGTCAACGGAGAAGAAAAGATTTTTACGACAAAGGAATTTGATCTTCTTACATTTTTAGCGGAAAACCCTAACCATGTGTTTACCAAAGAAGAGCTGTTTAGGGAAATCTGGGATATGGATTCTATCGGAGATATTGCCACCGTTACCGTTCATATCAAAAAGATCAGGGAGAAGATTGAATTTGATACCTCCAAGCCTCAATATATCGAGACGATTTGGGGCGTAGGATACAGATTTAAAGTATAAGAAACGGCGGTGTTTCAGGATGAAAAAACAAGTATTTAATCCGTTTTTACCTTTGAATGAATATATTCCGGACGGAGAGCCTCATGTCTTCGGCGACAGAGTGTATCTGTACGGTTCCCATGATAAAGAAGCCGGAGAAACCTTCTGTATGCTGGATTATACAGTGTATTCCGCTCCGGTAGACGACCTGTCCGACTGGAGATGCGAAGGGGTTATTTACCGTGCCGATCAGGACCCGGATTACCCTGACAGACAGTATATGTACGCGCCGGACGTGGTCAGAGGGAACGACGGCAGATATTATTTATATTACTGTATGTCAGGTAAGTTCGGAAAGGGAGGATATTTCGGTCCCATCAGCGTTGCCGTATGCGATACGCCAGCGGGCAAATATGAATATCTGGGATATGTGAAAAATAAGGACGGCAGTCCCATGCAAAAATACGTATGCTTTGATCCGGGCGTGATCAACGATAACGGAATCATCCGCATATATTACGGAACCCAATATCCCTATGAAGAGGCGGAGGACTTTCCCGAAAACGAGCAATATCTGAAAGACGAAATGGAAATGTTTGGAAAAAGCCGGGAGGAAATACTCGGGACGCCGGACAGCGTTATGGGTCCCTGTATGGTAACGGTCGGCGACGATATGCTGACGGTTACAGAGGAAGCAAAACATATTATTCCCTATAAAACCAAGGGGACCGGCTTTGAAGAACATCCTTTTTTTGAGGCAAGCTCCATGCGTAAGGTGGGAGATACCTATTATTTTATCTATTCTTCCCTGCAAAACCATGAGCTTTGCTATGCTACCAGCGCTTATCCTGACCGGGATTTTGTATTCGGGGGAACCATCGTTTCCAACGGAGATATCGGTTTGGATAAAAGAAGCGAAAAGGACAGGCTGAATATGACGGGGACGACCCATGGCAGTATTGAGCAAATAAACGGGGAATGGTATGTATTTTACCACCGCCTGACCCATAAGTCCGATTACAGCAGACAGGCTTGCGCTGAAAAGATCGCCATTGACAAAGACGGCAGGATTGCACAGGTTGAAATAACCTCCTGCGGTTTAAACGGGGGACCCTTAAAAGCAGAGGGGCGGTATCCGGCGGTCATTGCCTGTAATATTACAAACGGACATATGCCCCACGGTTCCAATAAAATATATACGGAGAGTTTTCCTAATGTGACGAACCGGGGAGAGGACCGTTTTATCGGAGAAATCAAGGAAGGAACCCTGATCGGCTATAAATACTTTCTGTTTGACACAAATACATCTGTCGGCGTCCGGGCTCGCAGCACGGAGAACGGAAGATTTGTTGTCAGGGACGCTATGGACGGAGCCGTCGTCGCGGTAATTCCCATTACCGCCGCAACGGAATGGACCGATTATTATGGGGAGCTGAATAGCTCAAATGGAAAACATGCTTTATACTTTATCTATGAAGGCGCGGGCGAAGCGGAATTAAAGGAAATTATATTTTAAAATTAGAAAAGAAAGTGTAAAAAAATGGACATCATAATCAAACCATACGAAAAAGAAGATATCTCCGATGCAATTGCCATCTGGAACGAAGTTGTGGAAGACGGCGTTGCATTTCCGCAAAAGGAACCGCTGACGGAGGGAACCGGGGACCGTTTTTTTAAAGAACAGTCTTTTACGGGAATTGCCATTGATGCAGAGAGCAAAAATGTCGTGGGCTTGTATATTCTTCATCCTAATAATATAGGTCGCTGCGGTCATATCTGCAATGCCAGCTATGCGGTCAAAAAGGGTTTGAGAGGACAGCATATCGGAGAAAAGCTGGTTACTCATTGCATGGAAAAAGGAAAAGAGCTGGGCTATGGTATTTTGCAGTTTAACGCGGTGGTAAGCTCCAATGAACAGGCGCTTCGCCTCTATGAGAAACTGGGATTTGTCCGTCTTGGAGTTATTCCGGGAGGATTTTTGATGAAAGACGGCACCTACGAGGATATTATTCCTCATTATCATGTACTGTAAATAAAGGATCGATGAAATGAAAACAGAGATCGTATATGAGGATTCGGATATCCTGGTTGTTTATAAACCGGCGGGAATAGCGACTCAGGCAGCAGGATTGCTGCAGACGGATGTGGTTTCCGAGCTAAAAAATTATCTGATGGCAAATCATAAGGGAGAAAAGCCGAAAGAGCCGTATCTTGGTTTGATTCACCGTCTGGACCAGCCGGTGGAAGGTATACTTGTTTTTGCGAAAACGCCTCAGGCGGCGGCGTTACTCAGCAGGCAGGCGGCGGAAAGGGCTTTAACAAAAGAATATCTCGCCGTTGTTTTGGCGGAAGAGGAAAAAGTCAAACAAGCGGAAAAAATTACATTAACGGATTTCCTGATCAAAGACGGCAGGAACAATTTGTCAAGGGTTGGGAAAGCATGTGACCAAAATGCAAAGAAAGCGGTTTTATCCTATGAAGTTGTCAAAACAAATGAAATAAGCGGACCTGGCAGATCGAACAGACCGAACGGATCAGGATCTGCCGTAACGGCTCTTCTTAGGATTCATTTACAAACAGGCAGGCATCATCAGATCCGCGTGCAATTGGCAAATGCGGGTATGCCTCTTTTGGGAGATTTCAAATACGGAAGCGCGGACAGCCAAAATCTCAGCAGAGAATTGGGCGTCAAAGATGTGGCGTTATGCGCCCACAGACTATCTTTCAAACATCCAAAAACAGGAAAAACAGAAGAATTTACCGTTTTGCCGAAAAAGCCTGTTTTACGGGATTTCGCGGGCTGATTTCCACACTTTAACAGTATAAATGATTTTTCGCTCCTCATACTATCAAAAGGTGATGGTATGGGGACTTTTTATGATGAAATCAGAAAATATAAGCGGGAAATTTTATTCGGGACAGTTGCAGTCTTATTGTTTGTATTGATCAAATATGTGGTCGTATATGTGCTGCCTTTTATTTTTGCGGGTATTTTTGTATTTCTGATTCACAAACCTGTCAATTATATTCATAAAAAGACGCGAATCGGCAAAGGGTTTCTTGCGGGAAGCATCCTATCGGTTGTTCTGATTGTATTGGGAATCGGGATATGGTACTGTTCGGGGCTATGCGTATCAAAGCTGAAACAACTGATTGTCAACGTGACCTTTTACGAGGATCAGTTCTCAAATCTTGTCCATAGCTGCTGCGATGCGGTGGAGGATAATCTGGGCATCAGCTCCCTTACCATAGAAAATCTGATTTTGGAAAGGGTAAATATTTTTATAGACGATTTAAAAATAGACGTAATTCCTAAGATACTGGATCATACGGTTACCTATGGGAAAGCGTTGTTTAGCGGAGTGATGTTTCTTCTGGTCACGCTGATTGCGGTTATTCTGTTAGCGAAGGATTACCAATGGATGCTTGAAAAAGCCAAAAGATTTCATATTCTCAGAGAGGGCGTCGAAATGATGAAAAAACTGATTCTTCTCATCGGCGCATATATACGGGCGCAGATTGAAATCATTCTTATCGTCAGTATGCTTTGTTTTCTGGGATTTTTGTTGAGCGGTTATTCCCATCCGCTGCTTTGGGGAATTGTGACGGGGCTGTTGGACGTACTTCCCTTTATCGGAACCGGCATTACCCTGCTGCCTATGGCGCTTTTGCAGTTTCTCATGGGTAACGGGATTTCCGCTTTGATCCTGGCGGTTACTTTTATTGTCAGCGCCCTGGCAAGAGAATTGTTGGAACCGAAGCTGATCGGCGCGAGGATGGGAGTGATTCCCATTGCGATTTTGTTTTCCGTCTACGTGGGCGCCAAGGTTTTCGGCGCGGCGGGCGTGATCTGGGGTCCGTTGTATATGTTGGTGCTCTATGAGATTTATAAAAGACTGTACCGGGTGGAATAGGCTTTGTTTTCGTGATTGCTTTTTCATCTTTTAAATATTACAATGCTTTTATAGGGAGATAATCTATGGATACGATGGGAGAACGGCTTCTTGCGTTACGCAGGAAAATGGGGATTACACAGGAGGACCTTGCGGAGGAGCTGAAGGTAAGCAGACAATCCGTGTCAAACTGGGAATTAAATAAAACGCTGCCCGATACGGATAAACTGTTCGCTCTGGCGAAGATCTATGAGGTCAGCCTTGATTATATGGTTTTTGGAATTAAGGCGGAGGAAACGGATAAGAATATAGAAGAAATCCCGGCTGCGGAGGATAAAGAGTTAAAAGACGGGAAAAGAGGAGGACTACTCTCAACTATCCAAATGACGGGGCTGATACTTTGCATGGTAATAACCGCGGCTTGCGCCGTAGCTACGATCCGCCTGATTACCGGATTTGCTACGGATTCGGAACGGATGAATTCGGATATCGCCCATGTGGACCAGATTATTGAACAGTATTCCTATGTGGAAGTGTCGAAATTGGATTTGGAAGGAAACTATGCCAAGGATCGGGTCTGGCTGGATACCAGAGGTCTTGCCGGCGGAGATATGATATTTTGCTTTACGGATCAGGGCAATCCCAAAAAAATGAAATTTGAATATTATTCTAAAACGTTGCTGATGCCCTTTGGAGCGACCTGTCTTTTTCTTCTGTTGGATGGGATTCTCGCTTGTTCCTATTTGCAGAGCAGGAAGGGAAAACGGGTTAAAACCCGGTAAATATAAGGATGCAACTCTAAATTGCGTATTTGAAAAACGAAATTGATGGTATCAGTTTCGTTTTTTTGCTATGGTACTTCCATGAAAAATATGACAGGCGTTAAAAAATTGCGGATAGGTAAGATACAGGGGGTGAAGATGAAAAGTGAATAAAAGAAAAGCAGGTCTGCTCATTTTTTTCATCTTGTTCCTTGTATGGATCATATGGGCGCTTATCTTTTTGGTTAGAAATGGTAAAAAGCAGGATGAATTGACAAATCGTCCCGCGTCGGATTCGCATTCGATGGGAATTAACCGCAAAGAGGAAAAAGCGACGACCGAAGGATCTGTATCGCAAAACGGCATAACGGTAAATTATGGGCTGCCGGAGAATTTTTATTATGACGACGAAATGTCGGATGAATCATGCAGCGGAAAAACCTACTATAATTATAACTTTTCTGTCATGCTGGATATTTTCTTATACCGGACCCATGAAGAAGACAGCGCGATGATAGATACGGAAAATCCGGAAAACAGTGTGATCAGCAAGGGGAAGCGCATAGACGCCAATGCGTGGTTTGAGGAAAGGCAACTTTTGTATTTAGGAAGAATTGAGGATACGGACGTCAAGGAGACGACCATTATGGGGAATGATGTCCGTTATTTTACAAAGTATTTTCAAAATGAAAACGGACAGATGCAGGGAACGCTGATTGCCATGATTACCCTCAATGATGACTATTACTATTGTATACGGGCGGTAGAATTTGAAAAAGATAAGGCTCCGTCGCCGGAAGAATATAAAAATGCGCTTTCTATAAAATTTAGGGAGGAATAAAAATTGAGAAAAACAGGAAAAACTTTCATAATGACTATAATGACGGCGGTATTGCTGTTTACAGTTACAGGATGCTCTTTTTCGGTAGGAAGTACGCCGGAACAGGAAAAGGAAGAAGAGAGAGAGCAGGGAAAAGAGGAACAGGAGGATTTCTTTCCGGATGCGGAAAAAGACAGAAAGAGCGTTTCGTATAAAGCCTATGATTTCAGCCTCGAGGATCTTGGCAATATGATCGTTTATGTGGATACCACGCAAGGTCATGATTTTGAACTGGTAGCCGACAATAACGGATTTAATATTGTAAATAAAGACGGAGACGCCGTATTAAATGCAGCATGTGTGTCAGAGGAGATGTATCAGAGCCTGACGGCGGAGGTTGACAGCGTGGAAACCATAAACGGAAGGGAGTTTCTTTACAGGAAAAACGGAGACGGAAGTATCGATATTTTTTCCTACATGGACGACTGCGGGCTGGACGCCGGACTTGTCATGGAATCCCGGACGGGGGAAGAAGTTTTCCAATTGGTTGCTTTCCGGGCAAAGCAACAGTGAACCTGACGACAGATGATGCTATGTCCGCTTCGCCCGAAAAATCAGAATAATCATTGACAAATTCGCTTTTTATGCCTAAAATAGCCAATAGATAGGCGTTGAAGAGGATTAGTACGGTAGGGAAACCTTCAGAGAGAAAATTACCGCCGGTTTTTCGGTTCCTTGAGGACCAAAGACCGGCGTTTTTTAAAGTCAGGAAAAAGGATTAGGAAAGGGAGAAGTAGAGATGGCTGACAAGAAGTTAGTAGAATCCATCACATCCATGGAAGAGGATTTTGCACAATGGTATACGGATGTGGTAAAGAAAGCAGAGTTAATGGACTATACCAGCGTAAAGGGATGTATGGTATTTAAACCCGCGGGCTATGCGATCTGGGAGCTGATCCAGAAACAGTTGGACGAAAGATTTAAGGAAACCGGTGTGGAAAACGTATATCTGCCGATGTTTATTCCCGAAAGTCTGCTGCAAAAAGAGAAGGATCACGTAGAAGGATTTGCGCCCGAGGTTGCATGGGTAACCCACGGCGGTCTGCAGCCTTTACAGGAAAGACTGTGCGTCAGACCTACCTCCGAGACGCTGTTTTGCGATTTTTATAAAAACGATATTCAGTCCTACCGGGATTTACCCAAGGTATACAACCAGTGGTGTTCCGTTGTCCGCTGGGAAAAAGAGACCAGACCTTTCCTTCGCAGCCGCGAATTTTTGTGGCAGGAAGGACATACCGCTCATGCGACGGCGCAGGACGCTCAGGAAAGAACCATTCAGATGTTGAATGTTTATGCGAAGTTCTGTGAAGAAGTACTGGCGATTCCCGTGATCAAGGGACAGAAAACCGATAAGGAAAAATTTGCGGGAGCCGAAGCTACCTATACGATCGAAGCGCTGATGCACGATGGGAAGGCGCTGCAGTCCGGCACCAGCCACAATTTCGGCGACGGATTTGCAAAAGCATTCGGTATCCAATATACGGACAAGGATAATAAATTACAGTATGTACATCAGACCTCATGGGGCATGACGACCCGTCTGATCGGCGCGGTTATCATGGTGCACGGCGATGATTCCGGTCTGGTGCTGCCTCCGAAGGTAGCGCCTACGCAGGTTATGATCGTACCGATTCAGCAGAAGAAGGACGGTGTGTTAGATACGGCTTACGAATTGAAGGAACGCCTGAGCAAGTCCCACGAAAGCAATCTGCGCGTTAAGGTAGATGATTCCGATAAGAGTCCCGGCTGGAAATTTTCCGAATGCGAAATGAGAGGCATTCCGGTAAGAGTGGAAATCGGACCGAAAGATATTGCCGAGGGAAAATGCGTACTGGTGCGCCGCGATACAAGAGAAAAGCTGACCTGTTCGCTGGACGACGTGGAATCGGAGGTAGCAAAGCTTCTGGACACCATGCAGGCGGAAATGCTGGAAAGAGCCAGAGCGCACAGAGATTCCCATACCTATGTGGCGACGACCATGGAAGAGTTTGAAAAATGCTTTACGGAAAAGACCGGATTTGTAAAGGCGATGTGGTGCGGCGATCAGGCTTGCGAGGACGCAATCAAGGAAAAACTTGCCGTTACCAGCCGTTGTATGCCTTTTGAACAGGAGCATCTGTCCGATACCTGCGTCTGCTGCGGAAAGCCTGCGGCAAAAATGGTATATTGGGGAAGAGCATACTAGATTTTTCCGCATGGAATGTGTACAATAGAAAAAGAAAGCCCTGCCGCATATTTTATGGGGCGGGGCGTTTTGCGTAAGAAAGAACAGGGAAAGAAGGAAACAGGAAATGAATATTTTGGTTATTAACTGCGGAAGCTCATCTTTAAAGTATCAGTTAATCGACAGCGACAGCGAAAAGGTATTGGCAAAGGGACTTTGCGAAAGAATCGGCATTGACGGCAGCGCCATTACCCATCAGCCCGCAGGCGGGGAGAAAATCACGACAAAGGCGGATATGCCCAATCATACCGCGGCAGTCAAATATGTGATTGAAAAATTGGTAGATCCGCAGGTCGGAGTCGTAAAATCTCTGGATGAAATCGGCGCGGTGGGACATCGCATCGTCCATGGCGGAGAAAAGTTTGCAAACAGTGTCGTTATTGACGATGAAGTGATAAAGGCGGTAGAGGAGTGCAACGATTTAGCGCCCCTGCACAATCCGGCGAACCTGATCGGGATCAATTCCTGCAGGGAAATCATGCCCGGCGTGCCTATGGTTGCCGTTTTTGATACCGCTTTCCATCAGACAATGCCGAAAGAAGCTTATTTATACGGACTTCCCTATGAATATTATGAAAAATATAAAGTACGCCGTTATGGTTTCCACGGCACCAGTCATGATTTTGTCAGCAGCCGTGCGGCGGAGATTCTCGGTAAAAAACGGGAGGATCTGAAGATTATCGTCTGCCATCTGGGAAACGGCGCTTCCGTATCCGCGGTTAAGAACGGCAAATGCGTGGACACCTCCATGGGACTGACCCCTTTAGAGGGCTTGATCATGGGAACGAGAAGCGGCGATCTGGACCCGGCGATCATCAGCTTTATTGCCGATAAAGAAGGCTTGAGCGCCGACGAGGTCATCGATATCTGTAATAAAAAATCCGGCGTCCTCGGCTTATCCGGCGGACTTTCCAGCGATTTCCGTGACCTGGGAACCGCGGCGGAGGAAGGAAACGAAAAGGCGGAAACCGCTTTAAATACCTGGAGTTACCGCGTGGCAAAATATGTGGGAGCCTATACCGCGGCGATGAACGGCGTGGACGTAATCGTATTTACCGCAGGCGTCGGCGAAAACAATTGCAGCGCGAGAGCGCAGGTCTGCGGGTATCTTGGTTACCTGGGAGTAACGATTGATAAAGAAGCAAATAATAAACGCGGGGAAGAAGTGATTATTTCCACGCCTGACAGCAGGACTACGGTTATGGCAGTGCCTACCAATGAAGAGCTTGCCATTGCAAGAGAGACGTTACGTCTTGTGAAATAGAAATAAGCAGTAGATAAAGGAGAAGATATGGTAGATAACTTTTTACGGGGGCTTGTAGAAAAGGAATGGACCATCGGAAAGTCCGGCAAGCATAAGATCGCGTTTCTGGACATTTTACTGGTAGTGTTTGCGACGATTTTCGGCTGTTGTATCCGTTATGCGCTGCGAAATGTAGTTGCCGGGGATTATAAAGTGTTTTTTGAACCCTGGGTGGCGACGCTGCGTGAAGCGGGCGGCGGATTCAAAGGGCTTGCGGCGGAATTTGAATACGTGGACTATACGACGCCCTATTTAACCATATTGTCTTTTATCAGTATCTGCCCTTTTTTTAATACGCTGTATCTGATGAAGATGGTCTCCATTTTCTTTGATTTTGTGGCTGCGATCGCGGTGGCTTTAATCGTATACGAGGGTACGGCGGATAAGAGGAAAGCGCTGATGACCTATACGATCATGCTTTTTGTTCCGACGATTGTGGCAAACGGTTCCATGTGGGCGCAGTGCGATATTATTTTTACCAGCTTCGTCATGCTGTCCTTATTGTTTATGCTGAAAGATAAACCCAATATTTCTTTGATTTTTTACGGAATCGCTTTTTCCTTTAAACTGCAGACTTTGTTCATCGCGCCTTTGTATCTGTTGCTGTGGGTAAAGAAAAAAATGAAAATCCAGCATTTCCTGTGGCTCCCGGTTGTTTATTTTATCTCGGTTATCCCGGCTTGGGCAGCAGGGCAGAATCTGTGGGATCTTCTGACCGTTTATCTGTTTCAGGCAAACGGAGAAATGGATATCTATGCGCTGTCCCATAAGTTTCCGAATATCTATCAGATCATCGGTACGGACAGCTTTTTAAGAGAATACGCCGACGCGGGCATTTATTTTACCCTCGCCGTTTTGATGGTAATGCTCTATTATATCGCCAGAAAGAAATTTGTATTTACAAAAGATCTGATCATCCGTATGGGAATGTTTTTTGTAATGGTGGTTGTTTATTTCCTGCCCCATATGCACGAAAGATACGGCATTTTGGCGGATGTACTGAGCGTGGTTGTCGCTTTTTATAATCCCAAGAAATTTTATGTGCCGGTCATTGCGATCACCTGTTCCTTTGCGGGATACACGATGTATCTGGCGCAGAGTACGGTTATTCCCCTTTGGTTTTATGCGATTCTGTATCTGGGGCTGATCATTGATCTGGGGATCGGCATTTACAAAGATATCAACGGATTGGGAGATAAAAACTGTATTCCCGCGGAGGGTTAGTGCTCCGCGGTATTTAAAACCAGCTTGTCTCCGTTGTCTTTCAGCCATTTGCGGTGCTGTTTGTAGTCGGGCATAACGGATTCCACCAGCGCCCAGAACCGGGGCGAGTGGTTCATTTCCCTGCGATGGCAGAGCTCATGGACGACTACGTAATCCAGGACCTTAGGGGGCGCGAGAATCAACCGCCAGTTAAAAGAAAGGTTTCCTTTGCTGCTGCAGCTTCCCCAGCGGGTCTTTTGATCGCGGATGGTAATCGTATTGTAAGTTACGCCTAACTGATCGGCGAAATAGTCCGCTCTTTTAACAATGTATTCCTTTGCGGCATGCCGGTAGGGAGCTTCTAAACGCCTTTCATAAGGCGTTTTTCCTTTTTGCGGCGGTCTTGGCGTTACAGTCTGCATTTTACGGACGCTGGAAGCGATCCAGTCTTTTTTCTCCTCCACCATGGAAACAGCAAACCGTTCGCTGCCCCGTAAGGGGATGCGAACGGTCACTTTTCCGCCGGGCGCAACGCTGATCCCGTAGGTTTTGCGTTTGCTCCGGATAATTTCATATGGAATTGTCAATTCGTCTATGATCAATACATGGGACACTGATAAATTCCTGCTTTCCAATGTCGTTTTTAATAATTTTCCGCCTTAATCTGGAAATAAGACTGGGGATGAGCGCAGACCGGGCAAACCTCGGGGGCTTTTTTGCCGATGCAGATATGTCCGCAATTCGAGCATTGCCAGATCACGTCTCCGTCTTTGGAGAATACCAGATCTCCCTGGATATTTGCCAAAAGTTTGCGGTATCTTTCCTCATGCTCTTTTTCGATAGCCGCTACGCCTTCAAAGAGGGCGGCGATATCGTCAAATCCTTCTTCTCTTGCCTCTTTGGCAAAGCCTGCGTACATATCGGTCCATTCATAATTTTCTCCGTTAGCGGCGTCTACCAGGTTGTCCACGGTAGAACCGATGCCGTCGTGTAAAAGCTTGAACCACATCTTGGCGTGCTCTCTTTCATTTCCGGCGGTTTCTTCAAAAATATTGGCGATCTGTACATAGCCGTCTTTCTTTGCCTTGCTCGCATAATAAGTGTATTTATTTGTTGCTTCGGATTCTCCCGCAAAAGCGGTTCTTAAATTTGCTTCTGTTTTTGTTCCTTTTAAATCAGCCATAATCATTCTCCTTTTGGTAAATTTTTCATAACAGGAATTATTCCTGTTTTTTATATTTTAACATTTCAGGAACATTTGTCAATCACTATTTTATTTGAGTGATCCAGTTGCAGATCGTATCCAGAACAAGTTTTCCGTTACCGACGTTACAATGATTCTGAGTGTCCTCTTTATCCGTAAACAAACGGAAGGTCAGACTTTTAACATTTTTTAACATGTTGATTTCGCGACTGACAATGCGATAATCGATAAAGTGATCTTCATTTGCGCCGATGATAAGCATATCCTGGGTAATTTTGTCCGCGACAGGTTCCATATCATAAAGTTTCAATTTCCGGGCATAATCATAGGCGCTATTTGCCTCATAGGCATACATGCCGTGTTTTAAGCCCCAGTCAATAACGGGTTCTTTTTTGGCAAGAGTATTGAATATCAGGTTGATAATCGGTTTTGCATGTAAATTCATTAAAAGATAAAATATTTTTTGTACGCCGGGAGATTCCATTCCTATGATGACGTCCTGAAAGCACGGAAAAATGGACCATGCTACGACCCGGGCGATTCGTTTGTCAAAAGCTGCGGCTCTGGGAGCCAGATATCCGCCGAGAGAAATGCCGATAATGGTAATCTGATCCAGATTAAAATAGTCAAGAACAGCTTTAACCGGTTTTTCCCATTCATGGGTAAAGTGCATACCCTGCAGCCGCATTACGCCGCCCTGACCGGGACCTTCAAACAGATAAACTTCAAAGCCCTGTTCCTGTAGATAAAGAATTGTAAAAAGAAACTCTTCAAAATAGCTGTCGTTGCCGCCATGAATCAGGATTCGCCCTTTATTTTCATTTTTGGGAATAACACGCATAACAGGAAGCCTGACAGTTTCATAGGGCACTTCAAATCGCTCTATTCTGGGATTTTCTCCCTCAAAATAGTCGGCATAATACTGATAAAACAAATCGGTTGCCAGTTGATAGTATTTCTTTTTATCAGGATCGCCGTCATACATAAAAAATTCGCTCATTCGATAATAAGCAATGGCGTTTTCAATCCGTTCCTCGGACATGGCTTCACTGCCAAGGGCAATCAGTTCCCGCTTCCAGTCCGCGCTTACTTTTATGCGGGCGGCAATCTTTTCAATATCTATAAGGCGCCCTCCGTCCCAGTTAATGACGCGGTTTAACTGAAAATTAAAGTTACTTTCGTCATTTAACTTATATACGCCCTTTTTCAGTATGATTGGCTGTTTTACATCGTATTTTTTCATCAAAAAATGCCTCCTTAATCTGTAGTGACTTGATTATGACATTTTTTGAATTATTAAACTTTCAATTAGATGCCGACTTTTTATTATTTTAACTTTTAATAAATTCGGAAAAAGAAATTCCAAACATTCTTTTACAGGTTGAAGCAAAATGGGAAGGGGAATTAAAGCCCGCCCGTAGTGCCGCCTCTGTAATGTTTCCGTATTTTTGATAGTGGATATAACCTTTTCGCAATTTATCCATAGCAAGATAGCGGTGTAAAGATATCCCGACTTTTTCAGAAAACAGATGTGACAGACGGCTTTTGGAAAGGCTGACTTGAGCGCAAAGCAGGGGAATAATATTTTCGGGTATCTCGTCAAGAGATTTTAAAAACGCCAGGATTTCAGCAATGCGTTTATCCTCCGAAATCTCGGCGGCTGATTTTAAATGAAGAACGTCAAGGATTGCCGAATCGGCGGTAAGAAGATCTCCGTTGCTTTGTTTCCATATGTGTCGGATGTTTTCGGTTTCGTTTTTTGAAAGGCAGCAGTAGGATTTGTCCTTCAAATAGGTGTTATTTATTTCTTTGGCGTACCGGCTGGAGGTATCAAAGAGAAATACAAGCAACTCGCCGGTATGGACAAACGCGGTATGGCAAATATCGGAAGCGATAAATACCGCGTCCGTATGTAAGGTCTCTCCTGCAATCTGACAATGCAGGTTCCCGTTTACGGCTGCAATCAGATGAACCGCCAAATGACTATGGGGGTCCGGTGTCCGATATTCCGAGCGCATAAGAAGATGATCGTATTCAAATAAAATATCTGTCACGATTTGGTATCCTTTCTTTCGTTCATCATTTTTCTTCTAATTGAAAAGCGCCGGGATGGATTTTTTGCTGTAAGGCGTCGTATTGCTTATACATATACTGGACGGAATTTTCCAGCAGATAGTAGTGCATGATATAAGGAATCAACAGCACCAGAAAAGCAATCAATAAAACCAGCATACTAATGGAGAAATCCAGGCAGAGCATAAAAAAGGTTCCGAAGGCAAGGATGGCGAAGGCTAAGGTAACAAGCAAATGCACCAGCCTTTCGTGCATAAAATAGGCAAGCTGTTTTTCATGCTCTGCGGACAGCTCCTCATAGGACAGCCCGCTGTCGTTATCTTGAAGCAGGCGGTCTATGTACGCCATGTAGGCTTGGATACGGTATTTCATAAAATCATCCTTTCTCTAATCATCTATGTGACTCATGCTTCCCATAAATAAAATCGTTCCGTCGGAAGTATCGCTGATATAGTACATAAAGGGCATTGTGACCTCAAAAGTAACAGGGTCCCCCGCAGGAAGAGACATGCGGTTCATCATGACCTGCGTGACGGCGGCGGCTTCCGTGCCGTTTTCATCTACGCGGATATAGGTCTTGTGGAAAATATCGCTGATGCGGACCTCGTCACTGATTTTGTCAAATTCCGCGGCATTGGTAAACGCTTTTACCATACCCAGGTTTTTGAGGTATTCGTTTAACCGTATGCTGTCGGATTCAAAGGTGAAGCGGGGCAGTTTCAGGCTGGCAATCGAGATTTCTTCCGCTTCGGAAAGCCCGTCGTAGAGAGCCTGCTTTTCCTCAAGGGAGAGGGCGTTAAAAAGCGCCGTCACATCTGCGTCCTCATCGGCGGGAATCAAAAGATCCATTGCCATATCGCTGTCTTTATAGTACATGCGGAGCGCGCGAATTCCCTTGTATTCATAATATTTAAAATATTGTTCGGACAGGTGCATAAAAGGAACGGTCTGTTCTCCGTTGGTTCCGTTAAAGGCTTCGTCATAAGTGCCTTCCTTTGGAAAAGGAAGCGCCCATTCCGCGTTGAAATAAACGGCGTTAAATAATAAAAGCACGGCGTCATCCGGGACTTCGTTTACCATATCGGTAATTTTATCATTGGTTGCGTCGCCGATCCAGTCATTCATCATCTGGACGGTAGCGGGATCGGATAAAGTTTCTTCAAAACAATCCGCTTTATAAGCGTCCTTTAGGAGCGGAAGGTATTCGGATTCAAAGCTGTCGGAAAAAGTCAGATCTTTTTCATACCAGGCAGAGTTGGCAATGCGGATATCCATGGCGTCGTTTTCCAGTTTATCCGCAGAAAGGGAAAGATCCTTGATAAAGGAATCCATGTCGCTAATCTGCATAACCTGCCGCATTTCATCCAAGGTGTCGCCCGATGCGCCGGCTGCCGCCATGCCCAGTGCCGATTCAATACTATAAGGGGAAAAACAGATATTTTCGGGTCCGGCTTGGGTAAATTGCGCGAACAGATCGTAGCCTAAGGCATTGATGCTGTGAGAAAGAGGGACCGGTTCGACCTTCTCGTTGGAGGAAACGGTCGTCTGTGAGTTGTCCTCCCGGTCTGCGGCTGCGGTATCATTGATCTGCTCCGAAGCCTCCGGTTTGGTCTCTTCTGCAGGAGACTGAGCGCCGCACGCGGTAAGTAAAAGCGCCGGAATAAGAAGTATAAGCAGTAAAATTTGTTTTTTCATCATACAGACCTCCGATTTATGATGGTATATCCGGACATATTTGTCTGACTATATTATACTACATTTACTGAAAAATAAAGGATAAAATTTAAAATTGAGAAAATCCTCCGTCTTTATTCTGACTCAATTCTTTGCTCCCAACCCCCGTTAAAATTACAAAAATTACCAAAAAAATGACAATTTTTGCCAAAAACAACACAAACTTCAAAAAATCATTTATAATAAACGCCAAAAAAATGTAAAGGGCTGAAAAATTTCAATCCGGCGATCCGGAAAATAAAAGAGGGGAGAATCCAATCTATGAAAAAAACAATCATTTGCTTTCTGTCAGTCGCAGTCTGTCTCCTTGCGGCAATGGGCATACTCACATATCTTATGGCAAACTGTCTGCATCTGCCGGAAGAAACCTCAAAAAATATAACAGAAACTTTAAGCAGTCTCCTCGGGAGCTTCTATGTCGCCTTCCTCCTTGGCAGCATACGGGATAAAGACCATGCCGGGAAAGAAACAAAAACCCGTAAAAAAACATACGCCGCTTACGGGCTTATTCTCTTTGCAGCAAGAACCGCCGGAAGAATCCTTCTCTTTCTCCTTGACCGCGCAGGAATCTGCGGCGCAGGCATGATCCTGTGCGCCCTGTTAGAAATTGCGGCGCTCGTATTCATCTGGTGCCGTATTCCGGCAAGACAGAAGGGAGGCGCCGTTCATGAATAAACAAAAAAATCAATGGAAAAAAAGAGCCTTCAGCTTCCTGCTTGCCCTCATCCTTCTTTTTGCACAGGAAGTTCCCGCCTATGCCCGGTCCCTGCCCGGACTTTCCGAAAAGATTGACATACAAAAACAGACAAAACAAGAAAATGAGCAGGAACAAGCCCTTTTTGCGCCCGCGCAGGGAAGAATCTTATCCGACAACCACGCCCCCGGGACGGATTCTGCGCTCCCGGCGCAACAAGCGGAAGAAACCCGGGACCCCTCTGCCCTCCGCAGCCCCGACCTCGCACAACAAACCGACCAGCCGGGAACCCTTATAAAAACCGGCAGATACTACCGGACATGGGAAATGCCGGACGGCACCTGCCGCACCGTTTTTACTTCCTACCCTAACACCTACCGGGAAAACGGACAGGAAAAACCCATCGACAACACCCTCGTTTCCGGAAACGGAACAGAAAAAACTTACCGCAACAAAGCAAGCGACATAGACGTCACCCTTACCGTACCGGAAAGCGGCGGGTCCGACGCCGCGGGGACCGCCGTTGCCGAGCTTGCCGTTGCCGGGACAGATTCCGTTGCGTCCGACACCGCAGCGACAGATTCTGCCGCACCCGACACCGCAGCTTTGACCGTCTCCGCCAACCGCACCGAAACCACCCTCCAACCTGAAAGCGGAAACTACACCAAAGCCGTCGTCTCCGAAAACGCCATCCGCTACAACGAAGTCTACCAAAATATCGACGTCCAATATACCGTCCTTCCAAACGGAATCAAACAGGACATTATTCTCTTAGCGCCCCAGGAACGCAGCACCTTTACCTATATCCTGAAAAAAGACGGAATCCGCGCAGAATTACAGGACAACTGCGTTTACATCTATCCGGAAGACAACACCCTGTCCGCTAACGGAATCTCCGTATCCGCCAACGACAGCGCTCTGCCTGCTGACAATACCCTGTCCGCCAATGGGATTTCCGCATCCGCTGACACAACTTCCGGCGGAAATTTTCCTGCCATGATCATCAGCGCGCCTCAAATGACCGACGCCGCGGGAAACAGCTCCACAAACATAGAGCTCCGGCTAAAAGAACAGGAAACCGCCTATGAACTTATACTTACTGCAGATTCTCAATGGCTTTCTGACGATCAGAGAACCTATCCCATAAAAATCGATCCCAGCACAACCGTCCTGGACAGACAGATCGACAACTTTACCGTATCCTCCGTGGCAGGTCCTATCCGCGAAGACACCGTCAGTTGCACCGGATTCTTTGACGGCATCGGAAAAACCAGAAGCTACATCATTACTACCTTTCTCTACCAAAGCATCATGATAGAAGCCGGACTGACAGGTGTAGACGTTCTGTCCGCAAAACTTGACATTTACCAGATCAACGACAACACCGGATTCGACATCGGCTGCTACCGGCTGAAAGATCCCCTCTATTATCCCGACATCACATGGGACAACTCCGTAGCAATCGACCGCTACGCAGCAGGAAAAGACAGCATGGAAACCGCAGGAAAAGGCTGGCACAGTTTCGATATCAGAGACTCTGTAAGCGGCTGGATGAACGGCATCTATGACAGCCACGGACTTGTCCTGATCTCGACAAACGAAACCATGCCCGGCGCCGTGTTTGCTTCCGAAAATTACCCGGATACCGCCTACACCCCCAGCATTACCATAGAATGGCAAGACTCCGATATGCCCATAGACTATAGCCTGAACGATACCACCGTCAACCTCCGCCCCATGACTCTTACCACTACGGACGGAAAAATGCAATGCTACGGCGTATTTGCGGACGGACTGGCGCGCCCTTACAGCACCCTTTCCTATGAACTCTCCGATACCGCCAAAAACTACAAAGGACTGATCCTCTCCGCAGCCTGCGATAAAACCTTTCCGGACAGCACTGCCTTTGAATCCGCTTTTCCTGCGGGGACGCTCCGTTACCGGGACGTAACATCAAACTGGCAGACCGCGTACCCCTTTACCGATTTTGCCTATGACACCCTTTACTCAATCAAAGCCCGAGCAGCGTATCAGGACCAGACAGGAAGTGAAACAAAAAGCGACGACTTCCTCATCTACCGCGTGACCCGGTACGATACCATGAAAAAAATTGCGGACTACTACGGCGTACCCTTAGAAACCCTCCTGTTTGACAACAAAGCTGCGGACCTCCTCCTGGTGGAAAACAATACCCTCTTTATCCGCAACCCCAAACAAAACACCCCCTACCAGCCCGCAGAGCTTACTGATGAAGAAAAAAACGCCATCGACAGCGCCCTCTTAGGCAGAGCGCTTCACTGTGAATTTGGCTTTGAACCCGTCAACCTCAACACAGGAAACTTTTACCTTGCCCAGGAAGACTTTTCCTATACCGACAGCTTCGGCACCTTCGCCCTCACAAGATCCTACAATGCTCTAAATGCTGACCGGGCGGGGAGCTTTGGCAGGGGCTTTACCTCACTGTTTGACGAAAGTATCAGTGCGCTTCCCGACGGCTCCCTGTGCTATAACCGCCAGGACGGAAGCAGCATTCTCTTTACGCCCGACGGGAACGGCGCCTACAGCGCGCCGGAAGGATACCGGCTCAAACTGCGTCGCGAACAGACCGGACAGGCAAAAGCCCAATTCTCCGCCGGGGAACAGACCTATCCCGTCTACCGCTATACCGTCACAAAAGAAGACGACAGCACCAGCATTTTTGACGCGGGCGGCAACCTCATCCAGACCACGGGAGAAAACGGCGAAACTCTGACCATACAAAGAAATTCCGAAGGGAAATTAACCGCCATTACCAGAGAAGGCGTGACCATGAAAATCACTCTTACCCCCGAAGGGTTTATTTCCTCCGTTACCATGCCAAACGGCGGCGTGTTTTATTATGAATATGACAGCCGCCAGAACCTTACCAAAGTGACCGACCCTCTGGGAGCAAGCAAACGCTTCCTTTATGATGAAAACCACCGTATGCTCTCCTGGTATGACGAAAACAATACAAGAATCGTACAAAATACCTACGACGCTATGGGCAGGGTTGTCAGACAGTTGGACGAAAACGGAAACGAAATCCGTTTAGAATACCAAAAAGGAAAAACAACAACGACCGACGCCCGGGGCAACCGGACAATCTATGAATATGACGACAATTACCGCACCACCGCAATCCTCTACCCGGACGGAAGCGCCGAAACCAGACAGTACCGGGACAACCTCCTGACCGTACAGTCCGACCGGGCTGGAGTGGAAACTACCTATACCTATGACGAAAACGGAAATATTACCCGCAGACAAACCGGGGATATCGAAAACATCTATACCTATGACAGCGACGGAAACCTCCTGACCGTGACAGACCCTCTGGGAAACACCGCCGCCGCCGAATACGATGCAGACGGGAATCTTATAAAAACCATTGATGAAGAAGGAAATACAACCGTTTATGCCTATGACAACCGGAACCGTCTGATTCAAAAGACGGATGCAAACGGAAACCGCCTGACTTATCACTATATGGGAAATTATCTGACCGAGACACGGACAAACGAAAAGGTTACAGGAAAATTTGCATACAACGCTCTCGGGCAGATTGTAAACTATACGGACGCGGAAGGGAACACAAGCACCTTTGCCTATGATGCTATGGGAAGAAATACCGTGATGAAAACACCGGAAGGAAATACCACCGCAATCGTGTACGGCAAAACCGGACTGGTACAGTCCGTAACCGACCCCTTAGGAGGCGTGACCCGCTATACCTACAACAAAAGCAACGATATTTTATCCGTGACTGATCCTATGGGAAACCGCTATGAATATACTTATGACGTGGGCGGGAACCGATTGAGCCAAAAAGATCCCGAGGGGAATATGACCGGATACGAATATGACGAGATGAACCGCCTGATCAGAATTACGGACAGCGAAGGCGGAATATATACCTATACTTATGATGCACATGATAACGTGATATGCGCGAAAGACCCAGTGGGAAATTCCGTAACGGCGACTTATGACCCTTATTATGGACAAGTTGTTGTTTATACGGATGAAGAAGGGATTCAGACTCATTATCAATATGATGCGGGAGGAAATCTGCTTTCTGTGACAAAGGACGGCGTTTTTGCTGTGGCGTATACATATAATGCAAAAGGACAGATAATCAGTACGGAACTTGCTAACGGTTTGAAAGAAATGCAAGAATACGACGCAAACGGCAACTGCATTTTAAGAACCGATTCAGAAGGAAGAAAAACCGTTTTTGCATACGACGAGGAAAACCGTCCGGTTAAAGAGACGACGGCAGGCGGATATCAATACCATTATACCTATGACGGCGCGGGCAATCTGACTATGGTAACGGCGCCGGGCGGGATCACGCAGACCTATACCTATGACGGAGACGGAAACCTGCTGACGGAAACCGACGGGGAAGGAAACACAACCGCCTACGCCTATGACGGCAACGGAAATCTCATTGCGGAAACCCTGCCGGATGAAACGCAGTTTCTTTATAGGTACGACGCTATGGGAAGACTGGTTTCATCTGCCGACGGAAGACATTATCTGACTACCTACGAATATGATAAAACGGGTAATCTGACAGGCATTACAGATCCGTTAGGGCAAAAGACGGTTTATAAATGGGACAGCCTGGGCAGAAACACATCCGTTACGGATGCAATGGGCAGAGAGACCCTCTATACCTATGACGCCAATGGTAATCTTTTGTCTGAAACCGCACCGGACGGCGGCGTAACGGGATATACTTATGATAAAAAGGGAAGGCTTGCCGGAATGACAGACGCCCTAAACCGTGAAACAACATACGAATACGACGCCTTTGACAGAATCATCAAAGAAACCGACGCGCTGGGAGCAGTTACCCGCTATGAATACGATGTAACGGGCAATCTGACTGCACAGGTTGATCCGATAGGAAACAAAACGACCTATGAATATGATTTGTACGGAAATCCTTTAAGCCGGACGGATGCGCGCGGCAGCAGAACGGAATATGAATATGACGCTGAAAACAGACTGACCGCCATCAGGGATGCCCGGGGCAGCAAAGCATTTATGTCCTATGATGAGACCGGAAACCTGATTTCAGTCAAAGACCCGTTGGGAGCAACGGAAAGCTATACTTATGATAAGGCTGGAAGACTGACCAAAGAACAGTCTGCAGACGGCGGAGTTACCGTTTATACCTATGACGAGGTGGGAAATGTAATTACGGTAACGGATTCTCTTACACGTACCACCGAATACCAATATGACAGCGCGGGCAACCTGATTAAAATGACCAATCCTAAGGGAAATGAAGTTTCCTATTCTTATGATGCGCGAAACAGACTGATTTCCATGATTCACGAGGATGGGGCAGAGGACCTTTTTGCTTATGACGCGGCGGACAACCTGGTGGCGGTAAAGGAAAGCGGAGAGAGAATGACAGAGTATGCCTATGATGCCATGGACCGCTGTATTGCCGTCACGGATGCGCTGGGAAATCAGACTTCCTATGAATACGATCTGTGCGGCAATCTTATGGAGGAGACCGCGCCCGACGGCAGCAGGACGGCTTATGCGTATGATCCGGTAAACCGCCTGACAAATAAGACCCTGGCTGACGGCGCAAACTATAGCTATGCTTATGATAAAGCGGGCAGAATTATAAAGGTCTGCGGACCTACGGGACTGGAAACCATATATGAGTATGACAGCGTTGGGAATGTAACCGCTCTTACGAAAGGAGGCGAAGGGTCAGACCAACAAAAAACTAACTATGAGTATAACTCTTTAAACCAAATTGTAGAAATAACTGATGCAATGGGAGGCAAAACGAATTATACTTATGATAAGGCAGGAAACCTGACAGGAGTAACCTGCGCGGACGGCGCTCTATACCGATATGAATACGATCTTGCCGGAAACCTGACAAAAACAACCGATGCGGCAGGGCTGTCCAGGCAGTTTGGCTATGATACGGAAGGACAGCTTTTGTCGGAAACCAGCAAAGGAGAAGGCATAGACAGCACCGGAGACCGGACCTATACATACAGTTATGATGAGACCGGCAATCTGACTTTTGTAAAGGACCCATTAGGCGGCGTGACAGGTTATACTTACGATGAAAGAAACCGGCTGACAGAAACCGTTTCCCCTAAAAAGGCAGTAACGGCATACGAATATGACAGCCTTTCCAACTTAACCATGGTAACAAACGCGGAAGGATACCGGAATACCTATACTTATGATGCAAAAGGGCGGCTGACCGGAGAAAGCATAGCGGAAGAAGAACACTATGCTTATGGATACGATTCCTGTGACAGGCTGATTGCCGTAAATAACGGAACCGCGACCGCCTCCTATACCTATGATGCCATGGACCGCCTTACAACAGTTACCGACCCCAATGGAGAAAGCACTGTCTACACATATGACCAAGCCGGAAACCTCCTTAGTATCACAGACCCTCTGGGAAACCGGACCGAAAATACCTATGATCAAAACGGCAACCTCCAAAGCAGCATCGATCCAAACGACAGTCGGACAACCTACGATTATGACCAGTTAAACCGCCTGACCCGGAAACAGACCGGCGACAGCCTGTCGGACGCCTCCTACAGCTACGACTCCATGGGGCGCCTGACCAAAATGAACGACATAACCGGAGAAACCGCCTACACCTATGATGCTGCAGGAAGACTCATAACCGCCGTGGACGGAGACGGAAATACCCTTACCTACCAGTACGATCTCTACGGAAACATAACACAAGTGACATACCCCGACGGCGGAACCGTATCCTACACCTACGACGCGCTAAACCGCATGACAGGCGTAACCGATCTTACCGGCAGAACAACCCGCTATGAATACGACAAAGACGGCAACCTGACCCGCGTTATCAGAGAAGACGGAGAAACCCGCATCGCCTATGACAAACTGGGACAAATCACCGGACTTGTCAACCAATACGACGGAAAAACCATTTCCGCCTACGGATACGCCTACGACGAAAGAGGCAACATCACAAACGAAAAAATCAGACTTTTCCAGGACGGGCTTACCGTGGAACAGGAATATATCTACCAATACGACGGTATGTCACAGCTCATCCGCTCGGAACTGACGCAACTGGTAGGCACCTCCGACGGAAAAAAAGAACACCAAACCGTTACCGTGACCTATGCCTACGACCCCGCCGGCAACCGTCTTATGATGCAGACCGAGGCAGACGGTGCTACACAAAAAACCACCTATACCTACGATGAAGCCGGCAGACTGGCAACAGCCGAAGACAGCCTTACCGGACAAACCCGCTACACCTATGACGCAGCCGGGAACCTCATAAAAGAAGAGGGAAGCCGGACCCGCTACTACCTCTACGACGCATCAAACCGCCTAAGCGCCGTAACGGATCGGGAAAACCTGCTCCTTGCCGCCCTCTACGACGGCAGCGACAACCGTGTATTCATGATGGAATACATGCCTGAGCTGATACAAAAAGAAACGGACGATACCCAAAACAGCCCGGATGCGGACGCACCGACGGCAGCAGGACAGGATACCCTTCAGGCGGAGCAGGGCAGCACGGGAAAGAATAACGCGGAAGAAAAAGAACCCCAAACCCTTACCGGAAGCTATGACCAAAGGGAAAACAGCCTGACCCAAAACAACGTGACCCAAAACAGTCCGCCGGGAGAAGCCCCTCTGTCTGAGGATCAAACAGGCAGCAACGGCTTTACCGCCTTCTGGTACGGCGTCCTCTGCCAGGCTGCGGACATCCTTCTCCCATTGCCGACGCCCTTTAAAACCTGGCTCCATGACAAAATGAATTTTACCGACGACATTACCGTGCTTTGGGAAGAAGAAATCTATGAAACGGACTTTTCCGCCGCAGCGGAGACCGTCCAAAAAGAAGGAACTCCCTTCGATCTGATCAGTCGTGCCGTCGCGGACACCACCGGGCAGCAGCTCGCGGCGGACGCTTACCGGCAGGTCAGCTACGTCAACGATACCACCGGCGCCAATGCCAGAGTACTTGCGGAAAACATCACAAACGGCGGCATGGGAGACGCCACGGTAAACTACACCTACGGCATAAACAGAGAAAGCTACACCCTGACCGGATGCGCCCCTTCTGCGGGAAACACCCCCTTTGCAGGAATTTCCCCTGCGACAGGAGATTCGGCAGCAGCCATGACCGTCCGCGGCACCTACTACTATACAGGCACCGGAAGCGTGGCAAACCTCATAAGCGGCAGCAAAAAAACCGCCTATACCTACACCCCTGGCGGGACAGGAACCACCTACACAACGGATTCCTACAAAGTTACCATCCGGACGACAGACGGGACAACCGGTATCAGACAAACCTATGAGAATTACGCATATAACGGCGAATACACTCACGAAACCCTGGGTATCCAATATCTGAGGGCAAGATACTACAACATGACCACAGGAACTTTTACCAGCAAAGACACCTATGCAGGAAGAATAGAAAGTATCCTGAGTCAGAACCGTTATACCTATGCGGAAAATAACCCGGTTAACTTTGCCGATCCCAGCGGACATGCAAAAACAAAGAACCAACTTCCCAGCCTCCAGGACAATATCCGGGTCGCAAAAGGAGGAAACGGACCGGCATTAAAACCTACAGTAAACAACCCCACAGATGCGGCAAAGGCAGCGTACCAGAGCAGAAGGGACGCCGCAGGACTGCCGAAGGAGAATACCCTTTTGGACAATGTCAGGATCTACAATGGGCAGGAGTATTATAATAATCTTCTTTTGAGAACACCGATTATTACTTTAATGAGTACTCCTGGAGGATCGTTTACTTATGCGGAAAGCATTGCGGCAAAGGTAGAGGCGGCAAGGTGTATGGGATATGAATATATTAAATTGGGAAGAGAACAAGAAATGATAGAATATGATTCTGTCAAAATTGTTAATGGAGCTAATGAATATATTATTCCTGATACAATTGATGAAATTATATTTGATTTAGAGAATAAGACGATTATTGAATATATATTTCATCCAGCGTACAATTGGGGAGCAAGTGGAATATATGAAGAAGGAGATGCAAAGACTTTAAAAAATGAGGAGAATAGATATAATGTTGCAGTCGGAGTTGGAATTTTAGACTATTACTATCCTGTAACAGGAACATTAACAGAAGAATATTTGAAGAACAGGGATATTACACTAATACTCCAAAATATAAGTGATACCAATACTCCAAATGAAATGATTGAAATACCTTGTGTTGTAGCAGATTTAAAGGCTCATACGTATAATAAATATCCCAATGAGGGAACAAAAACAAATTTACCATATGAAGTAATTACAAATGTTCCAAATGGGATGGTACAAACAGGAATTAGAGAACCAAATGCTACAAATGCTTTAGAGTTTTCACCAGATGATGTGAGCGGCATGGTTATAGAATTTACTATTAAAGGAGACATGCCAGATTTTAATCCTAATGATTATCGGTTAAAAGAAATTATTGTTGATAAATAATAAGGAGCAAAAAGAGATGTTTGGGTTTAAAAAAGAGATAAAAGTATTATTATATGTTTGCATTTTACTAAACTTAATTATATTCTTGTCTGCTTGCAATTTGCCGAATGATAAGCTACAAGAAAATATAGAAGAAGGAGAAATGAAAGTCCAAAGGAAGACGGAAGTTTCAGAAAATTCAAATGCAATTCTGGAGGATAAAATAGCAGAAGAGGAAAATTCAAGTATAAGCGATAACAATACAAGAGAATATAGTGATTTTTTCTCTTTACGCGATGCAGATTTAGAATATATAGATGATGCCGCATATGAAGAATTAAAGGAAACCCTCGGACAAGTTGAATGGTATCCGGAGTTTGAACCGGGAAAAAAAGAGGGGTTGGAGCTTCATCTGCAAAAATATAAGGAGTTGCTCCTGATGGAAAGAGAATATCTGAATCCTGCAAACGGAGAGAAAGCAACGCTGGATTCTCTGATTGCACAACAAATTAACGAGCCGGACGGCAGTCATTTATACTATGATATGGAAGCCAATCATTATTATATTTACGATTTTGACGGAGATGGAGCACAGGAGCTTTGTGTAGAAGTGATTGCACCGGTAAGTATCTATGTATTTAAATATGATGTACAAAATGATGAAGTATATCTCTGGTATGAAACAGGGAGTTATAGCCAGTTGGGAGGAACAAGGACAGTATTTAGCGGAGACGGAAGACCGGAATATATGAATATTTTGAATGAATATGGAGAAGAAGAAAGTACTTATATGAACTATTGCGGCTATAAATACATAATCGCTATTCCCTGTAAAAATGCTGAAGGAGAAATAATAGTATCGGATAAACTTTATGAAAACTCATATCAGATAGTAAACGGGGATGGAAGAGGATATTTTTATGTTACAGAAGAGCAGTTTGAGGAATTAGAACAATATATGCGGGATGCAAGGGCATGGGCAGAAAAGGAAATTAAAAAATATCAATATACATACGATATGGATGCAGATCAGATTTTTGAAAGTTATGACGATATGGCAAATGAGCTGGATTTTGTCAATGAGGATGTATTTATAGATATCAATAAAATCTTTGAAGGAGTTGAATGGTATACAGATTTCAATAAAGGAGATCCGGAAAAATATGATTTATATCTGTCAAAATATGCAGAATTGATTTCTTATTATTTAGATGCAGAAGAAAAAACAAATCAAAACATAAGGGAGGTCAGATATCACTATGATGAAATTGTAAAAGCGGTTAAATATAACTGATCTATAGTAGTAAACGTGATAGCAAAAGAGGATATGATTTAAATGAAACCCAATAAAAAATCGATAATAAATAAGCTATTAGTAACCATGGTTTTTTTGCTATTAGTAATAGTAATACTTGTTATCCGGGGACAAGTGAAAAGTCAAAATATTGTTTTAGAGATGAAAGATGGTTTCGAGAACCCGGAAATTTTAGAGTATTATAAACAGGATATTATAGATGTAGAAACTATAACAACTAGCAAAAGAATTAGTATAAAATATTATGATACTGACTTAAATGAAGATGGTCTTATGGATAAGATAGTATATATTAGTTCGCCTCTCCATACGGGTACTCATGGAGATAGCCTTCATGTATTACTTAATGAGGGGGATTCATATAAAAAGATTCTTTTATTGACTGTTTTGCTTTTTGAAGATTGTTTTGAAGAAGGAGACACCAAAATGGGAGAAATGTTCATAATGTCACAAAAAACAAATGGATTTCATAATATAGAAATTTTTAATTTAAGGTTTGAGAATAGACTAATTTTAAGATATTCGGATGGAAAATATCAAGTAGAAGAGGTACAAGAGTAAAAACGATACCGTGTTGTTTCCTGTAGTTTTTAAATTGTGGTTTCAAGGGCAGCTTCTTTTTATACAATAAATGAAGTTATATTGGAGGAACAAATTGTAATGGCTTATTCCAAAAATGTGATACGCTTTTTAAGCGTTTTTATTCTCAGTTTTATTCTAACGGGCTGCGGAAGCATTGATATACAGCCTAAAAATGTTGTTATTGAGTTGGGAGAAGATGCCCCGCAAAAGATTTTAGATTATGTCTTTTCTGCTCCGGAGGAAGAAGAGGAGTTGGAAAGAAAAGCAAAATTGGATATTTCGGAGATTAACAATATGGCTGTTGGAGAATATCATGCAACTGTCCGTTATCAGAATCAGGAGATTACTATTCCCATAGAGGTCAGAGACACTACTCCACCGGTAATTTATTTAAAAAATGTGAGTTTCCGAGAACTGGAGGAAGTAAAGGCAAATGATCTGGCAGAAGCAACGGATCTTTCAGATGTAGTCATCTATATTATTAACGCTGAAGACGGTAAGGAACTGGATTCTATATGGCTGCGACCGGATGAAGAAATAATGATTAAGGCTGTTGATTCTTATAATAACGAAGCAACAATGAAGTTTAAGCCGAATGTAATTATAAATGATGAAGAAATAGGAGTACCAAGTGATAGAATCTATGACGACATAGATGATTTCCCGTTTTATGAAATGGAATTCGCAGACGATGAAATTTACGATATGTTAAAAAGCGCCTATGGGGAAATAGAATGGGAGGCTGAATTTGAAAAAGGGAATCCGGCGGATTTAGAGGAATATAAGAGCATTTTTAAGGAATTTTTGCTTTTTGAAAGGACCTATTTGGATTCGGAAACGGGAGAGGAGTTGTTGCTGAAAGATTTTCCGTCAAAGGATTACCCTTCAGTAGTGGTGCCGGATGGAATCGAAGGAAGTTACGATATGGCAGATTACGAATATTACCTGTTTGATATGAGCGGCGACGGAGCGCAAGAATTGTGTATTTATGTGCCCGGTAGTTTTTTAGCGATTTTTCAATATGACAAAAGCAGGGATCAGATTGTCTTATGGACAAATCTAAATCTTTACTATCATTTGGGAGGAAGCAGGACGATTTTTTGTAGTAATGACGGATTAGGTTATGACCTTTTTAAATTGAAAGAAGATGCGACACTGGAAATGAGGGTTAGATTTTACCAATATTCATACCGGGAGGGGATGGTTTACTGCGTTTATCTGCCCCGATATGCAGACGAAGATAAAAAAATCCAAATGACAGAAGAGCTTAGGCAAAAGTGCTATTATGACAGATGGGGACAAGATTATTTTTTCAGAGTAACAGAAGCGCAATATAAAGAACTGACGGAAGCATATTTTCAGCTATATGATCAGCTATATGATAGAGATTATAAAGGATTGCGGGATGTTACCTATACTTATGAGGAATTGGTAGGGGCAGACGGGATAAAAACTGGCGATTGATATTGGTTTAATTTATAAAAAGGAAAAAGAATAATATCAGCGAAAGAGTATAATTTAGAAACCGATTAGGATTGCTTTGTTTTATGGAAAAGGATATAAATGAAAAACCACCGGTTGAAATGATTCTATGACAAATTATTTGGAAAATAAAAAGTTAAAATGAAAAAATATGCAATTATGATGCAGGTATAATTTATAATAAAGACAAAAAAACAACTAATTTCATGATGCAGGGAGCATTTTAGAATATTTAGGAAGGTAAGAGATTAAAATGAAAGTTAAATCAAAACTAATTTTAGGGATGTGTTTATGTGCCATGATAGTCATACTTTTAGGGTGTGAAAAAAGTGAGGTTGTTGTGGATGATTATTTATATAAAATATTGATACCTAAAAATTTGACAGGATCGGAGAAAGGATTGCCTCTTAAAAATAGAATTTCTGCCAATATGATTAGTATTGATAATGAAGAAGAGCAGATTGAGAGAAAAGATGAATTTGATTATGAGCCCTATTTGTATAAGATATGGATACCGGAAAGTTGGAAAGGCACAGATTTAGGCGTTTCATATGATGATACTATTTCTTTTTATATTTCAAATATTGACGGAGGTTATATTGAAGGCAAAGTTACAGAGGGAGGGAGAATTGAGCCTGGGGATGGTGCTCCGCGATTTTCGGGAGAAGTAAAGAATGGTATTGCGAAGTGTCATTTTCAAAATGATTATGGGAATGAAGGAGAACTGGAATTAGTATTTAATAATGAAGGTGAAATACAGGTAACTTTAACCTATATAAAATTAAACAATCCTGAGAAAATAGAAGAAATAAAAGCGGGAAGTATTTATAAACCGTATAATCTGGAGGATAAGAAGGATACTGTAACGGTTATTTCAGAAGTGAAAACAAATATAAATTCATGGGGGAATGTTAAATTAGTAGTAGGAAGATTTGATACAACAAGAGCTTTTTATGGTGTGGCTTATTTAACAAATGAGGAGGAAGATATTTTATATCGATTTCAAGCTCCTTTTCGCACCGGGGCGTGGATTGAAGAGGGATATGTGGAAGATATCAATGGGGATGGACTATTGGATGTTCGTTTGATTGAAAGATTTGACGCAGATGATATAGAGGACGCCGAGTGGGTTTTCTTACAGAAGGAAGACGGGTTATTTAGTGACGGGGAATTGGTATATGAAGAAGATTAAAATTTTTATATTGTTTTATATGTGTTGTTTTTTATCCGGATGCAATTATCAGAAGGATTATGCGGAATATATAAATAAAATATGGGTTGTAGATGATTGGGAGGGCGGAGAGGCTTATGAAAAGTCATCCTTTCTGATTACGGAAATAACGGACGGGCATTTAAATGGAAAGTTTGCAACAGGAGCAATCGCACAGCCAGATTCACGTGACCTTTTTTATAATAATTCCGATTATGTATCGGATTTGGTAGGAGAAGTGAAGGAAGGGACAGCGGAATGTCATTTTAGTGATGAGTCGGGAAATAGTGGAACAATAAAACTTATTTTTAAGAATGGAAATGAAATAGAAGCAGAGATTGTATATAAAACAGAGGGAGTCAGTTATTATAATACAAAGACTGAAAAGGGGGAGCGTAATGGAAATTATACATTTAAAGTATATAATCTGAAAACCTATAGCCGACATTTTGTTGTAGCGGAGGAACAGATCAAAACAGTCGAATTAAATGGCTGGGGGCAGGTCCAACTGGTAGCGGAAGTATATGATACCGGAGATCATAAAATTGAGTATGTTTATTTGCAGACAGAAGATGGACATTTTTTAGGAGGTCAGGATTATTAAGAGTATGAATAGTAAAACGAAAAGACAACTGATATATTTTTTATTTATATTGATAATTGTAATTCAGACCATTGCGCTTATTGTTTTTTGTAAAGATAAGTCACAAAGTAAAGAAAATTTAGATTCATGGATTGGATATTATGAGTTTTCTGAAGGAGCATCCGATCCGCCTATGGTAATGGATTATGAAATAAGAATTTATGAAGAGAAGGGAGAATATTATGCGGATCTTTATCAGGATGGACAGACGACAATGGTTCGGGCAAGAGCAAAAGTATATGGGGATAATGAGTGGATCAGTCTGGTTTTTGAAGAATATTTACAGGATCATAACATTGGGCTAAATTGTAAAGGAAATTGTGTTCTTTTAAGTTTCAGACGCGAGGGAGAAGATATTTATACTTATTGGGGAGAAACAGAGCCTTTATTGTATGATGATGAGTATTGCGGAGAAATATATTTTAAAAAGGTTGATAAGGATAACTGAGTAAAGGATACAAAAAGGACTTGTTCAAACAGGGATTTCTTATTTGCAATCAGTAGACGCAACAAAAGATGAGGGATAAAAACATGAAAAAAATGGTGATATTCCTGGAGATTATAATACTATCCATCATGCTATATGGGTGTGGAGAATTAGATATCTCTATAAAGGATGTAAAAATTGAATTAGGAGAATCTGTTTCAACAAATATATTGGATTATATTAGTGTTGAAGGTCGGGAACAGGATAAAGTTGTTTCTGATGCAGAACTGGACACGTCAAAAATAGATCCTATGGCAGTCGGGGAATATCAGGCGGTAATAAGGTATGAAGGAAGGGAAATTGCGGTGCCGGTTATCGTGGAAGATACGACACCTCCAACCATCCGGGCGGCAGATACTACATTTGTAGAAGGGGATCAGGTCCGGGTGGATCTATATGGAAATAAAACCGTAAAAGAAATTTGGCCAAATGTCATAAAAGATGATGGGAATTTGCCCAGAGGAAGGCGTTTTATAAGTTTTTTCTGTTTCCCGTATTTTGAAGATAATTTTGTAAACGAGGACGTATATACCGATATAAAGGAAGCCTATTCGGATATGGAATGGAGCAGTGAATTTGAGAGGGGTAATGTAGGTTCATACGATTCTTATAAGGAGATATTTAGAGGACTGGTGGACAATAAACGTAACTATTATAATCCGAGGACGGGAAAGAACCTATTTTTGAAAGACTATTTAGGTACGGAGGATTATAGTGATTTCCCGGAACTTAAATTTTATTTTTTTGATATGGATCAGGATGGCTATCCCGAATTGTGTTTAAAAGATATGAGATTTCTTCTCATTTTTAAATATGACAGTGAACAGGATAGGGTTCTTTTGTGGACGAATTATATGGAAAACTCCTACTTTTCTCTTATGGGGAGCAGGACCGTATTGTATGACAGATTCGAAACAAGCCAAACATTTTATAAATTAGATGAATATGGAAGAATAATTTATAGCGTAAGCTTTGAAGAACGCTCGTATGGAAAGGAAGAGGAAGAAGAAACACAGATAGCATATTTTGTATTGCTGCCGGAATATGAAGAGGAAGATAAGCAGATTGAAATAACTGATGAAATGAAACAGTACGGATATGTCGATGCAGATACGGGAACTTATTATTTTAGAGTAACAGAAGAGCAATATAATGAATTGACGGAGGAATTTTACCAGGCAAAGCAATTAGCAGAGCAGGAAATTGAAAAGGTAACTTATACTTATGATGAATTATTTGGGGAATAAAAAGTTAAAATGAAAAAATATGCAAATATGACAAATAAGATAGCTCTTAAATTTTTAATACTCGCCATATTTATTATAAGCACTATGACAGGCTGTGGGGAAATAGATCCTGTTGAAATAAAATTGAGGTCTACTGCATGGAATGAAACCATTGCCAAGGAGCCGATAACAAATGTGGAAAACAAGGAATCACCCGCGAATAGAGTTTACAACGGTTTTTTGGATTTCTCCTATGACAAAATGTCCTTTGCAGATCAGGAAGCATATGAGTTTTTAAAAAATGCTTACGCCGGGATTGAATGGTACAGCGCGTTTGAAAAGGGTGATTTAACGCAATATAATTTTTATAAAGAAAAATTTAAAAAACTTGTTGAAAATGAAGTAAGATTTTTTAATCCTGAAACAGGAGAAGAACTATATTTAAGTGATTTTACCCCAATGAAAGTACTTAATGATAGTGCAGATGAGCTGATATATGATAAGCATTTGTATGATTATTATTTTTTCGACATGGATGAAGATAGTATGCCGGAATTGTGTATATCAGATAAGAGATTTATTTTTATATTTAAATATGAAATCAATCAGGATCGCTTTATTTTATGGAAGAATCTGGGGGTATCTTATTATTCTTTAAACGGAAGCAGGAGTATTTGTTGGGAAAATGGTTCGGGTAGCGCGCTATATAAGTTGAATGAAAATGGAGAAGAAGTATGTTCTGTTACCTTTTGGATCAGAGGATTTTATAATGAAAGTACAAAACAGGATGAAGTAGCATACTTAATGACGCTGCCTTATTATTCCGATGAAAGTTTACAACTTGAAATGGCAGAAGAAATAGAGAGACAGAGATATTATATTTATGGCGAAATGTCGCCTTACTTTAGAGTCACGGAGGAACAATTTGACGAATTGACAAAGGACTTTTATCAGGCGGAACAATTGGCAGCACAGGAGATTGAAAACGTGACTTATACTTATGAAGAATTATTTGGAGAATAGAAGGTAAAAAATATACAGCCGGTATGCTATTTTGGGGGAGGACTAAGGATATGAGAATAAAAAGTATTCTAATACCCATGTTACTATGCTGTATTTTATGTACAGGATGCCAAAAAGAAAACATTGTTCCAATATCGGTTTTAGAAAGCATGGGGAATACGATGATTACGGTATGGGGAAAAGGGGAATTGAAAATCAGCCAGAGAGGAGAGGGAGACGAGTACAGATATATGCTGACTTTTATTTGCATAGGAATGTGTAGCTGCGGCGATGCAGAAGGATCTGAGCAAGAGACTCAAAATACCAATGAAAAAAACAACTTTTCAGGAGAATGGATCATAGATCCCGGAGCGTATCAAAACCTATCCTTTTCAGAAAATAATATGATTATTGCAATAAATGACAATGGGAAATATGGGGTATTTAACGAAATGGGAGAACTGGTGGTTCCGTTTGAATATGACTATATTTCCGATTTTAATTATGGCATTGCAAGTGTCGAAAAAGATGGAAAGGCTTTTTACATTGATGAAAGCGGACAGGCGGTATGGGAAGAAATATATGAAGATACCCGCCGCTTTCAGGAAGAAGTAAGCCCTGTTAAAAAAGATGGGCTGTGGGGATTTATTGATTTAAAAGGAGAAATGATTATTCCGTGCCAATATGATAATGTCAAGGCATTTGTAGGAGGATTGACTGCGGTAGAGAAAAACGGAAAGTGGGGAGTGATTGATCAGAACGGGGAATTGCTGGCTGGCTACGATTATGAAGAAATACATGATTTGCAAGAGGGATATGCGGCAGTAAGAAAAGGGGATAAATGGGGATTTGTGAATGAAAACGGGAATATGATCGTGGAATGCGTTTATGATGAGATAAAAGATTTTCAAGAAGGCTATGCCGCTGTTATGCAAAATGAGAAATGGGGGTTTGTTGATCAAAAAGGAGATGTAAAAATAGAGTTACAATATGATGATGCAGGAAATTTCAGCGAGGGAAAGGCGGCAGTTAAAATTTGTAACTATGATGGCGAAACGGATATGTGGGCATATATTGATTTTCAGAACCAGATAGTAATAGACTATGCGGCATATGACAGTGTTGAAGGGCTGACGAATTATGTGGGCGAGTTTCATGATGGACTTGCCTTTGTATCAAAGGATTATTATAGTGTCATAGATGAGCAGGGAAATATCGTTTTTGATGGCGCTGCGTCCCAATTTATTATTAGCAGTTGTAGCTATGATTCCGAAAATGATATTATTCCGGCATATATTTATGCAGACAAAGAAATGTGTGTAAAAAAATATGGTCTGATTGGCTTAAACGGAAAACAAAAATTAGAACCGGTTTTTGATTATATTGGGGATATTAAAGGACCCTATGTTGTTGTTTATGCTAAAACAGATGAAGAGGAGACCTTGGATATGATGGGGGTTATTAAACTAAAATAAAAGTTCATATAAAAAATATGCAATTATGATGCAAGTATAATTTATAATAAGGACGAAAAAACAACTAATTTCATGAAGCGGGGAGCATTTTAGAGTATTTAGGAAGGTAAAAAGATTGAAATGAAAGTTAAATCGAAACTAACTTTATGGATGTGTTTATGTGCCATGATATTCTTACTTTTAGGGTGTGGAAAAAATGAGGTTGTTGCGAATGATTATGCAATAAAATGGGACTCTTTTCAAATAGAAAATGGTTGTTTTTATTTAAACAAGAGAAGTGATATTACAGAGGGACAGGAACAGAAAAATGAAATTACAGAGTTTACACCAAGGGATAAGCACATTTATAATTCGACAGATGCTGATAAGAATCTGTTATTGCAGTTTTTAAACGATGAGATTCCGATTATCAATTACATAGAATCGGGAGAAAAGAAAACAGTTTATTATAGTGAGTTAGATAGTGGTTACGATTATTTTTATATTGTTGATATGGATGGGGACGGGAAAAAAGAATTTTGCATTTTTATTACAGCGGAAACACTTATTATTAAATATAATGAGCAGAAGGAAAGTTTTGAAGTGTGGCTAAGAACCCGAATCCAGGAAAAGCCCATAGGTAACGGCAAAACCTATGCTATTGATTCCCATACAGATACAAGTTATTCATATTATGAATATGATGAAAACGGAGAGTTAATAGAGGAAAAGTATTACAGTATTGGCAGAATTTATGATGAAAATAACGATGAAGGTACTATGCAATACTTGATTGGAACTAAGGTTGTAAGTAAAGAAGAGTGGGAAGAAGAAACGGCATATCTGTTTGATATGATGGAAGCGGCACCATCTGCTTTGACATATGATGATTTATTAAAATAAAACATTTTATGGCAAGAACAAAATCGGGGCAAAAATGGAGAATTGGATGAATTGTTTGGAATAGGACCAGACGGAGAACCACGATCTTTTGGAGGAGAAAGAGTGAAAATATACATTTTAAAAATATGTTTATTATTATATTCAATGCTAAGTATTGGGGAAGTGGAATATCAGAGAACAAATATAATGGAAGCCGCCGATTCTGCTATTTTAAATAACGAATTAGAAATAACTCTTAATGGGCTTCCGAAGGAGATAGCGGAGGAAGCAAATTCTTTTATTTTACCGTCAAATTCCGAAATAAAGGATTATTTAAATATGACAATAAATGAGATTGAAGAAGTGACGGGGAGTAAAACGGAAAAGATGTTATCAATATTACCTTTTCCGGTTATATATTCAAAAAATAAGCCTTATTGGTTTATATGCTCAGATTGGGATACCAATAGCAAACCATTATACCTTGTATTTTATGAAGAGTGTGAAGATGAATATTTGAATTATCTGGGGCTTAAGGATGCAAAAAATTTTTCAAATATTATGGATGTTATGGGGAATGCCGAGGTAATAGTTTCAAGAACGGGAGACGAGATGGAGGAAATTAAAGATAGGGTAGGTGATTATACTTATTATAAAATTGTATATAAAAGAGATAATCTGCTTTATGTTTTTATATCAGATTGAAGTAAAAGGCAATTACAAGGCGTTACAAGGTGATTAAAAGGCTTTCTATACTCGAAAAATGCTGTGTTATGGAATGATATATGACAAACTAGAACAGGTGTAGCTATTACATTGAGCACAAATATTAGAAAGCCAGACTGATTATGTTCCCTGATTTTTCGCCATTTTCGGTTATCAATACAATGAAATTGTGAAGGCGTTAAATATAACTGATAACTGATCTATAGTAGTAAACGTGATAGCAAAAGGGGATATGATTTAAATGAAGTCCAATAAAAAGTCAATGATAAATAAGTTATTAGTGATGATGGTTTTTTTGTTATTAGTAATAGTCATGATTATCATCAGGGTACGGTCGGGAAATCAAAATATTGTCTTAGAGATGAAAGACGGTCTCGAGAATCCGGATATTTTAGAATACTATAAGCAGGATATCAAGGATGTAAAAACAATAACAAATAGTAAAATGATATATATAAAATATTATGATGTTGATTTAAATGAAGATGGTCTTGTTGATAAGATAGTATATATAGGATCCCCACTTCATTCTGGAGCACATGGGGATAATCTTGCAATATTGTTACATGAAGATGAGTCATATAAGGAAATTTTTAGTATTACCATTCCATTGATGTGCCAGGATGTTGATATGACAGCCATGGGCGAAATGTATATATTAAATAATAAAACAAATGGATTTTATGATATCAAATTAAGTGATGGTCAAAATATCATACTTTTAAAATATGCAGATGATATATACTCTCCCACTTGGCTGAATGATTGATATATTATCAGACAAAAAGAATCATAAAACAAATGAGGATTGCAGGATGATTAAAAACAATATAAAAAACAAGCTGTGTATTTTTCTTATTTTAATGATATGTGGAGTAATTTTGGTGTTACTGTTTCTTTTTACAGGGAGAGAAAAGGAAAGTGCAGACAATAAATATTTTTTTGACAAAGATGAAATGCAGATAAAATATGACGGGGTGATCTATCCCCTTAGCTCCAGAGAAATAAAGCAGGATATTATTTTGGATATAACAATGATTCAAGAGTTAGAACAAGGAACTCTTTTTAAATTAGAACTGGAACAGCCGCCTGTGGAAGATGAATTGGATGAAATGCGGATGGGATCAAGATATCTGGGATATTATTATGTTACGGAAGATGCAATTTATTTAAGACCGTTAGGAGATATGGAAGGGTATACGGATGAAAAAGATCATAGGATCGTTGAAGAGATATTAGAGAATGAAGAGAAGTTTAAACAGGAGTGCTATATTGTTTGCAGTGAGGAGGAGACCAGCGATAAACCGGATGAAAACGGATGGTATTCGTATGTTGAGGCAGTTGGAGACAGACGGATTTTTTATTTATACAGTAGCCGTAATGGTGGGACAACCGAGTATTGTAAAATTGTCTGGCAAAAGGGTGCGGGTATGGTCTATTATCTTCACGGAGCAGGCAGCCGACTGATGGAGGTTGAGCTCTACAGGAAGGTGCAGAATTGAAGTCATTAACTGTATAAAAGACGGATAGGAAGAAGAACAATATGAATGGATTAAAAAGGGCATTAGCAGTTGTATTTTTAATTTTATTTGGCGCAATGATGACTTTAATTTTTAAAGGATTTCAAAATAAGGCATTAGATGAGAGGCAAGAAAATGACTTCTTTTTTGAAAATAACCGGACGCAAGTAATTTGTGATGTACAAATTAACAATTTGGAGGGAGAAGAAAAAGTATATGAATTAAACTTAAATATTGAAAAATTAGAGGAATTTGAAAACGGCACATTATATCGTATTGAATTGGAGCAGCCGGAAGTCGAAGATCCTATAGATAAAATCGGCATGGGGAGAAGCTACTTGGGTTATTATTATGTAACAGAAGATAAGATTTATCTTAGACCGTTATATGAATATAATCAAACAGGAGGATATACCGAAGAGACGGATCAAGCGGTTATAGAAGTGATACAAAAGGATGAACAATCTTTTCTGGAAGAAGAATGTTTGCTAGTAAATTGTAATGAAGAAATCGACAGGATTGAAGATGAAAACGGTTGGTATTCTTATGTCGAAGTAATTGGAGATACTCATATTTACTATTTATACAATAGTTATACCAGCGGGACGAAAGAGTATCGTAAAATCATTTGGCAAAAGGGAAAGGGAATGGTCTATTATCTTCATGGAGCAGGAGCCAGAAAAATGGAAGTGGAGATTTTTATGCGATAAAAGGGATTTAATATTGAACGAAGTTTTAAAACAAGCGATTTTTGTAAGTTAGAGAAGTTAATAAAATTTATTGAAGAAAAGGGAAAAATAACGCCGAAGGAGGCAGAAACAGTTAGTGAAAAATCAGCAGCAACAAATACCTAACGCCTGTATTTGTTGGTAAATATTCGGTAAATTCATTTCAAAATTGCATGAGCAATTATTCCTATGCTATACTATAGCCAAATCTACGATTAACATATATTTGTGATATCCCAAAATATTCCGGGATATCCGGACAAAATCAAAAAGAAAGAATCATACCATGAAAATAACACTTCCCGAAGATGTCAGGAAAATCATTGATATAATAGAAAACGCGGGCTTTGAGGCATATGCCGTAGGAGGCTGCATCAGGGATTCCCTGCTTGGGCGCACGCCGGACGATTGGGATATTACCACATCGGCAAAGCCGGAACAGGTCAAGGCGCTGTTTCGGCGGACCATTGACACGGGCATTGCCCACGGCACGGTAACGGTTATGCTAAACCGCGTAGGATACGAGGTAACGACCTATCGGATCGACGGAGAATATGAAGACTCCAGGCACCCGAAGGAAGTGATTTTCACGGGAAGCCTCAGGGAGGACCTGCGCCGCAGGGATTTTACGATCAATGCCCTTGCCTACAACGACAGAGTCGGGCTTGTGGATGAGTTTCACGGGCTGGAGGATCTGGATCGAAAGATTCTCCGGGCGGTAGGCAATCCGGCGGAGCGGTTTGAAGAAGACGCGCTGCGGATTATGCGCGCGGTAAGATTTTCGGCGCAGCTCGGCTATGAAATAGAGGAAGGCACGAAACAGGCGATCGGCGCCCTTGCAGGGAACCTGACTCATATCAGCGCGGAGCGCATTCAGGTGGAGTTAATCAAGCTGGTAAAATCTTTGCATCCCGAAAAAATGAGGGATTTGTATGAATTGGGCATTACGAAGGTCTTTATGCCGGAATTTGACGCGATTATGGAGACGACTCAGCACAATCCCCATCACAAATATACGGTGGGGGAGCATACCATTCACGCAATGATGGCGATAGAAGCCGACAAGAATCTGAGGCTCGCCATGTTGTTCCATGATTTCGGAAAGGCGTTGTGCAAAACGACGGACGAGAAAGGCATCGATCATTTTCACGGACATGCGGTACAGTCCGAGGCGCTTTGTAAAAAAATATTGAGAAGGCTCAAATTTGATAATGATACCATTCATCTGGTAAGCGCCCTGGTGCTTTATCATGATTATCGCGTGGAACCGGGTAAGAAATACGTCCGCAGGGCGGTAAACCGAATCGGGGAAGAGGTTTTTCCCCTGCTTTTGAAGGTACAACAGGCGGACCTGGACGCCCAAAGCGATTATAAAAAAGAAGAAAAACAGCAAAGGCTGGACGCGGTAACGGCGTTGTATGAAGAAATTCTGGCGGATCAGGAGTGCGTCAGTTTAAGGACCCTTGCGGTAAAGGGAGGAGATCTGATCGCCTGGGGCATGAAGCCGGGGAAGGAAATCGGCGAAATGCTGGCAAGACTTCTGGAAACCGTATTGGAAGATCCCAAAAACAATCAAAAGGAAAAACTTCACGAATATTATCTGAAATATCTTGATGAGACAGCGGTTAAAAAATGAAATTAGGAATGCCGCGATTGGTATATCTGGTGCTTTGTTTTCATAAGATAGGTATGACCTATCTAAGGGGGAAATGAGGCATGAACGATAGAGCGGTAGCTGTGCTTGATCAATATGATTTTACTGTAAATACTGCAAAAAAAGGCAGAGGCGTCATGATCGTCGATACGGACAAGGGGATCATCAGCCTGTCGGAATATACGGGGAGGACGGAACGGCTTTTATTGTGCAGAGAGGTTTGCAACCGGGTGGAGGCATCCGGTTTTTGTAAGGTCGATAATCTGATTCCCAATAAAGAAGGATTATTGTATGTGACGGATTCCGACGGAAAAAATTATATTGTAAAAAAATATGTAGAAGGCAGCGAATGTAATGTAAGCGATGAAAAAGAATGCCGCTATATTGTAGGGGAAATTGCCAGACTCCATCAGATTATGGAGTTTGGGGAAGCGCTGGGGACATCTGCGGAGGAGGATGAGTTATCCGAAATCGTATCGGATAAGGAAATGCTGATCCGGGATTTTTCCAAGAGAGACGCGGAGTTGAACCGGGTGCGCTCTTTTATCCGCAAGCAATCCAAAAAAGGAGAGTTTGAACTTTCCTTTTTAAAGGAATACAATTATTTTGAGCAAAACGCAAAGGATGCCGAAGGGTTTCTGGACGAAGATTGTCTGAAACGGCTGTCGGCGGCGGTAATGGAAAAAGGAATGTATTGCCATGGAGAGTGTAACCAGCATAACATTTTGCTGGCGACTTGCCGGGGGATTGCGGCGACGCATTTTGAAAAGTGCTGCATGGATATTCAGATACGGGATTTATATCTGTTTCTGAGGAAAATTTTGGAGAAAAACAACTGGTCCTATACTCTCGGGTTTTCCATTTTGGAAGAATATATGAAAAACAGACCTTTAAGCGGCGACGAAAAAAGATATCTGTACGCAAGGCTGTTATATCCCGAAAGATTTTGGAAAATTGCCAACGCATATCTCAATAAAAGAAAATCTCTGCCGCCCAGGAGGCAGTTGGAAAAATTAAACGCGCTGGTGCAGATAGAACATGCGCGGATGGATTTTTTGGAGAGGCTTTCCAAGGAATTACTTTAGGAATCGGAGAATCCATGTTATACTTTAAATTGGATTTAAGAGGTACGAGAATGAAAAAGCGAATAAGATCCCTTCTCTTTCTGGTATTGGTATGCTGTTTTTTTGCCGGCTGCGGAAAAGAACAGTCCCAGCCGGAGGCGGAGGAGGCATTGGTACAAAATACATATCAGGAAAAACTTGCCGATTCCATGGATGAAGCGGTCGTAATGTCCGTCGATGAGGAGGAAAAGCGGATACGGCTGTATAATCTGGTGCTGGGCAGGACGTACACGCTGGAATACAACGGCGCCACCGGCATAAAAAACCGTTTCGGAGACGAGCTCGTGGCAGGGCAGTTAGCCGAGGGCGATATGGTCAGAGTGACCTTTATCAAGGATGAAAAGCTTGCCAAATCGGTGCAGCTGTTGGATCAGGTAACGACTTATGAAGGGATTTCTTCTTTTGATATCAACAGAGCGGCTTATACGATGAATTTCGGAGGCAGCCAGTATCAGCTTCATGAAAACGTATCGGTCTTATCCGGCGGCGAACAGATCCTGCTGGAAGAGATCAATCCGGCGGACACTCTGAAAATCGTGGCGGCGGATCATGAGGTATACAGTATTGCCGTGGAAACAGGTCACGGCTATGTGAGGTTATCCGGTCATGAGTCCTTTGTGGGCGGCTGGGTAGAGATCGGACAGGCTGTGATTACGCGGGTAAATGAAGAGATGCTCTTAGTCGTTCCCGAGGGCGATTATACGCTCTATATCAGCAAAGACGGCGTTGCGGGCAGCAAGGAAATTTCCGTAAAACGGGATGAAGAGACCCAGGTGGATGTTTCCGAACTGCAGACCGAAAAAATCAAAAAAACCGGAAAAATCATATTTACGATTACGCCCGCGGACGCGGAGTTGTACATTGACGGCGAGCTGACCGATTACAGTCAGGAAGTCGAACTGGATTGCGGGATACACCAGATCCGGGTCAAAGCGGAAGGCTACAGCACGCAGATACAGTATGTCAAGGTAGGGGAGACCCTTGCTAACCTGAATATTACCCTGAAAGAATCCGATGGAGACGAAGAGGAGGAAGAGGAGACCGTCAGCTCCAATTCCGCGGCTACGGCAGCGACATCGGGATATCGGGTATATATCGACGCGCCCCAAGGAGCGGAACTGTATCTGGACGGAAGCTATGTGGGCATCGTTCCTGTGAATTTTGAAAAGAAGGCGGGCACTTATATCGTATCGCTGCGGCGGGACGGATACCAGACCAGGAGCTATACTTTGCAGATTGACGACAGTCAGAAAGATGTGACCTATTCCTTCTCGGAGCTTTTACAGCAGTAGGAGAAGGCGGGGGAACCTCGGCAAATATCGTTAAATATACGGCAAAAGCCGTGATTTAAATATAAAAAATTAAATATTGCAGCAGTAAAGGAATGAAACAGTACAAGGAGGACAATCATGAGTTACAGGGAAGCGTATGAAAGCTGGTTATCAAACCCCTATTTTGACGAAAATACCAAGGCGGAATTAAAAGCGCTTGCGGGAAATGAAAAGGAAATCGAGGATCGTTTTTACCGGGAACTGGAATTTGGTACGGCGGGGCTGCGCGGCGTGATCGGAGCCGGGACAAATCGTATGAATATCTATACGGTCCGGAAAGCCACACAGGGACTTGCCAATTATATTTTAAAACAGGGCGGCGCCGCAAAGGGCGTTGCGATTGCCTTTGATTCCAGGCGCATGAGCCCGGAATTTGCCGATGAAGCGGCACTTTGCCTTGCGGCAAACGGGATAAAAGCTTATGTCTTTGAATCCCTTCGTCCGACTCCCGAATTATCTTATGCGGTCCGCAGGCTGGGATGTATTGCCGGAATCAATATTACGGCAAGCCACAATCCGCCGGAATACAACGGATATAAGGTTTACTGGGAAGACGGCGCGCAGATCACGCCGCCCCACGACGGAGGCATTATGGCGGAGGTAGCGGCGATTACCGATTACAATACCGTGAAAACCATGGACAAGGAAGCTGCAAAGGCTGACGGACTCTACGAGACCATCGGCGCCAATATCGACGATCCTTATATTGAGGAATTAAAGAGCCAGGTTATCCATTGGGACGCGATTGCTGCGGCGCAGAAGGATATTAAGATTGTATATTCTCCGTTACACGGAACCGGAAATATCCCGGCAAGGCGCGTTATGAAAGAACTGGGCTTTGAAAACGTCTATGTCGTACCCGAGCAGGAACTTCCGGACGGAGAATTTCCCACCGTTTCCTACCCGAATCCCGAAGCGGCTGAAGCTTTTGAACTGGGACTGAAGCTTGCGAAGGAAGTGGATGCGGATCTGGTGCTCGCCACCGACCCCGATGCGGACAGACTGGGCGTTTATGTGAAGGATGCAAAGACAGGAGAATATATTTCCTTAACCGGAAATATGTCCGGCTGCCTTCTTGCCGATTATGAGATCGGACAGAGAAAAGCGACGAAAGGGCTTCCGGAGGACGGCGCGCTGATCAAGACGATCGTTACGACCAACATGGCGGACGCCATTGCAAAGGCATACGGCGTGGAACTGATTGAGGTACTGACCGGATTCAAATATATCGGACAGCAGATCCTCGGCTTTGAGCAGAAGGGCAAAGGGACTTATCTTTTCGGCTTTGAAGAAAGCTACGGCTGCCTCATCGGTACTCATGCAAGGGACAAGGACGCCATCGTGGCGACCATGGCGCTTTGCGAGGCTGCGGCTTATTATAAGACCCAGGGCAAGACCCTTTGGGATGCGATGATCGATCTGTATGAAAAATACGGCTATTACAAGGACGATATCAAATCCATTACCTTAAAAGGCATCGAAGGGCTTGCGAAAATCCAGGAAATTTTGAATACCCTCCGGGAAAATACGCCGGTGAAATTTGGCGCTTATGAAGTCGTATCCGCAAGAGATTACAAGACGGGCGTGATCAGGGATCTTAAGACCGGAGAGGAAAAACCTACGGGACTTCCCACCTCCAACGTACTTTATTATGATCTGACAGACGACGCATGGCTTTGCGTGCGTCCTTCCGGTACGGAGCCGAAGGTTAAATTCTACTACGGCGTCAAAGGAACCTCTTTGGAGGACGCAAATGAAAAATCCGCCGCGCTGGGCGAAGAAGTCCTTGCCATGATAGGCGGCATGATGTAAGCAAAAAACAGATCAATCGGATAAAAGGCGCTGCAGTCAATGAATAAGACGGATGAAAAACAGAGACAATACACTTTAGATGATTTTCAGGCAATCATAAAAACGCTGCGAAGCGAATACGGCTGTCCCTGGGATAAGGCGCAGACCCACGGTTCTTTGACCGGATGTATGATTGAGGAAGCGGCGGAAGCCGTTTCCGGGATCAAACTGTATGAAAAGACCGGCAACGGCGACAGCATGAAGGAAGAGCTGGGAGACGTGCTGATGCAGGTTGTACTGCATGCCGAGATCGCGGAGGAAGAGGGTTTGTTTACCTTAAACGACGTGATCAAAGGAATCAGCGAAAAAATGATCCGCAGGCATCCTCATGTATTTGAGCCGGACGGAACCCCCTTAAACGGCAGAGCTCCCGATCCGGCTAACGTCAAATCATGGCAGGAAATTAAGGCGGCGGAGAAGGAAAATCAGTCATATCGCGAATCGTCCGCAAAAAAACGCTTTAGAAAAATAATTGCGAAATTTTATAAAATGTTTTTATGATTTGCCAAAATAGAAAAAATGCCTAAAAATGCCTGTTTTTACAATATTTTCTTGACAAATAGCTGAAAAGAGATTATAAATATTTGTAGGCGTTTGTAGGTAACGCAAAAAAATTATGATAATACTCAGTAGTAGGAGGAGTTCACGATGAACAAAACAGAATTAGTAGCAGCTATCGCTGATCAGGCAGAAATCTCTAAGAAAGATGCAGAAAAAGCATTAAAGGCTTTCACAGACGTAGTAGGAGAACAGTTAAAGAAAGGTGACAAAATCCAGTTAGTAGGTTTTGGAACATTTGAAGTATCCGAAAGAGCTGCAAGAGAAGGAAGAAACCCTCAGACAGGCGAGGTAATGCCTATCGCGGCTTCCAAAGCACCTAAATTCAAAGCTGGTAAGGCATTAAAGGATTTAGTAAACGCTTAATTTTGAAGTGAACGAACAGAAGCCTTTGCGGACAAGCAAAGGCTTCTTTATTTTCGTAAAAAAGAACCGTTAGAAAGGAAAAGACAAGATGCGCCTGGACAAATATTTAAAGGTATCCCGGCTGATTAAGAGAAGAACCGTAGCAAACGAAGCGTGCGACGCAGGTCGTGTGATGATCAACGGCAAAGTGGCGAAAGCAGGCACGGAAGTAAAGGTCGGGGATGAGATTTTGATCAACTTCGGGAACAAAGACGTAAAGGTAGAAGTCCTTACCGTGGCGGAAACCGTAAGGAAAGAAGAAGCAAAGGAAATGTTCCGTTATTTATAGGCATATTTTTTACCGCCTCTAATATATTTTAATGTACAGGTGCAGCAATGGCAAAGAGGCTGTACCGGTGCCGGATAAGGAGGAGGTATGCAGATGGACGATATGAATACAAAACAGAGAGCGCATAAGCTGATGCTGACGAACAGAAGGACATGTATGGTCAGCGGAGTGTCTGATGTGCTTTCTTTTGATTTGGCGGAAATTTTACTGGAAACGGATCAGGGCATGTTAATGATCAAGGGAAGCGATCTCCATGTCAACAGGCTGACCCTGGAAAAAGGAGAGGTGGACGTGGAAGGCAAAATAGACAGCCTTACCTATTCAGAGGTTTCCGGGTACGGAGGCAAGGGAGAATCCCTGTTAGGGAAACTGTTTAAATAATGAGCGGACAGATTGTTGAAGAAGGGCGGTTTCTGTTATATTGCTTTCTCTCCGGTATTTGTATCACGGTTGTCTATGATTGTCTCCGAATTTTTCGCAGGGTCAAACGCCACGGGACGGCGTGGATTGCATTTGAGGACTTAATCTTCTGGATCGGCGCCGCCCTGTTTTTATTTTATATGCTTTATAAAACCAATAACGGTATCATACGGTGGTTTTCCATAGCGGGAGCCGCGGTAGGCATGTTGGTTTACAAGTATGTGATCGGGGAACATCTTGTGGAAATTATGTCAATCTTTATTAAGCGAATACTAGATGTTGTATCCAAGTTTTTTAAGATGCTATTCAGACCCGTAAAACGCCTTTTTAACAGGGTTTCCGGCAAATGGAGGAAGGGAAAAAGAAAATTTAAAAAACAGGCAAAAAAGAAGTTGACGAGCCATATAAAAAAGGTTAAGATAACATTATGTAAACGTAAAAAACAGAAGGAACGGAAGGATAAGAGGGGAAGCTATGAGCCGTAGAGTCGCATTCCGGGGGAAGAGGCAGAACCGACTCGGCATGTTTCTGGTTTCGGCGGTGGTTATCATGCTGCTGGTGGTTGTTTCCATAAACAGCTACTCGCTGAGACAAAAGCAGGACGCCTATGCTGAAAGAGAAGCCGAATTGGATGAGTTGATTGCCGCAGAAGAAGAGAGAACAATTGAATTAGAAGAATTTAGAAAATACACCCAGACGCAGGCTTATATCGAAGAGGTTGCAAAGGAAAAGCTGGGACTGGTCCGGGAGGGCGAGATTGTATTTAAAATGGAGTAGGACATTGACCGAGTGCAGGAAAAACAAATCGGTGAATGTCCTTTTTTTGTCAGATGATTTCCGGTTTGGGACGACCTGTTTTGACAAAGTCTGCGGGCAAAATTCTATATAATGGTGGCAAAAACGGAAAAGAGTGGTGCATATGAAGTGGAACTTGAAGGAAAGAGAAGATATCAGCCATACCGTTTTGCCCGAATACGGCAGGCGCAAGCTGATTCTTTATGCGGATACATTGAAAGAAATTGCCGAAAGCTTTGAAGAGAAGCCGGAAGAAGAGACGAAATCCCGGGTGCAGCTCTATTTATATAAGGCAAGGCAGGAGCAAAATATTCTCCTTGCCGGGCAGCTTGACGAAACGGCAAGGGTGTTGAGCGAGCTTGCCAATGAAACCTACGCGACCTCATATCTGTTGGAGAGAATCCGAAAGCGGATATGGAAGGGATTAAAGGAAAACGGGCTGGTCATCAAAGATTTGTATGTGATTGAGGTAAAAGAGCATCTGGAAATCGGCATGTGCGTCAGGGCGACGGGGGATGAAATTTATCACACCGACGATCTGATGGATTTTGTATCGGAGCTTTGCCACCGCAGGCTGCGGCAGACAAACGCCAACGCTTCCTATGTTCATGACGAGCCGGTAACGTTGATTTTTGAAGAAGAGGTCAATTATTTTGTAATCGACGGCGTGGCAAAGGCTAAAAAGGAAGACGAGACGGATTCCGGGGACAGCTATCTGTTGAAGGAATTTGAAAAAGGGATTTATCTGGCGGCGATTGCCGATGGGATGGGTTCCGGTCCCGAGGCGGCGAGAGACAGCGAAAAAATGATGGATCTGTTGGACAAGTTTATGGAGACGGGCTTTCATATGGAAAAGTCGGTTACCCTTTTAAATTCCATGATGTATCTGCAGGGAGCAAAGGAGCGGACGATCACGCTGGATTCCTGTGAAGTCGATCTGTATCAGGGGACATGCCGTTTTTTAAAATATGGGGCAGCTGTTTCCTTTATCAAAAGGGACCGCAAGGTCTGGAAGATCGAGTCGGATTCTCTGCCCTTAGGTATTTTCTCCAAGGAGGAGCCGGAAGAATTTGCCTACGGCGTCGAGGACGGGGACTATGTGATCATGATGACGGACGGCGTAGTTGATGCCTATGAAACCAACTATCGCGGGATGCCCCTGCAGGAATTTATCGGACAACTGGATTATGAGAATCCGAAACAGATGGCGACCATGCTGTTAAATATGGCAATCGCCAACGCCGAGGGCAGAATACAGGACGATATGACGGTCATTGTCCTGGGGATCTGGGCAAATACTTGATTTTTACGGGCAAAGACGTTATATTAAAACCAGTTGAACCGATCGGACCGTCAGCCTTGCGCCGACCGGTGTCATTTGCGTGGCTGGGAGATACGATGATTACAAAGGTCAGGAAATATATGGAAAAGTATCATATGACAGATTCCGGCGATGAAGTAATCGTGGGACTTTCGGGAGGGGCGGATTCCGTCTGCCTCCTCTTTTTGTTGAAGCAGTTGTCCCCCCTGATGGAATTTTCCCTGACCGCCTTGCATGTGAATCATCAATTGAGGAAAGAAGCGGACGGGGAGGAAGCGTTCGTGCAAGAGCTGTGCCGTCGGTGGGACATTCCCTGCAGGACGGTATCGGTGGATGTAAAGACTTATGCCGCGAAACGGCGTCTTGGTACGGAGGAAGCCGCAAGAAGCCTGCGCTACCGCGCTTTTGAAGAGACGGTGCGGGATAACGGCGGGAAAAGGACGAAAATCGCCCTGGCGCATCATCAAAACGACCAGGCGGAGACAGTTTTGTTTCATTTGTTCAGAGGAAGCGGTATAAAGGGGCTGACAGGGATGCGTCCCGTAAGAGATTGTTATATCCGTCCTCTTTTGTGCACATCGAGAGAGGAAATCGAAGCCTGCCTGACCGAACATCAGATAGATTATGTGACGGACGCCAGCAATTTTGATACGGAATATGCCCGCAATAAAATCCGCCACGACCTTCTTCCTATGGCGGAGGCGGAAATCTGCCGGGGAAGCGTCGCGCATATCGCGCAAAGCGCGGAGATTACGGCGGACGCCGTGGACTTTCTGGAGCAGATCACGGAACAGACCTATGAGACTCTGGTCCGGAAAACGCCGGACGGCTGCCGGATAGAAAAGGAAGCCCTGTTAAAGCTGCACCCGTATTTAAGATCGGCGGTGGTATACGAAATGCTCTGGCGCACTTGCGGCAGAAAACGGGACATTTCCAGGGCGCATGTGGACAGCGTGCTGGGACTTCTGAAAGGACAGAGCGGCAGGAGAGCGGAACTGATCTACGGAATACATGCCGTGCTGGAGCAAAAGGATCTTGCCGTAATCCGGACTTTTGATGAAACCCTCAAAAAAGGAACACGCAAGGAAGAAACGCTCAAAGAAGAGACGCTCAAAGAAGAGACGCGGCTCAATCTTTCGGGAGAAATCCGGGTCTGCTCAGAGCCGGGTGCGGAACCGCTTGCGGTAACCTGCAGGATTTTTTCTTATGAAAAAGCGCAGACTATTCCCTGTAAGATGTATACGAAATGGTTTGATTATGATAAAATAAATAATTGTCCGGTCTTAAGGACTCGGCGCGCAGGCGACTACTTTTATTGCAGCGGGACGGCAAGAAAGAAGCTGAAGGATTATTTTATTGATGAGAAAATCCCCTTATTGGAGAGAAACAGACTGTTGCTGATTGCAGACGGGGAGCATGTGATATGGGTTCCCGGGTATCGGATCAGCAGTTTTTATAAAGTGACGGAGGAAACAAAAAAAGTTTTGGAAATTACCATATCCGGAGGAAAAGAAAATGAGTGACAAAATCAGAGAACTTCTCTCGGAAGAGGAAGTGGACGACCGCATCAGAGAGCTGGGCGGACAGATTACCAAAGATTATGAAGGGGAAGAAGTGTTCCTTGTGTGTACCTTAAAGGGAGCCAGCTTCTTTGCCTGCGAGCTTGCCAAGAGGATTAAGCTGCCGCTTACTTTGGACTTTATCGCAGTGGCAAGCTATGGGGACGGAACCCAGTCCAGCGGCGAAGTGCGTATGATTAAGGATTTAGACGAATCCATTGAAGGGAAAAACGTCATTGTCGTGGAGGATATTGTGGATACGGGAAGGACGTTGAGTTATCTGATGGATATTCTCAAAAAGAGAAATCCCAAGACGTTAAAATTATGTTCTCTGCTGGATAAGCCGGAGAGACGGGTTGTTGATATCAAAGCGGACTATACCGGGTTTGAAGTCCCGGATTTATTTGTAGTAGGATATGGTCTTGATTATGCACAAAAATATAGGAACCTTCCCTATATCGGCGTGGTAGAATCGGACGGATAACAGGAGGCGGCATTGAAGAAAAAATCTTATGGACTGGGAATGTTTTTTATCCCGATTGTTGTATTGTTATTGTTTGCTATTTATTTGGAAATGGCGAAAGGAAGCGCGCGGGCGTATACCAGAGCGCAGTTTAAAGCCGACATAGCTGACGGAAAGATTTTGCAGGTTGAAATTGAACCCAACGAGCAGGTGCCCAGCGGACAGTTGAATATTGAGTTTAAAGACGGTACGGACGCCGTTTTGTATGTGGCTGACGTAGAGGATATGGAGAATTTGCTGGAGGAAAACGGGATTCCGGTATTGCGGGATAACGTGCCTCAGGAGACGTGGTTTAAGCTGTTGCTGCCGGCGATTGTCGTTTTTGTGGGCGTTATCTTTGTCATGATGCTTGCCGGCGGTCAGGCAGGAGGCGGCGCGGGCAGCAAGATGATGAATTTTGGGAAAAGCCGCGCAAGGCTCACGGTCGGCGGCATGAACAAGATTACCTTAAAGGACGTCGCGGGGCTGAAGGAAGAAAAGGAAGAATTGGAAGAGATCGTGGACTTTTTGCGGGAGCCTGCAAAATATGCCAGACTGGGAGCGAGAATCCCCAAGGGCATTTTGCTGGAGGGACCGCCCGGCACGGGTAAAACCCTGCTTGCCAAAGCGATTGCCGGAGAAGCCAACGTACCGTTTTTCTCCATTTCCGGCTCGGATTTCGTGGAAATGTACGTAGGCGTGGGCGCGTCTCGTGTCAGAGATTTATTTGAAGACGCAAAGAAGAACCATCCCTGTATTGTATTTATCGATGAGATCGATGCGGTGGCAAGAAGAAGAGGCACCGGTATGGGCGGAGGTCATGACGAAAGAGAACAGACCTTAAACCAGCTTCTGGTGGAAATGGACGGTTTCGGAGAGAACGAGGGCATTATTGTCCTGGCGGCGACGAACCGTGTGGATATTTTGGACCCGGCGATCTTAAGACCCGGCAGGTTTGACCGGAAAATTGCCATCGGAGCGCCTGACGTGGGCGGCAGAGAGGATATTTTAAAGATCCATGCAAAGAACAAACCCCTTGCCGACGACGTGGACTTGGGTCATGTGGCGCAGACGACTTCGGGATTTACCGGAGCGGATCTGGAAAACCTTTTAAACGAATCCGCGATTATCGCGGCAAAATCCGACCGCGCGTATATCAATCAGGAAGATATTAAAAAAGCGTTTATCAAGACGGGAATCGGTACGGAAAAAAGAAGCCGTATTATCTCCGATAAAGAAAAGAGAATTACCGCGTATCATGAGGCGGGGCACGCTATTTTGTTCCATAAGCTGCCCGACGTAGGTCCGGTATATACGGTATCCATTATTCCCACAGGTCCCGGCGCGGCGGGCTATACGATGCCGCTCCCGGCAAAGGACGAAATGTTTTTGACAAAGGGAAAGATGCTGCATGAGATTATGGTGTCTCTCGGAGGGCGTATCGCCGAGGAACTGATCTTTGACGATATTACGACGGGAGCCTCCAGCGATATCAAAAAGGCGACGGAGGTCGCGCGCAAGATGGTAACCCGTTACGGTATGTCGGAAAATATCGGCGTGATCAACTATGACGAAGAGGGCGACGACGTATTTATCGGAAGGGACCTGGCGCATACGAGGAATCACAGCGAGCTTGTGGCGGGCGAGATCGACACCGAAGTAAAGGCGATTGTTGACGACTGTTATGCGAAAGCGAAAGCGATTATTATGGAAAATGAAGAAGTCCTCCATAAATGCGCGAATCTGCTGTTGGAAAAAGAACGGATTACCATGAGCGAATTTGAAGCGTTATTTTAAGTTTTGTGCAAATTGACCCAAAATTGCCCGTTTAATTTGTAATATTTGTGAATGCTGAATCTGGACTTTAGAGGGGGGTATTGCTACAATATACTCGTAACCCCCCAATACATTACATAGTTTTTTGCTATACCCCAAAAGAAATACCTTCTCGAAAAAGACAGCGATTTGATTGCTGTCTTTTTTCCTGTCCTTTTTTGGATATGCCCTTTTTCAGGATCGGTAATATTTTTTCTGGATTGTCAAAACTGATTATGATAGAATAAAATATAGTAGGTGAATCATGGAGGGTTCATACATGTTGTACAGTCAGTTATCTAAGTTGGAGCAAAGCCAGCAATATATTTCTGGAATGCGCCCCGTTCTGAACAAAAGGGCGTTATTTTCGGATACGTCCGCAGAGTTTGTTTGTCCGCCCGATCCAAAACCGTATAGTATTGTCACAATAAAATTCCGTTCGGCTAAAAATAATATCGATAAAGTGTATTTTGTATGCAAAGGCGAGAAACACCTGATGCTGAAGTTTAAAAGCGACGATCTGTTCGACTATTATGAATATGATCTGGAGCTGGATGACGAAAAGGTATCCTATTATTTTGAGGTTACCGCAGGGAAGATTGTCTGCGTGTATGACTACCGCGGCGTTGCAAAGGACGTACAGGATTATTATAAATTTGTCATTGTTCCGGGACAGCAGATACCCAGATGGGCGAAGGGCGCCGTTATGTACCAGATCTATGTGGACCGGTTCTGCAACGGAGATCCTACCAACGATGTGCTCACAGACGAGTACAACTATATCGGAGAGCATGTGACCCGGGTGGAGGACTGGGATAAATACCCTGCGGTTATGGGCGTCAGGGAATTTTACGGCGGAGATTTGCAGGGCGTTCTTGACAAAATGGATTATCTGCAGGATCTGGGGATCGAAGTTATTTATTTCAATCCTCTGTTTGTATCGCCTTCCAATCATAAATATGATATTCAGGATTATGATTATATAGATCCCCATTTCGGGAAGATTGTGGACGATCAGGGGGATCTGCTTGCGCCGGGGCAGCAGGAGAACCGTTTTGCCTCCCGTTATATCAACCGCGTGGCAAACAAGAAAAATCTGGAAGCGTCCAATGAGATGTTTATCCGCGTGGTGCAGGAGGCGCACAGACGCGGCATGAGAGTGATTCTGGACGGCGTTTTCAATCATTGCGGTTCTTTCAATAAATGGATTGACCGGGAAAGAATTTATGAAAATTTTGAAGGTTATGAAAAGGGCGCTTATGTGTCGGCAGACAGTCCCTACCGGAATTTTTTCCATTTCTTTGATGAAAACAGGTGGCCGTATAATCCCACCTATGACGGCTGGTGGGGACATGATACCCTGCCCAAACTGAATTATGAAGCGTCCAAGGAGCTGTATGATTATATTTTGCATATCGGGAAAAAATGGGTCTCTCCGCCTTTTAATGCCGACGGATGGAGGCTTGACGTGGCGGCGGATCTGGGACACTCTCCGGAATTTAACCACAAGTTCTGGAAAGATTTCAGGAAAGCGGTCCGCGAGGCGAATCCCGAGGCGATCGTATTGGCGGAGCATTACGGCAGTCCCAAGGATTGGATTCAGAACGGCGAATGGGATACCGTTATGAATTACGACGCGTTTATGGAGCCCGTTACCTGGTTTTTGACCGGAATGCAGAAGCATAGCGACGACTATCGGGAAGATCTGTACGGAAACGCAGACAGCTTCTGGGGCGCGATGCACTATCACAGCACGGCGTTTTCCGGAGATTCCTTTTATGTGGCGATGAACGAGCTGTCCAATCATGATCACTCCCGATTCCTGACCAGAACCAACAAAAAGGTAGGCAGGGTCAATACGCTCGGTTCCGAGGCGGCGAACCAGGGCGTCAACAAGGCGGTTATGAGAGAAGCGGTCGTGATACAGATGACGTGGGCGGGCGCGCCGACGGTTTACTACGGCGACGAAGCGGGCGTTTGCGGCTTTACGGACCCGGATAACCGCAGGACTTATCCCTGGGGGCATGAAGATCATGAAATGATCCGGTTCCATAAGGATATGATCCGGATACACAAGGAGAGCAACGCCTTCCGTTACGGCAGTCTGAAATATCTTGCTTCGGATTATAATCTGATCGGTTATATCAGATTCTGCGATTACGATCATTATATTATTATCGTCAATAACAACGATCACGAGTGTGAGAGAGAATTTTCGATCTGGGAAGCCGGTATTCCCAAAAACTGTGAAGTGGAGCAGATCATGCTGACTGAGGACGGCGGATACACGACGGAGATTGTAAAGCATCCGGTAGAAGGCGGTAAATTGAAGCTGACTCTGCCCAAGACTTCGGCGATCGTCTTACGGCACAGAGGGGACTAAAAAATCCTTGCATTTGCCATCAAACTATGATATAAATTTATATTGTCAGAGCAATTCGTTAGCATGTCCGAAGGCTCTTACAAGGATGGATTCCCGAGTGGCCAAAGGGGACAGACTGTAAATCTGCTGCAAATTGCTTCGGTGGTTCGAATCCACCTCCATCCATACGCCGCAGTGGCGGAACTGGCAGACGCGCAGGACTTAAAATCCTGTGGTGGCGACATCGTACCGGTTCGATTCCGGTCTGCGGCAGTGAAAAAAAGACTTCAAATCCGATCAGCGGATGTTGAAGTCTTTTTTTATTGCAACATACTTACTGTGACATAATCAGGGTCTGATTGCGGCGGCAAGCGCCTCCACAATCTCCTTTTCCACGTCCATGCCAAAACCGTCCACGCTGATCACGTGTTCTTTTAATACGCCGTCTACGCTGCCCAGACGGACGGTTTTGTCAATATAGTCATAAATCTGTGAGAAGGAAGGGAATACGCCTGCGCCGGTTAATTGTTCCAGGCAGGCGATAACGGCATAGGCGCCCCAGTTGGATACGGTTGAGATGACAAGTTTGTCTACGCATACTTTACAGGGCACAAGGGATAGTTTCTCCGCAATAAGGTCGGCGGCGTTTCCCATGCCGATTTCGTTTCCGCCGTCGCCGATTCCGATCGTCGGGATTGTGCCGGAGGCGAGCTCAAACAGCAGATCGGCGGGAGCGGTATGGGCGGCAATGCTGACGCCGCGCATATTGGCATAATCATTTTGTGTATTTTTCCCGCATCTTTCCACGGAAATCAATCCTACCGGGCGGTAGCGCTCCAATAACCGCCGGCAGTCTGTCTCGTCTGCACAAAGCTCCAGGTAAAGAACTTCGATCTCTTCCGGTTCAAAGAAATCCCTGCAGTAGGAATCCGTGACGATGACCGGACGGTAGCCGAGAACCTGCAGCGCTTTTGCGAGCATGACCGTGCCCGCAGGTCCGTCGGTCTCGGCAAATCCGGCAACATAAAATCCCGTGGTCAGAAAAACGGTTCCTTTTTTCCAGGATAAAATCTCCTGTGCGCTTTCGAGGCAGTAGTTGTTTTGCATGGCTTCCCGCAAAACGGTCATGCCCCTTTTGGAATATCTTAATACTATGTCTTCCGGTTTTTCTTTCATCATGCTTCCGTTCCCTGTCCTTTCCTTTCTTGATGCTATCATACCAGCTCGTGAATCGGGGTAATTAAGATGCCTTCCGCCGACAGGCGTTCTTTAATTCTTTTGACAAATTCCACAGCCTTTATGCCGTCCCCATGGACACAGACGGAGTCCGCTTCCACGGAAATTTCCTTACCTGTGACGGCGGCGACTTTTCCGTATTTTACCATGGAAAGGACGCGCTCTATGGCGATGTTTTCGTCGGTAATCACGGCGCCCGGTTTGCTGCGTGCAACGAGAGAGCCGTCCTCTTCGTAGGCGCGGTCGGCAAAGACCTCCTTAGCGCATCTTAAACCGGTCCGTGCGGCGGCTTTCGGCATTTCTCCGCTGCAGGGGGCTAACAGGATATAATCGGGGTTGACTTCATAAATCCCTTCACAGACGGCTTCGGCAAGAACCGGGTCTTTTCCCGCCATATTGTACATGGCGCCGTGGGGCTTTACATGCTGCAATGTCATGCTGTTTGCCTTGCAGAAAGCCGCCAGTGCGCCGATCTGGTACATGACCATGGTCTTTACCTCCTGAGGGGTGAGATTCATATTTCTGCGACCGAAGCCGGTCAGATCGGGGTAACCCGGGTGGGCGCCTACAAACACATGGTTTTCCTTCGCCATAGCCACTGTTTTCGCCATGACGAGGGGATCTGATGCGTGAAAGCCGCAGGCGACGTTGGCGGAGGAAATATATTGAATGACCTCCTCGTCCATGCCCAGCTTGTAACTGCCGAAGCTTTCTCCCAGATCGCAGTTTAGATCAACTTTATTCACGATAAAGACCTCCTCAATATTTCAGATTTATGTTTTTGATGTCGGTAATCAGCATATGCCCCGGGGCGTGGGTAATGACAAAATCGGGTTTGATATTCATGATTACGGACTGGGGCGTTACGCCGCAAGCCCAAAAGACAGGCACCTCTCCCGGGTTAATCGTAACGCTGTCCCCGAAATCGGGAGTGTTGATGTCCCTGATGCCGATTGCGGCAGGATCGCCGATATGTACCGGAGCGCCGTGTACCCTGGGCATGGCTCCGGTCGCCAATACGGATTTGACGATCTGATCATAGGGCAGGGGTCTCATGCTGACGACCATATTGCCCGAAAAGACGCCTGCAGGCGTACAGGGAATATTGGTCAGATACATGGGGACATTGCAGCCTTCTTCAATATGTCTGACCGGAATATCCGCTTCTAAAAGCTCCGACTCGAAGGAAAAACTGCAGCCGATCAGGAAGCTGACGAAGTCGTCGCGCCAGAAGCGGGAGACGTCGGTGTATTCTCCGGTTAAAACGCCGTGTTCATAAATTCGGTATTTGGGAATATCCGTGGCAATGTCGGCGTCCTTTGCGATAAAGCGCAGGCTGCGGCTTCCTGTGTCGCTGACTTCCAGGACGGGGCAGGATTTTGGATTCCTCTGGGTAAACAGTAAGAAATCATAAGCAAGTTTTTGGGGCACAATGACAAGATTTGCCTGTGCGTATCCGGCGCACATGCCGGCGGTGGGACCGGTAATGATCCCCCGGCGAATCAGTTCTCTGACTTTCGCAGGGCTTTCGTTGGTATAATCCATATTGAAGGACCTCCTATGATTGTATTTTGGAGAGATCGGTTTTTTCAAACAGGACCTGATCTCCGGGTTTTAATTGGGCGAGCCTGGGAATATCCTTTGAAATTACCGTGGCGATTTTGGCATAACCTCCGGTAGTCTGTCTGTCGGAGAGCAGGATAATCGGCTTTCCGCTGGGAGGGATCTGGACGGCGCCAAAGGCGATGCCGTCCGAGATGATATCCACACCGTTTTCGCTTTCCACGGCTGGACCTTCCAGTCGGTATCCCATGCGGTCGCTTTCCGGGGAGACTGTATAAGGGTGTCCGTAAAAAGTCTGTTTTCCCCGCTTCGTGAAATATTCCGCCTGAGGACCTTCAATGACGCGAACCGTTACCGGGGAGGAAAAAAACGGTTTGGGAGCCTTGTTTTGCAGCAGGGAGGAAACGTCGGCTGTTGCAGGTCCCAGGGAAAGGACGTCGTCCTTTTGCAGCGCCCTGCCCCGATAACCGCCCAAGCGGCATTTGAGATTGGTTGAGCGGCTGCCCAATACCAAAGGAACATCGATTCCGCCCGCAAAGGCGAGATAGCTCCTACAGCCGTTGACGGCGGCGGAGAGGGAGAGCGTCTGTCCTGCCCGGATCAAAAAGGGCTGGTACATGGGAACGGACTGTCCGTCCAGCGTGGGCGTCATGTCCGCGCCGGTAATACAGCAGACGCAGCCGCTGTCGGAAAAAAGCGCCGGACCTAAGAGGGTTGCCTCTATGACCGCTTCGCCGGCTGTGTTTTGCAGCAGGCGGTTTGCGGTTTCATAGGCTTCCCGGTCCATAACGCCGGAAGTACCGATACCGGATTTTAAATAGCCGAAGCGCCCCGCATCCTGAATGGTGGAAAGGGGACCGGGGAAAAGGATTCTGATACTCATGACAGAGACCTCCTTTCGCCTGAAGGACTTTCTGAGAAGCCGCAGGTCAGGATTTCATGGCGGTAGTTTCCTTTGACGACCATATGGAGGATATCGTAATAATCGTCGATACCGATAGGGACAAACCGGATATATTCTCCCGCTTTGCAAAGGATCGGTTCCTGCCGGTCGGGATCATAGAAACGCAGCGGCGTTGCGCCGATCAGCCGCCAGCCGCCGGGCGAGGCGAGAGGATATACGCCGGTCTGGTTTCCGCCGATCCCGACGCTGCCGGGATCAATTTTGATCCGGGGAGAGGTCAGCCGGGGAGCTTCCAGACGTTTATCCAAGCCTCCGAGGTAGACGAAACCGGGCAGGAATCCCAGCATATAGATTTTATAGTCCGTACCGCTGTGTATCGCCACGATTTCCTCGCGGGAGAGCTTTGTGATTTTTTCCATATCATGGAGATCCTTCCCAAAGCGCGCTCCATAGCAGCAGGGAATTTTGTGGATAACTTTTACCTGATTTTCATCCGCCGGTGCATTTATATCAAATTCTTCTATGATATGCTTCAATTGTGCAAAAGGAATGATATAGGGATCATAATAGATCATTAAAGAGCGAAACGTAGGCAGCAGCTCCAAAATGCCGCTGATGTCCCGGGTTTCAATCCAAGCGGATAACTGATGTACTTTTTGATTGATGTTATCGTCGATGACCTGACCAAATTCTACGACCATCGCCTGATCGCCCGCAGGCAGAAAACGCATTTGATACATATTTGTTGCTCCGTTTCGGTTTTGAATGCAGCCGATTTGGCATAAAAAAAAGCATGCGGGACCCGGATTGACGCCTTTGTCCTGCATACTTACCATATCTGTTTTTGATTTTACGCCGATTTGGAAAAAAATCAAGTGCAGGAGCCGCAAAACAGCAATCTTTTTGACAATCTTTCTCATTTTTTTCGTTGTTTCTTCTGTATTATTTTTTCCGCGGGTTCCATAATGACAGTAAAATATATGAATGTTATAATAAAATAATGTTGGGGTCAAAAGGTAATAGGATAAACAAAAAAAGAAGATGATCGGATGAATCAAAAAAAGTATTTTTTTATTGTATTGGTCGCAGTGATTTTTTGCATCGGCATAAGTATATATACCCAAAAGCAGGACCGGACCACGGCGGTAAGCACGGGGGCAGAGCTGTCGTCAACCGTTTCCGGTAATGCGGCGCTGACCGGAAAACGAACTGTTTCGGGAAATTTTGCGGAATTTGCGGGAGGGACCGTTTCGGGAGCGGAGCTTCCCGTACTGACGGTTTCCGAAAATGAAGCGGAACCGGTCAAGGTAAAGGGAATTTATGTCACGGGTCCCATGGCGGGCAGCAGTCATATGGACGAACTCATCGCGCTGGTGGATGAGACGGAACTGAATACGATGGTCATCGACATCAAAAACGACGAAGGTTTCATTACGTATCAAATGGATCTTGCCGCAGCAAAGAGCATAGGCGCATGTACCGCGTACATATCCGATATGGATGGGCTGATGAAAAAATTAAAGGAGCATAATATCCATACCATAGCCAGGATCGTTTGTTTCAAAGATCCCAATTTTGCCGAAAGCAATCCGCAGCTTGCGCTGAAAACGGCGGACGGAAAGTTTGTGACGGATACCGACGGCGCGGCGTGGGTAAATCCCTATCGACCGGAAGTCTGGAAATATATCACGGATGTGGCGATTAAGGCGGCGGAGCTGGGGTTTGACGAAATTCAGTTTGACTATGTGAGATTCCCGTCGGGAAAGGATGCGGGGCTTGTCGATTACGGCGTGGATACAAACGCCTATTCCAAGGAACAGGCAGTACTGGATTTTCTTGCCTTTGCCTGCGAGAGGCTTCATGAAAAAGATGTGGTGGTCGGAGCCGATGTATTCGGCACGATTATTGATAATGAGGGGGACGGAGAAAGCATCGGGCAAAATTACCAAAAGCTGGGAAGCGCGGTAGACGTTTTAAGCCCGATGATCTATCCCTCTCATTATAGAAACGGTGTGTACGGGCTGGACGTACCCGACGCGCATCCCTATGAAACGGTGGCGGCGGCATTGGCGGCGTCTGACAATAAACGGAGGACTGTGGCAGTAGAAGAACGGGCGGTTGTGCGTCCCTGGCTGCAAAGCTTTACGGCGACCTGGGTGCCCGGTCATATTTCCTACGGAGGGGAACAGATCAAGAAACAGATACAGGCTGTATATGATGCAGGTTATGAGGAATGGATTTTGTGGAACGCGGCAAACCGTTATCCCGAGGAAGACTTCATTCCGGAAGAAGAAAATGAAAACGCAGAAAATTTTAATCAGTCTGCAACCTTTTTGCCAAATGAAAAGTATTAGTAGAAAGGGGTTGCGATACAAACAAATTGACGGGAGGAAAAAATCATGCAGGTTGCCGGATGGATTTTAGTCGGTATCGGATGTATATGCGGGATTCTCGGAGGTCTTTTTTGGGGGATCGGAAAGGGAAGCGGAAAGAAGAAAGCGGTTACAGACGGACGCATTGTGGATCTGTGTTTTGATCATGTGAATTACAATATGGGAGGCTCCGGCAGAGTCAAAGCCGGAATCAAAGGAGCCGGAACGATGAGAACCGCGTATCCTGTTTTTTCGTATACGGTAAACGGTGTGGAATACAGGAAAGCCGGAACGGTTGCTTATAACCGGGGGACGGTAAAGAAAAAAATCGGAAAAGACTGTAAAGTATATTATGATCCGCAAAATCCCAATAAGGCGTCCCTTGGAAAAAACAGCGTATGGGCTGTTTTAGGGAAAGTCTTTTTGCCCGTAGGTCTGGGTCTTCTTCTGCTGGGTTTGCTTTTCCTGATGCTTTTGGGGAATGCGGCTTCGCAGGGAAATGAGGGAGACGGATTTTCGGGACAGGAAGGCGGCAAAAACGGAGAGACGGAAACCGTCGATTTAAGGGAAGTATCGTTTCACGGTATGAAAATAGGGGATCGGGCGAGTAAAAAAATGAAGGACGGAGAACTCATGGATTCCTACTGGCGGTATGAGGATGATGCGTACGTGAAGTTTAATGTGGACGGACAGGACCGGATAGAAGCGCTCGGTTTTCATACTGTCAGCGCTGCCGGAGGAGAAGTGATCGCGGGCATAGAGGACGCGAAGATCGAGTACCGGGGGAAATCGCTGGTAACGGTCGAAGACTTTGCGGCATGCTTCGGAGAGGGAGAGACTTTCGCCCATGAAGAAGATCCCGATTTTACCTATATCCGTTATGAGAGCAACGGACTGGAGCTGACGCTGGAGTTATATCAGGGAGAATTTATCAATCTTACGTTGGAGTAGAACGATATTATTAGTAAAAAGGGGGAAAAACAATGCCGGCTGACAGCCTTAGAGCGCAAAAAAGAAAGCGGAGACGGACGGCGGGAAAGATTCTTGTCGTTATTTCCCTGGCGGTTCTGATTTTCGGTACGATTTATACAAACGGAATATCGGACAGATGGGGCAGAGATGAAATTGATGAACAGAAGGAAATCGCGCAGAAAGCGCTGGATAAGGGCTATACCTGTTACGAGGCGGAGCCGGGGTTTCAATACGGGGGAACGGAAGGCGGATTTGACGTTTACATTGTGACAATGGAGTCGGGAGAACGTTTTGCAATCGTGGAGACGGATCTTCCCGACCGGGTATATAGGGAGGGGATACACTCTCCCAAAGTGGATGTATTTGTAAAAGAGGATTCCGCAGAGATCAAAAATATCAACGGATTTGACATGACGCTGTATCAGGATTGCTATGCCGCATTGGATTACAATCCGCAGGGCGCGGCTTTGGGGGGAGCGATCGCCGCCTTTGCAGCGGAAGCCGTTGTCGTTCTGGTTTTTCTGCTTTTGCTTATCACAGGGATTCTTCTTATTGTTTTTAATAGGAAGGAGCAGGGGGAATAGGGGTTATTTCATAAAAGACGGGACTGTTGCATTTTTTGTGTTTCCATGACAGACACAAAATTTTCTAAATGCGGCAGCCCCGTCTTTTTGGTCTTGACAAAGCATATAAATTGTGTATATTGAATATATACAATATGAAAACGGAGCATTCAGATGGACATTATTATTACAAACAGTTCGGACAGTCCGATTTATGAGCAGATTAAAGAGCAGATCAAAGCGATGATATTAAACGGGGATTTAAAAGAGGGAACCCCGCTCCCATCCATGAGACTGCTTGCCAAAGAGCTGCGGATCAGCATTATTACCACAAAGCGCGCATACGAGGAATTGGAAAGGGAAGGTTTTATCGAATCCTACACCGGAAAAGGTAGCTTTGTAAAAGCAATCAACCGCGAAATGGTAAAGGAAACGGTTGTTTATGAAATAGAAGAATTGTTTGATGAGATTTTGGATAAGGCGGAAATGGCAAAGCTCTCCTATGATGAGCTGGCAGAGATTTTTAAGGCGTTGTATGAGGAAAGGGAGAAATAGAACCATGGAATATGTATTGGAGCTTGAGGACGTAACCAAAGAGTATGAGGATTTTAAGCTGGACCATATCAGTTTTTCGGTGCCGCAGGGCTGTATCTGCGGCTTTATCGGTCAAAACGGAGCCGGTAAGACGACGACGATTTCGCTGATCCTGGATATTATAAAGAAAGACGGGGGCAGCATTACGGTATTCGGACAGGATATGGAGGCGCAGGGAGCCGCGCTAAAGGAAAAAATCGGGGTCGTCTTTGATGAGATGGGGTTTCATGAATTTTTGACCGCAAATGAAATCAACAGCATTATGAAAAACATTTATCAAAACTGGCGGGAGGAAGTGTTTTTTGATTATTTGAAACGTTTTTCCCTGCCCAGGAAAAAACGCTGCGGTTCTTTTTCCCGGGGGATGCGTATGAAACTGCAGATTGCGGTCGCGCTCTCCCATGAGGCGGAGCTTTTGATTATGGATGAGCCCACCGGAGGGCTGGACCCGATTGTGAGAAATGAGATTTTACAGATTTTTCAGGAGTTCGTGATGGAGGAAAACCATACGATTTTGTTATCTTCCCATATTACGGGCGATCTGGAGCGGATTGCCGATATGGTAACGTTTATCGATCACGGAAAAATCATTCTGTCGGGGGACAAAAACGAGCTTCTGGAAAGCCACGGACTGATCAAATGCAAAAAAGAGGATTTGGAAAAAATCGAGAAAGAAGACATCGTTTCCTACAGACAATCCGCTTTCTGTACGGAAGTGCTTGTTGCCGAACGGGAAAAATGCGCGCGCAAGTATGATGGAATGGTCATGGAACAGACGACGCTGGAGGAAATTATGATTTTCTATGTAAATCGCGCGCAGGATGCGGGAGCGAAAAAGGGAAGGATCGGATAATTTATGGCGGGTTTGGTAAGAAAGGACATGTATTGTCTGAGAAAAACTTTAAAGTTGTTTTTTATTGTGACGGTCAGCGTCATTGTGTTGTCGGTTCTGCTGATTGCCAGCTCCCGGTACGGAAATATAGCCGGAGGGCTGGAGGAAATGAAAGCGGAAGGAGCGGTAGACGAGGAAGCGTTTTATTCTTTTTTTAAGGTTCCCATCTGGCTGACGCTTTTTATACCGCTTTCTTTTTTGAGCATGATCGTGGAGTGTTTTAAAGAAGACCAAAAGGCGGGGTTTGTCAAAATCATGCGGAGTATGCCTCTAAGCTGCAGGCAGATTGTGGGCGGCAGGTATTTGTCCTGTCTGTTGTTTGCAGCGGCAGGTCTGGCGGGTTCCCTGACGGCGGGATATTTTGTATCTCTTGTTTCGGAGGCTTTCCCTCTGAAAGAGCTGCTGGCATATATCTTGTGCTTTGGCGGACTGCTTTTCATTTATATGAGCTTTGTCCTGTTCATGCTTTACCTTTTCGGCGTCGAGAGAGCGGATCTGATACAGTGCGCGCCCTTTTTGCTTCTCATCATAGGGGCGGTTTTGGCGGTTCAAAAAAATCTTTCCTCCGTACCGGAGTCGGAAGCGGACGCATTTTTCAGCGGCATGATCGATTCTGCGGCAAATTTTATGACGGAGCATTTCGTCCTCGTTTTTCTTGTTGCGGCAGGGTGTATGCTTTTATCTTTTGCCGGATCGTGTCTGGTTTTTAAGGGGAGAAAGGGAGGTATCTGATGGCAGGATTGTTGTATAAGGACTTTGCCGCGGTAAAAGGCAAGGTGTATGTCATAGGAATTTTATCGATCATGGGAGCGATGATTCTTTGCAGGCTGACGCTTCCTGCCGAAGAAACGGATATCGCGGTCTGGGCGGCGAGTCTGCTTGTGACTGCGTTATTGCTTTGCCTTATGATAGGAAAATTGGAGATAAGCATCATTTTCGCAGACGAAGGGAAAAAGCAAAAACAATATTTTTTAAGCCTGCCGTTGTCGCCGCAGCAATATGTTGCTTCTAAATATGTGTTTGTGCTGATTGCCTTTTACAGTCTCCTGTCGGTTTCCATGATACTTCAAAGCATATGTCTGATCGGCTGCGAGGACCGGATGGTGCAGGAACTGGCGCCCGCGTTCCAGTCCGTGCTCCCTGTGCTTTTCTGTATGGCTCTGTTGGTGCCCGCCGTAGAACTGCCTTTTTTTATCGGCTTTGGCACAAAAGCGGGCGGTCGGATCAAAACGGGGTTGTTGGTTGCCGTGTTTTTCCTCATCATTGTATTTTTGCTTTTCGGAGATCTGGCAATATTTGACAGAATCAATTTTATCAGCATATTACATTATTTGGATCGGCATACTGGGGTAGTTTTGTGCGCTAACGTATTTGCGCCTTATGTCTCGCTGTTGTTGTATTATCTTTCTTATCGGATAGCCTGTCGGCTCTTTGCCGGAAAGGGGTGGGAAAATGACCAATAAAATGACTGAGAAACGAATCCTTATTTACCTTTTGATCGTTTTCGGGCTGGTATGGGGTGTGATGATTCCCTATTTCCTCTGCGGGGGAAGCTATGACAGCCAGACGACGAATTTTATTCTGACCTTTAGTATGCTCTGCCCGGCGATTGCGGCGCTGGTCACGAGAAAAGTGACAAAGGAAGGCTTTCCCGTAACGGGAAAGGGCTCTCTCCTGCTGGGAATTGACCTGAAAAATCATAAATGGATCTGGTTTGTTATGGCGCTGGCGGGTCCGATTGTCTATTTTGATCTGGGAGAACTTTTATATTATGCCATATTTCCGCAGGCATTTGATCTGTCCGCTCTGGACGCTGTGGGGATTTCCCGCAACCTGCTTTTTCTCATTCCGCTTTCGGGGATATCGACGGCTTTTTTGGTCAGCTTCGGAGCCCTCGGCGAAGAAATCGGCTGGAGAAGCTATTTGTATCCGAAGCTGGAAGAACTGTACGGGACGACGAAAGCGGTTGTGCTGGGAGGCGTTATCTGGGGCGTCTGGCATTTTCCGGCGATTTATGCGGGACATAATTTCGGACACGGCTATTTCGGGGAACCGTGGACCGGGTTCGCAGTATTTACGGTCTTTACGATTGCCGTTGGGACGATACTCTTTTATCTGACAAAGAAAACCGGCTCCGTTTGGGCGGCAGCCTTTATGCACGCCGCCAACAATATTTTCTCGGGAGCCACCGTTCTCGGGCTGACCTATTCCGATGAAAGGCTGTCCGGCGCCGCGCTGCAAAGTCCTCTCAGATTGCTGATCCTTTCCGTCCCGGTTATCATAATCAGTCTGTTTATCCTGCTGAAACCTCTGAAAAAGGAAAGCGCTGCAACCTGCAGGGCGGCAAAGGAGTGTTGAAAACAGAGAGTTATCGATGCGAAAAGCCGGATGGAGGGATAAAGCCTTATGATTTGGACCTGTTTGGGGTTGCTTCTTTTTACGATTTTTACAATTGTCGTTATTCACAGACACAGAAAGGCGAGTGAAAAAATCGACGGAGTGCTGACCATAGACGGGATCAGGTATCTGGTCGGCAATACGGATATAAGCTATGTGATGTATAAGCTGGGCTCAACCATTCAGAGCCGGTATATTAAAACGACGTCGTTTATAAAAATCAGCGACAGCGAAGGAATACTTACCTTTGGCGGAATTGCATATAAGCTGGGGTATATGAACGAGACCGGCGACTATAATATCAATGCCTCCTATCGGATAAAATGCACACAATGTAACCGGGACGTTATCCTGGATGTATCCTTTGTAAAAAGTGACTGCAGTAAATTATCTCCCGGGAAGATGATAATGCCGGGACCGAAAATGAACCAGGCATACCATCGCTTTTTCAAGGAAGTGTTTGATGTAAAAGTAATATAACATATTTTCAATTTAGCACTTGACATATTGATGTCCGGTGCTATAATTAACTCAAACATATGAATGATTGTTCATATGAAAGAAAATAAAAACAATTTCAGAAAGCGGAAAGGGAGAATAAGAGATGAAAAAGACTTATAAAATTGATGTGGATTGTGCAAATTGCGCGAATAAAATGGAAGAGGCTGCGAAGAAGACAGCCGGCGTAAAGGATGCAACGGTAAACTTCATGACCTTGAAAATGATCGTGGAATTTGAAGAGGGACAGGACCCGAAGGCAGTCATGCAGGACGTTTTGAAAAATTGTAAAAAAGTTGAGGACGACTCTGAAATCTATCTTTAATGCAGGTTCCCCGTATAGGGACCTGGGATCAGAAAGCAGGTGGTTTTCTTGAATAAGAAACAAAAAAAGGTATTGGTACGAATTATTATTTCCGCAATACTTATTGTATTGCTGGAGTTGCTTCCCATTGAAAATCAATATGTGAAGTTTGGATTTTTTCTTGTGCCTTATTTGATTATCGGATATGATATTCTGAAAAAGGCGGTCAAGGGAATTTTAAATAAACAGGTTTTTGATGAGAATTTCCTGATGGCGGTGGCGACAGTCGGCGCGATTTTGCTGGGAGAGTATGAAGAAGGCGTTGCCGTTATGCTCTTTTACCAGATCGGGGAGCTGTTCCAAAGCTATGCGGTGGGTAAGAGCCGGAGAAATATCAGCGAATTGATGGATATCAGACCGGATTACGCCAATGTGGAGCGGGACGGAAAGCTGGAAAAGATAGATCCCGATGAAGTGGAAATCGGAACGATTATCGTAGTGCAGCCCGGAGAGAAGATCCCCATTGACGGAGTTATCGTAGAAGGAAATACGGCTTTAAATACCAGCGCGCTGACCGGAGAGAGCCTTCCGAGAGAAGTGAGAGAGGGAGACGAGGTAATCAGCGGCTGTATCAATATGACGGGACTTTTAAGGATCAGGACGACCAAAGAATTTGGCGAGTCCACCGTATCTAAAATTCTGGATCTGGTGGAAAACTCCAGCTCCAAGAAATCAAGATCCGAAAACTTTATTACAAAATTTGCACGTTTTTATACGCCGATTGTCTGCTATAGCGCGGTGGCGCTTGCGCTTCTGCCTCCGGTTGTCCGCCTCCTTATGGGCTTGTCGCCGGAATGGGGAGATTGGATTTACAGAGCGCTGACCTTCCTGGTTATCAGTTGTCCCTGCGCGCTTGTGATCAGTATCCCGCTTAGCTTTTTTGCAGGAATCGGCGGAGCCAGCAGCGAAGGAGTATTGGTAAAGGGATCTAATTATCTGGAGACTTTGTCGCAGACCAAATGTGTCGTATTTGATAAGACGGGAACGATGACCCAGGGAGTATTTGAGGTTGTCGGTGTACACCACAGCCCCATGGAAGAGAAGAAATTGCTGGAATATGCGGCGTTAGCGGAGAGCTATTCCTCCCACCCGATCAGTAAGAGCCTGCAAAAGGCGTATGGCGGACCCATTGACCAAAGCAGGGTCAGCGACGTGGAAGAAATCAGCGGCAACGGCGTAACCGCTAAAGTCGACGGCGTTTTTGTGGCGGCGGGAAATGCAAAGCTGATGAAAAAACTCGGCGTGGAATATACAGACTGCCATGGCGTGGGAACGGTGGTTCATATGGCGGTTGACGGCGTGTATGCAGGACATATTCTGATAGCCGATATTTTAAAACCCCATGCGAAGGAAGCGATTCAGGAGCTTAAAAAAGCCGGCGTTACAAGGACGGTTATGCTGACCGGAGACGCTGAAAAAGTGGCGAACCAGGTGGCAAAGGAGCTGGAGATCGGAGAGGTATACAGCGAACTGTTGCCGGCTGACAAGGTAACAAAGGTAGAAGAGCTGTTGGATACAAAGGACGGAAAAGAAAAACTTGCCTTTGTGGGAGACGGCATCAACGACGCCCCCGTTTTATCCAGAGCGGATATCGGAATCGCCATGGGAGCCCTTGGTTCCGATGCGGCGATTGAGGCGGCGGACATTGTTTTGATGGATGACGATCCGCTAAAGATTGCAAAGGCGATTAAGATTTCCCGCAAATGTATCCGCATTGTGCATGAAAATATCGTATTTGCCATCGGCATTAAGATCATCTGCCTGTTGTTGGGCGCATTGGGTATTGCGAATATGTGGTTTGCGATTTTTGCCGACGTGGGAGTTATGGTCATCGCGGTATTAAATGCAATCAGGGCGCTGTTTGTCAAAAAGCTTTAAAAATGCTAGAATAAAAAGGAAAGCGGGTGATAGTTTGGCGGAAGAAGAATTGGAATGCTGCGATACGATAGAGGTGCATCAGGATCTTTTAAAAATTGTGAATGAGACGATGCCTGACGAGGTGGAATTATACAATCTGGCGGAGTTGTTTAAAGTATTCGGAGATTCTACCCGTATCCGGATTTTATATGTCCTGTTTGAAGCGGAGGTCTGCGTATGCGATCTGGCGCAGGCGTTGAATATGACGCAGTCGGCGATTTCTCACCAGTTGAAAATTCTCAAACAGAACAGGCTGGTAAAAAGCCGGAGAGAGGGAAAATCCGTTTTCTATTCCCTTGCGGACGGACATGTACGCACGATTATCGCCCAGGGCAGAGAGCATATAGAAGAATAAGAGTAGTTGATATCATTGGCTCGGAGAAATAAAAGAAAAGATAAACTGAAAAAAAGAAGAGTATGGACGTCTTATTTGTGCTTCCTCCTTTTGCTTTTTGGCGGGGCAGCCGTTTCCCTGGCAGACAGGGAAGGGAAGCTTAGCTTAGAGGATTGGGGAATCGTTGCCGGGAGCCCGGCGGATCAGTCCGTGATCCTCTTAGAGGAAATACCGCCCTTTGACGGAACGCCCTATGTGGAAATCAACGGAAATTTGCCTGACTTTGACGAGACGGACTATACGACGGAATCTTTTGAAAGTTACAGTGATCTGGACGCCCTGGGAAGATGCGGGACTGCATTTGCCAACGTGGGGACGGATCTGATGCCCCGACAGGAACGGGGACCGATCGGAGAGGTTAAGCCCTCCGGCTGGCACACGGTAAAATATGACTGTGTGGACGGAAAGTATCTTTATAACCGGTGCCACTTAATCGGCTATCAGCTTACCGGGGAAAACGCCAATGAAAAAAATCTGATTACGGGAACCCGTTATCTGAATGTGGAAGGGATGCTGCCCTTTGAAAATATGGTAAACGATTATGTGGAAGCTACCGGCAATCATGTGCTTTATCGGGTAACGCCCGTTTATGAGGGCGATAATCTGGTGGCGGGCGGCGTGCTGATGGAAGGCTGGTCCGTAGAAGACCGGGGCGAAGGCATCTGCTTTTGTGTATATGTCTATAATTGTCAGCCGGGAGTGGAGATTGATTACGCGACCGGAGAAAGCCGGTTGGCGGAAGAGTAAAAACAAAGATCAGAAAAGAACAGGCAGAGGATATATTTTAATTGACATTTCGTTTTCTTTGTGTATATAATGTGCTTAACAAGACAGCCGACAGATAGTGCGCGCTACCTGTTCCGGCGAAAATTTAAAATAGTTATTAAGTAATAGCCATCCTAAACTTTGTTGAGAGCAGGACGGCTATTACTTATTTTGCAGATTTAGTATTGGAAATTATACAATGAAATAATTGCACATAGAAATGAAAAATGATACAGTGATGTAATAAAACCAATGAAAGAAATGTGTGTAAAATGAACAACTCGGATCAGACAAAATTTATGCAGAAAACGGTGGTTGTATGGCTGGGCGCAATGATATGCTGCGCTCTTTGGGGAAGCGCATATCCCTGTATTAAGATAGGTTACCGGATGTTTGCCATTCCGGATACGGATGTTTTTTCTCAGATTCTGTTTGCGGGAATACGGTTTACGCTGGCAGGAATCCTGGCGATTATATTCGGAAGCGTCGGAGGACGGCAGTTTTTGAAGCCCCATAAGGGCGCGTTTGGAAAAATATTTATTTTGAGTATGCTGCAGACGGTGGGACAGTACATTTTCTTTTATATCGGCTTGGCGCATACCACGGGCGTCAAGGCGTCTATTCTTGACGGCGTCAATGTATTTTCGGCAATTTTGATTGCAAGCCTGCTGATGCACCAGGAGAAGCTGAATGCAAAAAAGATTTTGGGATGCCTGATCGGGTTTGCGGGGATGATACTGATTAACCTAAACGGCAGCGGGCTGGATTTGCATATAACGTTTCTGGGGGAAGGTTTTATTATCATTTCCGCGATTATCTATGCCTTTTCTTCGGTCATGGTAAAGGAGTTTTCCAAGACGGAAAATCCGGTCATGCTCAGCGGCTATCAGTTTGTGCTGGGCGGCGTTATTTTGGTTATCATAGGCTTACTGTTCGGAGGACGGCTGACCAGCGTAAGCGGAGAGGGCGTTGCGCTGCTTGTTTATATGGCGTTTATTTCCGCGGTTGCCTATTCGCTGTGGGGAACGCTTTTAAAATACAATCCGGTGTCCAAAGTGGCAATATTTGGTTTTATGAATCCGGTGTTTGGCGCGGTGCTTTCGGCAGTCCTACTCGGAGAAGGGGAGACGGCGGGCGTGTTGACCGTACTTTCCCTCGTACTTGTCTGTATCGGCATTTATACGGTTAATCATGAAAAGGAGGCTGCGGAATGAAACTTTTGATTGTCAGACACGGAGATCCCGATTATTGTATCGATTCTTTGACGGAAAAGGGCTTTAGGGAAGCGCGGTATTTATCCGAAAGATTGTCAAAGCTGGACGTGAAGGCTTTTTATGTTTCCCCTCTGGGCAGGGCGAAGGATACGGCGTCCTTTACCCTTGAAAAGATGCACCGCACGGCTGAGGAATGCCAATGGCTCAGAGAATTTGCGCCGCGTATCATGCGTCCCGATAAAAAAGAGGAGACGATTGCATGGGACTGGCTGCCCCAGGACTGGACGGCGGAAGAAAATTTTTACCGGTATGACCGGTGGTTTGACCAGGATATATTAAAACAGGGTAAGATAAAAGAAGAGTACGACTGGGTGGTAAAGGGACTGGACGGACTGTTGGAAAAGTACGGATATGTGCGAAAAGACCATTATTATGAAGTCCGGCAGGCAAATAACGATACGATTGTGTTCTTTTGTCATTTTGGCGTGGGATGCGTATTGATCGGTCATTTGCTGGGAATATCTCCCATGGTCCTGTGGCACGGACTTTGCGCGGCGCCCACTTCGGTAGCGACGCTTGTGACGGAGGAAAGAAGAAAGGGCATCGCGAGCTTTCGGATGAGCGCTTACGGGGATATTTCACATTTGTATGTACATGATGAGGAACCGGCGTTTGCCGCAAGATTTTGCGAATGCTATGATAACAAAGAGGAAAGGCGGGATTAAATATGGGTAACATGGATGAAACAAAGACATTTCAGCTCTCAAACGGCGTGAGGCTGCCGGCTGTGGGATACGGTACTTACCTTTCCACAGACGGTAACGGTAAGCAGGTGATCCTGACGGCTTTGGAGGCGGGATACCGCTATCTGGATACGGCTTCTTTTTACGGCAATGAAGGCGAAATCGGAGAAGCCGTAGCGGAAAGTCAGATTCCCAGAGAAGAGCTGTTTCTTGCCAGCAAGGTCTGGAAAGATGAAATGGGATATGAGCAGACAAAAGCGGCTTTTGAAAGAAGTCTGGAACGATTGAAAACGGATTATCTGGACCTGTATCTGGTTCACTGGCCGAAGAAAGCGCCGGACGATGCGGATTGGAAGCATTGCCTGAAAGAAACCTGGCGGGCGATGGAAGACCTCTATTCGGAGGGACGTATTCGTGCCATCGGAGTCAGCAACTGCTTACCCCATCATCTGGAAACCTTAATGGAAAGCGCAAAGGTAAAACCAATGATAAACCAGTTGGAGCTGCATGTGGGATATTTGCAGCCGACGGCAGTTGATTATTGCAGGAAAAACGATATTCTGGTACAGGCATGGAGCCCTCTGGGGAGAAGGCGGGTTCTGGAGGATGCAACCGTCTTATCCATGGCTGAAAAGTACAAAGTTACGCCGGCGCAGTTTTTGCTGGGATTTTTGTATCAGGAAGGATTTTCGGTTATTCCCAAAGCCTCCGCAAAGGAACGTATGCTGGAAAATCAGGATATTTTCGGCTTTACCATAACAAAAGAGGACCGGTATTTCCTCGAATGTCTGCCGCAGGCGGGCTGGTCGGGAGAGCACCCGGACTTTTAGCCGGATAAAAATAGCCGAACGAATGGGAAGGGCGAAAGCATGTACCGTATTTTAGTCGTGGAAGACGAAAAGGATATTGTGAGCAATCTGGAAATCCTGTTAAGGAAAGAGGGTTTTTCTGTTGCCGCGGCTTTTTCCCGGGAGGTCGCCGTAAAAATGATGGAGCAGGAGAAATTTGATCTGGTGCTCTTAGATCTGAATCTGCCGGACGGAAACGGTTATTCCCTTTGCACCCTGCTCAAAAAAGATAGAGATATTCCGGTTATTATGCTGACGGCTTCGGACGATGAATCCAGTATTGTGACCGGGTTTTCGGTGGGTGCGGACGACTATGTGGTTAAGCCTTTTAAACCTTTGGAACTGGTTTCCAGGATCAAAAATGTGTTGAGAAGATGCGGGAAAGCGTCGCCGGTAATCCGCGTAGACGATTTAGAAGTTGACGCCTTAAAAGCTTCCGTATCCAGAGGCGGGGAGGAAATCCTGCTGTCGGCGCTGGAATACCGGCTTTTATTAGTATTTTTAAATCACCGCGGAGAGGTATTATCCAGGACGCGCCTGTTGGAGGAGATCTGGGACGCGGCGGGAGATTTTGTAAACGACAATACGCTGACCGTATATATCAAGCGTCTGCGGGAGAAAATCGAAAAAGACCCCGCTGCTCCCGAAATCATTAAAACCGTGCGCGGTCTGGGTTATAAGGTTGGTGATTGATTCGTGTTTTTCCGAAATCCGGAGATAAAAAAGCAATTTATGATATATGCGCTTTGTTCTCTTGCCTTTGTGACGGGCGCTTTTTTCCTCGGGACGGTAAACGGTTTTTATGTGCTTGCGGTCTGTATCCTGTTAGGAGCGATGTTTTTCGGATATACCGCCTGCAGGTACAGGCGTATCAGCCGTTTAAGCGAAGATTTGGACAGGGTATTGCACGGCGGGGAAAACCTCAATTTACTGGTTTATCAGGAAGGGGAGCTTGCGGTACTGACAAATGAAATCTACAAAACGACGCTGCATCTGCGGGAACAGGCGGAGCTTTTGAAAAGCGAGAAGGATTGGCTGAAGAATTTTATTGCCGACATATCCCATCAGATGAAAACGCCCATGACGTCGGCGCGTCTGATTTTACAACGTCTTGGAGACGAGGAAACGGATGAAGAAGAAAGACTTTTGCTGTTACAAAAGATGCAGCGGATGATAGAATCAATGGATTGGCTGCTTTCGGTTTTATTGAAAATGGCGTCTATCGAATCGGAAGTGATCTCCTTTCAGAAGGAAAGGGTTTCGCTGAAAGAAGTGATAGACAAAGCTGTCGAGCCGCTGCAAATTCCCATGGAGTTAAAGAATATCCGCTATTTGCAGGAGGCGGACGGAGAGGTTTGCTTTTTGGGAGATTTCGGCTGGTCGGTGGAGGCGTTTGCCAATCTGTTAAAAAACTGTGTGGAGCATAGCCGGACGGGCGGGGAGCTCAGGGTATCGGTAACGGAGAATCCTCTCTATATCGGGGCTGTGATTTCAGACGACGGCGATGAAATCTCAAAAGAGGATATGCCTCATATATTTGAACGTTTTTATAAAGGAAGGAATGCAAAAAAGGAAAGCTACGGAATCGGATTAGCACTTGCTAACATGATAATTCAAAGGCAGGGAGGCAGCGTTACCGCCCGCAACAGGGAAGAAGGAAGCGGAGTCACATTTGAAATCCGATTTGTGAAAGGAGCCTATTAAGGCTCTTTTTTTGTGACAAAATTGTTATAAAAAAGTCATGGCACTGTCATTTTGGACGGGTATACTGAAAATATGACAGGAATCCGGGCGGGTGTACTGAAAATGTGACAGGAATTCCTGCGGGTGCATTGAAAATGCGGCAGAAATCCGGGCGGGGCGGCGTAGGCGCAACAGGAGAAAGAGAAAAAAAGGAGATAGGAAAACAGATGGAAATATTGCGGGCGGAAAATTTATGTAAAAAATTCGGGCAGGGCGAAAACGAGGTATGGGCGCTAAGGGGCGTATCTTTTACAGTCGAAAAAGGAGAATTTGTGGCGGTGGTTGGAAAATCCGGTTCCGGGAAATCCACTTTGCTGCATCTTTTGGGCGGCGTGGATATTCCCACATCGGGAAAAATCTATGTAGACGGAGCGGATATGAGCCATAAAAGCCAGGAAGAGCTTGCCGTTTTCAGGCGCAGACAGGTAGGGCTGATCTATCAGTTTTATAATCTGATTCCGATTTTAAATGTGGAAGAAAACATGACTTTACCTTTAAGGCTGGACGGGCGCAGGGTGCAGAAAGAGTATTTGGAAGAGTTGTTGGAATTGCTTGATCTGAAAGACAGAAGAAAGCATTTACCGGGGCAGTTGTCGGGAGGGCAGCAGCAGAGGGTTTCCATCGGCAGGGCGTTGATGTATACGCCGGCGATCCTTCTTGCCGACGAGCCCACCGGGAATCTTGACAGCCAAAACAGCAAGGAGGTGGTTGAGCTGTTGAAATATTCCAACCGGAAATATAAGCAGACCCTTTTGCTGATTACCCACGATGAAAACATTGCGCTGCAGGCGGACCGGATTATCCGGCTCGGGGACGGGAGCATTATTTCCGATGAAAGCGTATCCGGCGCCGGGGAGGTGTAGTCCATGTGGAAAAATTATTCGGCAAGATATTTTAAAAATAATAAGGGATTACTGTTTTTCCTGACGGCAGTGTCGTTTTTGGCGTCCTTACTGTTGTCCCTGATCAGCAGCTTTTTCTATAATCTCTGGGAGGATTATGTTTACCGCGCTTATCTGCAGACGGGAACGAAAACCGTCGATATTACGACGGCGGCAAAAATTTACGCGGCAATTATGGTGTTAGCGGCAGCTTCTCTCATATTGATGATTTATAATACCTTCGGCATTTCCATGAAAGCCAGAATCCGGCATTTGGGAATCCTGAAAAGCGTAGGGGCTACGCCGAAACAACTGAAATCCGTGCTGGTGCATGAGACAATGGGCGTATGCCTTCTGCCTGCTTTGCTGGGAACCGCGGCGGGGACTTTTGTATGCCGGCGCCTTATCCGAGTTATCATAGAGTTGGGAGAAACCGTCAGAACCTATGAGCCGACATATCGATTCAGCAGTTGGGTTTTCTTACTGTCCTTTGGGATATCCGCGCTTACTCTTTGCATTTCCGCGTGGATACCGGCGAAAAAAATCAGCAGGATTTCCGTATTGGACGCGATGATGAACAGAGAAAAACAGCCGCGCAAAATCAGAAGGTTTTCGCTCTTTTCGATTCTCTTTGGCATAGAGGGGGAGCTTGCCGCGAGGTCTTTATATACCAGAAGGAAGAGTCTCCGCATTTCCGGGGCGGCTCTGTTTCTTGCCGTTATGGCTCTTTTTACCTTTTTTAATATAGAAAGAATTTCCGCTCTCAGCGTAAAGGAGACTTATTGGGAGCGATATGAAAACGTATGGGATATAAGGATCACGGCAACAGGAAACACGGAGGATAACCATGCCCTATTAACCGGCGTCAGAAGACTTGAGGGAGTGGAAAGCTGCATTTTGTACCAGACATTTGATCTGCGTCTGCGGGCGGGAGAAAAATCCATTGAGGCAACCGTATTTGTCATGGATAACGAAAGCTTTATGCAGTATAGAAAAGAGTGCGGTCTTGAGGAAGGCGCGGCGCCCGGACAGGGCGTCGTAATCGTCAACCGTATCTGGGACAGAGAAAACAGCGACCGGACCGACAGACAATATATTCCTTTTCTGGAGAAGGAAACGGAAACGACGGTATTGTCAGCCGGGTCCGGTATGGGGGAAAGCGGGACGGAAGATGCAGAAACGGCGGAAATGACTGCAAATGTGATCGGACTTTGCGATTATTTTCCGGCTTTGAGAGAGGAAATGGGCGTCGATTCCCTTGCGGTCGTGACGGACGAGGAGTATTTTCGATCTTTGCAGGGGGCTTTTTTACAAAACGAAACGCCGCAAACTCTCTCTGACAAAGAAAGTATCCTGAACGTTAAAGTGGGAGAGCCGTGGAAAAGCGACGTAAAAAAGAGCGCGGAAATGAAAGATATGCTCTCAGAGCTTACAAAAAACGACGTTTTGGCAAAAGGAGGCATTTTGAAGGAAAGCGGCGAAACGGTGGAGAGTCGTTTGGAAGAACAGGCTGACGACGAACGAATCAGGAGCGGGCTGCGGTTTATTGCGGCGGTGGCGGCGGCAGTGCTTGCCCTGACCGGATTAAGCAATGTATTTTCATCCACTCTGGGGCAGATCAGAGAGAGAAAGCGGGAATTTGCCAGGTACTTGTCGGTAGGAATGTCCCCGAAGGGACTGAAAAAGATCTTATGGCTGGAAGCGTTAAAAATAAGCGCGGCGCCCCTGCTGTTGAGCCTGTTGCTCAACTGCCCGATCGTGTGGTTTGCCTTGGAATCCAGCGGGGTCGCTTTGATGGATTTTCTCAAAAACATGCCCCTCGGACCGATTTTGATCTTTTCTTTTGGGATTGTTTTTCTTGTTTATCTGACTTATTATATTGGTGAAAAACAAATTTTAAGCAAAGGCTTGATCGACGTCTTAAAGGATGACCGGTTCTGTGAATGAGAGCATGGGCGGTTGCCGGGTCAGCCGAACGGATAGGAAGGGCGGAAGTATGTACCGTATTTTGGTCGTTGAGGACGATTCCTCCATGGCGGAGGTAATCAAAAGGCAAATGGAAGCATGGGGCAACGAGGTGGAAATCGTTAAGGATTTCCGCAATGTCATGGAGACGTTTACAGAGTTTGACCCTCATCTGGTGCTGATTGATATTATGCTGCCCTTTTATAACGGTTATTATTGGTGCACCGAGATCAGGAAGGTTTCCGGCGTTCCCGTGATTTTCATATCCTCGGCGTCGGATAACATGAATATCGTGATGGCGATGAACATGGGCGGAGACGATTTTATTGCAAAGCCCTTTGATCTGAATGTATTGAACGCCAAGGTACAGGCGGTTCTGAGGAGAAGCTATGATCTGGCGGGAAAGGTTCCCGTGTTGGAGTTTGGGGGAGCCATCTTAAATCTCAACGATATGACGCTGGTTTACGGAGAAGAAAAGCTGGAGCTGACGAAAAACGAATTTCGTATTTTGCAGACCCTGATGGAAAATAAAGGTAAGGTAGTCAGCAGAAATACTTTGATGACCAGGCTTTGGGAGAATGACTGTTATGTGGAGGAAAATACGCTGACCGTCAATATCACAAGACTTCGCCGGAGACTTAGCGAGATCGGGCTGACGGATTTCATTAAAACCAAGACGGGAAAGGGCTATATCATTGGATAGGAAAAAGCGTTCCGGGAAGGAAAATTTTGTCTATATCTTATTGGAATATCTGCGGGGGCATCGGCTTGTTATTTTGATCGACCTGATATTTGCGGGTATTTTTGCGTTCATTTTCTTTTTATACCGGATTGAAAATGAAGCCGTGCACTATGCTGCGATGCTGTGCCTTTTGTTGCTGCTTGTGTTTGTGCCGGTGCATTTTATCCACTGGTACTCCAAGCACCGCGAGTTAAAGGAACTGTCGGGTAGCCGGTATCTGGCGCCGGGGCAGATACCCCGGGGAAGCGGACTGATCGAGACCGATTACCGGGATTTGCTGTTGGAGTGGATAGAAAACACTTCCAAGGAGGAGAGCAGGCTGCGGATCTTTAAGGAAGAAAGCATGGAGTATTATTCCACCTGGGCGCATCAGATCAAAACGCCCATTGCGGTTATGCGCCTGCTGCTTCAGGAAGAAGATACCGAGGAAAACCAGAAGCTTCTGGTGGAACTGTCCCGGATCGAACAATATGTGGATATGGTATTATCCTATTTCCGTCTCGACAGCACGCAAAAGGACCTGGTGATCAGAGAATATGCGTTGGATGAGATTATTCGCAGTTGTATCCGTAAATATGCGTCCTGGTTTGTGATGAAGGGGCTGCGTGTGGATTATGAAGGAACAGATGTTACGATATTGACCGATAAAAAATGGCTGACCTTTATGATCGAGCAGATTCTCTCCAACGCCATCAAGTATACGGAGGAAGGGACGATTACGATATCGGTGGAAAGCGGACCGTTTCTGCATATCGAGGATACGGGCATCGGCATCGCCAAAGAAGATCTGCCCCGTATTTTTGAAAAGGGCTTCACAGGCTATAACGGCAGAGCCGATAAAAAATCCACGGGGATCGGTCTGTATCTGGTCAAGCGCACGGTGGATCTGCTGGGCACTCCGGTCAACGTCGTTTCGACGCCCGGGAAAGGAAGCCGGTTTTCCATAGATTTGAGGAAGAATTATATGGAAGTTGAGTAAAGTCTTACAAAAATGTCACATCAAACAGCCCAAATGTCACAGAAATCGATGTCGGACAGAAGGGCTGTTTTGTTATACTCTGGATACAAAACGAAAAGGAGGTTCAAATATCATGGCAATTTTAGAAGTAAAAAGCCTGAATAAAATTTATACGACAAGATTTGGAGGAAATCAGGTGGAAGCCCTTTCCAATGTATCCTTTGTGGTAGAAGAAGGCGAGTATATCGCGATCATGGGAGAATCCGGTTCGGGAAAAACGACGCTTTTAAATATACTTGCGGCGCTGGATATGCCTACGGGTGGAGAAGTCGTTCTGGACGGAAAGAATTTATCCGGGATCAGGGAAAAGGAAATGTCCGCGTTTCGCCGGGATAATCTCGGTTTTGTATTCCAGGAGTTTAATTTGCTGGATACGTTTTCTTTATATGACAATATCGCCCTGCCTCTGGTACTGGAGCGCAAGGGATATCCCGAGATCAGGGAGCGGGTGGAAGCGATTTCCTACAAGCTGGGAATCCATGATCTGCTCAGAAAATTTCCTTATGAAGTGTCGGGAGGGCAAAAACAGAGGGTGGCGGTAGCGAGGGCGCTGATTACGGAGCCGAAGCTGATTCTTGCCGACGAACCTACGGGAGCCCTGGATTCCGCTTCTACGGACAGCCTGTTGAATCTGTTTAATAAAATCAACGACGAAGGGCAGACGATCCTGATGGTAACGCATTCCGTAAAGGCGGCGAGTCATGCGGGGCGCGTGCTGTTTATCAAGGACGGAGAGGTATTCCATCAGATTTACCGCGGAAATAACAGCAATCAGGAAATGTATCAGAAGATTTCCGACGCGCTGACATTTTTATCGACGGGTGGTGATCTGGATGAATAACTTTTTTTACGCCAGGTTAGCGGCAAACAACATTAAGAAAAACAAGCAAATTTATATTCCTTATATCATTACATGTATTATTACGATTTCGTTTTATTATATTATGAAGTCCCTGTCCTTAAACGAAGGGATAAACGATCTGTGGGGAGGAGCGACGGTTTCCTATACCCTGGGGCTCGGCTGCAAGGTCGTGATGATCTTTGCCGCTGTTTTCCTGTTTTATACCAACAGCTTTCTGATGAAGCGCAGGGAAAAGGAATTTGGGTTATTCCACGTTTTGGGAATGGAAAAGAAACATCTGATGAAGGTGGTAGGGCTTGAGACGATTTATATCGGGATTGTATCTCTGGCGATCGGCTTCCTTTTCGGGATGGCGCTTGATAAAGTGATGTTTCTTGTGCTTTTGAGGCTGTTGGATACGGAAATTCCTCTGGGATTTTATATTTCCAAAGAAGCAATCCTGTCCACAATTGTTTTATTCGGGGTTATTTTTGCCCTTATTTTCCTGAATGCGGTCAGGAGACTGCAAAGCTCCAAACCGGTAGAGCTTTTGAAAGGCGAAAATGTGGGAGAAAAGGAACCGAAGGCAAAATGGTTTCTGGCGCTTCTGGGAGCGCTGTGCCTTGGGGCAGGGTATTATCTGGCGGTTACGGTAAAAAATCCTCTCGAAGCGCTGACTGTCTTTTTCGTAGCGGTTATTTTGGTTATTTTGGGGACTTATCTGCTGTTTACGGCAGGCAGCATCGCCTTATTAAAGCTGCTTCGTTCCAACAAACGTTATTATTACCGGACCAAGCATTTTATCGGGGTTTCCGGTATGCTGTACCGCATGAAGCAGAATGCGGTGGGTCTGGCAAATATCTGTATTTTATCCACGATGGTGCTTGTCATGGTATCTTCGACGACTTCGCTGGTCATCGGGATGAAAGACGTCATAACGGCGAGATATCCTAATGAGTATAATGTTTATCTGAGCGACGAGGCTTATGACGAGACCAATCAGGCGAAAATGGAAAGCGCCGCGGCAAACGTGAAAAGCATGGTTTCGGAGGTGCTTGCCGGCTTCGGGCTGGAAGCAACGGAAAGTCAGGGATACCGTTATCTTGATTTTGCGGTAAACGAAAAGGACGGAAACTACAGCATAACGCAGGAAATGAATTACTGGGAGCTTGATAACCTGTGCGAAATGGCGTTCCTTTCTTTAGATGATTATAATGCGATGGCAGGAGAAAATGTTGAACTTAATGATAATGAAGTTATGGTTTATTGTGGCAGGGATGATATCGAATCGGATACTGTTTTACTTGACGGTTATGAGTTTCAAGTTGTTAAAAGACTGGATCAGTTTGTGGGGAATGGCGAGATTGCTTCCAATATTGTAAACACTTATTTCTTTATCGTAAATTCGCCGGAAATCATTGACAGCATGTATTTATGGCAAAAAGAAATTTACGGGGAAAACTGCAGCAACATCCGGTATTATTACGGCGTTGAAGCGGACGGCGAAGAGGAAACGCTGAAACAGGCATATGAAGAAATCAACAACCGGTTAGGTACGCTGGATTTGGGCGGCGTCACGGGATATGCGGATTGCAGGGCGCAGTCCAGGAACAGCTTTTACGGATTATACGGCGGTTTGTTCTTTATCGGTATTTTCCTGGGACTGTTGTTTACCGTAGCGGCAATCCTGATGATTTATTACAAGCAGATTACGGAAGGATATTATGACAGGGACCGTTATATTATCATGCAGAATGTGGGCATGAGCCAGAAGGATGTCAAAGCGTCCATCCACTCGCAGATTTTGACCGTATTTTTCCTGCCGTTGCTTACGGCGGGCGTTCATATCATCTTTGCCTATCCGGTCATTGAAAAGATACTGGCTTGTCTGAATCTGATGAATACGCGGCTCTACGTTTATTGTACGGTGGGGTGTTTTATCGTTTTCTCGCTGTTGTATATTCTGGTTTATACCTGGACGGCGAAGGTGTATTACAGCATCGTCAGAAAATAAAAAACATCTGTCGCAAAAGGGCGGAATATGATAAAATTCTCCTGATGAAAGATCCTGATTAAGGAAAGGGAGAACGGAAAAAATGAAAACTGCGATTGTAGGCATGGGAGCTTTGGGGCTGCTTTACGGCGCGCATATCGCCGGACAAAAAGGAACGGATGCGGTTACTTATGTTATGGACAGGGACCGGGTCAATAAATACAGGGACCGGGATTTTTATATCAACGGGGAAAAGCGGCGCTTTCATCTGACGGCGGCGGAAGAGGCAAAGCCTGCGGATCTGCTTATCGTAGCGGTAAAATATACGGGTCTGGAAGCCGCGCTGGACGTTATGAAAAACTGTATTGACGAACATACGATTATCATTTCCGTCTTAAACGGTATTTCCAGCGAAGAACTGATCGGAGAACGCTATGGCAGGGACAACATTGTCTATACTGTGGCGCAGGGCATGGACGCCATGAAATTTGACAACCGGCTGCAGTATACCAGGATGGGAGAGCTGCATATCGGCACGGTCAAAGGACAGGGGGAGGAAAAGCTGAACAGGCTGGCGGCATTTTTTGATGAAATCCGGATGCCCTATGTCAAAGAGGAAGACATTCTCTATCGTATGTGGAGTAAATTTATGCTGAATGTAGGCGTCAACCAGACCTGTATGGTATATGATACGACTTATGCGGGAGTGCTGCAAAAGGGCGAACCCAACCGCATCATGATCTCCGCCATGCGGGAGGTTGTGGCGCTTGCCGCGGCGGAGGGGATTCCGCTGTCGGAAAAGGACATCAACCAGTATGTGGACATTCTCAAAACCCTGAATCCGGAGGGAACGCCCTCCATGGGACAGGACCGGATCAACCGCAAGCCTTCCGAGGTCGAAATGTTTGCGGGAACGATAATCCGGCTGGCGCAAAAGCACGAAATCTATGTGCCCGTCAATGCGTTTTTATACGAACGGGTAAAAGAAATCGAAAAGAGCTATGAAAAATAATAAATTTTAGAAATTTGGAATAAGAAAAATTATAAGGTCAGACCGACGAAGAAATCGTTTGACTCCAGCCGGGTGTGCCGGTATTGCAACAGCATCGCAGCCGCTTCGCAGGCGCCGATTTTGTTGACGTCGGCAAGAAGGGCGTCGATATTTTGTTCCGTTACGCAGCCTAAATCCAACAGGATTTTAAGATAGGCGCAGTCACAGGCAAATTCGTCCGAACAGAAGCATTCCCAGACTCCCGGGGTAAAGCGGGAGAGCAGATAATCTTTATAGATATCGGCAAATTCTTTATGCAAAGCGTTTGGAAAACGCAGGCGTTTCATGGTAAGCGCCGCTTTTTCCAGGCGCTTTTGTCTGATATAACGGGGATGCTGGGTAGCCATAACGTCCTCGTCTTCAAACCAGCCCAGATAGACCGGCTCAAACCCCTCGTCGTCGGGATGGTCGAGAAAACGGCACAGCGCGCGGTCAAAGTCCTCGTACCAGCTTTCGCTTCCGGCGTCGGCGGGACGAAACAGCAGAGGATTTTTGAGAATCTGAAGAGAAGCTGCCAGATAAAAGGGAAGGGACGGATCGTCCGACGGCAGATCCGATATCCGGATTTCGGTCAGAGAGGGGCAGTCCAGAAAAACCTGTTTGCCGAGGCTGATTTCGGAGGGCGGCAGGCTTAGGCATTTCAGCCCTGTCATATGGGAAAAAGCCCAGTCGCCGATTTCACATATCCGGGAGGGCAGAATCAACTGCGCGATCTGTCGGCAGCCCAAAAACGCCTTGGGAGCGATATGGGTAACCGGACGATTCTTTATGACTTCGGGAATATGCAGCAGATGATCGCCGCCTTCGTAAGATAAAACGGAGGCGCGGTTTGATTCAATTGTATAAAACAGTTTTCCATGAGGGGTTATAATAAACGAATCCATAAACCAAGTATAAAAGAGGAGCGAAAATTTGTAAATATTGTGAACTCCGGAATTATCTGTTGAATATAAAAAGAAATTTTACTAAAATAGAAAAAGACTGTGGAATTTTTTCTAAATTTTCTAAAATAAATGTAAAATTTATTGAAAAAATACCGGGAAGCATAAATAATGCAAGATGTGTCTTTATTTTCATAGGTATAATAAGAGAATAAGAAGGAGCGGATTATGGGAAAATTATTCAAAAATATGGCGCCGTACTGGAAAAGCGTCGTGCTGATTTTCTGTCTGCTGATGGTGCAGGCGTACTGCGATCTCGCTATGCCGCAGTATACATCCGACATCATTGATGTGGGAATTATCAACGGCGGAGAAGAGTATATTCTGCCGGAAAAAGTTACGGAAGAATCCTATCAGACGATCATGCTGATGATGACGGAGGAGGAAAAGGAAGCATGGGAAAACAGCTTTGAGAAGGACGGTTCCCTCTATGTGGCGAAGGATCTGTCGGATGAAGAGTTGGAGGCTTTGGATGAAGAGCTGTTGGTGCCGGCGGTGCTTGCATATCAGATGGAAAACAGCGAAGAGGTTGATATGGATCAGGTCGCTGCCGCCGCACAGTCGGGCAGCATCGACCGGGCGCAGATAGAAGCGATGCTCAGTCAGGCGAGAGCTTCCGTGGAAGCTATGGTGGAGACGACGGGCGAGAGCATGGTAAGGTCCCAGGCGCTGCAATTTACCGCAAGCTGTAATGAAGAAGCGGGAGTGGACGTTGACCGGATGCAGATTTCTTATCTGCTGTCGGCTGGGTTAAAGATGCTTTTAGTCGCGCTGCTCATGGGAGCAGCGTCTATTCTTGTGGGCTTGTTCGCGTCCAAAGTCGGAGCGGGCATAGGCAGGGATCTGAGGCAGAAGGTGTTTACGAAGGTCATCGGTTTTTCCAATGCGGAAATCGATCAGTTTTCTACGGCTTCTCTGATCACGAGGAGCACCAATGATATCCAACAGGTACAGATGGTATCGGTTATGCTGCTGCGTCTGGTGCTGTATGCACCGATCATCGGCATAGGAGGCGTGATGAAGGTCTCCCGAACCGGCGCAGGAATGGGATGGACCATCGCGCTGTCGGTCATTGTGATCGTCAGCTTTGTTTTGCTGCTGGTATCCGTTACCATGCCCAAATTTAAGATTATGCAGACCTTGGTAGACAAGGTAAACCTGGTGTCCAGGGAAATCCTGACGGGACTTTCCGTCATCCGCGCCTTCGGAAGGGAAAAGAAAGAGGAAGAGCGGTTTGACGAGGCAAACAAAAACCTGATGAAGACGCAGTTGTTTACCAACCGCATGATGTCGGTCATGATGCCGGGTATGATGATCATTATGAACGGAACGGCAATTCTGATTACCTGGGTCGCGGCGCAGAAGATTGATACGGGAATGATTCAGATCGGCGAAATGACCGCTTTTATTACGTATTCCATGCAGATTGTCATGTCCTTTTTGATGCTGACGATGATGTCGATTATGCTGCCCCGTGCGGGAGTTGCGGCTAACCGTATCGATGAAGTGCTGAAAACGGAATCCACCATTGAGGATAAAGAGGATGCAAAAACGGTATCCGTGGAAAAAGGCGTTGTAAAATACGACCATGTTTATTTTGCATATCCCAATGCAAAGGAGGATGTGCTTAAGGATATTGATTTTGAAGCAAAGCCCGGAGAGGTTACGGCGATTATCGGCAGTACCGGCTGCGGTAAGTCCACGCTGGTAAATCTGCTGCCGAGATTTTATGACATCAGAGAGGGAGCCATTACGATCGACGGCGTAGATATCCGGGATATGAAGATGAAGGATCTGCGTGAAAATATCGGATTTGTACCGCAAAAAGGCGTGCTCTTTTCGGGAACCATCGCGTCGAACCTGCGATTCGGTAAGCATGACGCAACCGATGAGGAAATAGAAGAGGCGGCGCAGATTGCCCAGGCGATGGAATTTATCGAGGAAAAGAAGGAACGGTTCGACAGCCCCATCGCGCAGGGGGGCGCCAATGTATCCGGCGGGCAGAAGCAGAGGCTTGCAATTGCCAGGGCGATTGTGAAAAAGCCGAAGGTGTTGGTATTTGACGACAGCTTTTCCGCGTTGGATATGAAGACGGACGCGGTGCTTAGAAAAGCGTTGATGGAAAAGGTAAAGGACAGCACGGTGTTCATTGTCGCGCAGCGTATCAGTACGATCATTCATGCGGACAGGATACTTGTGCTGGATGAAGGCAGGATTGTAGGAATGGGTACCCATGAGGAACTGCTGCAAAACTGCGAGGTATATGAACAGATCGCCAGATCCCAGCTTTCCGCAAAGGAATTGGGACTGGAAGAAAAGGAGGCGTAATCCATGAGCGAGGATCAGAAGATAAAAAGAACTTCCAGAAGAAACGGTCCTATGGGCGGAGGACGCGGCATGGCGCCCGGCGAAAAGCCCAAGGATTTAAAAGGCTCCATTGGAAAAATATTTACCTATATGGGCAGCTTTAAGATTGCGGTATTCTGCGTTATCGTTTTTGCCGTGGTCGCCACGGTTTTCAATGTTGTGGGACCGAAGGTCATGGGAAAGGCGACGACCGTGCTTTCCGAAGGACTGATGAACAAGATCACGCAGACGGGCGGCATCGACTTTGACCGGATTGGGAAGATTTTGCTCATCACACTGGGACTGTATGTGATCAGCTCCCTGTTCAGCTTCCTGCAGGGCTTCATTATGAGCGGCATTACCCAGAAGGTTTGCTACCGCCTGAGAAAAGAGATATCCGAAAAAATCAACCGTATGCCCATGAAGTATTTTGAGAGCAGGACTTACGGAGAGGTGCTTTCCCGGATTACCAACGATGTAGATACGCTGGGAACGGGACTGAATCAGAGTATTACGCAGATCATTACCTCCGTTGCGACGATGATCGGCGTCCTTGTCATGATGCTGTCCATCTCGCCGTTGATGACCCTGATCGCATTGGTCATTCTGCCGGTTTCCGTTGCTTTAATCAGTCTGGTTATGAAAAAATCCCAGAAATTTTTCCGTTCCCAACAGGAATATCTGGGACATATCAACGGGCAGGTAGAGGAAAACTTTGCCGGACACCTGGTTATCAAGGCTTACAACAAGGAAGAGGACGTTATCGATGAATTTGACCGGACCAATGATGTGCTTTACGACTCCGCATGGAAATCCCAATTCCTTTCGGGCATGATGCACCCGATTATGGTGTTTGTAGGAAACCTCGGGTATGCGGGGGTCGCGCTGACCGGAGGAATCCTTGCGATACAGGGCGTTATTACCATCGGAGATATTCAGGCGTTTATCCAATATGTTAAGAACTTTACCCAGCCGATCCAGCAGATTGCACAGGTGGCGAACCAGATTCAGTCCATGGTTGCGGCGGCGGAAAGAGTCTTTGAATTTTTGGAGGAAGAAGAGGAAGACCAGGTTGTGGAAAATCCCGTGAGCACCGCAGACCTGGAGGGAGCCGTTACCTTCGACCATGTAAAATTCGGCTACAGGGAAGACCAGATTATTATCCATGACTTCAGCGCGGACATCAAACCGGGACAGAAGATCGCCATTGTAGGTCCTACGGGCGCGGGAAAAACCACTATGGTAAAACTGCTGATGCGTTTTTATGACGTCAGCGGCGGAGCCATTAAGATCGACGGGCATAATGTCAAAGACTTTAACCGCCGGGAGTTAAGAGACGCTTTCGGTATGGTTCTGCAGGATACCTGGCTGTTTCAGGGAAGCATCATGGAAAATATCCGGTACGGCAGACTGGACGCTACGGACGAGGAAGTCATCGAAGCGGCGAAAGCGGCGCACGCCGATCACTTTATCCGCACGCTGCCGGGCGGCTATGATATGGAATTAAACGAAGACGCCAGCAACGTATCTCAGGGACAGAAACAGTTGCTGACCATTGCCCGGGCAATTCTGGCGGACAACAAAATCATGATTTTAGACGAAGCGACGTCCTCGGTCGATACGAGAACCGAGATCCGCATCCAGAAGGCTATGGATAATCTGATGAAGGGGCGGACCAGTTTTATTATCGCTCACAGATTATCTACGATCAGAGATGCGGATCTGATTCTGGTTATGAAGGACGGCGATATTGTAGAGCAGGGCAGACACGAAGAGCTGCTTGCCAAAGACGGCTTTTATGCAAAGCTGTACAACTCGCAGTTTGAACAGGCGTCCTGACGCCTGCAAGCTTCCAATAACAGCGCCTTAATAATGATACTTCTTTTGCTTGACCCGTAAAAACAGCACGGCGACGATCAAAGCCATTACTTCCGCGACGACGATGGAAAGCCAGATGCCGTTCAGCTTAAAAAACAGCGGAAGGATGAGCACCGCCGCGATCTGGAATACGAGAGTACGCAAAAAGGATATCGCCGCGGAGGTCAAACCGTCGCCGAGCGCCGTAAAGAAGGACGAAGCGTAAATCGCATATCCCGAAAACAGGAATGAGAACGAGAAAATGGAAAACGCATGAATCGTCATATTCAGCAATTCCTCATCGTAGCTTACAAAGATGAGGGAAAGGGGTCTTGCCAGGGCAAAGGCGGAAACAAACATAATCACGGCGAATGTGCCGATCAGCACAAGGCTCTTTCTCAGCAGGTTTTTCAGCTCCGGATGATTGCCGGCGCCGTAATGGTATCCGGTAATCGGGGCGGTTCCCATGGAATAGCCGATAAATACCGCCTGGAAGATAAGGCTGACGTACATCAGCACGCCGTAAGCGGCAACGCCGTCTTCGCCCGCGTATTTTAAAAGCTGCGCGTTGTAAAGCATACTGACGACGGACATGGAAATATTGCTCATCAGCTCGGAAGAGCCGTTGATGCAGGTTTTTGCCAACGCACCTTTGTCAAATGCGGTTTTGCCAAGCCGCAGAAGGCTCTGGTTGGGGCGTGCGAAATAAATGAGCGGAATAATGCCGCCGACGCACTGGCTGATTGCCGTAGCTGCGGCTGCGCCCTCCAGTCCGAAAGAAAAGACCGCTACAAACAGCGCGTCCAATATCATATTTGTGAAGCCTGCGGCAATGGTCACGTAGAGACCGAGCGCGGGCTTTTCCGCTGTGGAAAACAGGCATTGAAATTCATACTGCAGAATATATGCGGGGATTGCCGCCAGAATAATGCGTCCATAGGTAACGCTGTCTTCCAAAAGCTGTCCCGAGGCGCCCAGCGCAGCCGCTATGGGGCGGATAAAAATCAGACCTAAAACCGCCAGGATAACGCCGCATACCATAGAGGTATAGACGATCAGGGAAAACAGGTTGTTTGCTTTTTCTGGCTTTCCCTCGCCCATTGCCTGAGAGATCAGCGCGCCGCCGCCCGTTCCGAACATAAATCCCACAGAGCCCAGTATCATTAAAAACGGCATGATGAAATTAACCGCCGAAAAAGGCGTTTTGCCGACAAAATTCGACACGAAGAAACCGTCAACAACGCCGTAAATCGAAGTAAATACCAGCATGATGATGGAAGGGAACGCATAGCGCAGCAATTTTGAGTAATTAAAATGATCTGAAAGTTGGATTCGCATAGTTACAGCTCCTTTATTTTTTCTGTAAAAACTGACAAATACTGTCTGGTTAATTCTATATAGAGATTTTTTTCTTCGTCCGACCAGCTTCCGAAAATTCCGTTTTCAATGGCGATGAGGGGAAGGATCGTGTTTTTTGCGAGAGCATAGCCTGCATCTGTCAGACTGACTTTCTTTTTCCTTCCCTGATAGGTTTCCAAACGGACGATATTTTCCGCTTCCAGTTTGCGTAAGGCGGAATTGATGGTCTGCTTGCTGGCGCCCGTTGTAATATCGGAAAGCGGACATTCGCCGTCGCACCAGCAGAGCGTATAGAGAATGTGGAACGCGCTGTCGGACAGCCCCATTTTGAGGGCGGCGTCGTGATAAGCCGCGTTGATTTCCGACGTCAGCAGATTAAATCGTTTTAAATGTGCGTTTACAATGTATTCCATGGCAGCCTCCTTAGTACGAAATCGTACAAATGGGATTGTAGTACGATTTCGTACTAATGTCAAGAAAAAGTAAAGCTCTTGCTTTTTTATAGGGGTATGTTATGATGGAAGGAGAGAAGGGCAACTTAAAGTTGACAACCGTGGAGGGGCGGGACGCAAAGAAGCGGCTTATATTCAGGTATTTAAAAATATTATGAGGAGATTACAGTATGAGTTTTGCAGAAAAAATATTGAGTCTGAGGACGAGGAGCAAGCTGTCGCAGGAGGCGCTGGCGGATAAGCTGATGGTAAGCAGACAGGCCGTTTCCAAATGGGAATCCGGCGTGACGCTGCCGGAAACGGAAAAGCTGGTCATGATCAGCAATATGTTCGGCGTCAGTCTGGATTATCTGTTAAAGGATCAGCCGACGGAGAAGGGACACCATCAGTCTTGTGATAATCTGGACAGAGTGATACTCAGATTTTTAGGATCGGCGCAGGATATCGATGAAATTTCCAAGACGCTGATCGACATCATACAGGACGGGGTGATCGACGAGGAAGAAAGAGAAAAGCTGGACGCCGTCATGCAGACTTTGGATGAAATTACCAGAAACATACAGGACATTAAACTGAAAATGGCAGAGACAAAGGAGTGATATCGTTGAATCAGATCATATCAAAACTAATCATATACGGCGATTTGCCGAAGGATTGTATTTTAATGGAGCTTTCGGATATTTGCGGAAAGGTAAAATCCGGCGCGTTTGACAAGGACGAGCTGGTAACGAAGGTTTACCGGCAGATAAAAAAAATACTGATTGTGGCGACGGATTATGGCTTTGATCAAAATTTATGGCAAAATTATCTGACCTATCTTTTGATTACCGATGAAAATCCTTTCAGCATTACCTGTGAAAAAATAGGAGCCAACGACGGAAGCGTCAACCATTTTGCAAAAAACGACTTTAAAGCTTTTATGGAGCTGTTCCATTACGATTTCGGTTATCTGGAGGACGCCCTGGGAGTGGATTGCTTTTCCACTCTTTCGGATTACCGCGCCATCGGAAAACCGGAACTGATGTACAATAAAAACGTCAGCGAAAAGGTACGGGCTTTGAGCGGAAAGTTAGCGGCGGCAAAGACGGAAGAAGAATTTTTTGCCTGCGTAACGGATTTTTACAGAGACTACGGCGTCGGCATGTTTGGGCTGAACAAGGCGTTCCGGATCGGAAATGTGGATGAATTCGGACATATTACGTTCCAGGCGATCAACAATATGGATAAGGTCATGCTGGACGATCTGATCGGATATGAGATTCAGAAAAAGAAGCTGATCGCTAATACGAAAGCCTTTGTGGAAGGAAGAAAGGCTAACAATGTGTTACTGTTCGGCGACAGCGGCACCGGAAAATCCACGAGCATCAAGGCGATCGTCAATGAATTTTATGATAAGGGTCTGCGGATGATTGAAATTTACAAGCATCAGTTTAAGGATCTGTCCAACGTTATCGCCCAGATCAAGAACCGCAATTATAAATTTATCATTTATATGGACGATCTTTCCTTTGAAGAATTTGAAGTGGAATACAAATTTTTAAAGGCTGTTATCGAAGGCGGCGTGGAGACAAAACCGGAAAATATCCTGATCTATGCCACCTCAAACAGGCGGCATCTGATTAAAGAGACATGGAACGACCGCAACGATATGGAGTTTCAGGACGGGCTGCACCGTTCGGATACCATGGAGGAAAAATTATCTCTGGTAAACCGTTTCGGCGTTACCATCAGCTATTCCAAGCCGACGCCCAAGGAATATTACGAGATTGCCATCGGTCTTGCCAGAAGGGCGGGCATTACCATGTCAGACGATGAGATCAAAGCGGAGGCGAATAAGTGGGAATTGAGCCACGGAGGTATCTCCGGCAGGACGGCGCAGCAGTTTGTCAATTATCTGTTGGGATAGAAGCGCTATTCAAATAAAAGCGCTATTCAGATAAAAGCAGTATTCAGATAGGAGCATTAGTTTGAAGGTACGGATTTATGTATGCACCCATAAGGCGTTTGAACCGCCAAAGGACCCGATCTATGTGCCGCTCCATGTGGGCAGAAAAGGCAAACCCGATCTGGGCTATCAGGGGGACGATACCGGGGATGAGATATCGGGCAAAAACTGTTATTACAGCGAGCTGACCGGACTGTATTGGGCTGCGAGGAACTGTCCCGATGCGGATATTAAAGGAAGCTGCCATTACCGCAGATACCTGATCAATGCACAGGGCAAGGCGTATACGGCGGCGGAGATCGAAGCGGTTTTGCAGAAATACGATATGATGACGACTAAGACGTTGTCTTTAAGGAGCGCTTATTATGACGGATTCAAAGAAAATCACCATATTAAGGACCTGGATCTGCTCGCCGCGGTACTGAAAGAGAAGTTTCCGGCGTATTATCCGGTGTTTGAGAAGCTGGTGCATGAGAATAAGACGTACTTCGGCAATATGATCATCTGCAGGCGGGAACTGTTTGACGCCTATGTCAACTGGCTGTTTGAAATATTCTTTTGCATGGAGCCGCAGATGGACTTTAGCGGTTATGACGATTATCATAAACGGGTCTTTGGCTTTTTGTCGGAATTTCTGCTGAAGGTCTATGCCGTGGTAAACGGTCTGAAGGTACATGAATCCGTCGTTGGAATGGTCGGAGAGAAGAAGGAGACCATAGAAGTCAAAAACCGGCTGTCGGAATTGATTATGGAAAAGAGGCTGTCGGAAGCAAAGGCTTACTTTATGGAATACATAAAGAAGAGACCGGACGTCCTTATGGAGGCAAGCGATATCAACGGAGAATTAAAGCTTGCCATGCAGATCATTACAAGCTGCGAGCACGAATACGAGGCTTACGGCGAAAGCGTATTGGACCGGGTCCAAGGTTATCCGGAGCTGATGCACTATTTCGGTATGGCAAATCAGATCGCGGCGTCCCAAAAGCTGGGACTGTTAAGCTCTGCGGAAAGGGACTGGCTGGAAAAAAACCGGGTATCCGGCATGGTCATGGAAATTGCAGGGCGGCTGGCTGACTGAAATATCGGAATTTTCTACAGAAGATACCGAAAGTACTTTTCTAAACATATTGAATGTGCAAGCAGGAATGTGTTAAAATAAATACATGGTTATGTTTAAAATTATGGTAACTGGGTAATAAGGCGAGGGTTTACAAATGGACAAAGATGAATTGGAAAAATTATTGGCTTCCGTGGAACTGACGGAGGAAGAGCAGAATATCTCGGTGGAGGATGAACTTGCCGATCTGATGAAGGAAAGAAATGCCGCGGAGCAGGGCGCTGCCGCAGATGAGGCAACCGTCGCGGATGAGACAATCGCTACGGATGAGACCGCCGCCGATGCTGCGGATATGACGGATGAAGAGGATCAGGCGGACACCGCCGATACGGCGTATGAGGACGAAGCGGGTGCCGCAGACACGGCGCCGGAAGAAATCGAAGCGGATACCGCCGATACGGCGTATGAAGAATCCGAAGCGGGCGCCGCAGACATGGCGGATGATCAAAGGGAAGCGGATACTTCATATGACGGTGCGGCAAAGGTACAGCCGGAGGAATATCAGTTTAAGGAGAGAAAGCGTTTCCTGACCTTTTCCCGCAAACTGGTAGGGCTTTGCCTGTTTCCGATGATCCTGATCTGTATCGGGATTACCGTTTTCAGTGCCGGCGCGCTGCGTACGGGAATTGAAAACGAGATAGAGAAATCATTGCAGATCGTAGCCGCGACCTTAGACGAAACTTATACGAATTTGTATGAGGGCGATTATAAGAAGGGTATGACCGGAAAGGTTACCAAGGGAGATACGGTTATTTCCGGCGACAGCAAACTGATTGACGGATTAAAGGAGCAGACGGGATTTGAAGCAAGTCTGTTTTTCGGCAACATGCGTCTGATCACAACCCTTGAAAAGGAAAACGGAGGAATTGCAATCGGAACGTCTCTGGATAAGGAAATTTATGAGCGGATTGCAGCAGGAGAGCATGCTTTCCAGAAAAATTTTGATATTCAGGGCAGAAGCTACTATGCTTATTACCAGCCGTTAATCAACTCGGACGGCTCGGTTGTGGGAGCTATTGAGGTTGCGATGGAGACTTCCTCCATTCAGGGGACGATCAACAGCCAGATTATGAAAATCATTGTTTTCTCTTTGATTTTCGTTGTGGTTGCATCGGTGATTATCATGCTGTTGTCCCGCGCTATGGTTGCGACCATGAAAAAGACGAAAGAATTTCTTTCCAGAATCGTTGCCGGAGAGCTGAGTGCGGTTCCCGATGAAAAACAGTTGAGACAGAATGACGAATTGGGCGATATTTACGGGATTTCCGTTCAGTTACAGACCGAGCTTCGCAGGATTGTAAACAATATTAAGAGCTCTGCGGATGATCTGGTATATTCGGCGAACCGGCTGACGGATATGGCGCAGGATACGAAGGAAACCGTGGAAGGCGTGTTATGTTCCGTGGAAGAGATTTCCCAGGGGGCGGCGACCCAGGCGGAAGGAACGGCGACGGCAAATGACAATGTGACGATGATCGGCGAGCAGATCAATTATATTACGGATGAAGTGGATTCTCTGACAAAACATGCGGGACAGATGTCTTCTGCGGAGAAGGAGTCGGAGCAGATTATCGGCGAGTTAAATTCCTCCAATGAGGATACGAAAGCTTCGGTTACGAGGATAGCGGACCAGATCGCAATTATGAATCAGTCCATACAGAGCATCCATACGGCTGTAGCGATGATTCAGTCTATTGCGGACGAAACCGATCTGTTGTCCTTAAATGCCAGCATAGAAGCGGCGCGGGCAGGAGAAGCGGGAAGAGGGTTCGCAGTTGTGGCGGAGCAGATCTGCAAGCTGGCGGAACAGTCCAATAATTCCGCGGATGAGATTGAAAAGATCATTGAGGAAGTGATGTCCGAATCCGACAGGATGGTGGAGATCATGGGCGAGGTTCGCGCCAATATGGACCACCAGCAGAATAAGCTGGAAGAGACCAAGACAAAGTACAACGCGGTTGCAGAGGGCGTGGAGAATTCCCTGGGCAATATCGGCAGCATCAAAGAAAAGATGGATGTATTGAGCGGTTCGGGAGATGCGATCAAGGGAGTCGTACAGGATCTGTCCGCAATTTCCGAACAGAACGCAGCGTCCGCACAATCAACGATGCAGGCGGCTCAGAATATGAGCGATACGATGAACAATCTGGAAGAGTCTTCCGAAAAATTGCTGCATCTTGCCGACAGTCTGAACGATGCGCTGGCGATTTTCAAAATGTAGAAAATATATCTGAAAATATATGTAAAAATATACCGCATTTTTCTTGACAAGTCATAGGATGTCTTGTAAAATAGGCAAAGATGCGGCAAGCCCAGATAGCTCAGTCGGTAGAGCAGAGGACTGAAAATCCTCGTGTCACTGGTTCGATTCCGGTTCTGGGCACTGCGCGGGTGTAGTTCAATGGTAGAACACCAGCCTTCCAAGCTGGATACGTGGGTTCGATTCCCATCACCCGCTTTGTGCACGAGTGGCTCAGTGGTGGAGTATCGCCTTGCCAAGGCGAGGGTCGCGGGTTCGAATCCCGTCTCGTGCTTGAAAAAAGCCTGAGATTTTCTCAGGCTTTTTTAATGTTATAAATTGTATTGTATGAAATGATTCAAGGGGTTTATGTTCAGAACGGAGCCATTGCTTATAGATGGTCATTAAATATTTTATCTGTCTGTCAACAGCTCCCGCTTCTTTTGGCTTATCGATATCGATGTGCTAAATGATCTGTTCGATTTCCAGATTATTCATTTTCTTTAAATCTAAGAATTTGTCCCCTACTTTGACCGTGGGCTTGGAGAGCGCCACCGGGTTGATGAAGATGATGCTTCCTTCCAGACCGTTGCTTAAACGGACCCTCTGGTTCAGGAAAGTATTTACGACGTTTTCCAGAAACGGCAGCAGGAACTCGGGATCGTACTTCTGTAAGCCGTCGTTCTCAAAATGCGTAATAACGCGGAACGGGCACAGCGCTTCCCGGTAGGTGCGGCGGCTGGTCATCGCTTCATATACGTCGGCGATCGCTACCAGCTTGGCAAAACGGCTGATCTTTTCGGAAGTAAAGCCGTAGGGATAACCGGAGCCGTCACAACGTTCGTGGTGCATCAGAGCCGCATTTTTAACCTCATCGGGGAGGTTGTAGCGGGAGAGCATCTTGTAGGACTCCAGGGGATGGGTCTTAACAATATTGTATTCGGCAGGCGTCAGCTTGCCGGGTTTTTTGATAATATCCGCAGGAATCTGGATCTTGCCCACATCGTGGAACAGACCGCATGCCGTAGCAAGCTCTTTTTCGGCGGGGCTGAAATGCAGCCAGCCGGCGAAGATGTTGCAGATCAAGGCGACATTCAGGGAATGGGCGTAGGTGCAGTCGTCGTAATCATGCATATTGAGCATCATGTCCATAATGCCCGTATGATAATCCCTGCGTTCAATCAGACCTACGGTGTCGGATAAAAGACCCTGGACGTCAAATTCCGCGTTTTTTTCCACAAGAGCGTTTAGGGAAAAGGTCAGTTTATCAACCGTTTCTTTAAACTCCTCTTTAAAAGCCTGAAAATCGGGAGAAGCCTTGAGCTTTTCGGCATAGGACTTTTCCGTCAGATCAGCGTCCGTTACGTTTGTTGTCAGTATTTCATCTTCTATTTTAATGGAAAAAATATCAAAAGAAAAAAGTCTTGCGATCAGATTTTCCGTTAATGCGATTCCTTTGGGGACAATTAACTGTCCATCAACAGAAAAAACATCTTCAGCGGTGATCATACCATTTGTCAGGTCGGATAATAAAACTTTTTGCATTGGAACGCCCCCATTTCCGTTTCTCTTTATACAAATTATAAAGGGGAAAAAGGGGCGTGTCAATGAGTAGTTCAGCCTAATTCAAGGTGGTTTCCCGTATAGTTTTACGCAGACCTAAGATGGAGGAGGGGGAAACGGACAGCTCGTCGATTCCCATTTCCAGAAATGTTTTGGTCAGCGTCAGGTCGGCGGCAAGCTCGCCGCAGATCCCCACCCAGCAGCCTTCTTTGTGACCGTTGTCAATAACCTGCTTAATCATTCGCAATACGGCGGGATGATGAGGGTCGTAAAACGCGTCCAGACGGGGATTCTGCCTGTCGATTGCAAGAGTATACTGGGTCAGGTCGTTGGTGCCGATGCTGAAAAAATCCACTTCCTTTGCCAGCTCTTCGCCGATCATAACCGCGGCGGGCGTTTCTATCATAATGCCGATTTCCACATCCTGAAAGGAAACCTTCTGTTCTTTCAGGTCCGTTTTGACTTCCTCCAGGATGCTTTTTATGTGCCTTACCTCGTCTACGGAGATAATCATGGGAAACATAATGGAAATATTTCCGAAAGCGCTGGCGCGCAACAGGGCGCGCAACTGGGTTTTGAATATTTCCGGTCGGGTCAGGCAGATGCGGATGGCGCGAAATCCCATGGCGGGGTTATCCTCCTGATCCAGATGAAAATAATCGACCTGCTTGTCGGCGCCGATATCCAGCGTGCGGATGATGACCCTGCGCCCTGCCATATTCTCCGCGACCGCGCGGTAAGCCTTAAACTGTTCTTCTTCCGTAGGGTAATCCTTGGTTTCCAGATATAAAAATTCGCTCCGGAACAGACCGATTCCTCCGGCGTCGTTGGATAGGGCGTAGGCAACGTCCGATACATTTCCGATATTGGCGTAAACATCGATTTTATGCCCGTCCAGGGTAACGTTTTCCTTTCCCTTCAGATCCTGCAAAAGCCGGCGGTTTTCTTCGTCTTCCTTCTGCTTTTCCCGCATAAAGGCAAGGACTTCCTCGGTGGGATCTATGATCAGCGTTCCGTCATAGCCGTCTACGACCGCTGTTTTTCCGTTCCATTCATCGGAAATGTCCACATTGATCAGGGCGGGAATGTTCATGGTGCGCGCCAGGATCGCCGTATGGGAATTGGAAGAACCGAGGCGGGTAACAAAGGCGAGGAGTTTATCCTTGTCAAGCTGCACCGTCTCGCTGGGAGCCAGATCCTCCGCCATAATGATGACGGGCTCTTCCATCTTGTTTTCGCTTGCGGCGTTTCCGGAAAGGATTCGGATCAGGCGTTCCGATATGTCTTTGATATCCGCGGCGCGTGCCTTCATATATTCGTCGTCCATGGAGGCAAACAGCTCGGAAAAATTGTCGCCTGTGGTGGCTACGGCAAACTCGGCGTTGACCTCCTGGGTGCGGATAATATTGACGATGCTGTCTACATAGTCGTCGTCCCCTAACATCATGCTGTGGACTTCAAAGATTGCGGCGCCGGATTCTCCCACTTCCTTCAAAGCCTTTTGATAAAGGCTGTCTAATTGCTCTTCCGCCTTGGCTCTTGCGGCTTCATAGCGTTTGATTTCCGCTTCTACGTCGGATATTTTGCTCCGCTTTACCTGGTTTTCGGTCTTGGTAAACTTCAGAATCCGACCGATTGCAATTCCTTTTACAATTGATTTGCCGTTTACACGGATCATAGGCTTAACCCCCTTAAATGGTTTCCGCAAAAAATTGTTCCATAGCGCCGGCAGCGGTATCTTCATCCGCGCCTTCAACGGTAATGGTAACGGTGTCCCCACTTCTGACGCCAAGAGACATTAAAGCCATCAGTTTTCTCAGATCCACGCTTTTGCCGTCTTTAGTCAGCGTAAAAGAGGATTCAAATTCCTTTGCCTTTTTCACAATCAGACCTGCGGGTCTTGCGTGGATGCCGATGGGATCTTTAATGGTGTAATCAAATGTTTTCACAGTAAATACCTCCGTTTCCTGTTTGGTTGTTATTTTTAATCTTTCATTTTTATTTTTTGTTGTCATAAGTAGTCGTAATCGGGGATAATTCCCAAAGCGTCTGGGAACAACCGCCGCTTATGGCGAAACCGCCGTCTTGGAGCCAAAGATCATGGCAGGGAGATTTCGGATAAAATCTGGATGAAAAAACAAGTTCTCCTTTATTTAAGTATACCTCAATTGCGGAAGAATCTACAAAAACTTGAAGATTGTCAAGTTTATCCAGTTTTGCCTTCCGCGTTGTCCTGCCGTATCCCGCGCTTCCGGTAAAGGAGAGGGCAAAAATCCCTGCGGCTTCGTCCCAGTCAAGATGCAGGTCGTCCGCAATCGTAAGGGACAGGGAAGCCGTGATGTGATCGACCAGGAGCTCGTAAAGGCTTAAACCTTCATAAAGGGTTTTTCCATCAGACTGTTTTGTTGGAAGAACCTGTTTTTTGCGAAGGTTTTCCAATTCCTTCAGAGGAGACTGTAGGATTCGGGCGCCGTCAGAAGACAAGCGCAGTTCCCGGGGAAAGGTCAGCGTATGCTGCCAGCCGTCGGTCAGCGTAGGATTAGTATAGTCCGCATCGGGGATTCCCATCCACCCGATCAAAATTTGCCTGCCCTTTTCGTCTTCAAAAATTTGGGGGGCGTAAAAATCAAAGCCCATATCCCACTCGTAAAAATTGTTTAACGAATATTCGCCTCTGAAATCGCCGTCAAGAAGGAAGTAACCCGATTGATAAATGTTCTGGTAACGAAATTCCTCGCTTTCAACGCCCTGAGGGGAAACGGAAAGCACCTGTTTTCCATTCAGAGAAAACAGCGAAGGGCACTCCCACATATAGCCGAAAGTCTCTTCGGTAGTGAGAAAATTGCGGTAGCGCCAGTCCGTGCCGTTTTCGGACGTAAAGATCAGGACATACCCCTTATAATCCTTTGACCATGCGCCTTGTACCATGTAGTATACGCCGTCCTCTTTCCATACCTTGGGGTCCCTGACATGACAGGTAACAAAGGAAGGATAATCGGCGTTGGTCATCAGACATTTTTTTGGGCTCATGGCAATGCCGTCTTTTGTCTCCGCATAAACAGTATTGGCTTCTCTGCCTTCCATAATACCGTCCGTATTCTCATCCCGTACATTGCCCGTATAGTATAGTTTTATCACGTCGTCATCCACAAGGGCGCAGCCGGAGTATACGCCGTCACGGTCTATGGGAAGATCCGGAGCGAGGGGCGCGCCTGTGTATTCATAGCGGATAAAATCCCGGGTCTGATAGTGCCCCCAGAATTTATCGCCGCCCGCGGCGTCAAAAGGCGAGTATTGGAAAAAAATATGGTACAATCCGTCTTTTTCACACAGCCCGTTGGGATCGTTGAGCCAGCCTACCGGCGGCATCAGGTGCAGTTTTAGGGCATAGCGGGAGTTTTGCACAGCCGCAATGTGCTTTTCCGCCTCGGCGATTCTTGCCTGAAAATTTTGAAATTTATGTGTCTGCGTATTTTCCATTTTCTATCCTCCGCATTTTTTACTGTTTTATCCGGCAAACCGTTTCGCCGGCTGTACAGTTTCCTTCTTTGAGAAGGGTAATTTTTTTAAAATCATCCGAATTGGTTATGATAATCGGTGTAATGACAGGGTAACCCGCTTCCCTGATCGCTGTCAAATCAAATTCGATCAAATTTGTGCCGGCGGCTGTTTTGTTGTAATCCATAGAATAACCTCCCTATCATACATTGTGTAAACGATAACACTAAATAAAAAGCAATAAATACGCGAAAAATGTTTAAAACTGCGTATAAATAAGAATTAGAAAAATGAAATCGTTTTCATATCGCGGTTTTATTATAGTACGGAAGAATAGGAAAGTAAATTGGTAAAAACGTATGAAATCGCCTTGGGAAAATTGTGAAAAACTAACATGGGTTTTTGAATTACTTTTTTACGGAGTCCTGTACGATGACTTCATAATTGAGCTGAATGGATTTGATGGGCACTTCCTTTTGCTGTAAAAGGGACAGCAAAAGACCGGCGCCTTTTTCGCCGCAGGTGCGGTAATAAAAATGGACCGTAGTCAGGGCGGGCGTGATGACTTTTGAAGTGCGGCTGTGTCCGAATCCGCAGACGGAGACCCGGTCGGGAATGGAAATGCCGTTTTCCTTGAGATAGGTAACCGCGCCGGTGGCAATCCGGTCGGTCAGGCAGAATAAAGCGTCCGTATCGGGATATTTTTTCATAATCCATGCGGCGTTATCATAGCCGGACTGCAGGGAAAAGGGACCGGTCTTGATCCGGTCGCCGTCGACTGTTATATTTGCGTCCCGGCAGGCGTCCAGAAAGCCCTGGAGGCGGTGCGTGCCTACGGCGATATCCTGCTTGGTAACGCCGATTACCCCGGGTTTATGGCAGCCGCCTTTGATAAGCTCCCGGGCGATATCATACGCCGCATGGTAATCGTCGTGATAGATGCAGGGGAGATCGTCGGATTGTTGTCCCAACATGACGACGGGAAGCGTTATTTCCTTTAAAATCTCTTTGTGCTTTTTGGTTAGAATGGTGGCAACAAAAATAATGCCGTCTACCCGGTTGCGCTTAAAGATATTCAGATAAGAGAGTTCTTTCTCCACATTATTTTCGGTATTGGCGAGAAGGGTTTCATAACCCGCTTCGTTTAAAACGCTGGTAATGCCCGCTACCATCCGCGCTACGGATTCGGAATCGATATTCGGGATGACGACGCCGATCAGATTGGTTTTTTTGGTCCGAAGCATCTGCGCCTGTTTGGAAGGCGTATAGCCCGTTTTTTCAATCGCTTCCCTGATCGCTTCCTTTTTTTCTTCGCTTAAATAGCCGTTATTTAAGTAGCGGGAAACAGCGGCGCTGGATACGCCCGCCATTTTTGCAATATCGCTGATGGTCATTTTTGGTTCTCTCTTTCCTTTGTTTTAATATAAAATGATAAAAGCGGTTGTAATTTTACCGTTTTTTTATTACAATGTGAAAACGATACCATAATTATAATAAACAGATGCGAAAATTACAAGAAAGAAGTATAATACAAATATAGGAAAAGCGAGATATACGGAAAGTGAGGAAGAAAGCTATGGACATTATATGTATGGGAGAAATGCTGATAGACTTTACGCCGGGGAAGGAGCCGCGCAGCTATACGGCGAATCCCGGAGGCGCGCCTGCCAATGTGGCGATCGCCACGGCGAGAAACGGATTGGAAACGGCGTTTTTGGGAGTGCTGGGCAACGATGATTTCGGGAAAATGCTGCAAAATACGCTGAAGGAGGACGGCGTGAAAATGCTTTGTCCAAAGCTGACAGACGAAGCGGTAACGACGCTGGCTTTTGTGACCCTCTATGAAGGCGGGGAGAGATCCTTTACGTTTGTGAGAAAACCCGGAGCGGATCTTCTGCTGTCCGAGGAGGACGTCAAAGAGGCGGATATTGACGCCTGCCGCCTGCTGCATGCGGGAAGCGTTTCCCTGTCGGGTAAGCCCAGTAAAGACGCGGTTTATAAAGCGATGAAGCTGGCGGCTGAAAAAGGGAAATTAGTCAGCTTTGACGTCAATTACAGAGATATGATCTGGCACGATGAGGAAAGATGTAAAAAGGAGGTGCAAAAGATTTTACCCTTTGTGGATTTGTTAAAGGTGTCCGATGAGGAATTGTCCTTCGTAGGGGGAGAAGAAAATATCCCCCGTTTTATGGAACAGTACGGCATCCGCGTTTTGATCGAGACCCTTGGCGCAAAGGGAGCAAAATATTATTTTGACCGAAAGAGCGGCGTCGTAGAAGGGAAAAAGGTTCATGCAGTAGACGCTACCGGAGCCGGGGACGCGTTCTGGGGAGGCTTTTTATCCGCCGTGCTGATGAGCGGCGTGCAGAAAGCGAACGATTTTACCGAAGAGCTTGTGCAAAAAGCGTTAGCATATGGTAACGCGGCCGGAGGGCTTTGCGTACAGAAAATGGGAGGAATCCCGGCGCTGCCCACCGGACAGGAAATTATGAAGACGTTATAAGAAAGAGACGGAAGATATTGTTAAGAAGAAATTAGTCGGAAAGCGGGGTATGACAATGAAAAGATCGGAAATCAATGCGTGTATCAGAGATATGGAACGGTTAGCAAAGGAGCATGGCTTTAAGCTGCCGCCCTTTTGCAACTGGACGCCGGAGGAATGGCGGCATAAAAATCATGAATATGACGAAATCCGGGACAATATGCTGGGCTGGGATATTACGGATTACGGGCTCGGGGATTTTAACAAAGTCGGTTTTTCTTTGATTACCCTGCGAAACGGCAACCAGAATAACCCCAAATATCAAAAGGTTTATGCGGAAAAGGTGTTGATGCTCAAGGAAGGACAACATTCCCCGATGCACTTTCACTGGAAAAAAAGCGAGGATATTATCAACCGGGGCGGCGGTACGCTGATTATCCATGTATATAACGATACGGGAGACGGCGGACTGGCGGATACGGATGTGCTTGTCAATTCTGACGGGCGTTCCTATTATGTGCCGGCGGGTACCGGAGTCCTGCTTCATCCCGGAGAGAGCATTACCCTTTCGCCGCACCAGTACCACGATTTTGATGTGGCGGAAGGCACGGGAGACGTGCTGATCGGCGAGGTTTCCATGTGCAACGACGACAACACGGATAACCGTTTTTATGAAAAGGTCGGCAGATTCCCGGAGATTGAAGAGGACGAGGAGCCTTACCGCCTGTTGTGCAATGAATATCCGGAGGCGGCGGAGGAATGAAGTTTCTGCTGACAGCCGTCAATGCCAAGTACATACATACCAACCCCGCGCTGTACAGCCTGCGCGCCTATGCCGCAAAGTACGGGCAGGGGCTGGGGGAGCAGGTCCGCCTTGCGGAATACACCATTAACCAGCGTCCTAATGAGATATTGAGCGGAATTTATAAGCAAAACCCCGACGTCATCGCCTTTTCCTGTTATATCTGGAATATTACGGAGGTTTTGTCTCTTGTGCGGGAGCTTCATAAAATTTTGCCCCATGTGCCGATCTGGCTGGGCGGACCGGAGGTTTCCTACCGCGCCGAAGAGGTGCTGGACAGTTATCCGGAGCTGACAGGCATCATGGTGGGAGAAGGGGAAGAAACCTTTCTGGAGCTGCTGCGCCATTACGCCAGAGCGAAAACGAAGGAAGCGATGAAAGAGATCAGGGGCATTGTATTCCGTATGGAAGAAGCGGTAATCGCAACCGGAGAAAGAGAGCTGACGGATTTAAGCAGGCTCCCCTTTCTTTATGAGGACCTTTCGCAGTTTGAGCACAGGATTATATATTACGAATCCTCCAGAGGGTGTCCTTTCCGATGCAGCTACTGCCTTTCTTCCATAGACAAAACGGTTCGTTTAAGGGATTTGGAAACCGTCAAAAAGGAATTGCAGTTTTTTCTGGACCGGAATGTGCCGCAGGTAAAATTTATCGACAGGACCTTTAACTGCAATCATGATCATGCCATGGAAATCTGGCGGTATATCAAAGAACATGATAACGGGATTACCAATTTCCACTTTGAGATTGCGGCGGATTTATTAAACGAAGAAGAGCTGCGCCTGCTCAATACCCTAAGACCCGGCGCGGCGCAGATGGAGATCGGCGTGCAGACGACCAATCCCCAAACCATTCGGGAGATTCGCCGGCGCATGGATGTGGATCAGTTAAAGCGGATTGTGGAGCGGCTTCATCAGGGTAAAAATATCCATATTCATCTGGACCTGATCGCCGGGCTTCCTTATGAGGATTATCAAAGCTTCGGACACTCCTTTGACGAGGTCTATGCCATGCAGCCGGAACAGTTGCAGCTTGGTTTCCTGAAAGTGTTAAGCGGTTCTTACATGGCGGAAAAATGTGAGGATTACGGACTGCTTTATACCGACCGGCCCCCTTATGAGGTGCTGCAGACTGAATGGCTCTCCTATGCCGACGTATGCAGATTACAGCAGATTGAAGAAATGGTGGAGCTCTATTATAACAGCAATCAGTTTACCCGCACGCTTCCGTATCTGGAACGGTTTTTTGAAAGTCCCTTCGCCATGTTTGAGCGGCTGGGAGCCTTTTATGAGAGGAAGGGCTATTTTGTCAGCACGCCTTCGCGCATCTACCGTTACCGGGTGCTGCTTGAATTTGCGGCAGAGGAGACCGATGCAAAGGAAGCGCTTCTGAAAGAGCTTCTGACCATGGACGTGTATTTACGGGAAAATGCAAAGAGCCGCCCGGACTTTGCTGTAGATATTGCGAAGTTCAAACAGGAAAGAAATCTTTTTTACCGGTCCGGAAATAACCGGACGCTTCATATCGAGCCGTTTTTTTACGATATCTGTACAGACGCGCCGACTTATGAGAAAATGGAGAAAAGACAGTTTGCGGTCTTTGACTACGGAAACAGGAATCCGCTGACCTACGAAGCTGCGGTCTCTATCTGGGAGCCGCGGACAGGAGAAACGAGATGACGAAGAGAACAAAGGAAATATTGGATAAACTGGATGAAGTGTATACAACGGAATATAAATGCTATCTGAATCATGAGACGCCCTGGCAGCTTTTGATTGCTACGATTTTAAGCGCCCAATGCACCGACGCCAGAGTGAATATTGTGACAAAGGATCTTTTCCGAAAATATCAAAGCCCGGCGGACTTTGCGGGCGCCGATTTGAAAGAGCTGGAGCAGGATATCCGCTCTACGGGTTTTTATCACAATAAGGCGAAAAATATCATTGCCTGCTGTCAGGACCTGGTGGAAAAGTATGACGGAGAGGTGCCGCGGACGCTGGAAGAGTTGACTTCTCTTGCGGGCGTGGGGAGAAAAACCGCCAACGTAATCCGCGGCAATATTTTCCACGAACCCAGCGTGGTCGTGGATACCCATGTCAAGCGGATCTCACGAAAGCTGGGCTTTACAAAGGAAGACGATCCTGAAAAAATAGAGTATGATCTGATGAAGGTATTGCCCAGGGACCATTGGATCTTGTATAACATTCAGATCATTACCTTTGGAAGAGAGATTTGTTTTGCAAGAAACCCCAAATGCGAGGAATGCTTTCTGACAAAATATTGTAATGATTATAAGGAAAGGCAGAAGAAAAAATAGATGGAGAGCTTTTGCGACAGTTATACGGTTGTAGACATTGAGACGACGGGACTGGACCCGAAACGGGATAAAATAACGGAGATTGCCGCCGTTTCGGTAAAGGGCGGAAAGCGTGCGGGCTCGTTTCACACCCTGGTCAATCCGGGGCGGAAGCTGGATCAGGAAATTGCAGAGCTGACGGGACTGACGGACGAAGCGCTTGGGGACGCGCCGTTTATCGGCGAGGTCATCGGGGATTTTCTGTCCTTTGAAAATACGGGCTGCCTTATGGGGCACAGCGTTTTATTTGACTATTCCTTTCTGAAGCGTGCCGCAGTGAATGCGGGAGAGAGTTTTGAAAGAAAAGGAATCGATACCCTTGCGATTTCCAGGAAATATTTGCAGGATCTGGAGAGCCGTTCCCTGCCTTATCTGTGCCGGCATTTTGCAATTCCCCACAACGCGCACCGCGCCCTGTCCGATGTGGATGCCACTCTTGATCTGTACGGGATATTAAAGGAAAAGTTCGGAAAGGACGCGGAAGCCGAAAAAGTATTTGCGCCGAAGGAGCTGATTTACAAGGTAAAAAAAGAAAGTCCTGTTACGAAGAAACAAATAGAACAGTTAGAGAGATTTTTGTCCTATTATCAGATAGAAAGCGCATATGATATAAAGAGCATGACCAGAAATGAGGCGGGCAGGTATCTGGATCAGTTGATCAGTGCTCACGGACGTATTCCTCCAAGGAACGGATGATCTTTTTCCCGGCAGCAGAGCGCAGGGAGGAAGCGCGGGTCAGAAGCCCGCGGATTTTATCGGTTTCGCCGTGCGTTTGGTAAATATCGGCTAACAGCTTATAGTTGCCGCTGATATCCGTACCGCTTTCCACGGCTTTTTCCAAAAGGATGCGGGCGTTGCTCTCGTAGCCGTTTTGGTAATAGGCGAGCGCGAGGCGGTAAATCGTGCGGGCATACAGGGTATAATTTTCGTCGTATTCGGACAGAACCGTCAAATTGGCGGTCCCGTATTGCAGTTTCAGATCGGTATTGGAAAAACCGGTAAAATTTACTATTTTTTTATCCGAAAGACCCTGCAGGACGGATAAACAGTCCTGAACCGTATCGTCCCCCGGCAGGAGGCTTTTGGGAATACAGTCAAAGGGAATCTTAACATAGGCAAGGTCGTCGAGGGATTTCTTCCTTGTCCGGTTCGCCTCCCGTTCCTTTGCCCAGAAGTCGTTTAAGGAGTTTTTTTCCAGTTTTTCGTGCTTTTTCAGCTCGTAAGTGAGCCATGCAATGAAGATGATAAAACTTGCCAAAAATACGAACATCGTTTATAATATCCTTTCGTAAGAAGAGGTGATTTTATGTTTAATAAAAGGAGTAAACAAATCATTTCCCGGATCATCATTGTCCTGCTGATACTGGCAATGGTTATTCCGATGGCGGTGTCAATTATTCCCATGTAATAGTATATCATAAGGAGTGGAATATGAAAAAGTTTATTAACATTTTATTTGCGTTTTCCGCTCTTGTGCTGCTGACCGGTATGACAGCCGAACCGGTATTGGCAAAGAGTGCGGATGATACAATCGAAAACGGAGTTTATATTGATCAGGTGGATGTGTCGGGTCTGACGGAAGAACAGGCGATCCAGAAGATCCAGGAATACATCGACGAAATCGGGCAGGCGGAGATTACGTTAAACGCGATGAACGGCAATTCTCATACGGTTCTTGCCGAGGATATCGGTCTGACATGGACAAATGCCGACGTGGTATCCCAGGCGCTGGAAATCGGGAAAAGCGGAAATGTCGTGGAAAGATATAAGATCTTAAAGGATCTGGAGCATGAAAACGTAGTGCTTCCCCTGACATTTGCCGTTGACAAGCAGGCAATTGAAAATATTATTGAAGAAGAATGCGATGAATTTAACGTGGAAGCGGTCGACGCTACCTTAAAACGGGTAGACGGCGAATTTGTCATCGAGGACGGACAAACCGGCGTGGTCATCAATGCGGAAGCGTCCGCGGACGAGGTTGTGACGTTTATGACCGAGGAATGGGATTACCAGGACGCGTCCATTGATCTTGTGGTCGAAACCGACGAGCCGAGAGGAACGAAGGAAGAGTTGTCCCAGGTAACCGATCTGTTAGGCACCTTTACGACCAGCTATTCCTCTTCCGGTGCCAACCGTTCCGGAAATGTGGCGAACGGCTGCAGGCTGATCGACGGGGTAACCCTTTATCCCGGAGACGAATTTTCGGTATATGAGGCGATCAGTCCCTTTACCGAAGAAAACGGATATTATATGGCGGGCTCTTATTCAGGAGGACTTGTGGTAGACTCCCTGGGAGGCGGGATCTGTCAGGTATCCACGACCCTTTACAATGCGGTTATCCGGGCGGAGCTGGAGGTTACGGAAAGATCCAATCATTCCATGATCGTCAATTACGTGGACCCGTCAGCCGATGCGGCGATTGCCGGCACATCCAAGGATTTTAAGTTTGTCAATAATCTGGAACATCCGGTTTATATCGAAGGATATACCAAGGATAAGAAGATTACTTTTAATATCTACGGCGTAGAGACAAGACCGGAAAACAGAGAAGTTACTTTTGAAAGCGAAGTGCTCAGCACAATTCCGGCGGAAGGCGAAAAGGTCGTAGGGGACGGCAGCAAGCCTGTAGGCTATATCAATGTACAGAGCGCCCATACCGGTTATGTCGCACAGCTTTGGAAGATCGTAACCGTTGACGGCGTGGAAGAGAGCAGAGAAGTGATCAATAAGAGCACCTACAAGGCGGTTCCGCGCACGGCGGCAGTCGGAACGGCGACGTCGGACCCCAATGTATCCAACGCTATCCAGGCGGCGATAGCGACTCAGAGTATCTCTTATGTACAGGCGGTATTGTCCGGAGCAACACCGGCGACGCAGACCCCGGAACAGCAGGCTGCAGCGCAGCAGCAGGCGATTCAGCAGCAGCAACAGCAGCAGGCTTTGGAGGCACAGCAGGCGCAGGAAGCAATGCAGCAGCAACAACAGCAGATTGCACAGGACGCGCAGAATGCGGCTGCACAGTAAGATTCCGAATAAACAGAAATTTTCTTTAGGAAGTCAGTTCAAAGATGAACGGGCTTCCTAAAGTTGTATGTAACGATGATAGAAACTACGTAACCTGAGGATAGAAGGCATATGAAGATAGGGAAAGTACCTGAGAATGTGTTAAAACGTTCTATCTTAAAACAAATAAAGACGCAGAGACCGGAGGTGCTTGTGGGAGCCGGGGTAGGCGAAGACTGCGCCGCGATTGCCCTGGAGCCGGACGAGGTCATGGTCCTGTCTACGGACCCGATCACGGGCACCACTTTGGATATCGGCAGATGGGCGGTTATGATCTCCGCCAACGATATCGCCTCCAGCGGTGCCGAGGTAATCGGAATGCTGGTATGCGCCATGCTTCCGCCGGATATTACGGAGCCGGAAATCAGGCAGATGATGGAGCAGATCGAGCTTTCCTGCCGGGAGTTAAACATTCAGGTGGTCGGCGGGCATACGGAGGTTACCGACGCGGTTACCCGCCCGGTTGTGACGATTACCGGTATCGGCAAGGTTAAAAAGGGTCGTCTGCTGGCGACTAACGGAGCAAGACCCGGACAGGACGTTGTAATTACGAAATGGATCGGGCTGGAAGGAACCTCCATTTTAGCGAAGGAAAGAGAAGAAGAGCTTGCAAAGAAGTTTCCCAGACACCTGATTGATGAAGCAAAAGCCTATGAACAGATGCTTTCCGTTATACCGGAGGCTGCAATCGCCGTGAAGTCCAACGTGAGCGCAATGCACGACATCACGGAGGGCGGCGTGTTCGGAGCCTTTTGGGAAATTGCAGAAAGCGCAGGCGTTGGACTGACAATTGATTTGAAGAAAATACCGATCAAGCAGGCGACCGTGGAGATTTGTAATTATTTCGACATCAATCCCTATGAGCTGATGTCGTCGGGCAGCATGCTGATCGCGGCGGATAACGGTTATGATCTGGTCAGGGAACTGGAAAAAGCGCATATTCATGGAGCTGTTGTCGGCAAAGTGACGGACAGCAATGACAGGATCGTAACGAACGGCGAAGAAATCAGATTTCTGGAACCGCCGAAAACCGATGAATTGTATAAAGCCCTGGCAAAACAGGCAGAATGGAGTCAGAAATGAGAGAACAATTGTTAAGCATTATTGAAAAAAACAGCAGAATTGATATTCAGGAGCTTGCGATTATTATGGGAGCGCCGGAGATTGAGATTGCCAACGAATTAAAGGCAATGGAGGAAGAAGGAGTTATTTGCGGTTACCATACCCTGATCGATTGGGAAAAAACCAGTATCGAGAAGGTGTCCGCGCTGATTGAGGTAAGAGTAACGCCCCAGAGGGGACAGGGATTTGATAATATTGCGGAGCGCATTTACAAATATCCCGAAGTAAATTCCGTTTATCTGATTTCCGGCGGCTTTGACCTGCTGGTAACCTTAGAAGGGAAATCCTTAAAGGAAATTTCTTCTTTTGTATCCGATAAATTGTCCACGCTGGATTCCGTATTGAGCACAGCGACGCATTTTATCTTAAAGAAATACAAAGACCACGGGACTATATTGACGAAAAAATACGAAGATGAAAGAATGAAGGTGACACCATGAGAGATCCGTTATCCAAACAGATTAAAGAGATCAAGCCCTCAGGAATCCGGAAATTCTTTGATATCGTAAGTGAAATGAAGGATGCGATTTCCCTTGGCGTGGGAGAACCGGATTTTGATACGCCCTGGCATATCCGGGACGAGGGCATTTATTCCCTGGAGAAGGGAAAAACTTTTTATACCTCCAATGCGGGTTTGAAGGAATTAAAAATGGAGGTAAGCAGGTATTTAAAACGCAGTCAGAATGTGGATTATGATTACAATAAGGAAGTCGTGGTTACGGTCGGCGGTTCCGAAGCGATTGATATTGCGCTGCGCGCTATGCTGGACCCGGGCGACGAGGTGCTGATTCCCCAGCCCAGCTATGTTTCCTATGAGCCCTGTGCGATTCTTGCGGGAGGAGTGCCCGTTATCATTAACCTGAAAAATGAAAACGAGTTTCGTCTGACGGCGGCGGAATTGGAAGAAGCCATTACCGAAAAGACAAAAGTTTTGATCCTGCCTTTCCCCAATAATCCTACGGGAGCGATTATGGAGAAAAAGGATTTGGAAGCAATCGCCGAGGTAATTATCAAACATGACCTGTTTGTGATTTCCGATGAGATTTATGCGGAGCTTACATATAAAGAAAAGCATGTTTCCATCGTTTCCCTGCCCGGTATGCAGGAGAGGACGATATTGATCAACGGATTTTCCAAGGCTTATGCCATGACCGGCTGGAGACTTGGCTATGCCTGCGGTCCCGAAACAATTATCGAGCAAATGATAAAGATTCACCAGTTTGCGATTATGTGCGCGCCTACCACAAGCCAGTATGCGGCTGTAGAGGCGTTAAGAAACGGCGACGAGGACGTAAAACAGATGCGCGAGGCGTATAATCAGAGACGCCGCTATCTGATGCACGCTTTTAAAGAAATGGGGCTGCCGTGTTTTGAACCTTACGGCGCGTTTTATGTATTTCCCTGTATCAAAGAGTTTGGCATGACAAGCGATGAATTTGCCACAAGATTGTTGGAGGAAGAAAAGGTTGCCGTCGTACCGGGAACCGCGTTCGGAGACTGCGGAGAAGGCTTCTTACGAATTTCCTATGCGTATTCTTTGGAAGACTTAAAGGTTGCCATCGGGCGTCTTGCCGATTTTATAGAAAAATTACGGAAAGAGCAGGAAAAGGCGTAAAATGCACATTGTATTACATCAGCCGGAGATTCCGGCAAATACGGGCAATATCGGAAGGACCTGCGTTGCCACGGGCACCAGCCTGCACCTGATTGAGCCTCTGGGATTTTCTCTCAGCGAAAAGGCGTTAAAAAGGGCGGGGATGGATTACTGGAAGGATCTGGACGTTCGTACCTATGTGAATTTTGAGGAGTTTCAAAAGGAGCATCCAGGCGCGAAGATCTGGATGGCGACCACAAAGGCAAAGCATGTATATTCGGATGTGGCGTTCGGTCCCGATGATTTTATCATGTTCGGAAAGGAAAGCGCCGGAATCCCGGAGGAAATCCTCGTAGAGCATGAGGAAACCTGCATTCGTATTCCCATGGAGCCCGCGATCCGCTCCCTGAATTTGTCCAATTCCGTAGCGATCGTGTTGTATGAAGCGCTGCGCCAGCAGAAGTTTGCGTCGATGCAACTGGAAGGAGAGCTTCACAGGCTGCATTGGAAGGGATAAAAACAAAAAAGGTGCTGTCGCATTTATAAATTTTTGTATTGATCAAAGGAAACCTTTATAAAAACGCCGGTACTTAATCCGCGTATTTTGCGGATTTATGTACCGCTGCGTTTTTGTAGAGCGAAAGCGTGTTTCCGTGATCAATACAAAGATTTAAAATGTGACAGCACCTTTTTACTGCTATTTCCATGGTCTGCCGCTATCAAGCCATCCTTGCTCTGCCCAATATTTTCCATCCGGATATTTGGGGTCATTTTTATGTAGCGATTGCTGCATCATACGGCAAAAGGAAAATTTGACTTTTATGCTCAGATTTGTATGGGCAGGTTTTGTATAATCCATATGTGCGAATTTTTGAGATAATTTTTTAATCTTCCCTGTAAGTTCTGCCCGTTTCTTTTCTGAAAGTTTATCCCAGAAAATATCACTCATCAATGCGCCGGTGAATATTCCGATTTTAGAAATCCCCCACCAAGACAAACTATGTTTGATATCCTTTGCTGCAGATTTTGCTCCGGCACCCAAGCATTGCGTGATGATCACGGCACGTTTTCCAAACATTTCCGGAGCAGGACGGTGGGGCAGCCAGCGATAAGCAAAATGATCAAGAAACGTTTTCATTGCACCTGTAGAATGAAACACATAGGCAGGAGATGTCATAACGATTAAATCAGCCTCCAAAAGCGACTTTTCAATTCTTCCGATATATTCTGCATCTTTGCAGGTATTTTCACCCTTTAGCATACAACTGGTACAGCCATTGCAGAAATGGGGACAATCCTCTGGAAGATAATATTCCGTAATATCTGCTTTATCATTAAACTCTGCTAAAAATATCTCTTTTAAGCGATGGGTTACACCGCGCTTTTCTGTTCCGTTTATGACAGTAATGTTCATTTTCTATACCTCTAAAATATCGTGAAGAATTTGGCTGTGCCATGCTTCGCGGTTTTCTCTTTTTGTGAAATCAATATCCATCAGCTTTGATGATGTGTCGCACCGCAGAAACATCTGCTGCATAACCGTAATCAGACAAAAAGTTTTTCTTTTAATATCTGCTTCATCAAGATCAGGACGGCAAGCAGCAACAAGCGGCAAATATGCCGCATAAGTTCTGTTGGTATTGTCATTGTCTTTTGGCGTTTGCATATCGGTAAGAATAGAAATTCTGGATACAGCATCATGTTCAAACAAAAAATCAAGCGTCATATTGCCGAGATATTTCAATTTTTCAAAAGGTGTCAGTCCCTCTGTTTTTTCCTGTATATGCTGGAAATTTTCAACAATCCCATTTATCATACGCTCAACACATAGTTCAATGAGTTTATCCCTATTTCCAAAATGATAATTCACAAGACCTAAGCCAACGCCTGCTCTTTTACATATTTCACGAACTGTAATTTCTTCCGGATGTTTACCATTTTCTTCTATAAGCTCAATCGTTGCTTGTATGATTGCTTCCTTATGATTCATATTACACCTCTTTTGAACACTGTTCAAATACATTATACTGAACAATGTTCAAAAAGTCAATGGATTAAGATAATCTCACTATATATTATGGCGGAATTTCAGAGACTGGGGCAGACAGGACAGGGCGTTGCAGGTTTGCTTGTTTATTCTTAAAAAGAATTGCTTTCTTTTTAAATAAACAGGCAAATCTGCAACGCCCTTCTGTGCACGGTCCATGAAAAACCGCCCCTATTCCTCCTCCACATCCGCTTCGGCAAGCGTAAAGATAAATTCCGATCCGACGCCTTCCGTGCTGATGACATTGATATTTTCTCCGTGGGAGTGGATGATTTCCTTGGTAATCGAAAGTCCCAGCCCGGTGCCCCGCTTATCCTTACCCCGGGACAAATCCGTTTTGTAGAAGCGGTCGAAGATCAGCTTCAGGCTGTCCTTCGGAATACCGATTCCGGTGTCCTTGACAGAGACAAATAATTTATTGTGTTTCTCACGGGTTTCGATGGTAATGGTCGAATTATTGTGGGAAAATTTGATTGCATTATCCAATAGGTTGTATAAGACCTGTTGGATTTTTGTCATATCGGCGTGTACCATCATAACGTCTCCGGTCAGAATCAGGGAAATGCTGATGGCTTTTTCTTTACAGGTACCCTCAAAGGTGGCGACCGTATTGCGGATGACCCGGTTGATGTCAAAATCCGACATTTCCAAAACCATGCCCGTCGTATTCAGGTTGTTCAAGGTCAAAAGAGAATTGGTCAGCTTTGTCAGCCGGTCCGTTTCGTTTAATACGATATTTAAGTACTTTTCGTGCATTTCCGGCGGAATCGTGCCGTCGATCATAGCCTCCAGATAACCGCGTATCGAGGTCAGGGGCGAACGGAAGTCGTGGGAGACATTTGCCACAAATTTCTTCTGGTTATCTTCCGAACGCGCGATTTCACTTGCCATATAGTTCAAAGAAGCCGCGAGATATCCCATTTCATCGTTGCTGTCGATGGAAAATTCATAGTGCATATTGCCGGCGGCATATTGTTCCGTGGCATGGATGATTTTTTTTAACGGGAAGTAAAATATTTCCGTAAAAAATAAAAGGATGATCAACGAAAGGAAAAGAAGGACTACCAGAGTGATATAAGTAATGCTCAGATAACCGTCGCTTCTTTGGTGCAGCCTGCTCATAGGCTGATGAATAACCACATAGCCCTTGATCTTATAATTGGAGGTAATGGGCGTGTATACGCTTAACATTTCCTCGTCAAATTCTCCGAAAAAATCGCTTCTGATATAGTAGGAATCCGCCGTTATGGAAGGATCAAAGTTTTCAATGACCTTCGGGTTGGAAATATCCGGCATTTCCAGCGAGTTTACGACTACCGTTCCGGAAGGGTTGACAATCCAGATCGAGGTAGAGGCGGACAGGTAGGTGGCGAGCGCATTGAGCTGGTCATAGGCGCTTTCTACCGTAATCTGGCTGTTGTACAGGTCGCTGGCGTAGGTCTTGGCGATCAGCGACGCTTCCTCGTAGAGGGTTTCCGCGGTCTCGCGGGTCTCATGCTCCAGGGTCAGAGAAGAGGAAAAGGTCGCTACGGCGACAAAGCCGAAACAGCCGAATATGATATAGGCGAGAAGAAATTTCAGATATAACGTTTTTTTCATGAAAGTACCTCAAATTTGTAGCCGATACCCCATACGGTGGACAAACGCCAGGATTCGTGGTCGCGGATTTTTTCGCGGAGGCGTTTGATATGGACGTCCACGGTACGGGTGTCTCCTATATATTCGTAACCCCAGATCTGGTCCAAAAGCTGCTCTCTTGTAAAGACCTGATTGGGAGAGGAAGCAAGGAAATACAAAAGCTCCAGCTCTTTCGGGGGCATTTCAATGGTTTTTCCCTTGTAAATAACCGAATAGTTGGTCAGATTGATCGTCAGATCCGGGTATTCCGCAATCTTAATTTTGGAAGCGGCGGCAGTGTTTTCCGGCGCCGCGGCGGCAGCGGGTTTATAACGCCGCAGGACCGCCTTGACCCGCGCCACCAGCTCCTTGCTGTCAAAGGGTTTTTCCATATAATCGTCGGCGCCGAGTTCCAGTCCCAGCACCTTGTCAAAGATTTCGCCTTTTGCCGACAGCATGATAATGGGGACCTGGGAGGATGCGCGCACTTCGCGGCAGACTTGATAGCCGTCTATTCCCGGTAGCATCAGATCCAACAAAATCAGGTTCGGTTCAAAGGTTTTAACGGCTTCCAATGCGGATTCGCCGTCATATACAATAGACGTTTCAAAGCATTCTTTTGTCAGATAAAGGGAAATCAATTCCGCGATATTTTCATCATCATCTACAATCAGGATTTTTTGTTTATTTACCATGGGTTACCTCCTGTTTACATACTATTTAAATTCGGCGATTGTAACGCCCGCGTCGCCTTCTCCAAATTCGCCGAGGCGGAAGGAAGCGATATAGGACTGACGTTTCAGGTGATCGGCAACGGCTTTTCGCAAAGCGCCGGTTCCTTTGCCGTGAACAATGCGGACGCTGGGCAGATGCGCGATATAGGCGTCGTCCAGATATTTATCCAGTACCGAGATCGCCTCGTCGCAGGTCATTCCCAGCAAATTGATCTCCGGGGAGATCGAGGCGGATTTGGATACCTTGATCTTGGAGGAATGGGAACGGACCAGCTTTGGTACCTTGATCTCTTCCTCTGCTGCGGGAGCCAGATCCTTTAAGTTGACTTTGGACTTTATGATCCCGCACTGTACGAAAAGATTCCCCTTGTTATCCGGCTTGGAGGCAACGATACCGTCTACGCCCATGGAAAGGACGCGGACTTTTTCGCCCGGTTTTACGGAGTCCGCCGTCAGTCCCGGTCCTTTCGGCTTTTTCGCCTTCAGGGCAAGTTTTTCATTCTTTTCTGCAATTTTGGAGCCTACCTTCTGCCGCTGCTTCTCCATTTCCTGCATCGGAGTGGCGGTTCCGTATTTGTGGAAGTTGCGGATAGTCTCGTCGGCAACGTCCTTTGCTTCCTGCAGAATATCGCGCGCCTCCTCGGTGGCTTCTCTGATGATGCGCTCTCTTGCGGCGTCGACTTTTTCCTGTTTTTGCAAAAGCTGTTCTTTCAGGGTCTCGATTTCCTCTTTGTAGGAAGCGATTTCCAGTTGTTCTTTTTCGATGGTCAGCCGGCTTTTTTCCAAATCGGCAATGATATCTTCAAAACCTGTGTTTTCTTTGGATAACTGGGATCTTGCGTCTTCGATGATCGAGGCGGGAAGCCCCAGCTTACCGGAAATGGCAAAGGCGTTGCTTTTGCCGGGAATACCGATTAAAAGCCGATAGGTGGGAGAAAGCGTCTCCACGTTAAATTCGCAGCTTGCGTTTTCCACTCCGTCTGCGGATAAGGCATAGAGCTTTAACTCGCTGTAATGGGTCGTAGCCATCGTGCATACCCCGCGTTTATGAAGGGTGGATAAGATGGAAATGGCAAGGGCGGCGCCCTCGGTGGGATCGGTTCCCGCGCAAAGCTCGTCAAACAGACACAGACTGCGGCTGTCGGCTTCCTTCAGCATAAATACGATATTTTTCATATGAGACGAAAACGTGGACAAAGATTGCTCGATGCTCTGCTCGTCTCCGATATCCGCAAATACATTTTGAAATATTTTTAATTCGCTGCGGTCGAGAGCGGGGATATGAAGTCCTGCCTGCCCCATCAGCGTAAAAAGTCCTACGGTCTTTAGAGAAACGGTTTTGCCGCCGGTGTTGGGACCGGTTACAATCAATTGGTTAAACTCGCCGCCTAGACGGATGTCGATGGGGACTACCGTTTTGGGGTTTAACAGAGGGTGTCTGCCCTGGCGGATACGGATGCCGTTTCCTTCCGAAAAAACCGGCTCGGTAGCGTTCTGTTCCAGAGCGAGCCGTCCCTTGGCAAAAATAAAGTCGAGCCTTGTCATAAGCTGAGCGTTGCGTGCCAGCGTGTCCGCATAGGGCATGAAGGAAGCGGAGAGGGAAGCGAGAATATTTTCAATCTCTTCCTTTTCTAAAGAGGCAAGCTCTTTTAAACGGTTGTTCAGCTCTACGACGGAGGCAGGTTCGATAAACAGGGTGGAACCGGTGGATGACTGGTCATGGACCATACCGGGCACCTGATTTTTGTATTCCGCCTTCACAGGCAGGCAGTAGCGGTTGTTCCGCATTGTAATCACCGCGTCCATCAGACAGCTTCTGAGAGACCCGTTTACCATAGAAGTAAGCTGGGAATGGATTCGTTCCCCGGTCCCGTTAATCCTGCGGCGGATATCCTTTAAAGCGGGAGAAGCGTCGTCTGCAAACTCGTCGGGACCCAGGATACAGTGTCTGACCTCGGCGCTTAAATTGCTAAGCGGCTCCAATTCGTCAAAAAATCCGGTCAGACTGTCCTGATCCGTAGGGGAATCGCCGTCGGAAACGCCCGTGCGGTCGTATTGCTTTACTCTTGCGACATTTTCCAAAAGCCCCGCCAGCAGAAGCAACTCTTCGGCGTTTAAGTTTCCGCCGATGGAAAGATGTTTTGTGATGAATCCGATATCCTTGTTGTTTCCAAAGGAGGCGGAACCGTTTTTAAGCAGGCGTCCTACGGCGTCGGCTGTCTGCCGCTGGTAAAGCCTGATCTGTTCCGGATCGGTTTTCGGAGCGATTTTGCGGCAAAGATTTCTGCCCGGCTCCGAGTCTGCATGAGCGGCTAATTGTTCTATGATTTTGTCAAATTCTAATATTTTAAATGCTTTCTTATTCATGAGATGAGTATAGCATAGATCCGAAAAAAATACTACGAACCTTTACAAGAAATGCCGTATCCGATATACTGAAACTGTATAATCTTTTGAAAAAAAGAAGCTTTAAATGAGCGAGGTTTCAATAATAAGGGAGGCGCGGGATGGAAGAAAAAGAGCCGTATTCTTTTGTGAATGAAACGATTAAGGAAAAACCCATCAATAAAAAGAAACTCTTTCGTAAGACTATGCTTACCGCATGCAGCGCGGTCATATTCGGCGGAGTCGCCTGCCTTACTTTTTTGTTGTTAGAGCCGGTTATCAGCAACCGTCTGTCGCCGGAGGAAATTACCAAAGTGGAGTTTCCGGAAGAAGAGGTGGAGACTGCTCCGGAGGAGCTGCTGACGGAAGAGACCGTCCTGGAAGAAAGCAAGGTGGAAGAGCAGATCAGCGAGCAGGTCAAGCAGGAGATCAGCGACGAACAACTGGTTATGCAGACCTATCAATCGATCTATGACCAGCTTTATCAGATTGCAACGGAGGCTTCCAAATCCGTTGTAATTGTGACCGGGGTATCCCAGGAAACGGACTGGTTTCAGAATCAGGTGGAAAACGTAAACGAGACTTCCGGCGTCATTGTGGCGCGAAACGGCGGTCAATGGTATATTCTAGCGGATCTGAACGGACTGCCGGATGCGGACACCTATACCATTACGTTATCCAATGATAAAAAGCTGGAAGCGGAGCTAAGGCACAGCGATCCGAATACGGGGCTGGCGATTTTTACAATACCGGACGCAATGCTGGAGGAAGTGGATCAGGACAGCGTCGCGGTCGCCGAACTGGGCAATTCCAATTCGCCGTCTATTGTGGGCAGACCTGTCATCGCAATCGGAAGCCCTCTCGGACAAAGCGGGTCCGTCTGCTACGGCATTGTGACCTCCAATCAGAAAAGCATTACCTATGCGGATTACAGCTATGACGTGCTGACTACGGATATAACCGGAAGCGAAAAAAATGCCAGCGGCATTATTATCAATACTTCCGGTCAGATACTGGGCGTTATCACAAAGGAATCGGCGGCAAGCGCCAGCGGCGCCTTACTTGCCTGCTTCGGCATTTCGGACGTCAAAGAACTGATCGAACAGCTTTCCAACGGAGACAAGCGCCTGTACCTCGGCGTGCATGGAGCGGAGGTATCGGAAGAAATCCATACGGAACAGGGAATACCTTACGGTATTTATGTAACAGAAGTGGACGCAGGCTCTCCGGCAATGAACGGCGGCGTATCCAACGGCGATATCATCGTCCGGCTGGGAAATACGGAAATCCGCAGCAAAACGGATTTTGAAAACGCGATCAGGTCGATGCGCGCCGAATTGACGGTAACCTTCGAGCTGAAACGTTTTAACGGAGAAGAATATATCGATATAGAAGGCGAAATAAAACCGGAGGTATTGGACGAATGAAATATTTGAAAGACTACAGGGACGGGGATAAAGTATATGACATTTATCTTTGCAAACACAGGCAGTCTGCCGTGACCAAAAACGGCAAACCTTATGAAACAGTGATTTTGCAGGATAAAACGGGCACCATGGACGCGAAAATATGGGACCCGAACAGTATGGGGATTCAGGATTTCGACGCCTTGGATTTTATCGAAGTGTACGGCGAAATCGTATCCTTTCAGGGAGCGTTCCAGGTCAATGTGAAAAGAATCAGACGGTGCGAGGAAGGGGAATATGACCCGTCGGAATATCTGCCCGTTTCCCAAAAAGATATCGGACAGATGTATGATGAATTGAAAAAACTGATTGCTTCGGTAGAAAATCTTTATTGTAAGAAATTATTGGAAAAATTATTCATTGAGGATCAGGACTTTGCAAAAAAATTCTGTCATTCCTCGGCGGCAAAGACCGTTCACCACGGTTTTGTGGGGGGACTTTTGGAGCATACCCTAAGCGTCACAAAGCTGTGCGATTATTATTGCACCCAGTATCCGATTTTAAAAAGGGATCTGCTATTGACGGCGGCGATGTGCCATGATATCGGAAAAACGAGAGAGCTTTCCGCTTTTCCCGAAAACGATTATACCGATATCGGGAACCTGTTGGGGCATATTGTGATCGGCAGCGAAATGGTATCCGATGCGGCGGAGGAAATACCGGGCTTCCCGGCTACTCTTTTGGGAGAAATCAAACATTGTATCCTTGCCCATCACGGCGAACTGGAATACGGCTCGCCCAAGAAACCGGCATTGATAGAAGCGTTGGCGCTGAACTTTGCGGACAACACCGACGCAAAGCTGGAAACCTTTAAGGAACTTTTAGAAGGAACGAATGAAACAGGCTGGCTGGGGTATAACCGTATGCTTGAGAGCAATGTCCGCGCCACGACAATGAATTGATTTGGGATGGATTATGAGCGAAAAAAATGTTTATCGTAAAAATGACAGAGTAACCGTGACAATCGAAGACGCCGGTATGGATGGAGAGGGCATCGGTAAGGTGGACGGATACACTTTGTTTATCAAGGATGCCGTGATCGGGGATACCGTTTCGGCAAAGATTATGAAAGCGAAGAAAAACTATGCCTACGCCAGATTAGAGAAGGTTGTGAAACCTTCTCCTTTTCGTGTGGAGCCTCTTTGCGAGTATGCCAGAGTCTGCGGCGGCTGTCAGATGCAGGCGGTAAGCTATGAGGAACAGCTCCGTTTTAAGGAAAGAAAGGTGTTTCATGATCTTGTGCGGATCGGCGGATTTTCGGAAGAGGAAATCGGAAAAGTTATGGAGCCGATCGTCGGCATGGAAGATCCCTTTCACTATCGCAATAAGGCGCAGTATCCTATAGGGACGGATAAGGAAGGCAGACCGGTCGCAGGATTTTATGCGGGCAGGACCCATTCGATCATTGCAAATACAGATTGTAAGCTGGGGGTAACTCCCAACCGCAAAATACTGGAAGAGATCCTTGCTTTTATGGAAGAAAATCATATTCCGGCTTATGATGAGGGACTGCATCAGGGGCTGGTGCGCCATGTGCTGATCCGCTGCGGATTTGCCACGGGCGAAATCATGGTCTGCATGGTCATAAACGGGAAGAAGTTTCCGCTTGCGAAGGAACTGACCCGCCGCCTGCTGGGACTTCAACTGGCGGATAATGATCAAAACTGGCGCATTACCAGCATTTGCATCAGCGCCAATACCAGAGATACCAACGTCATAATGGGAGACAGCTTTGAGGTAATCTATGGAAACGGTTATATTACCGATTATATCGGCGACGTCGCCTTTCGGATATCCCCGCTGTCCTTTTATCAGGTAAATCCCGCCCAGACCGTAAAGCTGTATGAGCTTGCGTTAGAGTATGCTAACTTATCCGGCAGGGAAACGGTGTGGGATCTGTATTGCGGCATCGGCACGATTTCTCTTTTTCTGGCAAAGAAGGCAGGACGGGTATACGGTGTGGAGATCGTTCCCCAGGCAATCGAGGACGCAAAGGAGAACGCCGGGTTAAACGGCATCGCCAACGCGGAATTTTTTGTGGGCAAAGCGGAGGAAGTGCTGCCGGAAAAATATGAAAAGGAACAGATTAAAGCGGATGTAATCGTAGTCGATCCTCCCAGAAAGGGCTGCGACGAAAAATGCCTGAACACCATGGTCAAGATGAAACCGGACCGCATCGTCTATGTAAGCTGCGATCCGGCAACATTGGCAAGAGATTTAAAGTATCTGTGCGGAAACGGGTATGAGTTGAAGCGGGTCAGGGCGGTGGACCAGTTTGGACAGACGGTGCATGTGGAAACGGTTGTTCTCTTGTCCCAACGGAAACCGGATGATGTAATCGAGGTTGAAATAGAGTTAGGTGAGATGGATTTGACTTCAGCAGAGAGTAAGGCGACTTATGCGGAGATTAAGGATTATGTATTAAAGGAGCATGGGTTGAAGGTCTCTAATCTGTATATTTCACAGGTAAAAAGAAAATGCGGAATAGAGGTTGGAGAGAATTATAATCTTCCGAAATCAGAGGATAGCAGACAACCTCAGTGTCCGGAAGAAAAGGAAAAAGCGATAAAGGATGCATTGGATCATTTTGGGATGATTTAGAGAGGTGAGCACATGGCATTAAACTATACTGTATATCAGTATGATGGCAGCAGGAATGCAGTTGTTATGACAGATATGGAGGGCAAGCAACTTGTGATTGACTGTGATAAGTCAGAGGAGCAGGTTGTATTTGATGAGCCGGAGGATGCAGGAATCCTTGCCAGACTTGCGAGGAAAGAGCCAGCAAGTTATGTGAGTATTGCAATGCGTCCGGGTGGCTTGCAGGATTATGTGGATGTGTGGAATGAGTTGAATTAGTATATTCCTTTGTTGACAAAGGAAAGTCGGAGTGTTAGAATGGCTTTATCTTAAGGAGAGAGGTGAAAAGATGAGAAGATAATTTACTTTTGATTACATGAATGTTTATGCAGTATGAGCGATATCGCCCATACTACTTGTCATGTTGCCAAAAGTGGATTATGTTCTCATAACCTCTCTTTTTGTGTGCATAAAAATGATTACAATGTTGGGTGTATTTCCTTCTTTTGATGAACCATATGAGGTTATAGTATGTAATGGAACTGTTTGGCAACGAATGGTTCTTTTTTTATTGTAACCATGAGAGGAGGAATGTATATGGCACAAATTAGTATAAATAATTTCACCTTTGGATATGAAGGGAGTTTTGATTATGTTTTTGAGAATGTTTCATTTTCGATTGATACAAATTGGAAACTAGGTTTTATTGGTAGAAATGGAAAAGGGAAGACAACTTTTTTGAATTTATTACTTGGAAAATATCAGTTTACAGGTTCCATAAGTGCATCAACGAAGTTTGATTATTTTCCTTATGAAATTGCAGAATACCAAAAGCAAATGCCTGTGGCAGAATTTATGGAAGATTTGAAGCCAGGGTGTGAAATATGGAGAGTAATTTGTGAGTTGGAAGAGCTATCGGAAAGTTCAGAGATTTTGTATAGACCTTATTGTACCTTAAGTCCCGGAGAGCGTACAAAGATATTACTTGCAGTTTTGTTTTCACAGGAAAATGAGTTTTTATTAATTGATGAACCGACGAATCATCTTGACCAAAATGCAAGGGAGTGTGTGAAGGTGTATTTAGCTTCTAAAAAGGGTTTTATAATGGTTTCTCATGACAGAGATTTGTTGGATGCATGCACAGATCATTGTCTGGTATTGAATCGTTGCAGTATCGAAGTACAAAATGGTAATTTTTCGGTCTGGTGGGAGAATAAGCAACGTAAAGATAAATTTGCGATAGCACAAAATGAGAAACACCGAAAGGAGATTCAAAAGTTGAACCATGCGGCAGAACAGGTTGCTAAGTGGGCAGATAAAAATGAACACACCAAAATAGGATTTGATCCGATAAAAGAACATGACAGATGCTTAAGCACAAGAAGTTTTATAGGAGCCAAAACAAAAAAGATGCAGAGTCGTGTAAAGCAGATGGAAAAACGAATTGAAAGAGAGATTGAGGAAAAGGAGGGTCTTTTAGAAGATATAGAATATCCTAAAGATTTAAAGTTGTTTCAGCTTGTTCATTACAAAAATAGTCTTGTTAATGTAAAAGAGTATAGTTTGCAATATAAAGACTCAGATAAACCAGTGTTTCAAGGGCTGTCTTTTGACATTAAAAAGGGTGATCGTGTTGTATTATCCGGGAAAAATGGAAGTGGAAAGACAACAATTATTAGAAAAATCCTAGAAAAATGTAATTCCAATATAGGTGTTTGTATAATTGAAGAAGGACTATGTGAGGTGGCAAGTGGTCTTGTTATTTCATATGTTGGTCAGGAAACAATCGGACTTAAAGGTAATGTTACAAATTATTGTAAAACGCATGACTTGGATAGGAGTTTATTTTGTACCATACTTCGGCAGCTTGATTTTGGACGAGAGCAGTTTACTAAAAATATGGAAACTTACTCGGAAGGCCAGAAAAAGAAAGTTTTGTTGGCGACTAGTTTACTTACACCGGCACACCTTTATATTTGGGATGAACCATTAAATTACATTGATATTTTTTCGCGGATGCAGTTAGAAAGATTAATTTTAAAGTATGAGCCAACCATGCTATTTGTTGAACATGACAGGAAATTTTGCGAAAAAATAGCAACTAAGGTAATTGAATTATAATTTGATAGGAGATTTGCTTTATGAAAAATATATTTGTTGAAGGTATTCAAGGATCAGGAAAAAGCACGCTGATAAATAATATTGTGAAGTTTAATCCTGAGTTACATGTATGTAGGGAAGGAGATTATTCTCCGATAGAATTGGCTTGGTGTGCTTTAATGTCGAAGAAGGAATATGAGGCTGTTTTGCAAAAATACAATTCGATAAGGGATGAAATTATAAAAAATACAGTTAGGGAACAAGAGAATTATATCATTACTTACACTAGGATAATTACGGATATTCCGGGATTTTATAAAGATTTGGAGAATTATGAAGTCTATAATGGGCGAAAAACTTTGGCGGAGCTAAAGGAAATTATAGTAACAAGGTTTAAAAATTTTACAGATACAGGATATTTATTTGAATGTTCTTTCTTTCAAAATGTAATAGAGGATTTTATTTTGTTTCATATGCTTAGTGATGAAGAAATTATAGAGTTCTATCGCAATTTATTTAGGTGCATTGATGCAAAGAAGTTTATATTATTTTATCTCTATAGTGATAAGTTGGAAGAGAATATTAAAATAATTCAAAAAGAACGCTGTGATGAGAATGGAAATGAGTTATGGTATCAGATGATGTTAGAATATTTGGTGAACTCTCCCTATGGGAGGAAACATGAATGTAGTGCTTTTGAGGATATGATCAGTCATTTTAAACACAGGCAAGAGTTAGAATTACGTATAGTAAAAGAAATAATAGGTAAAAATGCAGTTATTCTTCCAGCTAAAGAATATGATGTAAATCAAATTAGAACTTTGATTGGTTTTCATAATAAAATCAGTTATAATATAAGGCATATGAACAACAAGGAAATAGCATTGCTAGATGATTTCCTGTATGAAGCAATTTTCATTCCAGAAGGTGTAGATGCACCGCCAAAAGAGATTATAAATGCACCGGAATTACAGATTTATGTGCAGGATTTTGGCAAGCAGGAAGGAGATATTTGTTTTGTTGCTGAAGTTGACAAAAAGATAGTCGGTGCTGTCTGGGTTCGTAATATGGATGATTATGGACATGTAGAAGATGGTGTTCCGTCTTTTGCCATATCGTTATATAGAGAGTATCGAGGTCTTGGGATTGGAACTATGCTGATGAAACGGATGTTGGAAGAGTTAAAAGAAAGAGGGTATCAGAAAACTTCCTTGGCAGTACAGAAAGCAAACTATGCAGTGAAGATGTACAAAAATGTTGGCTTCGAGATTATTGATGAAAACGAAGAAGAATATATTATGATGTACGTGTTTCGGTAATACATAGGTAAGCAATAAAATGGATAAGCAGATTATTGAAGACGTAGTTTCTGAATGATACTTGTGAATTTGAAAAGGTGCGTCAAAAAGTGGCGCCATTTTTCCAAAGGTGTGTCAAAAAGTGGAGCACTTTTCCGAAAAGGGTGTCAAAAAGTGACACACCATCCAAGGCACGAAAAATTATCATCAAAAAAGGTGTGCCAAAAAGTGGAGCACTTTTCCAAAAGGTGTGTCAAAAAGAGGCGTACTTTTTCAAAAAGTGCGTCAAAAAGTGACACACCTATATAAATATCAGGGGTTTTAGGGGATTTTGCCCCTAACTAGATGCATTTTGCAATGGATATACAAAATGCGTATCTAGCAGAAGACACCATGAGAAATTATCAGTATGAATTTTGAGCAGAACTGTAGAAGGTAGGCAATGGCATGTCCCAAGGCAGATTAAGTCTTGTAAAGAAGTTTCGTTTGAGTCCGGAGGAAGCCGCAGAGCTGGCAGAAAAAGCAGAGAAGATGAATATGACCGAGTCCAAGTATCTGAGGTTTATGATATCGCAGAAACCTACGGATTATCCGGAGATGAGGATTTTATTGAGGGAGCTTATCAATGAAGTAAATCACATTGGTACGAATATTAATCAGATTGTACATAATAATAATTCCGGTTTATATTCAGAGACAGATAAGGAACAGCTGGTGGCATATATGAGAAAGTTGAATGTAGAAGTGAATAAGGTTTACGAAGTGATAAGTGAAAGAAAGTCCGGAAATATGTAAGCGGAATTTTTTGAATCAAAAATATTGCCTTTTCCGTAGCGAGGCTGTATCATCTAGAAAAGAATTATCAGAATTATTTTGAAAAGATGCAGAAGCGACTAAGGAAGGAGGGAAGCTTTGAATAAGGAATTTGAACGCTGCTGCACATTTCTTGCTGAGATGATGGAGAAGTACGGTCTGGAGGTTTTGCGTGATATAGCTGTAGAGCTTCAGTTTGACCCGGAAACTTGGCGTGATGATGCAGAAGGAAAAAGACTTCGGTATGAGACTTATGCGAAGAGATTTCTGGAGCGGTTTATGGAAGTTGCATAAGGGTTACCGGCATCCTGCGAAATTTGTAACAAGTGTTCATCGAAGACTTGATATGTAGACCGAGCCATTTGCGAAGCAAATTTTGCATGGCGAGGGTTCATTGATTAAGCGGGATGTGATACATACGAAAGAGCGTTCAAAAAAGTATTTGAATAAAGAATTGAAAATAATGATACGGATTAAACAATGAGGAATCACTTGATTTGTACAAAGTGCAAGTTGAGTGATTTTTTAATATTGCAACATAAAAAAATACATTAAAATGAGAAAAAGTCACATTTGAGGGTTGATTTATTTCAAAAACCGCATATAATAGAAAGTAGAAAAGAAGGTGAGGTAGCAATCATGTTAATTCAGTTTAATTTTAAAAATTTCAAATCCTTTAGAGAAGAGGCTACTTTAGATTTATCTGCTACAAAGATGACCGAGTTCTCAGACAGAGTAGTGACGATTGGTAGTGAGAAAATTTTGCCGGTTGCTGCTATTTATGGTTCAAATGCAAGTGGAAAGTCTAATATATACAACGCTTTTGAATATATGTCTGATTATGTTGCAGATTCATTTAAGTACGGTGATGAAGAGGAAAAGTTTGAGCATTTCAGACCGACACCGTTTTTGTTTGATACCACATCAGCAAATGCAGAGTCTAGTTTTGAGGTATATTTTACATTGCCGGGAGATAAGGCTGAGAAGACATATAACTATGGATTCTGCATCGACAAAGAAGGTGTAACAGAAGAATGGTTAAATTCTAAGGCAAAGACTGCAAGAAAGTACAGTACAGTTTTTTACCGTAATGCAGATGAGTTAGATTTGTCCGGATTTCCGAAAAACAGCAGAGATAATATTCAGGTAGCTTTGGAAAAGCAGGTACTCATTGTGTCTTTGGGAGCAAAGCTGAAGATTGGTAAGTGTAAGGCAATTAGAGATTGGTTCCTTTCAAATGAGTTTGCGGATTTTGGTGACCCATTTACAAACTTCTTTATGTCCCGCAGATTGCCGAAGGGATTTGTGAACGACAAGAATGTTCAGCAGAAGGTTGTAGAATATTTTGCATCCTTTGATGAGCATATCAGAGACTTCCGAATCGAAAAGGTTCCCCAGGAAGGAGATTCTAAAGAAGAAAAGTATAAGATTAATGCACTGCATAAGATGATTGGTTCGGATGAAATGGCGGAGATTCCGTTGGAGTTAGAATCAGCAGGTACATTGAAGATGTTTGCTTTATATCCGGAATTGCAGGAAGTACTGGAGAAGGGCAGTGTATTCTTCATTGATGAATTAAATGCTCGTCTGCATCCGTTACTTGTAAGAAACTTCTTGCTAACATTCTTAAATCCGGAGATAAATACAAACCATGCTCAGCTTGTGTTTACTACTCATGACACATGGCAGCTGTCTAATCAGCTTTTACGCCGTGATGAAATTTGGTTTGTGGAGAAGGATGAAGAGGGTGTTTCTACATTGTATTCATTGGCAGATTTCGTAGACGAGGATGGCGCTCGTATCCGTAAGGATGAAAGCTATGAGAAGAATTATCTGATTGGAAAGTATGGTGCGATTCCTACCTTAAAGAGTATTGATATTTTTAGGGAGGATTAGGATGGCAAAGAAGGACAGAACAGGTAACAGAAAAACTCGTGAGCAGAGAAAACAATTCAAGGTGCCGGAATTGGGTTACTATTTGATTGTTACGGATACAGAAGCTACAGAGCGATGTTTCTTCACAGGACTCCATCAGGCTTTGCCGGAGGATGTGAGAAACAAGCTCGTAATAAAGGTGGTAGAGACAAAAACTCGTGCCATGATTGATAAATGTCTGGAACTCACTGCTTATGATGCACAATATCGTATACCTTGGATTGTATTTGACAGAGATCAAGTGCAGGGATTTGACGAGATTATTGCAGAGGCAGTGAGTAAAGGAATACAGGTGGGCTGGTCTAATCCATGTTTTGAAATATGGATGTATGCTTACTTTGGTTCCATGCCAGCAATCCAAGATTCATGGACATGTTGTTCGGATTTTGGACGGGTATATGAAACTAAGACCGGACAGAAGTATTCCAAGGCTGATGAGCTGATGTATGGAAAACTTTGCAAAGCAGGTGACGAGGAAAAGGCAATTCAGATAGCACAGCAGAAGCTGGAGCAGTGTATCAGAGAAGGTAAAACAAAGCCATCGGAGATGTGTCCGTGTACGACGGTGCATGAACTGGTGGGAGAGATTAAGGGAAAAATTATCAAATAAGGAGGAAGTATTAATGTATTTAGAGTTAAAGGAAGAAATTAAGAATATTATCGAGGTTGTGCAGCAGTGTCCAGAAAAATTTCAAGAAAGATGTTTTGAAATTTTACTTAATCAGTATATAACGGATTATAGAGGGGAAAAGCCTGAAATCAAACAACAACAGATTGTAGAAGAAAGTAAAAATATTGATGTTGGATATACAGAAGAAAGTATCCAGACAGATGAAATAAAGCAAACAGATTTCCATATTAAAGTTCAGAAATTTATGAGTACTAATGGAATAAGTATTTCGGACATTAATAATCTTTATTATAAGGAAAATGATAAATTAATGCCTTTATATGAAACATTGGGAAGTACCAAAATGAGTGAATGTCAAATGAGAATTGCTTTATTGACTGCATTTGAAAATTCTTTTTCCGATCCTAATGGAGATATGACTTTTAATGGTGAAGTAGTACGTCAGAGATGTCAGGCTATGAAATGTTACGATATGCCAAATTTCTCAACGAATTTTAAAAAGAATAGTAGTTTTATTGACAATTTTAATGATAAATATGATAAAAATGCAAATTATAGTCTTTCAATAGAGGGAAAGAAAGAATTGGCAAAAATCATATCAGAGTTGGCTAAGGAAATATAAATATGGATGAATTAATAAAGAACCTTAAAAAATACTTTGATGATTTTGAAACACTGTGGAATTTGGTTAATAAATCTAGTACGGTGCAAATCACAAATAGAGAACAAAGGAACCAGATAAATTATATGTCGGCGAAATGGTTTTCGGATTATGCAAAATCATTATCTATGTATAATGTATCAAAAGAAGTATTGGACAAATATAATGGTGCATTTGAAGAATTGTTGAAATTATCAAGTACTAATAGTCGACGTAGTTCGTATTTGAGACAAATGGATATAATTAGGCATAACTACAAAAGTGAAATTATCATTTTCTTGCAAACCCATACATATGAAAGTGATGTAGTAGTAAATAAAATGTCTAGTGAAGTTTTAGAATTACTTGATAAAATCAAAGATAAAGAAGAAAACGAGTATTTGTGTGAAGCTTTGGGCTGTTGGGAAAATGGTTTTTATAAAGCTGCAGTTGTTTTGATGTGGTGCGCTGCCATTGATAGGATACATAGAGTTATAGAGAATGTAGGTTTTGATAAATTTAATTCTACATCAGAATATATGAAAAATCAAACAACAGGGCGATTTAAGAGGTTTAACAAAAATCAAAATGTACATTCTATAAGTGAGTTACGGATGGTATTTGATAATGATATCTTAGCAATTTTAGAGGGGATGGAAATGATTGACGTTAATCAAAAAACAAGATTGGTAAGTTGCTTTGAAATGAGATGCCATTCTGGACACCCTGGCGAAGCACCCATAACTAAGTATAATGTACTTTCGTGTTTTTCTGATATTGTTGAAATAATTTTTACGAATTCGAAATTTTCTCTGCAAAAGAAAGAGGGATTAGAATAAAAATAGTTATACAGAGATAAGTATGTATCTCATTGAAGAAATAGGCACTCATTATTGGTTGCCTATTTTTTATTGAAATCTAGTTGGAACAGATATATAATTTTGTTGGGACGATAGAAAGATATTTAACTTTAGCAACAGAAAGGTTGTGATTATATGAAAAAACAACTCAAATGCTACATCTACACCCGTGTATCCACCACCATGCAGGTAGATGGTTACAGCTTAGATGCACAAAAAGATAAATTACATAAATATGCCGATTACCAAGACATGATTATCGCTGGGGAATATTCCGACGAGGGTAAATCCGGCAAAAGCGTGGAAGGCAGACTACAATTCCAGCAGATGCTTCAAGCTATCGAAAGCGGCAAAGATAACGTCGATTTTGTACTTGTATTCAAGTTGTCCCGATTTGGTCGAAACGCAGCGGATGTATTATCATCCCTTCAAAGAATGCAGGACTTCGGTGTTAATCTTATCTGTGTAGAAGATGGTATCGATAGTTCCAAGGATGCAGGAAAGCTTATGATTTCTGTCTTATCTGCGGTAGCTGAAATAGAGCGAGAGAATATATTAGTTCAAACCATGGAAGGACGTAGACAGAAAGCAAGAGAAGGTAAGTGGAATGGCGGTTTTGCACCGTACGGTTATCAGTTAATCAACGGTGAACTGCATATAGCCGAGGATGAAGCTGAGGTTATTCGAATTATTTACGATAAGTTTGCCAATACCACTATGGGAATTGCAGCGATTGCCACATTCCTAAATAACAGCGGATACAAGAAAAAGCTTCGCCAGAACAATACCATTGAAGGATTTTCTACATCCTTTGTAAAAGGTGTAGTTGATAATCCTGTTTATTGTGGAAAGCTTGCTTTTGGAAGAAGAAAGAATGAGAAGATTCCCGGAACAAGGAATGAGTATCATGTGGTAAAGCAGGATAACTATATATTAAATGATGGTATTCACGAGGCAATTGTTTCAGAAGAATTGTGGAATCAGGTACACAAAAAGAGACAGGAAACCGGTGTTGCCAACATCAAAACCCACAGTCTGGATCATGAGCATATTCTATCGGGGATTATCAAATGCCCGGTGTGTGGTAGCGGTATGTATGGCAATGTGAATCGCAAGAAGCATCCGGATGGCGGATATTATAAGGATTATTTTTACTATGCCTGCAAACACAGAACTTATGTGAATGGTTATAAGTGTACTTATCGAAAGCAGTGGAATGAGGACAAAATTAATGCGGCGGTGGAAGAGGTAATCCGTAAACTTGTGAATAATGAAAAATTCAAGGCGGAGATTCAAAAGCATATTGGTAACAGCATTGACACGGAAGAATTGGACAGAGAGCATGCAGGCTTAAAAGACAGATTAAAGCAGGTAACTGGTGCAAAGAATAAGCTTGCAAATCAGATGGATAATTTATCTGTATCTGATAAACACTACGATAAGAAATACGAAGATATGCAGGTTAGGCTGGATAAGTTCTATGATGAGATAGAGGAAATTGAAACTTCCATTGAAGCGGTGGAGACAAGGCTGTATAATATTAAACAGGAAAAGATATCTGGTGATAATGTATACCAGTTTTTGTTATTCTTTGATAAGCTGTACGACAGATTTACAGATATGGAGAAGAAGACATTTATGAGGAGCTTCCTTGAGGAAGTAAATATCTACGAGGCAGAACAAGAGGATGGCAGAATTTTAAGAAGTCTCAAGTTCCGTTTTCCTGTATTTTTCAACAATCAGGAGTTGTACGAACTTGATTGGGACAATGAAAGTACCGTGGAGAGTACCGTCCTGTTGCAAAGAAGAGGTGCTGATCCGGCACATTAAAGAAAAGGTAAAACAAAAAACAGAAAACAAAGGGAAGACATTAGAGTAAAATCATTTAGGAATGAGAAACACGATAATGTCTTTTTTATATCCTGAATGCAACTTGTTACAGATAACGTACGACTTATTACAGTTATAGTGAATTGTAGTAAGATGTTTGTTAGATTCATTGTAAGGAGGGAAAGAGAATATTGTAATTCATTGGTGAAAAAGTTATACTTATCCCATTTGGTCTTTGAATAAATTCTAAAGAATACTACTGTTAATTGTATTCAGGAATTGGATGGAATAAGGGATGAAAAAGGTAAGAAAAATTGAAGTGCCCCAAAAAGATGCTATCAGAAAATTGCGGGTAGCAGCATATTGCCGTGTCAGTACGAAATATGAGAGTCAGAAAAGCAGCATTGGTTACAAAAGGATTATTATAAGAATTATATTAGAGAGCAGTCCAACTGGCTGTTTGCGGGTGTTTATGTAGATTATGGAAGCAGGGGCAGAATTGACAAGAGAGCAGCGTTTCAGGAAATGATACAAAATGCAGTGTAAACATGAATGATCATAAAATGTCCGGTAAATGATCAGTAGAGTGCACTAATTAGTTCACCGAAAGCATAAATGCGATGTTAATGAAATTTATTACATCTTGTCAAAAGTCAGTGATTGTTTTCAATTGTGAAATTAAGCTGCGGGATTTATACGAATTGAAAGTGAACAAACCAGTGACTAAGTTAATGATTTATTCATGAAATCTCTTGAATATTTTATATTAGGACAAAATTGTCGCTATAAATCATTTTTATAGGATGATATAATTGGGACAAAGGAGGATATGCAGAATGAATGGTTTTGGAGAGCGGTTAAGGAAATTGAGATTGGCAGCCGGATTGAGCCAAGAGAAATTAGCAAATCAATTGCAAATTACAGTATAATCTATTCAGAGATACGAAAGTGGATATAGACCAGACACATATGCGTTAGTTAAACTTGCTACATATTTCAACGTATCTATTGATTATTTATTAGAATTGAAATGTTATAAAGAATCAATTAAAGAACGAAAAGAAAAATTAAAGGCGAAGACGGATATAGTGAATTATATAGTAATTATCTTAATTGCTGTAATAATTATGAAATTGTGGAGGATAAAACATATTATTGGATAGAATTGGAAGATGATTATATTGGAGGACAGACTGAGTGGATAGGCTGGTTTAACGAAGAACGTACGCTAGAAATTAGAAGATTGTGTCCTGTGAAACCGAAGGGAGCAATAGAAATGTGTACACGAGTTAATGGAAAACCAATGGTTATTAATAGTCAAATGGATGCGATGTTTTTTTGATTTATGGTGGTCAAGCAATTGTACGGGAGGATATATGTGAAAAATATTTACCAGAATTTTTACAAGATTTTATAGGACCAAATCCAGAGTTAAAAATTTTTGAAAAATATAAAAAGAGAAATATGTTGGAAGTAAGTCTTTGTAAACGGATTCGGTAATTGGTGTTTCGCGGAAAAAGGAAATTACAAAATGATAATTAATCAGTTTAATAAGAAAAAAATAAATTTAATGATTAGTAATATGAAGAAAAAATTTGAAGATAAATTGTATCATTCGAATATGAAATACAGCCAATATAATTCAAATGAAACTATCTTTGGGGGAACAGTACTTATTGCTCATTTGCAAAATTATATTAACAATAATATTTTTCCTGCGTATGCCATGATTAAATATAGTGTGTCGTATGATGAAAAAATGTTTTATTGTAATTATCTGTGTATATTGATGTATTCGTTTATAGAATTGTATGCACAATCTATGAATGTATTTTATGATTTAAAGTTATTGCCTGCACATAAGATGCCCGTAAGTAATCCACTTACAATTGCTGGTGTTGTTGAACAATCAACGGAAGGATTGCCCAATAATCCTGGAAAAACAGTAAGTATTGAAAATGTTATAAAAGAGATTAATGGAAAATACAAAACAAATGAATACTATGAGGAAATCCAAAATATAATCGGAAGTAGCGAAATATCAAGATTAAAAGAATTAAGAAATTATCAAATGCATTATCAATCTGTTTTCAGTAGATATAACCAAAACTATTCATTTGTGGACGGAGAAACTATTTTTAATATGGATATTAATTCTAAAGACAAGCCATTAAATGAGAAAGAGTACGATTTGTTTATGAAATTGGCAGATACAGTAATCGAAAAGGAAGTAGATTTGGTCTATTTTTTCATGGAGATGATAGCAGATAAAAAATTGATTCGACTTAATGATGAAGAAAAAGAATTGTGTTTCATACAATGTGAAAAATGCAATAAGCATTTTGTATTACCTGAGATAACAGTAGAACTTTTTAAAACAATTGGTTTTTCAATACCACATGATATGTGTGAGGGGGAATTAAATTTAGAACCAATAAAAATGATTAAGGTTCATCCTGAACGTTATAATAGCTTTCTTTTAGAAAGTCTTGACATGATAACAAAACATGAGTGTATGGAATAGATTTTTGCTAACTTAAGTAAAATTTGATTAATACGCTGGCGTTATATGATATAATTTTTATAATGAGAAGGGGGATAAAATGGAATCAGTAATCAATAAATTATTTGAGTATTATGACAATGTATTTTTCGAGGAAAAAGTCGAAGTGGACCAGCGGGGATATTATGGGGCTCATTATGATGGATTAAATTTAGATTATTATCTGGAGGATTCCATTCTTGGGATTGATTATTTATCTATTGAAGATTACTTTGAAACGGTAGCGAATGTGAAATATGTTGAAACAGAAAGCCTTTTTAATCAATATTCCAATAAGAACTTGGAAACTAAACAACAAGTAATTGGAGCCATTTTGACATTAGTTAATAGTTCTTCATATCGGAAAGAAATGAAAAATACTATTATGGATAAATCCAAAGACTTTCTAAAACGATTCGGGTTGGAATTAAAAGATGATGCAGGAATGATACAGATAAAGAATGACTATAAACTCTTTGAGGGGAGTTATTGTGAGATTTTTCTGTTTAATGAACAGATTTACAAAAAACAGCTTAAGGCACAATACCGATCAGAAGAAGCATGGAAGAAGAGATTTAAGTACGAGTATGAAAATATGCTTAGATTGGCTAAGTCACCATATGTTCTGAAGGTTTTTAATTATGATGAGAACAATGATTCATATTTAATGGAAAAGTGCGACTGCAATGTTTATGATTATTTGGAGAATAATCCATTTAAAGATGATAGGTTGATTTTGCAAATTATTGAGGAACTGTTATTAGGAATGAAAGACGTTCATGATGCAGGCATAATACATAGGGATTTGCATTTAGGAAATATTTTAATTAAAGAGGGACATGTTGTATTGTCTGATTTTGGACTGAGTAAAGATACCATGATAAACCATAGTTTGAAATCGACATCAACCCCGAAGAACTCACATTATTTTATTGATCCCATAGGACTGCATGAGTTTACTGCATTGGACAAACTGAGTGACATATATTCGATTGGAAAAATAATTGATTATATTACAGGCGAAAGTGAGCTGAACAAAAAGTTGTCTTTTGTTATCAGCAAAGCAACAGATCGTAATAGAACTAAACGCTATGCTGTGTTGGAAGAAATGATTCAGGATGTAAATAGCTCTGTGAAAGAGATTTCGGAAGAAGAAAAAATCAAGAATATCGAGGAGAACTTGCAACGAGGTGAGATTTCTAAGGATGTAGAAGAATTTGTCATGCGACTTATGAGGCAGGAGCAACTTTCAAATTACATCATAAGAAAACAGCTATATACATTTTGGAAAATATTAATACAATTCAATGAAATAGATCAGTTGGCACTTTTGGGTGAGATAGATAGAACATATTCGGAAGCAACCGGCTATGGACATTTTGAGAATTATGATTTGTTTGCAGGTATAGCGTATAATGTTATTAGGAATTCTTCTAATATGAAAATACAAAGAAAAGCATATAGCATACTGGAAGGCTGTGCCAGTTATAGGTATAATGCCAGTGATTATCTCAAAGAAATTAATATATATTATCCAAACATATTGTCTCAGGAATAGAGAAAAATATAAGGAGAGGTTATGAAATTAGAACAACTGATCGGTGAAGCAACCGAGTATGATAAAAAAGTAATGCTAGGGGTGAAAAAACCAAAGAGTTGGTTGAAAAGCGTAAGTGCTTTTGCCAATGGTGTGGGCGGTGTACTTATTTTTGGTATTGCGGATGATGACTCTGTGGTGGGGATTGATGATGTAAAGAAAGCTATGGAAGTTATTAGTGAACAGATAAAGGTAAAAATGGACCCAACTCCAGAAGTTTTGTTAAAAGCGCATCTTGTAGATGGCAAGGAAATCGTAACTTTGGAAGTATATCGGGGAGAAGAGACACCTTACTATTATGTAGGAGAGGGAAATTATACTGCCTATGTCAGAATCGGCAATGAGAGTGTAATGGCCACTGCTACAGATTTGAAGAGACTAGTTTTGAGAGGAAAAAACAGGACATATGACAGCCTTATAACAGATTATAATTTTGAGGATTATTCTTTTTCAAAGTTAAAAGCAGCATATCATAAAAAACGAAAAAAAGCATGGAATTAAAAGATTTTGAATCATTTGGTATTGTTGATAAGAATGGAATGTTGACAAATGCAGGTGCTTTGCTTGCTGATGAATCTCCCATTTATTGCTCAAGACTATTTTGTACCAGATGGAATGGTATAGATAAAGCATCGGGAGTTATTGATGCTTTGGATGATGAGGAATATACAGGCAGCCTTATATTGCTTTTGGAAGAAGGTATGAACTTTGCACGAAGAAATTCGAAGAAAATGTGGAAAAAGGAATCTGATAGAAGAGTAGAATATCCGGATTATCCAGAAAGAAGCATTTTTGAAGGTCTGGTTAATGGATTGGTGCATCGTGATTATTTAGATATGGGAAGTGAAGTCCATATTGATATCTTTGATGATCGTTTGGAAATATATTCACCAGGTGGAATGTATGATGGCTCATTAATTCAAGACAGAGACATTGACAATGTTCCGTCAAAACGTAGAAATCCAGTAGTTGCAGATATTTTTAGCAGACTTGATTATATGGAACGAAGGGGTAGTGGTTTTAAAAAGATCATGCAGGCATATGAAGTGGAACCAAATTATACAGAAGATAAAAAGCCGGCCTTTTATTCAAATGCGACAGAATTCAGAGTTATATTGAAAAACCTTAATTTTACCAATGAAGTTTTAAATGATAAAAATGAAGTTTTGGATGAAGTTTTGGATGAAGTTTTGAATTTTGACGGAACAGAAATGGAGGTTAAAGTAATAAGAGCAATATTGCTTTCACCAAGAATTAAGCAGAAGGAATTGGCTGAACAAGTGGGAGTATCCGTAAGTACCATTCAACGAACTATTAAAAAATTGGTTAAAGAGGGCAAGATAGTTCGAATAAATGGAAAGAGAGATGGTTATTGGAAAGTTTTATAAATTCCAAACTACTGAAAATGAAAAATATAAAAGGTGGCGGAAAAATTGGAAGATCTTAGAATAGAAATTGCAAATATTAAGAATGTCCGTAAGGCACAATTAAGTTTGCCGGTAGAAGCAGGATTATATGCTATTGTAGGAGAAAATGCAACGGGTAAGAGTACTATAATGCTGGCGTTATCACAGTTGGTGAGGGGGGTCATCTTTGTCCCAATTGGACGAAACAGACTTTGATGATAATTCGTATGTAAAATTTGATATTGGCGAAAGTGGAACAACTTGGAAATATAGCCACAGACGCAAACGATGGGAAAATGATATATTTCCTAACAAATTACCATTTGACGGGTTTTACGAAGGAGGTATCTTTTATGGAACTAGATTTAGAGATATTAGTATTGCAAAAACTATACCTAATGAAGAACATTTGTGTGATGCGGACGAATTTGTAAAACGAAATTTAAGTAAAATCCTTCATGATAATTATGACAATTATAAAACACTTAAGCGGATTAAAAATAGAGTTATTGCGGCTTCGCACAAATTAGAAGGACTTCCATATTTTGCAGAAGTAAATGGAAAGCTTATAAGTCAATTTAAAATGAGTTCAGGGGAATGTATGTTAATTTCCCTCTTGGATTTTATTAACAATAAGGTCAAAAAGAAAAATTACAAACAAGACGATAGACTACTAATTTTTATTGATGAAGTAGAATTGGCTTTACATCCAAGTGCCATTTCTCGTTTAGTAGATTTTTTGAATAGACTTAGTAAAGAACATGATGTTCCTGTTTATTTTTCAACTCATTCTGCGGAAATAATAAGAAGAATTTTACCGAGAAGGATATATCAAATAGAAAATATAGATGGAAATATTATTGTTAATACTCCAGCATATCCAAGCTATGTGATCAGGGATTTATATACTCCAGATGGATTTGATTATTTGATTTTGGTAGAAGATGTATTAGCAAAGCAAATAGTAGAAAAAGTATTGAGAGAAGAAAATATGCGCGTGAGTCGTTTGATACATGTTGTACCATGTGGTGATTGGTATAATAATTTGAGACTACATCGTGACATGAAAGATAATGCGGTATTAGGGGTTGGCAAAAAAATAATCAGTATTATTGATGGAGATGTTGTTGATGATGTAAAAGAAAAAACGGAATTTGAGGCATTACCAAAAACATTTTTACCAGTAAACAGTCTGGAAAAATTTATTTATAAAAAGATAATTTCCGAGCAGGATGTGAATTTTATAAAATATTTTGGAGATAAATTTTTTCATGTGAGGTCAATAAAAAATATTATTAATGATTATAAATCCAATTATAATTATACAGAGGATAGAAATGGTAAAAAATTATATGACATGTTAATGAGCAATTTATTTGCAACAGGTATAGCAGAAGATGATTTTGTAAGAATGTTCTGCGATGATTTATATCAGATGGTTGATTTTGCCAGTTTTAAAAAGCAGCTTGAGAAAATGTTAAGTCGGTAACAATATCAAGATGAGTAGAATAATGCCTCCAAGTCCAAGCAGATTTGGGGGCTTTCTTCTGCCCATTTTGATTTCGGAAAATACAATTGCACGCTCATGCCATGTGGAAACGATTGTTTTACTTTCCAAGAGAATGATCGACTCTAAAAGATTACTGAGGGCTTTTCCGGATTTAAGGTTCTTAATCTTTAATTTACGATAATGTTCCGGGAGGAGCCGGTCATGTGAAGAGGCTAATGAATAGAGATGCTGTGGCTTTATCGCTTAGATCTGCTCATATAAGGTATTTCAATATTGTTGCGATGAAAATATATCCTGCTATAATTGCTTAAGAAATTATAATAATTTATACTAGGTAATATTTGCCCAATTTGAGGGGAAATGCATCGCTTAAAGTAGTTTATTTTTTTAAGTCAAGAGATTTAACTGGTCAAAGTATGTAATAAAAGGGTTGATTACTTTCTTTGGCATATTTATCTCCCTATATTTTTGTACAAAAAAGGAAAATCGGCAGGTCTTCCTTCCGGTCGCAGGCATCGCAAGTTTCTGCAACCTGATCACTGACAGATGTGTTACCACTAATATCTGCTAAATGCAAGCAGTATTTCGGCTGAATCTGCAATAATATTATACGCAATTTCAAAGGATTTATGATAAGCATTAAGAGTATCAGAGAAAAATCCGTCTGTCCATTGATAACTTACGGTTATTTTTGATAACAAAGTCTCAATTTCAAAATGGGTAGAATTTTGTAAAATACTTTATGTTGAGGGGTAATACGAAATGAGCCCGGAAGGAGAATATCAAAATGGATACGTATAAAGAACAGAAAGACAGATGGAATAAAATTTATTCAAATAGTAATCCGGTTGATTTGAGGAATATAAATTTAACTGTAGAACCATTATTTGATACTTGTTTGATGATGCTTGCATATAAGACAAGCAATGTGCTGGATTTTGGCTGCGGGACAGGTGATATTCTATTTCAATATGCACAATATAAGAAAAAAGGAACAGGAGTAGGAATAGATCTTGCTGAAGAAGGAGTTGCCTTTGCAAAAGAAACGGTAAAGAAAAGCAGCTACAAAAATTTGCATTTTTTTAGTGGTGATGCCAATTTCCTTGATGTGTTTGAGAATGGCAAATTTAATGGGATTATTTTATCAAATGTTTTGGATGTTATGACGAAGGATCAGAGTTATGAAACCATATTAAAGATGGACAGAGTATTAAGCGAGGATGGATATTGGTTTATAAAGCTGAATCCTTTTTATTCCGAGGAAGAATTGGCTGATATGGAATACGATGAGCTGGGAGAAAATATGTATGGCGAGAATGGAATTTTATATTTAAGGCAGGAGGATACCCCTTATTGGATGGAAATATTCAATAAATTTGGAGAAGTAGAACGTTATGTGGAGTTTCCTTATACCTGGCAGGCGGGAATGAACAGGATATTTTTAGTAAAAAAGAAACGATAGCTGCCCCCTGTATACTACTGAATAAAAAAGGACAGCTGTCGTAATCAGATTAGCTGCAAAAATTTGTGTAATGCAGGGTTTTTATTTCGTTTATGATAAAAAATCCCGAAAGAAAGCGGAGCCGCGTCTGATAGCGGGACAGATGCAAAGTCGGGTGATTTTAAAGTTAAAAGCTCAGGGATAATGGCAATACCCAGTCCTGCGGCAACCATGCAATGTGCCACTTCAATATTATCACAATACAAAACTTTATCTACAGGATGTTTGGCGAGCAGTTGTTGTTGAAAGACAGCCGTGGATAAAGGAGCATTTAAAGGATTACATGCAATGATTGGCATATTTGCTAATTCTTCACTGGAAATAGATGTGTTTGAAGCTAAAATATGAGAGGAAGGCATCAAACAGGAAAGAGCGTCTTTTTCTAATTCTGCAAAGTTTATCTCAGCCTTTTTCGGCATATTTTCTTTATAATAGAAAAGAAGATCCAGCTTATTTTCTAAAAAAAGATTGAGTACTATTTTATATCCGGGTACTTCTACGTTAGGGCGGATATCAGGATAGCTTTCTGATAATTTTTTTAAAATTGGCGAGAGATAAAAAAGCGCGATCGGGTTACTGAGCCCGATCCGAATGGAAGCGAAGCTTGTGTTAAGCCTTTGCACGCGGTCGATTGCCATTTGTGATTTCAGCACGATATCTTTCGCATCTTTATAAAAAGACATTCCTGCGGGCGTTAGTTCGACATGGCGGGTAGAACGAATAAATAATGTTACGCCAAGTTCCTGTTCTAAGGAATTTATCTGCTTTGTTACGGCAGGCTGGGAAATATAAAGAGTTTCTGCGGCGCGTGCAAAACTTAAATTTTCTGCTACAAGAATAAAGCATTTCAAATTATCTATGGTCATCTTATTTCTCCTTTTCAATAACTTTAGGTTATCAATTATAACATATTTTCAATTCATAGTGCGAAAAAAGTGTGTTATATTATAAAAAATTATGAAAAGGAGGGCAGTAAAATGAAACCGGAAGAAAAAATCAGATTATTAGAAATACGGCTAAAGAGACTCGAAAACAGTGAAAAAGATAATCATGGAGTTTGCAGGAGAATACGGCGCGATATAAGAAATTTGGAAAAGAGAATATAACTTGTAAAGCGTAAGTCGGAAGACAGACTTGCGCTATTTTTTTATGCGAGGAGTAAAAATTACTATAAAAGGAGGTATGAGCTATCAGAAATATCGTTTATCGGATAGCTCAAAATTATGGATAAAATTTGGAATAAGAAATTTATATTATTATTTATTACGAATCTACTGATGATGGCAACCTTTTATGCCTCGGTACCGATTCTTCCGATTTATTGTCAGGAAAATGGGATTACCGGTTCTAAAATCGGGATTGTTTTAACATCTATGTCAATCGCTACGGTATTGTTCAGACCTTTTGCGGGGTATATTTTGGACAACTTTAACCGTTATCATGTATATATGCTGTTTTTAGCTTTATTTTGTCTGCCGTTTCTGGGATTTGCAGTATTCCCTGTTTATGGAATTTTAGTAATCATCCGTTTGTACATGGGGGTTGTGTATTCCGTGTGCGGCTCTGCAACAACTACTTTGGCGGGAGATGTTCTTCCGCAGGACAAAGTAGGACAGGGGGTCAATCGTTTTGCCCTGACAATATCATTAGGTATGGCTGCAGGACCATTCATCGGAATACAGGTGCAGAACCATATGAGCAGTAAAGCGTCCTTTATCGTTTTATTTGCACTCACGGTAATTGCTTTGATCTGCGTATCATTTTGTAAGATTAAATATCCGAAAGTGGAACGCAAGAAATTTGTTTTGGCGGACGCATTTTATAAACCGGCATTACCGTTTATGTTTAACATGATCTTTATTATGGTGCCGTTCGGCGCCGTGATTGCTTATTCATCTATTTTTGCCCAGGAAAAGGGGTTATCGGCGGTTACGCCCTATTTTTATATTTTCTTGGTTGCCGGTATGCTGATTTCCAAATTTTCTACTAGAAAATGATTGATGGAGGAAAACACAAGATTTTAGTTGTGATCAGTTAGCTTCTGCTAAGGCATCGTTGGATTCCTACGCGGCGTTTTATCAGGGTCTGCAGGCGTATACGGCGGGCGTAAACGAAGCCGGCGCAGGCGCGGCGACGCTTGCGGCGGGAGCGCAAAACCTGGCGGACGGCACCTCGCAGCTATATGACGGCGCGGCGGCGTTAAATCAGGGCGCAGGAGCTGTTTCCGGCGGCATTAAGAGCTTATCCGACGGAAGCCGGCAGCTTTATAACGGAACGGAAGAATTAAAAGATGGTGCAGAAAAGTTAGCGGACGGAACCGGAGAATTGGCGGATGGAACCGGCGAGTTTGCACAACAGACGGGGGATCTGGACACAAAACTGGAAGAAAAGGTGGATGAAACCGTATCGGATCTGTTCGGCTCGGATTATGAACCTGTTTCCTTTGTATCGGAGCGTAATAAAAATATACAATCGGTACAGTTTGTGATCAGGACGGAAGGAGTTGCGGTTCCGGAAACCGAGACTGTTGCGGAAACGGAAGAGGAAGAATTGGGATTTTTCGATAGATTATTAAATTTATTCAAATAATTTCAATAAAATTTCAAAAGTTTGCAGAAACTAAAGATAAAAAAGGGAGAAATCAAAATGAAGGATAAAATCTTTGGTGTTCTGCAGCGTGTGGGACGCAGCTTCATGCTTCCCATCGCCATTCTTCCCGTAGCGGGACTGCTGCTCGGGATCGGCAGCTCTTTTACCAATGAGACGACGATTGCCGCCTATGGATTGGAAGGGTTGCTTGGCGAAGGGACCGTTTTACATGCGCTTTTGATTATTATGAATGAAGTGGGAAGCGCGGTGTTTGACAACCTGCCCATTATTTTTGCGGTAGGCGTTGCGATCGGTATGGCAAAAAGGGAAAAGGAAGTGGCGGCGCTGTCGGCGTTGATTGCCTTTTTCGTTATGAATGTGGCGATCAGCGCTATGCTCTTAATCAATGAAAAGATTACGCCCGAGGGCGATATCATCGGCGACGTGCTGGAAGGAACCGTCACTTCTGTCTGCGGGATTCCCACCCTTCAGATGGGTGTGTTCGGCGGTATTATCGTAGGGCTTGGCGTAGCGGCGCTGCACAACCGTTTTCATAGGATTGTATTGCCCAATGCGCTGTCCTTTTTCGGCGGGTCCCGTTTTGTGCCGATTATTTCCACTTTGGTGTATATGTTTGTGGGAATTATTCTGTATTTCCTGTGGCCGCCGGTGCAAAACGGCATTTATGCCCTGGGCGGTATCGTGACGGGTACGGGGTATTTCGGCACCCTGCTTTTCGGTATTATCAAGAGGGCGCTGATTCCCTTTGGTTTGCATCATGTGTTTTATATGCCTTTCTGGCAGACGGCGGTGGGCGGCACCATGGAAGTCGGCGGACAACTTGTACAGGGCGGGCAGAATATTTTCTTTGCCCAGTTGGCGGACGTGGCGAACGTGACGCACTTTAGCGCCGATGCGACAAGATATTTCTCCGGAGAATTTATTTTTATGATCTTCGGGCTCCCGGGGGCGGCGCTCGCCATGTACCAATGCGCCAAGCCGGAAAAGAAAAAGGCGGCGGGCGGATTGTTGTTATCCGCATCTTTGGCAAGTATGCTGACCGGTATTACGGAGCCGTTGGAGTTTTCGTTCCTTTTTGTGGCGCCCGCGCTGTTTGTGGTACAGGTTATTTTAGCCGGAACGGCGTATATGATCGCTCATATACTGAACGTAGCGGTGGGACTTACCTTTTCGGGCGGTCTGATAGACCTGTTTTTATTCGGCGTTTTACAGGGAAATGAGAAAACAAGCTGGATGAGGCTGATTCCGGCGGGGATTATTTATTTCTTCCTGTATTATTTCATCTTTAAATATATGATTAAAAAGTTTGATTTTAAAACGCCCGGTCGCGAGGATGACGACGAAGAAACCAAATTGTATACAAGAGCCGATGTCAATGCGCGCAATGCGGCACAACAGGGAACGGAACACAAAGCCTCAAAAAACGGAGAGGACGGAAACGCTGCAAGCGCGCTGATCACAAAGGGCTTGGGAGGAAAGAAAAATATCAGCGATGTGGACTGCTGCGCCACAAGGTTACGCTGTACCGTTCGTGATATTAATCTGGTGGATGAAAAAGCATTAAAAGCGTCGGGAGCCTCGGGCGTTATCCGCAAAGGAAAAGGCGTACAGGTTATTTACGGTCCGCAGGTCACGGTCATCAAATCCAATCTGGAGGATTATCTGGAGGCGTTGGGAGACGCGGATCTGGGGGAAGAATATTCAGCCGAATCGGATCTCACGGATGAATATTCAGCCGAGCCGGATCTCGCGGAGGAATATTCAGCCGAGCCGGATGTGACGGATCAGGATATCCCGGCAGATGCGAAAAACGCCCCGCGCAGAACGCTGACGATTTCCAGCCCGATGACCGGGATTGCGGCGGACCTTTCTAATGCGCCCGATGAAGGCTTTGCCGGAAAGATGATGGGCGACGGCGCTGTTGTGACGCCGGAGGATTCGCTTGTCGTAGCGCCGGAAGACGGAACCATAGGCTTCGTTTTTGAAACGCAGCATGCGATCGGATTTGTGACGGATACGGGCGTGGAGCTTTTGATTCATGTGGGTATTGATACGGTAAAATTAAAAGGGAAGGGCTTCGACGTTCTTGTGGCGGAAGGACAAAAGGTTAAAAAGGGAGAGCCGCTGATGAAGCTGGAGCTTGATTATCTCAACAGCAACGCGTTGTCCATGGTATCGCCGGTTGTATGCACGGAACTGGGAGAGCATGAGAGAATCCGTCTGCTGGCGCAGGGGAAGGTCCGTGCAGGAGAACCGCTGTTTGCCATTGAAACAGTTTGCCATTGAAACCACTTGACAGAATGACAGAAATCGGTTACATTGAGAACAATGATTGAAAACCTTTGATCGGGAGGAGTACCCTTTCGGAACATTTTCAGAGAGCCGCAGGCGGTGGGATTGCGGTAATGAGAAGATAGGCGAATGGACCCGTGAGGGCAAACTGAAACCGCAAAACGGGAGTAGGGGCGACGTAGCTGCACGTTACCGCAGAACGTGTATGACAGTACACGGCAGAGAGCATTCATCAGAATGAAGTTAGGTGGCACCGCAGAAGTAAAATTACTCCTGTCCTATCGCAAGATAGGACAGGATTTTTTGCGCGATAAGCAGAGGCGTATAGATCCGATTCAGGCTCCGTTGCCGCGCGAGCGCGGGCAAAAGGAGCCTGAACCGGATCTATACGGCGAGCAACGCGAGCGAGCGCAGGAAATGCGCGAGCCTCTGCTTATGCAGCGGAAGCCCTGCCTAAAACGCAACCCATATACAAATAAAAGAAAGCGAGGAACCGAAATGGATCAGAAAATCCCTTACAAAATTTATCTCGAAGAACAGGAAATGCCCAAACAGTGGTATAACGTGCGTGCGGATATGAAAAAGAAACCCGCGCCGATTTTGAATCCCGGCACGCTGCAGCCGGTTACCGAAGACGAACTCTCTGGTATTTTCTGCAGGGAACTGGCAAAACAGGAGCTGGACGATACGACGGCTTATTTTGACATTCCCGAAGAAATCCGCAGCTTTTATAAGATGTACCGCCCTTCGCCGTTAGTCAGGGCTTACTGCCTGGAGGAAAAATTACAGACTCCGGCGCACATCTATTACAAATTTGAAGGAAACAATACGTCCGGCAGCCATAAGTTAAATTCCGCGATAGCGCAGGCTTACTACGCGAAAAAGCAGGGCTTAAAAGGCGTTACGACGGAGACCGGCGCAGGTCAGTGGGGAACGGCGCTTTCCATGGCTTGTTCTTATTTCGATCTGGACTGTCAGGTATTTATGGTAAAATGCTCCTATGAGCAGAAGCCTTTCCGCCGCGAAGTAATGCGTACATACGGAGCGCAGGTTACGCCTTCTCCTTCCATGAATACCAATGTGGGACGCAGGATCAATGAGGAATTTCCGGGCACCACGGGCAGCCTCGGCTGTGCGATTTCCGAAGCCGTGGAAGCCGCAACCAGCCAGGAGGGATACCGTTACGTATTGGGATCGGTGCTTTCCCAGGTATTGCTGCATCAGTCCATTATCGGTCTGGAAACAAAAGCTGCGCTGGATAAATACGGCATAAAAGCGGATATGATCATCGGCTGTGCCGGCGGCGGTTCCAATCTGGGCGGTCTGATTTCTCCTTTTGCCGGAGAAATTTTAAGAGGAGAGGCGGATTATCAGATTATTGCCGTTGAACCCGCTTCCTGCCCGAGTATGACGAGAGGAACTTACGCATATGATTTCTGCGATACGGGAAAGGTTTGTCCTCTTGCTAAAATGTATACTTTAGGCAGCGGCTTTATTCCTTCCGCAAATCATGCGGGCGGACTTCGTTATCACGGCATGAGCTCGGTTGTGTCCGAATTGTACGATCAGGGACTGTTGACGGCAAGAAGCGTGGAGCAGACAGAGGTATTTAAGGCTGCGGAAACCTTCGCGCGGGTAGAGGGAATCCTTCCGGCTCCCGAAAGCAGCCATGCGATCAAGGTTGCGATCGATGAAGCGATGAAATGCAAAGAAACCGGAGAGGCTAAGAATATTGTATTCGGTCTGACCGGAACAGGATATTTTGATATGGTGGCATACCAGAAATACAACGACGGCGAAATGAGCGATTATATTCCTACGGATGAAGAGCTTGCAAAATCCATCGCAAAACTTCCCAAGGTAAACCTGTAAGTCAAAAGGCAGGTTTGCGGGGCGTAAGATCAATCTGCAAAAATAAATTGCGGGAAAAATTTCAGAAGGAGGTTCCATAGGCTGTGACGGCAAAATCATAGCGCAGGGGACTTCCTTCTTTTTTTACAAAAGTTTTTTAACGGGAGACAGGTTTTTTTAGAAAAATGAGTTTAAAAAGCAGGATTTTTTTGGAAAAAGGCTAATGTTTATGAACAAAAAGCCGATATACAATATGACAGATTAGCGAATGGATTCGCTGTTTGGAAAATTTAATCAAGGAGGATGATGAATATGTCAAGTGTGAACACAAACTATACTGATATTTTTACCAGTATGGGCATCGGGACATCGGGCAGCGAGAGTGCTTTCAGTCTGACGGACTATATGAGCATTAAAAACGGCAGCTACGGTAAGTTGTTAAAGGCTTACTATAAAAAGCAGGACGCCGAAGAAACCGCTGCAGCCGAGAGCGAGAAGAAGCAACTGTCGTTGCTGAAAAATAGTGCGGACGAGTTGAAAAATTCCGTGCTGGATCTGATGGATGAAGACCTGTTTGAAAAAAAGACCATCGAGACGAAGGATGAAAAAACAGGCGAAGTGACGAAAAAGGAAGACTATGACTGGGATGCAATCGTAAAAGCGGTTAAGGCATTTGTGGAGGATTACAATACGGTAATCGGTTCGGCAGGTGAGAGCGACGACAAAGGCGTTTTAAGAAACGCGTCCTGGCTGACACAGACAACGGAGGCTAACGAAAAGCTGTTGGAGAGCGTGGGAATTACCATTGATTCGGTAAACAAGCTCAAATTGGATGAGGATGCTTTGAAGCAGGCGAATATTTCCACATTAAAGCTGATATTCCAGGGAGTCAATTCCTATGCGGATAAGGTTGTCAGAAAAGCCGCTCAGATCGGAACCGCGGCGGTACAGGGCACCAATGCCGGAGGCAGCGCATATACGAATACGGCAGATTATCAAAAACTGATGTCCGCCGGATATCTTTACGACGAGACATTTTAAAGGGGAAGCGCCGCAACAGGCGGCAGAATGGAGGAAATTATGAGTGGAATAAACGGAGTAAACGGCGTATATACAGATACGTACAGCAATTACAATACCGCAGCGAAGGCAAAACAGGCGGAAAGCATGGCGGATAAGACCCAGGCGGGCGCGGTTTATGAGCCTTCGGAGGAAGGAAAGGCTGCAGCGTCCAAAATGGACCGTTCCGCGATCGTTGCACAGTTACAGGCTGATATGGAAGCGCGTACGGCGCAGATGACGGAGCTGGTCCGCCAGATGATGAGCCAGCAGGGTTCTGCATTGGGAAAAGCAGACGATATATGGAGTTTTTTGGCAAGCGGCAAATTTACCGTTGACGCGGCTACCAAGGCGCAGGCGCAGAAAGATATTGCCGACGACGGTTATTGGGGCGTGGAGCAGACTTCCCAGAGGATTTTTGATTTTGCCATGGCGCTGACAGGCGGCGATGCGGATAAAATGGAAGAAATGCGCTCCGCCTTTGAAAAAGGCTTTAAGATGGCGACCGGAACCTGGGGCAAGGAGCTGCCGGACATCAGCCAGAGGACGTATGACGCGACGGAAAAATTGTTTGACGACTATGCGGCAAGCCTGAAGACAAGCGAAGAATAAAAAGCACATCGCAATTTGCATGAAAAGGGTAAAAGGAATTACCCTGTGCCGATCAATGGTTAGAAAGGAGTCGATACCATGATTATCAGTTCAAGTACGATAGGTATGTCCTCGAGACGGGATTATATTTACTATGAGCAGAAAGAAACCGCAAGCATCAGCGAAAAAGCGGGGCAGGCGGTAAAACTGGAGGTTTCTGCCGAGGGCAAGAGCCTGATGGAACAATTAAAGGAATATCAGCTCGGGCAGAAAGAACAACAGGAAAAGAAACAGCAGGAAAACCTGCAGAAGATGCTTGAAAAAAGCAAAACGACCCAAAACGGCAGCGGACAGTTTATCCAGGGACCTAAAAGTATTTATCAGACCAGGCTGGAAATGCTTTTGCAACTGATCCGCGCGCTGAACGGATCGAATAAAACGTCATTCGGCGCTTCCTTTGCGACAGCTTCCCAGTTGACGACCATCGCGTCCCGGGCGGCATCTGTTTCCGTAGCATCGGGGAATGCGGGAGGCGCAGTCAATACAGGAAATGTCTGGACGAGAACCACGGTAACTTCAGGTTTTGTGTCGGAAGCGGAGTTTACGGCATTTGAGACGGTGGGAACGGCGAAAACGGCGGACGGTCGCGAAATCAATTTCGGAGTATCGGTGGAGATGAGCAGAGCCTTTTGCGAAAAATACGAAACCTTTACCCAGCAAAATTATGTGGTGACGGACCCGTTGGTTATCAACCTGGATTCCGACGTGGCGGGCGTATCCGATATGAAGTTTCTGTTTGATCTCGATGCAGACGGCAAAGAAGAGGAGATTTCCTTTACGGAAAACGGCAGCGGCTTTTTGGCGCTGGATAAAAACGGAGACGGAAAGATCAACGACGGATCAGAGCTGTTCGGGACTAAAAGCGGAGACGGTTTCGCGGATCTTGCGGCTTACGATGAGGACGGCAACGGCTGGATCGACGAAGCGGACAGCATTTTTAAGGATCTGAAGATCTGGACAAAGGATGAAGACGGCAGGGACGTGCTTCTGGATCTGAAAAAAGCGGACGTGGGCGCGATCTATCTGGGAAATGTCGATACGGAATTTTCACTGAAAAATCAGGAAAATCATAATACCAACGCAGTGATCCGCAAGACAGGCGTCTTTTTGAAAGAAAGCGGAGGCGTGGGAACCGTTCAGCATGTGGACCTTGCAGTCTGACGTATCATTTTTAAGAACGGCGCGAAAAGTAAAAAGGATAAATATTGTATCCGAAACATAAAAATTATGCTTGAAATTTTTTGAAGTAATTTGTTATAATTCATATGCTGAGTGGCGAAAAGCGTAAGTCCAAGTAAACGGGCTTGCGCTTTTTTTATTTTGCCGGGAGGCGGGAACAGCGCCGTCCGGTCCGCAGCTGTATAACGGTTTCGCCGCCCGGTTTTCAGGTAAGGAGGAGTTATTAAATTATGGAAGAAAAAAACGCAAATGCTTTTCTGGTGGAGGAAAAGCTTGGAAAATTGATGAAGGGGTATTCGATTCCCTGTATTATCTCTCTTTTGGTAGGCGCTCTGTATAATATTGTAGATCAGATTTTCATTGCCAACGCGTCTTACCTCGGTTCTTACGGGAACGCAGCGAATACGGTGGTTTTTCCGCTGACGGTAATCGCCCTGGCGATCGCGGTCATGATCGGGGACGGGTGCTGCGCTTATGTGAGTCTGTGTCTCGGGTCCCGCAATAAAGAGAACGCGCATAAAAGCATCGGCAATTCCATTTTGTTATGCGTTGCGGCGAGCGTGATTCTGACGGCGGTTTATCTGATCTTTCAGGATCAGATTCTGACGGCGTTCGGAGGCAAAGTAAATGAGGAAACCTTCCGGCAGTCTAAAGAATACTTTTTTTATATAACGTTAGGGGTTCCCTTTTATATGTTCGGGCAGGCGATGAATCCCATTATCCGTTCCGACGGAAGCCCGAAGTTTGCCATGATTTCCACTTTGGCGGGAGCGGTGATCAATATTATTCTGGACCCGATTTTTATCTTTGTTTTTAAATGGGGCATGATGGGCGCCGCAGTTGCCACGGTCATCGGTCAGGTGGTAACGGCTGTTCTTGCGGTCTGGTATTTATTCCATTTAAAGGCGGTGCAGCTGCACAAGATAAGCTTTAAAATCAATTGGGCGGTTGTGGGTAAATTTATCCCCTTGGGCGTATGCAGCTTTTTGTCGCAGATATCTTTGGTGGCGGCGATGGCGGCAATCAATAATATGATCCGTAAGTACGGCGCGCTGGACCCGATTTTCGGGCAGACGGAATACGCGCAGATACCCATGGCGGTTGTGGGGATCGTTATGAAATTTTTCCAGATTGTCATTTCCATTGTCGTAGGTATGGCGGCGGGATGTATACCGATCGTGGGCTACAATATCGGAGCGGGCAGAAAAGACCGTGCGAAAAATTTGTTTACCTACCTGCTCATTGCGGAGGCGTGCGTGGGTCTTGTGGCGCTGTTTATCGTGGAAGTGCTCCCGGGGCAGTTGATCGCCATCTTCGGAGCTGCAAACGAAAGCGTTTATTATACGGAGTTTGCCTTAAAGGCGTTCCGCACTTATTTGTGTATGATTGTTCTCGCCTGCGTCAACAAGGCGACGTTTATTTACCTGCAGGCATTGGGAAAGGCGCTTGCCTCCACAATGCTGTCCATGGTCAGGGAAATCGTATTCGGCGTTGGCTTTGCGATTCTGCTTCCGGTCTTTTTCGGACTGGACGGCGTCTTATATTCCATGCCGGTGTCGGATGTGTTGACCTTTATCATGTCGGTTATCGTCATTATCTATACGTACCGCAGCCTCGGCTCGACCCGGACGGCGGAGGACGGGACCGGTGAGATTGCCGCGAATGAGAATTAAATAAAAGCGGTATAAAATATTAAGTAAAAAACCTGTGAAATTTCTTTGAACTTTTCATAGGTTTTTTAATTTGGGAGAAGATATATGATAATATAATAAATAAGAGGTCTGATCATTAGGTCTAATCATTAGGAGCGTACAGAAAACAGTCGGTATAAGCCGGAAAATGAGCCGGAAACGGCAGAAAGAAGAGGCGTATGATGCAGAAGGAAAACGGCGGAAAAGAGCAATTTTGGGACACTTTTATGAAAATGAGAAGCGATCCTACGGTTATGGAATTGAAAAAATATCCCAATCATAAAATATCGAACCTCTATGACCATAGCTCAAGAGTGGCGATCTGCGCCTATCATCTGGCGAAGAGATTTCATCTGAATGTGAATGAAAAAAGCCTTGCCAAGGGAGCTATGCTTCACGATTTTTATTTGTACCAGGCAAGAGGCAATAAGGAGATCAGCACAAGGGCGCACTGGTTCGGGCATCCCATGACGGCGCTTCAAAACGCCGAGAAAAAGTTTCATTTGACGGACAAAGAAAAGAATATTATTACAAGCCATATGTGGCCGCTGACCTTTTGGCATTTTCCCAAATCCCGGGAGGCGTTTCTGGTAGGACTTGCCGATAAGATCTGCGCTTTCGGCGAGATGGTGTTAAAGAGAAACCATGTCCGGGCGGCAAGAAGGGCAAAAGTGTAAAGAAATTTTTTTACTTTACAAAATACCCCCATGGGGTATATAATGAGGCTGCAATAAACACAAGACAGGGGGAAGCGGAAATGGAAAATGACAAAGCCGGAGAGGGCGCGCAGGAAGAACGGAAAGCAGAGTGCTGCTGCGCCGGAAAGACCAAACAGCGGTCAGAAGGGGAGTACAGGGATCTGATCAACCGGTTAAAGCGGATTGAAGGACAGATCCGTGGGATTCGCGGCATGGTTGAAAAAGACGCTTATTGCGTGGATATTCTGACACAGAGCGCGGCGGCAGCGGCAGCGTTAAACAGTTTTAATAAAGAACTGCTGTCCAATCATATTCATACTTGTGTTGCGGACGGAATCCGCGAGGGGGACGAAGATGTCATAGACGAGCTTGTAAAGATGATGCACAAGCTGATGAAATAACGGTAAGAAACTATCGGGGAAGGCATCAAAAAATATTAGGAGAGACCAGGAAGAAGGGATCGTATGGAACAATATTCGGTAACGGGAATGAGCTGCGCCGCCTGCAGCACCCATGTGGAAAAGGCGGTTTCCAAGGTACCCGGCGTGACTGCCGTATCGGTAAGCCTTTTGACTAATTCTATGGGCGTGGAAGGTACGGCAGACCCCGAAAAGATCATAGAGGCGGTTACAAAAGCAGGATACGGCGCGTCGTTAAAAAAGGAAACGGCTAAAGGCGCGTCCGGCTTTCCGGGGTCAAAGGCGGATGCGCTGAAGGACAGGGAGACGCCGGTGATCCGGAGAAGGTTTATCGCGTCCTTGTGCTTTTTGCTGCCTTTAATGTATGTTTCCATGGGGCATATGATGTGGGGATGGAAGCTGCCGGAAGCCTTTGCCGAGAATCATGTGGCGATCGGGCTGTTTGAAATGCTGTTTACCATTGCGATTATGGTTATCAACCAGAAATTTTTTATCAACGGCTTTACCAGCCTTTGGCGCCGGTCTCCCAACATGGACTCCCTGGTGGCACTGGGAGCGGGAGCTTCTTTTATCTACAGCACTTATGCGCTCTTTGCCATGACGGACGCGCAGATGCGCGGGGATCATGGTAAGGTCATGGAGTATATGCACGAGTTTTACTTTGAATCGGCGGCGATGATTCTGACGCTGATTACCCTCGGCAAGATGCTGGAATCTTATTCCAAAGGAAAGACGACCGACGCGCTGAAGAGTCTGATGAATCTTGCGCCGAAGACGGCGGTTGTTGTAAGGGACGGTAAGGAAACGACGGTTCCCGTCGATCAGGTGGTAAAGGGCGATGTTTTTGTTGTGCGCCCCGGAGAAAGCATACCCGTGGACGGTATTGTCACAGACGGAACGAGCACCGTGGACGAAGCGGCGCTGACCGGAGAGAGTATTCCTGTGGATAAGGAAAAAGGAGACACGGTATCGGCGGCTACGATCAACCAGTCCGGTTTTATTCAATGCGAGGCGACCAGAGTCGGAGAGGATACGACACTGTCGCAGATCATTCAGATGGTCAGCGACGCCGCCGCCACAAAGGCGCCCATTGCAAAGGTAGCGGACCGGGTTTCAGGCGTATTCGTGCCGGTTGTCATCGGGATCGCGGCGGTTACGATGCTGGTCTGGCTGATCATCGGGGCGTATACCGGGGACGTAAGCGTAGGAGACGCTCTGGCGAGGGGAATATCCGTCCTGGTCATCAGTTGTCCCTGCGCGCTGGGACTTGCCACGCCGGTTGCGATTATGGTAGGCAACGGTATGGGGGCAAAGCACGGCATCTTATTCAAGACGGCGGCTTCCCTGGAAGGAACGGGTAAGATCGAGGTCCTTGCACTGGATAAGACGGGCACCATTACCAACGGCGAACCAAAGGTTACGGATATGATACCTTACCGGCAGGATTGCGGAAAAGACCGGGAAGATGAAACCGATGAGAATGCAAAAGAGGAACTTTTGCGAATCGCCTATGCGCTGGAGAGTAAGAGCGAGCATCCGCTGGCAAAGGCGGTAATCGCCTATGCTCAGGAAAAGGGCGTAGAGGCAGACGCTGCGGATGATTTTACGGCGGTTCCCGGAAACGGGCTGACCGGAACCTGGGAAGGCAGGCAGTTAGCAGGCGGTAACTTGAAATTTATCAGGACGAAAGCCGATGTCGGACCGGAAATGGAAGAACGCGCCAGGGAGCTTTCCAATCAGGGAAAGACGCCGTTATTTTTTGCAAAGGACGGCAAATTGTGCGGAATCATTGCCGTAGCGGATACGATTAAGGACGACAGCAGGGAAGCGATCGCGCAGTTAAAGAATATGGGACTTTATGTAGTCATGCTGACCGGAGACAACGAACGGACGGCACAGGCGATCGGAGCCCAGGTGGGCGTGGACGAAGTGATCGCAGGCGTTTTGCCGGAAGGAAAAGAAGCCGTGATCAAAAGGCTTATGGAAGAGAAGGGAAAGACGGCGATGGTTGGAGACGGCATTAACGACGCCCCGGCGCTTACAAGGGCGGACATGGGGATTGCGATCGGAGCCGGAACCGACGTGGCGATTGAAGCCGCGGACGTGGTTTTGATGAAAAGCAGTCTGATGGACGTGCCGGCGGCAATCCGCCTAAGCAGGGCGACTCTTCGCAATATTCATCAGAACCTGTTTTGGGCGTTTTTCTACAATATGATCGGCATACCCCTTGCGGCGGGCGTTTGGATTCCGGTTTTCGGCTGGAAGCTCAATCCGATGTTCGGCGCCGCGGCGATGAGCCTGTCCAGCTTTTGCGTCGTAACCAACGCGCTGCGTCTGAACCTGTTTGATATGAGAAGCACCAAACGGGACAGAAAGAGAAGGCATACAAAAAAGAAAGGAAAAGAGGTAAAAATAATGAACAAAACAATGAAAATCAACGGAATGATGTGCGGACACTGTGAGGCGAGAGTGAAAAAAGCGTTAGAAGCGCTGCCGGAGGTAACGGAAGCTGTTGTCAGCCATGAGACGGGAACAGCGGTCCTTACGTTAAGCGCCCCGGCAGCGGATGAGGTTTTAAAGAAAGCCGTTGAAGACCAGGACTATGAAGTCGTTTCCATCGACTGATCCTGTGCGGACTCCACAGCTTGGGGGAAGTCTTTAAAATATTTATGATACGTAATAATAAACAGTACGAGAGCAAGGGTAGCGGCGAGGTAATCGGTAACGGGCTGCGCCAGCGCCAGCGTCTGCGGCGTATCGAATACGGTTCTGAAGATCAGCAGAATGGGGATATATAAAAGCCCCTGCCTGCTGATGGAAAGAATCAGAGACGGCAGAGCGGCGCCCGTGGACTGGATGGCATTGATCAGTACGAAAAGAATGCCGATCACAGGTCCGGAGTAAATATAAATTCTGGCAAGGGACATTCCATACCCGAAAGCGTCGGGATCGTCCAGGAAAGCCCTGACTAACGGACCGGCTCCGCAATAGCAGATCATAGTCATAACGGCGCTTAAGCAAAAGGCGAAAATCAGGGAAAATTTCAATACGGCAAGGTAGCGCGTTTTATTCCTCGCGCCGTAGCAATAGCCCAGCAAGGGCTGAATGCCCGTACCCAGTCCGATTAACAGCATGACGGCGATCATATTTACCTTCATGGCGACGCCTAATCCGGCGACAGCCATATCGCCGTGTTTCTGCATCATGTTATTGATGATGATATTGGAAACGCTCATGAGAATGCTGTTTAAGGAGGCGGGAATACCGATGGCGAGCACGCCTGCCGCAATCTTGTTTTTTGCCATATAGTCTTTGGGACGGATGGACAGGATGGAATTTTTGGAAACGAGGTGGCAGATATAGTAAACAGCCGCAAAAACGTTTCCGATTACCGTAGCAATCGCAGCGCCCGCCACATTCCAGCCGAAACCGAGGATCATAATCGGGTCCAGGACAATATTCATCAGGTTGCCGATGATCATACCGATCATTGCTTTTTTCGCATTGCCCTCGGCACGGATAATATTGCTGAAGGTATTGCCGATAATCAGAAAGGGAATGCCCGCCGAAACGATCGACAGATATTGGGAGGCATAGCCGAGCGTATCGTCGCTGGCGCCTACCATACGGCAAATGGGTTTTGCAAAGATCAAAATAAAGATAACGGCGATAACGCCCGTGACGGCACCTGTCCAGAAACAGAAGGACGAGGTGTTTTTTGCTTTATCCTGCTTTCCTTCGCCCAGCATACGGGAAATCAGAGAAGTACCGCCGATGCCGAACAGCATGCCTACAGCCATAAAGATTAAAAATACCGGCGTTGCAACGGATACGGCTGCAACCATATATGCGTTTTTGGTCTGACCGATAAAAAAAGTATCGGCAAGATTGTATACAAGTACCATGATCATACTGATAATGGAAGGGATTGCATTGCTCAATACCGCTTTGGGCACAGGCGCATTTTTAAATATTTCAGTTGTTTTATCCTGCATAGTAGTCTCTCCTTTATATTATTCAGATTTTTTCAAATATTTGTATGCAGATCTTGTCAAAAACCTACAGAATATATACTATACAAAAGATTTGTAAAAAAAGCAATACTCAATTTCCCAAAAAGTGGTATGATATAATGAGTGACAAAGAGGTTAAGAAAATGAGTGAAAAAAGTGGAACGGACAGAAATGCCCTGGGAGAGGAAAAAATAAATAAGCTGCTGCTGCAATTTGCGATTCCCAGCATTATCTCCATGCTGGTCGGATCGCTTTATAATATTGTGGATCAGTTTTTTATCGGCAGAAGCGTGGGAGAGCTGGGAAATGCGGCGACGAATATATCTTTCCCGCTTTCCATTTCCTGTATCGCGATCGGATTGTTATTCGGTATCGGCGGCGCTTCGGCGTTTAATCTTGCCATGGGAAAAGGCGATAAGGAAAAAGCGGTATATTATATGGGGAATGCGGCGGTCATGCTGGTATTGTGCGGCGCCGTGCTCTGCCTGATTACGCAGGTTTTTTTAAGACAACTGATGCAGTTGTTCGGTTCTCCGGCGGATGTGCTGGATTATGCCATGACTTATACAAGGATTGTTGCCTTTGGCTTCCCGTTTGCGATCTTTGCCACGGGCGGCGGTCATCTGATCCGGGCAGACGGCAGTCCCCGCATGACGATGATCTGTAACCTTTCGGGAGCGATCATCAATACGATATTGGACGCGCTTTTCGTATTCGGTTTTGGTATGGGAATGGCGGGCGCGGCGCTTGCCACGGTAATCGGTCAGGTCATATCCGCTCTGCTTGCTTTTTCCTATATGCTGCATTGTAAATCGGTGGATATTGAGAAAAGGCATTTGCGGATTCAAAAAGAATATGTGACCCGTATCATGTCTTTGGGAGCCGCTCCGTGCAGCAACCAGCTTTCCATGATGATTGTGCAGATTGTAATGAATAATTCCCTGAAACATTACGGCGCGCTGTCCGCTTACGGAGAGGCGATTCCCATTGCCTGCGCGGGAATTATCACAAAGGTAAATCAGGTGTTTATGTCCTTTGTCATCGGTATTTCCCAGGGACTTCAGCCCTTGGTCAGTTTCAATTACGGGGCGGGCAAGTATCAGAGGGTAAAGACGGCGTACAGACGAGCCGTTACCGTAGGCTTTATCCTGTCCTTTTGTGCGTTTTTAATGTTCCAGTTGATTCCGCAAAAGATTATCGCTATTTTCGGAGACGGGTCGGATCTGTATTTCCGGTTTGCAACCAGTTATTTCCGGGTTTATCTGTTTTTTACATTTATCAACTTTTTACAGCCCATTACCTCCAATTTCTTTACGGCGATCGGCAAGCCGAAGCGGGGTATGTTTCTGGCGCTTACCAGACAGATTATTTTGCTGCTGCCGCTGATTTTGATTTTCCCGCTCTTTATGGGGATCGACGGTATCATGTACGCGGGTCCGGTGGCGGATGGTACGGCAGGGCTGATTACGGCGGTCATGATCGTCAAAGAGCTAAAGAGGAAAGAATATGCAGAGCTTCCTCCTTCGGCAGAAACTGTTGAGAGCTCTGCAGAGAAGTAGATTGAATCACAGACTGTTGCTCGGGCGGACGGGTCCCGTCCTCCCGGGGGCGGAGTTCTCGGGGCGCTGCGCCGTAGATACGGCGAAATCCTTTATTTAAGTATTTCACATCAGAAAACCCGCATTCCATACTGATTTCCAAGAGATTATGGTCCGTCAGCAATAAGAGCTGGCGCGCCTTTTCACATCTTAATCGCATGAGGTATTCCTGAAAGGACATCTGAAAATGATCTTTGAAAAAATGCGACAGGTAAGACAAAGACAGATTTTCCGCCCGGGCGATATCGTTTAACAATAATTTTTCCTGATAGTGTTCGTCAATGTAGGAGGCGATCCGCCGCGCCCTTTCATATTGCTGCTTCTGCTTTCGGTGCTCCGCGTCGCTGATGGTCTTATAGGGCAGGGACGTAATCAGCGAGTAAAAAATTTCGTTAAGCTTGGCGGCGCAGAATAAAGAAAACCCGTGGTCGGTTTTGAAATAATGTTCCGCCATGGAAAGGGCGGATGAAAAAGTCGTATGAAAAATTTCTTTCCCTTTAGCATTTCTCATAAGAGTATCGGCGGCGCTGCAAAAAGAAAATTCCGTATGGGATATTTCCGGAAAATAGTTTTGGTAAAAGGAAGGCTGTATCTGTATGGATAAAAACAGCGCCGGATTTTCCGTATGGATTTCGTGGGGAGCGAAGGGATTGATAATAAAAAAGTCCGGTGCGTGAAACGTCAGGGAAACGTTGTCGCAGACGATTCGCGCTTCTCCTTCTAATAAAAAATCCAATTCAAAATCTCTGTGGATATGGGGCGTGCGGTAAGCAAGGCGCACCATAAATATCTTGAAATTTTTGATGATTTCGTGCTCCACGACTTCGTATTCATTTTCTTTCCGGGTAGTATTTTGATGGACAGCCATGTCTTCGCCTTTCTTCCGGTCATTTCGGGAATCGTTACCTGTGTCTGTGATGGTATTTATTATGAAGAAGTGAAGCGGCGCAGTCAAGGAGAAACGAAAGAAAAAAGCAAATTAGTCTACCGAAAAAAGCAAATTGCACAAGGAAAGCCGATGATTTCCTCACTATACTGAAACCATAAAATATATGGCAAAGGAAAGCGAGGTAATGTTTATGTCAGCATTTAAATTTTCAGTAGGACCGTGGAATGTTCATACGGGAGCGGATTCTTACGGACCCGCCACAAGGGATGAAATTGCTTTTGAAGAAAAGATTAAACGATTTGCACAGATCGGCTTTTCGGCAATCCAGTTTCATGATGACGATGCGGTCCCTAACATCAATGATTACACCGAAGAGGAAATCAAAGAGAAAGCAAGGGAAGTCAAAAAGCTGTTGGATAAATATCAGTTGAAAGCGGAGTTTGTGGCGCCCAGGCTTTGGATGGACCCCCATACGGCAGACGGCGGTTTTATGAGCACCTGTGAAGCGGACAGAGAATACGCCATGTGGAGAGCTTACCGTTCCATCGATATCGCAAGAGAGCTTGACTGTGATTTGATCGTGCTCTGGCTGGCAAGGGAAGGGACGCTTTGTGCGGAAAGCAAATCCCCCGTATGGGCGACGCAAAAACTGATTGAGGCAATTAACAAGATGCTTGCCTATGATCCGACCATCCGCATCTGTATCGAACCGAAACCCAACGAACCCATTGACAGAAGCATCTGCGGCACTATCGGGCATGTTATGGCGATTTCCGCGGCGACCATCGATCCTTCCCGCGTAGGGGGCAATCTGGAAAGCGCCCATGCGATTCTTGCAGGACTTGATCCGGCGAATGAAATCGGTTTTGCTCTTGCCATGAGCAAGCTGATGACCGTGCATCTGAACGATCAGAACGGAATCCGGTACGACCAGGACAAGAGCTTTGGCGTAGAGAACCTGCGGGCGGCTTTTAACCAGGTAAAGGTATTAAAAGAAAATGGTTACGGCTCTAACGGAGAGTATGTGGGACTGGATGTTAAAGCAATGCGTACCACAAAGAACGAAGACAGCTATAAGCATCTGGAAAACAGCCTGAAGATTTTTAAGGCGCTGGAGGAAAAGGTCGACCGGTTTGATTATGATTTCCAGAAAAAGTGCGTGGAAAACAGAGATTTTGAAGCGTTGGAAATGTATGTCATGAATTTACTTATGGGTATCGATCAGGTAAAATAAAAGCAACAGGTAGCTGAAAAGGAGGCGGAAGCATGAGGGAAAAAATCATTGCTGCAGGTCATATCTGCATCGACATTACACCGATGTTTCAATGCGGTAAATGCAGGCGTATTGAAGAACTGTTAGTGCCGGGTAAACTGCTGCATGTGGGCGCGGCGGATATCCATACGGGCGGAAGCGTTGCCAATACCGGGCTCGCCATGAAGACGTTGGGAGCGGATGTTTCTCTGATGGGAAAAGTGGGCGACGATGAGTTTGGCAGAATGATCTTAAACATTCTGGACGAGCACCGGGCGGCGGAAGGCATGATTGTTGACCCGGACTCTTCCACCTCCTATACGGTGGTCGTTGCCGTCCCCGGAATCGACAGGATTTTTTTACATAATCCGGGAGCCAACGATACCTTTACGGAACGGGATCTGAATTTTGATCTGATCCGGGAAGCCGTGCTGTTTCATTTCGGTTATCCGCCGATTATGGCGAGTATGTATGAAAATGAAGGTAAGGAACTGACAAAAATTTTCCGGAGAGTCAAAGAAGAGGGGTGCCTTACTTCTCTGGATCTTGCCGCTGTGGATGAAAATTCGGCGGCAGGCAGGGCTGACTGGGAGCATATTTTTGAAAAGACTCTTCCCTATGTGGATTTCTTTCTGCCCAGCGCGGAGGAAATCTGTTATATGCTGGATAAAAAGAAATATCGTAAATGGCAGGAACGAGCGGCGGGAAGGGACGTTACGGAAATCCTATCTGTGGAAGAGGACGTGGCGCCTTTAGCGGAACGCATTTTGTCCATGGGCTGTAAGCTCGTCATCATCAAATGCGGCGCGGCTGGATTTTACTATCAGACGGGAACGGCGGAGGATTTTGCAAAGCTGTCAGAGAGAAGCGGACTGAAACTGTCGGGTTTTGCAGAAAAAAGAGGATTTGAAAAAAGCTATGTGCCGGACGCCGTGATTTCGGGAACCGGTGCCGGGGACACGACCATAGCCGCGTTTTTGACGGCGATGGTAAAGGGGTATCCCTTTGAAAGATGTTTGCAGTTAGCGGCGGCTACCGGAGCGAATTGCGTGGCGGCAGTAGACGCTTTAAGCGGGCTTAAATCCTTTGCGGAAATGGAGAAGCGGATAGACGCCGGCTGGGCAAAACAGAATTTATAAGGAGGAAACGTATGTTAGCAAATTTAAAGGATGTACTGATTCCCGCAAGAAGAGACGGCTATGGGGTAGGGCTGTTTAACGCGGTTAATCTGGAAATGGCAAGGGGAATTATCGCTGCGGCGGAGGAAACGGGGTCTCCGGTTATCATGGGAACGGCGCAGATTTTACTGCCCTACGGACCGTTAGAGGATTTATCCTACTTTTTGATTCCCATGGCGAAAAGAGCGAAAGTGCCGGTGGTAATCCATTATGATCACGGGCTTACGTATGAAAAATGTGTGGAAGCGTTAAAACTGGGATTTACGTCGATCATGTATGACTGCTCGACGGATTCTTATGAAGATAATGTCAAAAAAGTAAAAGAAATGGCGGATATCGCACATTCCTACGGCGCGACCATCGAAGGCGAGTTGGGACATGTGGGAGATAATCCGGCAGACGAAGAAGAGACGCAGACAGATCCGTCATTTTATTATACACAGCCCGACCAGGCGAGAGATTTTGTGGAGCGCACAGATGTGGACGCCCTTGCCATCGCCGTAGGGACCGCTCACGGCGCTTATAAACTGCCTCCCAAGCTGGACTTTGAGCGGATTCAGACAATTGCGGAACAGATTCCCGATACCTCTCTGGTACTGCATGGGGGCTCCGGGCTTTCGGATGATGATTTCCGCAAGGCAATTGAGAAGGGCATCAGCAAGATCAATATTTTTACGGATATCAATGTGGCGGCAGTGAAAGCCGTGGTAGAGAATTGCAAAAATACTGGAAAAGGCATGACGGAAATGATACCATATGAAGTGGAAGCCGTGAAAAAAGAAACCATGAAGAAAATGGAGCTTTTTGGTTCTGTCGGCAGATACTGATATAAGGGATGAATGAGTCGTGAACAGAACGGAACATAAAATACAGAAGCCCCGGGTAAAAACCCAGCCGCAGCCGGGCGGCGGATGCCAATTGGACTGTAAATCGGTCAAAGCATGCGGCGGGTGCAGATATGGGAAAGAAACCTACGCGGGGCAGCTTGCAAAAAAGCAGGAATTAGTGGAAGCTAATTTAAAGCCCTACTGCAAGACCGAAAAAATAATAGGCATGGAAGAACCTTTTTACTATCGTAATAAGGTCCATGCCGTTTTTTCGTATCAGAAAGGGAAAGTGATTTCCGGAACCTATAAAGAGGGCACCCATGAGGTCGTACCGGTGGAAAGCTGCCGGATCGAAGATCAAAAAGCGGATGCGATTGTAGCGACGATCCGCAGCCTTTTGAAATCCTTTAAGATCAAAACCTATGACGAGGATACGGGATACGGACTGTTTCGTCATGCGCTGATCCGTGTCGGTAAGGCGACGGGACAGATCATGGTGGTGCTTGTACTGGGTTCTCCCATTCTGCCCTCCAAAAATAATTTTGTCAAAGCGCTTAGAAAGGAACATCCGGAGATTACCACCGTTGTATTGAATGTCAATGATAAAAAGACGAGCATGGTGCTGGGAGAGAAAGAAACCGTGCTTTGCGGGAAAGGCTATATCGAAGATGTGCTCTGCGGCGTGCGTTTCCGTATTTCTTCCAAATCTTTCTATCAGGTCAACCATGCCCAGACGGAAATTCTGTATCAAAAAGCGATTGAATTTGCCGGACTGACCGGAAAAGAACGGTTAGTAGATGCTTACTGCGGCATCGGCACAATCGGACTGATCGCGGCAAAGAACGCGAAAGAAGTGGTTTCCGTAGAATCGAACCGGGATGCGGTAAAAGACGCCGTCAACAATGCAAAGGCAAACGGCATCAAAAATATCCGCTTTTATCAGAATGATGCGGGCAAATTTATGGTGCAGATGGCTGAGAACGGCGCAGGAGCGGACGTGGTAATGATGGACCCGCCCCGCTCGGGAAGCGACGAGACGTTCCTCTCCGCTTTGGTCAAACTCGCGCCTAAGAAGGTCGTATACGTTTCCTGTAACCCGGTAACGCTGGCAAGGGATTTGAAATACTTGACGAAGAGAGGGTACTCGGTAAAGAAGGCGCAGCCGGTGGATATGTTTCCGTGGACGGAGCATGTGGAGACGGTAGTTGCACTACATCGGACCGGTATGTAAAAATCCTTGATTTTAGGCACTTTGAGAGGTTTTTTAGGTTCGACCAGAGTGACCGAAAAACATACAGAAAAGCAATTTCCGACGGAGTAAATGTGTCGGTTGTATTGGATAGCGTGTGTGGAAACACATCAAAACGGAAATAGATTGTTCAGAGCCAACCTCGAAAATACGAACAAAATCACATTATCATTCAACTTAATAAAAGTAGCGTGAGAGACCGTTCATTTTCAAGAAAATTGAAAGTGAGCGGTTTTTCTTTTGGTTAAAGGAGTTAGGTTTCGTGAGTAACGATTATATGCGTTGATGAAAGGAGCGATTGTATGGAAACGATTAAGAATGTATCTATCAGCGAATTGCATAGTTTTAGGAATCACTCGTTTAAGGTGGAGACCAATACGGAATTATGCGAGCTGATGAGAAGTATTGAAAAGGAAGGTGTGCTTGTGCCGCTCCTGGTGAGGACGAATCCTTATGGAGATGGATATGAGGTCATATCGGGACACCGAAGAAAGGAAGCAGCTCTATGGGCTGGGGAAACAGAGGTTCCTGTTGTCATAAGAGAGCTTGATGATGACCAGGCAGTTGTGGCGATGGTGGATTCAAATCTGCATCGGGAGAATTTAAAGCCCAGTGAGAAAGCATTTGCCTATCGAATGAAACTGGAGGCTATGAAGCATCAGGGGAAAAAGGTATTGGCAGATGATATTACTTTGGCTCAAGTTGAACCGAGGTCTGCCAAAAAGGAGCCGGGGGATGTTTTTTATGGTGCTATGCGAAGTAACGAGTTGCTTGCAAAGCAGGCAGGGGAGAGCGTGGCTCAGATTAAAAGATATATCCGCCTTACCAATCTTATTCCTAAGATTTTGAATATGGTGGACGAAGGAAAGGTTGCTTTTACAGTGGCTGTGGAGCTTTCATATCTGAAGGAAGAGGAGCAGTACGAGCTTCATGCCATTATGGATTTGGAGCAGTGTACCCCATCATTATCTCAGGCGTGTCGTTTGAAGGTAATGAGCCAGCACGGAACATTGGATATGGATGCGATTTGTATGGTTTTGGAGGAAGAAAAGCCAAATCAGCGGGAGCAGATAAAGCTTCGTGCAGATGCATTGGCAAAGTATTTCCCGGAGGATTATACACCAAAGCAGAAGACGGATTTAATCGAACAGCTTCTGAAGGAGTGGCATGAGAAGCAGGAATACAGCAAGCAGGAAAGCCTTGGCAGCAGTCGTGGCAGAGCAAGATAAAGGAATGGAGGTAGTAGCGATGAGCAGAGAATTATCAACTTATGAAGCAATGGGTGGCACTTATACAGAGGCGGATGGAGTGTTTTATCCGAATATTGTTGTTTCGGAGGAAGCAGATGTGTGGATTGGAAAATATGGTCTGTTATGGATAGATTATATGAAATCCAATCATGCAGAAAGGTACAGGCACCATATTCGTATGGGAACCTTGAGTGCCAGAGCTTTTGAGCTAAATGAAGAGGCTTATGAAATGCTGGAAGGAATCGTGAGTCAGTATCTGGCAAAGCATAAGCCACAGCATTCAGCTTCCACAATGGAAATGTGGAAGCTTCGGGAACAGGCAAAACAAATGGCGGAAGAGATCGTGTTAAGCGACATTGTTCGCCAGTATCATTAGAATTTGGAGGATTTTAGTATGAGAGAGATTAGAGAATACAATATGAACGGAACTATTATTTTGGGCGTGGATAATGGTTATGGCAATGTGAAAACCGCCCACAGAGTATTTCCTACCGGAATTGTGAACTGTGACAGTGAACCGGTGCTGAGTAAGGAGTATATCGAATATGATGGTGCTTATTATATTATTGGTGAAGGTCACAAGGGCTTTGTTGCAGACAAGCAGGAGGATGATGATACTTATATTCTGACTCTTGCAGCGATTGCAAAGGAGCTTGAGGCAAGAGGTCCTACAGAGGCTAGAATTCATCTAGCGGTGGGACTTCCTTTGAAGTGGGTACAGGCGCAGAGAGACAGCTTTAAGCAGTATCTGACCAGAGAAAGATATGTTTCCCTGAAATACAGAAAGGTGAACTATCTTATCGAAATTGTGGATTGCACAGTCATGCCACAGGGCTATGCGGCTGTTGCAGAGAATTTGAAGGATTTCAAGGGAATGAACCTGTTGGTGGATATTGGCAATGGTACAATGAATGTTATGTATCTGAATAACGGCAGACCGATTGAAAGTAAGTCGTGGACAGAAAAACTGGGTGTGAATCAATGCTTTATCCGTATTCAGAATCGAATAATGGATAGGACCGGAACAAAATTACCAGATGAAATTATCAATGATTTCTTAAGATATGGCGATGCGGATGTAAGTGAGTCATATTTATCAGCAATGAAGCAGGTTGCTGAACAGTATGTACAGGAATTGTTTCAGAAGCTTCGGGATTACGAGTATAACGAAGATTTGATGAAGCTGTATGTTATGGGTGGCGGTGCCAGAATGGTGGAAATGTTTGGAAAGTACAATACAGACAGGACAACCTTTAATCATGATATTTGTGCAAATGCCAAGGGGTATGAATACTTCTGTTATATGATGCTTCGTCAGAAGAACCGAAAGTAGGTGATTGAATGGCCGTAAGAAATCATAATTTCCGCTTCAATGAGAAAAAAGAAGCGGAAAGAAAAGCATGGAAAATTCTTCACTCAGAAGAGGTGAAGGAGGACTTTCGCTCTCAAAATGAATTTGTTATAGCTGCCATCAATGACTACTATGCAGGGCATCTTGCTCTCAAACGAGATCCCTATCTGGAATCGAGGGAGAAGGAGGATGCATTTGTAAAAGGAATTATTGAGGCAGTAGAGCAAAAGGTACTTGATAATCTGCCGGGGTTGGCGGGCATGTATATGATGCAACAGCAGTCTTTTTTATCCGTGTTGGGATTACAGGGGATGGTGCCTGTACAACAACAGGTGCCAATGCCACAGATGGTAGCAGGAATGCAGATGTCAGAGCAGGTATCAGCAGCCGTACAAGAGTCGAAGCAAGGGCAAGAGGCTATGGTTGGAGGAGATGGATGTGGAAAAAAAGATTACACTGAGGAGGATGAGAAAAAGTATCAGATAGAACCTGATATTAACGAGTTTCTTGATTTCAGTTTTTGTGGTGAATGATAGCAGATGGCTACAAAGCTTTTGTAAATAAAAGCGATGTAGCATCAGTTGTGAAAGAATATGTAGCCATAATTGCAGTAGGAATAAGTGGTGCCGGAAACGGCAAATTATGTAGCCAATTAAATACAGCTATTAGCTTTGATGAAGCCATGTATCTTTTCGAAGGTATATGGCTTTTTCTGTATTTGCTAAAGATAGATTTTTTATCCAGCCCTCGGCGTTTGAGAGCGAAATACACCCATCGCACAAAACTTCGTTTTGTACTCTGTGTATTTCGCGATTGCATCGAGCTATTACGCCGGATACGGCGATGGGTTCGTAAACGGATGCCTATGCATCCACTCACATTAAGCATTAGAAGGGAGATGATTAGGATGCCAAGAAATTCATTTGTGCAGATGAATAAGCTGACCAATGTGTCAGGCAGAATTACTTATATATCAAGTAAGGCAAAGCGGGAGAATTTGTATGCTACTTATACTACGGTTTCGGAGAGGAGTTTTTGGAGAGAACTGGCGAAATGTAACCAGGAAAGTTTTCGGCAGAGTGGGTCAGAGGGAAAGTGTATTGAGGCAAGGGAACTGATTATAGCGTTGCCGGAGTCCTTTGTATATTATGAGCCGGAATATTTGCTTAGGCGATTTACAGACCATTTTAAGCAGAATTATAAGGTGGAATGTATCTCAGCACTGCATCATAACAAGCGAAAGACCAATTACCACATTCATCTGATATTTGCAGAGCGTCA
>UQLY01000002.1 GCA_900542015.1 uncultured Lachnospiraceae bacterium | reverse complement strand
ATCATAACAAGCGAAAGACCAATTACCACATTCATCTGATATTTGCAGAGCGTCAACTTTTGGATAAACCAATCGAAAAGATTGCTACCAGAAATATGTTTTATGACGAGAAGGGTAGGCATAGGCGTACCAAGAAAGAAATCTTGGATGAAACCGGGAACATACGTAAGAAGTGCAAGGTTATCAGGAAGGGGGAAGTGTATGAGCAAAATCTTTTTACCAAGAAAAACGAGCTATTTAAGGCTGACGGATTCTTAGATGAGGTGAAGCGTTTATATACAGATCTAATTAATGTCTGTGCCATAAAGGAAGAGGACAAACTCCATGTGTTTGACAGGAATGGGGTGTATCTTGCTACCAAGAAGATTGGTAAAAACAATCCCAAGGCAGCAGAGATAGAAGCTGACAATATGGAGCGTGTCAGATGGAACCAGGCAGTAGACAGAGCATTGATATCAGGAGTTTCAGAAGAGGATATTTTAGATGTGAAGCGTGAAAAGATATCGAAAGAGGTTAAGCGTTCTATTGAATTATATGGGAATAATCCCTCTTATCTGGTTGAGATTATTAGACTTGCAATAAAAGCATTGGAACTGCTTGTATCCAAGGTATTACTAGCGGCAGCTAAAGTGGCTGAAAGAGTTGTAGACAATGTTCATGAGAAGATTGTAGAGAAAGTTATCTCGATGCCAAAGGACGAACCTAAGTTAGCTGCAGAAGTGCAGAAAAAGGTGCAGCTTCCTAAGAAGCCTATAGAACCCTTGCTGTTGTCAAAATATCCGGCTATTACGAAACTGGATGTAGAATTGAAGCGTAAAAATGAGGAGATCTTTGTAATTGAACAGGAGCGTAGCAATCTGGAAATTGAGCTGTCTGAATGTACAGGAGTATTTAAGAAAAAGCAGAGGAAGGAATTGCAGGAGAGAATTTCGCTTTTGGATAAAAAGGCGGAGAAGATGAAAACAGAACTTTCAAGGGTGCTTAGGGACGCCGGGTATGCTAATGCTGCGGAATTCTTTACGGAACTCTTTGCGGTGCGTGAGGAGAAGCGGAAGTATGAGGAGGCTTGTAAAGTATGGCAGGAAGAGTGTGTTAAGGCGGAGATTGAATCGGTGAAGGATAGTCAGTATTATGAAGACCTGGTTCGGGTTAGCAGAAATGGGAGCCGATAAAGTAAGACAGATGCTATTAGTAAATCTGATAGCATCTGTGTAATTACAATAGTAAGGTATAAGAAGCAAAAAGTATATAATGTCATCTAAAGCAAAGATGTTTATAGATTTATAAAATAAGTAGGTAAAAAAGTCTCCAAATGTTGAGAGGGTATTATATATGGTAACTATATTTTACTAGAAGGGATGTAGTTACAATTTTATTTGTTTGATAAGCATTGTAGGAATTGATTGACATGAATGCTACTTACGTATATACTTAAGTATATATGAATGATGGAGGTAGAATATGCTAAAGTATCAGTTTCCAGCAGTTAAAGGTATACAAGCAGGTAAGGTATATTACATATGTATGGTTCCGCTGGGTTTATTAGGAAAAATATTTTCTATTGATAATAATGATGTGGCACCAGAGCATAGAGCACAGCGAAAGCTTAATGAGTTAAGGATTCCAGAGATACGAGACTATATTTTAGATAATAGGGAATCTTATGTTTTTTCTGCACTTGCGGCTTCAGTGGATGGTAATATGAGTTTTGTACAGTCCTGTGCGGATTCAAATACTGGATTGCTAGAAATAGATATGGATGCCTCTTTTTTAATCAACGATGGACAACACAGAAAAGCGGCAATTGAAGCAGCGATTACAGAAGACGAAACCTTAAAAAACGAAACAATCTCGATTGTAATATATCAAGATAAAGGGTTGGTTGCGAGTCAGCAGATGTTTACGGATTTAAATAAGCATGCAGTGACGACATCTAAATCATTAAATACATTGTATGAATCAAAAGATAGAGTGGCTATCATTACTAAAAATGTAGTCAATTCAATTGATTTTTTGAGAAAGTATACGGATAAGGAAAAAGATAATTTAAGTAAATTTTCATCCAATATATTTACATTAAATACATTTTACACAGCGAATAAGAGAATTGTAAAAATTTTAGGAGATGATAATGAGGCAGAAACTTTCGTATTTGATTTCTGGAAAAATGTAGTAGTAAATATGCGGGAATGGAATGAGATGGACAAAGGGGAATTAAGCAAAAAGAGTTTACGAGAAGATTATATTACAACGCAAGGACTAATCATTCTTGCATTAGGTAGATTGGGTGAATATTTCTGTCAACATCCGGAAATAGATGTCGATTTAGCATTAGCTGGACTTAAGAAGATTGATTGGTTACGAAATAATGAAGAGTGCTGGATGAATAGGGCAATTAAACCTAATGGAAAGATTAACAGAAATGAACAGGGAATATTCTTAACTTATGTTCAGATAAAAAGACTTCTTTCGTTGCCAATTAGTGATGAAGAACATAAGAAAGAATTAATTATGAAAGGATAAGATATAAATGGCATACAATGGTAAATTTCAGGCATTTGAAGATATAATTAAAGAAATAATGATTGTATATAATCATGATGCACGCCCTTGGCTTATTGGGTATAGTGGGGGGAAAGATTCCACATTATTAGTGAGCCTTGTATATGAAGCTATGAAACGATTAAGAGATGCGGGAGAAAAATTAAGCAAAAAGGTATATGTAATAACATCTGATACGATGGTTGAAAATCCTATTGTAAAAAATTATATGCATTCGTCTTCAGATAACATTAATAAAGCTGCAGAAAGAGATAATATAAATATGCATGCGGAAATTATATATCCGGAAGCTGAACAGACATTTTGGAGTAGGGTAATAGGGTTAGGATACCCAACTCCAGAACCTCCTGGATTTAGGTGGTGCACCGAACGTTTGAAAATTAATCCTATGAACAAGTTTGTTAATGAAAGGATAAAAGAGAGCGGAGAAATTATCATTTTGCTTGGTGTTAGAAAAGGAGAAAGCCTTAGTCGTTTAAAAACAATAAGTGCACGTGAAATAGAGGGCAAACTTCTAAATATGCATAATGATATAGCCAATGCATATGTATATAATCCTATTACAGAGATACCTAATGAATTGGTTTGGGAATTCTTACTAAAGGATGATTGTAAAAGTCCTTGGGGCTCTGATATGAAATATCTTTTTAATTTGTATCAAGGGGAGAATTTAGGAGAAGAAAAAAGTGTTTTAGGTGAAATTGATAGAGATAAAATTCCTGTAACAGGTAATTCTCGATTTGGGTGTTGGTGCTGCACAATGGTTAAGGAGGATAAATCGCTCCAGAATTTTATTAACAAATCTAAGGATAAAAAAGAAGTAGAAATGCTTACATTACTTAGAAATTTTAGAAATAGATTGCTGGAAATGAGAGAGGATAGTGAATTCAGGGATACTAAGCGTAGGAATGGATCTGTATACAAAAAAGCAGATGGAAGTTTTGGAATGGGTCCATTTACTCTAGAAGCGAGGAGAATAATACTGGAAGGATTATTGGAGTTAGAAAACAAGACAGGGTTAGAATTGATAACAGAGGTAGAGTTAAAGGTAATTGATAAAATGTGGGATGAAGAAGGGGATCTTACGTGCAGAACTTTAGTAGATACTTATTCTAAAATAAAGGGGAAAAAATTGTCTTGGGATGAATATAAAGTACCTCGATTTGATAATGAGGCAATTATAGCGATAAAAGAAGTTTCTGATAAGCATAACATTCCGGTAGAATTGATAACAAAGCTCATTGTGTCAGTTGATACAAATAAGCATATTACAAGAAATAATAAAATGCAAAAAGCTTTCGATCAGATTATCAATCAGGGATGGTTGCATTATGATGCTGTCGAAGGAGTAATTAACAATGAAAATTAAAACTATAAAAATAAAGAATATGGGTCCCTATATAGGTGAGAATAAAATTTCTTTTGATATTAGTGATAAATCAAAGCGAATGGTATTAATAGGAGGGAAAAACGGTGCAGGAAAAACAACTCTCTTTAATGCTATTAAAATCTGTTTGTATGGATGCGTTGCATATGGATATGAAGCTAATAATGCGAAATATTATGAGGAAATAGAAAAAATTATAAATGCAAATGAAAAGCTACAAAATGGTGAGGCAGAAGTTAGTATTGAGTTGCTTTTAGATGATGGAAAGGATAATCATATATATAGATTTGATAGAAGTTGGAAAATTAAAGGCAAGAAAATATCTGAAAATTTTAAGTTGTCAAAGGATGGAGAATTTGTTTCGGAAACAGAAAAGAGTGATTTTGAAAGCTTCTTACTTCAAATAATACCCCCAAATTTATTTAGATTCTATTTTTTTGATGGGGAAAAAATCAGTGATTTTATCTTTAATAGTAATAAAAATTCTGATTTTAAAGAGGCATTTTTGAAGTTATGTAATTTAGATACTATGGATATTATACGTGAAAATTTTAGGAGAATATCGCGTGTAAAATCTAAAGATGGAGCGGCTATATCAAAAGAATATGATAAATGTGTTTCTGATGACAATTTATTAAGTGAAAGAATTATATCTGCTGAAGATGAGTATAAGGAGGTTTCAAATGAAATAGCCATAATTGATGACCAATTAGCATCCTTAGAAAAGAGATATGCAAAAACGGGTGGTATATCAAAAAAAGAGTGGCGATCAATGCAAGAGCGAATTGCAAAGGAGGAGATTAGAAGAGAAGATAATAGAAAGTGGTTGAAAGATATTGCTAATAATGTGCTTCCGTTTATAATTCTCCGAACACAATTAGAGGAATTACAGAAACAAATTGAAGTAGAGCATAAGGCACAAATAGATGCAAATGTAAAAAATACAATAGATACACCACCAATTAAAGATATTATTGAAAATGTTTTGCAAAACGCAGGTATTGAATTATCGGGTGATATAACAGAAAAAATTATTGATGATATAATTGATTATACGAGTAAGACTGCTGCAATCAAGCCGATATTGAATTTATCAGACTTGGATAGGTATGAGCTAAATTCCAAAATAAATAGTCTTAATTCATTTGATGTTGAGAGAATTAAAGCTGCAACAGATGATATTGAGGCATCATTGAAGCACGTAAAAAGAATTAGAAAGAAAATGGAATGTAGTAGTGTTGAGAATTATGAAGCATATCTTCAAGCAAAGAGCGACCTAAATGAAAAGAAGGCAGAGAAAACCGTCAATTTAATTAAGATAGATTCAGAGTTGCAAAAGTATAGAGCAGATAAAGCGGTTTCTTCTTCTAAATTGGCCAAAGCAAAATCTAATTATGAGGTTTTGTTAAAAAAGCAATCTATAGATGATATATCAGCTAGAGCTTTGCTGGCATTTGATGAGTTGCAAAACATTCTTTATAAAAAGAGCATTAAACAAGTAGAACAATCTTTTCAGAAATTTTTTGGTTTATTAATAAATAAATCGGATTTGATAGATGGGATTCATATAGATAGTAACCTTAATGTTCTTCCATATAAGAATAAAGTGTATAAGATTGAGAATTTGAAAAAAATGTTGGATAAAAGCGGTAGTGAATATCTGATTGCTCAAATTGGTATGCATGCATATGAGATAATGCAGAACAAAATGGATAGCGGTGTCAATGAAATTGTGCTACCCGTAGAGGTAAAACAACAATTATCAGCAGGTGAAAAGCAAATATTTATTATGGCACTATATCAGGCTTTATCACAGTTGAATAAAATAGATGTTCCATATATTGTTGATACTCCATTTGCTAGAATTGATAAAGAACATAGGGAGAAAATTTTAGAAAGATTCTTCAAAAAATTGAATGGACAAATTATTATTCTTTCTACTGATGAGGAAATTGTTGGAGATTATCAAGATGTAATATCGGATGTGGTGTCAAATACATTCATATTAAATCATACATCAAAAGGAAATACAGAAATCTTAGAAGATATATATTTTGGAGGTGATGTGCGTCATGACAAATAAGTTGCATACTGCAAAGCAAACCCAAGAAATATTTAATTCGCTTGGGAAAGTATTAGGTTTACAGCCGTATATTCTTTCTAAGTTAGCAATTGCACTTTCAGTGAAAAAAGGGTGTATTGAACCTGATGATTATAAAACAGATAATGAAGGACTTGAATTGAGCAGACAAACCATTTTTGGTGATCATGATCTTTTATTTAAAGCACTTATAATAAACAGAGAACATCGAGCTTTAAATGAAGAGGAATATTTTCCGGGAATAGTAAAAGCCCATTTAGATAGAGGGGCTAAGCTTTTAGAAGATGAGAAGAGATATAGTAAGGACTTTTATAATCATCTATGTAGATTAGATATGAATCTATAGAAATGGAGGGAATTTATGGATTATCCAAAGGTAAAACCATGTTTAGATACATCGGAAGACAATTTGATTGAAGAATTGTATTTACCGTGTTTAAAATGGGCAGAAAGGTTTGATAGAGGGGTTGGTTTTTTTACAACAGGTTGGATATCGTACAATATTGAGGGCATGAGTGATTTTGCTTCGAGAGGAGGGAAAATACGCCTGATAACAAGCCCGATTCTTTCTAATGACGATACAGATGCCATAGTTAATTCGGAAAATAATGATACAGATGCATATAATAAATTTGAAATTGCACTTCTTGATAATGTTAAAACCTTAGAAAAGGAAATGAAAGAAGATATTTTAAATGCATTTTCATGGATGTTGTATGATGGTATTATTGATATGAGGTTCGCTATTCCATGTAAAAGACTTGAGCAAGGTGATTTTCATGATAAATTTGGTATTTTTTACAATGAAGAACAGGCACTTTCCTTTTCTGGATCGATAAATGATAGTAAACATGGATTTCAAAATTATGAAAGTATTAAAGTATTTAAGACATGGTCTGGCACAAGAGAATATGTTGAAGCTGATATTAAGCGATTTGAGAAAATATGGGGATGTAATGATAAAAATCTAAAGATATATACCATTCCAAAGGCAGTAAAAGAGCAGATTTTTCAGTTGCGTACTTCAAAGAGACCTTATAAAAGGGAACAGAGTGAAGCTAACAAGTGGATACATCAAGATAAAGCGGTAGAATGTTTCATGGAAAAGGAACATGGTATACTTGCAATGGCTACAGGAACAGGGAAGACTATTACAGCCATAAAGATAATGAATCGTCTTTTTGAAGAGGGAAAGATAAAGCGTGTTATCATTACGATGTATGGAAATGATTTGTTAGATCAATGGGCAATACAAATGCGAGAAGTGTATAAGAATAAACAGATTCATTATCACTATGGTTCGCATAAGCGCATGAATGATTTTATTATGCATCCGGATGAAGCTTTGTTATTGGTTTCCCGAGAAGCAAATAATTTGACAAAATTATTAACACTTTTAGATAAGGCACCAGGTAATTACAAAGAAGATACATTGTTTATATTTGATGAGGTTCATGGGGCTGGTTCTAGTTCATTTGTTGATAATCTTTCAGGAAAGATATCACCATATAAGTATAGATTGGGATTAAGCGCAACCCCAGAGCGAGAATATGACGAAGCCGGTAATGACTTTCTGCAAAATGAGATTGGTGAAATAATATTTAAGTTTTCGTTAGAGGATGCGATTAGAAAAGGGATTTTATGTGAATTCAATTACATTCCTTTAAATTATGAACTTACAGAAGCAGAAAAACAGAAAAAGAAGAAAATTATTGCCGCATTTAGTGCAAAAAAGGAAAAAGGAGAGCCTTATGACGAAAAGGACATGTATACTCAGTTAGCATTAGTAAATAAAATTGCCATAAACAAGATTGATGAATTTGAACAATTAATTTCATCAAGACTAGAACTGCTACAAAAGTGTATTATTTTTGTTCAAACTATGGAATATGGATTAAAGTTGCAAGAGGTTTTAATTAAGTATACAGATAAATATCATACTTATTATGCAGATGATGAAAAGTATAATCTTGTAAATTTTGCGGAGGGAAAAATAAATTGTCTGCTTACTTGTAAAAAGGTATCAGAAGGTATTGATATTAGTAGTGTAACAAACATTTTCTTGTTTGCATCAGATCGCTCTCGGTTAGTAACAACACAAAGAATAGGGCGGGCATTAAGATTGGATAAAACGAACCCGAATAAAGTTGCAAATGTTATAGATTTTGTACTTGAGGATGCAGAAGAGAATGATCACAATGCGGATCAAGAGAGAAAAGAATGGCTTACAGCACTCTCAGAAACAAGGAGGGGTGAATATGAGGAATAAAATAATAGAGCAAACAATTGATAATGTGATTGATGCATCTAATCATTCTTCAGACTTCAGAACTGTTTTCAAGAAGTATATTAAAAATGTATTCAACAACAATGCAAGTGAAAATGATTTAAAAAGAGCACTCTCTCTCATTGAGGAAGAGGAGGAACAAGTATGAAAATGTCAATTCTTGGAATAGAATACAAAAATATCAGAAAGATTGCTGATTTAAAATTGTCTTTTGTTGATGCCACAGGAAATGTTATTAATAATAATTTTATTATGATGGCAAATGGCACAGGAAAAACTACTACAATGACACTATTAAAAGGCTTACTAGATGGTACGGCAGTTGAGTGGAGTGCAAGTGATGTAAAATCATTTGCACCTACTACAGGTGTTTCTGATGCAGGTGAGTTTAGTATTACTGTTAAGTTTGATGAGCGTCAATACAAGTATTTTTTATGCCTTGACTATAGAGCAGGAGCTGCAACTATAAATACAACGACAACAGTGAATGGTGGATATGAGGAAGGACGTCACTTGCCGGATTCGTTAAAAGACATTTTTTCACCTGAGTTTGTTAGTCGTTTTGTTTTTGATGGTGAGCAAGCAAAAAAGACGATGGATAGTTCTTCCAATGAAGCGGAAGAGACCATAAAATATTTATATAGATTGGACAAGCTAGATAACATAATTGCTAGTAATCAAAGGATTCTTACAGAAATTCAAGAAGCAGAAGGGGCCAAGGGAAGTAAAGGTTCTCTTAGTAATCTAAAAACGAGACGGGATAGTGTTTGCAAGATAATAGAGACACTTAAAGATAAGGCTAAGAAGTTAAAGGCTGACATAGAAGAATATCAAACTGAACAAGAAAGTAAAATTGCGCGTAGAAATGAGCTTGATAAAAATTACGAAGAATTAAATGCTGAGAAACAAGACATAATTAAAGAACAGCAACATAACAAAGATGCAGTGGATGCAAAGATATCTGAAATCCTAAATTTAATGAAGTCGCCATATTTGATAAGTCCAGAGTTTAATGAGCGTATGTATGAACTTACTAGTAGTATGACGAAGTTAAAACTACCCAAAACTATTTCAAGGGATTTCTTTGTAGAGTTATCAGAGGCTGATACATGTGTATGTGGAAGAGAAATAAAGGATAAAGAACGCCAATTTATTCTTATTAATGTAGAAAAATATTTGGGAAGTGATCAGCAGTCGGTTTTAAATGCGATAAAGAGTAGTTTGAATAGTAATTCATATGATGAAAGATTAAGTGAAGCATATGAACATCTAAAGGAACTAAGAGAGGAAGGAAATCGTCTTCAAACACGTTTTAATAATAATGCGGAAAAATTATTAAAAGCAGGGGGCGAAGAAGCATTTAAGCTAAATGAGCGAATTTTGGAGCTGGGAAATGCAATTGCAGTAGCAAAATCTCAACTTGATATAATTGAATCAAAAGATGAGTCTAATGAAGAGTTGAATGAAAATAATAACATTCATAAAGCTCAGATTGTTTTCAAAGATTATGAACAAAAAATTGCTGCAGCAACTAGAACAAGTATTGCATTAAATAGAAAAGAAGTTGTAGAAGCATTACTCCTCGATATAAGATCAAAGGCTACCACTGAGTTAAAAAAGGAAATTGTACATAAAACAAATGAAAAACTTAAAGAAGTGATAAAAGATGATGATATCGAGATTGAAGATATAAACAAGTACATAAAACTTAAGAATCGTGATGGGGCGAGTGAAGGTCAGACATTAGGAATTGCGTATTGTTTTCTTGGTACTTTGTTTGAAGATGCGGAGTTAGAATTTCCTTTTATAATAGATTCACCTACCGGCAAAATGGATTTTGATAAAAGACAAGCTGTGGCAGATATCATTCCAGATGTTTTTAATCAAATGATAGCGTTTGTCCAGTCGGCAGAAGTTGAGCATTTTGCAAATAGATTTTATGATAAGCCAAACACTCAATTTATTACCATTATAGCATCAACACAGGGTGGTGTGGAGATACATATGGGTAAAGAGTTTTTTGATTCTTATCAGCGTAATGATAAAGGAGATGAATAGTAATGCATTTTAAATTTTCAAAAAGTGCTCAAAAATTTTTCTCGGATATAATTAATCCAGATGGTTCACATGGAGAGGACAATAAAAACAAGTTTAAGTACCAGTTTGATGTGTATTATTGTTGTGCAATGATAGGGATGGCTGCAGTACAATTGGATGAAGATTCCGCAGATTTAAAGGATTTGACGGAGAGCTATCCTAAACCATATGTTGATTGTAGGGCACAAATTGCAGGATTATTAGTCGCAACGGAGGCCAAAAGACAAGGAATTGATGTTCAGAGTCCAAAACTTGAAGAAATGATGTTACGTTATTTGAGTGATAATGAAACAATGCTTTCAGATGAAGGAATAAAAACTTTGAATGCATATGCGCTCAGGGGGTATCAGTTAATTCATGATTTTCCGTTAGAACAAAAGCCGACATCACGAGAAGAATTTTTGGAAGCATTTAATATCGCGATTCAAATATATCAGGAATAGTGGAAGATATGTATGCAATCTAGGGTAAAATCTTCAATATATATTAAAATTGATAAAAAGCAGACTGGGTTTGCCCCAAATTATAGGGCAAACCTAGTCTGTTTTATAATGGAGTGGAGATCACGCATGAATCTCCACCGGCAAGGGCATCGCAAGTTTCCGTAGCACAACCATATGTATTATAAGATGTAGATAACATAAAAGTAACTATTTTTTGTATCTCATAATTTTATCCCAGTTTTCAGGAAATCCCATTTCGTTTAGCAATTGCTTACGGGTAAGATGCGGGCATTGTTTAAGTACCTTGTTGATAAGCTTAGTTAAGCCGGATTTGAATATTTTAAAATCCTCGGCACTAATGAGATAGCGTAAGGCAATAACAACTGCAAATAAGTCTTGTTTCCCGTAGAGATAGTTTCCGTTTTTCTGTGAAATTTGCAGTTTTTTATGCAACAGGGTGTTTGGAATTGTTTCATGAATTCGAAATGAAAACAGTCTTTCACCATGGGCGCATACGTTTCTGCAGCGAGCAAGCACAGTTATGAACTGGTGTAATTCACGTTCTGTAATATGTTCAAATTTTTGGCTGATTTTGTATTGTACATCATTTGTTATGTATTGGAACATTTTAGAGACTTGTCCAAAGGTAAATGCATTCATAGCAACCCATAAAGGAACATTTCCGTAGGTGTTTGCGTGATGAGAAATATATGTATATTGGCTTGGTGATGCAATTGCCTTTTGCATGGAGTGAACCAAGCGATTAATTTGTGCATAATTCTTTTTGGTCAGTGTATAGTTGTTAATGTCCAAATATTCTGTATCATTTTCTCCGTATTTTTCGCAGAAATGGTACGATAGAAGTGACTTTATATGTCTTTCTACATGAAGAATATACTTCATAAAGAGAGATCGTAATTCTTCGTCAAAGTAGTAGAAGGCAACAATTTCATCAAAGGTTACTCCGTATATATATTTTTGTGATGGAGTATGCTTAAACAACTCCTTATATCCCCCAATAAGGGAATAATAGCTTAATTTTTCCAATGTAAGTTTGGCAGCATCGGTATCTGGAATAATAAGATTTTTTTCCTGCTGTAGCTTATTCAATTGTTGTTCATAAGTGAAAAATATTTTTGCCATATATATCCCTTCTCTATGATTTGTGGTATAAAAAAAGTGGAGTCCACGCATGGAACTCCACCGGCCACGCGCCTCGCAAGCAACGCAGCACAACCACTAAAGATAATATACCATCGAAAGCAAAAGCTGTCAAATGGATTTTTAGTGGTGGTATTAGTTTATGCATCACAAATTAATATTATTCTAATTGTTTTAAAACCGATTGTTTCACCCCAAGAAACTTATCCCTGTATTCAATCGCCTTTTCCGGCTTCTTCCAACGTGCATACAGATTATTCAAATATCTATAAGTAGTTTTCATATAGTCATTATCCGTACCAACAGCATTACCAATAATACTCTCTGCCGCAAGCAAGTTAATCTCAGCCGATTCTGGCGTTCCTTCCATCATATTAATGATGCCTTTGCTCAGCTTGCAGATTCCATAATCAAGAGAGGTATCTGACAGATGCTCCTGCACTAATGATTCATACTGTTCCAATACAATCTTGGCATTGTCCACATCCTTTGCCAGCAACAGTATATTGATAAGGTTCATCATCTGTTGCAGAGTATCATGGGATTCAGTTAGTCCCAAGTGTGCATATTCCATACGGATATCAAAGGCTGTATGGAGTGCATTGGCTGCTTCAATTCCACGCTTCATCAGCAGATAAGTGTTGGAAAGGTTGTTGTACAGATTGGATAGCAGGTTTGCAGTTCGCATATCTGCATCTTTAGTATGAAACTTTTCCATGATGTTGATTGCCTTTTCACGCTTCTTAACTGCATTTCCGTAATCTTTTTTCAACAGAAAACACTCTGCCTTATAATCCAGTAGCAATGCCCTGTCACATGGAGAATCCAGTTTATATTCTTCCATAAGGTAGCTGATTCTACCAGTTAGTTTCGGCAGGTAATCCGATACCAGATATTTGTCCAGATATGGGAACATATCCTGTAAAAACAGTAAGAAATATGCACCATCATCTACTATAATGCGCTCTGATACACTGATAAGGGAAGCAATGATATTTTCTGGTCTGCGAAGTTCCAAGCCATGTGCCAGGCAGATAAGGTGGAGGCTATTAAGCAGAGTCCGGCAGGCAGTCACGGTTGGTATGGTTTCAATGGAAATCACTTCCTGTAATAGTGGATGCAGGCTGATTTTCTTGTTATCTGTATCTTCGTTGATAAATCCGTATTTGATAAGGTGGTTTACATCCGCAAGGTTATCAAGCTTCATCCAGTTCTTGAAGCTGTTCTTTAATATGCCGGCAACCGGTAGCAGAGACAGATTGCGAAGAATGTCCAATTGCTGATTGGACAATTTACCAAGTTGTAGGAGCTTTCGTAAATGCTCTATCATCAGTCCGTCGGTAAAATCATCATCTTTATACAGTTCCACATCTTCCCCAGAGGCGATATTCAGTCCACAGGTTCTCAGTTCAGCAAGCAGTTTTTCCGGCTCCATACCGCTGGCTGTCAGAGATAATGCAGACAGGCATACAGTAAGGGTGTGACAGCCCACCGTCTGGATAATGTCCTTTACCACATCTTCAGAACTCTTTGCAGAAGGGCAATGCTTATAAAACAGTTCTACAAGCTCTGTATCTGCGTCCATTTCAGAAACTTTTACCGTCTCAAACTGAGAGATATTGCACCGGCTGGTGACAAGTATCTTACAGTTCAATTTTATAAATTCCTTAAAGAAAGCATCCTCTTTTGGCAGAACATTGAAGTTATCAATGATAATGAGACTGTCAGAGTGGAGCTTTTTTAATAGTTTCATATGCCTGTCAAGGAGCATATCTTCGCTCATGTCCGCGGTATCGTCGCTAAATTCCATCTGAGCAACACATTTCTTTAAATCACCATCGTAAAATAAGTGAATTATGTTGGTGTATTTCTTTTCATTCTTTTTGGCATAGACCTTTACCAGTTCACTTTTACCCATGCCGGCAGTGCCGGTGATAAATACAAGATTGTTTTCCTGCAAAGCTTTGCTAACGACCTTTATTTCCTCTTTTCTTCCGAGAAAATAGCGGTTTACAGAAGGAAGCTTGTTACTCAGCAGAATATCCGATAAATCAGGCGATAACAGGGTGTGCCTGCTGTCATGGTCATTTAATATGGCATAACGGACAAGAGCGGTAATAAACTCGGCATCATCTGTTATCCGGGCAAATTCATCCGCCTTTTTTGTACCAATTACATCCAAACTGTCCATAACCAATTCTAAAAGCAGTTTCCTTGTGGCTGGCACATTGATGAGATTTGGAATTACATCATCCTGAATATTGTCCTGAATGTCGTCAAATCCGCAATTGTCATAAAAGCACAGTATTTCCTTGGGTATCGGGCGTTCTCCGGTACACCATCTGCTGTAGGTAACATTTTTCTCAAAATCCTCTTTTTCAAATAAATCCATGTTGCATAGGCAGTCGTAGAAGATATCTTCAATCATCTGGTACTGTGCATAAGTTTTCTTTTTATTTTCCAATAACACTCCGATTACGTTGGAGAAGGTAATGCGGTTCTGCAATTCATCACTTCCTAACTTTTTCGTCAACTTCTGGTCAACTTTCCGTCAATGATAATCCAAGACAAAATTTCGTATCATTAACCCATGAAAACGTAGCCACCAGAAGCCATGAGAGAAATGGCTTGGCTACAAGAAGATTATAACACAAAAAGAACAAATGTTCTACCAGATCTTTTTGTATTTTGAACCTTGATAAATAATCCGGAACGGATTCATGAGCTGTATCTTATGCCAACAGACCTTGCGAAGAGAACTGGGAAATCAGGAGGAGCGAGGGAAGACACTTCTTTATTAACATAAAGAAGCCTCCGGCGGATGGCAGAAACGCACAAGGAAATTACCGTGTTACACACGGTGTGCGTTTCGCCACAAGAATGCCGAGGCATTCCTGAATGAAGGTGGGAAAGGAACTCGAGCAGGAGTAGCCCATAGGCAATACGCTAAAGGTCAGCTGTAACGCTGACGGCATAGGATACGAATGGAAGCCAAAAGAACTTTATCTTATCAGCAATTCGTGTATTATCACAGCATTTATGCAGAAAGAAGGTGATAAGTCAGATTATTAGGAAAGAGAGGTGTTAGCTTATGACGAAGGAGCTGGAGTTGAGTAAGAAGCTTGCGGTGTTGGGATGGATTTTTCGTAAGGGACTGATTACGGAAGATGAGTACAACAGAACAAGAATTCATATTATGGGCGAATATGATGTTATCAGTTTTATGACTGCATAATCCGTACATTCGTTAACATTTTCATTATGATTTATAGTGTAGGCAGTAGCAGATATTTTGTTGCTGCCTACTTAACGTATACAGACAGATTTTTGAAAGGAGTTTTTTCATGGAAGAAAGACAGGTAGAAGTAATTAAGAAGGTTGAAGGCCCTGTTATCAGGGACCGAAGACTGGTGGGGAAGCCACTTACCATCACAAGAAAACGAGTGGCGGCATATGTGCGTGTCAGTACAAATGCAGAGGAGCAGTTGCAGAGTTTTAAGTCTCAGAAGGAGTATTATCAGGACAAAATTTCTGCAAATAAGGAGTGGGCGCTTGTAGGCATTTATGCGGACGAGGGCATAACGGGAACTAAGACCACCAAGAGAGATGAGTTTTTGCACATGATTGATGACTGTATGAACGGTTTGGTGGATATTGTCATTACCAAGTCGGTATCCAGATTTTCGAGAAATCTTGTGGATGTGCTTTCTTATACAAGAATGTTGAAGGCAAAGGGAGTGACAGTCATATTTGAAAAAGAAAATATTGACACTTCCACCATGGAGAGTGAAATGCAGTTATCACTCCTATCTGCACTGGCACAGAATGAGGTGGAATCACTGTCACAGAATGTTTCCCTGGGCGTTCAGATGAAGATGTCCAGAGGAGAGCTGATGGGGTTCAATGGTTGTCTTGGCTATGATTATCACCCGGAAGATAAAAGCATAACCATCAATGAAAAAGAGGCTGGGACAGTCCGTATGATTTTTGATTTGTATGTGCAGGGATATGGTGCTTATACGATTGCGAAGGAGCTTACGAGATTGGGAAAAGTGAATAAGAAGGGCGAGGTTAAGTGGACGGATAGTGGTATCCGGGGCATTCTAAAGAATGAGAAGTATAAGGGCGACCTGCTTATGGGTAAGACTTATACCGTTGATCCGATTTCCAAGAGGCGGCTTGATAATCGTGGGGAATCCAATAAGTATTATACAAGGAATCATCATGAGCCCATTATTTCGGAGGAAATATGGAACAAGGCACAGGAGATTCGTGAGAGTAGATATCGTACCAATGAGAATGTGTCCGATGGGGCAAGAACCAAGTTCGCAAGGAAGTACGCATTCAGCAGTATGTGTCAGTGTGGCTTCTGTGGAACGAATCTTACAAGGCGTTCCCATCATCAGGATACACAGCATAAAAAGCCTGTATGGAAATGCAGGACGGCAGCCAATAAAGGAATTGAAAACTGTCCGCACAGCAAGGCAATTGATGAGGTTATCATAGAAAATGCATTTCTGGAGATGTTTCGGCTACTGGCTGAGAATTTCGATGATGTGCTGGAATCGGTGCTTTCCTCATTGGAAGCTGCTATTTCAAAGGATGACAGCACTGAGAAGCTAAAGCGAGTGGAGAAGGAAATTTCGACTCTTGAAAAAAAGAGAAAGAAATTGACCGACATGTATCTGGATGATAAAATTTCTAAAGAGGCTTATGAGGAAAAATACAGTGAATTGAATCACAAACTGGACAAGTGTGAGAAAGAGAAGCTGTTGTTTTCCGAGAATGCTCTGTCCCAGAAGAATATTGCAAGCCGTATGAAAACCATTAGAGCAAAGCTTAAGAATGCCGATGTGACGGATGAATTTGACAGACTGGTATTTGAAAGCATTGTGGAGAAGGTGATTGTCGGAGAGATTGCAGAGGATGGCAGTACTGCCCCATACAAGCTTACCTTTGTATTAAAGGGTATGGATGATTGTAGTGTGCCGGATGCAAGGGACAGGTACAAAAATCTTCATAAGCAGGCAGTATAAAACAACAAGGAGGAGCTTAAAATGAGCGATAATCACGACTTGTTGAATGATAATGATATGTGTTCTTTTTCAGGACACGAGGCAGAGGATATGTGTTTCAACTGCGGTGACCACACATGTGGAGTGCGTGGTATCAATGTCACGGGTCGGAGGGAAATAGCCGCGAAAAGCCCGTGAAACTTTAGTTGGATTAAGTGGAGTCGATACTTCAATTTGGGAAAAATTATGTGATGTAGAAGAGGGAGAGGCAATCATGGCAGTTGAAGTAAATCCGAAAAATACTACCAGGGCTGCGGCGTTTGAGCTTTGGATGAAGGCACCGAATCCGATGGTAACCTTTTTTAAAACGATGGATGTAACCAATTTAGTCAGAATCAGTAAAAGGAAGCATTTGAAATTCAATATGCTGATGGACTATTGCATCGGAAAAGCGGCAGCAGATATAAAAGAATTTTATTTACTTCCGGTTGGCGATAAGCTGATACAATATGACACGATCGCAGTCAACACCATTGTAAAAAACAAAGAGGGAGAAGTGAGCTCCTGTGATCTTCCGGTTACGAGCGATTTAAATGCGTTTAATCGAAATTATTTAAGTTATACATCGCAGGTTGCTGACAATTGTCAGGATCGGGATCTCTCCGCTGACAGCATGGTAATTGGTACATCAGCCATTGTATCTACGGAATTGGATGGAGCTGTGGGTATGAACAGCGGCATTTTCAATAATCCCTTTATTATCTGGGGCAGATACAAAAAGAGGTTGTTCCGGTATTATCTGCCGATTTCTTTTCAATTTCATCACACGCAAATGGACGGCACCCATGCAGGTCGTTTTTTGGAAAAACTGCAAAACGAAATAAACAGATTACAGTAAAAGAAATAGATGGTAAAACAGCAAAAGGATATGAGGGTATTGTTTTTAGAGCTTGGAGCCGGATATAACACCCCGGCATATAAATCCGCAAAATCCGCGGATTTATATGCCGGGGCTTTTCGTGTCAGCTTCCGTTTTTTACTGCGGCAGCGCCTTATTTAGCATTCGGGTTTGTGCGGCTTTTCGTCGCAGTCGTCAAGTATGGGTTTGATCAAATCCAATTTGGATTTCAGCACGATTTCAAGACCTGTAATTTTATCGATCATATCCTCAACGGATTTGTTGATTTTAAGCAGATCCTTTTGCTCGCAGCCGAGGGAAATCGCTTTTTGCAGTTTTTCGCCTTCCGCATTCAGGATATGGGAAATGGCGGTCTCTTCCAGTGCGATAGACTGAAGAAGGGATGCCGCAGCGCAGCATTTATCGACTTTAGAGCATTCTATTTTCGGCATACTCATGATAATTCCTCCTAATGATTGGGTTCTTTATATAGTATGCCGTGTGTCGAAAAATGTTAAGAAAACGGATTGTACAAAAGGAAAACGGATTGTGCAAAAGAAAAACGAATTGTGCAAAAGGAAAACGAATGGCGCAAAAAGGGGAATAGTACTTTTCACTTAAAAATGATATAATAAATTGTCAATAAAAGCGTCTGATCAAAGAGACAGCAAAGAGACAGGAATTGAGGAGATTTAAGTGACTACCGAAATATATGAAGAGGAAGCGTTGAAAATGCTTTCCCATATTTATGATAGAATCCTGAAAGTCAATCTGACGCAGGATTGTTATGTGGAAATCAAAGGGCTGTCCACTGGGCGGGGAGATGGAAACGGCGGGTTTGAAAAGACTTCTAAGTGGACGGAAGGGATTGCAGGGGAAGCGCCGGTGCACCCCGACGATGCGGAAAGATACCGCTTGTTTACGGATCTGGATTACCTGCGGGCGGCGTTTCAAAAAGGAAATCGGCGGATCGGCTGCCATTACAGACGAAAAACCGATGGCGGATATCGCTGGGTTTCCATGGAGTTGATTCCCGCGCCGGAGTATCGGGACGATGATCAGATCGTATATCTTTATTTAAAAGACATTCATGAAGAATTTACCGCGGATATTGAAAACATGGATTTTCTGACTGGGGCGCTGAACAGGCGGGGATTTTTGCACGAGGCGCGGCTGTTTCTGGATGCGGCTGACGCGCCGGGCGATTATGCCGTCGTGATATTTGATATCAAGGGTTTCAAGAGCGTCAATGAGTTTTTCGGTACGGCGGTGGGAGACGAAGTGCTGCGGGAAATGTACCGTCACTTTAAATATTCCGCGCTGCAGCCTGTTTTAGTCGCGCGGACGGAGGGAGATCATTTTCTCTGCCTCGTGGACCGGGCGCGGCTGGACGTCGATTATTTGCCGGAAATATGCAAAACCAGCCTGATGCTGGAAAACAGAGAGATACAGCTCTATATCCGGTGCGGTATTTATCCGATTGAGGATAAAACGCTTCCGGTCAGTACCATGTGCGATTATGCGAAAATTGCGATGCAGCATATTTTTGACGAATACATAAAACCCTATGCCGTATTTGAAGAATCCATGCGGGTGAATTATATTATCCGGTCGGAGATTCAGGGGCGGGTGCAGTCTGCGCTGGAAAATGGAGAATTTGAAGTTTATTATCAGCCGATCTATGATGCGCGTACCGGAGAGCTGACTTCGGCGGAAGCCTTAATCCGCTGGAATTATCCCGGCAAGGGGATCATTTCTCCGGGCGTTTTTATTCCTGTTTTGGAAGAAAGCGGACAGATTACCCAGGTGGACGGTTTCGTCCTGAATGAAGTCCGTAAATTCTATGCACAGTACCAAAAAGAAGGAAAGCGTATGGTTCCAATTTCCATCAATCTTTCCTGGATGGATTTTTACGATTCTCAGATGATGGATACGATCTTTACGAGCCTGCGAAATGACAATTATGACATTCAGCCCCGTTTTGAGGTAACGGAAACCGCCTATGCCGCCATGTCGGCGCATGAAGCGAATCTGATCGCCGATTTAAGGGAGGCGGGCGCCCAGATTTTGCTGGACGATTTCGGGAGCGGCTGTTCTTCTTTCAGTACCTTTAGCGCTTATGACTTTGATATTATTAAGCTGGATATGGGATTTGTACAGAAAATCGGGACGGATTCCAAGACCAAGAGCATTATCCATTCCATTATCGATATGTCCCATCATATGAATGCAAGGGTCATTGCGGAGGGAGTCGAGACACAGAGCCAGCTTGATTTTCTCTCCCGCCACGGCTGCGATTATATACAGGGTTATTATTTTTCCAGGCCCCTGCCGCGCCGGGACTTTGAGAAGATGCTGGTAAAAGAGCCGGACGATAAGGGAATCCCCGGTCGGGCGAAAGGACCGACTCTGACGGACTATATTCCGGTGGAGATTTTGCAAAAAATACAGGACGCGTTTTCCTCTATGACGGGTATGGCGGCTCTGACCACGGATAAAGACGGAATTGCCGTTACAAAGGGGTCCAACTTTACAACCTTTTGTATGGAGTATACACGCCAATCAAAAATCGGACGACCCCGGTGCGAGCAATGCGATAAAAAGGGCGCGGAGCTTGCGTTCCATAAAGGACGTTCCTGCGTCTATGAGTGCCATGCGGGGCTCATGGATTATGCGGCGCCGATTATAGTTGAAGGAGAAATGATCGGCTGCTTTATCGGCGGGCAGGTGCTTCCCGACAAGCCCAATCCGGAAAAGTACCGTAAAATCGCCGAAGAGATCGGGGTAGACCCGGAGGGTTATCTGAAGGCGCTGGATACGGTTTATATCCTCGAGCGGGAAACCATCGACCGTGCCGCTAACTTTTTGTATGTGACGGCAAACGTCCTTTCCGATATTGCTTACAACCGATATAAGGCGGATATGAGCAACGAGCTTTTGCGGGAAAAGAATACGCAGCTGGATTATCTGGCAAACTACGATGTGCTGACCCGGTTAAACAACCGCCGGCGTTTTCCGGCTTATTTCCGGGAATATCAGCAATCGGAGAAGCCGTATTGCATCGTTCTCGGAGATATCGACAGCTTTAAATCAGTCAACGATACTTACGGGCATGAGTGCGGGGATACCGTCCTTTCCGAATTGGCGGCGGAAATCAAAAACAACCTGCCGGACGGAGCCGTGCCCTTCCGTTGGGGCGGAGAGAAATTTTTAATATTGCTGTACGGCGATAAGCCCTATGCGTCTGCGGTAATGGAGCGGATCAGGAAGCTGATTGAGGAAACGGCGGTCAGGTACCGGGAACAGAAGATCCGCATTACCATGACTTTCGGGATCGCATTTTGCGATGAGCGGGAAAATCCGGAAAAACTCATTATCCTTGCGGACGAGAGAATGTACGATGGCAAGAAAAACGGAAAAAACCGGATTGTGGATATTTGACAAATTGAATGATCTATGTTATCCTATGTAAACTCTTTGCACTGCATATCAATCTACAGTACAAACTGAACAGACCGTGACATAGCGTCATGGAGTCGGGTCACAGGAGTGACAGTGGAAATTCTCATCCACGGGACAGTAACTGTTAATACTGGATCGTGGGTGTCTTTTTATACTTTTTTATTAAAAGTACTTCTTTTCAGATCCCCACATATACTAAGTGCCATAGAGACATTCCGCAACAAAAAAGGACTGACTTGTGTCATGAAAAAGGCAAATTCCGGGGAGGTAACCAATATGAAGGAATATCAGGCGGCAAAAACAGAAACTGACAGAACCGGCAATGATTTTCAAAAAATCGCCAATCGGGTATCAACGATTACGATCGTGGAAAATCTGCTGCTCTCCGTCTTTAAGCTCTTTGCAGGCGTGGCGGCGCATTCGGGAGCGATGATCAGCGACGCGGTTCATTCCGCATCGGATGTATTCAGTACCATTGTGGTAATGGTCGGGATTAAACTGGCGGGCAGGGAATCCGATAAGGACCACCCTTACGGGCATGAGAGACTGGAATGCGTGGCGGCGATTATCCTTTCCATGGTGCTGTTTATCACAGGGCTGGGAATCGGCGCGGATGCGTTAAAAAACATTTTGCAGGGAAATTATGAGACGCTGGAGGTGCCGGGAACCTTGGCGTTAGCGGCGGCTATTGTATCGATCGCGGCAAAAGAAGCGATGTTCTGGTATACCAGGCATTATGCGAAAAAGATTGATTCCGGCGCGCTGATGGCGGACGCGTGGCATCACCGTTCGGACGCGCTTTCTTCTGTAGGCGCGTTAATCGGTATCGGCGGTGCGAGACTGGGCTTTCCGGTTATGGATTCCGTGGCGAGCCTGGTTATCTTCGTGTTTATTGTGAAAGCGGCTTATGATATTTTTAAAGACGCCATAGATAAAATGGTGGATCATTCCTGTGATGAAGAGACGGAGAAACAGATTTACGAATGTGTTATGAGCAATGAAAACGTGCTGGGCATCGACCTGCTTCAGACGCGGATTTTCGGCAATAAAATCTATGTTGATATTGAAATCAGCGTGGACGGCTCCTATACGCTGCAAAAAGCCCATGAAATCGCAGAAACCGTTCATGAAGAGATTGAGCGCAATTTCCCTAAGGTCAAACATATCATGGTCCATGTGAATCCTACGGAAGAGGAAGGGGCGCAGTAGAGCGGTCCGCAAAAGGACGACGGATCAAGCAGGAAGATCAAGCCGGCAGATTAAAACCGGCGGACCGGGCGCGGATCAAGCACGGATTTCATTTTGCTTTCCGGTATACAATTTGGTATAATAAAAGAGATACTATGAGTATCCATGAACCTGAAAGGAAACATGAAAGTGGTAACGCCGAAGGAAAAAAGACTCCCTCCTCTGTTGAAATATCCGGGAGGAAAAGAAAAAGAATTAAAATATATACTTCCGAATCTGCCGCCTGATGCAAATAATTATTACGAGCCCTTTGTAGGCGGCGGTTCCGTATATTTATCTTTGGACAGCGAAAGATATTATATTAACGATAAGTCGGCGGAGCTGATCGGACTTTACCGGCTGGTGGCGCAGCAAAACGAAGTTTTTTTGGAAAAACTGCGCCAGATAGATTACAACTGGATGAATGTAAGCCGGATTGTGCAAAATCATGAAGAGGAGCTGCTGCAGATATATCAGACATACCGGATTACACCCTGCGGCGCGCCTGAATTAAAAGAAGCCATAAGCCGTTTTGTAAAAGACCATGAGGAAGAGTTCAACGGATTGCTGAACGGAAATTTTAATGCGGCGATTGAACATTTCACAGAGGAATTGACAGAAAGCGTCTGCAATAAAATTGTCCGGATGGCGTCTTTGGAAAAGAAGGCGAAGGAGCTTTCCAAAGAGGACGTGTCGGCGAATATAGAGGGCGCCTTCAAAAGCGGCTTTTATACGCATTTCCGGTATTTATACAATCATATTGACGAATTGGGGATCGAACAACCCTTTGGGGCGGCTATCTGGTTTTTTATGAGAGAGTATTGTTATTCCTCCATGTTTCGGTATAATAAAGAAGGAAAGTTTAACGTCCCTTACGGAGGGATTTCTTATAACCGCAAATCCATGAGCAAAAAGACGGCGTATTTTTGCAATGCGGAGCTTGCAAAACAGCTTCGCAAAACGGTAGTTGCCAATCTGGATTTTGAGGCGTTTTTTGAGCAATTTGAGCCGGGCGAAAGGGATTTTATTTTTCTGGACCCGCCCTATGATACGGAGTTTAGCGCATATGCGGGCAATGAGTTCGGACAGGGCGACCAGACGAGGCTTGCCGATTATCTGATCCGCCGCTGCAGAGCCTATTTTATGCTGATTATTAAAAATACGGATTTTATCCTGGGATTGTATCCCGATGGATTAGCAACAGCTAACGGAGACAGACTGTATGTCAACCGTTTTGATAAGCGTTATACGGTCAGCTTTCAGGACCGGAACGATAAAAATGCGGAGCATTTATTGATAACCAATTACCCGATTAAGTAAGGAGGCATGCTTATGAGTTGTTATTCGGAAGATCAGATTGTACCTGTTGTATTGGATTTGATTGCACAATATCCGGGGATCACAACGACGGAGTTGATTGCAAAAGCGAGAATCAGAATGAACCCTTCGGGGGAAGACCTGGAGATTTTAAACGACAGAAACGATGATAAATTTTCTCAAAAGGTAAGAAATATTAAAAGCCATAATACGATTGCGGACCGGGTGTATACGATTGGTGAAAGGAACCGCCAATGGTATCTGAAATCCTGAGACAACTGACAGAAAACTCCTGTTTTTTCGGGAGTTTCTTTCGTATTATGCGCGAAACCGCGCATAAATTGACGGAGATTAGAAAATGATAAGAAAATCTGAAAAAATTCCCGGGGAAGATAATCTTCAAAAAGGGGAAAATAAAAAAGATAATCCATCGGGAAATAGACCGGGGCAAAGACCGGGAAAGAAATCTTACCGAGATCTGCGGTGGGAAAGGCTGGACAATACGGCGCATCTGTTTCCGGTAATAGCGGGAGAGAGCATGAGCAACGTCTACCGCATCAGCGTGACCTTAAAGGAATTGGTGCAGGCGGATCTGCTGCAGCAGGCGTTAGATATGATACTGCCCAAGTTTGACGGCTTTAATCTGCGGCTTCGTCAGGGCGTGTTCTGGTACTATCTGGAAGAAAACGGCAAGCCTGCGCCGAAGGTATGCGAGGAAAATACGTTTCCCTGCCGGTTTATCAGGCAGAATAAAAACCGCAGCTATCTGTTCCGGGTAACCTATTACAAGTACCGGATCAATCTGGAGGTTTTCCATGTGCTTGCCGACGGTATGGGAGGCATCAATTTTTTGAAGGAACTGACTTATCAGTATCTGCGCCTGTCCCATCCGAGTCTGCGGGAAAAATTGGGAGATTCCTTTAGCAGCGATACCTCGTTGAACCGGGAAGACAGTTTTTTGAAAAATTATAAGCGGAAGGCGCAAAAGGGATACCAGTCAAAGAAAGCGTATCTGATCAAAGGAGAAAAGATGGAACCGGGGGAATTTGGCGTAATGCACGGCTCTATGAAAATTCCTCAGCTCAAAGAGGTGTGTCATGGGTACGAGGTCAGCATAAACGAATACCTGGTAGCGGTTTATATCTACAGCGTGTATACGGAGTGCCTGCATGCGATGCCGTCCAAAAAGCCCATCCGCGTAGCGGTGCCGGTCAACTTAAGACCCTTTTTCCATTCCATTACTACGAAAAATTTCTTTGCCATGGTATCGGCGGAATTTTGCCCGGTCAAAGAAAATTATACGTTTGAAGAAGTGCTTTCCTTAACCTGCGAAAGCCTGAGGGATCAGATTAACCGGGAACATTTGGAGGAACTGTTTTCTTATAACGTTTCCAACGAAAAAATCTTGATTGCCCGGGCGACGCCGCTGTTTCTCAAAAACATTGCCATGAGGCAGATTTATACGACTTCGGCTCTGGCGAATACGGGGACGGTTACCAATATCGGAAATATTACGTTAGCAGAGGCTTACGAGCCTTATGTGGAAATGTTCCATGCCTTTCTCGCTATGTCCAAGGGGCAGCATCTGAAGGGAACGATCTGTTCCTATCAGGATACTCTTGTATTCAGTTTCAGCTATGACCTGGCGGACGTATCGGTGCAGCGGGGCTTCTTTCGGAAGCTTGCCGCCGACGGGATCGATGTGGAAATAGAAAGCAATGGGGTGAATTATGAGTAAATGTATCAGATGCCGCGTGGAAATACTGGATGAGACGGAACGGTGTCCATTGTGCGACACGGTTTTGGAACAGACGGTGGAAGTTGAGAACATGTATCCCGATGTAAGGATCAGAAGCCGAAAATTCGCTCTGATCAGCAGAATTTATCTGTTTTGTGCGATTCTTGCGGAATCCATTCTCGTCGCCTGCAATTTTTTCATGGAGTCGCAGATCTGGTGGAGCGCGATTACGGGGCTGTCTTTCCTCTATATTTATCTGCTGTTCCGGTTTGCGATCTTGGGGCAAAGCGGTTATAAGGCAAAGGTAACCGTGCTGGTGCTCATAGCGATTTCCATGATGGTCGTGATTGATTTTGTAGCCGGGTATAACGGCTGGTCGGTCAATTATGTTCTTCCGTCGGGAATTTTGCTGGTGGACGCCGCGATTATCGTACTGATGATTGTCAATAACAAAGGCTGGCAGAGCTATCTGATGTGGCAGATCTTTATGATCCTGTGCAGTCTGGTGCCTTTGATTTTGTATTTTGCGGGAATTGTAACCCATCCGGAGCTGACGCTGGCTGCCCTTGGGTGTTCCGTGTTTTTATTTTTGGGAACGGTAATCATCGGGGACCGGAGAGCGCGGGTGGAATTGAAACGCAGATTTCATGTGCGTTAGCCATATGTAACGGACGAGGGAGAACTTTTTATGCGGAAAAAGAAACTGATTCCCGAAAGCGAGGCGAGTGTCCGCGGACGGGTTGTGCGCGACCTGATTGCTCATGCGACCCACGACCATCTGATCGGCAAAAAGATCAGAAGCGGCGAACTTCGCAAGAAGATCGGGGAAGCGGAGCCGGAATGGAAATGCCCGGAGCGCTTTGAAATGAAAAAAATAGAGCTGGAACATTTTCCGATGGAATTGTTGTCCTTAAAGGAAAATGCGAATGAGGAAAAGATCATTTTACAGCTTCACGGCGGGGGTTATGTGGGAGCCATGCGGAACGCTTACCGTATGTTTGCGGGATTATACTGCGAAGTCAGCGGAGGAATGAGCGTGCTCACCGTTGACTACAGGGTGGCGCCTGAAAATCCTTATCCGGCTGCGCTGGAAGACGCCTATGCCGCCTATTGCTGGCTGATGGAGCAGGGGTGGACGCCGGAACGGATCATCGTAGCGGGCGATTCCGCCGGAGGCGGTCTTGCCATGGCGCTGTGCCATTATTTAAAAGACCGGCAGACGCCGCTTCCCTGCGGCTTGATCGCCATGTCTCCCTGGACGGATCTGACCGCAAGCGGGGAGAGCTATGATACGAATTATGATAAAGATCCTTTGTTTGGTGGCAGCAGGGACACGCTGATTTATAATAAGGAATATGTGGAAGACCATGACCCGACGGACCCTTATATTTCTCCGCTTTTCGGGGATTTTCAAGGATTTCCGCCGATGCTTTTGCAGGTGGGCAGCTATGAAATGCTGCTTTCCGATTCCGTCAGCGTCGCAAAAAAGGCGAGAGAGCAGGGCGTTAAAGTGCGGCTGACCGTTTATGAGGGGATGTTCCACATTTTTCAAATGGCGGCGAAGATGCTTCCGGAATCCAAAAAGGCATGGATTGAGATCGGAAAATTTATAGAGACGATCGATTAGGGTAATTGGATTTTGAGAAGCAGGGTATTTTAGGATCAGGGAGGAAAAAGGATAGTGAGAAGAGAAGCGAGAGGGGCTTTCGGGAGAAAAATCCCGGTAATTTGCATTTTGATGACGGTAATGCTGATGCTTGGCGGCTGTGCCGTTTCCGCTGAAACAAGAGACGATATTTTATCGGCGCTTGGGAAAGAGGGGTATATCGGACAGGACGATGATCTGGAATACGAAGGGAAGGAAATGGATTCCCTGACGCTTTCCGTATCGCATTATGATTATTTTTACCGGGACGGGGACGGAGATTTATACAATGTGAGTATTCAACCGTCCTATGACGGGTCCGGGGAATATCGGATTTTTATTTATTATGATGTGCAGGTAAGGGAAGAGACGGCGGAATCAGACGGAGAAAAGGGAGAAGAGAAAGAAACCGGACAGACCGGGGAAGAAAGCGTCAAATGGATTGTCGAAGATTACGATTCCTACCGGGAATTAAAGGCGCAGCAGAAAAAAATATTGTTATGGGAATACATAAAAATTGAAGAAGAATAAAATGATTGACGAAACGACGTTATCCGAATTGGAAATCGCTCAATATGGAAGCTGCCGCTTATGTCCCAGAAACTGTGGGGTAAACCGCCTGACCGGGGAACGGGGATTTTGCGGCATGGGACCCCTTCCCATGGTGGCGAGGGCGGCTCTGCACTATTGGGAGGAGCCCTGCATCAGCGGCAGGGAAGGCTCCGGCGCCGTGTTTTTCTCGGGGTGCAATTTAAGATGCGTATTCTGCCAGAACAGGGAAATATCCCGGGGAAGGGCGGGAAAAGAGATAAACGCGGGGCGTCTTGCCGAAATCTTTCTGGAACTGCAGCAACAGGGCGCGAACAATATCAATCTGGTCACGGCGGTCATGTTTATTCCCACCGTTGCAGGGGCGCTGCTTCGGGCGAAGGAACAGGGGCTGAGAATCCCGGTTGTATACAATTGCGGCGGGTATGAAGAGCCGGAAGCGTTGAAGCTGTTGGATAAGCTGGTGGATATTTATCTGCCTGATTTTAAATATATGGAGCCGGAAACCGCAAAGAACTATTCCGAAGCCGGGGACTATGCGGTAAAGGCGAAGGCTGCCGTGTCCGAGATGGTAAGGCAGGTCGGGGAGCCCGCGTTTGATTCCCGGGGCATGATGGAAAAGGGCGTTGTGGTGCGCCATCTTCTGCTGCCGGGGAAAAGGAAAGAAGCCGAGCGGATCATCGCATATCTTTATGAAACCTATGGAGAGCGGATTTATTTCAGCATCATGAATCAGTATACGCCGATGAAGCCGTCTGCAAAAGCGTTGCAGCCCGGAGAAAGCAAAGGGGAAGACAAAGCGGAAATGAAGGAATTGTACCGGAGGGTTACGTCTTATGAATATGATAAGACCATCGAATACGCCCTTTCCCTCGGCATTACCCGGGGCTATATGCAGGAGGGAAAGACCGCAAAGGAGAGCTTTATCCCGGCTTTTGACTTGGAAGGCGTTGAAAAGCGGGCGGACCGGACGGCGGAACCGGAATAGAAAAGAGAAACAGCGCTACGGAAGGGAAAAGGATATGTCAGAAACCAATACATTACATATTACCAGAGAACAGGTAAAAACATTTACCCATGAAGCCTGTGTCAAAAACGGACTGTCCGAGGAGTTTTTCGCGCAATTTTGGGCGCGGATGCTGGAGCGGGACGATATTTATACGGAGTATGTATATTATCTGGTCAAACAGGAGTTTATCAGCCGGGTGGAAATTAAGGGGTATCATGTGATCGACGTGCTGATCTGGCAGATGGATCATTTTAAGGCTAAGCTGGACGCGGATACCTATGATATGAAGCATAACGAGGCAAAGATGATTCTGTCGGCGTTTGACACCTTTTTGAAAATGGCGGAAAATCCGGAGGAATACACACACCGGATGCAGGTGGATACGGGAACGGATTATCCGGATAAGTATTTCGGACTGCACAAGTAAAACGGGACGGGATCGGAATGGAAGAAAAAAAGGAATCCTTTGTCTATATGGTAAGGTGCGAGGACGGATCGTTGTACACGGGGATTACGAAGGACGTTGGACAGAGGATGAGAGATCATTATTTTAAAACAGAAAAAGGCGCGAAATATACCAAAAGCCGCAGGATACAAAGAATTATGATGGTATGGGAGGCGGAAACCTACCGGTCGGCGGCGCGGCTGGAGTATGCGATCAAACAGCTTCCGCGCGCCAAAAAGCTGCAACTGATCGAAGAGCCAAAGGAACAGCAGAAACGGTTGTTTCCCAAGCTTGCCGGAGAGCGATATGTGCCAAGAAGAGAGTTTGTCATGGACATTTCGGACTTTCTGGAAGGGTGTTCCGGGAGCGGAAAAATCTGTTGAGGATGGGAAGCGGATTTGATAAAATAGTTTCATAAAAGCAAAAGGGGCAGAATATGAAAAAAGGAAAACAGGGGCATTTATTTTTTTCGCTTGCCGCGGTTATGGCGGTGCCCATATTTGTATTGGGCGTTATACTGGTCATTATGGGTCAGCGGAGCGTTTCGGAAGGCATGACTTTGGAAATCCGCAAATCTCTGGCGGGAATAGCGAGAGAGACGACGGATATGTATGGTATCGCTTACCCGGGAGAAATCAGGTATGAGGACGGTCGTTTTTATATGGGAGAAGCGGATCTGACCAATGATTTTGCCCTTGCCGACCGCATCAAAGAAAATACGGGAGCGGAAATCACGATTTTTTATGAGGATACCCGCGTTGTGACGACGATTGCCGATGAAGAGGGGAACCGGATCGTCGGTTCCGTACTGGGAAACGAACAGATAACCGACGCGATCTTCAACGGGAATGAGTATTATTCCAGCAAGGTAAAGATCCGGGGCGAAAGCTACTATGGTTATTATGTTCCGCTTTATGATCGGGGACAGGTGTGCGGCATGGTGTTCGCCGGCATGACCAATGAAAGCGTTGTCGCCAATGTGAGTACCATTGTTATGCGGATCGTGCTTGTGTTTGTGCTTGCCTTTTTGATTATATTGGGGATTGCCTCCGCCTATGCGAGAAATCTTGCGGACAGACTGGATAAGATCCGGTGCTATATCGGCGGTCTTGCCGAGGATGATTTCGATGAAAAAATGCCGGAGGTCGTGCTTAAAAGAAATGATGAAATCGGACAGATGGGACGGCACGCGGCTGACGTGGGAAAGAAGATTAAGGAGCTGATTTCCAACGACCCCCTCACGGGGCTTCTTAACCGGAGGGCAGGGCGCGTTGAACTGGAAAAGCAGATGGACAAGGCGGACCGGGATACAAAGAACGCCGTTTGCGTTGCGTTGGGAGATATTGACTTTTTCAAAAATGTCAACGACCGCTACGGACATGACTGCGGCGATATGGTGCTCGTGACAATCGCAGAACTTTTTAAGAAATATACGGATCAGGCGGGCTTTGCCGCCAGATGGGGCGGAGAAGAATTTTTGCTTGTCTACCATGAAGAAAAGGAGCGCGCGTTTGCCGAGCTGGAAAATTTTCTGGCGGAGCTTCTCAATATGACGTTTACTTATGAAGATGACAGCTTTGGCGTGACGATGACCTTCGGGTTTACCGAATACGAGGTCGGAGAGAGTATAGATATGCTGATTAAAAGGGCGGACGACCTTTTGTACCAGGGAAAAGCGGAGGGCAGGAACCGGATCAAAAATACTTGAATTTGTGTACAGATAGGACTTTTAAAAAGAGGCAATTCGTGATAAGATGTTGCTATAGGAAAAACTGCGCCGGTTCGGTGCCGGCAGCAGGTTGAGAGAGGGTTACGTGATGAAAGAGAAGAAAACAAGGACGACGACTTCCATATTTACCATGAAAACAAAGCTGATGTTTTTTACAATTGCGCCGATTGTGATTGCGTGTATTGAGATCAGCATCGCCGCGTTGCTTGTCATGGGCAAAGAGGCGCCGACGATGATCAGGCATATTGTATTGATTTCATTGATTACGATAGCGATCGTAGCTATGGTTATGAGGATATTTGTATGGAGTCTTGTTAATTCCATCAACCGTCTGATCAAGGCGATGGATTATGCGGCGGAAGGAAATCTGACCCACGGCGTTGACAAGAAAGATCTGGCAAGAAAAGACGAGATGGGCACGCTGGCAAGACATGCGAACAATGTCGTCACTTCCTTAAAGAACGTGATCGGACAGGTGGGAAATACCTCCGATGTCATCGTGGAAGCTTCTGGCAAACTGGATAAAATGGCGGAACAGACCAACAACGCGTCGGACGATGTGGCAAGATCCATGACCGATATGGCGAACGGAGCAACCACGCAGGCGGCGGAGACACAGTCCGTTACCGATGCGGTTATCAAGATTGGAGAAGAAATTGCGGAAACCTCCAGCGCGGTTGACCGTCTGCTGGCAAATGCAGAGCAGATGAAGGGCGCGGGCGAAGAAGGCGTGGAAACCGTCAATGAGCTGGAAGCGATCTCTCAGAAAGTTAAGAGCCAGATCGCGGTTATTTACGAACAGACCAATACGACCAATGAGTCCGCACAGGAAATACATAAAGCGACGGAGCTGATTGCATCCATCGCCAATGAAACAAACCTTCTTGCGTTAAACGCTTCCATTGAAGCGGCGAGAGCGGGCGAAAGCGGACGCGGCTTCGCAGTAGTGGCGGAACAGATCAAAAACCTTGCGGAGCAGTCCAATCAGTCGGCTAAAACCATTGAGGGAATTATCAACAACTTATTGGAAGATACGCAGCAGGCGGTTAAGACCATGAACACCGTAGACGCGATTATCGGTCTGCAGGCGGATAAGGTGGAAATGACCAAGCGGGTATTTGATAAAGTAAACGACGGTCTCCAGGTAACAGTGGAAGGCATCGATACGATCGCCTCCAATACGAAGATGCTGGACGATGCGAGAGGGCAGGTAATGGCTTCGGTAGAGAGCCTTTCCGCAATTGCAGAGGAAAATGCGGCGGCGACAGAGGAAACCGCAGCTTCCGCAGAAGAGCTTGCCGCTACGATCGGCGAGATCAAATCGGCGACCGAAAGCCTGAACCAGGTAGCCGACAATCTGACCACTCAGACAAATATGTTCCAAATTTACGAATAAAAACAGCATAGAGCAGTATAGAAAGATGCGGCTGTTGCATTTATAGATTTTTATATTGATCACGGAAACACGCTTTCGCTCTACAAAAACGCAGCGGTACATAAATCCGCAAAATACACGGATTAAGTACCGGCGTTTTTATAAAGGTTTCCTTTGATCGATATAAAAATTTCTAAATGTAACAGCCGCATTTTTTTATACTTTTTATATTTTTCGTGCACTTTATTTAGGCTGTGAGTTCCATTCGGCGCGTTTTTGTCTTGGAGTCATGCCGTAGGTTTCCTTGAACAGTTTGGAAAAAACTTTATAATTCAGGAAGCCGTGTTTATCCAGAATGTCCATCAGAGGCAGATCAGTCTGTATCATATCTTCACAAATATGCCTTAGCCGGATGGAATTGATATATTCCAGAAAGGTTTGTCCCATATATTTTTTGAAAAAACGGCAAAAATACGACTCGTCCAGGTGCAGCAGATTTGCGGCGTCGGAAATGCCGATCTGTTCGTTATAGTGGTTTTCCGTATAGTCCATCAGCATTGAGAGGCGGTGGAAGTTTTTGTCGGATTTTATTTTATCGTTTTCGGTCAGGCGGATCATATAACCTGCGACTAACTCCGATAACAGTCCGTAGAGTAATGAGGTCAGGCGGAGCCGTCCCTCGGTGGAGGTATCGGTATATAATGCAGTCATTTGGTCAAAAATGGGTTTCAGCTTATTTTCGCCGGGAAAACGGAAGGGACCGCGGGAATCCCGGAAACGTACAAAATCGTATTCGGGAATATGATCTTTTAAGAAACGGTAAGGAAGCTGCAGCAGAAAAACTTTTGTAGGACCGATACAATGGGTACCGTGGATTTCCCGGGAGTTGATCATAATGAAGTCGTTGGAGAGAAGGCGGGTCAGCCGGTCGTTGACGGTTACTTCCATCGTTCCCGATAAAATATAAATAATTTCCAGGCTGTTGTGCCAGTGCATGGGAAACAATTCGCCTTCCGTAAAATAGATTTCAAAGCGCATCGGCAAAGCAACGTCGGTTTTTACCTGCTCGTGATAAATATTCATCCCTGTTTCCTCCTTTTTCCCAAAGTACCATGTGTCTTATAAAAAGTCAATATCGACCTAAAAACAGGTCAAAAAACGGGATAGTAGCAGAGCGGAAAATTTGTTAGCATAGGCTCAGAAAGAAATGGCAGGAAGGGCTGTCAGAAAGGGGTTATCAAATGACAAGAAGTGAAATAGAAGTAATTGTGGCGCAAATGACTTTGGAAGAGAAAGCTTCCCTTTGCTCGGGAGGAGATTTCTGGCACACAAAGGCGATAGAAAGATTGGGAGTACCCGCGATGATGGTATCGGACGGACCTCACGGACTCCGTAAGCAGAAGGATGAAGGAGATCACCTCGGGGTCAACGACAGTATCGTCGCAGTATGTTATCCAGCGGGATGCGCGTCCGCCGCTTCCTTTGACAGAGAATTGCTGAGCGAGATGGGTCAGGCAATCGGCGAAGCGTGTCAGGCGGAAGGTATCGGTGTTATTTTGGGACCGGCGGTAAATATTAAGCGTTCGCCGCTTTGCGGGCGCAATTTTGAATATTATTCGGAAGATCCCTACTTGGCGGGAGAAATTGCGGCGAGCTATATCAAAGGCGTGCAGAGCAAACATGTGGGCACCAGCATTAAGCACTTTATGGCGAACAGCCAGGAGACCAGGAGAATGTCCTCCGATTCCAAAATGGATGAAAGAACCATGCGGGAAATCTATATGCCTGCTTTTGAGACGGCGGTAAAGGAGGCAAAACCATGGACGGTTATGTGCTCTTACAACAGGATCAACGGGACTTATGCCGCAGAGAATAAAATGCTGCTGACGGATGTTCTGCGGGACGAATGGGGTTTTGACGGGTTTGTTGTCAGCGACTGGGGCGCAGTCAACGACCGCGTGGCAGGTGTAAAGGCAGGACTGGATCTGGAAATGCCGCCGTCCTGCGGCGTCAACGACAAGCTGATCGAAAAGGCGGTAAAAGACGGCAGTCTGGACGAGGCGGTATTGGATAAGACAGTAATCCGCATTCTGGAAATTGTCTACCGTTATATGGAAAACAGGGATAAAAACGCCGTGTTTGACAGACAGGCACAGCATGAATTCAGCAGAAAAGTAGCGGAGGAGTCCCTCGTTTTATTGAAGAACGAAGGCATCCTTCCTTTGAAGAAGGAACAGAAAATCGCATTTATCGGTCAGTATGCAGAAAAACCCCGTTATCAGGGCGGCGGAAGCTCCCATATCAACAGCTTTAAGGTAACCGGAGCATGGGAAGCGGCAAAAGGGCTGCCCAATGTGACCTATGCCAAGGGCTATGATGATGCGGAGGATGTCATTGACGAAGAGCTCGTTGCAAAAGCCGTTGTTGCAGCAAAGGAAGCGGAGGTTGCCGTGATCTTTGCCGGTCTTCCCGATGCGTTTGAATCCGAGGGCTATGACCGGACGCATATGCAGATGCCGGAAAGCCAGAATCATCTGATTGAGGAAGTGGCAAAGGTACAGCCTAATGTGGTAGTTGTCCTTCATAACGGTTCGCCCGTGGAAATGCCCTGGCTGCCCCGGGTAAAAGGCGTATTGGAGGCGTATCTGGGCGGAGAAGCGGTCGGAGAAGCGGAGTACCGCATTCTGTTCGGCGAAGTCAACCCCAGCGGAAAGCTTGCAGAGACTTTCCCGGTTAAGTTGGAAGATAATCCCTCTTATTTATATTATATCGGAGAAGAGGATGAAGTCGAATACAGGGAAGGGGTATTTGTAGGATACCGCTATTATGATAAGAAGAAAATGGATGTGCTGTTCCCCTTCGGATACGGGCTCAGTTATACTGAATTTGCATATTCCAATCTGAAACTGGATAAGAAATCCATGAAGGATACCGAGACCCTGACCGTGTCCGTAGACATTACCAATACCGGAAAGGTAAAGGGCAAGGAAGTGGTGCAGCTTTATGTGGGAGACCGGGAAAGCACCGCAATCAGACCGGTAAAAGAGCTGAGAGGATTTGAAAAAATTGAGTTGGCTCCGGGAGAGACCAAGACGGTTACCTTTACTCTGAAAGCAAGGGATTTTGCTTATTATAATGTACAGATCAGGGATTTCTATGTAGAAGGCGGCGAATTTGACATTTGCGTCGGAAGTTCCTCAAGGGATATCCGCTTAGAGGATACGGTCTGTGTAGAAGCGACCCGCAAGATCCGCAAGAAATACCATTTAAATACAACCTTCGGCGACATCAATAAAGATGAGAAGGCTGCGAAATATCTGGAACCCCTGTACGCTGCATGTACGATGATTGAGGCGTGCGACACCAACGCGACCGAGGGAGAAGGGCTTGGCAGTTCTTCCAAGGCAATGCAGGACGCCATGATGCAGTATATGCCGCTTCGGGCGCTGGTAAGCTTCCAGGACGGTACGATCGATTTTGATAAGCTGCAGGAAATTCTGGATCAGATGAACCGGTAAAGCGGATAAAACAGGTAACGCAATCAAACAAGGCTGCCGCATTACAAATTTTTATATCGGTTACGGAAACACGCTTTCGCTCTGCAAAAACGCAGCGGTACGTAAATCCGCAAAATACGCGGATTAAGTACCGGCGTTTTTGTAAAGGTTTCCTTTGACAGATATAAAAATTTGCAATGCGGCAGCCCTGTTTTATTGTTGGTTGCTTTGTCTGTTTGGTTCGGTTGTTTTAAATTCTTTATTTTAGTTGCGGCTTTGCTCTAAAGCGGCTTCTACAAAGCCTTTGAATAAAGGATGCGGTCTGTTGGGACGGCTCTTAAATTCGGGGTGCGCCTGCGTAGCGATGAAGAAAGGATGCGTCGGCAGCTCGCACATTTCCACGATGCGCCCGTCCGGGGAAATACCGGACAGCTTCATGCCGTTTTCCGTCAGAGACGCGCGGAAGTCGTTGTTGACCTCATAGCGGTGACGGTGCCTTTCATAAATGGTTTCTTCGCCGTACAAAGCATATGCCCTGGAGCTTTTATCCAGTACGCAGGGGTAAGATCCCAGCCTTAAAGTGCCGCCGATATCTTCCACGCCGTTCTGATCGGGCATCAGCGCGATAACCGGATGCGTGGTGCTGGGGTCCAGCTCTTCGCTGTGGGCGTCGTTAAAGCCGATTACATTTCTTGCAAATTCTACAATGGCAAGCTGCATACCAAGGCAAAGCCCTAAAAACGGAATATTATTTTCCCTTGCATAGGTAATTGCCTTAATCTTGCCCTCAATGCCGCGGTTTCCGAATCCGCCGGGGACGAGGATGCCGTTGACGCCGCCAAGGATTTCCCCGACGTTTTCATCGGTAACGGTTTCCGAATCGACCCATTTGATATTAACGGTCGTATTGATAAAAATACCGCCGTGCTTTAATGCTTCCGCAACGCTTAAATAAGCGTCGTGAAGCTGGATATATTTGCCGACGAGGGCAATGGTAACCTCGTGCTTCGGATTGCGGAGCTGTTCCACCATTTCTTTCCAATCCGAAAGGTCCGGAGCGGGACAGTCCAGATGGAGGCATTCGCAGGCAACATCGGCGATTTTTTCTTTTTCCAAAGCAAGGGGCGCTTCATATAAATGTTCCACATCCAGATTTTGCAATACGTGGTTGTTGGGAACGTTACAGAATAAAGCGATCTTATCCTTTAACTGCTGGTTTAAGGGGTGCTCGCTTCTGCATACGATAATATCCGGCTGAATACCCATTCCCTGCAGCTCTTTAACGGAAGCCTGGGTGGGCTTGGTTTTCATTTCCTGGGACGCGGAGAGATACGGGATTAAAGTAACATGAATCAAAATCGCGTTTTCATGTCCCACTTCATGCTGAAACTGGCGGATGGATTCCAAAAATGGCTGGCTCTCGATATCGCCGACGGTTCCGCCTACCTCGATAATGGCAATCCGCATATCGTCGTCGCTGAAGTTGCGGTAGAAGCGGCTCTTGATTTCATTGGTAATGTGAGGGATAACCTGAACGGTGCCCCCGCCGTAATCGCCGCGGCGTTCCTTTTGCAGAACGGACCAGTAAACCTTTCCCGTGGTGACGTTGGAATTTTTATCCAGGCTCTCGTCGATGAAACGCTCGTAATGCCCCAGATCCAGATCGGTTTCCACGCCGTCATCGGTTACAAAAACCTCGCCGTGCTGAATGGGATTCATCGTGCCCGGATCGATATTGATATATGGATCAAACTTCTGCATGGTTACCTTATAACCACGCGCCTTCAATAATCTTCCTAAAGATGCGGCGGTAATTCCTTTTCCGAGACCGGATACAACGCCGCCTGTTACAAATACATATTTTACTGCCATGAAATAGTCCTCCTAATATACTCATGTATTATACAATGAAGATTGTCTAAAATCTAGGATTTGTATCAAAAAAGTTCAAAAAAGTTTAGAAAAGTTTAAGAACGGACACTCAAAATTCACAATGTTTATATTGATTTATGGGAAATCAGATTTTATAATAGTAGCAGACTGTTTGGAGGAACGATATGGAGAACAATAATCAACCCAATAATCAAAATAATAATCAGAATAATCAAAATCCCGGCGGCGGAAACGGACCGCAGAAGAAGCAGAGTCTGTTCATGCTGCTGATCGCGGTACTTGTTACGCTGATGGGGATGAGTCTGTTTATGAATATGATGGCGGGCTCCAGCGAGGAGATCGCTTACAGCACATTTTTACAGATGGTAAAGGCGGGCGAAGTACAAAGCGTACTGATAACCGATACGCAAATCCAGATCACGCCCAAATCGAAAAAGCGCGGGGTCAGCAATAACGCCGTGCTGGGAGGCGCCCAGCCCATGGAAACTTATTATACGGGCAATTTGGAGGACGATAATCTCTACCAGCTGTTAGATGAATACGGGGTGGAATACACCAGGGAAATACCGGATAATTCCGGACTGATTTTCAGCATTCTGAGCTGGGTTCTGCCGATTGTACTGCTTTACGCGCTTTTGATGTTTGCATTCCGCAAAATGGGCGGAAGCGGCGGACCCATGGGCGTAGGAAAGAGCAATGCCAAGGTTTATGTACAAAAGGAAACGGGAGTTACCTTTAAAGATGTGGCGGGACAGGAAGAGGCAAAGGAATCTCTGCAGGAGGTTGTGGATTTCCTGCACAATCCCGGCAAATATACCCAGATCGGCGCGAAGCTGCCGAAGGGAGCGCTGCTGGTGGGACCTCCCGGAACCGGTAAGACGCTGCTTGCCAAAGCGGTTGCAGGCGAAGCGCACGTGCCGTTCTTCTCCCTTGCGGGATCTGATTTTGTAGAATTGTATGTGGGCGTCGGCGCTTCCCGTGTCAGGGATCTGTTTAAGGAAGCACAGAAAAATGCGCCCTGCATTATCTTTATCGACGAGATTGATGCGATCGGCAGAAGCCGTGATTCCAAATACGGCGGCGGAAACGAAGAAAGAGAGCAGACCCTGAACCAGTTGCTTTCCGAAATGGATGGCTTTGACTCTTCCAAGGGTATCCTGATTCTGGCGGCGACCAACAGACCGGAAATTCTGGATAAGGCGCTGCTGCGTCCGGGACGTTTTGACAGGCGTATCATTGTAGATAAACCGGATTTAAAGGGACGCGTGGATATTTTGAAGGTTCATTCCAAAGACGTGCTTCTTGACGACAGCGTGGATCTGGATGCGATCGCCCTTGCGACAAGCGGCGCCGTGGGATCGGATCTTGCCAATATGATCAACGAGGCGGCGATCAATGCGGTAAAAGAGGGCAGAAAGGCAGTCTGCCAGAAGGATCTGTTTGACGCCGTAGAGGTTGTCCTGGTAGGTAAGGAAAAGAAAGACCGCATTATGAGCGAGCAGGAAAGAAAGATCGTGTCCTACCATGAGGTCGGTCACGCTTTGATTTCCGCATTGCAGAAAAATTCCGAGCCGGTGCAGAAAATTACCATTGTGCCTCGTACCATGGGCGCGTTAGGATATGTTATGCACGTGCCGGAGGAAGAAAAGTATCTGAATACCGAAGCGGAGCTCCATGATATGCTGGTAGGTCTGTTAGGCGGAAGAGCGGCGGAGGAGCTGGTATTTGATACCGTAACCACCGGGGCTTCCAATGATATTGAAAAAGCAACCGATATTGCCCGCAGCATGGTAACTCAGTACGGCATGAGCAAACGGTTCGGTCTGATGGGACTGGAAACTACCGAAAGCCGTTATCTGGAGGGACGCAGGGCGTTAAACTGCTCCGATGTGACGGCAGCGGGAATTGACGAAGAGGTTATGAAGATTCTGAAATCCTGCTATAAAGAGGCAAAGAGCCTGTTGAAGGAAAACCGCGCGGTTATGGATAAAATCGCGGCGCACCTGATTGAGAAAGAGACCATTACGGGTAAGGAATTTATGGAAATCTACCGCAGGGAAAAAGGAATCCCCGCGCCTGAGGATGATAAAAAAGAAGCGCAGCTTTCCGAGAGCGCTCAAAAAGAAGAGAAGGAAGAAAAGGAAGAAACGACGCAGAAAGCAGAAGCGGATCAGGAAAACGATCTTTTTGCGGAAGTTGAAATTCCTCTTACCTACTCTCCCGAAATGGAAACAGAAGAGCCCGGTGCAGCCGGTGAAGAACATACGGAAACCGATTCCGGCGCTGACACCGAAGAAGATTAAACCGCAACCAAAAACCAGGGGACCTGCGTATCTGTAACTATTTGCACATACGCAGGTCCCGCGCTGTACGTCAATTACTTTTTTTATCCAACGGTACCATTATGAGCACTCCGACCTTCAACATTCAGGAAGAACTGAAAAAACTCCCTCACGATCCGGGCGTTTATATTATGCACGATAAGTACGATGCGATTATCTATGTGGGCAAGGCGATCAATTTAAACCGCCGTGTGCACTCTTATTTTCGTGCGGGGACAAAAAAGACGGTAAAGATACAAAGAATGGTTTCACAGATTGACCATTTTGAATATATCGTGACGGACTCGGAGCTGGAGGCGTTAGTCCTGGAAAACAATCTGATCAAAGAGCACCGACCCAAATACAATACCATGTTAAAGGACGACAAGACCTATCCGTATATTAAGGTAACCATGGGAGAGGCTTTTCCGAGGCTGGTGTTTTCCAGAAGCATGAAAAAGGATAAATCCAAGTATTTCGGTCCTTATACCAGTGCAGGCAGCGTCAAGGATACCATAGAACTGCTCAATAAGCTGTTTTGTTTAAGAACCTGCCGCAAGGTACTGCCCCGGGATGTGGGAAAGGACAGACCCTGCCTCAACTATCATATGAAACAATGCAGCGCTCCCTGCGCCGGAAAGGTCAGCGAAGAAGAATATGCAAAACAGATCGAAGGCGCGCTGGAATTTTTAAACGGACATTATGCGCCGATTTTAAGGAGTCTGGAAGAAAAGATGAACGAGGCGTCCGGGGCAATGGATTTTGAGGAGGCAATCCGTTACCGGGACCTGTTAAACAGTGTGAAATCCGTGGCGCAAAAGCAAAAGATTACCGAAAGCTCCGAAGAGGATAAGGACGTCATTGCCATGGCGTCCGACGAGAAGGATGCGGTTGTGCAGGTGTTTTTTGTCCGGGGCGGTAAGCTGATCGGAAGAGAACACTTTTATATGACGAATGTGGCTGATATGCCAAGGGGCGAAGTCATGGAAAACTTTATGAAACAGTTTTATGCGGGAACGCCTTTTCTGCCCCGTACCATTATGCTCCAGGAAGAGATCGGCGACCATGCGCTGATCGAAGAATGGCTGTCCGCCCGGAAGGGTTCGAGGGTGCGCCTGGTTGTGCCCAAAATCGGAAGCAAGGAAAAGCTGGTGCTTCTGGCGGCGAAAAACGCGGAGCTGGTATTAAGTAAGGATAAAGAACGGATCAAACGGGAGGAAGGCAGGACCATCGGAGCCGTGAAGGAGATCGCCGCGGCAATCGGACTTGAAAAGGTGGAGCGCATCGAAGCGTTTGATATCAGCAATATCAGCGGCTTTCAGAATGTAGGCTCCATGATCGTTTATGAGAAGGGAAAACCCCGGCGCAGCGATTACAGGAAATTCCGCATCCGTTCCGTGGACGGTCCCGACGATTATGCCTGCATGAGAGAGGTCCTGACCAGAAGATTTCTGCACGGGCTGGAGGAGAAAAAACAGTACCGGGAAAAGCAGATGGACGAAACCTTCGGCAGCTTTACGAAGTTTCCGGACCTGTTGTTGATGGACGGCGGCAGAGGTCAGGTAAATATTGCCAAAGAGGTGCTGGAAAGCCTGCGGATCGATATTCCGGTCTGCGGCATGGTAAAGGACGACCACCACAGGACGAGAGGCTTGTATTTTAATAATGAAGAAATTCCCATCGAGAGGGATTCGGAAGGATTTAAGCTGATTACAAGGATTCAGGATGAAGCGCACAGATTTGCCATTGAGTATCACAGATCCCTGCGGCGCAGCGAAGGGGTCCATTCCGTGCTCGACGATATCAAAGGCATCGGTCCTTCCAGAAGGAAAGCGCTGATGAGATATTTTAAATCCATAGAGGAAATCAAGCGGGCGCAGATAGAAGAGCTTCAAAAGGTGCCGGAAATTCCCCTGTCCCAGGCTGAGGAAATCTATCGCTTTTTTCATCCGGAAACGGCAGAAGAAACTCAGGCGGAAACCGCGGAAGGAGCGGCAGAGGAAACTCGGACGGAAACTCCGTTGCGGGACTAAAAAAACTGTGCTATGATGAAACTAATGGGTAAAGCCATGATTTGGCGTACATTTAGCATACAGCAAAACCAACAGCAAAAAACAAACTGTAAAGAGAGGGAAACATATGGCAAGTGTAAAATTGGAAAAAATCATCGAAAGATTTAAACTGGAAAATCTCACGCCGGAGCTGGATATCAGCGGTGTGAAGGTTACGCAGCCCGATATCAACAGACCGGCGCTGCAGTTGGCGGGATATTTTGAACATTACGAAGCGACCCGTCTGCAGATTATCGGATTTGTGGAATATACTTATATGGACAGTATGGAAGACGCTAGAAAAGAAGAAATCTATAACAAGCTGTTATCTTGTCCGATTCCCGTGATTGTATTCTGCCGCGAATTACAGCCCGATCCTTTATTCCTCAAGATCGCTTTGGAGAAAAAGATTCCTCTCCTTATGACGAAAAAGGCGACCTCGGCTTTTACGGCTGAGATTATCCGCTGGCTGAATGTACAGCTCGCTCCCTGCATTTCCGTCCACGGCGTGTTGGTGGACGTATACGGCGAGGGCGTACTGATTACCGGAGAAAGCGGTATCGGTAAATCCGAGGCGGCGCTGGAGCTGATTAAAAGAGGGCATCGTCTCGTAACCGATGACGTTGTGGAAATCAGAAAAGTAAGCGAAGATACGCTGGTAGGTTCCGCGCCGGAAATTACCAAGTATTTTATTGAGCTGCGCGGTATCGGTATTGTGGATGTCAAAACCCTGTTTGGTGTGTCCAGCGTAAAGGAGACAAGCCAGATCGATCTTGTCATCAAGCTGGAGGACTGGGATAAGGATAAAGAATACGACCGCCTGGGACTGGAAGAAGAATATACGGAGTATCTGGGAAATAAACTGGTGTGCCACAGCATCCCCATCAGACCCGGACGTAACCTGGCGGTTATCTGCGAGTCCGCGGCGGTAAACCACCGTCAGAAAAAGATGGGCTACAACGCGGCGCAGGAATTGTATACAAGAGTGCAGAACAATCTGGCAAAGAAGCGCGAGGATTAGGCGGAGGCGAAAAAATCGGAGCGTAAAACAGAAGGGTAAAGGAGAAACAGGAAAATGGCAAAGTATAGTTTTGGCGTAGACGTCGGCGGAACAACGATTAAAATGGGATTGTTTGATACAGAAGGAAACGTGCTGGATAAGTGGGAAATTAAGACCCGCACGGAAAACGGCGGCGTCAATGTGCTTCCCGATGTTGCGGATGCCGTAAAGGGAAAGATGCAGGAAAAATCCATCGCGCAGGAAGATGTGGTGGGCGTCGGAATCGGCGTTCCCGGTCCGGTAGACGCAAAGGGCGTTGTATACAAATGTGTAAATTTAGGCTGGGGCGTGCTCAATATCAATGATGAGCTGAGCAGGCTGTTGGACGGTATGCCGGTAAAAGGCGGCAACGACGCCAATGTCGCGGCGCTTGGCGAAATGTGGAAAGGCGGCGGACAGGGCTTTGAGAGCATCGTCGTTGTGACGCTGGGAACAGGAGTCGGCGGCGGCATCATTATGGACGGAGAGATTCTTACAGGTGCCAGAGGAGCTGCGGGAGAAATCGGACATATCCATGTAAACGATGAAGAAACGGAAGTCTGCGGCTGCGGAAACAAAGGCTGTCTTGAACAGTATACCTCCGCTACGGGGATTGTCAGACTTGCCAACCGCAAGCTTGCAGGAAATACCAAACCTACCTGTCTGAAAATGGGAGAGGTCAGCGCAAAAGACGTCTGGGACGCGGTAAAAGCGGGAGACGAAGTGGCGCTTGAAATTGCGGAAGAGTTTGGCGAATATCTGGGCAAAGGGCTCGCGAGCATCGCCTGCGTGGTCAATCCCGAAGCGTTTGTCATCGGCGGCGGCGTATCCAAAGCCGGCGAAGTATTGTTAGGTTATATCCGCAAAAATTATACGCCTTATGTGTTCCATGCAAGCCGCGACGTTCAGTTTACGCTGGCGACTCTCGGAAACGACGCGGGAATTTACGGCGCTGCAAAATTGGTACTTGCTTAGTCCACAGCATAATTATCGGAAAGTAACATACCATATAGTAAAAGAATAGCAGGTGGACAATTGGATACGGCATTGTATGAATTTTTGGAATCTCAGATTCCGAAGGAATATATCAAAGCGGATGAACCCATGTCGAAGCATACGACCTTCCGGGTCGGCGGAAATGCGGATTTCTTCGTGGAAATCGGCTCCCCTGTGGAGCTTGCGAATATGATAAAATATCTGAAACAGACCGAACGTGACTATCTGGTCATGGGAAACGGCAGCAATCTGCTGGTGGGCGACAAAGGCTATGAAGGCGTGATCCTTCATCTTGGCAGCCGCTTTAACCGGATTGAAACGGACGGCGAAACGGTTACGGCGCAGGCGGGTGCATTGCTTTCGTCAGTGGCAAAGGCAGCGGCGCAAAGCGGCTTGACAGGGCTGGAGTTTGCGTCCGGGATACCGGGAACCGTCGGCGGCGCGGTGGTTATGAATGCCGGCGCTTATGACGGGGAAATGAAACAGGTGGTTTCCAAAGTCACGGTCATGACGGAAGACGGGGAACTGCTGGAGCTTGACAACGATACGATGGAATTTGGTTACCGTACCAGCATTATCAAAAGCAGACCTTTTATTGTGCTTGAGGCGCGGCTGACCCTTGCTAAGGGGGATGCGGCGGCAATCCGGGAAAAAATGGAAGATTTTGCATGTCGGCGAAAAAGCAAACAGCCTCTGGAGTACCCCAGTGCCGGAAGCACTTTTAAAAGACCGGAAGGATATTTTGCAGGAAAGCTGATTATGGACGCGGGACTGCGGGGATACCGGATCGGCGGCGCCCAGGTCTCCGAGAAGCATTGCGGCTTTATCATCAATGTGGGAAATGCCACGGCTGCGGATATTTCCGAGCTGATGGATGAAGTCGTGGAACGGGTAAAGGAACAATTTTCGGTTACATTAGAGCCTGAGGTAATCAGAATCGGTACTTTCTGATGCGTTTTCGGCAGGCGGAATGAACGAGAGGAAGAACAAATGAAGTTTGTAGTGGTAACGGGAATGAGCGGCGCAGGGAAGCGGACGGCGATGAAAATGCTGGAGGACGCCGGATTTTATTGCGTAGACAATCTGCCGGCGGCGTTAATCAGTACATTTGTAGAACTGATCACACTTCCCAAGAGCGAAATTACAAAAGTTGCGTTAGGACTGGACGTTCGTTCCGACAAATCGTTTGCGGAAATCAATCAGGCTCTCGACGATATGAAAAAAAACGGTCTGGAGTATGAAATCCTGTTTATGGACGCTTCGGATGATATCCTGATCAAAAGATATAAGGAAAGCAGAAGGGTCCATCCCATCGAGGGCAGCAGCACCGAGGAAAGCATCCAAAAGGAAAGGCGGATTCTTCACGGGATACGCAAACGGGCGGATTATATCATTGATACCTCAAGCCTTCTGACCAGGGAATTAAAAGAAGAACTGGACCGGATTTTTGTGAAAAATGAAGCCTACAATTCCCTGATGGTACAGATTATGTCCTTTGGCTTCAAGCACGGAATCCCGTTGGAGGCGGATCTGGTCTTTGACGTGCGTTTTCTGCCGAATCCTTTTTATATCGATGAGCTGAAGATGAAAACCGGAAACGATCAGGAGGTCAGGGATTACGTCATGAGCTTTCCCGAGGCGGAGGTCTTTTTGACGAAGCTTTCGGATATGATACAGTTTTTGATTCCCAATTATGTCAAGGAAGGAAAGTACCGGCTGGTAATCTGTATCGGATGCACGGGAGGCAGGCACCGCAGCGTGACCCTTGCCAACGCCCTTTACGAGCGTCTGAAGGATCAGGGCGACTACGGGCTGACGCTGATGCACCGCGATGCGGACCGATTTGGTAAATGAAGGTGGATCTATGTCCTTTTCCGGGAAGGTAAAAGAAGAATTAGCTCTGGCTGCAGGAAGCGCCAGACATTGTCAGCTTGCGGAATTAGCTGCATTTTTTGAATATTGCGGATATCTGGTGGTCGGCGAGAATGGTCGACCTGTCATAGGGATTTCTACGGAAAATAAGATAATTTCAATAAAGTGCTTTACATTATTGAAAAAAACATTTAATATATATTCTGGTGTTTCCGTGAGGAAACATGCCGGACAGTCTAAAAATCTTGTTTATGAACTGCGGATTGCGGATGAAAAAGAGGCGAACGAGGTCCTTATGGCGCTGAAGCTTTACGACGAGGTTGCGGGCTGTTACGGGGATATCAACGGTATTGCAAATCCCATTCTGCTGAAAAAGGATTGCTGCAGGCGCGCCTATTTGAGAGGCGTTTATCTTGCCGCGGGCTCCATGAGCAATCCCGAAAAGGGATATCATATGGAATTTGTCTGTGATCAGGAGCCGCAGGCGCAATATTTGATTAAGATTTTACAGGAATTTGAGATAGAAGCAAAAGAAGTGCTGCGTAAGAAGTATCATGTGGTATATTTGAAAGACGGCGAAGCGATTGTAGATCTGCTGGGGCTGATGGGAGCGCACGTAGCATTGATGGAACTGGAGAATACGCGCATTTATAAAGAAATGCGAAATTCTATAAACCGCAGAGTAAACTGCGAGGCTGCGAATATTACGAAAACCGTAAACGCAGCCGCAAGACAGGTGGAGGATATCCTGTATATTCAAGAGCATATGGGCTTGCAGAAACTTCCGGCAAATTTGCGGGAAATGGCGAGGCTGCGTCTGGATTATCCGGACGCTACGCTCAAGGAACTGTCGGAATTATCAGATCCCCCTGTCGGAAAATCCGGCGTAAATCACAGGTTACGAAAGTTAAGTGAGCTTGCAGAGCGATTAAGATTGAATTAGGAGGCATAGAAATGATTCAAAGATCCATGCAAATTCAGTTGGCAAACGGGCTGGAGGCAAGACCGGTAGCGGTACTTGTACAGAAGGCAAGCATGTTTGACAGCGAAATCTACATTGAAGCAGAGGGTAAAAAGGTAAACGCAAAAAGTATTATGGGAATGATGAGCCTGGGGCTTAATATGGGAGAGGAAGTTACCATTACTGCAAATGGAAATGACGAAGAGGCGGCAGTTACCAATCTTGAGAATTACATTAGCGGGAATGAAAAAGAGTAGGCTTGCAGGAATGTAATATAAGGGGACACGGGACGGTGTCCTCTTTTCGGTTATTTGGAGGAAAAATGGAAAAGAAGTTACTTTTCATCTATAACCCCCATGCGGGTAAGGCACAAATCAGAAGCAATCTGCTGGATATTATCGATATCTTTACAAAAGCGGGATATACGGTTACGGCAAGACCGACCCAGAAGCCGGGAGACGGAAAAGAGGCGGTCATGGAAAGAAGCGGGGATTACGACCTGGTCGTATGCAGCGGCGGCGACGGGACCCTGGATGAAGTGGTGACCGGAATGATGAATCGGCAGGACCGGGTTCCCATCGGTTACGTGCCCGCCGGGACTACAAACGATTTTGCCCGCAGCCTGAAAATATCCGGAAATATGATAACGGCGGCGACGGATATAGTAAACGGCAGGAATTATGCCTGCGACGTGGGCGTGTTTAACGATGATATCTTTGTCTATATTGCGGCGTTCGGATTGTTTACGGACGTATCCTATGAAACCAACCAGCAGATCAAAAACGTGCTCGGGCATCTTGCGTATCTGCTTGAGGGCGTGAAGCGGATCAGCTCCGTTCCCTGCTATCATCTGCGGATTACCTGCGGCGACAGGACCCTGGAAGGGGATTATATGTTCGGAATGGTTACAAATTCCCGTTCCGTAGGCGGCTTTTCCAAAATTACCGGGAAAAATGTGGATCTCAACGATGGACTGTTTGAAGTGACGCTAATTAAAATGCCCTACAATATGATCGAGCTCAACTTGATTCTGACCTCTGTTTTAGGGCATAAAATACACAGCGATTATATGCAGTGCTTTAAGACTTCGTCCATTCAGATTGAAGCGTCGGAGGAAATTCCGTGGACCCTGGACGGGGAATTTGGGGGCAGACACAAAGCCGTTTCAATCAAAAACGAATATCAGGGACTGCATCTGATTATTCCTGATAGGAAAAAGTAAGAAATTTGCATCTTCTTATTCCATTTTAAAAAAAGATAAGGTATAATAAACACGATAAAAATGTTATTTTTTAATCATATTATAAAACGGAGGTAATAGAAATGTTAGTTTCAGCAACAGAAATGCTTAAAAAAGCAAAAGCAGGTCACTATGCTGTTGGTCAGTTCAACATCAACAACTTAGAGTGGACAAAGGCAATCTTATTAACAGCTCAGGAATGCAATTCCCCTGTTATCCTCGGCGTATCCGAAGGCGCAGGCAAATACATGGGCGGTTATGATGTTGTTATGGGTATGGTAAACGGTTTGATCAAAGACCAGAATATCACAGTACCCGTAGCCGTACACCTTGACCACGGTTCTTACGAACACTGCTATAAATGTATCGAAGCAGGTTTCCCGTCCATCATGTTTGACGGTTCTCATTACTCCATCGAAGAGAACATTGCAAAGACAACCGAACTGGTTGCAGCAGCTCATGAAAAAGGAATCTCCATCGAAGCTGAAGTTGGTTCCATCGGCGGCGAAGAAGACGGCGTAATCGGTATGGGAGAATGCGCGAACCCTGACGAATGCAAGAAGATCGCTGATCTGGGCGTTGACTTCCTTGCAGCAGGTATCGGTAATATCCACGGTAAATATCCTGCAAACTGGGCAGGTTTACAGTTTGACGTTCTGGATGCAATCCAGCAGCAGACAGGGGATCTTCCTCTGGTTCTTCACGGCGGCACAGGTATTCCGGACGACATGATCAAAAAAGCAATCTCCTTAGGCGTTGCTAAGATCAATGTAAATACAGAGTGCCAGTTAGTATTTGCAGAAGCTACACGTAAATACATCGAAGCAGGCAAAGACCTGGAAGGCAAAGGCTTTGACCCTCGTAAACTGTTAGCACCCGGATTTGACGCTATCAAAGCTAAAGTAAAAGAGAAAATGGAATTATTCGGTTCTGTCGGACAGGCGTAATCGGTTCCAAAGAAAAATGCAGGAGTTGTGCACGAGTGCACAACTCCTTTTTTGTAAGTTTTGTAAGGTAATCCATAGAGCAATCCGTAAAAACGAATAGCAAATGCGGTGAATAGTAGGAGCGGCGAATAATAGGAGCATTGATGGAAAAGAGAGACTTATTAAAAAAACGGATCAGGATACTGTTTTTACTTGCCCTCATCGTGGCTGTTTTGGTGGTTTTGCACATAAATACTTCCGGTTCTGGCGATCGTTTTACGCTGTCCGGTCGTTGGTTTGAGAAAGAGATCAACGGGGAAACGGCATGGGTCACGGTCAATCAGGGAGCCATGATTCATTTTCAGACAGAGGGAGCGGAAAGCGCAAAGCTTCTCTTTACCGAGATTTCCCGGCTGGAAACGCCCTATTATGCTTATACGATTGACGGCGGCGAACCTGTGAGAAAAAAGATTACCGACGGCAGCATCTTACTGCCCGACCGGGGAAAGCATGAGGTATGCGTCGTCATAGACGGCATAACGGAACGGGAGGATAAATGGTACGGCGAAACCGGCGTGGCTTTTCATGGGATCGAATGCGACGGAAAAGTGCACGGAATCCTTCCGGAACAAAAGACGATTCTGTTTATCGGAGACAGCATTACGGAAGGAATCATGACGTTAAGCGATAATGCCGTCAGCGACTATAACAGCGCGACCCATTCGTTTCCGTGGTATACGGCAAAAAATCTGGAGATGGAGCCCTATTTTATAGGCTTTGGAGGTTCGGGAATCGCGGCGGCGGGATCTTTTCAGACAAACAGTGTTGCGTTGGACTACTATTCCGTATCCAGACCGATCCCGGAGAGCGATATGCCGGACTGCAGCCTGGCGGTCATCAATACCGGAACCAATGATCACGGAGTAGAAAGCGATGTTTTCACGGAAGGCTATCGGGAATTGCTGTTAAAAATTCATGGCAGATATCCTGATGCAAAGGTCGTATGTATGATACCCTTTAACCAAAGCCATGCAGACGATATCCGGGCGGCGGCAAAGGATTATGCCTGGTGCAGCATTGTGGAGACGGAAGGCTGGGAAATTTCCTACAGCGACGAGGGACTGCATCCGGACGCGGCGGGTTCAAAAGCGATTGGGGATAATCTTGCGGAGTATATCAGGAAAGAAATTGATCCATAAAAAGGGAGGATGCCGGATATTGCGAAATACCCGGCATTTATTATGAAAAAGTTTTATAACTAACACACTTATTGACTTATTGTATAGTTTAAGTATATGGGGGAGAAATGGATAAAAAATGTTATGTAAATTAAAAATCTTTAAAAGAATTATGAACAAATTTTGAACGCAGTGGGGAGCCGGAGGGCCTTTGTCCGTCACAAAATATAAAAAATCACATAAATAAAAATTAAAAAATTTTAAATTTAGGGATTGACATTTATTTTCCCCTGCTATATACTTCATTACAAGCAAAGGCGCTGAGATAGTTCTCGGCGCCTTTTATATTTTGAACGAAGGGATTTTTCGTTTCAAAAAAATTTATGAAATGTAAAGTGATGTGACCACAAAGGAGTGGAATGGTGGGAGCATAGACTTTACATTTTTTAGTTGAGGAGGAATGATTATGACAGAAGAAATTATGAGCGCCGTAAGCGGCGAAGTGTTCGGCGTCTGGTTCTTAATCGGAGCCGCACTGGTTTTCTGGATGCAGGCAGGATTTGCCATGGTAGAGACCGGCTTTACCAGAGCGAAGAATGCGGGAAACATCCTGATGAAAAACCTGATGGATTTTTGTATCGGTACCGTGGTATTTATCCTGATCGGTTTTGGACTTTTGTTAGGCGAAGATGTGGTAGGGCTGATCGGAAAACCCGGTTTTGATATCTTCACAAATTATGCTGAGTTTGACTGGTCCAACTTCGTATTCAACTTAGTGTTCTGTGCAACAACGGCAACCATCGTTTCCGGCGCGATGGCTGAGAGAACAAAGTTCTTATCCTATTGTATTTATTCGGCGGTTATTTCCGCTTTGATTTATCCCATTGAAGCACACTGGATCTGGGGTGGCGGCTGGTTAGCGCAGTTAGGCTTCCATGATTTCGCTGGTTCCTGTGCGATCCACATGGTCGGCGGTATTTCCGCTTTGATCGGTGCAAAAATGTTAGGTCCCCGTATCGGAAAGTTTACAAAAGACAAAGACGGTAAAATCATTAAAGTAAACGCTTTCCCCGGACATAACCTCCCTATCGGCTGCCTCGGCGTATTTATCCTCTGGCTCGGCTGGTACGGATTTAACGGCGCGGCATGTACGAGCGTTGAGCAGCTCGGTTCGGTATTTGTTACCACAACCATAGCTCCGGCGATCGCAACCGTCGTATGTATGATCTTTACATGGATTAAATACGGCAAACCCGATGTTTCCATGTGTCTGAACGCATCTTTGGCAGGTCTGGTAGCAATTACCGCACCCTGCGACGTAACGGATGTGACAGGCGCTCTGATCATCGGCGCTGTAGCCGGTCTGTTGGTTGTATTCGGCGTATGGCTTCTGGATTACAAGCTCCATATCGACGATCCGGTCGGAGCCGTAGCGGTTCACTGTTTAAACGGTATCTGGGGTACGATTGCAGTCGGTTTGTTTGCGACGACTTCCGCGCCCGGCAATGATACTTTGACCGGTTTATTCTATGGCGGCGGCTTTACACTGTTAGGCAAACAGCTCCTTGGTTTTGTATCCGTAGCCGCATGGACGGCGGTTACCATTACCATTGCATTCCTGGTTATTAAAGCGACAGTCGGCTTGAGAGTCAGCGAAGAGGAAGAGATCGTAGGTCTTGACTCCTGCGAACACGGTCTTGCATCCGCTTACTCGGGCTTCAGCATTATGGATATTTCCAACACGATGACGATGGACGTCAACGAAAATACAAACCTCGGAACGGACAATTACGAGGAAGCGTCCGAAGCTGCAAAAGCGGCGGCTGTAAAAGTTACGGAGGCTCCCATGGTATCTGCAAGCGGTATTTACAAAGTGGTTATTATTTCCAAGCTGTCCAGATACGAGAAAGTAAAGAAAGCCATGAACGATCTGGGCGTAACCGGTATGACGGTTACACAGGTTATGGGCTGCGGCGTACAGAAGGGCGCCGGAGAAATGTACCGTGGCGTTGAAATGGATGCAACGCTCTTACCGAAGGTAAAACTGGAAATCGTTGTCAGCGAAATTCCTGTGGATACGGTAATCGAAGCTGCTAAGAAAGCGCTTTACACCGGACATATCGGAGACGGCAAGATCTTCGTATACAACGTGGATAAAGTCGTTAAGATCCGTACCGGAGAAGAAGGCTTCGCAGCATTACAGGATGTAGAATAAATAAGCGTTTATCTAATCCCTTAGTTTAACATATACAGACGGACCCCGGGTGCTTCCACCACCCGGGGTCTGCTCTGTCTTTCAGCTTTTCTGATTTTTTGTCTTGCCGCGTCAGAAACCTGCAAGTATCTTATCCGGTTCCGGATATTCCACGCCGAAGGTATCGACGGTCATGGTCTTGATTTTCTGTTCCTCAATGGGTCTGTCCGAATAATCGGTTGCGGTCTCCGCTATCTTATTGACGATATCCATACCCTCTGTAATTTTCCCAAACGCAGCGTATTCGCCGTCCAGGTGCGGGGAAGTCTTGTGCATGATAAAGAACTGGCTTCCAGCCGAATTGGGGTGCATTGCCCTCGCCATGGAAAGTACGCCTTCGGTGTGCTTTAAGTCGTTTTTGACCCCGTTGTGGGCAAATTCGCCGCGGATGGAGTAGCCCGGACCGCCCATTCCGGTTCCGTCGGGGCAGCCGCCCTGAATCATAAAGCCGCGGATGACTCTGTGAAAGATCAAGCCGTCATAGAAGCCTTGCTTAATCAAACTGATAAAATTGTTTACGGAAATCGGCGCGGCGTCTGGATACAGCTCCGCTTTCATGACGTCTCCGTTTTCCATTGTGATCGTTACAATCGGATTTTGTGCCATTGTGATTGCCTCCTTTAAAATTCTTTGTATATTGTAGCGGAAATAAGCCGGGACGTAAAGAAAAAACGAGGAAATAGAAGCACATCTGTGAAAAGTTGTGTTATACTACAATCATGACGAACGTGCACGGAAACAATATTTCGCTGATCGGTTATGATTTTTCAAAACGGGTGCCGGCGGATGAAATCAAAAACTGGATAGAAGCGCTGAAAAAGGACTATCATGGCGGGATTGTGCGGGGGATGCCGGAGGACGCGGCGAACGCATTTTTTGTAACGGACAGGATCGAGCGGTGCGCGGAGGCAAAAAAATCCGGCGTTGCGTATTTGCTTTACCTGCATGACGGGAACCGGGAGGGAAGCTTTGCGGATATTCCCTATGCGGTAACGGATTTGGAAGGCGTGGATCTTTTTTATATGGATAAGGTTTATTGCCGCTTTATAAACCTCCCGTGGGTCATTTTGGAAACAAAACGGTGCATTCTGCGGGAGCTGACCGAAGACGATCTGGACGAGTTGTATGAAATCTATCGCGATCCGTCGGTGACCCTCTATACGGAGGGATTGTACGAGGATCGGGAGGCGGAGCGCGCCTATATCAGGGATTATACGCAACAGGTATATCGGTTTTGCGGCTATGGGATCTGGGCGGTCATACAAAAGGAAAGCGGCAGGCTGATCGGCAGGGCGGGGCTGGCGTGCAGGGAAGGCTTTGATACGCCGGAGCTGGGATATGTCATTGGAACCCCCTATCAGAGACAGGGCTACGCGACCGAGGTCTGCAGGGCGATTGTGGAGTATGCCGCCCGGGAGCTGGGATTTACGACCCTCAGAGTGCTTTTCAGGGAAGAAAATAAAGCGTCCCTGGGGCTTTGCAGAAAGCTTGGCTTTCGCGAGGACAGAGAAATAGAAACAGACGGCGTTAAGATGCAGCAATATATTTATACGGTCGCGCAGGGACGAGACGGAAGGGAAACCATTGAAAAATAAAAGAGAGCGGAAAGAAACCAATCGGGACGAAAAAAGAAAAGAAAAAAGAAAAATTCATAAAAACGCCTTCGCGGTTACGACATTTTCCCTGCTGGGGCTGATGATTCTGGTGACTTTAAGCGGCATTGCCATATTTAAAATACAGATGGATCAGTTAGACCCGGTGGAAGTGAATTTGGAATATGAAGATTATGACAAATATTATGCTATGATTACGTCCAACGATGGAGCGGTGTTCTGGCAGGAGGTATATACCGGGGCAAAGCAGGGCGGAGAGGAAGTCGGAGATTATGTAGAGCTGTTTGCCGGAGATCTGGGCGTCGAATATTCCATGGAAGAGCGCATGGAAATCGCCATTGCTTCCGGCGTGGACGGAATTATCGTAGAGGGCGAGGACAGCCGTTCGCTGCGCGACGAGATTACAAAGGCAAATGAAAGCGGGATTCCCGTCGTCGTGGTCAGCAAAGACGTGCCCGACAGCGGACGCATCAGCTTTGTGGGGATCAGCCGTTATGATCTGGGGCAGACCTACGGCGGACAGACCTGCGAGCTCGTCGGAGATATCCTGGCAGACCGGGAACAAAGCGGCGCGCAAAAGGAAGATAAAATATGGGTCATGGTACTGGCGAGCCAGGAGCAGGACGGGAACGGGCAGAATTTACTGATGTCCGGAATCAGGGAGGAAATTGCTAAGGATTCGGAGCTGGAAAGCAGGATTGAACTGGAGGCTTATCTGATAGACGATGAAGGGGCTTTTGCGGCGGAGGAAGCGATCAGGGATATTTTTATGGGAAAAGAGGACGTTCCCGACGTGTTGATCTGCCTGAACGAGCTTCATACCTCCTGCGCTTATCAGGCGGTAATCGATTACAATAAGGTAGGCATTACCAATATTATCGGTTATTACGATTCCGAGACGATTTTAAACGGGGTGGAGAAGGAAGTGATTTATTCCACCGTTTCCATGGACGCAAAACAGATGGGGCGGTATTGTGCCACCGCTTTATCGGAATATCTGGATACAGGATATGTCAGCGAATATTTTACCGTAGATACTTATGTGGTAAACCAATCTAACGTGAAGGATTATCTGGGAGGAGAGGAATGATGAAAGCAAAAGAAAAAGTTGCCGATCTGCCGATCCAAACCAAGCTGGTCATGGTATACTGTCTGACGACGATCCTGATTTTGATCGTGAATCTGTTTATGTACCGCAATATCAACAATATGCTGCAGCGCCTGGATCAGATCTATGTGAGCAATATCAATCTGAATAAGCTGTCGGATTCTCTGGAGCAGGTGCAGACCGGACTGATCAATTATCTGAATACGAAGACGACGGACGCCATGGACGGCTATTATAAGGCTTATCAGGACTATTCGGAGCAGATTGAGAGGTTTTCCGATCAGGTAACCGGAAACGAATCCCAGAGGATGGAACGCAATATCAAGGAAATGTCCGCGCAATATCTGGAGCTGACGGAGCTTGCGGTGGAGGCGAAGCGCGGGCGCAACGTGGAAAAGTACAGAACCTACAGCGAAGAGGCGGACACCATATACGGCTATATTACGACCTATATCAGCAGCCTGAACAACGAGCAGTTTAAGAGCAATTCCGCCAACTATTCCGTTTTGTCCGTAACTTTAAGATATGTGGAGATTGTCAATACGGTTGTATTTGTCATTGTGGCGTTCAGCAATATTCTGCTGGTCATAATGGTAGTGGGAAATATTACCAAGCCGTTGAAAAATCTGTCCGCCGTTGCGGATCAGGTGGCGGGAGGCGATTTTGACGTAGACCTGATGGAAGTAAATTCCCGGGATGAGGTCGGCGTCGTAACCAATGCCTTTAATCAGATGATCATCAGTATCCGCAATTATATCGAGCGGTTAAAAACCAGTATGGATAACGAACGCGTGCTCAAGGAACGGGAGCTGAAAATGGAAACCCATTTAAAGGACGCCCAACTGAAATACCTGCAGGCGCAGATCAATCCCCATTTTTTGTTCAACACTCTGAATGCGGGGGCGCAGCTTGCCATGATGGAGGGCGCGGACCGGACCTACGAGTATATTCAGAATATGGCTGATTTCTTCCGCTATAATATCAAAAAGGACCATGATACCGTACCTTTGCGGGAGGAGCTGGAACTGATTGATAATTATATTTATATTTTAAACGTGCGGTTTTCGGGAGAAATCCATTACGAGAAGGATGTGGACCCGGCGCTGGAGAATCTTGCTATTCCCGCGATGATCCTCCAGCCTGTCGTGGAAAACAGCGTCAACTATGGAATCCGGGACATTTCCTGGGAAGGAAAGATAGAGCTTGCCGTATACCGGGAAGGGGACGGCGCTTATATCCGCATCCGGGATAACGGGATCGGCATGGAGCAGGAAAAGATCGACCAGATCATGACTTCCAAATTGAAGCAGACGGATTTAAAGGGAGATTCCAACGGAATCGGTCTGGATAACGTGATAGGAAGGCTGAAACTGTTTTATGAAAGGGACGACGTATTTGCGATCAGCAGTCCCGGATACAACAAGGGAACGCAGGTTGTGATCCGTATTCCCTTAGGAAAAGAAAAGGAGGTTCCCAATGTATAAGATTATGCTGGCGGACGACGAAGGAATTGTGATCGATTCCCTTCGCTTTATTATAGAAAAAGAATTTAAAGATCAGTGCCAGATCGAGTTTGCCAAAACCGGAAGAAACGTCATTGAGCTTGCGGAGCATTTCCGCCCGGATATTGCGTTTATGGATATACAGATGCCGGGGATTAACGGGATCGAGGCGATGAGGGAGATCCGGGAAAATAACGCCAATACCATTTTTATCGTTATGTCCGCTTACGACAAATTCGATTATGCCAAGGAAGCGATCAATCTGGGCGTATTGGAATATCTCAATAAGCCCGTCGAAAAAAGCAAAATCATCGAAGTGCTCAGGCGCGCCATGTCGATTATTGACAAGGAGCGGGAGAAGCGGAGCCAGGATCTGATGATCCGTGAGAAAATGGAAACGGTGGTGCCCATTATTGAAAACGGACTGATCTATAACTTATTGTTTTCGGAATACTTTGACGAAGATGTGGAAAATTTTAAAAATCTGCTGGAAATCAAAGAGGACTACTGTTATATGGGCGTGCTTATTTTCGGAGAAAGTCAGATTAAGAACCATATGACCAACGTGGTAGGGACTTCCGTGCGCGTGCAGAACCACTACAACGAGGTGCGGGAGATCGTCAAAGGATATTTTAAGTGCATTATGGGTTCGGTTATGGCGAATAAAATCGCGATCCTCATCCCTGCCGCAGAGGATAAACAGGATTATAATGAAAGAATTGCCGTTATTGATAAGGCGAGGGAAATGGTACGCAAGCTACGCAGCCGCATGGACATATCTTTCCGCATGGGCTTTGGACATATCGGAAGGCTGCAGGACGCTATGAAATCCTATAACGAGGCGCTGCATGTTTTGATCCAGTCGGACGGAAGCGTGGCGCATGTGGACGATATTCCCGTAGGCTGCGATTATGAAGAGAATTATCCGGTGGAAACGGAGCGCGAGATATTTGAGCATACGGAAAAGGGAAATATTGAGCAGCAGCATACGGCTGTCAACCGTTATTTTGACTGGATGGTGGAAAATTACGGAGACTGTGAGAGCGATATTAAACTAAAGGCATTGGAATTTGTCCTGCGCGCCGAAAAGATCGGCTATGAGGGAAGCTCTAAGACCTACCGTTTCCGCTCCCGTCAGGACTATCTGCCGACCATTATGGGAATGGGAAGCGATATGGAAAAGCTGCGGGGCTGGTTTGTGGATAAAATGGACGCGGCGGTCAGAGACGTAGCAAATAATAAAGAAGCACAGTCCAACGGTATCGTGGCGAAGACGAAAGCCTATATCAACGCCAATTTCCACAAGGAGCTCTCTTTGGACGACGTATCCGAGGAAGTCAATATCAGTCCTTATTATTTCAGTAAAATATTTAAAGAAGAAACCGGAGAAAACTTTATTGAATATGTCACGGCTGTCCGCATGGAAAAAGCGAAGGAACTGTTGCTGTCTTCCTCGCTTTCCATGAAGGAAATCTGCGCGCAGGTGGGCTACTCCGACCCGAATTATTTTAGCCGTACCTTCAAAAAGAACGTGGGCGTTACGCCTACAGAGTACAAGGAGGGAAAAAGCGGTGAAAGATAAACTCTCTTACGGATTATACGGAAAAAAAGGACGGTTCTTCCGGAAAGCGTTTGCGGTGTTTTTCTGCGCTGTTCTTTCGGCGGGGCTGTTCGCATGCGCCGCGCCTGTGCGGGAGGAAAGCCACGTGAAGGAGGACGACGGGAAAATCCAGATCGGCATCTGCTTTGACTCTTATCTGATCGAACGCTGGGAGAGGGACCGGGATGTATTTGTATCCACGGCAAAGGAGCTGGGCGCGGAAGTAAATGTGCAAAACGCTAACGGCGATCCCCAAGAACAGATTGACCGGATCGAATACCTGATTGAAAAGAATATGGATGTGATTGTAATTGTAGGCATCGATTCCGACGGCTTGGCGGAAGTGGTGCAGAAGGCAAAGGACGCGGGTATCGCTGTCATTGCCTATGACCGCATGATTCACAATGCGGACGTGGATCTTTATATATCCTTTGATAATGAAAAGGTCGGCACCCTGATGGGAGAGGCGATGGTGGATGCAGGGCTTTCCGGCGGAAAGGTGCTGATGCTTTCCGGTCCTACATCGGATAATAATGTGGCGATGGTCAACAGCGGATTTACGGAGGTTATGGAAAATAACGATATCGAGGTCGTGGATATTATGTATGCGGACAACTGGAAACCGGAATACGCTTCGGATTATATTTATGAACATCCGGAGGTCCTCGACGAGGTTGACGGGATCATGTGCGGAAACGACAGCCTCGCCACGCAGACGGTACGGGTGCTCGCCGAAAAGAGAAGGGCGGGTTCGATCATTGTGACGGGACAGGACGCGGAACTGGAGGCGTGTCAGAGAATTGTGGAAGGCACTCAGCTTATGACCGTTTACAAGCCGGTGGAAAAACAGGCAAAGGCGGCGGCGGAATGTGCGATCGCGCTGGCAAAGGGGGAGGCGGTCTCGGGAATCAACGGCACTTTGTCGGACGGGACGTATGAAATCCCAAGCATCGTGCTTGAGCCAATTGCGGTCAATGCGGACAATATGGATGAGGTGATTATAGAAAGCGGGTTTCACCTGAGGGACGAGGTATACCTGAATGTAGTGGAACGCTGAGAAAAGAATTAGCAAAAAATTGTGATTTCAAAAAAATCGGACAAAAAAATGCTACCCCTTTAAAATTTGCTCGTGCACGCTTTCAAAAAAATGCAGAAATTCGCAAACATTTACTATTTGACCTGTGGTATATTGATAGCGTAACAAGGAGACAGCAGAGTCTCCGGAAAATTAAAATTTATAATAAGGGAGGATTTCTAACATGAGAAAGAAATTACTTAGCGCATTACTTAGTGTTGCATTAGTAGCTTCTCTGCTGGTAGGATGCGGAAGCGAAGCAGCCAGCACAGATGCAGGATCCGACGCAGGTACGGAAGCAGAAACGGAAGAAGCAGCAGAACCCGCAGCTTCTAACGGAACAAGAGTTGGCGTATCCATGCCGACCAAAGATTTACAGAGATGGAATCAGGATGGTTCCAACATGGAAGCAGAGCTTACTGCAGCAGGTTATGAAGTAGATCTTCAGTACGCTTCCAACGACGTTCAGACGCAGGTTTCCCAGATCGAGAACATGATCTCCAGCGGAGCTGACGTACTGGTTATCGCAGCAATCGAAGGTTCTTCCCTCGGTGAAGCGCTTGACATGGCAAAAGAGTCCAACATTCCGGTAATTGCTTATGACCGTCTGTTAATGAACTCCGATGCAGTTTCCTACTATGCTACATTCGATAACTACATGGTAGGTACCGTTCAGGGTCAGTACATTGTTGATACCTTAGACCTTGACAACACAACAGAAACTTTCAACCTTGAGATTACCGCAGGAGACCCCGGTGATAACAACGCTGGTTACTTCTACAACGGTGCTATGGATGTATTAAATCCTTACATCGAATCCGGTAAGCTGGTAGTTGTTTCCGGACAGACCTCTTTTGATGAGACCGCTACTCCTACATGGGCAACAGAGACAGCACAGTCCAGAGCAGAGAACATTCTTTCTTCTTTCTATGCTGACGGAACCAATGTAGACGCATGGCTTTGCTCCAACGACTCTACAGCTCTTGGTGTAGAGAACGCTTTAGCAGCTAACTACAACGGCGAATATCCTATCGTAACCGGTCAGGACTGCGATATTGAGAACGTTAAGAACATGATCGCTGGAAAACAGTCCATGTCCGTATTCAAAGATACACGTACTCTTGCAAGCCAGGTTGTTAAGATGGTAGGTCAGATCTTAAATGACGAAGAAGTTGACGTAAACGATACAGAGTCTTATGACAATGGTACAGGCATCATTCCTTCTTACCTTTGCGCTCCTGTATTCGCAGACGTAGATAACTACAAAGAGCTGTTGATCGACTCCGGATACTACACCGAAGGAGACCTTCAGTAAGATCGGAGAGATCCGGTAAAATCATAAATACGCAGGCGGGTATTTACCCGCCTGTTTATTCTAGTAAGGCAATCGAAACCGAGTATATCAGAAAATAAAATGGAAACTATGAGAAATTCTTCAGATTGGAGGGATACATTTGGCAAAGGTATTGCTTGAAATGAAAAACATCACCAAAACCTTCCCCGGTGTAAAAGCTCTGGACAATGTTAATTTAAAAGTCGAAGAGGGAGAAATACACGCGCTGGTAGGCGAAAACGGTGCAGGTAAATCCACCTTAATGAATGTATTAAGCGGCATTTACCCTTATGGAACTTATGAAGGCGACATCATTTATGACGGAGAAGTCTGCCAGTTCCATAAAATTAAAGATTCCGAAGAAAAAGGCATTGTTATTATCCATCAGGAGCTGGCGCTTGTTCCCCAGATGTCCATTGGAGAAAATATGTTTTTGGGCAATGAGCGGGGCAAAAAGAACGCCATCAACTGGAACGAAACATATGCCGAAGCGGATAAGTATTTAAAAATGGTAGGACTTTCCGAGTCCTCCAGAATCCAGGTAAAGGAAATCGGTACAGGTAAACAGCAGTTGGTAGAAATCGCGAAAGCGCTTGCAAAGAAGGCAAAACTGTTGATCCTGGATGAGCCGACTTCTTCCTTGAATGAGACGGATTCCAAAGCCCTTTTGGATTTGATGCTTGAATTTAAAAAACAGGGCATGACGATGATTATTATCACTCATAAGTTAAATGAGGTTGTATATGTAGCAGATAAAATTACGGTTGTCCGCGACGGTTCCACCATTGAAACCATGGACTGCCACACGACGGAGATCAGTGAAGACCGGATCATCAAAGGCATGGTTGGTCGTGAGATCACGGACCGTTTCCCGAAACGCCATGATGTAAAAATCGGCGATATGAATATGGAGGTGGAAAACTGGACGGTTTATCATCCCCTGTATCCGGAACGCAAGGTTGTATCCGATGTCAACCTGAACGTACATAAGGGAGAGGTCGTAGGTATCTACGGTCTGATGGGCGCGGGACGTACCGAGCTTGCCATGAGTATTTTCGGTCGTTCCTATGGCACGAACATTTCGGGTACGCTGAAGATCAGCGGCAAGGAGGTTGTTTTAAAGAGCCCGAGAGATGCGATCAATGCCAAAATCGCATATGTAACGGAAGACAGAAAAGGCAACGGTCTGGTACTGAGCAATTCCATCCGCGTCAATACGTCTCTTGCCAATATGACAGGCGTCAGCAATCACAGTGTGATCGATGTGGATAAAGAGTATCAGGTGGCTGTGGAATATAAGGAAAAATTAAAGACCAAGACACCTTCCGTTGAGCAGAATGTAGGCAACTTAAGCGGTGGTAACCAGCAGAAGGTATTGCTTGCAAAATGGATGTTTACAGACCCTGACGTTCTGATTTTGGATGAACCTACCAGAGGTATCGACGTAGGCGCGAAATACGAAATCTATTGTATCATCAACGATCTGGTTGCGGCGGGCAAATCCGTTATTATGATTTCATCCGAGCTTCCGGAGGTCATCGGTATGAGCGATCGTATCTATATTATGAATGAGTCTAGGATTGTCGGCGAAATGCAGGCAAGCGAAGCGACTCAGGTCAATATTATGGAAAGTATATTACAATCAGGAAGGGGCGAGTAAAGATGAGTAAAGTGAAAATTTCAGATGTCTTAAAAAAATACACGATGGTCTTTGCCCTGATTATTGTCATTGCCTTTTTCTGGTGGCAGACAGACGGCAAGATTTTGTATCCGCAAAATATCAATAACCTGATTTCACAGAACGCTTATGTATTTGTGTTGGCGGCAGGTATGCTTTTGTGTATTCTGACCGGCGGTAATATCGACCTTGCCTGCGGTTCCGTTGTCTGCTTTGTAGGCGGCATCGGCGCGGTTATTATGTCGAAGAATGTCAATGTATGGGTAGCGGTTATCGTTATGCTGATCGGCGGTCTTCTGGTTGGTGTATGGCAGGGCTTTTGGATCGCTTACGTAAAGGTTCCTCCTTTTATTGCCACACTTGCCGGCATGTATGTGTTCCGTGGATTGTCCAACGTCGTATTGCAGGGTTTGGCGGTCGGAATCAGCAATACCACTTTCTTAAACGTATTCGGCGGCGGAGCTGATTGTTACGTACCCGATTTCTTCGGAAACGGTTCCATCAACATTACCTGTCTCGCGGCTGGTATCCTGATTGCTGCAATCTATGCGATTGTAGTGTTCAGAAACAGGATCAGTGCAAAGGCAAAAGGGTATGAAGTATCTCCGCTTGCAATGGTGCTGATCAGAATTGCCATTGTGTGCGCGGTTATCATCTGGGTATTTTATAAACTGTCTCAGTACAAAGGTATTCCCACGGCTTTGATCTGGATTGCGGTTGTATTGCTGGCTTACTCTTATGTTACGACCAAGACTACAATGGGTCGTTACCTGTACGCGGTAGGCGGCAATGAAAAAGCGACCAGACTTTCCGGCGTCAATCCGAAAAAGGTTTACTTCTTCGCTTATATCAACATGGGACTGATGTCCGGTCTTGCCGGTATCCTTACGGTAGCGAGAGCGGGCAACGCACAGCCGACCTTCGGTCAGGGCTATGAAATGGACGCTATTGCATCCTGTTTCATCGGCGGCGCTTCCGCATACGGCGGCGAAGGAAATATTTTCGGCGTAGTCATCGGTGCGATTTTGATGGGCGTTATCAACCAGGGTATGAGTATCATGGGTATGGAAGCTAACTACCAGAAAGTGGTAAAGGGCGTCGTGCTTTTGGTTGCAATCATATTTGACGTTATGTCCAGGAAAGAAAAGAAATAAGGAGGGGATAAGAGATGAAAAATATTTTAACAGTATTAAGAAAAAATACAATGTTGATTGTCCTGGTTCTGGTGTTCCTTTTCTTTACGATTATGACAAATGGACAGATGTTTGAGCCTTTGAACTTCAACGCTTTGATTACGCAGAACGCGTATGTATATATTCTGGCGACCGGTATGTTAATGTGTATGCTGACCGGCGGTAATATCGACTTATCGTGCGGTTCCTTCGTTTGCTTTATCGGTGCAATCGGCGGTATCTGCATGGTTGTTAAGGGAATGAATCCTGCGGTTTCCATTCTGATTATGTTATTGGTAGGTATTGTATACGGATGTGTACTCGGCTTCCTGATTGCATATTTGAACATTCCGCCGTGGATTGCGACCCTTGCCGGATATCTTGCCTTCAGAGGCTGGGGTACGGCGTTGTTGAGCGCAAACAGCTCTACCGGTAGTATCGCACCTTTCCCTTCGGGATTTTTATCCGTCTTTTCCGGAAAGGTATTCAGCTCGCCGGTGGGAACCTTAAATATTCCCTGTATGGCAGTAGGCATCATTGCCAGCGTATTAGTTGTGGTACTGAATTTCACAACAAGAGCAAGAAAGCTGAAAAAGGGATATGAAGCGGACTCCATGGTGGCGGTTATTGTCAAATCCGTGCTTTCCGTAGTGGTTATTATGTTATTTGCTTATAAGCTGGCGCTTGCGGGCGGTATTCCTACGGCTTTGATCTGGGTAGCTGCGATTGTATTGATTTACAGCTTTGTAACTTCCAAAACGACGCTGGGACGTTATTTCTACACGATCGGCGGAAATGCGGAGGCAACCAGACTTTCCGGTGTTGATACCAGAAGGATCATGTTCCTGGCTTATTTGAATATGGCGATTTTGACCGTTATCAGCTCTTATATCGTAGTTGCAAGGTTCCAGGCTGCGAACTCTACCGCAGGAACGAACTACGAAATGGATGCGATCTCCGCCTGCGTTGTCGGCGGCGTATCCGCATACGGCGGTTCCGGTAAAATATCCGGTATGGTAGTCGGTGCTACGCTGATCGGCGTTATTAACCTGGGTATGTCGTTGATGGGTATCGACGCAAACTGGCAGAAGGTAGTAAAAGGTCTTGTTCTTCTTGCCGCAGTCGTATTTGAAATTTTGAATAACAAAGACAAGGGTAAAGCTTAAGGACAATATTCATTTAGGGTTTATCTCATAGTAGATCCATTTTAAAGGAAAGACTGCGGCATTAGCTGTGGTCTTTCCTTCTTTTTTGTAGTAGAATATGAAATAGACGCAGATTGCTTTTAGACGCGGCTTGCTTTTCCCTAGGGGAAAGCAGGCGTGCAAAACGGAAACTACAGAGGACGATTTGGATGAAGGCATCGAATGATTTGACGACGGGAAAACCTATTAAGGTAATTATTCTGTTTACGCTGCCGATTATTGCAGGCAATTTATTCCAACAGTTTTATAATGTGGTGGATACGGTTATCGTCGGGCACATTTTGGGAGAAGAGGCTTTGGCGGCGGTGGGCGCCACCTCCGCGCTGTACGGTCTTTTTACCAGCATTGCGGTTGGGATGACAAACGGATTTTCCATTGTCATAGCCAGGTATTTCGGCGGCAGGGACCAAAAGCGCATGAGCAAAGCCGTTGCCCATGCCATGATGCTGTCTTTGGTCGTTGCGCTGGTGATGACGGTAATTGCCATGTTGTTTGTGAAGCCTTTGCTTGTATTTTTGCGGACGCCTGTGGAGATTTTGGAACAGTCCTATACCTATATCCGGATCGTACTGATGTTTTTTGCGGTAACGATGCTGTTTAATATGTTTTCGGGCATTCTGCGGGGAATCGGCAACAGCGTCATGCCGCTGGTCTTTTTGATCGTCAGTACGGTCTGCAATGTGATTTTGGATATTGTACTGGTAAAATTTGCGGGGATGGGTATTTCCGGAGCAAGTACGGCGACGGTCATCGCCCAATTGATCTCCGTGGTTCTGTGCGCGGTCTATGTCGTGATGAAGTGTCCTGAGTTACATGTGAAAAAGGCGGATTTCCGGTGGGACCGCGGCATAGGGAGCGACCTGTTTGTGACGGGGCTTTCCATGGCGATGATGTTTTCCGTGGTATCGGTAGGGTCCATTGCGCTTCAAAGCGCGATCAACAGTCTGGGAGCGGTAACCATTGCGGCGCATACGGCGGCGCGGAAAATCGGAGAAATGCTGATGATTGCGTTCAGCCCCTTGAGTATGGCGGCTTCAACCTATGCCAGCCAGAATCTGGGCGCCGGAAGAAAGGACAGGATTTTGCAGGGGATCAAGGCGGCTTTTCTCGTCGCGTTTATCATTGCGGCGCTTGGCAATCTGTTGGTATTTGCCGCTGCAGAGCCGCTGGTACATATGATTACCGGCTCCGATAATGCGGAGCTGATCGATACGGCGGCAAAGTATCTGCATATCAACCTGCCCTTCTATTTTGCCCTTGCCGTACTGGTTATTTTAAGAAGCGCCCTGCAGGGGCTGAACAGAAAAATCATTCCGCTGACGGCGAGCGCGATTGAGCTTGTGGGCAAGTTTATTGTGGCGGGCGTTTTAGTACCGCGAATCGGTTATCTGGGTATCTGTATTTCCGAACCGGTTATCTGGATTTTGGGCGGCATCGTGGTCGCCGTGGACTTTTACAGGACCATGAAAAAATTCGGCGTGACGGGAAAGCGGGACAAGCGTCTTGCAGCGGATGCGGATATCGTGGTATAAAATCATTTGGATATGAAAACCTAAGAAAAGGATGAAAAGGAGGTAATAAAAATGGCAGCAATAGAGTTGACCGGTGGAAATTTTGAAGAAACAATAAAGGGAGAAGGAATTGTGCTCGTGGATTTTTGGGCGTCATGGTGCGGTCCGTGTCAGATGCAGGGACCGGTTGTGGAGGAGCTTGCCAAGGAACGGACGGATATCCGGGTCGGTAAGGTAAACGTGGATCAGGAAAACGCGCTTGCGGCACAGTTTCAGGTAACCAATATTCCGTCTCTGCTCTTTTTTAAGGACGGAAATTTGGTCAGAAAGGAAGTCGGTTTCCACAGTATGGAGGAAATCGAAGCAATCATAAGCGCGCTGTAAGGCGGTAAGCGCAACAAAAACGGACCCCGCCGCACGCGGGGTCCACAAGGTGAAAGAATAACAATCAGGATTGTTACTCATCCTGCCAAAATCATAACAAAGAATGTCTGAAAAGCCTAGAGTGATAGTGCCCACATTTTTTTTGTTTTTTTAGATATTTTTACGAAAACGGGGCGTACGCCTCCGGATTTGCCAAAAGGCATGAATCGGCGGTATAATAAAAACGATTTGCAATATTATTTTCAAGTGGAGGAATAGGACGTGCTGTTCAATTCTCTGGATTATCTGGTATTTTTTCCGATTGTGGTGCTTTTGTATTTTGCGATACCTGCAAAATATCTGAAGCTGCGTAATGCATGGCTGTTGCTGGCAAGCTATTATTTTTATATGAATTGGAACGCGGCGTATGCGCTGCTTTTATTCGGGTCCACTTTTATTACATATCTGGCGGGACTTTGGATTGACGCGGCGCGGCGAAAAGACAAAACGGTTTTGGCGAAGTGGATTTTGGGCGGCGGCTTTGCCGTCAATCTGGGCATTTTGTTTTTTTATAAATATGCCAATTTTTTTGTACAAAACTGCAACCGTTTGTTGGGAATTGCGGGCAGGCAGGAGCGTATCCCGGCTTTTGACATTCTCCTTCCCGTGGGCATTTCCTTTTATATCTTCCAGGCGCTGGGGTATACCATGGACGTGTACCGCGGCAAAACGAAGGCGACGAAAAACCTGTTTCGCTATATGCTGTTCGTCTCCTTTTTCCCGCAGCTCGTAGCGGGACCTATCGAGCGAAGCGACAATCTTCTGGGACAGTTTGAGGAAAAGCATACGTTTGAAGTGGACAGAGTCAGAGAAGGGCTTTTGCTGATGCTGTGGGGCTTGTTTATGAAAATCGTCATAGCGGATAACGCGGCGGTATATGTAAACGCCGTCTACGGCGATTATATGGCGTATACCGGAGTGGAAATTATTCTTGCCACGGTGCTGTTTGCGTTCCAGATCTATTGTGATTTTGCAGGGTACTCTTATCTTGCCATCGGCAGCGCGAAGGTACTGGGCTTTCGGCTGATGGAAAATTTCCGCGCGCCCTATCAGGCTGTCAGCGTTAAGGACTTCTGGTCCAGATGGCATATTTCCCTGACCGGGTGGTTCCGGGATTATCTTTATATTCCCCTGGGTGGCAACCGGAAAGGAAAGGCGCGCAAGTATCTCAATACGCTGATTATCTTTTTTGCCAGCGGCATGTGGCACGGCGCCGCGTGGAATTATATTATCTGGGGTGTATTAAACGGCGTTTACAGAGTTGTAGAGGACGCCACGGAGGGCTTCCGGAAAAAGGCGAAGGCAAAACTGCATGTGGACGAGAGACGGTTCAGTTATCGTCTGGGCTGCGGTCTGATTACCTTTTTCCTGATTGATTTTACCTGGCTGTTTTTCCGGGCGGAAAGCGTGGGACAGGCGTTTGCCATTATCAGACAGATTGTGGTAAGCCTGCAATTTCCCCAGATCTTCGGGCTTGCAGTCAACAGAATGGGCTTTAGTATGCAGCAGCTGACCGCGCTGATCTTTGCATTTCTGATACTGGCGGTTGTGGATGTGCTTAAAAACCGTTATCAGGACGTGTGCGCCCTTGTGATGAAGCAGGGGACGTGGTTCCGATGGCTTGTTTATCTGGGTCTGCTTTTTATGATCATGATGTATGGAGCTTACGGGATGGATTATACCCAGACGGAGTTTATATATTTCCAGTTTTAGGAGAGAAACATGAAAAAGAAATTGATTTTCTTTGCCAAGTGCCTGCTGATGCTTTGCTTGGTGATCCTGTTTTGTTTTGGGATCGTTATGCCCCAGTATTTGAATAATTATCAGGCGTCGTTCATAGATAAAAATGAAAGACTTTGTTCCATAGAAGGTCCGAAGATTGTGCTGGTGGGCAATTCCAATCTGGTATTCGGCATCGATTCCCAAATGATAGAGGAGGCGTTCGGGCTTCCCGTGGTCAATATGGGTATGCACGGAGGACTGGGAAATCCCTTTAACGAACAGGCGGCGCTGCAAAATGTCTGCGAAGGAGATATTGTGATATTAAGCTACAGCAATTTTGACGACGGGGACGTGATCAAAAACCAACAGCTTGCATGGATTACCATAGAGAATCATTTTGAACTGTGGAGCTATATCAGACCCAGGGACTGGAAAAATATGATCAGGGCTTATCCCACCTATTTAAAGGATTGTTTGGACCTTTGGAGTCAGGGGATCGGCAATAAGGACAGCGGAGACGAATACAGCCGCCTGCAGTTTAACGAGTACGGAGACAATATTTACGACAGACCGGGGCTTGTACCGGATACGGATTTCAGCGAAGTGCACATCCCGGCGATCGGGGATGAAACGATCGAGCGGATCAATGAATTGAACGCCGAGCTGGAACAACAGGGGGCGACCCTTCTGGTAACGGCTTATCCGACGCCTGTTTGTGAATATACGCCGCCCAGGGAAGAATATGAAGCGTTTTCGGATCAGATCGACATGCTGTTGGATTGTCCGCTGATCTCCAGATATGAGGATTATCTAATGGACCAGGGGCTGTTTTACAACACATACCTGCACCTGAACAATCAGGGGGCGAAGGAGCGGACGGCGCTGTTGATTGAGGATCTGCAAAACTATTTTGATACACAAAAATGATAAACAGAAATGACAAACAGAAAGCGGGAGAAAAAGATGATAGTAAAAAGATATCAGGATATGCTGGGTATGAAATCCGTGATTCGGGAGATTTCGGCGTATGCGACGGCAAGAGGCAAAGAGATCGGCTATGAGAATGTATTTGACTACAGCCTGGGAAATCCTTCGGTGCCGGTGCCCCAAAGGTTCCATCAGGTCATCAAAGAGCTGTTGGATACCAGAGAACCGGTGGCGCTGCACGGCTACAGTCCCAGTCACGGACTGCCTGAGGTGAGGGAAAAAATCGCCGCGTCTTTGAGCCAAAGATACGGGCTGCCCTACAAAACGGAAGATATTTTTATGACCAGCGGAGCGGCGGGCGCCATCGCCCATGCTGCGCGCGCCATTGCGGATAAAGGCGACGAGATTCTTACGTTTGCGCCCTATTTCCCCGAATACGGTCCTTATATCTCCGAGACGGGCGCGGTGCTTAAAGTCGTGCCTGCGGATACGGAAAGCTTTCAGATCAATTTCGAGGCGTTTGATACGATGTGCACGGAAAAGACGGCAGCCGTATTGATCAATTCCCCGAACAACCCGTCGGGAATCGTGTATTCCACAAAGACCATTGAGAGGCTTTCGCAGATTTTAAAGGAAAAGGAAAAGAAGTTCGGACATCCGATCTATATTATTTCCGATGAGCCTTACCGGGAGATTGTATTTGAAGGCGTGGATTCTCCCTGTATTTCCCGGTTGTATGACAATACGCTGATGTGTTATTCTTTTAGCAAATCGCTGTCCCTTCCGGGAGAGCGTATCGGTTATGTCGCGGTCAGCCCCAACTGTCCGGACGCCGCGCTGATCGTGGATATGTGCACGCAGATTTCCAGAGGAATCGGACATAACTGCCCTTCCTCCCTGATTCAGTTAGCCGTAGCTGAAATGCTGGAGGAAACCGCAGATCTTTCGGTTTATGAGACAAATATGAATATCCTTTATAAAGAGCTGACGGCGTTGGGATTTCGCTGTGTCAAGCCGGGCGGAACCTTTTATATTTTCCCGAAGGCGCCCGTTGACGATGCCAAAAAATTCTGTCAGGACGCGTTAAAGTATGATTTGTGCCTGGTGCCCAGCGATTCATTCGGATGCCCGGGATACTTCAGGATTGCTTATTGCATTCAGACGGAAAAGGTCGAACGCTCTTTAGAGGCGTTTCGTAAAATTGCAAAGGATTACGGCATGTAGAGAGGTGGAAAATTGATGGAAGAAAAAGTAAGGGAAGCAGAAAAACAGGAGACGGAAAAACGAATGGTAAAGAGCGGTTTGATCCTGGAAGGCGGCGGGATGAGAGGCATTTATACCGCGGGCGTGCTGGATTATTTTATGGAACAGGGCTTATATTTTTCGGACTGTTACGGCGTCAGCGCAGGAGCCTGCCATCTGTGCAGTTATCTGTCGGGGCAGAAGGAAAGAGCGTACCGTGTCTCCGTAAATTATCTTAAGGATAAAAACTATTGCAGCCTCCGCAGTCTGATTACGACGGGAGATCTGTTCGGGGCGAAAATGTGCTACGATACGATTCCCAACGAGCTTGATCCTTATGATTATGACGCGTTTCAGAATTATGGCGGAAGAGCTTATGCGGTAGTCACCAATATTATCACGGGAAAGGCGGAGTATAAGCCGTTACGGGAAATGCACAGAGATATTGTGGCGGTCAGAGCGTCGGCGTCCCTTCCGTTAGTCTCCAACAACGTGTATATCGACGGGACTCCTTATCTGGACGGAGGAATCGCGGATTCCATTCCGATTATCCGCTCCTTAAAGGACGGGAATAAAAAGAACGTCGTCATTATGACCAAGGAAGTCGGATACCGCAGAAAACCCACTTCCAATATGGAAGCGATCAAGGTGCGTTACCGGAAATATCCGGCGCTTGTCAGGGATATGCAAAGAAGGCATATTGTATACAATAAGACGCTGGATTTTATTGAAGAACATGAGAAAAAAGGGCATATTTTTGTCATCCGTCCGAAGGTCAATCCCAATGTGGGAAGGATTGAAAAGAACGAGGCAAAGCTCAGGGCGCTTTATGAGACCGGCTACGAGGACGCAAAAGAATCCTTTGAGGATCTGAAAAAATATTTGAAATTAAGTTAGGAGAATCTGATGATTGAAATTTTAAAGGCGATTTTATTCGGCATTGTAGAAGGAATTACGGAATGGCTCCCCATCAGCAGCACGGGACATCTGATCTTGCTCAATGAGTTTGTGACGCTGGACGTCAGTGAAGAATTTTGGTCCATGTTTGAGGTGGTAATTCAGCTCGGGGCGATTCTTGCCGTTGTCGTGCTGTTCTGGAACCAGATTTTTCCGTTTTATTTCGGAAAAAAGGCGCGGGAAAACGGCGGCGTGATCCGCAAGGACGTGTTTGTGCTGTGGTTTAAGATTTTGGCGGCGTGTGTGCCCGCCGCGATCGTAGGGCTTGCCTTTGACGACGTGCTGGAGGAATATTTTTACAATTACCAGACGGTTGCGATCATGCTGATTGTATTCGGCGTTTTGTTTATCCTTGTGGAAAACCACAATAAAGGGAAAAAACCGAAAATCAACAGCCTCGGAGAAATTACTTATACGACTGCGATTTTGATCGGCGTCTTTCAGTTGATTGCCGCAGTATTTCCCGGAACCTCCCGCTCCGGCGCGACGATTGTGGGCGCGTTGATGATCGGCGTATCCCGCACGGTTGCCGCGGAGTTTACCTTCTTTTTGGCGATACCGGTTATGTTCGGCGCAAGCCTTTTAAAAATTGTGAAGTTCGGCTTTACCTTTACCTCTATGGAGCTTGCTATTTTGCTGGTGGGCATGGTCGTTGCTTTTGTCGTATCGATCCTGGTCATTCGGTTTTTGATGGGATATATCAAAAAACATGATTTCAAGGTGTTCGGCTGGTACAGGATTGTACTGGGCGCCCTTGTATTGATTTACTTTATGGCGGTGCGCTGACAGCAGTTTACTGACAGCGGCTTACTGGCAGCGTGGCAGCGGCTTGCGGACAATCAGATCTGATTCAAATAGCGGTATATACTCGCCTTGGAAATGCCTGTATATTCCGCTATTTCCGTAATGGCTCCTTTGATATGGAACACGCCGCGGTTGTTGAGCTCCGTGATCAGGGCGAGTTTTTCCTGTTTGCTTAACCGGGGCGGCAGGGTCTTGGAGTGGAACAGCTTGTAGGAACACATTTCGCATATCTCTTTGGAGGAATTTGAAATCCAGGACAATATTTTTAACGCCCAGCAAAAGGTTATGAACGAGCTTGTGGAAAAGCGTTCCTGTATTATTGTCGGCAGATGTTCGGATTATTTATTTCAGAATCATAAAAACAGTCTTCATATTTATATATATGCGCCTTATGAAAAAAGATTGGAAAACTGCGCCAGCTCCCTGTTCTTAAAACCGGAGGAGGCGAAAAAGACGATTTCCGAGGTGGATAAGGCGAGAACCTATTATCATATGCACTATTTTGGTAAAAATCTGCATTAGATTTGCCGTAAGATTTGACATCTGCGGCTTTTTGGGGTATATTCTTTTAATAAAGAAAAGCCTATCAAAAACGTAATAAGATAAATAAGTCTATGGTACGCATGCAAATGTGCGAAAAGGAGGAATTATTATGGCAGAGGTAAAAGGTAAAGCGGCGGCAGCGGCAAAACCCGCAGCGAAGGCAGTCACAGCGGCAAAACCTGCAGCAAAGGCAGTTACGGCGGCAAAGGCGGCAGTTGAAGTAAAAGAGCCTGTTAAGAAGGAAGCCGTAGCAAAAGAGGCGGTCAAAAAAGCGCCCGCTAAAAAGGAAACAGTAAAGAAGGCGCCCGCAGCAAAGAAAGCTCCGGCGGCAAAAAAAGCGCCTGCAAAGAAGGAAGCGGTAAAGGCTGTTGTTAATCTGCAGTTTTCCGGAAAATCCTACACCGACGAGGATCTTGTAAAGATTACAAAGGACGTATGGAAATATGACCTGGGTAAAAAGGTGTCGGATTTTAAGAGCGTTGAATTATACGTTAAACCCGAAGAATCCCGCGCATATTACGTCATCAACGGAGAGGTGACGGGAAGCTTTGCAATTTAAAGCTACATAAAAACTGAAGAATGTAAATGATAGGAAAAAAACCGTTGCAAAGTGTTATGATGTATCAGGACAATTTGTGACGGTTTATTTTTTAGGCAAATGTAACTTATCGTAAAGGCGTAAGACAGCGGGTTTCTGTATGAGAAAATCGGTAAAACCTATACTAATAAGTATAAAAATATACTATATGGAGGGTTTGCCGATGGACTTGCATGATATGGGCAAAAGAATAAGGCAGAAGCGAATGTCGAGATCGATGACGCAGGAGCAACTGGCTGAAGTAACCGGCTTGAGTGTACCATATATCGGAATGATTGAGAGAGGGGACCGGACACCAAGCTTAGAAACCTTTATTCAAATTGCGGACGAGTTGAATGCTACTGCGGACGAGCTGTTATGCGGATCGCTGCAGGAAGGATATCGACTACGGCTTTCGAAGTATGAGGAAAAAGTTGCGAAGCTGACCTTGGAAGAAAGGAACAAATTTTATACTGTTGTTGATGCTCTGCTGGGAATGCAATAGTAAGCGACCGGAGCCACATGTAAAGCTGGATATTAGAGAAGACTAGTAGCCGGCTTTATCTTTGCTATGCCTTTTAATATAAAGTAACTAAGAAAATAAAACGAGGTGGAGCAAAGTGAAAAAGATATTGATAGTAGAGGACGATCAAAACTCAGCGGAATTTTTAAAGAAAATTATTGAAAAGATAAACGGAAACATAGAAGTTTTCCATGTTGCAAATTATTCGGACGCCTGTAAAATTATTTTTAAAGAAAGGATAACGGTATTCCTTGTAGATATCATATTGGAGCGGGGAGACCCCAACGACGCTTCCGGACTGGATTTTATCAGGCTTTTGAGGGAAAACAGCCAATATGAATTTTCACCGGTAATCGTAACGACCGCCGTCGCGGATTCAAAATTATACGCATATGACAGACTGCATTGTTTTCAATATCTGGAAAAGCCCTTTTATGAAGAACAGGTCAGGGAGGCAATCATACAGGCGCTGAAGATACCCCAGAAGGAGGAAGGGGAAAGGTACATTCATTTAAGGGATGACGATACGATTCTTGCACAGAAGGTAGATGAGATTGTATACATCTATTATAAAAGCAGGAAGCTGATTTTAAGAAGCGTTGACGGCGTGAGTATTTTTTATTACCGCTCCCTGCGCGAGATCAAAGGACAATTATTCAGCAGCCATTTTATACAATGCAACCGGAATACCATTGTGAATCGAAAGTTTATCTGGAAGATTGATGTGAAAAATAGTAGATTAAAGTTGAAGGGGAATTATGGAGATTTGTTGATTGGGACAACCTACAAAAGAAAAGTAAGTGAGGAGTTTTTGTATGATTGATAGACTTTATTTGTTGTTTGAGGTGCTGGCGCTTTTAACCGGACTGTTTGCCCTGCATGAAAAGAGAAGAATAACAACAATTGCAGGCATATTCTATATTGCTGCAGATCTGATTGTGGAGTCGTCTATCGAGTTGGGATGGCTTCCGCAGGAGATGGAGGCAATCCTTTACATAGGCTTGATCATATTTTGTATGTTTGAGTTTGGGGATAAACTGTATGATGCCTGCCTGTACGCGGTTGTGGATATCGTACTGATTGGAGTTGTTCAGATTGTATGTGTGATGGTTGCCTGCCTGCTTCTGCGTACATTATATGTGGGAACCCTGATTTATTTCCTGATCAATATTGCGACCTTTATCATCATTTTACTGATTCACAAATATGGCAAACTCTCTAAATATATTATGCCGGTATTAAACAACGGAATAGCAGGAAAGATAATCCTGGCTGTTGCGGCGCTTGTATGTCTGTATTCCTTTGGCATATTTAAAAAGCATGATAAAATATATTGGAAAACAGCGTTGGAAATGGCAATCTGCATTTTTGTGTTTGCTTATCTGATATTTCAGTGGCAGAAGGAAAAATGGCTGCATCACCAAAAGGATGAAGAGTTAAAAACCTTTCAAAAATATAACGAGATATATAAGGAACTGATAGAGGAAGTCAGAGGACGGCAGCATGATTTTAACAATCATTTACAGGCAATTTTCAGCATGAACGCGCTGACGGATGATCTGTCTGAACTGGTTGAAAAGCAGAACGAGTATTGTTCTGAGTTAGTATTGGAAAACATGGCGAATAAGCTGTTGCGAGAGGATATTCCTTCCGTTCTGGCAGGCTTTATGTATACCAAGATCAATCAGGCAAAGAAAAAGAATATTCTGGTAAGATATAGGATTGTGATACATGAAGTGGAAAAGTATATCCGATTTCCCGACCTGGTAGAGATTATCGGCAATTTGTTTGATAATGCGCTGGAAGCAGTAGCTGCCGAAGAACAAAAAGTAATAGAATGTTATGTTATGCAGTCGGAGGATGATCTGACAATAGAAGTATCCAACCCGTGTGAATGGAAGTCTGCAAAGATGGAAGGCATGACTGAGAACGGGAAGAGCACAAAGGGAAAAGGTCGTGGTCTGGGACTGGGAAATGTAAAAAGAACCGTGGAAAAATATAACGGTATCTTCCAGATAAAGAACGTAGAAAAAATGGAAGTCAATTATATTGTATTCAGGGTGCGGATGCCTTTATATCCTCTGTATAAATAAAGAAAAAAGCATTTAAGCAGTTGTGGATTGCTTAAATGCTTTTTATTTAATCCTGTGGAAATTCCGGTTCGCCAAACAGGACAAGGCTGTGTCTGCCCATAATAATGAACACGCCGTATGCCAGGCAAAGGTTGATTGCGGCTTTGCAACCGGAGTTAAGGATGTTGGATAATTTTGCTTTCATGTTGTCGCCTCCTTACGTTTATATTGTTGGATGTATTTTGCAATTACTAATTGCACGGATTGTGCAACAATAATCCAAAATCCGCAGGTCATCAATTCTGAAGAAGGTAATAAATAAGAAAGAATCAAAAATGCGAAAATAATAATAAAAGTATGAAATTGGTTGCGATTAAAAATACCGGGGTCCTTTACATGACACTGTTCGCTTCTGACAGGTCCTATTTGATAATGAATCAGAATACAAAGAGTCAACCCGACCAGAACAACCGGCTTTGGAACTTCCCAAATTGCCGGCATAATGCAGATCGAAAATACCAAAAAGAAGAAAGAAAGCAAAAAACAACTGAAATAGTGTTTGGTATGCAAACCGCCGTGGTTTCCGCGCAGAAGCACTAACAAAGACATGCACAGTAAAAATGCAGCGGTCTTGTCAATCATAAAGAAAAATACAAACAGAAGAACCATCTTGGAAATATCATAGAGCAAAGCAGTAAATGTGAACTTTAGATATTTTATGTCTTTATCTGTCAAAGAATAGTTTTTCTGTATTTTTTGTAAAAACGCCTCCATGACTTTCGCCTCCTGTTTCCCATCAAGCTAGGCATATTATATTTAAAAAATGACAATATCCGGGAAAACTTTGTATGAACCGGACTTTTGAGCCCGAATTTGATAAAAGAAATACAGTACAATAGAAAATATGCTTAATTTTTCATATTAAAAGAAAGAAAAATGGCAATAAATGGCAGTAAGTGTTAAAAAATAAAGAAAATATAGGACCTTGCTGTAAAATAAATTATTTGTTTACCTCCTGATACTTTATTTTTTTTTAATAAATAATTCGTTTTAAGCTGTTGACAATAGAAAAGTGGAGTGATATGTTAGGTACAGAAAAGATATTAGCACTCTATCCAAACGAGTGCTAACAAATAAAAAGAAGCTGCATAAGATATCCCATAGAGAAGCGGACGTCGGATTTGAAGAAGGGAAGTGAGGACTTGGAATTGGATGAAAGAAAAATGAAAATCCTGCAGGCGGTCATTAAAAATTACTTAGAGACCGGCGAACCGGTAGGAAGCCGTACCATTTCCAAATACACGGACCTGAATTTGAGTTCCGCAACGATCCGGAACGAGATGGCGGATCTGGAAGAAATGGGATATATCATCCAGCCTCATACTTCCGCAGGGCGTATTCCTTCCGATAAGGGCTATCGATTATATGTAGATACCATGATGGCGCAGATGGATACGCAGATGCAGGAAAAGACCAAAGAGGTTGAGGAGCTGAAAGGTCTTCTTCTGGAAAAAGAAGAAAAAATGGACCAGCTTTTAAAACAGGTTGCAAAAACGCTTGCCGTAAATACCAACTATGCTTCGATGATTTCGACTCCCAGCTATAACGGCAGCAAGCTGAAGTTTATCCAGTTGTCCAGGGTGGATGCACTGCAGTTAGTAGCGGTCATCGTACTGGAAGGGAATATTATTAAAAACAATATGCTGACCGTATCCGAAGAATTGGATGACGAAACGCTGTTAAAGCTCAATGTATTGTTAAATACCCATTTGAACGGGCTGCCGATCGAAGAGATCAATCTGGGAATGGTGGCAAGGTTAAAGCAGCAGGCGGGTATCCACAGCGATATTGTGGGAGAGGTTATCGACGCGGTAGCGGAGTCCATCAAAGCGGACGACGATTTACAGATCTACACGTCGGGAGCCAACAATATTTTTAAATATCCGGAGCTTGCGGATCAGGAGAAGGCAAGCGAGATTATCAGTACCTTTGAAGAGAAACAGATGTTGACCACGCTGGTAAAGGATACGCTGGAAAAGGAAGACAATACGGGCATTCAGGTATATATCGGAGATGAGACGCCGGTTTCTTCCATGAAAGACTGCAGCGTAGTGACCGCAACCTATGAGTTGGGAGAAGGCATGAAAGGAACCATAGGTATCATCGGACCAAAGCGTATGGATTATGAAAAAGTAGTCGGAACGCTGCAGAATTTGATGAAGCAGTTAGAAGCCTTATATTATAGAGAAACATAGGACAGAAAGTAGAGAAAGGGATGAGATAATGCCTGATATGGAAAAGGAAATACAAAAACAGCAAAAAGCTGAGGACGAAACGACGCAGGATATTTCAAAAGAGGAAACGGAAGCTGATTTGAAGGAAGCGGCAAAGGCAGCAGGAGAGACTCCAAAAGAGGAGAACAAAACGCAGGAAACCGCGTCAAAGGAAAGCGGCAAAGAAGAACCTAAGCCCGAAGAAGCCGGAGAAACAGAGGAAGGCGCCAAAGACGACAGTAAGAAGCTTTTCGGAAAGAAAGAGAAAAAGAAGGATAAGGCGCAGGAAAAAATAGAGGAGCTGGAAGACAAGGTAAAGAGACAGCTTGCCGAATTTGAAAATTTCCGCAACCGCTCCGAAAAGGAAAAAACGGCGATGTTTGAAACCGGGGCAAAAAGCGTGATTGAAAAGATGCTTCCGATTATCGACAATTTTGAAAGAGGTCTTATGACCGTTCCGGAGGACGAGAAAGACAGTCCTTTCGTAGACGGCATGAACAAAATATATAAACAGATGGTAACTGAATTGGAAGCCATCGGAGTCAGACCGATTGAGGCGGTGGGTCTGGAGTTTGACCCTAATCTGCACAACGCGGTTATGCAGGTTGAGTCTGAGGAGTATGAATCCGGAGTAGTGGCGCAGGAGCTGCAAAAAGGATATCTTTACCATGATACGGTCGTAAGACACAGCATGGTAGCCGTAGTACAGTAAACATATTAAATTAAAATAGGGCAATGACCCGGGAGGTAAGCATTATGAGTAAAATTATTGGTATTGACTTAGGTACAACAAACAGCTGCGTAGCTGTTATGGAAGGTGGTAAACCCACCGTTATCGCGAATCAGGAAGGCGCAAGAACAACTCCTTCCGTCGTAGCGTTTACAAAGACGGGCGAGAGACTGGTAGGAGAGCCTGCAAAACGTCAGGCGGTTACCAACGCGGATAAGACGATTTCTTCTATCAAGAGAGATATGGGTACTGACAGAGGTCGTATCATTGACGGCAAGAAATATTCTCCCCAGCAGATTTCCGCAATGATCCTTCAAAAATTGAAAGCCGATGCAGAAAATTATCTGGGAGAAAAAGTAACGGAAGCGGTTATTACCGTTCCTGCATATTTCAACGATGCACAGCGTCAGGCAACAAAGGACGCCGGTAAGATTGCCGGACTGGATGTAAAACGTATTATCAACGAGCCTACCGCAGCGGCGCTTGCTTATGGTCTTGATAACGAAAGCGAACAGAAGATCATGGTATACGACTTAGGCGGCGGTACATTCGATGTTTCCATTATCGAAATCGGCGACGGCGTTATTGAAGTTCTTGCAACAAACGGCGATACCCACCTTGGCGGCGACGACTTCGACCAAAAGATCATCGACTGGATGCTTTCCGAGTTTAAGAAGACGGAAGGCGTTGACTTATCCAACGATAAGATGGCGCTCCAGAGATTGAAAGAAGCGGCGGAAAAAGCGAAGAAAGAGTTATCCTCCGCTACCACAACGAATATTAACCTTCCGTTCATTACTGCGACGGCAGAGGGACCGAAGCACTTTGATATGAATTTAACAAGGGCGAAATTTGATGAGTTGACCTCTGATCTGGTAGAAAGAACGGCAATTCCCGTTCAGAACGCTATGAAGGATGCGGGACTTACCAATTCCGATATCGGTAAAGTATTGTTAGTCGGCGGTTCCACACGTATCCCCGCCGTACAGGAAAAAGTAAAACAGTTGACCGGAAAAGAACCGAACAAATCCTTGAATCCCGACGAGTGTGTAGCGTTAGGCGCTTCCGTTCAGGGCGGTAAATTGGCTGGCGACGCCGGCGCAGGCGATATCCTGCTTTTGGATGTAACTCCTCTTTCTCTTTCCATTGAGACACAGGGAGGCGTTGCAACAAAACTGATCGAAAGAAATACAACCATTCCTACCAAGAAGAGCCAGGTATTCTCTACGGCGGCGGATAATCAGACAGCCGTTGATATCAACGTACTGCAGGGCGAAAGACAGTTTGCAAGGGATAATAAATCTCTGGGACAGTTCAGACTGGACGGCATTGCTCCGGCTCCGAGAGGAATCCCTCAGATCGAGGTTACTTTTGATATCGATGCAAACGGTATCGTAAATGTATCCGCTAAGGATCTTGGCACAGGAAAGGAACAGCATATTACCATTACGGCAGGTTCCAATATGTCCGATGCCGATATTGAAAAGGCAGTTAAGGAAGCTGCAGAATATGAAGCGCAGGATAAGAAGAGAAAAGAAGCCGTCGATACCAGAAATGAAGCGGACTCCTTCGTATTCCAGACTGAAAAAGCGCTGAAGGAAGTGGGAGATAAATTATCCGACAGTGAAAAAGCTCCTGTAGAGGCTGATTTACAGGCGTTAAAGGATATCCTTGAGAAGACAAAGGATGTGCAGGAATTATCCGACAGCCAGTTGGACGAAATGAAAGCTGCAAAAGAAAAACTGATGACATCCGCTCAGGCTTTGTTTACCAAAGTATATGAACAGGCACAGGCGTCCGGCGCAGCGGGTCCTGATATGGGATCGGGCGCAGGTCCCGATATGAACGCAGGATCGGGCGCACCTGAGGATGATGTAGTTGACGGCGACTATCGTGAAGTGTAAGATAGAAGGCGGAGCAATCAAAAGATTATGATAAGAAACGGGAAAGCATTGTTTTATGACAGTGCTTTTCTCGGGTATTAGATTAGAGGAATAATTATGGCAGAACAAAAAAGAGACTACTACGAAGTCCTTGGAGTGGATAAAAATGCGGATGAAGCCGCAATTAAAAAAGCATATCGTGTCCTTGCCAAAAAATATCACCCTGATATGAATCCGGGCGATGCGGAAGCGGAAAAGAAATTTAAGGAAGCATCCGAAGCATACGCAATCCTCAGCGATCCCGAAAAGCGCAGACAGTATGATCAATACGGTCATGCGGCGTTTGAAGGCGCCGGCGGAGCGGGAGGCTTTGATTTCAGCGGAATGGATTTTTCCGATATTTTCGGCGACCTGTTTGGCGGAATGTTTGGCGGCGGCAGCAGAAGGACGAACAACGGTCCTATGAAAGGCGCAAACCTCCGCACCAGCGTCCGCGTTACGTTTCAGGAGGCGTGCTTTGGCGCAGAGAAGGAAATTGAGCTGACGTTAAAGGATGAGTGTAAGACCTGCCGCGGGACGGGGGCAAAACCGGGTACGACAAAAGAAACCTGCAGCAAATGCGGCGGAAAAGGTCAGGTCGTATTTACCAGCCAGTCATTCTTCGGAACGGTCCGTAATGTACAGACCTGTCCCGATTGCGGCGGAACGGGTAAAATCATCAAGGAAAAATGTCCCGACTGCCACGGAAGCGGCTATATTGCCAGCAGAAAGAAGATTCAGATTTCCGTTCCGGCAGGAATCGACGACGGTCAGAGCATCCGTATCCGCGATAAAGGCGAACCGGGTACAAACGGCGGTCCCAGGGGAGATCTGCTGGTAGAGGTACTGGTGCAGAGACATCCGGTTTTCCAGAGACAGGACTATAATATTTTTTCAACCGTACCGGTTTCCTTTGCGGTAGCGGCGTTGGGCGGCGAGATTTTGATTGATACCATTGACGGTCAGGTTGTCTATGAAGTGAAGGCAGGCACCCAGACGGATACCAAGGTGCGTTTGAAAGGTAAAGGCGTGCCTACTTTACGCAACAAGGACGTGCGGGGCGATCATTATGTGACGTTAGTCGTACAGACGCCCACAAAACTTTCCGCCGAAGCGAAAGAGCTGCTTCGCAAGTTTGACGAGGAAACGGGTAATTCCCTGACCGAGGTCAAAAATGCGACGGACAAAAAAGGCGAAGGGAAAGACAGTAAGAAGAAAAAAGGATTGTTTAAATAATTTCAAGTAAAATCGGCGTGAGCCGCGGGATGCGGGCGCCGGAAATTTTACAGATATCACGGAAACACACTTGCGTTCCAGAAACACGTAGCGGTACGTAAATCCGCAAAGGACGCGGATTAAGTACCGACGTGTTTCTAAGGGTTTCCTTTGATCTCTGCAAAATTTCCGGCGCCCGCATTTTTACGGCTGGAAGGTAATTCCGGGTCCGGTGTTGGGGCGGAGAAAGGAAATGAGGTAGTCCAGAAGGAAGACGGCGAGGAAGGCGCAGACCAGGATTTTGCGAAGGCGGAGGGAGAGCCTGTTCCAGAAACGCAAGAGGCGCGGGGAGAGGAAGCAGATCCAGAGGGAACCGGCAAGCCCGAAACCGAGGAAGGACAGCAGGGAGATATAGCCGTTTAAGTCCAGGGAGAGGGAGGAATAATCCCAGTAACGGATATGCCAATAGGTATGAAGAGCGAGTCCGGTAATTAACTCCAGCAGGCTGCCGGCGAGTGCGGAGAGAAAGAATACTTTTACAGGGCGAGAGGAAAGGCGTTTTAACAAAAAGGAGAGAAACAGGGCGCCAAACCCGTAGATGGGGAGCCACGGACCGTAGAGAAAACCGCGGTTGCAGAGCGTTCCCGTCAGAATGAGGGTCAGAAGGACTTCCCAGACGTAGCCTGCCGTGGAGGCGGTAAAAAAGAGAAAGACGGACGAAAGGAAGCGTTCAAGGGTTAAACGGGAGAGCAGGAAGTTAAACTTGTTGTTGGATTTTTTGATTTTCATATGGAAAGTATGTCCAATAAAAGAAAGGATTATGTTATAATACTTGGGGATTTAAGAATAATTTTGACTATCTGCAAAACTGCTGATACAATAGCCATAGATTTAGGAGGGTAATACTGTGAAATATTATAAATCGGCGAAAGAGGAAAAAGAAGTACGGGACGCACAGGCGACAAAGGCGGTCGCGGATATTATCTGTGAGGTGCGTCAAAATAAAGACCAAGCCTTAAAGGATCTGGCAAAAAAATTTGATCATGCGGATTTGCATGAAATCAGAGTGACAAAAGAAGATATTCATAAAGCATATGAACAGGTGGACGACAAGGTCGTTGAGAGTTTTCGCAAAGCGGCGGAGCAGATTGCTTTTTATGCAAAAGCGCAGCTTGACTGTATTAAACCTTTGGAGGTGCAAAGTCCTGTTGCCGGCGTAGAGCTGGGGCACCGGCTGATTCCGGTAGACGCGGCGGGGCTTTATGTGCCGGGCGGCAGGTTCCCTTTGCCGAGTACGGCGCTGATGCTGACGATCCCGGCTAAGATCGCGGGTGTTAAGCGCGTGGCGGCATGTTCTCCCGCTAACCGGCAGTTTGGAACCATTCATCCGGCGACTCTGGTGGCAATGGATATTGCGGGAGCCGATGAAATCTATACGGTGGGCGGAGCGCAGGCGGTAGCTGCGATGGCCTACGGAACGGAGTCCATAGCAAAGGTCGATCTGATTGCGGGACCGGGCAACCGTTATGTGACGGAGGCGAAACGTCAGGTCATGGGCACGGTGGGAATCGATTCTCTGGCGGGACCCAGCGAGGTGCTGATCGTAGCCGATGAAACGGCGAATCCCGAATATATTGCCATTGATTTGCTGGCGCAGAGCGAACACGATGCCTTTGCCAAATCCATCCTGGTAACCACCGATGAAAGTAAGGTGCCCGAGATTTTAAGATCCATGGAGGAGCTTGCTGCGAAGCTGCCTACAGGAGAAGCCGCGATGCAGAGCTTTGAAGACAACGGGACCATTATCATTGCCGATGATATGGAGGAAATGGCGCAGATTGCCAACGACGCGGCGCCGGAGCACCTGGAAGTACATACGAAGGACCCGAAGGAATACAGCAAAAAGCTTTATCAGTTCGGCTCTCTTTTTATCGGAGAGGATGCACCGGTTGCGCTGGGAGATTATTGTTCCGGTACCAATCATACGCTGCCGACTATGAAAAACGCCAGATTTTCCAACGGCGTATGGGTAGGTACATTCTTAAAGACCTCCTTCGTGCAATATATTACCAAAGAAGGGCTGCAAAATCTTTCGCAGACCTGCATGACCATGGCGCATACGGAAGGGCTGGCGGCGCATGAGATGTCCGTGGCTCTGCGGTTAAAATAAAGCGGCGGGGGAACAATATGAAGTGGAAAAAACTGACCGTTAAGACGGTGACGGAAGCGGAGGATATCATAATCTCCGATTTATACGATATCGGTCTGGAAGGAGCGATGATCGAGGATCACGTACCTTTGACCGCATGGGAAAAAGAGCAGATGTTTGTGGATATTCTGCCGGACGGACCGGCGGACGACGGCATTGCTTATCTGAGCTTTTTCGTGGAGGTGCCGGATGAGGAAAACGCCGGCGGCGATAAGGATGATACGGAGGACGGAAACGCCAAAGAAACAGCGCTTCGACCCGGCTTGAGTGAAGCGGCGGACAACTCCTATTTTATGGTTAGCAGCGGACAACCTGTGGATATGGATGCGCTGGTGGAGGCGGTTCGGGAAAAGCTGGACGGTATCCGTCAGTATATGGATATCGGTGAGGGAAGCATCGTGATTTCCGAAACCGAGGACAAGGATTGGATGAACAACTGGAAGGAGTTTTTCCATCAGTTCTATATCGACGACTTGCTGATCACGCCTTCCTGGGAAGAGGTAAAGCCGGAGGACGCGGATAAGAAGGTGCTGCATATTGATCCGGGCACGGCTTTCGGGACCGGTATGCACGAGACGACGCAGCTGTGTATCAGACAATTGAAAAAATATATTACGCCGGATACCGTATTGCTGGACGTGGGGACCGGGAGCGGTATTCTCGCCATTGTTTCCCTGATGTACGGCATCCGCGAGGCGGTGGGAACCGATTTGGACCCCTGCGCGGTAGAGGCGGTTCGTGAAAACATGGAAATGAACGGCGTGCCGGGGGACGCTTTTGAAATGATGATCGGCAATATCATTACCGACCGGGGAGTGCAGGAACGGGTAGGGTACGGCAGATATGATATTGTCGTGGCAAATATCCTTGCCGAAGTGTTGCTCCCTCTGACTCCCGTTGTAAAGCGGCATTTAAAAAAAGGCGGTATTTATATTACCTCCGGCATTATCGCGGAAAAAGAACAGCTCGTTGTGGACGCGGTAAAGGCTGAAGGGTTGGAAGTGCTGGAAGTGGCCAGACAAAACGAATGGGTCAGCGTGACGGCGCGCCTGTCATAAAGGGAGCGGAGAGATGTATCAGTTTTTTGTGGAACCCGGTCAAATTCAGGGGAAGCGTGCGGTAATCCGCGGCGGAGACGTCAACCATATCAAAAATGTGCTGCGGATGAAGCCCGGCGATGAATTAGCATTGTCTAACGGAACGGACGGAAAGGAATACCGTGTCGGCATCGTTTCCCTTGGAGAGGATGAGATAGAGTGCGAACTCCGTTTTATCAAGGAGGACGCCATAGAGCTGCCCTGCCGGGTGTATTTATTTCAGGGGCTGCCTAAGGGAGACAAAATGGAACTGATTATCCAGAAGGCGGTGGAGCTGGGAGCCTGCCAGGTGATTCCCGTCGCCATGGCGCGCAGCGTCGTCAGACTGGATGAAAAAAAGGCGGCGGCGAAAGTAAAACGCTGGCAGACGATTTCCGAGGCGGCGGCGAAGCAGAGTAAGCGCGGGATCATTCCCGACGTGCCGAAGGTCATGACCTATCAGGAGGCATTGGCTTATGCGAAGGATATGGAGGTAAAACTGCTTCCCTACGAGCTTGCGGAAGGAATGGAGCGCACTAAAAAGTTAATTGAAGGTATTTCTCCCGGACAGAGGGTTGCGATTTTGATCGGTCCGGAAGGCGGCTTTGCGCCGGAAGAGGTGGCGCTTGCAGAGCAGGCGGGCTTTGAGGCGGTTACTCTGGGCAAACGGATTTTGCGTACCGAGACCGCGGGCATGGCGCTGCTTTCTATTCTGATGTATCATCTGGAGAACTGAATATATATGCAGAGAGTGTTAAAAATATGCTAAAATGAGACGTATTTTATCAGTTGACAAAACTAGGACAGTATCAGAGGGACACTCGTTTTCATATGATAAAATTAGAATGATCTTGCATCGGAAACCTATGAAGGGAGTTATTTATGGAAGTATATTTGGACAATTCTGCAACGACGAAAGCCTACCCTGAGGTCAGTCGTCTGGTTGCAGATATTATGACGGAAGAATACGGCAATCCGTCCAGTATGCACTTAAAGGGCGTGGAAGCCGAGAAATATATTAAGTACAGCAGGAAAACCATAGCCGGTCTTATGAGGGTGCAGGAAAAGGAAATCTTTTTTACCTCCGGCGGAACGGAATCCGATAACTGGGCGTTGAGAGGAGCGGCGTTTGCAAACCGCCGTATGGGGAAGCATTTGATTACGACCAAAATAGAACATCCGGCTGTCTTGCAGACAATGGAATATTTGAAGGAGCAGGGATTTGAGGTCACTTACCTGCCCGTGGACCGGATGGGAAGGATTCGGCTTGAGGATTTGAAAAGGGCGATCCGCAAGGATACGGTTTTGGTATCGATCATGTATGTCAACAATGAAGTGGGAGCCATCCAGCCCATTGAGGAAGCAGGCGCTCTGATCAGACAAATGAATCCCAATACCCTGTTTCATGTGGATGCGGTACAGGGATTTGGAAAATTAAGGCTTTATCCGAAAAAATGGAATGTCGATATGGTATCTGTCAGCGGTCACAAGATTCACGGACCTAAGGGCGTGGGATTTTTATATATTGACGAGCAGGTAAAGATCAAACCGATTATTTTCGGAGGCGGGCAGCAGAGAAATTTCCGTTCGGGCACGGAAAACGTACCGGGAGTTGCAGGGCTTGGAAAGGCTGCGGAACTGATTTATCAAAATCTGGATGAGGATACACAAAGACTTTATGAATTAAAATCCTATTTTATAAAAGGGCTGAGCCGTTTGGATTATGTCTTTATCAACGGTCCCCAGGACGAGACGGGCGCGCCTCACATTGTCAGCGCGTCGATTGCCGGCGTGCGAAGCGAGGTGCTTTTACATGCGTTGGAAGAAAAGGGCGTTTATGTATCCGCGGGAAGCGCATGTTCTTCCCACAAGCACACGGTAAGCGCTACCCTGGAAGCTATGGGCATAGAAAGACGTTTGATGGACGCAACGCTGCGTTTCAGCTTCAGCGTATTTACGACCAAAGAAGAACTGGATTATACGCTGCAATGCTTATATGAGCTTGCGCCGATGCTTCGCAGATATACGAGGCGGTAAAAGGCATGGCGGGGAGAAAATAACGATAAGAAACAACGGCAGAAATAAAGAGGAGTAGCATATGTTTACGGCATTTTTGATTAAATACGCCGAAATCGGCGTAAAAGGGAAAAACAGATATCTTTTTGAAGAGGCTCTGGTCAGACAGATCGAGTTTGCGCTGGACAAAATCGAAGGAACGTTTACGGTCAGGAGGACGCAGGGAAGAATCTATGTAGACGCGGTTTCGGAGTTTGACTTTGATGAAACCGTGGGCGCGCTGGGAAAGGTCTTCGGCATTTCCGGGATCTGCCCCGTGGTCTATGTGGAGGACGAAGGCTTTGAGAAGCTGGGGGAGGACGTCGTGAAGTTTATCGATAACGTCTATCCCGATAAAAACAAGACTTTTAAGGTGTGCGCCAGGAGGGCGAGGAAAAATTATCCCAAATCCTCCATGGAAATCAATGCGGATCTGGGCGGCGTGATCCTGGATGCGTTTCCGCAGATGCAGGTGGATGTGCATCATCCCCAGATCGAGTTGAACGTGGAAATCCGGGAAAAGATTTACATTTATTCCGAGATTATTCCGGGTCCCGGCGGTATGCCCGTTGGTACGGGCGGAAAAGCGATGCTGCTTTTGTCCGGCGGGATCGATTCTCCCGTCGCCGGTTATATGATCAGTAAGCGCGGGGTAACTCTGGATGCGGTTTATTTCCATGCGCCGCCGTATACAAGCGAACGCGCAAAACAAAAGGTGGTGGATCTTGCGAAATATGTAGCGGCTTATTCGGGACCCATGAAACTTCATGTCGTTAATTTCACGGATATCCAGCTTTACATTTACGAAAAATGCCCTCACGACGAACTGACAATTATTATGCGCCGCTATATGATGCGGATTGCGGAAATGATTGCAAAGGAATCCGGCTGCCTCGGTCTTGTGACCGGAGAAAGCATCGGGCAGGTCGCTTCCCAGACCATGCAGGCGCTGATGGCGACCAATGAGGTATGCACGATACCGGTGTACCGCCCGCTGATTGCCTTTGACAAACAGGATATTGTTGATATTTCCGAAAAGATCGATACCTATGAGACTTCTATTCTGCCCTTTGAGGATTGCTGCACTATTTTTGTGGCAAAGCATCCGGTTACAAAGCCGAACCTGAAGGTAATACGGGCGCATGAGGAAAACGTATTTGATAAAATCGACGAAATGGTGGAAACTGCTTTATCGACGAGAGAGATTATTGATGTGGAATAAGATTCGGGTAACAAATTTGCGTTTTATATTGCACGCTTTGATGATTCACGGTACAATATATTTATGGAGAGTACCCATGACAGGGTGGCAGCCTCCCGGGTTATGATACCGGCTTGCCGGAATACATAAGAAGGGAGGTGGCGCTGATGACAGCTTTTGAGATCGTTTCGATTTTTATTGGGATATTAGCTTTGCTAATGTCTTTCGGCAGCTTGATGGTTGCGCTACTTGCCTTTCTCGACAAGAGAAACAAGCGGAAATAAAAATGCCTATCCTGTCTGCAAACAGGATAGGCGGTGTCCATAAGGACATTCTTTAACCTAAACCCGGAGCATCCACCTTTGGAATGGGTGCTTTCTTATTTAACTTTATATTAACATTGTATTTGAAATGTTTCAAGCCATTTTGTAGAAAATAAATAAAAAACAGCCGGCAGTATTGCCGGCTGCATTGCTTTCGTTGACAAGTGTCATCTGCCCTGAAAAGCAGATGACAAAATTTGATTAGAGCATGTAAGGCTTTAAAACTGCCAATACATCATCAATGCTATCCTCAGCGTGGATATTCAAATCGATCGGTTTGGATAAGTCCAGACTGAAAATACCCATGATTGATTTAGCGTCGATGACATATCTGCCGGATACCAAATCGAAATCATAATCAAATTTTGTAATATCATTTACAAATGATTTTACTTTGTCGATTGAATTTAATGAAATCTGTACTGTTTTCATTTTAAATTCCTCCTTTTCAATTAATACCTTCTCCTTTATACTAAAGGTTGGACAGGGAAAAGTCAATACGAAAAGGTTACAAAAAGTCAGGAGAAAACGAATGAAAAATGTAGCATTCCATAACCTCGGATGTAAGGTAAATTCCTATGAACTGGACGTTGTGCAACAAAACTTTGTAAAAAAGGGATACAAAATTGTGCCATTTGATCAAATAGCGGATATTTATGTGGTAAATACATGTACCGTAACCAATATTGCGGACAGGAAAAGCAGACAGATGCTGCATCAGGCTAAGAAAAGAAATCCTGATGCGCTGGTGGTAGCGTTAGGATGTTATGTGCAGACAGATGCCGAAAAAGTCGGACAGGATTCCTGCATTGATCTTGCGATCGGCAATAACAGAAAAAAGGATACGGTGGAAATCGTGGAAGCATACCTGAAGGAAACCGGCAGGAACGGGCGGATGTCAGCGTTATTTGAGCCGGGCGCCGTATCCAGGACGGATATTATCGACATCAATCACACAAGCGAATATGAAGAGATGGAACTGACGAAGACGGCGGAACATACCCGCGCTTATATTAAGATCCAGGACGGATGCAACCAATTCTGTACTTATTGTATTATCCCTTTTGCCAGGGGAAGGGTCCGTTCCCGCATACCTGATGATATCTGCAAAGAAATTGAGGGGCTTGCGGCAGCAGGATACAGGGAATTTGTGCTGACCGGAATCCATATCAGCTCCTATGGGGTGGATTTTGAGGACGGAGAACTGCGGGACGCATTGGAAGGAAAAACGCAGACGGGGGATCAGCCGCAGGAACAGCCGCAAAGTAAGGTACGCTATGGAAAGGGCACTTCTTTGCTGTTGGGACTGATTTTAAGAATCCATGAGATCAAAGGCGTGGAGCGGCTTCGTCTTGGCTCTTTGGAACCGCAGATTGTTACGGAAGAATTTGCAAGGACGCTGGGAGCGCTGCATAAAATATGCCCCCATTTTCATTTGTCCCTCCAAAGCGGGTGCGATTCCACGCTTGGGCGCATGAATCGAAGATATACCACCTGGGAGTACCGGCGCGGTGTAGACAGGCTGCGGACTTATTTTGAAAATCCGGCGATTACAACGGATGTTATCGTGGGCTTCCCCGGGGAAACCGAAGAAGAATTTGCCAAAACCCAAGCCTATTTAAAGGAAATCGAATTTTTTGAAATGCACATTTTCCCCTATTCTGCAAGAAAAGGAACTGCCGCGGCGCGCATGAAGGAGCAGATAGACGGGGAGACCAAAAAGAAGCGCAGTCATATTTTGCTGGAACTGGAGAAAGAACAATCCCTTGCATATCGGCGGCAGTTTGTGGGAACACAGGAGGAAGTGCTGTTTGAGGAGCAAAAGGAAATTGACGGCGGGACCTATATCGTAGGTCATACGACGCGGTACGTAAAAGTGGCAAAAAGGATTGACAGCGAAGACCCGACAGCTTTGGAAGGACGGATTGTCCGGGGGAACATTGTCGGGATGTTGGGAGAAGATATATTGCTGATGGAATAAAATGAAATCCGGATTAAGAAAGATCGAGATACCCGGGCAGTTTTTTGACGATTCTTGCAGGATTGATAAAATAAGGTTCAACTGCCCTTCTATCAGGAATTTCTGGAGGAAAAGCTGTTATGACCGGCGCAGAAATATCAGAATATTTACTATAATCATTGTATTTTTTTGGAAATTGGGTTAAAATAACAATATCTATGGATTAGGGGCGTGATGAAATGCAAGATTTAGGTAATACTCAATACTTTAAAGTGACGGAGCCTGAAAACGGCGTAAAGATCGTTTTATCTACCGTTTATGAGGCGCTGACCGAAAAGGGATACAATCCGGTAAATCAGATTGTCGGCTACATTATGTCCGGAGATCCGACGTACATTACCAGTCATAAAAATGCCAGAAGCCTGATTATGAAGGTTGAGCGAGATGAACTTGTAGAGGAAATGTTAAAAGAGTACATCCGTGCGAATAAATGGGAACAGAAGGGCACCACATGAGAATTATGGGACTTGATTTCGGGTCGAAGACGGTGGGAGTCGCACTCAGCGATCCTTTGCTTGTGACGGCGCAGAGCCTGGAAATCATCAGGCGGAAGTCGGAAAATAAACTGCGTCAGACTCTTGCAAGGATTGAAGCATTGATCGAAGAATACGAAGTGGACAGAATTGTGCTGGGGCTGCCGCGCAATATGAACGCTTCCGAAGGAGAACGCGCAGAGAAGACCCGTGAGTTTGCGGATATGCTGTTTCGCAGAACGGGAATAGAACCGGTACTGTGGGATGAGCGGCTGACGACGGTTGCGGCGGATAAACTGATGATGGAAGCGGGGGTCCGCAGAGAGAACCGCAGGGAATACGTGGATGCGATTGCAGCATCCTATATTTTACAGGGATATTTGGATTATTTACGCAGCCATGAGGAGAATGTTTAGTGGAAAAAATCAGTTTTGTACCTGACGGACAGGAAGCGGTGGAATTTTATGTATTGGAGCAGACCAGACTTGGCGGAGTCAATTACCTGCTTGTGACGGAACGCGAAGACGGGGATTCCGATGCGCTGATTTTAAAGGATTTGTCCGAAGAGGCGGACGCGGAAGGGGTATATGAGATCGTATCCGACGATGAGGAGCTTGCCGCGGTGGCGGTGATATTTGAAGATATTCTGGAGGACGTGGCTTTTGTAACGGGTGATGAGGAGTCATAATTCCGGGATTTGGGGATCGTTATGACAATCGATAAGGAAAAATGTGAGAAAGTATTAAGAGAAAAAGGAATGAAGGTAACCAGACAGAGAGTGCTGGTGCTGGGGATTCTTTATGCCTGCCCTGAGAAACATTTTACGGCAGAGGAAATTTATGATTTGGTAAGAACAGAGTACCCTGAGATCGGGTTGGCTACTGTTTATAGAACAATACAGGCGTTAGTTGAGTTACACCTTGTGGATAAGTTGAATCTGGGGGATGGATTCGCCCGTTATGAGATCGGGAAAGAGAACGGGAACGGATCGGGACATCACCACCATCATCTTATTTGCATGAACTGCGGGAATATCCTTTCTTTTCAGGATGATCTGCTGGAAGAGCTGGAAAAGAAAATTTTGGATAAGACCGGATTTTATGTGCTGGACCATGAAGTGAAGCTCTACGGGTACTGTAAGGAATGTGGAGGAAAGTTAATTGAAAAAAGCGAAAATAGCCGGTTCTAAGCTGAAAATTATTCCGTTGGGAGGCTTGGAACAGATTGGTATGAACATTACTGCCTTTGAGTACGAAGACAGTATTGTTGTAGTGGATTGCGGTCTGTCATTCCCGGAGGATGACATGCTCGGAATCGACCTTGTGATCCCGGACGTGACCTATTTGAAGGAAAATCTGGACAAGATCAAAGGATTTATGATTACCCACGGGCACGAGGACCATATCGGCGCGCTGCCCTATGTGTTAAAAGAGATTCCGGTTCCCATTTATGCGACGAAGCTGACCATGGGGATCATTGAAAATAAGTTAAAAGAACACGGGCTTGAGCGTTCCGTAAAGAGAAAAGTCGTTAAATTCGGACAAAACATCAACTTCGGTAATTTCCGGGTGGAATTTATCAAAACGAACCACAGCATTGTGGACGCCGCGGCGCTTGCTATTTATTCCCCTGCGGGAATCGTCGTGCATACGGGAGATTTTAAAGTGGATTATACGCCGGTTTTCGGCGACGCCATCGATCTGCAGAGATTTGGAGAGATCGGCAAAAAAGGCGTGCTTGCCCTGATGTGCGACAGCACCAACGCGGAGCGGGAAGGATTTACCCAGTCCGAGAGGACCGTGGGGAAAACCTTTGACAGTATTTTTTCGGAGCATACCGATACGAGAATTATTATTGCGACCTTTGCGTCCAATGTGGACAGGGTGCAGCAGATTATCAACACGGCGTATAAGTTTGGCAGAAAGGTCGTCGTCGAAGGACGAAGCATGGTCAGCATCATTGATACGGCAATGAATCTGGGGTATCTTCAGATACCGGAAAATACCCTGATCGATATAGAGCAGATTAAAAACTATCCCGACGACAGGACGGTTATCATTACCACCGGAAGTCAGGGGGAGAGCATGGCGGCGTTATCCCGTATGGCGGGCGGCATGCACAGAAAAGTCAGCATCGGACCTCATGACACGGTCATTTTTTCGTCTCACCCGATTCCGGGAAACGAAAAAGCCGTATCCAAGGTCATCAACGAGCTGTACGCCAAGGGCGCGGACGTTATTTTCCAGGATACCCACGTATCGGGACATGCCTGCAGGGAAGAAATCAAGCTGTTGTATACGCTGGTAAGACCTAAATATGCGATTCCGGTTCACGGGGAATACCGTCATCTGAAAGCGCAGGCGGCGCTTGTCAAGGAATTGGGCTACAGCAGCGAGGATATCTTTATCCTGAGCTCGGGAGACGTGCTGGAACTGGATGAAAACGGCGCGGAGGTAGTAGGAAAGGTGCCTGCCGGAGCGGTCTATGTAGACGGGCTCGGCGTAGGGGATGTAGGCAACATTGTGATCAGAGATCGCCAGCATCTTGCGGAGGACGGTATCTTGATCGTCGTGATGGCGTTGGAATCCATGAGCAATCAATTGGTATCCGGTCCGGATATCGTATCCAGGGGCTTTGTCTACGTCAGGGAGTCCGACGAACTGATTGACGGAGCGCGGGGACTGGTCATGGAGATTATGGATAAGTTTCAGGAAAGAAATGTTTCCGACTGGGGAAAGATCAAGGCGGTTATCAGAGATTCCTTAAGCGATTATCTCTGGAAGAAAACCAAGAGAAGACCGATGATACTGCCGATTATTATGGAAATATAGGTATCTTGAAGGGGATTGCGAATGAATGGTTTTGAGAGGGAAACAGAAGAGTTTATAGGAAAGCTTTATGAAACGGATATTTGTAAGGAATACTTTAAACAAAGGGATTATATCAGGCAGTATCCGGAGCTGAAGCGGCAGATCGATGAATTTCGTCAGAGGAACTACAGGCTTCAGAATGAAATGGATTCCGGTTCCCTGTTCGATGAGATCGACCGGTTTGAACGGGAATACGAGGAATTCCGGAAAAATCCCGTTGTCAGTGATTTTCTTGCCGCGGAATTGGCTTTTTGCAGAATGTATCAGGAGATCAGCGATAAAATCGCCATGGCGTTTGCTATGGAGGTGGATTTGTTAAGTCAGGAGGAAAATTCATGAGCGCAAAAAAAGTCGCCGGAGCCATATTTAATACGGTGTTTCGACTTATCATTACGGTATGCGTGCTCTATGCCATTTACAGGCTTGCCATCGGTGCTTACAATTTCGGCTACCGCGTATTTGCGGATATTCCCGCGGCGCTTTCGCCGGGTACCGATATAGAAGTTACGATTACCGAAGCCATGGACAGCAAAGAAATCGCCAAAAGCTTTGAGGAAGCGGGGCTGGTTGAAGATTGGAAGCTTTTCTGGACGCAGATACAGTTTTCCGAGTATAAGGACGACATCCTGCCGGGCGTATATACGCTGAATAATTCCATGAAGGCGGAAGAAATGCTGGAGATCATTTCGGCAAACCCCGATGAGGAGGAAGAGGAGTAAGCAGATGATTACCGATGAGCGCTTTACCGCGTATATCAATTCTCTGGAAAACGGAAATCCGCCTTATCTGGACGAATTGGAGGCTTATGCAAAAAAAACGCAGGTTCCCATCATCAGAAAAGAGATGCAGAGCCTGATGCGTACATTATTGGTCATGAACAAACCGAAGCGGATTCTGGAAGTGGGAACCGCCATCGGTTTTTCTGCGTTATTTATGAGTGAATTTATGCCGGAGGACGGGCACATTACTACCATCGAAAAATACGAAAAGAGGATACCCATAGCGAAGGATAATTTCAAAAGGTTCGGCAGGGAAGACCGGATCGAACTGTTGGAGGGCGATGCGGCTGATATTTTAAAAAGTCTGACCGGTCCTTTTGATTTTATTTTTATGGATGCGGCGAAGGGGCAGTACATTCATTTCCTGCCGGATGTGTTGCGGCTGTTGAATCCGGGCGGGGTATTGTTGTCCGATAACGTGCTGCAGGACGGCGATATCATTGAATCCAAATATGCCGTGACCAGAAGGGACAGGACGATCCATAAAAGAATGCGTGAATATCTGTATACGCTTAAAAACCACGAACAACTGGAGACGGCGATCCTGACGCTGGGCGACGGAGTCGCCCTGTCCGTGAAAAAATAAGGGACCATGAAAAATACAAGGAGTTTGCGATGAAAAAACCTGAATTGTTGATACCGGCGAGCAGTCTTGAGGTCTTAAAAACTGCGGTTATCTTTGGCGCGGACGCGGTTTATATCGGAGGGGAGGCTTTCGGGCTCCGGGCAAAAGCAAAAAATTTTTCGCCCGATGAAATGAGAGAAGGGATTGCCTTTGCCCATGCACACGGGGTAAAAGTCCATGTAACCGCTAATATTCTGGCGCACAATTATGACCTGGAGGGAGCGAAAGCGTATTTCCGGGAACTGGCGCAGATGAAGCCCGATGCTGTCATTGTGGCAGATCCGGGCATGGTGATGTTAGCAAAGGAAAACTGCCCTGAGATCGATATCCATATCAGTACCCAGGCGAACAATACCAATTATATGACGTTTCGTTTCTGGTACGGGCAGGGAATCCGGCGCGTTGTCTGCGCGCGGGAGCTTTCTTTGACGGAAATTAAGCAGATCCGGGAAAATATCCCTGAAGATATGGAGATCGAATGCTTTATTCACGGAGCCATGTGCATTTCCTATTCGGGCAGATGCCTGCTGAGCAATTATTTTACCGGGCGGGACGCCAACCACGGCGCATGTACCCATCCCTGCCGCTGGAAATACGCGGTGGTGGAGGAGACCAGACCGGGCGAATATATGCCGGTTTATGAAAATGAAAGAGGCACTTATATTTTTAATTCCAAGGACCTGTGCATGATCGAACATATTCCCGAAATGCTGGAGGCGGGCATTGACAGCTTTAAAATTGAGGGAAGAATGAAAACGGCTTTGTACGTGGCGACGGTAGCGAGGACTTACCGCAGGGCGATCGACGCGGCGCTTGCTTCTCCCGAAGCGTATGAAAAATTGCTGCCATGGTGCAGGGAGGAAATATCCAAATGCACCTACAGACAGTTTACCACCGGCTTTTATTTTGGAAAGCCTGATGAAAATACACAAATTTATGACAATAATACTTATATCAATGAATATATTTATTTGGGAATTGTCGGGGAAGCAGAGGACAACGCGGTGCGGATTGAACAGAGAAATAAATTCTCCGTCGGCGAAACCATAGAGATCATGAAACCGGACGGAACCAATGTGGAGACAAAGGTGCTGTCTATTACAAACGAAGAAGGAGAAGAGATGGAGAGCGCGCCGCATCCCCGGCAGAAGCTCCGGGTCCTGCTGGACGCGCCTGCAAGCTGTTATGATATTCTGAGGAAGAAAGTCCTGTCTTGACCGGAAGAATGACCTATTGTACAATGTGAACAGCAAACCGGCGGATAAAAAACAAAATTTTTTTATATTTCGACTTGCATTTTTTTTAAAATAAGAGTATCTTATAGAAAACGGTATCAAGCCGTACATATAAGGTATCTTGAACGACGATGTTCCAAGCCGAAGGTTTGGGGCATTTTTTTGTTATGGCGACGGGGAAAATGGACGCTGTGCCTGCATATGCGGACATTTGACGACCGCTGATCAGACAGACTAAGGGGTAGACGAAAAAACAGGATACCTGCTCCCCAAATATTAGAGAAAAGGAGAAACAAAAATGAGTGAAGTAATGAACGTCGAAGAAATCTTCGGAAAAAATGTATTCACACTTGGAAAGATGAAAGAACGTCTTCCCAAAGATGCCTTTAAAGAGGTTAAAAAGGTCATGGACCAGGGCGGAGAGCTCTCAATGGAGACAGCGAACGTAGTTGCCAAGGCAATGAAGGACTGGGCTGTTGAAAACGGCGCAACCCACTATACCCATTGGTTCCAGCCTTTAACAGGTATTACGGCTGAAAAGCACGACGCTTTTGTGGCGCACCCCGATGAAACAGGCAAGATGCTGACGGAGTTTTCGGGCAAAGAGCTGATTAAGGGCGAACCCGATGCGTCTTCCTTCCCTTCCGGCGGTCTTCGCGCTACTTTCGAGGCAAGAGGCTATACAGCATGGGATATTACTTCCCCCGCGTTCTTAAAAGAAGCCGCTACCGGCGCGATCCTTTGCATTCCTACGGCATTCTGTTCTTATACGGGCGAGGCGCTGGATAAAAAGACGCCTTTGCTTCGTTCCATGGAAGCGGTATCCAAACAGGCGCTTCGTATCGTAAGACTGTTTGGAAATACGGAAGCTACCAAGGTAGTCGCTTCTGTCGGACCCGAGCAGGAATACTTCCTGGTAGATGAGAAATATTACAAACAGAGATCCGACCTGATGTTTGCAGGACGCACCTTATTCGGCGCTCCGGCTCCCAAGGGACAGGAAATGGAGGATCATTACTTCGGCGTTATCCGCGAACGCGTCGGCGCATATATGAAAGATTTGAACGAGGAGCTTTGGAAACTGGGCGTAACCGCTAAAACGCAGCATAACGAGGTTGCTCCCGCACAGCACGAGCTGGCTCCGATTTATGAAACCGCAAACATCGCCGTAGACCACAACCAGTTGGTTATGGAGACCATGAAGAGAGTTGCCGTTCATCACGGTATGAGATGTCTGCTCCATGAGAAACCCTACGCGGGCGTGAACGGTTCCGGTAAACACAACAACTGGTCCATCACAACCGATAACGGCGTTAATCTGCTGGAGCCCGGCGATACGCCCAATGAGAATATCCAGTTCCTGCTGGTACTTGCCTGCATTATGAAGGCGGTTGATACCCATGCGGATCTGCTCCGCCAGTCAGCGTCCGACGTCGGAAATGACCACAGACTCGGCGCCAACGAAGCGCCTCCAGCAATTATTTCCATGTTCCTTGGCGAACAGCTCGAGGATGTGGTAAAACAGTTGGTAGAAACAGGTAACGCCGCTTCCTGCAAAGAAGGCGGAAAGCTGGAGACCGGTGTTTCCACGCTTCCGGATCTCGATAAAGACGCAACGGACCGCAACAGAACGTCGCCGTTTGCATTTACCGGAAACAAATTTGAATTTCGTATGGTTGGTTCCGCAGATTCCATCGCCGGTCCCAACACAACGTTAAATGCCATTGTAGCGGAAGCGTTCTGCGAAGCTGCCGATATTTTGGAAAAGGCGGATGATTTTGATATTGCGGTACATGATCTGATCAAAGAGTATATGACCAAACACCAGAGAATTATTTTCAACGGCAACGGATATTCCGAGGAATGGGTTGCGGAAGCGGAAAAGAGAGGCTTGCCCAACATTAAATCCATGATCGAGGCTGCAAGCACCATCACATCCGATAAGGCGGTTGCGCTGTTTGAAAAATTCGGTATTTATACCAAACCGGAGCTGGAGTCCCGTGAAGAAATCATTTATGAGACCTATGCAAAGACCATCAATATCGAAGCGCTGACCATGATCGATATGGCAGGAAAGCAGATCATTCCCGCGGTCGTAAAATATACCAAGACCCTTGCGGATACCGTAAACGCCGTAAAGGAAGCGGGCGGAGACGCATCCGTTCAGACGGAAATGCTTAAGACGGTTTCCAAGAAGCTTGCCGCAATGCAGAAAGCACTGACCAAGCTGGAGAAGGCGGAAGCAAAGGGAAGCGCTATGGACGACGTAAAGGCACAGGCATTCTTCTACAAAGATACCGTAAAGGTTATTATGGAAGAGCTGAGAACGCCTGCGGACGAACTGGAAATGATCGTCGATAAAGAGATCTGGCCTATTCCTACTTACGGAGAGCTCATGTTTGAGGTATAAGAATCTGCGGCGCAGGGAATATCGCATTAGCGGTATGCAGCGAATGAAATAAAAATGGATCGGTTCCCGGAAAGGGAAGTCGTTATAAAGACGCGCTTTCCGGGAACTTTTACATGGAGTAACTTTTACATTGTATTCAAATAAGTGCAAAAAATTATAAAAATTGCTTGCATTTTTGCTTTGTTTTGTGTATACTATCCAATGTTGATGGGCTATCGCCAAATGGTAAGGCAACGGACTCTGACTCCGTCATTTCAAGGTTCGAATCCTTGTAGCCCAGCTAAAGACCTGATGAAAGTATTTTTCGTCAGGTTTTTTCTTGTGGAGAAACAGGCGATTGGTTATAATAGGATAGAAACGGAAACTTTGAAAGAGGTCAGAGTGAAAAGGAAAGCGGGAGATCGGTATGTATGAATTTCAAAGCAGGGTGCGTTACAGCGAGCTCGACAGCGAAGGAAAGCTGGAGCTGCCGGCGCTGTTGGATTATTTTCAGGATTGTTCCATTTTTCAGTCGGAAGAATTGGGCGTAGGCGTGGAATATCTGAAAAAGGAGAAGGTGCTCTGGGCGCTTTCGGCATGGCAGATTGTGATCGGGCGTTATCCGAAGCTTTGCGAAAAAATTACGGTGGGCACGGCGCCTTATGATTTTAAGGGCTTTATCGGATACCGTAACTTCTGGATGTCAGACGAGAGCGGACAGCGGATCGCGGTTGCAAATTCAATCTGGAGCCTGATACATACGGAAACGGGTAAACCCGCAAAGCCGGATGAGAGGATGATAAGGCAGTACGCGCTGGCACCGAAGCTGGAAATGAATTATGCGGACCGGAAGATCCGTTTTGAAGGAGAGGGCGCGCCGGGGGAGCCTATGATGGTAACGGCGCACCACCTGGATACGAACCGGCATGTCAATAACGGGCAGTATGTGAGGATCGCCATGGATTATCTGCCGATTGACTTTGTGATCGGGCAGATGCGTGCGGAATACAAGATGCAGGCGGTACTGGGGACAAGATTGTATCCGGTTGTATTTGAAAGAGCGGACAAGATAGGCGTCAGCCTGCAAAATGAAGCGGGCGCGGTTTACTGTAACGTGGAGTTTATCCGCCAAAGCAAAGAAGGGTAAGGACAGAAATGTTGGAATTGGGAAAAAAACAGCGGTTGAGCATTGTGAAAAAAACGGATTTCGGAGTTTATCTGGCGGAGCATATGCCTGTAAGAGGCGAGGATATAAAGGAAATGGAAAAGGTGCTTTTGCCGGCAAAGCAGGTTCCGGAGGAATTTGATGTCGGAGATTCCCTAGAGGTTTTTCTTTATAAGGATTCCAAGGACCGGCTGATTGCCACGGTCCATGAACCCGCGATGACGCTGGGCGGCGTGGCGAAGTTACAGGTGGCGCAGGTATCAAAGATCGGAGCGTTTCTTTCCTGGGGGCTGGAAAAGGATTTGTTCCTGCCTTTTAAGGAACAGACGAGACGGGTTGATGCGGGAGACGAGATCCTGGCGGCGCTGTATGTGGATAAGAGCGGCAGACTGGCGGCGACGATGAAACTGTACCCGTATCTGGAAACCGCAAAAGGCTATCAAAAAGACGATCAGGTAACGGGAACGGTTTACGAGCTGGCGCCGGGCTTCGGCGCTTATGTGGCGGTAGACGATAAATATCAGGGCATGATTCCGGCAAAGGAGCCGTTAAACGGTATTGCGCCGGGCGATGTGGTTACGGCGCGGGTAACCGCGGTAAAAGAGGACGGGAAACTGGACCTGAGCCTGCGGCGGAAGGCTTACGAGCAGATGAACCCCGACGGAGAGAAACTGCTCGCCATGCTGCAGGAAGCAGGCGGAAGCATCCCGCTGGGGGATAAATCCTCTCCCGGGGAAATCAGGGAGACCTTCGGAATGAGTAAGAATGAATTTAAACGCGCCGCGGGGCACCTGTACAAGCAGAAAAAAGTCACAATCGGCGAAAAGGAAATCAGACTGGTTTAAAAGGATTTGCTTTTTTGTATATTTGATATATAATCATAGTGTAAAAACGAAAAAAGGAGTGAAAAAATTATGAAGGTACAAAATATTACCAATATTGAAAAATTTTTTGAGGTAATTGACAGCTGTAAAGGAAAGGTAGAGCTGGTAACGGGAGAGGGAGACCGCCTGAACTTAAAGTCCAAGCTTTCCCAGTATGTTTCCATGGCGAATATCTTTTCCGACGGTACGATTTCCGAGCTGGAGCTTCTTGCTTACGAGCCGGAAGATATCAATAAACTTTTAAACTTTATGATGAACGGTTGATGAAACGATGAGTACAAAAGCGGTCAACCGCCTGTTTCTGACCATGCTGATTGTGGAAGCGGCGGTAGTTTTTCTGATCGGAGCGACGGGACTGCGGCTTACGGCAATGGGCTCGCTGATCCTGAATCAATTGATCCTCTTTGTGCCGGCGGTTGTTTTTTTGGCGGCTACCGGCACAAAGCCGGGTTTTATTGCCCATAAGAGGATCAGACCGGTTACGCCGTTGCTGTGTCTTGTGTTTACGGGCTTGTGTATGCCGCTTATTATGGTTGTCAATATGATTTCCATGCTGTTTGTGGAGAACGAGGTAAACGGTCTTTCTTATATGCTCATTGACACGCCGGCATGGCTGATGTTTCTGGTAATCGGTATATTGGGACCGGTCAACGAAGAATTTCTGTACCGGGGAATCTTTTATCACAGTTATCGGCGGACGGGCAGAATTGTGGCTGCGATTCTGATGTCTTCCTTTTTGTTTGGGGTTATGCACTTAAATTTCAATCAGATGAGCTATGCGATTGTCGTTGGAATTATGAGTGCGCTTTTGGTTGAGGCGACGGGCAGTATCGTATCCGGTATGATATTTCACGGAGGCATCAATTGTTATAATGTGGCGGTTATGGTCCTGCAGCGGGACCGGCTTGCGGCGGTAAACGGGGATACGCAGGCGCTGTTGAATGACAGCCTGGTGCAGTTGGGATTGAGTTACCGTCAGTTTTTGCTGCTGGAAATTGTCATTTACGGCGTGGTTGCCATAGCGATGACGGCGCTGGCGGTGCTGTTGCTGTACGGCATGGCGGCTTTGGAACACAGAAAAGCGGAATTTTCGGATATATGGAAGCGCAGGCAGAGACCTGCAGGGGAAAAGAAGGAATCACTTTGGACGGTATCACTGGTTATTGCGGTGGTGCTCAGTTTTCTGTATATGATTGCGGAATTGGTTCTTCCGATGATCGTAAACAGCGTGCAATAACAAATGTAAGGTATGGGTAAGGTGAACCTATGAGAAAAATGGAAGTTCTGGGGATATCGCTGCAGGATCTGACAGTTCGGGAATCCATGAAAAAAGTGGATCAGTTTTTCCATGACGGAAAAGTCAGCACGATTGCCCTCATTACCATGAGAGGATTGATTGCGGCGCAGGATACTCCCGAAATCAGAGAGTGGATGGACAGCCTGGATATGACGGTGGCGGCGGATGCGGACATTCTGCATGCGGCGGATATCAATTACCGCAGCCGGATCTACGATGTGGAAAACGATGTTTTTATCAAAGAGTTTTTGAGGAAGCTGTCCAGGCAGCGGAAAAAAATCTATCTGCTCAGCGGGACGGAAGCCGGGCTGAAAAAGCTGGAAGCGGATTTGGCGGCGTTTCAGGAGGATTTGAGAATTGTCGGCAGAATTGCCGTCGAAGGGTTGGAATACGACGATGATTTCATCGTAAATGATATCAATATGAAGACGCCCGGCGTATTGATTTCCAATTTGGAATCTCCCGTCAGAGAAAATTTTTTGAAGGAAAATCATATGAAAATGAACGTTGCCATCTGGCTGATGGTGCGGGCGGATCTTGATCTGGGAAAAAGAGATCAGGGTATTTTCAGAAAAATGTATCATCGGCTGTTGACAAAGTGGTTTCACATCCGGGTGGACCGCTATCAGGAGCAATTGGATTCGGAACAGGAAGAGTGAGGGTGTTGTTTCAGCGCCCTCTTTTTTTATTTTTGGGGAAAATTTCCTGTAAAATACCTCGAAATGCCAAATTTCTATAATTTTGCATAAAAAATTCACAAATTTTACTGGTATTATTTGTGGAATTGTATTAAAATTGTTTACATAATGAGCAAAAATAAAAAATTGGGGTTTTTTGCATTGTGAAATATGTATAAAAGGAGCGGGGTTATGATTTCAAATCAGATACTGCAAAATACAATTGACGGGTTGAAAGCCATCTCCCGCGTGGACTTTGTTGTCATGGATACCGACGGCAACGAGGTCGTGGCAACCGTAAACGGCGACGTTGATTTTGCCGAGGCGGTAAAGGAATTTGTGAAGTCGCCTGCGGACAGCCAGGAATTTTCCAAGTACCAGTTTTTCAAAATATATGACGAACAGACTCCGGAATACATACTGGTCGTGATCGGCGCCGGAGAGGATGTCTATATGGTAGGGAAGATGGCGGCGTTCCAGCTTCAGGGGCTGATGGTCGCTTATAAAGAGCGGTTTGATAAAGACAACTTTATTAAAAACCTGCTGTTGGACAACCTGCTGTTGGTGGATATTTACAGCCGTTCCAAAAAGCTGCACATTCCTACGGAGGCGAAGCGTACCGTTATGATCGTGGAACCCTATGAGGGAAAAGACAGCAATATGCTGGAGATTATCCGCAGCTATTTCGGCACAGCCGGCAGGGATTTTGTGACAGCCGTCGACGAAAACAACGTGGTGATCGTCAGGGAGATACAGGAAGCCGATCCCAAGGCGGAGCTGGAAAGAGTTGCGCTGGGGATCAAGGCGCATCTGGAAAGAGAAGGCATTTCAAGAGTACATGTTGCATATGGTAGCATTGTAAATGAAATTAAAGAAGTCAGCCGTTCTTATAAAGAGGCTAAGATGGCGATGGACGTAGGAAAAATATTCTTTGAAGACAGAGGGGGCATCGCCTACAGCGAGTTAGGAATCGGAAGGCTGATTTATCAGCTGCCCATACCGCTTTGCAAAATGTTTATCAGTGAAATCTTCGGCGGGAAAAGCCCGGATGATTTTGATGAGGAAACGCTGACTACCATACATAAGTTTTTTGAAAACAGCCTGAATGTGTCGGAGACCTCCAGACAGTTGTTTATCCACCGCAATACGCTGGTATACCGTCTGGATAAGCTGCAGAAAAGCACCGGTCTGGATCTGCGGGTTTTTGAAGACGCCATAACCTTTAAGATCGCTTTGATGGTAGTGAAGTATATGAAGTACATGGAAAGCTTTGATTATTAAAAGAAAGCAGGTAAATAAGAATGATAACATTGGATCATGTGAGTAAGGCATATTCCACAGGCGCTCCGGCTTTAAACGACGTCAGCATCCATATTGAAACCGGAGAATTTGTGTTTATCGTAGGAGACAGCGGCTCGGGGAAATCGACCCTGATCAAATTATTGCTGAGAGAATTGCTGCCTACTTCCGGCACCATAGAAGTAAACGGAACGAATATCGGAAAGTTAAGACACCGCCAGATTCCCAAGTACAGAAGAAATATCGGAGTCGTCTTTCAGGATTTCCGTCTGTTAAAGGACCGGAATGTATATGAAAACGTGGCGTTTGCACAGCGCATCGTACAGGTGCCGGTCAAGGAGATCAAGAAAAATGTGCCGTCCATTCTTTCGGTTGTGGGACTTGCCGGAAAGTACAAGGCAAGACCGAAGCAGTTGTCGGGAGGGGAACAGCAGCGCGTGGCGCTTGCCCGCGCGTTGGTCAACAATCCGCCGATTTTGCTTGCAGACGAGCCTACGGGTAATCTGGACCCGAAAAATTCCTGGGAAATTATGAAACTGTTGGAAGAGATCAACGAAAAAGGAACGACGGTCTTGGTAGTTACCCATAACAGGGAGATTGTCAATGCCATGAAAAAAAGGGTTGTGACGATGAATAAGGGAGTTATCATCAGCGACCAGAAAGAAGGGTCTTATATCGATGAGGTTTAGTACTTTTATTTATACGTTAAAACAGGGCATCGTTAATATTTTCCGCAATAAATGGTATTCCCTTGCATCTATCGCTACCATCAGCGCGTGCCTGTTTTTGTTCGGCATTTTATATTCTATTGTCGCTAATTTTCAGTATATTGTAAGTGAGACGCAAAGCAATGTCGCCGTTACGATCTTTTTTGACGAGGATGTCAGCGAGGAACGGATTGCGGAAATCGGTTCTTTAATCGAGGCGAGGACGGAAGTGGATCATATCCGTTTTGTATCTGCGGACGAGGCATGGGAAGGATTTAAAGAAGATTATCTCGGCGAATATGCGGACGGATTTACGGAAAACCCGTTGGAAAATTCCTCCAACTATGAGATTTTCCTGAATGATGTTTCCATGCAGTCGACGTTGGTAAGCTATCTGGAAAGTCTGGACGGTATCAGGCTGATCAACAAATCCGACCAGATGGCGAACGCTTTGGGCGGCATCAACAATCTGGTAGGATATGTGGCGGCAGGCATTATTGTGATTTTGCTCCTGGTATCCGTTTTCCTGATCGGCAATACGGTTACCATCGGTATTTCCGTCCGAAAAGAGGAAATCAATATTATGAAGTACATCGGCGCCACGGATTTCTTTGTCCGTTTTCCCTTTGTCATTGAAGGTATGCTGATCGGCGCGGTGGGGTCTCTGGTTCCGTTGGGAATCGTATATCTGGTATATAATAATGTAATCAACTATGTATTGAACAGGTACACGATGCTGCAGATGCTCTTGAAATTCCTGCCGGTGGATCAGATCTTTAAGATCCTTGTGCCGGTATCGATCTGTATCGGCGTCGGAATCGGTTTTATCGGCAGTATCACGGCAGTCAGAAAACATATTCGTGTATAGTAAGGAACGGTGGTTATGAAAAGAGGTTTACAGTTAGTCAGTATCCTGATGTGCGTGGCGATGCTTAGCTCCATGCCGGCTGTGGCATATGCGGCGGGCACGGATTCGGATGAATTGGATGAAGTGATCAACAACAGCAAAGAGGATCTGCAGAACGCGCAGGATGAAAAGGATCTTATGGAAGGTCAGCTTTCCAATATCAGGGACCAGAAGGAAGATCTGGAGGAAGCGAAGGATGACCTGAGCGATTATGTCGTAGAGCTGGACGGACAGTTAATGACCCTGCAGGAAAAGCTGACGGAGCTGGAAGTGCGGATCGCTGAAAAAGAGCAGGAGGTCGCACAGATCCAGGAACAGCTCCGGCAGGCGGAAGAAAACGAAGCGAACCAGTATGCGGCTATGAAACAGCGCATTCAGTTTATGTATGAAAAAGGCAATCAGACTTATATGACGCTTCTTTTTGAAGCGGAGGATCTTGCCGATATGCTGAACAAAGCGGAGTATATTGAGGAGATTTCCAGCTATGACAGAAATATGCTGGTGCAGTATCAGGATACGAAGGAAGCGATCGGCGTTTTGAAGGAACAGTTGGAGCAGGAGCAGGAAAACCTTCTTGCGTCCCGGGAAGAGGCGACCGCAAAGGAAGGAGAAATGTCCGACCTGATCGACCAGAAGCAGGAACAGATCGAGGATTACGAATCGGATATCAGCAATAAGGAAAAAGCGATTAAGGATTACGAGGCGGAAATAGCCGCGCAGAATGCGACCATAGCCGCGCTTGAAAATAAGATTGCCCAGGCGGAGGCGGAGCAGCGCAGACAGGATGTTTCCGGCAACGATACAGGGGATACGCCGGCCTACAGCTATTCCGGCGGCGCGTTCTGCTGGCCGGCACCTTCTTATACGAGAATATCGGATGATTACGGATGGCGTATCCACCCGACATTGGGCGTGAAGCAGTTCCATAACGGCGTTGATATGGCGGCGCCGGGAGGCAGTCCGATCCTGGCGGCGGAGGGCGGCGTTGTCATAGCCGCTTCCTACAGTTCCACAATGGGAAATTATGTTATGATTCACCATGGAAACGGACTGTATACGATTTATATGCACGCATCGGCGTTATACGTATCGAACGGGCAGACAGTGTCCAAAGGTCAGAAAATCGCGGCGGTAGGCTCGACGGGAAGATCTACCGGCAATCATCTGCACTTTTCTGTCCGCCTGAACGGAAGTTATGTGAGCCCGTGGAATTATTTATAATTGGAAGGTAATAATATTGGAAGAAAAAAAACGGAGCGGTATTAAACTATTTTTGGGAGGTCTGCTCACAGGTACTTTGATCGTGGGAATCATCAGCGCGGTCTACATTCATCAGAAAACATGGACGCCTGTCAGCAGCGAGCCGGAGAAAGCGGCTGAGCGCAGCGAGGATTCGGTGCTGACCGATGAGGTAATCAGTAAGCTGCAATATCTGGAAAAAGGGATTGAAAGCAATTATCTGGGAGAGATTGACGACAGCGAGCTGGTGGAAAATCTGTATCACGGACTTGTAAACGGATTGGGAGATCCTTATTCCACCTATTATTCCAAAGAGGAATTTGAAGCCGTCATGGAATCTTCGGAAGGGATCTATTACGGGATCGGCGCTTATATCGGATTTGACGAGGAAAGCGGCTACTGCAAGATTACAAAGGTTATGGAAGGATCTCCGGCGCAGGAGGTCGGATTGCGGGCGGAGGATCTGCTCGTAGAGGTAGACGGCGAGGATATGATGGACGTAAGCACTTCTGAGATCGTCACTTATATTAAAGGACCGGAGCACAGTACGGTGGATATTACCGTATACCGCGACGGAGAAACGGATTTCCTGGATTTTACCGTGGAAAGAAGACAAATAGAAACGCCCACGGTAGTATATGAGATGGATGAAGATCAAATTGCCACGATCCAGATTACCGAATTTGACGACGTCACGATCGAACAGTTTGAAGATTGTATGCAGCAGGCAAAGGAAGACGGAATGAAGGCGCTTGTGCTGGATCTGCGGGATAATCCGGGCGGAAGCCTGCAGGCTGTACTGGAGGTCTGCAATCATATACTCCCCAAGGGACTTGTGGTATACACGGAAGATAAGGACGGCAAGAGGAAGGAATATAATTGTAACGGCAGGGACGAATTAGATGTTCCCATGGTAGTGCTTGTCAACGGCAACAGCGCCAGCGCTTCCGAGATTTTGGCGGGGGCGATCAAGGATTACAAAAAAGGGACGCTTCTGGGCACGACGACTTTTGGAAAGGGTATCGTACAAAAGATTTATGCCCTTCCGGATGATTCTGCGCTGAAGCTGACCATCAGCCATTATTATACGCCCAGCGGAGCGGATATTCACGGAATCGGAATCGTACCCGACGAAGAATTGGAGCTGGACGTGGACGCATATTTGGAGGACGGTACGGATAATCAGATGGACCGTGCCAAGGAAATCCTGCGTTCCCAGATTGGAGAATAAAATCAATGCAAAAAAAACAGGCTTATCTCATAACTGCATATAAGGATTTTGCGGCAGTTTATGAGTTAGCCTCTTTTTTGTGCAAAACGGACCTGGTATTTATCCATGTGGATAAAAAGAGCAAAGAGATCGGGAGCGACCAGATCGCAAAGCTGAACGAGCTCCCGGGCTGTCTTGCGGTCAGCGTCTATTCGATTCCATGGGGCGGTTATGCCCATGTTCAGGCGATTTTGCATCTGATGGAAACGGCGGTTTCCAAAGAAGAGGTAAGTTATCTCCATCTTCTGACCGGAGAGGATTTCCCGGTTCTGAGTCCTGAGAGACTGCATGAAAAATTTGTAGATGAGGAGCATATCTATTTAAGCTATATCGCCGGGGAGGATTTTAATGAAGCGCTTCAAAAAAGATACCGCTATTACAATCTTTTCCAGAACCGGAACGTTAAAAACCCGGTTTTGTGGCAATTGCAGAATATGACGGCAGGGCTGCAGAAACTGTTGGGAATCAGGCGAAAGTCTCTCGGCGAATTTGAACGGATTTATAAAGGGCTTGTCTATATCTCGCTGCCAAAGGAAGCGGCGGCGGATCTGCTGCAATATGTGAAGACGCATCCCGAATATGAAAAGGATTTGTACCGCTGCCAGATACCGGAGGAGTTTTTCTTTCATACGCTTTTGCTCAACGAAGGATTTTGCCGGGGAAAATGGAAAAAAATGGTGGTTGACAGGGAGCTTCGCTATATGAACTGGGAGCGGGGAGACGGCGGCAGCCCCGTTTATCTCGAAGAAAGAGATTATGAGGAAATTGCGGCGGGAGATTATTGCTTCGCCCGAAAATTCCACGGAAAGGAATCGGAGCCTCTGAAAAAAAGGATTATGGAAAATTTATGGTAAAACAGAACAAATGTTTGCAAACCGCGTTTGGGTATGATATACTTCAAACGCGGTATTCTATTTATATGGATCGGAGGGCTGAACATGAACGAAGAAAATTCCATATTCAAATTGCACGCTCCCTATGAACCCACCGGAGATCAGCCTCAGGCAATCGCACAGCTTGTAGAGGGCTTTAAAAAGGGCTATCAGTTTGAGACGCTTTTGGGAGCAACCGGCTCCGGCAAGACCTTTACGATGGCGAATGTCATTGCGGCGTTAAATAAACCGACGCTGGTAATCGCCCATAACAAGACGCTGGCGGGACAGCTTTACGGAGAGTTTAAGGAGTTTTTCCCGGAGAATGCCGTAGAATATTTTGTGTCCTATTACGACTACTACCAGCCGGAGGCATATGTGCCCTCCACGGATACTTATATAGAAAAGGATTCTTCCGTCAACGACGAGATCGACAAGCTGAGGCTTTCGGCGACGGCGTCCCTGACCGAAAGAAGGGATGTGATCGTCATAGCCAGCGTGTCCTGTATCTATGGTCTGGGAAGCCCCGACGATTATATGGATATGATGGTTTCTCTGCGCCCCGGGATGAATAAGGACAGGGACGATGTGATCCGCGAATTGATTTCCATTCAGTACGAGCGTCATGACATGGATTTGCAGCGGGGGAACTTCCGCGTGCGCGGGGATACGCTGGAAATCTATCCCGCGGAGGGCGGCGATTTTCTGATCCGCGTGGAGTTTTTCGGGGATGAGATCGACCGGATCTGCGAGGTGGAGCCGCTGCTTGGCAACGTCCATGCAGAACTGAGCCACATTACGATTTTCCCGGCGTCCCATTACGTGGTGCCCCAGGAAAAGATCAACCGCGCCTGCAAGGAGATCGAAGCGGAAATGGAAGAGAGGGTCCGTTTTTTTAAGAGCGAAGATAAGCTGTTGGAGGCACAGAGGATTTCGGAGCGGACCAATTTTGATATTGAAATGCTCAGAGAGACCGGATTTTGTTCGGGTATTGAGAATTATTCCAGACATTTAAGCGGCATGAAGGAGGGCGAGACGCCCCATACCCTGATGGATTTCTTTCGGGATGATTTTCTGATCATCGTTGACGAATCTCATATTACGGTGCCCCAGATCAGAGGAATGTTTGCCGGGGACCGTTCCCGCAAGACGACGCTTGTGGATTATGGTTTCAGGCTGCCGTCGGCTTTGGACAACCGACCGTTGTGTTTTGAGGAATTTGAAAGCAAGATCGACCAGATGATGTTTGTCTCCGCTACGCCTTCCGTCTATGAGGAGGAACATGAGATGCTCCGGGCGGAGCAGATTATCCGACCTACGGGGCTGCTGGACCCCGAAGTGTTTGTGCGTCCGGTGGAAGGGCAGATTGACGATCTGATTGCTGAGATCCGGCGGGAAACCGACAGGAAAAACAAGGTGCTTGTGACGACGCTGACTAAGCGTATGGCGGAAGATCTGACCGACTATATGAAAGAGGTGGGAATCCGCGTTAAATATCTGCATTCCGATATCGATACGCTGGAGCGCGCCGAGATTATCCGGGATATGCGCCTGGATGTGTTTGACGTTCTGGTAGGTATCAACCTGCTGAGGGAAGGGCTGGATATTCCGGAGATATCCCTCGTGGCGATTCTGGATGCGGATAAGGAAGGCTTCCTGCGTTCGGCGACTTCGCTGATTCAGACCATCGGCAGGGCGGCGAGAAACGCCGACGGGCATGTGATTATGTATGCGGACAGCATGACGGATTCCATGAAGACGGCAATAGACGAAACGGCAAGGCGCCGTCAGATACAGATGAAGTATAATGAGGAGCACGGGATTACGCCCCAGACGATTAAAAAGGCAGTCCGGGACCTGATCAGTATTTCCAAAACCATCGCCAAAGAGGAGATTGCCTTTGAAAAAGATCCCGAATCCATGAGCAGGGAGGAATTGGAGAAGTTAATCGGGGCGATTCAGAAGCAGATGAAGAAAGCGGCGGCGGATCTGAACTTTGAGGCGGCGGCGGAGCTGCGGGATAAAATGATAGAGTTGAAAAAACAATTGGAAGAGCTGGATAAGGAGCGTTAGCAAAAATGGCGAAGAGAGAACAGGAGTTTATCAAGATCAGAGGTGCCAACGAGCACAATTTAAAGAATATTGACGTGGATATTCCGCGCAATGAGCTGGTGGTGCTGACCGGGCTTTCCGGTTCGGGCAAATCATCCCTTGCTTTCGATACGATTTATGCGGAGGGGCAGAGGCGTTATATGGAGTCTTTGTCTTCTTATGCGAGACAATTCCTCGGGCAGATGGAAAAGCCCAATGTGGAAAAGATCGAAGGGTTGTCTCCGGCGATTTCCATCGATCAGAAATCAACGAACCGCAACCCCAGATCAACGGTAGGAACCGTGACGGAGGTGTACGATTATTTCCGTCTGCTCTATGCCAGGATCGGCATTCCCCATTGCCCCCAGTGCGGCAGGGAAATCGCAAGGCAGACCGTGGACCAGATGGTGGATAGGATTATGGAGCTGCCGGAAGGGACCCGTATCCAGGTGCTTGCGCCCATTGTCAGAGGGAGAAAGGGCGAGCATGTGAAGGTGCTGGACCGCGCCAAGAGAAGCGGCTACGTCCGCGTCCGGATTGACGGCAACCTCTTTGACCTGTCGGAAGATATCAAACTGGAGAAAAATATCAAGCACAATATCGAAATCGTTGTGGACCGTCTTGTAGTCAAGGAAGGGATAGAAAAGCGGCTGACGGATTCTGTCGAAAATGCTTTGGCGCTGTCGGAGGGGCTTTTGTTTGTGGACGTGGTAAAGGGAGAGGAACTGACTTTTTCCCAGAGCTTTTCCTGTCCGGACTGCGGCGTCAGCATCGACGAGATCGAACCCCGCAGTTTTTCCTTCAATAATCCCTTCGGCGCGTGTCCGGATTGTTTCGGTCTCGGATATAAGATGGAATTTGATGTGGACCTGATGATACCGGATCAGAGCCTGTCCATCAATCAGGGCGCGATTACCGTTATGGGCTGGCAGTCCTGCAACAGCAAGGGCAGCTTTACCAATGCGGTTTTGCAGGCATTGGGAAGAGAATATCATTTTGATCTGGATACGCCTTTCGAGGACTATCCCCAGGAGATCAGGGATATTTTGATCTATGGAACCAACGGACATCAGGTAGAAGTGGAATACGAAGGGCAGAGGGGAAGAGGCGTCTATCCCATCGCCTTTGAAGGGCTGATTAAAAATGTCCAACGCAAATACCGGGAAACTTCGTCGGAAATAACCAAGGCGGAATATGAGAGCTTTATGAGAATCACTCCCTGCGCCCTGTGCGGCGGTAGAAGGCTGAAACGGGAATCCCTTGCCGTGACGGTCTGCGATAAGAATATTTATGAGATTACTTCTTATTCCATCGGAGAATTGTATAATTTCCTGCAGCATATGGAGCTTTCTGACCAGCAGAAGCTGATCGGGAGCCAGATTTTAAAAGAGATCCGCGCGCGGATCGGTTTCCTCAAAGACGTGGGACTGGAATATCTGTCGCTGTCCAGAGGAACCGCTTCCCTCTCCGGGGGCGAAGCGCAGAGAATCCGTCTGGCGACCCAGATCGGGTCCGGGCTCGTGGGCGTATGTTATATTTTGGACGAACCCAGTATCGGGCTGCATCAGAAAGACAACGACAAGCTGTTAGCGGCGTTAAAAAACCTGCGGGATCTGGGCAATACGCTGATCGTCGTAGAGCATGACGAAGATACGATGCTCGCCGCCGATTATGTGGTGGATATCGGACCCGGCGCCGGCAGCCACGGCGGAGAAGTTGTGGCGTGCGGTACGGCGCAGGAGATCATGAAGGTAAAGGGATCCGTTACGGGGCAGTATTTAAGCGGCGCTTTAAAGATACCCGTTCCGAAGGAGCGCAGGAAACCCACGGGATGGCTGACGGTTAAAGGCGCTGCGGAAAATAACCTGAAAAATATCGACGTGGATATCCCGCTGGGGATTTTTACCTGTGTGACCGGCGTTTCCGGTTCGGGAAAATCCTCCCTGGTCAATGAAATTCTCTACAAGGTGCTTGCCAAGAAATTGAACCGGGCAAGAACCATACCGGGCAAACACAAAAAGATCGTCGGCGTGGAGCAATTGGACAAGGTTATCGATATCGATCAGTCGCCCATCGGCAGGACGCCCCGGTCTAATCCCGCCACCTACACCGGAGTATTCGATATGATCCGCGATTTGTTTGCGGGCACTACCGACGCCAAGGCAAAGGGATACAAAAAAGGACGGTTCAGCTTTAATGTCAAAGGAGGCAGGTGCGAGGCGTGCAGCGGAGACGGCATTATCAAGATCGAGATGCACTTTTTACCCGACGTTTACGTGCCCTGCGAGGTCTGCGGCGGCAAACGCTACAATCGTGAGACCCTGGACGTTAAATATAAGGGAAAAAGCATTTACGACGTATTGGATATGACCGTGGAGGAGGCTGTAAAGTTTTTTGAAAACGTGCCTTCCGTCCGCAACAAGATACAGACCTTATATGACGTGGGGCTTTCCTATGTGAAGCTGGGGCAGCCCTCCACGACGCTGTCAGGCGGCGAAGCGCAGCGGATCAAGCTCGCGACGGAGCTGTCGCGCAGAAGTACCGGAAAGACGATTTATATTCTGGACGAGCCCACGACGGGACTGCATTTTGCCGATGTCCACAAGCTGGTGGAAATCCTGCACAGGCTTGCCGAAGGCGGCAATACGGTTGTGGTCATCGAACACAATCTGGATGTGATTAAGACGGCGGATTACATTATCGATATGGGACCGGAAGGCGGCGACGGCGGCGGTACGGTCATCGCCAGAGGAACGCCCGAGGAGGTTGCTAAGAATCCGGCTTCCTATACCGGAAGTTATATTGACAAAATGTTGAAAAAGGGTTAAGTTTTTCAAGCGCCCTGCCGAAATAATAATCAGCATGGATGCACAGAAATACGACGGACGGAACCGTTGCTGTTTCTGTGCATTTTTTGTTTGGTCCGATGCTTTCTGCAATAAAGGAAGATGAAAACGGAATATTGTCGATTGCGCTCATTGAAAAAAGTGAAAAATATATGAATTCCAATAAAACCCTTTGAAAAACCATATGAAGTGCGCTATAATAAATCAGTATGTGACATTGTGCTTAACAGACTGAAAATAGATAGAAAAAAAGAAAGGGGTTTGTACAATGAGGTACACAGATATTGGAATTGATTTGGGAACAGCAAGCATATTGGTTTATATAAGAGGAAAAGGCGTTGTGTTAAAGGAGCCCAGCGTGGTCGCCTTTGACAGGGACACCAATAAAATCAGGGCAATCGGCGAGGATGCCAGGCTGATGTTAGGAAGGACCCCGGGCAATATTACGGCGGTCAGACCATTGCGTCAGGGCGTTATTTCCAACTATACCGTAACGGAGAAAATGATGAAATATTTTATCCAGAAAGCGCTGGGTAAAAAATCGTTCAGAAAACCACGCGTGGTCGTATGCGTGCCAAGCGGCGTTACCGAAGTGGAGCAGAAGGCGGTTGAGGATGCGACTTATCAGGCTGGAGCCAGAGAGGTTAAGCTGATTGAAGAACCCATTGCGGCGGCTATCGGCGCGGGAATCGATATTTCCAAGCCCTGCGGCAATATGATCGTCGATATCGGCGGCGGCACTTCCGATATTGCGGTTATTTCCTTAAAAGGAACGGTTGTCAGCGCCTCCATTAAGGTAGCGGGAGACGATTTCGATGAAGCGATTGTGCGCTATATGCGTAAGAAACACAATCTGCTGATCGGAGAAAGAACCGCAGAGGATTTGAAGATCAAGATCGGTACCGCATATAAGAGACCGGAGGTTGATACGATGGAGGTCAGAGGACGTAACCTCGTAACCGGTCTTCCCAAAACAGTAAAAGTAACATCAGAAGAGACGGAAGAAGCGTTAAAAGAAACGACAGCGCAGATTATTGAAACCATTCACAGCGTATTGGAGCAGACGCCCCCAGAGCTTGCGGCGGATATTGCCGACAGGGGAATTGTGCTGACCGGCGGCGGAAGCCTTTTGAGAGGATTGGAGGATCTGATCGAAGCCAAAACTGGTATCAATACGATGACGGCGGAAGATCCCATGACTTGTGTGGCGATCGGTACTGGCAAATATGTTGAGCTTTTGGCGGATACCAAGGGCGAGTTTTAATTCCGGCTTCGGGTCAGGAGGAGTTTCATGGTAAAGGGATTATATGCCGCATACACCGGCATGTTGAACCAACAGAATAAAATGGACGTCATTGCCAATAACCTTGCCAATGCGGCGACGACAGGTTATAAAAAGGAAGGCTCCACGAGCCAGGCGTTCGATACAGTGCTCGCGTATAAGATTAAGGACCAGACCGTAGGCGTCAGGGCGCAAAATATCGGTACGATGAATCTCGGCGTTAAAATCGGCGAGAACTATACGGATTATACCCAGGGCGCGTTTAAAACAACGGGAAACACCTATGATCTTGCCATATCGGGAAACGGCTTTTTCTGCATTCAATTTACCAATAAGGCGGGCGTGGACAGTATCAAATATACGAGAGACGGTTCCTTTACTTTAAATGTAAACGGGTATCTGGTTACAAAGGACGGAGATTATGTGTTGGATCAGAGAGGGCAGAGGATACGCCTGGATACCTTATCCGATGCAAGCATTGACCAAAACGGAACCATTTTCCAGAATAACAGAGCTGTGGCAACCATCGGGCTGCAGGATTTTGAGGATTATAACTATCTGGAGCATTACGGAGAGAATTATTACCAGCCTGTGGAAGGAGCCGAATTTAAGGCGGCGGACGGACAGATATATGAAGGATATCTGGAAGCGTCTAACGTACAGGTGGTTTCGGAAATGGTAAATCTGATCAGCGTGACCAGAGCATATGAAAGCAATCAGAAGATGATCCAGACGATTGACTCGACTTTGGATAAAGCGGTCAATCAGCTTGGCAACGTATAGGAGGGGTAACAGATGGTAAGATCTTTATGGTCGGCGGCAACCGGTATGATTGCCCAACAGACAAATGTCGATACAATATCCAACAACCTTGCCAATGTCAATACGGCGGGGTATAAGACGGAAGTGGCGGAGTTTAAGAGTCTGCTGTATCAAAACCTGCAGACCAGAACTACCTCTGCAAACGGCGAGCAGAAGCCTATCAGCGCGCAGGTCGGACTGGGGGTACGCAATTCCTCAATTACCTCTATTTTTAGGGAAGGTAATTTTTATGAATCCAGCAGCGACAGCGCTTTTGCCATTGACGGGGAAGGCTTCTTCGGGGTCCGAACGGCAAGCGGAGAGATCCAGTATACCAGGAACGGCAATTTCAACTGGGCGGTAGGCAATAACGGCACTTTGAATCTGACGACGTCCGACGGGCAGCAGGTATTGGATACCAACGGACGCGCCATCAGCATTCCGGCAAATTATAAAACCTCCGAGGTCACGATTACGGCGGACGGACAGCTTTGCTATCCCGACGCGAGCAATAATCCGCAGCCCATGGGCATTACAATCGGACTGTTTCAGTTTCAGAACCCGGCGGGGCTGGAAAAGACCGGCAGCAGCCTGTATCGGGTAACGGCTGCAAGCGGGCAGGCGATTAACGAAGCAACGACGACGCTTGCCATTCAGAAGAGCTCCGTAGTGCAGGGGTATATTGAAGGCTCCAACGTACAGGTAGTTGACGAAATGGTAAATCTTATCGTGGCGCAGCGCGCTTACGAGATGAATTCCAAAGTCATTCAGGCTTCGGACGATATGATGGGGCAGGCAAATCAGCTTAGAAGTTAGGAGTGATACGACATGGATCTGAGCAGTTTAAGCAATTATTACAGCAGCATAGCGAATCAGGCATCCTCATCGGCAAACTCCATTTCTAATCTTTTCGATGAGGAAATGAAGGCGAAAAACGACGAAGAGCTGATGGAGGTCTGCAAGGAATTTGAATCCTATCTTCTGGAGCAGGTTTTTAAAGAGATGGAAAAGACGTCTTCTATTTTTGGAGAGGATGAAGACGGTTCTTCTTCCCAGTTGGTAGATTATTTTAAGGACACGACGATCGCGGAACTGGCAAGCCAGTCTACAGAGCAGAACGGTCTGGGACTTGCACAGATGCTTTATGAGCAGATGAAACGGAACTACAATCTTTAATTGCAATCAAATACTTGGGGCTGTCGAAAGGACGGTCCCTTTTTCTTGTTATGCGGAGGCAACATGGACAAAGCGGTTATTTGCGGATATGTGGATCATATTATTTATCAAAACCCGGGTAACGGGTACACGGTTATGACGGTGGCTGATGAAAAGGGAGAGGTCACGGTTACGGGAAATTTTCGCGGTATAGAGGCGGGAGAACGGGTCAGAATAGAAGGCGTTTACCAGGAGCACCCCAGCTACGGCGAACAACTGCGGATGGAAACTTACGATGTGCTGCCGCTTGACGATTGCAGAAGTATCGAACGTTACCTGGGCTCTGGAGCCGTCAAGGGCGTGGGAGAAAAGCTGGCGCAGAGAATCGTCAAAACGTTCGGAGAGGATACCTTTCGGATTATCGAGGAAGAACCGCAGAGACTTGTGGAGATTAAGGGCATCAGCGAGCGGATGGCGAGAGAAATTGCCGACCAGGTCTATGAAAAAAGAGAAATGCGCCGTGCCATGCTGTTTTTGCAGGACTACGGCATTAACGATAAGCTCGCCGTTAAAATTTATGAACGCTACGGAGAAGGACTTTACGATATGATGCGTACCAATCCGTACAAAATGGCGGAGGATATTGAAGGGATCGGGTTTAAAAGGGCGGATGAAATAGCAAAAAACGTGGGAATTTTGGTGGATTCCGAGTATCGCATCCGCTGCGGTCTGCTCTATGCGCTGTCCCAGGCGCTTGCGGCGGGACATACCTGTCTGCCGCAGCAGGTACTGATACAAAACGGCAGCGTTTTGCTGGGGCTGCCTGAGCAGGAAGTGGAGGTGCAGCTTACCAATCTGGCGATGGATCAAAAGGTAATTATCCGGCAGGAAGACAGGGGAGGCGCGATGTATGTCTACAGCCCTGCGGCTTACCGCGCGGAAAACCAGTGCGCCGCCCTTTTGCAAAAGCTGGACGTCAGTTTTTTTGAAGAGGGAAAAGACCGTATGTCCAAAGAGGAAAGCATGATTTATGATAAAATCGGACAGATCGAGGATGAAAGCGGAATTGTGCTGGACGAGCTGCAGAGGCAGGCGGTTTTAAAGTCGATCGGGCATGGCGTTACGGTGCTGACCGGAGGACCCGGAACGGGAAAGACGACGACGATCCATATTATGCTGCGCTATTTTGAACGGGAGCAGATGCAGATCGAACTGGCGGCGCCTACGGGGAGAGCCGCAAAAAGAATGAGCGAGGCATGCGGGATGGAAGCGCGTACCATACACAGGCTGTTGGAGGTATCGGGCGCTTCTGAGGATGGAAGAACAGCGGGATTCGGAAGAGATATGAATCATCCTCTGGATGCGGATGTGATTATTGTGGACGAAATGTCCATGGTGGATATCTTTTTATTTCAGGCGTTACTGTCTGCGATTCCCCAGGGAACCAGACTGATCATGGTAGGGGATATGGACCAGCTTCCCAGCGTCGGACCGGGCTGCGTGTTAAAGGATCTGATTGACAGCCGAGCCTATTCGGTGGTCATGCTCGATAAGATTTTCAGACAGGCGGCAGAAAGCGATATCGTTATGAATGCCCACAGAATACACGACGGCAAAATGATCGAGATTAACAATCAGGAGAGCAAGGATTTTTATTTTCTAAAAAGGGAAGACCCTAACGTCATGTACAAAAATATTGTACAGTTGGTAACGGATAAGCTTGTCCGCTACGTGGGAACGTCTCCGATGGAAATTCAGGTGCTGACCCCGATGAAAAAAGGCGTTATGGGAGTGGAGGCGTTAAACGGCATTCTGCAGCGCTATATCAATCCTCCGGCGGACGGGAAACGGGAGCATCTGTCTGGGAACGCTCTCTTTCGGGAGGGCGATAAGGTCATGCAGATCAAGAATAATTATAAACTGGAATGGGAGATTACGGGAAAATATAATCTGCCTTTGCAGACAGGACAGGGCGTTTTTAACGGGGATATCGGCGTCGTGAGGGAAATCAACGAATATGCTTCCGTCATGCAGGTGGAATTTGACGAAGGAAAAAAAGTAAATTACCGCTTTGAGGAATTGGACGAACTGGAACTGGCATATGCTGTCACGATCCATAAATCCCAGGGAAGCGAATATCCGGCGGTGGTCATTCCGCTGTTGGGGGTGCCGGGACTTTTGACCTATCGCAATCTGCTGTATACGGCGGTAACGAGGGCAAAAAAATGCGTGACTGTTCTGGGAAGCGAAACGACCATAGAAAATATGATCCTGGGGGAAAATAAACAGAAACGATATACGGGCTTTAGGTATCGGATCGAAGAGACGGAGAGAATGCGCGGAAAGGACGTTTTTTGAAGGAAAGAAATCAGAAAGAGACGGGGCGAAAAGAGGCAGGGCGGAAAGAGGCGTGTCGGAAAAAGGTAAGTCGGGAAGAAGCAGGCTCCAAAAAGAAGATAAATCTCAAAAAAACGGCAGAAGAGCTTTTGGAGCTGGTTTTTCCCGCCAGGTGCCCGGTCTGCGATAAGCCGGTCGCTTATTTTGACAGGGAGAGCGGCATATGCCCGGAATGTATGGGGCGGCTTCCGTTTATCCGGGGAAAACGGTGCTATCTTTGCGGAAGGGAACTCGCCGGAGAAAAAGAGGAACTTTGCGAAGACTGCGACGGAAAAGAAGGACGGCGTTTTTATACAAGAGGTTTTGCTTTGTGTAGTTATGAAGATGTGATGCGTGAATCCGTTTACCGTTTTAAATACGGCGGCAGAAGGGAATACGCGCAGGTATACGGAAGGCTTATGGCGGAGCGGTTTAAAGACGCCATGAGGCGGGCGAAGATAGAGGGAATTATTCCCGTACCGCTGCATCCTGCAAGGGAAAAACAGAGAGGCTATAATCAGGCGGCGTTGCTGGCAAGAGCTTTGGGAGCGTATACGGGAGTGCCGGTGTACGAGGATTATGTGGTGAGGGTGCGCCATACGCCGCCGATGAAAACGCTCGGCGCCGGGGAACGGCAAAATAATTTGAAAAGGGCTTTCAAAATAAGACGAAATGATGTAAAATTAAAAATAACTATAGTCATAGATGACATCTATACGACGGGCAGTACGATTGACGCCGTCGCTAAGACGCTGATAAACGCCGGTGTATCAAGGGTTTATTTTATGACTCTGGCGATCGGCGGGGATCATTGAATGGAGGCAGCCGGGAATGAATGTTGTAAATTGCAGGAAATGCGGTAAATTATTTAATTATGTGACAGGACCATATATTTGCCCGATGTGCCGGGAAGCGAACGAAAAGAAGTTTCAGGAAGTGAAAAAATATATCCAGACTCATCCGAGATGCACCATGCAGGTAGTCTGCGAAGAGTGCGAGGTGGAACCGGGGCAGATCCAGACATGGATCAGGCAGGAAAGGCTGCAGTTTGCGGACGATTCGCCGATTAAGGTGGCATGTGAAAACTGCGGGAAGATGATCGGAAGCGGCAGATACTGCGAAAAATGCAAAAGTGAAATGAGCAGAAATTTAAACAGTATGATGACCAAATCCGTAGAGCAGTTAAAAAGCGAGCCGACGCACAACTCCGGGGATCATAAAAACAGGATGAGATTTTTGTAAAAGGACGGAGGGAACGGCGTATGCTGAACCAGGAAAGATTGCAGCTGATGACAAAGATGGCGGCATATGAGGAAAATGAAGGCAAAAAAAATATGGCGATCGGCAGTTATTTCAGAAACGATTATATCGGACTGCAGATTATCAAGTCCATTATTTGCGCGACTATCGCCTACGCCATTTTGTTCGGTTTATATATTTTTTATGACTTTGAAGTGTTTATGCAGGACATTTATAAGATGGATTTGCTGGAATTCGGCAAAAACGTGCTCTTATATTACTTTATATTTACGGTAATCTATTCGGTCATTGCGTATATCGTATATTCCTACCGGTATCACAGGGCGCGCAAAAGCCTGAAAAGATACTATCATCATCTAAAGCAGTTATCTGCAATGTATGATTTGGAAAATCGCAAATAGGAAAGGAAAAGCTTATGTCTTCATTATTGGAAATGAGAGAAGGGCTGAGAAATATTTACAGCAAATATGAAGTGTATCTGACCCCGCTGTTTAAATTTCTGCTTGCCCTGGTATCTCTGCTTGCTATCAATGCAAATATCGGGTTTATGGACAGACTCAATAATATCATCATCGTCCTTGTGCTTGCGCTGATGTGCTCCTTTTTGCCCATGAACTTTATTGTGCTGATCTGCGCGGGATTTGTATGCGCGCATTTGTATGCGGTTTCTCTGGAGTGCGGCATTGTGGCGATCGCGCTGTTTTTGCTGATGTTCCTGCTGTACTTCCGTTTTTCGCCGAAGGATACGCTGGTGGTCATTTTGCTGCCGCTTTGCTTTTTGCTGAAAATTCCTTATGTGATTCCCATTGCGGTCGGTCTGCTTTGCGCGCCGGCTTCGGTTGTTTCGGTAAGCTGCGGAACGATCGTTTATTATATGATTCAGTTTATTAAGACAAATTCCCAGACGATCAGCTCTCTGGAAGCCGACGGGGAGGCAGGGGCGAAACTGCGTTATGTCATAGACGGCGTTTTGGGCAGTAAGGAAATGATGATTACGATTGTGGCGTTTGCGGCGATGGTAATTGTGGTTTATTTTATCCGCAGAATGTCCGTGGACCATGCGTGGACCATCGCCATGAGCGTGGGAGCCGTGATCGGCGTTGTTATCCTGCTGATAGGGGACCTTGCCTATGACACGCATATTTCCATCGGTTTTCTGATTCTGGGAATGATAATTTCCCTGCTGATTGCAAAGATCATTCAGTTTTTTGCCTTTAACGTCGATTATTCCAGAACGGAGTATGTGCAGTTTGAGGATGACGAATATTATTATTACGTAAAGGCAGTGCCGAAAAACTCCGTGTCCCAGGCGCAGGTCACCGTTAAGAAGATCACAAGCGTATTGTAAACAATAAAGGAGATTGCATTTTTTTATGGAGCAGATTAACAGCTTTATAAATAAATACCTGACGACGCTGCATATTCCCACGAGGATTGTGTGGACCGATATTGTGGAGATAATTATTATCTCCTTTTTGGTGTACCAGATTTTAATCTGGATTCGGGACACAAAGGCGTGGAACCTGTTAAAGGGCGTAATTGTGATTCTGATCTTTTTGTTGTTCGCGGCTATTTTGCGCCTGAGTACCATATTGTGGATAGCGGAAAAGATATTCTCCGTGGGGATTATAGCCGTCGTAATCGTGCTGCAGCCGGAGCTGCGCCGCGCTTTGGAGCAGCTGGGGCAGAAAAATTTTGTGATAAACCTGATGCCTTTTGAAAATAAAAGCGCAGACGGGCTGTTTTCCGATAAGACGATCAATGAGATCGTAAAGGCGAGCTTTGAAATGGGAAAAGTAAAGACGGGAGCTTTGATCGTCATTGAAAAGAACCAGAAGCTGACCGAATATGAGCGGACCGGGATCGCCGTGGACGCCATTGTGACCAATCAGCTTCTGATCAATATATTTGAGCACAATACGCCGCTTCATGACGGGGCGGTACTGGTGCGCGGAGACAGGGTTGTGGCGGCAACCTGCTATCTGCCGCTGTCCGACAGCACCAGGCTGTCTAAGGAGCTGGGAACCAGGCACCGCGCGGGGGTAGGCGTATCTGAAATTACGGATTCCATGACGGTCATTGTCTCGGAGGAAACGGGGCGCGTATCGGTTGCCTATGAAGGAAAACTGACGAGAAACGTGGATGCGGACACCTTGCGTAAGATGCTCGAATCCATTCAGAATAAGACTGTGGAAGAAAAGCCGCGTAAGGTCTGGAAAGGCAGGTTGAAACGTGAAGAAAAATAAACTGACGGATAACTTGTTTTTAAAGATCGTGGCTGTGATCGTGGCGGCGCTGATCTGGATCGTCGTGGTAAACGTCAGCGATCCGATTATCGATTCCACGTATTCCAACGTGCAGGTGGAGATTTTGAATGCGGATCTGATTGCAAAAAATAATCAGACATACGAGGTATTGGGCGGTACCAATACCATAAGCGTGACCATTACGGCAAAAAGGTCCATCAACGATCTGCTGGGCAAGGAAAATATCAAGGCGACTGCGGATATGACTGAATTGGACGAGGAAACCGGCACGATCCGGATTCGGCTGGAAACGACCAAATATAACGATAAGATTGAAAGCATCAAATCCAAGACGGATTATCTGGAAGTCAATATTGAAGATCTGATGAAAAAGCAATTTTCCATAACGCCTGTGATAAACGGAGATCCCGTGGAAGGCTATGTGACCGGAGACGTGACGCTGGATCAGAACGTGGTAACGGTACAGGGACCGGAGAGCATCGTATCGCAGATCGACCATGCTACGGCGGAGGCTTCCATTGCAGGTATGTCGGGAAGCATCAGTACGACTTCGACAATCCGCTATTACAATGAAGAGGGAGAACAGGTGGACGCTTCCAGGCTGACGGGAAACATCAACAGCGTCAGCATCAAGGTCGAGTTGCTTGCCACCAAGAGCCTGCCCTTAAAATTTACCGTTACGGGAACTCCGGCTGAGGATTACGAGCTTGACGGAGAGATCACTTCCGATTATGAGGAGGTCATGGTGGCGGGAAAGACCAGCGTGCTTGCTAATTTAAGCGCCATTACGGTTCCGGCGTCGGCAATCGACGTGGAAGGAAGAAACGAAAGCTTCATACTGACGTTGGATCTGAACAGATATCTGCCGGACAATATAAGGCTGGCGGACCCGGATTTTGACGGAAAGATCACGGTCAATGTGCCCATCGGACAGATGGAGACGGCGACAGTGCAGATCCCCAGGGAAAACATTACGATAACCGGACTGGATGAGGAAAAACAGCAGGCGGTGCTGACCGGGGACGGGGATACCGTAGAGGTTACCCTTAAGGGAATGCCGGACGATTTGGAGAAGCTGGATGCGGCAGGCATTACCGGAACCGCCATGATAGAGCGGTATATGGAGCGCCGGGGAATTTCCTCGATCAAAGAGGGAACCTATGAAATTCCGTTGGAGCTGGAGCTGCCGGAAGGAATTACTGCAGAGGGCAGCATTACGGTGGAATGCCGTGTGAGAGATATAGAATAAGGAAGCAGAGGACGTAAAAATGGGAAGATTATTTGGAACAGACGGTGTAAGGGGCGTAGCAAATGAAGAGTTGACGCCTATACTTGCCATGCAGCTTGGGCAGGCGGGCGCTTATGTATTGACAAGGGAGAACGCGCATAAGCCGACGATTATGGTCGGGTGCGATACGAGGATTTCGGGAGATATGCTCGCCAACGCTTTGATGGCGGGAGCCTGTTCCGTAGGTGCGAACGTTGTATACGTAGGAGTCGTGCCGACGCCTGCGGTGGCATATCTGACCAGGAAATATAAGGTGGATGCGGGAGTCGTGATATCGGCGTCCCACAACCCCGTAGAGTTTAACGGCATCAAGTTTTTTGACGGAGACGGATATAAATTGCCGGACGCATTGGAGGATGAGATTGAAGAACTGATCACAAGCGGTATGGAGGGCGTGAAATTCCCTACCGGTTCCTCGGTGGGAAAGATCAAATACCGGACGGACGCCAGAGAGGAATATATCAATCATGCCATGAAGGCGATACCGGTGGATCTGGAAGGAATCAAGATTGTTGTAGACTGCGCCGAAGGCGCCGCCTTTTATACGTCTGTAGAGACCTTAAAGGAGCTGGGCGCGACGGTTGTTGCCATTCACAACAATCCCGACGGCACTAATATCAATGCAAACTGCGGTTCTACCCATATGGAAGAGCTGATGGCGAGAGTTGTCTACGAACATGCGGATATCGGGCTCGCTTTCGACGGGGACGCCGACAGGCTGCTTGCCGTGGATGAAAAGGGAAAACGGGTTGACGGCGATCAGATCATGGCGATTGTCGGCAACCATATGAAAAATAAAGGACTGTTAAAGGATAATGTGATTGTCGCTACGGTTATGAGCAATCTCGGCTTCTTTCTGATGGGAAAAGCGCACGGGATCACGATGGAGCAGACCAAGGTAGGCGACCGCTATGTGCTTGAGCGCATGAGGGAGATCGGCGCGAACCTGGGCGGCGAGCAGTCGGGACATATTATCTTTCTGGATGAGAATACGACCGGAGACGGTCTGTTAAGCGCCCTGCATCTGTTGCAGGTGCTGGTAGAGACGGGGAAACCTTTGTCGGAGCTTGCTTCCATTATGGAGGTGCTGCCGCAGGCGCTGGTCAACGCCCGCGTGCCCAGTCATAAAAAGGAAAGCTATATGGAGTATCCCGAGATTGCCGACGCGATTGAAGAGCTGTCGGCGAAGTTTGCAGGAGAGGGAAGAGTGCTGATCCGTCCTTCGGGAACCGAACCGCTGGTGCGCGTCATGATCGAAGGAAAGGACCAGGAGCAGATTGAGACGGAGGCGCGCAGGCTTGCGGACCTCATTCAGAATGTCATGCTCTAAGGCTTGAGAAATATCATAAAAGGTGTTATAGTAAGAAAGGGTATATTTTATTGGAGGGTAATTCAATGGTTAGTCAGAAGGTAGTAATTAAGAATCCTACAGGGCTGCACTTAAGACCGGCAGGCGTCCTATGCAAGGAAGCAATGCAGTTTAAATCTTTAATAACGTTTACATTCAGAGATAGTACGGCAAATGCAAAGAGTGTGCTAAGCGTCCTGGGCGCATGTGTAAAATGCGGCGATGAGATTGAGTTTGTATGTGAGGGCGAAGACGAAAAAGAAGCGTTGGAAGCCTTGGTTACAGCGATTGAGAACGGACTCGGAGAATAAAAATTGTGCATTACGGCCCATCTTTCGGATGGGCTGTTTTTTATAAGAAGGAGAGGAATTAAACTATGTTAAACTATAAGAGATATCGTAAAAATCCGGTGGTACATTATCCGGAGCGGGAATGGCCGGATAAAGAAATCGAAAAAGCGCCGATCTGGTGCAGCGTGGATTTAAGAGACGGCAATCAGGCATTGATCGATCCGATGGTAGTCGAAGAGAAAATCGAGATGTTTCAGTACCTGATCCGGCTTGGTTTTAAGGAAATCGAAGTCGGTTTTCCGGCGGCGAGCCAGATTGAATTTGACTTTTTGCGCCAGTTGATCGACCGCAAAATGATTCCCGACGACGTATGCGTCCAGGTGTTGACGCAGTGCAGGGAAGAGCTGATCGACCGTACCTTTGAGGCGATTGAAGGCTGTAAGCAGGCGATCGTGCATATTTACAATTCAACGTCCACCCTTCAAAGAGACGTGGTGTTCCATATGAACAGGGAACAGATCGTGGAAATTGCCGTTAAGGGAACGGAAATGGTCAAAGAGCGCGCGGCGAAATTCCCGGGCAAGATTATTTTGGAATATTCTCCCGAAAGCTTTACCGGTACGGAGCTGGATTTCGCATTGGAAATCTGCACGGCGGTACAGCGCACTTGGGGACCTACCTGGGAAAATCCCATGATCATCAATCTGCCTTCCACGGTAGAGATGAATACGCCCAATGTCTATGCGGATCAGATTGAGTGGATGAATAAACATTTTGAAAACAGGGAATCTATTATATTGTCCGTACATCCCCATAACGACAGGGGAACCGGTGTGGCGAGCGCGGAGCTTGCTTTGCTGGCGGGCGCGGACCGCGTGGAAGGCACCTTGTTCGGAAACGGCGAGCGGACCGGCAACGTGGACGTGTTAAATATCGCTTACAATATGTTTTCCCAGGGCATTGACCCGCAGTTGAATATCGAGCACATCAACGATATTATCGAAATCTATGAAAGATGCTGCAAAATCCCGATCCATCCGAGACATCCTTATGCCGGCAAGCTGGTATTTACGGCTTTTTCGGGTTCTCATCAGGATGCGATCAACAAGGGCGTGCAGGCGATGAAGGAGAGACAAAGCGAGATCTGGCAGGTGCCTTATCTGCCCATCGATCCGGCGGACATCGGAAGGGAGTACGAACCCATCGTCCGTATCAATTCCCAGTCCGGCAAAGGCGGAGTCGCTTTCGTTATGGATACTTACTTCGGCTTCAAACTGCCTAAGGGAATGCACAAGGAATTTGCCAATGTCATCCAGGCGCTTTCCGAGAAGCAGGGAGAGGTTTCGCCGGATCAGATTATGGAACAGTTCCGGGAAGAATACCTCAACCGCAAGGAGCCGATCCACTTCCGTCAGTTGCGCGTGGACGATTTAAGCGATGTGATTCAGTCCGAATTTGATACGAAGGTAACGGTTACCTATACCGATCATGGGGAAAAGAAGTTTTTCGAGGCTGTGGGCAACGGTCCTATCGACGCCGTACAGCGCGGTTTACAGGAGACGCTGGGCGTGAAGATCAAGGTGTTGGATTACGAAGAACACGCTTTACAGAGCGGTTCCAATTCCCAGGCTGCCGCATACATTCATTTGCTGGATGCGGACGACGGCAGAGTGACTTACGGCGTAGGTGTGTCCAGCAATATTACCCGGGCGAGCGTGCGCGCGATTTTTTCCGCCGTAAACAGACTTGGGCTGGGAGAGAAATAGGCTTATGCTGAAAGGTTTTAAACAAGTAATCGGTAAATATGGATATTTGATACTGCCAATAGGTACCCTGCTATGTTTAGCAGGGTTTATTGGCAGTTATTTATTTCCCAACGAGGTATTGGATACTTATGAAGTCAATATGAAGGAAGCTGAGGGCGATGAAGAGCTCATTGGCGAACTGACGGGAGCAGAGGATGAAATCGGCTATGTTATGGAGACGGATGGGAGAGCGTTAAAAGGCGTTCAGATCGGTATCTCCAAAAACGGCGCTTCTTTGGACGGAACGGAGCTGGTTTACCGGGTCTACCGCCTTCCCGATGATTTTTCCATGGAAGAGCTGCCGGAGGAAATGTCGGGTAAAGGATTGGAATTATTGCTGGAGCAAAGCTATGATCTGGGGACCTGCTTAGACGGGCAATACCCTTATCTGCCCTTTGACGAAGAGGGGCTGTGCAGCGGGAAATTATACATTACGTTTACATTCCGGACAAACAGTAATGAAGAGGGCGTTATGCCGGGGATCTTTTTAAACCACGGTAAGGTGGACAAGGCGGCGACCTATATCGGCGGACAACAGGTAACGGACGTGATAAACGGCGAAGAGGTGCCCAGGATGATCAAACATTATTATATCTATTCTCACGACACTTACCCGCTGTTGTATGATGCGAGAGTGCTGACCTTTGTATTTCTTGCGGCGTCCGCCACCGTTTGTTATCCCCGCCGCCATGGTAAGGGACCGGTATCCCGGCGCGGCGAAAAGAAAGGGGGAGAGAAAGCATGAAGCAGGCGCAGACAAACAAAACGGCGAAATGCGTGCTGAAATGGATTCTTGTTTTGGGAGCAGTCTTTTTGCTTTCCCTGATTCTGGAAATCCTGATCTTTAACCGCACGGCGCTCCGGGACCCCTATGACGCGGTGGTATTCGATCAGAAGCATGGGAAGGATCAGATGACGGCGGAGACGACGGATACGCTGGCGCAGCTTTCTGCAGAGGAGCAGAAGGCGATCGAGGTAGAGCAGGAAAATAAGAGACTGCTTGCCGAATACAACGGCGAAGAATATGTAGAGGAATTGGACGAGTCTTTGATTAAGCAGGACGGCGTCTATTACCAGAAGGTAAAAGAGACCAGACTTTATCTGGAGCTGGGGGATGCCTATTATGTGAAAAAACTGAAGGTTTCCCTTCCTTTGGAGGAAAACGCCGGTTATACCGTAAGCGCTTATGAACAGGGTACGGCGGGCGAAAGCGTTTATTGCAGCATCAATCCCAAGCTGGATGCGGGAATCGCCAATGTGGATAAGACAGCCGACGCTTTGGAGATTGTGCTTCTGACGGGAGAAGAACCGGATTTATCCGCGCTGCAGGTGGAGATTTCCAATGATTTCAGTATAAATCCGATCCGTGTCTGCGCTTTTGCGGTCAGTCTTTTCTTTGCGTACCTGATCCTTGCGGCGGGAAAGAGCGTTTGGAATAGGATGAAGGAAAAGCCCCAATGGTTTTTTGCCCTGACGGCGCTTTTATTCGGAGGGCTGTTGATTATGGGCATCGGCACCAACCAGGTAAGCTATGACGAGTATTCCCATGCCAAGAGCGCGTACAAGCTTTCCTTCGGGTCTACCATTGAAACGACGGAGGCGGCGATGCAGATGGTCGGGAACACGCTGCCCTATTTTAACAATCCTGAGGAACGACGTCTCGTAGAGGACTACGAGGATTTGATGAACGATCCGTCCTATATCGCGCCGGATATCGGACACCAGAGCCTGTTTCCACGGGCGGAGACAAGGGTGTATTATCCCATGGCGGCGGGCTTTTATCTGGGCAGGGTCCTGCATGTGGGGTTTGCGGATATGGTGGCGTTAGCCAAGCTTGGCAATCTTTTATGCTATATCGTCATTGTATTTTGGGCGATTAAAAAGGCGAAGGGATACGAAATGGTGGTGGCGGCGATCGGGCTGCTGCCCAATAATATCTTTATCGCGTCGGCGTTGTCCTACGACGCTCTTGTGACCTCGTGCCTGCTGCTTGGCTATGTGCTTTTGTTAAACGAATTCCTTACGCCGGAGGAAAAAATCCGACCGCGCAACGCCCTGCCTATGCTGTTGGCTTTTGTGGTCGGGTGTCTTTCCAAGCCGGTTTATATTGTGATGGCGCTGATGCTTTGGTTTTTGCCGGCAAAGAAATTTGAAAATAAACCGATGGCGGCGCTGTTTAAGGTGTCCGTTACCGTGCTTGCGGGACTGATGATCTACAACATTTTCTTCCCGACCCCGGTGGCGGGCGGAGATTATCAGTTGGTAAGCAATATGGCGTATTCCGGAGACAGCCGGAGCGTGGGGACCAGCACCATAGGACAGATTTCGTATATTCTTGCAAATCCCCTGACCTATGCCGGGGTGCTGTTGAAGGAAATGTTTGGAACGCTTGGCAGTTATACGATATTCGGCGTGCCTTATGTCGCTTATGCCTATCTGGGCACGGCGCCCTTCTGGGTCAACTGGCTGTTGATTTTGACCGGTATTTTTGCGGCGGTATTTACGGCAGTAAAGGAAAAGCTGGGCAAGGGAATCGGAGCACTGACCCATCTGATGAATTTCGGCGTGGCGGCGATCGTTTTTTCCTCCATGTACATTTCCTATACGGCAGTGGGAAGCGATCAGATTCTGGGCGTGCAGGGGCGATATTTCATTCCGCTGTTTCTTCCGTTTTTAAGCTGTCTTTTCGGTATGGGAGAGAGAAAGGAAACGAAAATCACTGCGGCGAAGCAAAAGCTTTCATCGCTTCCGGCGGTTTATGAGAGGATAATCTTCGGCATATTGGGAGCTGTCAATCTTGCCATGACATGGCAGCTGGTAATTTTAAGATTAAATGTATGAGGCGGCGAAAGGGAGAGACGATGGTCAGCGTAATCGTACCTGTGTATAAAAGTGAAAAGACATTGGAAAAATGCGTCAGAAGCCTGTGTGCACAGACTGAGAAAGACATGGAAATCCTGCTGATCGTGGACGGTCCGCCGGACGGCTCCGGCATTTTGGCGCAAAAGCTCGCCGGTCTGGACGAAAGGATCAGAGTGATCCATCAGGAAAACCAGGGAGTTTCCAGGGCGAGGAACCGCGGGATCAGCGAGGCGAGGGGCGAGTATATCCGCTTCGTGGACAGCGACGACTATGTGGACGCAGATTCCAACGAAAAGCTTCTTAAGGCGCTGGTAAGCACCGGGGCGGATCTGGTCATTGCAGGTTATCATCATTTGTATTTCGGAAGGGATATTCTCAAAAATCCGAAGCCGGGACTATACCAGACCCGGGAACTTGACAATAAGGACGGCGGCGAGCTGTTGGAGCTGTACCGGGCGGGATTTTTGAATATGCCGTGGAACAAGCTCTACAAAAGGGAACTGATCGGGGAAGGTTTCCCGACGGATCTGAACCTGGGCGAGGATTTGCTGTTTAACCAAAAGTATATAAAACAGACAGACAGTATCTGCGTGATTGCGGCTCCGGTCTGTAATTATATTCAGGACGACAGGGGAACGACGCTTTCCACCAAACGGCGGACGGATAAGATCCCCATTGCGCTGCGGCTGTATGACGCCACCCGTTCTTTTTTTGAAGAGCTGGGGATATCCGGTCAGGAAATTATTGTTTCCAAGCTGGTGCAGGAATTTCTGGACGATCTGGAGAGTCTTGCCTTTGACCGGGGGTTGAGCCGGAAAGAAAAACTGCAGGTCATTCATTTGTATGAAGATGCGCTCGCCGGGCTGGGGGAGGCGGCAAAATCCCCGGTTCTGGAGCTTTTGGATTATCGAATTATTTTTCCTTTTTATCAGAAAAAACGTACGGGGATCGTATATTTCCTCGTACATGCGAGAGGTCTGCTTGCCAGGGTATTGAAGAAGCGAGGATAAAGTATGGATAAGCGTGTTTCTGTAATCGTACCGATTTATAAGGTGGAGCCGTATTTGAGGCGTGCCGTGGATTCTATCCGGAGGCAGTCCTATACTGATCTGGAGATTATTTTGGTGGACGACGGTTCCCCGGATAACTGCGGGGCGATCTGCGACGATTATGCACAAAAAGACAACCGGATCAAGGTGATCCACAAGGAAAACGGCGGACTTTCCGATGCGAGAAACGCCGGATTGGACGCGGCGACCGGGGCGTATATCGTCTTTGTGGACAGCGACGATTATATTGCGGAGAATTTTGTGGAGGTTTTGCTGCATGAGCTGCAAAGCAACGATGCGGATGTCGCCATGTGTTCTTATGCGGTAACCTCTTCTGCACAGATGGACGATTCGATTTTTTGGGGCGCCGCAGGGGAATGCGCGGAAAGCGGCGGAGGAGACGGCGTGGTCAGGGATGAGCACGAGCGAAACGGCTGCGTGGAAATCTGCGACAGGCACGGGCTGCTTTCCAACCTTTACGATGCCAACCACAGGGACGCCACTTATTTTATCGTATCCTGGAACAAGATTTATAAAGCTTCGCTTTGGGAGGGAATCCGTTTTCCCAAGGGAAAAATCCATGAGGATGAGGCGACGACTTACCGGATCTATGACCGCGCCTTACGGGGCGTTTATCTGCACAGACCGTTATACGGATATTTCAGCGCGCCGGAAAGCATTACCAGAAGTAAATTCAATTTGAAAAGACTGGACTGGATGGACGCTCTGGACGAACGGATTGCGTTTTTTGAGAAACAGGGGGACGAAGAACAGGTTTCCTATGCCATGCGGGCAAGAGCCGACGCGGCGATCCACTATTATTACCCGCTGCGGGAGCAGATACCCGGGGAAAGGGAGGAGCAAAAGCGCTTAAAATCCTATGTGCGCCGCGAATTAGAAGCCGGAAAAAAAGAATTGCCCGTGACAAAGCGGCTGGGATACCGGCTTTTCCTGTTGTCGGCACCTTTATACCGGGTGCTGACCTGTACGGACCGGGACGATAAGGAAAGAGTATATCAGATGCTATTTTTGTTGCTGACCTTATGGATCGGCTTTTTGTGCTTTTACAAACTGGATGTGAAATATGTGGACCCGTGGGATGAATCCAGACACGGGGTCAATGCCGTAGAGATGCTGCAGGAAGGGAATCTCATACGGAGCGCTTATCTTTACGAAACGGATTATTATAACCTGAAACCGCCCCTCTCCATGTGGGCGATTATGCTGAGCATGACCATATTCGGCAAGACGGTTTTTGCCATGCGTTTTCCTTCCGCGCTGTGCTATCTGATTCTTGCGGTCGTGACCGCGGTCTTTGTCAGAAAAAGGTACGGGCGTATGCCGGCGCTGCTTTGTCTTGCCTTTCTTTCGGCAAATACGACGCCTTTCCTGGCGCATATGATCAGGGCGGGGGATGCGGACAGTCTGTATGTGCTGATTTTTACCCTTGCGATGTTGTGTATGCTCCGAATCAGGGAGAATCAGAAAAATTTGTATTGGTGCGGCTTTTTATTTTCCCTCGCCTTTTTAACCAAGAGTTTTCACAGCGTCGTCATCGTGGCGATCGGCGGATTGTATCTGCTGCTGACCGGCGAATTAAAACGGATGAAGCCTGCCGTATGGGCGAAATTCATCGCTTCCGCCGTCATCCCTGTGTGCGTCTGGGGCGTCCTGCGGTATAGAACCGACGGCACCGCCTTCTTAAAGGAAATGTGGTATACGGACGTGCTGGGGCGTTCGGGGAAGGGATTCGGCAGCAATGAAGCGGGCTTTGGATATTATTTTTCCTATTATCTGGGAAAGATGAGCGGCAGCGTCCAGATCTATGCGGTGGTGCTGATCCTGCTTTTGCTGGCGGGGATATTCGGCGTGTTGTATTACAGGAAAAAGGAAAAATGCGGGCTCATGCAGGCGTGCAGGAAGGTACTGTTACACAGAGATACCATAGGCTTTGCTTTGTGGATTATCGTGCCGACGCTTGCTTTTTCGGCAGTATCTACCAAGCTTTTGTGGTATCTGTATCCGGTCGTGACTGCTTTGCTCATTGCGGGAGCCGTTGTTTTGGGAAGAATCGCGGAGGAAAAAAGTCTTCCCGCTCCGCTTCGGGAAACCGTGTGGTACGCGGGACTGTTGACAGCAGGGATCTATTCTCTGATTTTGTTCGGGACTTTCCGCAACTATGGGGTAAACGGCGCGCAAACCAATGATTTTCAACTTTTGATACGGGATACGGCGCAAAACGGGGAGACCGCCGGCGCCGCCGCTTATGTGGCGCTGGAAACGGATCGGGAGGAAGAACCTTTAAACGAGACGTGGGCGCAGCAGGACGTGTTTGTGGCGGAAGCATATGGGAATTATTACTGTACCCAGGGCGGATTGGATGCGCTGTTGGATGCGATGGAAGAAAAAGGACAGGAAGGGAACCTGCTCTTTACGACGGAAGCGTATTTTGAGTCCCGGGTACTGCCGGCGCTGGACGATAGAGGGTTGATGCCCGAAATCCTCGGCAGGAGGGAGCGGTACGTAGCCGTCCTGATCGATTGGTAATGATTGTTCTTTTCCGGCTACGACTTTCGAGCGGTAATTATAGCTCTTCTCCGGCTATGACTTTGGGAATCTGGCGCATATCCGCGGCAATGTCCGTAAACGAAGAAAAATAACTGCCGATAATCTTGCGGGTGGAGGCGAGACAATATAAGTCCAGCATGGCGTCCTGAATGCCTGCGATGCTGTTTCTCGATAAATCCCGCTCCCGATTGGAAATGATTTTGCCGGGGAACGCTTCGCGCAGCTTTTCTTCCTCCGATAAGTCGTCGGTAGCGAGATAAAAGACCGTTTCGGGGTCGGCTTCCAGTTCTTTTTTCATGGAAAGGATGAAATGGCCGGTGGAGCTTTTGCCGATGGCGGGAAGGTTGTCGGTACGCCGGATATGCACGCCTACGGAGTGATCGCCTAATTCCTGTTTTTTTTCTTCGATTCTTGCTGATACTCCGTCGGCGGGAACGAAAGCGGAATAATCGTGACAGGGATAAAAATGCTCTTCCGTGGCAATATAGACCCGCGCGCCCAGGGAGGAAACAAAAGCGTCGTCCAAAGCGCCGTCCTGCCTGTGGGAACGGATATCTTCGTTGCCGATAAAACTTCTGGACAGCATGGAAGTAAGCTGATAAAAAAGCTTTTTCAGATTCCATTTGGAATAAATGTTTATAACGCGAAATTTGTCCGTGGGGCGGAAGATTTTTTCATAAGGGCAGCCCAGCTCGGGATTGACAAACCAGATAACCGTCAGTTTTTCCCCGCGTTTTTCGGCGAGTATCCGCGCCGAGTTGATTGCCCTCATTCTATTGCATAAACCGCCGATCGGTTGTATTATTAACATAGTATGTCCTTCTTTCTGAAAAATGAATGGAAACGGGCGGATGCCCATTACAGTATATCAAAAAAAAAGGTGTGCGTATATGAAAATTTTGCAGGTCAATACTGTTATCCGCGGCAGCAGCGTAGGCAGGATCATGGCTGATTTGTATGAAGTGATTAAGGAATCGGGAAACGAGGCGAGAGTCGCCGTTGGCAGAGAGCCGTTCCCGGAGGGCTATGAAGGCGTTCTGATCGGCAATAAAGGCGATTTTTACCGCCATGTCATGAAAAATTTTTTTCAGGGAGAATCGGGCTTCGGGTCCGAGGCTGTGACGAAAAACTTTCTCGCCTGGGTCGACCGGGAAAAGCCGGATCTGATCCATCTTCATAATATCCACGGATTTTATATTCAGACAGAGCTGTTGTTTTCTTATATTAAAAAGAAAAAGATTCCGGTGGTCTGGACGCTTCATGACTGTTGGAGCTTTACGGGGCACTGTGCGTATTATGATTTTGCTGCCTGCGATAAATGGAAAACGGGTTGCAATAACTGTATTCATCACGCCAAGGTATATCCTTACGCGTTGTTTAAGGACAACTCCGTCGATGCTTACGCAAGGAAGCGGAAGGCTTTCTGCGGCGTGGAGAATCTGACGATCGTAACGCCCAGCAGATGGCTGAAGGGACAGGTGGAACAGTCCTTTTTAAAGGAGTATCCGGTCAGGGTGATTCCTAACGGCATTGATCTGGAAGTTTTTTCCCCGGGAGGAAAGATACGGGGAAACGGGGCTCAAAGAAACGGCGCCCGGGAAGACGGCGCGCAGGGAAACTGCGCTCCCAAAATCGTTTTGGGCGTGGCGAATATCTGGGAGTTTCGCAAGGGACTTGCCTATTTTGAGAATCTGGCAAGAGATTTGCCGGATGGGTACCGCGTCCGGCTGATCGGAGTAAACAAAAAGCAGAAGAAAGAGCTTTCCAAAAAGTACGGCGAAAAACTCATTGCGGAGGAAAGGACTTCCGGTGCAGAGGAGTTAGCAGAGGCTTATAGAAATGCGGCGGTTTATGTCAATGCGACGCTGGAGGACAATTTTCCGACGACAAATCTGGAGGCGCTTGCCTGCGGCACGCCGGTTGTGACCTATGCCACCGGAGGAAGCGGCGAGGCGGTGTCGGAGGATACGGGTATCGTTGTACAAAGGGGCAATTATGACGCGTTAAAGGAAGCGGTTGTCAGGGCGGCGGATGGGGCGTTTGATCCCGAAGCGTGCCGCAGACGCGCGCTGGAGTTTGACAAAAATATCAGATATCAGGAGTATTTGAAGCTTTACCGGGAGATCCTGGATAAAAGGTAGAAGCTTCGCAGACAGAAATGGAAAGAGTGAGAGAAACGGGTGAAAAGATCATAAAAGCGGCAGCCGTGGGAGCCATGGCTCTTCTTTTTGTTGTCTTTTTCCTGCTATTTTTGCAGGGGTTTACCTTCTATGAGGACGCGGAGTTTCTCTATTCCTTTGCGAAAGTACCGGAGCTGGCGGTGTTGTGCGGGCTGGCGGTGCTTTTTTTTGTGATTTTGTATGCGGCGTTGGGAAAATGGCTTTCGGCGTGCCGCATTAAGACGATCCGGATCGTGGAAGCGGTGTCGGCGGCGGTGATGCTGGCGCTGCAGTGCTATTTTTTATTTTATGTGAGAAGCTATTATAAATGGGACAGCGGTTTTGTCATTGGGGGAGCCGCTTCCCTGGCGGAGACCGGAAGCGTGGCAGAGGAAGCATTTTACTATTTGTCCGTCTATCCCAATCAGAATACCTTTGTGCTGATTACCGCAGTGCTGGTAAAGCTGGGCAATCTGTTCGGCATCGGGGCGGGCGTCAGGTCCCTGCTTTTTAATACCTTTAACACTGTCTGTCTGGATGTTTCGGTATTTCTGACCCTGAAGCTATTACAAAAATGGAAAAAGAATCTGCGGGATTGGGAAATCTGCAGGATCTTTTTGCTGTTTCTGTGCAATCCTTTTCTGTATTTGGGGGTATCCTATTATTATACCGTTACCCTGTCTTTGCCGCTTTCCATGGGATTTTTGTATCTGCTTCTTTCGATATGGGAGCCGGAAGGGGGAAAAGAGCAGGAAAACGGAGAAAGCGGCGGGAAGAAAACCTGTGCCGGATATGGGAAAGCGGTGTTTGCCGGCGCTTTGTTAGGCATAGGATACGAACTGAGGGCGACGGCGGTGATCCTGGGGATCGCTGCGCTTGCCGCCGGAATTTGGAAACTGGCGGCGCAAAAAGAAACAGTGGCGCGGGATGGGAATACGACACGGAGAGAAACAGTGGCGCGGGATGAGAATCCGGCGCGGGACCGGAAAGAGGGAAAGAGGCAGGCGGCGCAACTTGCCGTCCTGTTGCTTTGCGCCTGGATGTTCGGCGCGGGACTGAATGCAGCGCAAAAAGCCTATGTGGGCATCGATACGGAGGATACGGCGTTTCCTGCAAGTCATTGGCTGATGATGTCGCTGACCATGCCGGGCGGACATAACGGAGAAGATGAAGCCTATACGGCATCTTTTGCGACGAAGGAAGAGAAAGAGGAAGCCGTGTCGGCACGCATGAAGGAAAAGCTGGAAGCGATGAGCCGGGCGGATTATCTGACCCTGGTAAAGACGAAGATCAGCAATACCTTTGGAACGGGCACCAACGGATATCCGGTATTCCTTGCCGACGCCCTTCGGACGGACGGGGTTTACGAGGCGGTCTTCGGAGCGCATAAGGACTTTGTGATCTTATGGCATCAGGGATACTATCTGTTTTTGCTGTTGGGCATATTATTATATATCCTGCGGTGGGGATATGCCTGTATCCGAAAAAAGGAAACGGATTTTTACGGTTTTACCTTATTATTGATCCTGTTTGGAGCCGTTTTGTTTTATGTGCTGTGGGAAGCGTCCCCGCAGTACAGTATTCCCTTTATGATGATGATGGAAGCGCTGTGCTTCGCCGGGCTTTTGCCCGTTCAAAATACAGAGGAAAGCGCCGGACAAAAGGGTAAAATGCAAAAACGTCATTGTGTGACTGCGTACTGTGCGTTTGCGGCGGCTGCGGTCGTTGCCTTGTGGGGGATCGCGCGTTACAGGCAGGTAACGCAGACGCCCGGAGAGCAGCCGCATCCGGTGGCAACCCAGATATTGGCGAATACGTCCTGTCCCGTGGACGACGGGGAGGAGTTGGTACAGACGATACGGCTGACTCAGCCCTTTAACAGACTGATCGTTCAGTGGAGGAATCCGGCGCAGGAGGAGAGCACGGCGGTTTATCGCCTGCAATTGCGGGAGAGCGGCGGGACGGTTGTGTTTGAGACCGAAATCCATGCGGCGGGAACCGGCTATAACGGAGCGGGAATTTATGATTTTGAAACCGTGGACCCGGCGGAAGGCGATTATGAGATTGCTATGGAAAAGATTTCGGGTATGCCGTCGGACGATCTGGAATTTGTCGTATATGATATGTACGGGTATACGCCTTATTCCGACGGGGAGTTATCCCTGGCAAAGGAAGGCGAAAAGCGGATTTTAACGGCGTCTCTGCTGTTTTCCGTATCGGAGGAAAAGACGGAAAGCTATACGACGCCGCAAAAATATGTTATTTTTATTTCCCTTTTATTCCTAATCTTCCTATTTATGGGATTTTGGTGTAAACTAAAGGTAGTGTCTGTAGCCGGGGAGGAACGTTAATGGGTAAAAAAAGAGTACTTTCACTGATCCTGACGCTGATGATCGTCGTCTGCTGCGTAACGGAAGCGATTGTCATCGGAGAACTGAAGACGGAAAATGCCGAAATGGGACGGAAAATAGAAGAGCTTAGCGGCGATATTGCGGCGCAGGAGACTGAGATCGCCCGGGTAAGCGGCGAAGTGGAAAGGAAAGCCGAAGAAGACGCGCCGGATTTGTATTTGCCGAAGGATATTTATGTCTGCGCCGGACTGACCATGGAAATTTATAACGACTGCGTCAGCAGCGGGGTGAATTTGGACGACTTTGATTTTTACTGGGAATGTGAGGTCGGAGACTGCATGGAAGAGAAGTACCATATTGCCGCGACAGAGGAAGATGCGGGAGCATATACTCTGACGCTGCATGTTTATAATCTGCGGCTGGAGGAAGTGACCAGCGTACAGACGACGCTTCACGTGGTGTCCGACGCTTTTGCAAAGGAAGAGACGGGCAGCCTGCAAATGCTGACGATCGGCGACAGTATGAGCGCCGGTACCGACTGGCTTTCCTATACGAGATCCCTGTCCGGGGACAAGCTGGTCCATGTAGGGACATTGGGAGATACGCAGGGGCTGATGTATGAAGGACGTCCCGGCATAACCGCAGAGGATTATCTGAAAGGCACGCTATACGAGGAAACGGCGGAGACACCGTTTTTTAATCCGCAGACGCAGGAATTTGACTGGAATTATTATAAAAGCGGCACGGGACTGGACCCCGATGTGGTGCAGATTTTCCTGGGAACAAACGGGTTGGAGATGGACCCTTCCAAAAACGCGCAGAATATCGTGACCATTGTGGATAAGATCAGGGAAGCGGACCCCGATATGCAGATTATGGTGGTGGAACCGATCTATCCGGCGGATCAGGACGGAATGGCGAGACAGCAGAATATCCAGGGATATGAAGAACTTCGCGGCATGTGGTCGTCGGCGCGCTGCCGCATGGTATTTAATTTGATCGGAGAACTGGAAACAAGGCTTTCTTCTTATGAAAACGTAACGATTGTTCCGGCGGCGGTTATGTTTGACCGGGATTACGGTTTCGATCAGACGCTGGTCGGACAGGACCCGCACTCCGATGTGATGGATGCGATGCCGGTACAGGGGATACACCCTTCGGCGGGAGGCTACGACCAGATCGGGGATACGATTTACAGCGCTCTTTGTTATCTGATGGAAGAGGGCAGAGTGCAAACGACTCATGAGGAGGAGACCGGTGAGTAAAAAGGTATCTGTTATCACGACGACTTTTCAGGATCTGAAGCATCTGGAGGCTGTGGCAGATGGAATAAAAAAGCAGGATTATGATAACATAGAATATATCATTGTGGACGGCGCCTCCGGGGACGGAACAGTGGAGTTTTTAAAAAATCTGGAGCGGGAATGCGAAGCGCGTCCCAATTTGGCGCTTAAATGGATTTCCGAGCCTGACCGGGGGATTTACGACGCAATCAATAAGGGAATCGATATGGCGACCGGAGACGTGATCGGGTTTATGTTTGACCGCTTCGCCGCCTCCGACGTGCTGACCCGTATGATGGAAATCATGGACAGAGAGGGTACGGACGGCGTCCACGGGGATCTGGTTTATGTGGACGAATCCGGAAAGGCGGTGCGCCGCTGGGTTATGGGAAATAAAAAGACGATCCGGGACGGCTGGATGCCCGCGCATCCCACCCTTTATTTAAAAAAAGAAGTCTATGAAACATACGGAAGATATAAGACGGATTACCGGATTGCCGCGGATTATGAGTTTATGGTCAGAATCCTGAAGGACGGTACGCTGCGCCTGTCCTATCTTCCGCAGGTGCTGGTCTATATGTTTTACGGGGGAACCAGCTCGGGAGGCTTACGCAGTTATATCGCTTCCTTCCGGGAAAGCGAGCGGGCGTTAAAAGAAAATCATATTCCTCATCCGTTTGGGATCTGCATGAAAAGGACGTTTAAGGTACTGGCGCAGTTTGTACGCGCCGCGTTGGGACTAAGGGAAAAAGAATGAAAAGTATTGTAATTATACCTGCTTATAATGAAGAAAAAAGCATAGAGAAAACGGTGGAAGATATCAGAGTAAACGCCCCGGAGTTTGATTATGTCATTGTCAACGACTGTTCCAGGGACGCTACTTTAAAAGTCTGTACGGATAAGGGAATGCACGTGCTCAACCTTCCGATCAATCTCGGTATCGGCGGCGCGGTCCAGACCGGATACCGGTACGCCTGCAAAAACGGTTATGATTTTGCGGTGCAGTTTGACGGAGACGGGCAGCACGATGCCAGATTTTTGCACACGATGCGGGATTATATGACGGAGCATAAGTTGAATATGCTCATCGGTTCCCGTTTTATAGATAAAGAGGGGTTTCAGTCCTCGGGAATCCGCCGCTTCGGCATCCGCTATTTTTCCGCGCTGATCAGGCTTTTAACGGGAACGAGGATTACCGATCCTACCTCCGGTATGCGTATGGTGGACCGGGAAGTGATGGAAATCTATGCGGAATCCTATCCGAAGGATTATCCGGAACCGGAAAGCGTCGTCGCGATTTTAAATATGGGAAAAACAGTCGGGGAATATCCGGTCGTGATGCGGGAGAGAAAGGAAGGCGTTTCGTCGATTTCTCCCTTAAGAAGCGTTTATTATATGGTAAAGGTAACCCTCGCCATTCTGGTAGAAATGTTGAGAAAGTGAGAAGCGGATTGTTATGATGACTTTAAAACTCCAATTGATTATCGGTGCGATTCTGGTCATTGCGCTGATCGCCATTGTAAATATGATCAGACAGAGAAAACTGGAACTGAAATATGCGCTGTCATGGCTGATCGCCATTGCCTTTGTCTTGATTTTGGACTGTTTTCCGGTGCTTTTGACAAGGCTTTCCGAGTTTTTGGGTATCTGGGCTCCGGTCAATATGATCTTTTTCCTGGGCTTCTGTTTTGCCCTGATGATTATTTTTATTTTGACCGTTACGCTGTCCCGTATGTCTGAAAGGGTCAGGAAGCTGGCGCAGGCGGTTGCGCTGAACGAAGAAAAGATTGAACAGCTTTTGCAGCGGCAGGATGTTCATGAAGCCGGAGGGGAACGAAACGAAGGAACAAAACCGGATGGCTTTCCCCCGGCGGAAAAGGAAGCTGACGGTATGACGGAAGAAGAGGAAGGGAGCGTGCGGTAAAGGATGAAAATTTTGATGATCGGTCTCGGCAGCATCGGGCAGAGACATTTGCGGAATATCAGGCGGGTGCTTGGCGAAGAAACCGAAATACTGGCGTACCGTGTCAGAGGTCTGCAGAGGACTTTTTCGGATACGATGCAGATCAGGCAGGACGTGAGCCTGGAGGAGGAGTTTCATATCAGATCCTTCGGCGATCTGGACGAAGCTCTTTTGCAAAAGCCGGATGCGGCGTTTATTACCAATCCTACCAATATGCACATCCCCTGCGCCATAAAATGCGCGAAAGCCGGATGCCATCTGTTTCTGGAAAAACCGGTTTCCGACGGTCTCGAGGGGATTGACGAACTGAAAGCCGAAGCGGCAAAGCAGGGCGTTAAAGTATTTGTGGGCTATCAGAACCGTTTCCATCCGGGCGTCCGCGCCGTGAAAGAGGTCGTAGAAAACGGCGAGCTGGGCAGGATTTTGTCGGTACATGCGGTCGTGGGAGAGCGCCTTGTGACCATGCACACTTATGAGGATTATAAGGAGACTTATATGGCGAGAAAGGATATGGGAGGCGGAGTCGTGACCAATCAGCTCGTCCATGAAATGGATTATCTCTATGATCTGTTCGGGAGACCTTTAAGCGTCTATGCGGTAGGAGGGACCTGCGGCAACCTGGGGATCGATGTGGAAGATAACTGCGATGCGATTTTTGTCATGGAAGGAAAAGGAAACGGCAGGGTTCCGGTCAACGTCCATGCCGACTTCTATCAAAGCCCGCCCAGCCGTTTTGTCAAAGTGGTCGGGGAAAAGGGACAGATCGAAGCGGATCTGATTAACGCCCTTGTGACAAAGACCGTATCGGATGTGACCGAACAGACGGCGTTTCCCGAGTTTGTGAGAAACGACATGTTTATAGAAGAGTTAAAACTGTTTCTGTCCTGTATTGAAAAAGGGGAACAGGAAGCGATTACGCTGGAGGACGGCATTGTCAGCCTGAAAATGGCGCTTGCCATAAAAGAATCCATGAGGACGGGAGGAATTGTAAATGTCGATCTTTGATCAATTTAAAATTACCGGAAAGGTAATTGTGATTACGGGAGGAGCCGGACTGATCGGAAGGCGCCATACCGAGGCGGTGTTAGAGGGAGAGGGAATACCGGTGCTGCTGGATATTTTTCCCGAACCTCTTGCCAGGGTAAAGGAGGAATTTTTAAGCCGTTACCCGCAGTCCAAAATCGAGACTTATGTGGCGGACATTACCGACCGCGCCTGCTTAGAGGGCATCCGTGACGAGCTGCTTGCCAAATACGGACATATCGACGGGCTGATCAACAATGCGGCGAACAATCCCAAGGTGGAGGGCGGTTCTAAAAATCTGGGCGCCATGCGCTTTCACAATCTGCCCCTGTCTATCTGGGAAGACGATATGCGCGTGGGACTTACCGGTGCGTTTCTCTGCTGCCAGGTATTCGGCTATGAAATGGAAAAACAGAAATCGGGCGTAATTATCAATATTTCTTCCGATTACGGCGTGATTTCGCCCAACCAGAATATTTACAAAAGAGAAGGCGTTCCCGAAGAGGAACAGACTGTAAAACCGGTTTCCTATTCGGTGGTAAAACACGGGATCATGGGTCTGACCAAATATCTTGCCACCTACTGGGCAAAGAGCGGCATCAGGGTCAATACCCTTTGTCCCGCGAGTCTGTCCAACGGGCAGAACGAAGAATTTGTGCAGAAAATCAGCGAACTGATACCCATGGGACGCATGTCCAGACCCGAGGAATACCCGGCGACGGTACTCTATATGCTGTCGGAGGCAAGCTCCTATATGACCGGGGCGACGGTTATTCTGGACGGCGGCAGAACAATTTGGTAGAATACAACTGTTCAGAGCCACGTTGGAGGCGGTTTTGCGAATGCAAGGCGGAAAAAGCAAAAAAGGAGAAAAACGATGAAAAAGTTAATTATTACAGGATGTAACGGTCAGCTCGGCAGAGCGGTCAACGAATTATATGCGGGAAGCAATGAATATGAATTGGTAAACACGGATGTGGCGGAGTTGGATATTACCGATATCGACGCGGTTATGAAGCTGACAAGAGAGGTAAAGCCTTATGCGATCATCAACTGCGCGGCGCATACGGGAGTGGACGCCTGCGAGACCCAGGCGGATCTGGCGTATCGGATCAACGCCATCGGTCCGAGAAACTTAAGCATTGCGGCGACGGAGACGGGCGCTAAGATGATTCAGATTTCAACCGATTACGTGCTGGACGGAAAAGGGACAAGACCTTATATCGAGTTTGATCCCGTGGGACCTGCGGGCATGTACGGCAAGACCAAGCTGGCAGGGGAAAACTTTGTCAAAGAGTTTGCAAAGGATTACTTTATCCTGCGTACCGCATGGCTGTACGGAGACGGCAAAAACTTTATTAAGACGATGCTGCGCCTTTCCGAGACAAACGAAGAGGTCAGAGTTGTCGGCGATCAGGTGGGAACGCCTACCAGCGCCAAAGAGTTAGCAAAGGCTATCAACGTGCTGCTTCCGACGGAAAATTACGGCTTGTTCCACGCTACCTGCGAGGGAAGCTGCAGTTGGGCGCAGTTTGCAGAGGAGATTTTCCGCGTTGCGGGTAAAAATACGAGAGTACAGGCGATTACCACGGAGGAATATAACGCTCCGGCGCCGAGACCCGCTTATTCCATTTTGGAAAATTATATGTTTAAACTGACGACGGATTTTATGTTTGCGGACTGGCACGACGCTTTTGAAGAATATATGAAAACGCTGCTGGCGTAATATGGGAGCGACAGATGAGACAGGTAGAGAAACTTGATTATCTGGACGGGCTGAAGGTATTGTCCTGTCTGATGATTTTCAACTTTCATTTTATCAATTTCTTTTATCCGGGAGAATACAGTCTTTTGCCGGAACAATTTCATACCGCTTCGCTGGAATATTTGATTGGGTCCACGCCGCTTAATATTCTGCTGGGAGGAAAATTCGGCGTCAGGATCTTTATGACCCTGAGCGGATTTTTCGCCGGCTACCGCTTTTTTCTGACAGGAGATAAAAAGTCGTTGAAAAGCGGCGTGGTTAAGAAATACTTCCGGCTGGTCTTACCGATTATTGCGGCGAATATCCTGATCTTTCTTCTTATGAGCCTTGGCGCTTATCAGAATCAGGAAGCGTCGGTGCTTGCCGGCTCCGAAATTTTTGTGGGCAACTACAATAATTTTGCGCCCAATCTCCTCGATGCGTTAAAAGAAGCGGTCTGGGGCTGTTTTGTGACGGGAGCGAACCAGTATAACGGTCCGTTATGGTTTATTTATTATGAATTTTTCGGGACGCTGCTGATTGCGGCGATTTTATCCCTTCTTGGAGAAAGCAAAGCAAGATATATCGTCTATGCTGTCGCGGCGGTTATTTTGATCCGTTCGGACTTCCTGCCGTTTGTCCTGGGTACCGTTGTCTGCGATCTGACCTATCGGGCGCCTGCCTGGCTGGAAAAATTGTCCGGGCAGAAGTGGCTTATGGCGTTATTGCTTTTGGGCGGTCTGTTTCTCGGCTCCTTCCCGCCGATCGGCGAGCGGATGGAGGGGACGATTTACGGCTTTTTCCCTTTAAAGATTATTCTGTACTATAACGTCGGGGCGTCTATGGTAATTTATGCCCTGCTGCATTTGAAAGGACCGGGGAAGGTGCTGTCCCTCAAACCCTTTACCTGGTACAATCAGTTTACCTACGGTTTTTATCTGCTGCATTTTATGGTGTTATGCACTTTTTCAAGCGGCTTTTATCTTGCACTGCAGGATAAGATGAATTACCATCTGCTTGCTGCTCTGAATTATGTATTGACCTTTGTACTGACGACGGCTTTATCTTATCTGATGCACCGCTTTGTGGAAAAACCGGGGATCAGGCTTGCCGGAAAAATCGGAGCTTATTTTGACACACATTGAGCTGCTTGCTATGGAGGATGAAAATGAGACAAGAGTCACTCCGGAGAAAAAACTGGATTGATGCGGCGAAGGCGGTCGCTATTTTGATCGTGGTGTTGAATCACAGCGGAATCGTGATTCCGGGAGTAAATTTTTGGGGCGGTATGTTTTATGTGCCGTCCTTTTTCCTGTTGGCGGGATATACATATACGCGCAAAGAGGAAAGCTACAAAAGTTTTGTAAAAAGGAAGGCAAAAAGACTGCTGGCGCCCTATTTTACGGCAAACGGCATTCTGTTCCTGATTTTCTTTGTCAAAGATCTTCTGACCGGCAGTCTGCATCTTAGGAGAATCCTGTTATCCCTTGCGGGGATTTTATACGGAAGAACGCAGTTATTCAAGAGTGAAGGCAGTCTGGTTATTTTTGAGGCGCCGATGCCGAATGTGAGCATTATGCTCAACCAGAATGCGCCCACATGGTTTTTGCCGGCGTTATTTCTGGTGCTGATCTGCGCGGACGGCGCTTTCAGGCTGATGAAAGGGAGCGGCAAAAGGGTAAATCTGCTGGTGGCTGTATTTGCAGGGGTTATGCTGGTAAACCACTATTTATCGCCCTTCCTTATGCCCTGGTGCCTGGACATTCTGCCTTATTTACTGGTATTTTTCCTTATCGGCTATGAGCTGAAGGAAAAACAGGGCTTTGAATGGCTGGATAGGCAAAAGATATCGGTAAAATGCGCCCTTGTACTGGGAACGGTTCTGCTGACTGTCATGAGCGGATTGTATAACGGGTCTTTTAACCTTTCGATCAGTTATTTTGGAAAAAGCGTGGCGGTCTGTCTGGTCTGCGCGGTGGGAGCGACCCTGCTGCTGTTGCTGTTTTTAAGATGGCTGGATCAAAAGGCGGCGAAAATAACGGCATGGATCGGCAGACTGAGCAAATATAATATGACAATTTTGTGTTATCATTACTTTGTGATGCAGGTGTTTTTTGCCTTTGCGGAGGTGCTGCGCCCCGGGATAAGCAATGGAGCGGGAGCGCCTGCAGTCTTAATACGGCTTGCCGGTATCGTGATCTGTGTCGGCGTCTGCGTCGCCGGGGATATGGGATATCATAAGCTGGTAAAGAAAAAAGCGAAAAACTAAGAAGACTGGGAAGCGTACAAAAGAGTAAAGCTGCGGTGAGGAATCAATGGGGAGAAAATGCGGTCAATTCGTAAAAAAGTTCATTTTTAACCTCTCATTGGTAATTTTTTCCATATTTACCATATACTTGATTTTTATGGGAAGTTTCTATTGGGAAGGCGGAAATACGGCGTATCTGGAAACCGGGACTTTGCTGCGGGGACTGGAAATGCTCGCGGGGACCGGGGCGTTGTTTGGGATGTTTCTCCTGATCCTTAAGCGCATATGCCGTTTTGATAAAAACAGGCTGCTTGCCTTTACGGCAGTATGCGGCGCGCTGATGGTACTGTTGCAGTTTGTATTTGTGGCTGCGGCGGGAACGGGGCTTCGCTATGATTCTTTGAAGGTTGTGGACGAGGCGTTAGCGCTGTTTAGCAATCAAGGCATTGGAGAAAATGATCTGGGCGGGTATTTTGCCAGATATTCCAACAACTATGCCGTGACGATCATGACCCATTGGATCATCAAGCTGTTTCGCGGAATCGGCGTTATACGCGCGGATTTTTCCAATACGGTGCCGGTATTGCAGTTTGTAAACGTTATATTTGTGGATCTTGCTTTTGCGGGAGCGTGGGCGATGCTTAGAAAATATGCGGGCGTTAAACCGGGAGCCGTGTTTATGCTTTATACCGCGCTCAATCCTTTAAGCTATGTATGGCTGCCTTTTTACTATACCAATACCTGCTCCATGGCTTTTGCGGTCTGGGGCGCATACCTGCTTCTTGGCGCTTTTACGGGAAAGGCGCCGCAGGGCGGCAAAGAAGGCTTCTTTGGAACAAATTTAAGATCCGCAGTTTGGCGGTGCGCCGCAGCGGGCGTTCTGTTTGCTGTGGGCTTTGAAATTAGGGCGACCGTAGCGATCGCGCTGATTGCCGCTTTCATTACGATATTCTGCTTTTGGCAGGCGCGGCGCAGACGTGCCCTGTTTGAAGCTGCATGTTGTCTGTTGGCGCTTGTGGCGGCGCTAGGCATTACAGAGGGAATCTATCAAAAGATCGAGGATCACTATATGACCTTTGATGAAAGCGATACGGAGTTTCCGCTGACTCATTGGATCGCCATGGGATTGTCCGATACGGGAACCTTCAGCCCGGCGGATGAAGCATATACTATGGGATTTACCACAAAGGAGGAAAAGAAGGAAGCCACCGTTTCTCTGATCAAAGAACGTGCCCTAGGTCTGGGACCCGCGGGAGTGGCGAAGTTGTATTTGCAAAAGCTTGCCACTACCTTTGGCGACGGGGCGGGCGGCTATCATTCGGAATTAAATATCAGCCGGGATTACGGTCTGCTTTGGCAGGTCGTTTACGGCGTGCACCGGGATCCGCTTCTTGCCGTGACGCAGATTTTTTATCTGCTGTCGCTGTTTGGCGGGCTTGGGACGGCGGTTCTGCTTTGGAAGGGGTGGCTGCCGAAGGAGTTGTTTTTCCTGCCGCTGCTCTTATTGGGAAGTTATTTGTTTCAAATGCTTTGGGAGGCGGGAACGATCTACAGCATCGGAACCATGTATGTAAACGGTTGCGTAACGGCGCTCTTTTTAAGTGCCGGCGGGACGGTTAAAACGGAAATGTCCCGGGGCAGAAGAGACAAAAGGAAAATAGCCGCCGGCGTTTTGGCTGCGCTGTGCCTTGCGGGGCTTTGCCTGATGATACGCGGATTCTTTACGACAAACTATGTGGAAGTATCCATGAGCGTCGATCAGTTTTTGTTTGAGGCAAACGAATATATTGCTGTTTCGGACGGAATGGAAATCAGCCAGACCTTTGTGACGGAAAAAGAGTTTTCCACCATTGCGCTAAAGGTGCACAACATAGAGGGAGAATTTAACGACAGCGTATACAGTGTATGTCTTTACGACGGAGAGGGAAATCTCATAAAGGAACAACTGCTGCAAGGCAGCGAGGCGGAAGATTATGTTTTCTATCCCCTCGCTTTTGAAAATGCGGCGGGCGTAAAGGATTATGAAATCCGGATCAAAAAGTTATCCGGTGCTAACGATTTGGTTTTCTTATACTATGATACGGGTCATTATGACGTCTATCCGGAGGGCAGGCTGAGCGGCTTGACCAAGGGAGAAATGGCGGACCTGATTTTTGAAGTATACTGGCGGGAGGAAGAGTAATTGGACCGGTTAAAGAAGCGGGATGAGGCGTTGGACGCCGTAAAAGGATTTGCCATATTGATCGTGATGTTGGGACATTGCATCGTGTTAAACGGATTAGCCGATCCTTATTTTTATGACGCTATTGCGGCGGTACAGATGCCGCTGTTTATGACGGTCAGCGGATTTGTGACCGGAAGGAAGCCGCTTTCATTGACAAGGAAGCCGGATGGGAAGGAACGCCTTATGCAGTTTGGGCGGCGTACCGTGTCCTATCTGACGCCTTTTTTTGCGTGGCTTTTTCTGACTCATCTGACTGACCCGGTTAAGGAATTGAAATTACAGCTCTTTGCATTGGACCGTGGACTTTGGTTTTTGATGACTCTGTGGATCATTACGCTGGTAACGACCGTCGCCTCCTATCTGGCGGATTGGTTTGCCTATTGGTGGAAGGGGAAGAGGCTCAAAAAAGGAGCCCTGCGCTTTCTTGTATTCTGTATGGTTGTCGGAATTTGTTATCTTGGCTTTGTCGTGCAGGCGAGGAGTGGGAATCTGTTTTTAAGCCCAAGCCTGACGGTAAAGTATCTGCCCTTTTATGTGGTCGGTTACCTGTGGGCGCTATATATGCCGTCCGCCCTGCGATGGCTGAAAGGCGCCGCACAAAAAAGGATGGGTGCCGCCGCAGCGGACCGGATCGGAAAAGTCTCTGCGGTCGTGATCTGGATCTTGGCGGGAGCCGCCTTTGTGTATCTGGTTGCCGCCTTTGATATGGTGGTCGCTTCGGATGCCGGTACGCTGACCGCACAGATGGCGGCGTCCTTTCTGGGGAGCTTTTTCTGCTTTTACGGCGTTTATCACTTTGCCGCCGGGAAGCTCAAAAAAGGCTTGTCCTTTATCGGGCAGTATACGCTGGAAATCTATGTGCTGCACTTTCGTTTTGCAAGGCTTCTGGGAATCGGCGATAAAAATCTGCAGGTGTATACCCCCGAAGCGGTCGGCTGGGTCATCGCCGCTTTTATCGTCATGAGCGTCCTGACGGCGCTTTGTATCTTTATGATTAAGAAGATATGGGTGCTGGACCTGCTTTTGTTTGGTAGGAGAAGGAAAAAAATGCCGAAATGACAAAAGAGTAATTAACATTTTTCATCATTCTGTTTTTACAACATCTTAATTCCAACTCCCATATCCTTTTTCTTTTTTAATTTTTTGTGTTGTATGCTGAAAACACAAAGAAAAAAGGAAGTGAAAGGATATGAGGATCTCAAAATCAATCCGTAAATTTGAATATGAATTTGATCTTAAAGCAGAGCGGTTTTTTTGGAAGCATCCGTTTCTCGGTTTCCTTTCCGTCTTTGTTGGAATGCCGGTCTTTGTGCTGGTTTGCGTATGTATCAGTACGATTATCATCGCTTTTCCGATATCCTGGATTTTTGGCTGGCTCTAATCTTTATATCCTTTTAAGACTGCCTGAAAATGTTTAACGTCACTTTTAGAGGAAAGGAATTATCATATTTCCAGCAAAGGAGGAAGAGAATTATGCAAATTATTATCGCAGTACTTGGCATATGCGCGGCGGCGATGCTGTTGTGGTATGTATACATTTTAATGAAGGGAGATGAGCAGGCATGACGGCTTTGGTACAGTATGTTTTCTATCTTGGAATCCTGGTTTTACTGGCGATTCCCCTGGGCGCCTATATGAAAAAGGTCATGAATGGCGAAAAAACATGTTTATCAAAAATATTGACGCCCTGCGAGAATTTGATTTATAAGATCATGAAGGTGGACAGGGCGGAACAGATGTCCTGGAAAAAATACGCGGTAAGCGTATTGACGTTTAGCGGTATCGGTTTGGTGTTTTTATTTTTGCTTCAGCTTTTACAGGGCGTGCTCCCGGGAAATCCCCAGGGACTGTCCGGCGTAAAATGGGATCTTGCCTTTAATACTTCCGCCAGTTTTGTGACCAATACCAATTGGCAGGCGTATTCCGGAGAATCCACGTTGAGCTATCTGACGCAGGCTCTGGGGCTTACCGTTCAGAACTTTGTTTCGGCGGCTACCGGTATTGCCGTTTTGTTTGCGCTGATCCGCGGTTTTGTAAAGGTAAAGCAGACAGGTCTTGGAAGCTTCTGGGTGGATATGACCCGTATTGTCATTCATATTCTGCTTCCGCTCAATCTGGTAATTGCCTTATTGCTTGTGGGCGGCGGCGTTATCCAAAACCTGAAAGGCGCGGAGAAGGTATCTTTGGTAGAACCTATAGCGGTCAGTGAAGAAGGAGAAATTTTGGAGGGTGCGGTTGTCGATGAACAGACCGGAACGGTCACGGTGGACGGCAGCATTGTTCCTGATGCAAAAATTATTACGGAGCAGTTTGTTCCCATGGGTCCCGCGGCAAGCCAGGTGGCGATTAAACAGTCGGGAACCAACGGCGGCGGTTTTATGGGCGTCAACTCGGCGCATCCGCTGGAAAATCCCAATGCGTTTACAAACCTTATTGAAATGCTTTCTATTTTGCTGATCCCGGCGGCATTATGCTTTACCTTCGGGGCGGCGGTAAAAAATAAAAAGCAGGGAGCGGCGATTTTTGCGGCTATGTTTTTGTGCCTGGTGCTGGCGCTTGGCTGCATTGCAGTTAATGAACATTCGGCTACGCCGCAGTTGTCTCAGGACGGAAAAGTTGATATTTCCATGGTAAATCAGGCAGGCGGAAATATGGAAGGAAAAGAAACCAGATTCGGTATTGCGTCGTCTTCCACATGGGCGGCGTTTACGACGGCGGCGTCCAACGGGTCCGTCAACTCCATGCACGACAGCTATACCCCTCTTGGCGGTATGGTAACCATGCTGTTGATGCAGCTTGGAGAAGTCGTTTTCGGAGGCACGGGATGCGGTCTTTACGGTATGCTGGCGTTTGCGATCCTCACTGTATTTATCGCCGGTCTGATGGTGGGCAGGACCCCGGAATTTCTCGGGAAAAAGATTGAGCCCTATGAAATGAAATGGGCGGTGTTAGTATGCCTTGCAACCCCCATCGGTATATTGGCAGGCAGCGGCATTGCGGCGGTGGTTCCGGAGGTTTTGGACAGTCTGAATAACGGCGGCGCGCATGGCTTTTCGGAATTGTTGTATGCTTACAGCTCCGCAGGAGGCAATAATGGTTCCGCTTTTGCAGGATTTAATGCAAATACGGTATTTCTGAATGTTTCTATCGGTCTGGTCATGTTGTTTGTGCGGTTCCTGCCGGTCATCGGCACGCTTGCCATTGCCGGGAGCCTGGCGCAGAAAAAGAAAATTGCGGCGACTGCAGGGACATTGTCCACGACTAACGGCATGTTTGTATTTTTGTTGATTTTCATTGTATTGCTTATCGGCGCGCTCAGCTTTTTCCCCGCGCTGGCGCTTGGACCCTTAGCCGAGTACTTCGGCAGTATCGCATAAAGGAGGCGTTTATTTTATGAATACAAAACAAAAAAGCTCTTTTGCCGACCGCAAAATGTTCGGCAGGGCGATCAAAGATTCTTTTATCAAACTGAATCCAAAGACGCAGGCGGAAAATCCGGTTATGTTTCTGGTGTTTGTTTCCGCGATTTTAACCAGTATTCTATGGCTGGTATCGCTGTTCGGCATTCAGGATGCGCCCGGCGGTTATACGCTGGCGATAGCAGTCATTCTATGGTTTACGGTGCTGTTTGCCAACTTTGCCGAGGCAATCGCAGAAGGCAGAGGGAAGGCGCAGGCGGATTCTCTTAGGGCTTCCAGGAAAGATGTGGACGCTTACCGGATTCCCTGCGTGGAAAAAAAGGACGATATAACCGTTGTTCCTTCCACAGTACTGAAAAAAGGCGATTTTGTTATTGTAAAAGCCGGAGAACAGATTCCGGCTGACGGCGAGGTGGTAGAAGGCGCGGCTTCTGTGGATGAAAGCGCGATTACCGGAGAAAGCGCCCCTGTCATCCGGGAAGCGGGCGGGGACCGCAGCGCCGTCACCGGAGGGACCACCGTTTTGTCCGACAGCATCATAGTCAGAGTTACCAGCGAGGCGGGAGAGAGCTTTCTGGATAAAATGATTGCTATGGTGGAAGGCGCCGCAAGAAAAAAGACGCCCAATGAGATTGCGCTCCAGATTTTTCTGGTGGCGCTGTCCATTATCTTTATTTTGGTTACGGTTTCCCTTTATACGTATTCGGTTTTCTCGGCAAAGCTGGCAGGTATTCCGAATCCGACTTCCGTAACGACGCTGGTGGCTCTGCTTGTATGTCTGGCTCCCACCACCATCGGAGCGTTGCTTTCCGCTATCGGTATCGCAGGAATGTCGAGGCTGAACCAGGCAAACGTCCTTGCCATGAGCGGGCGTGCCATTGAAGCGGCAGGGGATGTGGATATTCTGATGCTGGATAAGACGGGTACGATTACTTTGGGTAACCGGCAGGCAAGCGCATTTATTCCGGTAGACGGAGCGGATATCAGAGAGCTTGCCGATGCCGCGCAGCTTTCCTCGCTGGCGGACGAAACGCCGGAGGGCAGGAGTATTGTTGTTCTGGCAAAAGAGCAGTTTGGGATTCGAGGGCGCAGTCTCGGTGATAAGGGCATAAAATTTGTCCCCTTTACGGCTGTGACCCGTATGAGCGGCGTGGACTATGACGGGAACGAAATCCGTAAGGGCGCGGCGGACGCCATGCGCGACTATGTCACAGAGGCGGGCGGAAACTATGGAGAAGAATGCGAAAGGATCGTCAAAGAGATTGCCCAAAAGGGCGGTACGCCGTTAGTCGTAGCTAAAAATCACAAGATTCTCGGCGTGATTTATCTGAAGGATATTATTAAGAAGGGAGTAAAGGAAAAATTTGCGGATCTTCGCAAAATGGGCATTAAGACAATTATGATTACCGGGGACAATCCGGTAACGGCAGCGGCGATCGCCGCGGAAGCGGGGGTTGACGATTTTCTGGCGGAGGCGACGCCGGAAGGAAAGCTGTCCATGATCCGTGATTTTCAGGCAAAAGGACATTTGGTGGCAATGACAGGCGACGGTACCAACGACGCGCCGGCGTTAGCCCAGGCGGATGTGGCTGTTGCCATGAACAGCGGAACGCAGGCGGCAAAGGAGGCGGGCAATATGGTGGATCTGGATTCCTCGCCGACAAAGCTCATTGAGATCGTTCGTATCGGCAAACAGCTTTTGATGACCCGCGGCAGTCTGACAACCTTTTCTATCGCCAACGATGTAGCGAAATATTTTGCGATTATTCCGGCGCTGTTTATGGGGCTTTACCCGGGACTGTCAGCACTCAATATTATGGGGCTGCACTCTCCCCAAAGCGCGGTGCTCTCCGCGATTATTTATAACGCTTTGATTATCATTGCATTGATTCCGCTGGCGTTAAAGGGAGTGAAGTACAGGGAGGTTTCCGCAGGAAAACTGTTGTCAAGGAATCTGTTGATTTACGGGCTTGGCGGGCTGGCGGCTCCTTTTATCTTTGTAAAGCTGATTGATCTTGTGCTGGTTATGACCGGCTTGGTATAGAGGAGGTTAGGATGATGAAAGAGTTGAAAACGGCGCTGCCGAAGGCGCTTAAGATTTTTCTTATTTTTACAGTGGTATGCGGAATTTTATATACCGGGATTGTAACCGGCGCGGCGCAATTGATCTTTCCCGACAAGGCAAACGGCAGCATTATTGAAATAGACGGAAAAAAATACGGCTGCGAACTGTTGGGACAGCAATATACCGATGACGCCCATATGTGGGGACGTATTATGAATTTGGATGTTTCCACTTATCAGGATGAAAACGGAAATATGCTGATGTATGCGGCTCCGTCCAATTTATCCCCTGCAAGCGAAGAATATGAGGCGCTGGTAGCGGAACGTATTGAGAAATTAAGGGCGGCAAATCCCGATATGGATGAGACGGCGGTTCCGGTCGATCTTGTGACCTGTTCCGGCAGCGGGCTTGATCCGCACATTTCGCCTGCGGCGGCTGAATATCAGGTGGAAAGAATTGCGAAAGCCAACAATATGACGGAAGATGCGGTCAGAGAGATCATCGATCAATGTACGGACGGCAGATTCTTAGGTATCTTCGGGGAAGAAACCGTCAATGTCCTGAAAGTGAATTTAATGCTGGACGGCATCCTTTCCGATTGACGGACGGAAAAACCGTGCAGCGGCGACCGGGGAGCGTGCCGCGGCAACCGGCGACCGGACAATGGCGACCGGACACCGGGAACCTGGTAGCGGCAGCAAGATATCTTTATACGGTCTTAATATACACGCACAGATCCTTTTACTCTCTTTATAAAGTCTGCTTTACTATAAAGACGGAATAAAGAGACGTAAAGGAGCGCTGTGCATGGACTTTATTGTTCACAGAAGGAAGAAATTAACCTCTTTTCAGGTCATTATTCTTGGATTCTCCGGTGTGATTTTATTGGGAACATGTTTGTTGATGCTGCCGTTATCCAGCCGGGAAGGAAGCGTAACACCGTTTTTTGACGCGCTGTTTACATCGACCTCAGCCGTCTGTGTAACGGGGCTTGTGGTGCATGATACCGCGACTTATTGGTCGGCTTTCGGACAGTTTGTCATATTATTGCTGATTCAGATCGGCGGTATCGGGGTTATTACCGTGGCGGCTGTCTTCGCCATGATATCCGGCAGGAAGATTTCCCTGATGCAGCGCAGTACCATACAGGAGGCGATTTCGGCGCCAAAGGTGGGCGGGATTGTCCGGCTGACCGATTTTATCGTAAAGGTTACGTTGCTGATTGAATTGTCGGGAGCTGCGGTCATGGCGCCCGTATTCTGCCGGGATTTTGGGATGAAAGGGCTCTGGCTTTCGCTGTTCCATTCGGTGTCCGCGTTTTGCAATGCCGGATTCGACCTGATGGGGACGGAAAGCCCGTTTTCTTCCCTGACCGGGTATGCGGCGCAGCCGGTCGTCAATCTGACGGTAATGTTTTTGATTATTGTGGGAGGCATCGGCTTTCTCACATGGGACGATATCCGGGCAAACCGCTTCCGCCTGCATAAATACAGGATGCAGAGTAAGGTAATCCTTTTGACAACCGCCGTTTTGCTCGTCGCTCCCGCAATTTATTTTTACTTTTTTGAATTTACCGCCATGGAACCCCGGGAAAGGCTGCTCTGCTCTCTCTTTCAGGCGGTAACGCCGAGGACGGCGGGGTTTAATACCGTTGATCTGACAGGCGTCAGTGAAGCGGGACAATGGATCGTCATAGTGCTGATGTTGATCGGCGGCAGTCCCGGCTCGACGGCGGGCGGCATGAAAACAACTACGGTGGCGGTACTGTTTGCCAACACGCTCTCTACTTTTTTCCGGAAGGAGGACACCTGTTTTTTCGGACGGCGCATTGACGGCGGTGTTGTCAAAAACGCTGCGACAATTTTATTGATGTATCTGGTATTGTTCTTTTCCGGCGGATTGCTGATCAGCATCATGGAAGGGCTGCCTGTGCTTGCGTGCCTGTTTGAAACCGCCTCGGCGGTGGGAACGGTGGGGCTGTCGCTTGGGATTACGCCGCAGCTTGGCGTTTTGTCAAGGCTGATTTTGATCCTGCTTATGTTCTTTGGAAGGGTCGGAGGGCTGACATTGATTTTCGCGGCGCTGTCGGGTACAAAGAAAACGGCGTCAAGGCTGCCGCAGGAGAAGATTACGGTTGGATAAAGGAGGAAACGGACCATATGAAATCAATACTTTTAATCGGTCTGGGAAGATTTGGAAGACACATCGCCCTGCATTTGAATCAATTGGGGCATCAGGTTATGGCGGTGGATCATGTGGAAGAACGGGTAGACGCGGTCCTGCCCTTTGTGACCAGCGCGCAGATCGGAGACAGTACCAACGGAGATTTTTTGGAATCTCTCGGGATCCGCAATTATGACGTCTGTATCGTTGCCATCGGGAACGATTTCCAAAGCTCTCTGGAGACTACCTCATTGTTAAAGGAGCTTGGCGCGCATCTGGTCGTATCCAGAGCGGCAAGAGACGTACAGGCAAAATTCCTTTTGCGAAACGGCGCGGACGAGGTGGTCTATCCGGAAAAACAGCTTGCCAAATGGACGGCGATCCGCTACAGCGCCGACCACATTCTGGATTATATCGAGCTGGACGATGAACATGCCATATTTGAAATTCCGGTTCCCCGGGATTGGGCGGGACGAACCATCGGTCAGATCGATATCCGCAAAAAATACAGCATCAATATTATGGGCGTTAGGAAAGACGGGAAACTGGAGCTTTCCGTTTCTTCCGATATGATGATGGAGGAAACGGATACGATGCTGGTGCTCGGCAGAAATAAAGATGTCCAGAAATGCTTCCGGATCTAAGAAGCGCAAACAGGGCGGAGTTGGAGGTAGTGTTATGCAGGTTTTTCTGTTGGCGGCGGCAGTGTCTGCGGTGTTTGTAACCGGCTGTTTTCTAATGAAAAAGCTGGATGATTTTCTGGAGAATATCCGAAGGGCAAATTCCGTGCCGTCAAAACCGGGTAAAGTTGTTTTAAGAATCGGGTTTTCCAATCCTCTTGTTGCGGACGGCATTTCCGGCGTCCTGGAACAGTATTCCAAACAACATTTGGATATTTCTGTCAGTTTATTTTATGGGGATACAAAAGATTTGCTGAAAAAAGTCGGCAGTCGCAAATTGGAGATTGCCTTTTTGCCGGAGCAGGCTGATATTCCGTCGGATCAAAGATACAACAGAATCAAGATTATGCTGCCGGCTGCCCCTGTCATAATGAAATACGGAGGGCTTCCCATCGAGCCCATAGCGGAGGAAAATGTGACGCAGACGGTTGTCTGGATGGAAGAAACAGAGACATCTGCCGCGAAATGTTTTATGGAATACATGAAGGACGGAATCCGATTTGAATAGCAAAACAAAAAACAGTATGCTTTTGCATATCGTATTACGGGCTTATGGTATAATATTGATGGCAATCTGCCATAATCTCTGACAGGAGAGGAGAAAATCGAATGGAACGGCAAAGACAGAATCCGGATCAGCTGCTGCGCGCCATTGGCAATGATACGGCGGACGCAGTCAAAGGAAAATTAAAAATATTTTTCGGTTATGCCGCAGGCGTCGGCAAAACTTATGCGATGCTTAAGGCAGCTCATCAGGCTAAGGAGCGCGGAATTGACGTTGTGCTGGGATACATTGAACCCCATGCGCGTCCGCAGACGAAGGCGCTGCTTTCCGGGCTCGAACAGCTTCCCGTAAAACAGGTTTCTCACGAAGGAATTACCGTCCGGGAATTTGACATTGACGCCGCCCTGAGTAGAAAACCTCAGTTGATTCTGGTGGATGAATTTGCTCATACGAATGCGGAAGGAAGCCGCCATACAAAACGCTATCAGGATGTAGAGGAATTATTAAACGCAGGGATTGACGTTTATACAACGGTCAACGTCCAGCATATTGAAAGCCTGAATGATACGGTCGCTTCCATTACCGGGATACTGGTGCGGGAGCGCATTCCGGATTCCGCTTTTGACCGGGCGGACCAGGTGGAATTGGTGGATATTGAGCCGGAAGAGCTGTTAGAGCGAATGGCGGACGGAAATATCTACGGGGAAGAACAGGCAAAGCGCGCCGCGGTCAATTTCTTTACGGTGGAAAATCTTACCGCCCTGCGTGAAATCGCGCTGCGTCGCTGCGCCGACAGGGTAAATCTGCTCACGGAAAGCGCCAGAATACAAAGCCGGGGCGATTATTATACGGACGAGCATATTTTGGTGTGCCTTTCTTCTTCGCCGTCCAATGCAAGGCTTATTCGTACCGCCGCCAGAATGGCGCGGGCGTTCAAGGGGAGTTTTACCGCTCTCTTCGTAGAAACGCCGGGGACGGCGGCGATGGACGAGGAGGATAAAAAGCGCCTGTGGGAAAATATGCGCCTGGCGGAACAGCTCGGCGCGGCAATTGAAACAACCTATGGCGAGGACGTTCCCTATCAGATCGCGGAGTTTGCAAGACTTTCCGGGGTTTCCAAAATTGTCATCGGGCGCAGCACGGCGACCAGAAAAAGTATATTCAGTAAGCCTACTTTGACGGAACGATTGATAGCCGCGGCTCCCAACCTGGATATTCATGTGATTCCGGATGCCGCAGCATGGGAATACCGCCCGGTCAGACGCAGGCTTCCCAGGATTGTGCCCGCGCGGGATATCGGAGAGAGTATTTTGGTTCTGCTGGCGGCAACCCTGATCGGTTATGCCTTTTACGCTCTGGGATTTACAGAGGCGAATATCATAGCGGTCTATATTTTTGGAGTCCTTGTGACTTCCATAATTACGACGAACCGGCTTTGCGGACTTGTAACCTCCGTCGTAAGCGTGCTGGTATTTAACTTCTTTTTTACCATTCCGCGCTTTACGTTTCACTTTAACGATCCGAATTATTTGATTACCTTTACGATTATGTTTATGGTGGCGTTTCTGACCGGTTCCCTGGCGACGAAGCTAAAGGAAAATGCCAGACAATCCGCCAGATCGGCATTTCGGACAAAGATTTTGTTGGAAACGAATCAGCTCCTTCAAAAAGAAAAGGACGAAAACGCAATTTTCGGGGTAACGGCGGGGCAGCTTACCAAGCTGTTGAAGCGGGATCTGGTTATTTATCCTGCAGACGGAGAAAATATGAAAAATCCCAGTGTTTACCGTGCCGCGGACAGCAGGCAGACGGATCTTTTAACGGAGAATGAAAAAGCGGTTGCCGAATGGGTATTCAGAAATAATAAACATGCAGGGGCGACGACCAATACGTTAGCAAATGCAAAATGTCTGTATCTTGCCATCCGTCAAAACAGCAGGGTATATGGGGTAGTGGGCGTCTGTATGGATGAAATCCCGCTGGATTCCTTTGAAAAGAGCGTGATGCTGTCCATTCTCGGAGAATGCGCGCTGGCGTTGGAAAATATGAAAAATGCCAGAGAAAAGGAAGAAGCTGCGGTTTTGGCAAAGGATGAACAGCTTCGCGCCAATTTGCTTCGGGCAATTTCCCATGATCTGCGGACGCCGCTGACTTCCATTTCAGGGAGCGCCGGAAACCTGTTGGCAAATTACCAAAAGATGGATGACGCTACGAGGACACAGACCTTTACGGACATTTATGATGATTCCATGTGGCTCATCAATCTGGTGGAAAATCTGTTGGCTGTTACCAGAATCGAAGGAGGACAGGTAAACCTGAACCGGTCCGTAGAGCTGATGGACGAGGTGGTTGCCGAGGCGCTGCGCCATATTAACCGCAAAAGCAAGGAGCATATCATCCGCGTCCGTAACTCGAAGGAGCTTTATCTGGTTTATGCCGATGCGAGACTGATCGTACAGGTGCTCATCAATCTGGTGGATAACGCCGTGAAATATACGCCGGCGGGTTCTACCATAGAAATTAGTATGAAAAAGGAAGGAAAGTGGATCGCAGTTTCCGTTTCCGATAACGGACCGGGAATCCCGGATGCACAAAAACCGCATATTTTTGACATGTTTTACAGCGGCGCCAACCGGATTGCGGACAGCCGCAGAAGCATGGGGCTTGGGCTTTCCTTATGCAAATCCATTGTCACGGCGCACGGAGGGCGGATTGACGTGGGGGATAATCAGCCTGCGGGAGCCGTTTTCACATTTACATTACCGGCAAGGGAGGTAGATTTTAATGAATAAACCGTTGATATTGGTTGTGGAGGACGATCCTCCGGTACGCAATCTGATTACAACTACATTGAAAACCAATGATTACCGTTATCTTTCGGCTCCAAACGGAAAGACGGCGATTTTAGAAGCGTCGTCCCACAATCCTGATATTGTCCTTTTGGATTTGGGACTGCCGGACATGGACGGGGTGGAGGTCATCCGCAATATCCGTTCCTGGTCGAATCTTCCTATCATTGTCATCAGCGCCAGAAGTGAGGACAACGATAAAATAGAAGCGTTGGACGCGGGCGCGGATGATTATCTGACAAAGCCCTTTTCCGTAGAAGAGCTCTTGGCAAGACTACGGGTGACCCAGCGCAGGCTTTCCTTTATGACGGCTGAGATGCTGACGGCAAAATCCGTATTTGTCAACGGCGGACTGCGTGTGGATTATGCCGGCGGATGCGCTTATCTGAACGGACAGGAGCTGCATCTGACCCCCATTGAATATAAGCTGTTGTCCCTGCTTTCCAAAAATGTCGGAAAGGTACTGACGCATACCTTTATCACCCAGCATATCTGGGGGAGGAGCTGGGATAATGACGTCGCTTCCTTACGTGTGTTTATGGCAACGCTTCGGAAAAAGCTGGAGCCGGAACCGGATTCCCCACAGTATATCCAGACCCATATCGGGGTCGGATATCGGATGATGAAAGTGGAGTAACGGTCAACATACCATATTTTTAAAATACGCTATGGTTTTCACAAGCCCTTCTTCTAACGGGATTGCAGGCTGCCAGTCCAGTTTTTCCTTTGCCAGGGAAATATCGGGCTTGCGCTTGGTGGGATCGTCTTTGGGAAGCTCGCAGTAAATCAGTTTGCTTTTGGAGCCGGTCAGCCGCAGTACTTTTTCGGCAAGCTCCAGCATGGTAAATTCGCCGGGGTTTCCCAGATTGACGGGACCCGTAAATTCATCGTTTTCCATCATGCGGTACATGCCTTCAATCAGATCGTCCACATAACAAAAGCTTCTGGTCTGGGAGCCGTCGCCGTAGACCGTAATATCTTCCCCTTTTAACGCCTGCACAATAAAGTTGCTTACCACGCGTCCGTCGTCCGGGTTCATGCGGGGACCGTAGGTGTTGAAGATACGGATAATGCGGGTATCTACGCCATGCTGTAAATGATAGGAAAAGAACAAAGTCTCCGCAACTCTCTTTCCTTCGTCGTAGCAGGAACGAATCCCCACCGGATTGACGCAGCCACGGTAGCTTTCAGGCTGCGGGTGCAGTTCGGGATCGCCGTATACTTCGCTGGTGCTTGCCTGTAAAATGCGGGCGCCGTTTTTTTTGGCGAGTTCAAGCATATTCAGCGCGCCGAATACGCAGGTTTTGGTCGTGCCCACCATGTCCTCCTGGTAAAAAGGCGGGCTCGCCGGGCAGGCGAGATTGTAGATTTGGTCCACTTTGGCGTCGAAGGGGTCTCTCACGTCATGCTCTACAAATTCAAATTCGGGATGGGACAGCAGATGGCTGATATGGTCCATGCTGCCGGTAAACAGATTGTCCAGACAGATCACGTGATTGCCTTCTTTAATCAGTCTGTCGCATAGATGGGAGCCTACAAATCCGGCTCCGCCGGTTACTAAAATACGTTTCATGATAGGTTTTCCTTTCCGTATGCCCGTTTATCCGTGCTTTTTGCGTCGGCATACTCTATGATCAGTATCAATATGATAAATACTGTTACAAACATGGTCGGATAGCTGTACTGGATGAAAGAAGCGGGAGCGGTTAAAAAGATGACTGCTTCTCTGGCAAGCAGGGATAACAGCGTCCAGAACGCAAACCACTTCTTCTTTATCAGGCTGTAAATACAAGTCAGTATCAGCAGGATCAAAACAGGCAGATAGGCTTCTCCGCCGTATTGGAATAAAAACGAGGAAACGGCGTCGCTGCCGTTTAAAGGCAGGCGCTGGTTGCCCCGGATCAATTCATAACCGTAAGCCTTGTCGCTTTGGTACAGGTGAAATTCGGAGGTCGTGACAGGCTCCAGCCCAAGGACAAGGGAAGAATCATAATGATAAATGCCGTTAGTCACAAGAAACAACTGCAGCCTCTCGGCAAAATACAAATCCAGGTTGTGGGCGATCAGGCGAAGGGCGCTTTTTAAATATGCCTGCTGCGTCTTGCCGTCGGCTCCGGTTTCCGTAAAATGCCCTCCGTTATAATCCGAGTTATAGCGGTTATAGGAGCTGCAGGATAAGGTTTCGTAGCTGATATAATCCAGATCGATCACAGCGTCGATGTTAGCAAGGTCTTCCTCCGCGCCGGGGTACGTCTGTTCCCTGTGGATAATCAGGGAAAGCGGACGGATCGTGGATATGATCAGATAATCGCTGCCGTAATATTTTTCTTCGCCCTTCGACTGCGGGATTTTCATTGCCGAAAAGAACACCGCAAAGGCAAGCAGGAACAAAGCCGTCTTTTTCAGATCTTTTCCGTAACAGACCGGGATCAGCAACAGGCAGAATACAATTAAAACGATGCCTTCGCTGCGCCAGAAGCAAAGCAAGCCCGCGAGAGCGGCAAGAAGCAGAAGCTTTGGCAGGGTAAGCGTTTTTTTTTCCTTTTTCTCGAAATACAGAAAGGCGAAGAAAAACAAAAAGAAGGGCGCATACAGCGCCGGGCGGAAACACATCAGCCCGGACAGAAGTACAAAAGGCATCAGCCCGCATAACAATATGATATATTTTACCTTCGCGGAAAAAAGCAGATCCGTTTTATAATAAATATAGGAAAATACCATGGCAAGGCACAGGTCGTTGAGAATGATCGGTCCCGTGGATGCGGGAAACAGCGACATTCCTACCATATAATACAAAGACGTCAGGTAATTGTGCCAGTAGACCGGATAATATCTGGTGGCATAGCCGAAGATAACCGTATCGTCGCTCATATAATAGCCGGGATAGCTGCATAATAATAAAACCAGATAGACGATGAAAAAGCCCAGAAAAGAAACCAACAGTTTTTTATGTCTGACGCCGCAGAATAAAAATTCCAGGATTCCCCAAAGGGCGAAAAAAACCAGAAGCTTCGACAGAACGTGCATAAACGTTACCATATCGTAATCGATGGGCAGGCAGTTCATATTTAAGGGGTCCGAGGTAAAGATCTTTTGGTCCGTGATAAAGGTAAGCCCCCAGATCAGTCCTGCCGCAATCAATAGTCCCATATGAATTTTTCGGGTGTTTTGCAAGGGTTTTTTCGTCGCTTCCATACAGATTATTATACCCCAGACAGCTTGCTAAATCTACTGATATTTGCTATATTTTACTTATGATTCTGATTTTACCGGCGGCGGCTGCCGCAATCTACGCTTATGTAAAACTGCATACGAAAGAAACGGCTGAAGCGGCTGCGAGGGCGGTGATTTTGTTTGAAGTCCTGGTCCTGGTCATTACCAACGTATTCAGCCTTTTCCATGTATTGAACCGCTATACGGTGTTCTTTTCATGGCTCTTTGTGATGTTTTTGTTTACGCTGCTGTATGGAAAGGAACACGGTCTGCCGGATTTTATGACCCGGCGGGCGGACAGGCTCGGTGCGGGAGCGGTTTCCTCCGGTCCGGAACCGGATAAGGCGGCGGAGGACGGCAGCAGAAGAATCCGTCTGGTCATGTGGGGACTGCTGGCGGTTTTGTCGCTGGTGCTTCTGGCAGGAGCGGTCTTTACCGTGCCTTATAATTATGATTCCATGTCCTATCATCTGGCAAGAATCGGCTATTGGATGGACCATCAAAGCGTCGCCCATTATGTCAGCAATATCGACAGGCAGATTTATTCCCCGGTGCTGGCGGAATATAACCTTTTGCATATGATGCTGCTTGCAGGAAACGACACCTTTGTCAATTTTTTGCAGTACGTTTCTATGTTTGTGGCGGCTTACTTTATTTACCACAGTGCGGGACGTCTTGGGACAAACCGTACCTTTTCTCTTTTCGGCGCGTTTGTGTTTATCATGATGCCGCTGACGATTTCCCAGAGTATCACAACCCAGAACGATCTGTTTGCCGCGGTGTTTTTTGCGGTCTTTGTCTATGAGCTGATCGGAGTCGTCCGGTGGGACAGCATCGTGCTGAACAGGGAACAGGTCCTGACGATTGTGCTTTTGGGGCTTACGGTGGCGTTTGCCTATCTGGCGAAGACCAGCGTCTGCGCGTCCATGCTCTTTTTTATGCCGTGGCTGCTTGTCGCCAGACTGCGGAAAAAAGACCGCTTTGGGAAATTGGCGGGAAGCGTGGGGATTGCGGCGGTCAGCATTGTCTTACCGGTTTCGGAGACCTGGGTCCGCACCTATTTATCCAGCGGCAGTCTGATGACTTCTACCGCCAGCGGGGATATTATGGTTGCCACCAAGAATGTTAGCTATATTCTGGTCAATATTTTAAAGAATTTTTCCCTTTTGATTACGCAGCATATTTACCGTCCCTTAAACGGCTTCGTGTACCGCATCGCTATTGGCGCGGGGCAGCTGCTGGGCGTGGAGGTCAATCATGAGGCGATCGCCTTCCATGGTTTTGATTTCCTGCGTCATATGAATATGGGTGACGATATGTATTCCCATGATAAGACGCCCAGCGCTTTCGCGGCTTATCTGGCGCTGGCGTCAGGTGTGTTATTGCTGGTGCTGTTGATCCGGCTGATTGCGGGAAGGAAGAAAACGGCGGAGGATACGAGGAAGCAATGGGGCTTGTCTTTGGGATATGCGGTGTCGGCATGGTTGTCGTTTGGATTTATTATGGCGCTGTTGCGTTGGCAGCCATGGGGAACGAGACTGATGTATCCGGCGCTTGCCATGACGGTTGTTATGAGTGCCAACTTATTATGGCTGTTTACCCGAAAGTGCAAAGGGTGGATTCAAAACGGACTTTTGCTCGTCTGCATTTTGCTTTGCGTTTTATTGGCGGTTCCGTCCGTCACCTACAATATGGAACCGGCTGTGAATTTCCTGCGGGCGGGCTGCGAAGACAGATTGTCCTATTACTTTACTTATAATCAGAGAAGGGAATCGTATGAAGAACTCGTAAAACATGCCGAGGCGGAAGAAGTGAGCGATATCGGCTTGCTGATTTCCGGCGACGGCTATGATTATCCCCTTTGGCTGATATTTCACGAGGAATATCCGGAGGGAAAGCTGCGCCATATCATTGCGGAGGAAGACGGCAGCGCGCCCGAAGCGATTCTCATGGTCGAACGGGAGGAGCTTTCCGTCGGCGATCTATATGAATACGGCGGGGCGCAATATGTCTGCACCTATGTCCATGAAGGCAACAAGGACGCCTATCTGAGCCGGCTGCAAAACTAAACTGACTGCAAAAAACCAAGCCGGCTGCAAAATGAGCGGACGGGCGATCCGTCGGATGAGCAGATGAGTAAGCGGTCGGAAGTTATAAGAGATTTTCCACATCTTCCCAGCTTCGCGCGATATAAACGTTGTCGCATAATTCGGAAAACGCATGGAAATAGTCTTCATAATCGCATTTTTCGTTAAAGGAATCCTCGGCAAGGGGATACAAAAAGATAATGCGGCATTTGCTTTGAAACAGGAGTTTCCCGGATACGCAAGCGGTGGAATAGAAGGAAACGAGGGTCTTATCCTCCATAGCGCCGGAAGCAACGGCTAACTCAAAGGGACAGGAATCCTCATAAACCGTCAATTCGCCGTGGAAATTGTCATGAACGCCTCTGGGATGGGGCTTGATCGCAAAGTTTTCGGTGCCCGCAATGTCCCGCAGTTTTCGGATCAGTCTTTGGTAGGTTTCCGGGTTCTGCGAGCCGTTTTCGGTTCCCTGCCCTAAGAAAATCACATTCTGGGGCGGGACGGCGGCGTGAAACCGGAAAATGTCCTTTGCCATGGCAATGACCCGTTCAATCCGCTCCGGGGTGCGCGGGATCTGTACTTTTTCAAAATCCACGTTATTTTCCGCCATCCGGGGTTCAAACAATAAAATTTCCTTTTCTTTTTCTGCAATATCATAATGCCACAACGCCTTGTACATGGCGGTTCCCGACGGCGTACTGATGACGTGGACGGGCTTTTTGGTATAGCTGGCGAAACCGTCTTCGTAGCGGTGGAAGGTTATGCCTTTATTTTTTTTGATCAAAGTCTTGGCAATTTCCTTTACGATTTCGTCGGGCGTTCCCGGGGAAGCGAAATACATGCGGTCGTAACGGGGCAAAGGAGCGTCCAGGATAGCGTCGGTGGTGCCGTTGTGGACAAAGCTTTCCCAAAAGGTAACCGGGGCGGATTTGTAGGGATTTTTGATTTTTCTGCCGTCGGCAAAGGAAACCCGGTGGAAATAGGGCTGTAATCTGCCGCTTTGATAGACCTCTTCCATATAGGGGGTCTTATCGGTTACGATAAGATCCACCTCGTCCCCGGACAAAAATGCGTCCCTGACAAACAAAAAGACCAAAAGATGATAAGGGGTGCTGACAACACCCAATACTTTTGCCATAACAACCTCCTGAAACTCATATGTTTATGCTCTGCGGAGCACTTTTTTTACCACATCCCACAGCATGGCGCGTTCTCTTTTTCCGAATAAAAACAAAATATTGATTGCGGAACCTATGACGCCGCAGATTACCACGTCAAGGAAAAGCCAGAGCCAGCTGTTTGCAGGCAGCACCAGATAAAAGCCGTAAAAGACGGCGCCCATGAAGACGCTGACCAGAATATAGCGGAAAATGGTGGGATAAAAGGATTTTTTTGGTATTCCGAGACAATGCGCCGCGTACATGGGCGTAAAAGTCATGTTTTTGATAATACCAAGGACGGTGGAGGTCCCGGCGACACAATAGATGCCTAGGGAAGTCGTATCCAGCAGGATAAAGACAATGCCCGCGCTTAAGACCCCCATGACCAGCGTGACGATGGAGTTCCATTTCAATTTGTTGACTACGGTGTAGACGTTAAATAAGGGGCTGATTACGCCGCCGACGATGGTTCCGAACATGGTTAAAAGCGTCAGGATATAAATCGTGTTAATGACCGAAGTGTCAGTAATGGATTTGGAACCGGGCAGCCACAGGGTATAAAACGGGATTCCGAAAGCGACCACAAAACATAACGGGATATTGGCAAAAAAGCCGGTCATTTTCATGGCGCTTGTGAGATCCTCCAAAAGCTCCTTTTTGTTCTCTTTCGCATAGCTGATCGTCATGGAAGGCGTAAAGACCGCGGAAATCGATTCATATAAGGTATTGATTGCGGTTACGATCGTTTTGGAGGTGCTGATGTATCCCATTTCCGTACCGCCGATAAACAGATTGGTAATCAGGATATCCAGTCCGTTTGTCAGAGTCTGCCCCGCGCGCATAACGGTGTTCCAGATGCCCGCCGAGAGAATTTCCAGCACCTTTTTGATGGAAAAATGTTTCCTGCTGATCTCAATCTGGGGCATCAGCCTTTTGGTATAGTGAATATAGGTAAACAGCAAATAGACCGTTGCCGCCAGGGAAGCGGCGCCGATATAGGAAACATGAATGGGCAGGAAGTAAAAGGTTACAATTAAAATAGCGGAACGCAGAATCTGGGATTCGATGGAACGGAACGCCTGCAGATCCAGTCTGTTCGCTGCGAAAGTTGCCGTTGAGAAAGTGGTGCTGATAATCGTTACCATAAAATTCAAAAAGGTCAGGGCGAACAAAAGCTTCACGTCGGGAACCAAAGCCGGAGAAATGTTGACCAGTTTGTCCAGAAATCCGACTACCAGCGCGCACGGAAGAAACAGAACCGCTACGATCGCAATATTGGCGTACATGGTTGAATTGAAATATTTGTTGGCGTTGTCGTAATCGCCTTTGGTCAGGCTGACGGTAATAAAACGCCCCGCCATGGAATTTAAAGCCATTGCGGCAATATTGGCATAGCTGACAAAGTCGTTGGCAAGGGTCATGAAGCCGTACGCTTCATAATCCAGTTTATCGATGATAATCGGGGAAAGGACAAAACTGATGGCAAGGCTTACCAGAGTGGAAACGATGCTTGCCGCCATGTTGATCATTATTTGCTTGCTTTTGCTGACTGTTTTCATACTTACCTCCGGTTCCGGGCGCTCCCGGCGATTGCGGTTGGCTTTATGCGCCTGCATTGCGCCTTTCCATGAGATTATAGCATGTTAGGAAGTATTTGACTAGCAAAGTGCACAATGGTAAAATAAAAAGAGTTTGATAACAGCATCGGAGAAGTATTTATGAAAATTATGCCGAACCGGATGGACCGGGGATTTTATCGATATCAGGAAGAATTTGAAGCGAAAGCGCTGGAAGTGCTGCGTTCGGGCTGGTACGTGCTCGGGAAAGAAGTAAAGTCCTTTGAGGAAGAGTTCGCCGCCTATACCGGGGCGAAGTACTGCGTAGGGCTGGCAAGCGGGCTGGACGCTTTGTGGCTTGCGTTCCGGGTTTTAGGCGTCGGTCTCGGGGACGAGGTCATCGTTCAGGGCAACACCTATATCGCAAGCGTCATGGGCATTACGATCAACGGCGCAACGCCTGTTTTTGTGGAGCCCGATGATTATTATGAGATAGATCCGGCAAAAATAGAAGAAAAGATTACGAACAGGACAAAAGCCGTACTGGTCGTTCATTTATACGGACAGGCTACGAACATGGAACCGGTTGTGGAGCTTTGCCGCAGGAGAGGGCTGTATCTGGTGGAGGACTGCGCCCAGTCCCACGGCGCCTGCTTTCAGGGAAAGATGACCGGTACTTTCGGAGATATCGGCTGTTTTTCCTTTTATCCGTCAAAGAATCTGGGAGCCTTCGGAGACGGAGGCGCCATTGTAACCGACGATGAGCGGATTGCCGCTGATATGAGGGTGCTACGCAATTACGGCAGCGAAAAACGGTATTACAATAAAGTGGTCGGGACAAATTCCCGTCTGGACGAGATACAGGCAGGGCTGCTGCGCGTCAGACTTTCCCACATGGACGAGCTGACAAAGGAAAAGCAGGAGATCGCAAAACGCTATCTGACAGAGATCCATAACGAAAAAATCCGGCTGCCGGAGACAATCGACGGGGCGAGTCATGTGTACCACCAGTTTGTAATCCGGTGCAGGGAACGGGACGCGCTGATTGAGTATCTGAACGGGTTGGAAATCGGGACGATCATTCACTATCCGATTCCGCCGCACCTTGCCGAGGCTTATGCCTATCTGGGATTTAAAGAGGGCGACTTTCCGATTACGGAAAGGCTGGCGAAGGAAGTTTTGTCCATTCCGATGTATAACGGTATGACAAAAGAGGAACAATCCTATGTAATCGATGCGCTGAACGCGTTTTAAAAGGGCAAAAACAGTATGGACAAAGGGTAAATGTTGACAGGGGATAAAGGATGAAGCAATTAAAAGAACAGTTTCAAATTATCAATTTTAACGAATACGGGGACGAAAGAGGAAATCTTGTGGTAGCGGAGGGAAGCGGTATGGACGTGCCCTTTGATATCAGGAGGGTCTTTTATATGTACGGCTCCGATTCGGATATCGTCAGGGGAAAGCACGCGAACCGCAGGACGAAGTTTGTGCTGATCAACGTCAGCGGCACCAGCAAGGTCAAGGTGGACAATGGCTTTGAAACGGAGATTATCGAACTGAACAAGCCGCGTATGGGATTGTTTATCGATACGATGGTATGGAAGGATATGTATGATTTCTCGGCGGATTCGGTCCTTCTGGTACTGGCGAGCGAGCATTATGACGGCGAAGAATATATCAGGAATTATGATGAATTTTTAAAAGAAGTCAAAGGAAACGGAACAGATGAGTAAAATTTCAATCGTGGTGCCGGTTTATTACAACTCCGACACTTTGATGATGCTTTATGAAGATATGAAAGAAAAAATCCTGGGGAAGCTGGGAGACTACGAACTGGTATTTGTGGACGATGGCTCCGGCGACAATTCCTGGGAGATTATGAATGAGATCAAAGAGCTGGACGGCAATACCAAGTGCGTGCGCCTGTCCCGGAATTTCGGAGAACATGCGGCGCTTTTGGCGGGCTTATCCGTCTGCACCGGGGACTGCGCGGTTACCAAGCAGGCTGATCTCCAGGAGGACAGCGAGATCATTCTGGAGATGTACGAGAGCTGGAAAAAGGGCAACAAGGTGGTCCTTGCGGTGCGTGCCCAACGGGATGAAAATCCGGTAAAGAAATTTTTTGCACACCTGTATTACGTGATTATCCACAAGCTTGTCAACGAGAGGATGCCGGTGGGCGGGTGCGACTGTTACCTGTTGGACAGGCAGGTCATTAACGTATTGGAAATGCTGGATGAGAAAAATTCGTCCCTGACCCTGCAGGTATTATGGGCGGGCTTTCAGACGGATCAGGTGTATTTCCACAGAAAGGACAGGGAAGTCGGAAAATCCCGCTGGACCCTGTCTAAAAAAATCAAGCTTGCGATGGATTCCATGCTGAGCTTTTCTTATTTTCCGATTCGCTTTATGTCTACGGTGGGGATTCTTTTCTTTATCGTATCCGTTATCATGGCGATTGAAGTAATTGTGGAAAAAGTAACCGTGGGAACCCCGATTCTGGGCTGGGCGTCATTGATGTGCGTCGTCCTGTTTTCTTTCGGCTGCATGATGTTGATGATGGGGATTCTCGGCGAGTATGTATGGCGCGCCCTGGATGCTTCCCGGAACAGACCGCCCTATCTGATCGACGAGATCAGGGAAGCCGAATCCGGAAGCGCGGAAAATTCCGAAGATCGGAAATAAAAATTTGAAAAATGAAGAAAGAGCGCCGGCTAAAATAAACGACCGGCTAGACCGCCAGATTGCAGTAAATAATGGCGATGCAGATGCCGAGAATCGCGCCGACCAGAATCTGGAGAGGCGTATGTCCCACAAATTCTTTTAAATGCTCGATGGGGTGTTTTCCGTCCCAGCGACCCATTTCTTTAAAAAGCTTCATCATATCGTTGAGTACGACAGCCTGTCTGCCCGTTTCCAGACGGACGCCCATCGCGTCGTTCATGACGATGATGGCAAAAAAGGTAGCAATGGCAAACTCAAAGCCCCGATAGCCGTAGGTCATGCCGGTTGCCGTCGCTAACGCGCATACCGTCGCCGAATGGGAGCTTGGCATACCGCCGTTGCCGATCAGCCGTTCCAAAACAAACTCCTTGTTGACGATAAAATAAATGATGGTCTTCAAGACCTGCGCCACAAACCAACCTAATGCCGCGCTGATAAAAACCGGGTTGACTAAAATCTGGTTAATGATATTCATAATAAATCCTTTTTCGTTCATGATAAATTGGGTTACATTTCAGATGCCTATCCATTATTATAGACCAAGTTTTTTAGATTATCAAGGAAGTATGAGAAGTCGGAGTTATCTTTTGCGGGAACTTGTTTTATTGGGAAAGTCAATGCAGATTCAAAAAATAAATAATTTGTCGATGAAAAAATTAGACAAATTTATACAAAAATGGTATCTTTATATCATAACCGCGCATATTATTACAGTTATCGTAAAGAAATGAGTAAAGGGGAAAATATTATGGTAAATGAAATAACAAGGCGCGTGGAGATGGAAAGATACATTACGAGAATTATGCTGGATTTAGGGGTTCCGGCTCATTTGAAGGGGTATCATTTCATCAGAGAAGCTATTTTGATTTCTGAAGCTGATATGGAGGTAGTCAGTAGCGTAACAAAACTGCTCTATCCCGAAATTGCACGAATCTATAAAACTACGGCTCAGAAAGTTGAAAGAGCAATTCGTAATGCTATCGAGGTATCATGGGCTCGTGGCAATACAGAAACAATGGAAGAACTATTTGGTTATTCGAGCGCTGTCGGAAAGGGAAGACCGACAAACAGTGAGTATATAGCCAGAATTGCAGATAAAATACGGCTGGACTATAGAGCCGGCAATCTTGCATCGTAGAATATACATATGAATCATAAAATAAATCCGGAGTTTAGCGCGGTTAGCTCCGGATTTATTTTTTTGTCTGTAAGCCTCGGAAAATGAAAGTATTTGCTTTTAAAGACTTGGCGAAGCTACTTGAATAATTGGAACGGATCAACTATAATAAGGTTGCAAAAGCGATAAAATGCAGTAATTAAACGGAGACTAAAACAGATGGCAAATAAGGAAATAAAAATCGGAAATTATGTAATAACAGAAAATTGCCGTCCCTATATGATTGCCGAAATCGGCATCAATCACAACGGGGACATCGATATTGCGAAGAAACTGATCGATGCGGCAAACGCGACGGGCTGGAATAATGTTAAATTTCAGAAAAGAACGCCGGAGCTTGCGGTGCCCGAAGCGCAAAAGAATGTAATGAGGGAAACTCCCTGGGGGACCATGACGTATTTGGAATACAAATACCGGGTTGAGTTTGAGAAAGAACAGTACGACGTAATAGACGCTTATTGTAAGGATAAGGGAATGACCTGGAGCGCGTCGCCCTGGGATATGCCCAGTCTGGAGTTTTTGCTGAAGTATGACGTGCCCTATATCAAAGTGGCGAGTGCGTCAAACGGCAGGGATGAGATGATCGCCGAGGCGGCAAGGTCCGGCAAGCCGATTATTCTTTCTACGGGAATGACGACAATGGAAGAGGTTGACCATGCGGTGGAAGTGCTTGAGAAATACGGAAAAGGAGATTATATCCTGCTTCATACCAACAGCGCGTATCCGGCGCCGGTCAAAGATCTGAACCTGCGTATGATCGAGACGCTTCGCAAGCGTTTTGACTGTCTGGTAGGGTACAGCGGACATGAGGCGAATATGGAGCCGACCATTGCGGCGGCAGTCTTAGGAGCGTGCGTGATTGAACGCCACGTTACATTATCCCATGATATGTGGGGCAGCGATCAGAAGGCGAGCCTGGAGGTCCACGCTATGGATATGCTGAATAAGAGAATCCAGAGCGTATATGAGTCTTTAGGGACCGGCGAAAAGTATATGTCCGAAAGCGAAGCGGCACAGAGAAAGAAATTAAGAACCGTTTAAGCCTGATTGACAGAAATATTCTATTTTTCTAAACGACAACGTTCAAAATAACAATTTTCAAAACAACAATTCTACTCCATCGGTACGGTTTTGTACCGGTGGAGCTCCATAGAAATATTGCAATCAAAGCCGGAGAAGAGAATATGACTTTAAATGCCTTTGTGAAACAGGCGTTGATGAACGCGGTCATTTAGCGTTCTTTCTTTTGCTGCCGCATCAAATGTTTCAGCTTTCCTGATAAGTAATATGCCAGCGATGAGAAAATCAAAATCAGAATGTATGCGGCAAGGAGTAATAGAATTTCATCTAATGAGGAATGAATGCGGTTGATGTTTTTCCCGACCAGGACATTGATGATGACATGGTGGCAAAGGTATACGGGATAAGATATTTTGCAAATATAAGAGACACATTTTGCGACGCCCGTAGGGAGCACGCGCTGATCAAAAAGAAGGTAAAGCGTCATAAAAAGAGATAAACCCAGCAGGTTTTTATAGGGCAGTTCAAAAAACGGAAGTTTTACGGATACGATTACAATGATGCAGATGATGCAGAGCGGGATCAGTATTTTAATCCGTTTGAGGCGGGCGGAATGTTTTTGGATCAACATGCCCAGCCAGAATAAAAAGATGCCCGTACAGACAGCGGCGTCAGGAGCGGTTTTGGAAAAATGCAGAAAAATATTGGAAAAGTAAGCGAGAAAAAGTATCAGGGACGTGATAATCTCACACTTCTGAATCAAGAAATTAAGTACAGGGTACAACAGGTAACAAATGATTAGTACGCCTGTAAACCATTCGCCGATGATGTAATAGGATTGAATACCGTTCAACGCAATATAACCGTCAATGCCGAGAAGGCTGAAAAGGATTCTCCATGGAGCGCCGCCATACAGGAAGTTTTTCCGGTCTATGGAGGCGTAGAGATAGCCGGCGAGAAATACGATGTAAAAGGTCGGATACAGAGCGAGTGCCCTCTTTTTATAATAAAGTCCCGTTTGTGTTACTTTAGGATAACTCAGCATCATGACATAACCGGATATCAGATAAAACATGGTGGTTCCGACGCTTCCCCATCCTCCGTTTGCATAACCGTAAAAAGGGGAGCCGGTTTTTCCCAGTGCGGCGCAGAAATGAAAGTTTATAATAATAAAAACGGATATAAATCGGATGATATCAATATTAGATTCCCGGTTAATTTTCATAAATCTGCGTCCTTTCTACAATCATATCGGTTATTTCGCACCCCTTTGATTGAACAAAACAACGATTGTCTGCAATAAAATCTTAATATCCAATCCCAGTGACCAGTTATCAATGTAATGAAGATCCAGCTTTAATACCTCTTCAAAGCTCCTGATGTCGCTTCGTCCGCTGACCTGCCACAGTCCGGTCAGTCCGGGCTTAATGCTTAAACGCCGGCGGTACTGCAGTTTGTACTGGGCGTATTCGTCCGGTGTGGGCGGTCTGGTTCCCACCAGGCTCATATCTCCCTTCAGAATATTAAAAAACTGGGGAAATTCATCTAAGCTGCTTTTCCGCAGGAAACGCCCGACCTTTGTGATACGGGGATCATCCGTTACTTTAAACATAGGTCCGTCCATTTCGTTTTTTCCTTTTAAAGCGGCTTTCCTGGCGTCGGCGTCCGTATACATGGAGCGGAATTTGTACAGGTAAAAAGCGCGTCCGTTCAGACCGATGCGTTGTTGTTTGTAGAAAACGGGTCCGGGAGAATCCAGCTTGATTGCAAGCGCCACGAAAGGCAGCAGAATCAAAGTAATCAAAAGACCCGCAAATGCTCCTACGATATCCATGATACGCTTTACCATAAGCCGATGAAAATCAAAATCAGAAATACGGTAGGTCAATACCGTCAGTCCGGCAAAAGTCTCGGAAGTCTTATTGGAGATGAGATGATCGAAAGGATCAATGTTGATATGGACGGTCAGACCCGCCAATTCAAACTGCTCGATAAGTATGCTCAGCTCTTTGCTGTTGTATTCCGGCAGATAGATAAAAACCTCATCCAATACCAATTCCTTGACGGCTTCAAATAAATCATCCTTTCCGGCGACGACCGGGACATGATGAAATTTCTGCCCGGTCATATCCGAATCCATGATGGCAAGTGCGGTAATCTGATGCGTCCACTCGGTAGAAGATTTTAAGCGGGGCAGAAGGAGCTCAATGTATTGCGCCTGGGTAATGACAAGCATTTTATAGCTGCTTTTGCTTCTCATATATACTTTTGTGAGCAATTGTTTTATGGCAAGATGAAGAAAATAGGTAAGCAGGAAATTGTAAATCAAAAAGTAGGCAAACGCCAAACGGGAAAAATCCTGTGCTTTCTGGGTTAAGAACAGGAAAAGTCCGAGTCCGCAGCCAAGCGTAAAATCATATTTGAATACAAAAAAGAATTCGGCTAGTCCGCTTCTGGTAATAAATTTTGCATTCCAGTTCAAAAGCACATAGGATAACGAGCACAAGATGACCGCAAAAAATAAAATCAACAGGTAATACTGGGTGTTCCTGACAACGTCCGCCCAGATTCTCCGGGTTGCAAGCGCCAACACATAGGACAGGCATATGCAGAACAAATCCGTAAAAAACAATATATAGTTTTGTAAAATGGTTTGTTTTTGGTTTGTCGGGGACATGGAATTTCCTTTTCAAAGTAAATTTATATCAGAAGATTGCAGGCGAGCCTTCTTTTGTCTGCCCACTACCGCCCATTATAGCACAAGCGAAAGGCAGATGGAATAATTTCTGCAAGAAGGAAAGGTACATCGGCAGAATACATAGACGTTTTTTTGCGTTCTGTGTTATACTGGGTTGGTAAATGATGATGTGGAGGTTGCCAATGGCGGAAAAAAGCAGAAATTACGGAATCGATTTGCTTCGCATGACATGTATGTACATGGTGGTAATTCTGCACATTTGCGGACAGGGCGGGATTTTGGAAGCAGCGGAAGGAACGCAAAACGGTGCGGTTGCCTGGTTTATAAGGATTCTTGCTTATTGTGCGGTCAACTGTTACGGATTGATATCCGGCTATGTGGGAATTGATGCAAAATACAAATATTCCAATTTGATTGTGCTGTGGCTGCACGTCATATTTTATACAGTTGTTATAACGGTCTGCTTTGCTTTTGCAATGCCCGGTTCGGTGGGAAAAGGAGAAGTGCTAAACGCCGTATTTCCTGTAATGAGAAAGCAATATTGGTATTTTACGGCTTATTTTTGTATGTTCTTTTTTATTCCCGCTTTTAATCTGGTCGTTGATTCCATGCCGCCGAAACAGTTAAAGGCGTTGGTGATCGCATTGTTTGTTTTGTTTTCGCTGCTGCCTACGCTGTTTCATAGCGATGTTTTCGGGGTAAATGGAGGCTATAGCGCGCTCTGGCTCGGAGTATTATATCTGTTTGGCGCCTATATCAAAAGAAACGGTCCGGTACCAGGCGCCCGCGCGGAAAAATATGCGGTGCTGTATTTATTGTGCGTTGTCCTCACATGGGGCTTCAGAATGGTAATCGGAAGTTATCTGGACATTTATACTTCTCCGACTATGGTTGCCGCTGCGGTATGTTTGTTGATTTTATTTGCCGGGATTAACACGACTCCGGTAATCAGGAAAATGATCATGATATTTGCGCCTCTTTCTTTCGGAGTATATCTGGTTCATACCCATCCCCTGATCTGGTCTTATGTAATGAAAAACAGGTTCGCCGAATATGCGGCTTTAACATCGGTTCAGTTAGTCTTTGCGGTTTTTGCGGCGGCGTTGATGATATATCTCGTTTGCTCGTTGACAGATATGGTAAGATCATTTATATATCGATTGCTGAAAATAGAGGAAACGGCAGATCGAATAGAACGGCGGATCAGGGAAAATGTTAAACTGCCGGGAAGGGAGTAAAAAGTGAAACGATTTTTGACCGATAGCAGGCGGTACTGGAATTATGCCGTATATGAGGCTAAATCGCAGTTGAAAAGCGAGGTCGCTAATTCCTATTTAAACTGGATCTGGTGGATATTGGAGCCGTTTTGTTTCATGCTGATTTATGTATTTGTCTTTGGATACTTATTTCAGAGGAAGCAGGAGCTGTTCAATGTTTACATTTTTATTGCATTGGCGTTATGGGATTTTTTTAACCGTTGTATTAAGGCGTCCGTAACGATTGTCAAGAGAAATAAGTCCGTCGTTTCCAAGGTATATCTGCCCAAGTATATTTTGATTATTTCTAATATGATGGTAAATGCTTTTAAGATGGTAATTTGTCTGCTGATTGTATTTGGTATGCTGGCGTTTTATCATGTGAAGGTCAGTTGGCATTTGCTGGAAATGATTCCGGTGCTGGGAATTTCTATCCTGTTTACCTTCGGCTGCTGCTGTATTTTGCTGCATATCGGAATCTTTGTGGAAGATATGTCGAATGTGGTTAATATCTTATTGCGGTTTGTTTTTTATCTGACAGGTATTTTTTATAACATAGAGCAGGATATGCCTAAGCCCTATTCAACTATTTTGTTAAGCTGTAACCCGTTGGCGCTGTTTGTAAACGCGTTAAGAGACTGTATCATGTTTTGCAAATCTCCGAATTGGAAACTATTGCTGATATGGTTTATAATATCTGTAGCGCTGTCGGCATTCGGGGTCCGGAATATTTACAAACATGAAAACACGTATGCGAAGGTAATATAAAATGAGTGAGAGTGCGATTACTGTCAAGGGTGTAAAAATTCGATATAAAAGCGTGCAGGCGTATTCAATAAAGAAGAACCTTCTGCGCCTTAAGGGTGTGGATACAAAGGCGATTGAAGCGGTCCGGGGGGTTGACTTTGAGGTGCAGACGGGAGAAATATTCGGGATCATAGGCAAAAACGGCAGCGGGAAATCAACGCTGCTGCGCGCCCTGGCGAATATCTTCTCGCCGGACGAAGGCAGTATTGACCTGCACGGGCATTCCGTTTCCCTGCTGGCGATCGGCGTGGGTTTCAAAACGGAACTGACGGGAAGAGAAAATATTATGCTGTCCGGGATGTTAATCGGATTCAGCGAAAAGCAGATACAGGAGCGGATGGAAGAGATTATTGAGTTTTCCGAATTGGGGGATTTTATTGATATGCCCGTCCGCACTTATTCCAGCGGAATGTATTCCAAACTGGCGTTTTCGGTTACGGCTATATTGGAAACGGATATCATGCTGATTGATGAAGTGTTAAGCGTCGGGGATGAGAAGTTTAAAAAGAAAAGCTACAATAAAATGAAATCTTTGATTTCCCAGAGAAACAGAACGGTTGTGATTGTATCCCATAGCCTGAATACGCTGGAGGAATTATGCGACCGGGTCATGTGGCTTCATGACGGAAAGATTATGGGCATCGGCGAACCGCAGCAGATTTTGGAAGATTACAAAGAATTTATGAAATAGCCGTGTCTGCGCCGGGAGAATATCCAAAGACAAGAGGATGATGATGAAAAAAGAACATGATAAACAGCCTATCGATTTTGTGATTATCTGGGTAGACGGCAGTGATCCGGCATGGAGGGCGCAGAAGGAGCGCTATGTATCCCCCTGTGCCGGCGGAGACGACAGCGAGGTGCGTTACAGAGATTGGGAGAATCTGCAGTATTGGTTCCGCGCCGTCGAGAAATATACTCCGTGGGTGCGGACGATCCATTTTGTGACCTGGGGGCATCTGCCTGTATGGCTGAACAGGAGCCACCCAAAACTGCATATCGTCCGTCATGAGGATTTTATTCCGGAAGAATATCTGCCCACTTTTAATTCCCATACCATAGAGCTGAATTTGCACCGGATTGAAGGACTGGCGGAACAGTTTGTATATTTTAACGACGATATGTTTGTGAACCGACCTATGAAACCGGAGGATTTTTTTATTCACGGACTTCCCCGGGATACGTTCGCGTTGGATTGCATTTGTTTCGGAAGAGACAGCGCGGGTGCGTATAACGGAAATGATCTGGCGGTTATCAATAATCATTTTGACAAAAAGCGGATGATGAAAAAAAATTTCGGCAAATGGTTCAACCTGCGCTACGGGATCAAATGCCTGTACAGGACCGTTGTCCTGATTCCGTGGGAGTGGTTCCCCGGGTTTTTCTATCAGCATTTATCGAGCAATTTTTTAAAGACCACATTCTCGCAGGTCTGGGAAAAGGAAGAGGAAACGTTGAAAAAGACCTGTAGCTGTAAAATACGTTCCGCCCTGAATGTAAACCAATGGGTCATGAAATATTGGCAGTTGGCTTCCGGTAATTTTTATCCCGGGAAAAAGCGGATCGGACGCTGTTATCATTTAAATAATAATGACATTTCGGAATTGATTCAATCCATAGAAACGGGAAAGGATGCCCTGATCTGTATTAACGATACGGCGCAGACCACGGATTTTGAGGGAAAGAAACGCAGAATTATCGAAGCCTTTGAAAAAAGGCTGAGGGATAAATCGACTTTTGAAAAATAGTGAGTAAAGGAAAAGCGTTATGAAGAAGTTTGTATGGTTGTTTGGAGAAAATGTGGGACAGACCGCCTGCAACAACAGTTTTTACTTTTGGAAGCAAATTGTCAAAAAGGATGACGGTATTGAGAAATACTTTGTCATGGAAAGAAACCGCGGGACGATGGCGGTATATCGCGGATTGGATTCCGAGACACGAAAATATGTCGTGTGGAGAAATTCCGTGAAGCATTTTGCCCTTTATTTTTCGGCGGATCTGTTTTTTGTCAGCCTGAGTTACCGGGACGTTCGTCCTGAGCATTTTCTGTGGAGAGATTTTAATTTTCTGACGGAAACGCCTATTATATACCTCCAGCATGGAACCTTAGGCATCAAAAAGATCAATTATACCGGAGAAAGCTATAACAATAACATATTCCGCTTTTTCTATTATAATCCGTTTATAAAAAAAGAACTGCTGGAAGTGAACGGATTTCGGGAATACCAGCTTTATTATGCACAGTTTCATCCGCGTTACATGGAATTGATCAGGAAAAGCGATCAATATCAAAAAAACGGTGCCGGGCAGAAGAAAGAAACGATTTTGTGGTTCCTGACCTGGAGAGAATATCAAAAGGACGATTACGGAATTTTAAAGCTGTATCTGACGGTTAAGTATATTATTTCAAATCGGGAATTTCAGCAATATCTGGAAGCGAATAATCTGGAATTGGAATTGTGCTTCCATAGAAATTTTAATCTTTCCGGATTCGAGAAGTTATTTGAGGACGGAGTTTCCCCCTGTATAAAATATTCTTATGCGGACAGGATCGATGTAATGGAGAAACTGGCGCAGAGTCAGCTCCTGATCACGGATTATTCTTCCGTGGGATTTGATTTTACGCTTTTGAATAAACCGGTTATTCTTTTTATGCCGGATCTGGAGGAATATCAGGAATACAGGGAATTTTACTGCGATTTGGAAGAAATAAAAAAATACAGTATTTCCGGTGCGGACGGGCTCGTGGATTGTATTATGAACCGGCGCTATGGGATCAATCCTTTCTTTCGGGAAAGAATGCCGGAGAATATCGATTATGATTACCTTCGTGAGGGAAAGCATATTGAAAAGATGTATGATGATCTTTCTCATATTCAGCGCCATAAAATAACCTTTATCGGCTATAATTTTTATGGAATCGGGGGGACTGTGCTCGCCACAAGAGCACTGGCGGAGGCTCTGCTTCAAAAAGGATATCTGGTTCAATTGCTGTCTCTGGTGCAGCGCGGGAGGGCTGAAAACGTACCGTGCGGTTTGAATATGAGGGCAATGTATGTGGCGAACAGAAAGACCATAAAGAACTTGGTCAAACGAGGGCTGTTTCATGGACAGAAGAGATTTCACGGCTACTTGAAGTACGATACGGCAAGTAAGGTGCTGAATCCCTATGCGGGATATGGAATGAGCCGATGGATGAAAACGGCGAGAAGTGAAACGGTAATATCCACAAGGGAATCCCTGCATTTGTTTTTGTATGATGCGAAATCGCCCTATATTAAAAATAAAATTTATTTTTACCATTGCGCCGCCGCTGTATTGGATGATATTTTTCCGGGCTGCATGGAACAGCTTAAAAAGATACAGGTGGAAAAAGCGGTGTTTGTCAGCGACAACAATCGGAAAGGATTGGCGCAGCTTAAACAGTACGACGAATATGCGGATTATCTGGTGCTGGGGAACGCGTTGGATTCTTCCCGGATGATTGGCCGGGAGGAAATCAGACCGGTTCCTCAACGGGAGGTATATAAAGGGATTTATTTGTTGAGAATCAGCCGGGAACGAAGAGCCGATATAGAGAATCTGCTCAATTACGGTCGGTATCTGAAAGAACGCGGCTGCGGCAGAATTGTGATCGACGTATACGGAAGAGGCGATCTGCTGGAAGAGTTTTTTGAGCGGCTTCTTAGGGAAAGGCTGGACCCATATATCCGTTACTGCGGGTTTGTACAAAATCCTAAAGAGGTTTTTGCCGAACATGACGCGGTGGTTGATTTTTCTCTACATAATTCCTTTGGAATGTCGTATATAGAGGGCGTTTTAAACGGAAAGATGGTTTTTTGCATGGAGAACGAGGGCTCCTCGGAGGTTATGGAGGGGATTCCCGATGCGTTTATCCGTTCCTTTGATGATCTGACGGAGAAAATGCTGACATTGCCTGAGAGGACGAAAGCGGAACTTGAAAAAAATTACGACAGGATTGCCGAAAGATATTCCAGAGATGTTGTAGGATCAAAAATAATTGAGTATATTTATAGGGAGAAATGAAATGCCGTTTTGCAATGTGTTTGGAATCAGAGTAGCCGCAACAACGCCGGAGGCGGCGGTAAATACCGTATGCAGATATCTGCCCAAGTGGCGCGGGAGGTACGTTACCTTTGTGAATGTGCACGCGGTCTGTACGGCGCAGGATAAGGCGTCTTATCTACGGGCGCAGCAGGGGGCTGTCTTAAGCCTTCCGGACGGATTTCCCGTGGCGCTTTATGCGAAAAGAAACGGATATCCCAAAGCGCAGAGAATAGCGGGACCGGATTTTATGGAAGCGGTGTTCAAAAAGTCGGCGGGAGGGAAATACAGACATTATTTTTATGGCAGCAGTGAAAAAGTGCTTCATGCCCTGCAGGAGCATCTGGAAAGGGAGTATCCGGGAATCGTGATTGCCGGGACCTATGCGCCGCCCAGATTAAAAAGCTTTTCAAAGGAAAGAATGGAGAGGGACATCGAAAGGATTAACGAAACGGCGCCTGATTTTGTATGGATCGGGCTGGGGGCGCCCAAACAGGAGTATTGGATGCAGGAGGCTGCAGGCAGGGTAAACGGTTTAATGCTTGGCGTCGGCGCCGGTTTTGACTTTCATGCCGGAACAGTAAAACGGGCGCCTGAATGGATGCAGCGGATCGGAATGGAGTGGGTTTTCCGTATGCTGCAGGAGCCGGGACGGCTGATCCCCAGATATAGCAAAACGAATATCCGGTTTTTAAAAATGTGGATAAAAGAAAAGGTGTGCGGATGAACGAAATAGATTTTGTGATTACCTGGGTAGACGGTAGTGACGAAAACTGGCGGGAAAAAAAGAGAGAATATGTAAAAGAGCGTGCCGGAGACGAAGTATATTACCGCGACTGGGGACTTTTGCGTTATCTTTTCCGGAGCATTGAAAAATATGCGCCGTGGGTACGCCGGATTTATCTGGTCACGGACGGGCAGGTACCCCGGTGGCTGGATACAAACCATAAAAAAATAGTTGTGACCGACCACAGGGATTTTATTCCTGCAAAATACCTCCCGACCTTTAATTCTCACACGATTGAATTGAATCTTCATCGTATCAGGGGATTGGGGGAACAATTTGTATATTTTAATGACGACATATTGCTGACAAAGCATTGTCAAAAGTCGGATTTTTTTATTAACGGACAGCCGGCGGATGAGGGTACCCTAAACGGGATTAACGGCAGGGATGAGATATTTGCGGAAATTCAGTTTCACAATATATCGCTGATGAACCGGTATTACAGTGTAAAAGACTGCAGGAGAAATATTTTCAAATGGGTAACGCCGGGATATGGGAAAAATGTTTGCCGGACACTGTTGCTTCTGCCGTTTCAAAGACTTCAGGGAATCTACAATCCTCATGGACCGATGCCTGTATTAAAGAGCACCTGTCAGAAATTGTGGTCAAGAGATTTTGATATACTGGACCGGACCTGCAGGTGCAGGGAAAGGGAAGCGGATAACGTATCGGCGTATATCTATCGGTATGAGCAGTTGCTAAGCGGTAATTTCGTCCCGCATAAATCATCCAACGGCTATTTTGATCTTGGCGCTTCCGCCGGAGCGCTGCGGCGGGGGATGCAAAGATACAAATCGATCTGTATCAACGATATTCCCATGAATGTTGAAAGGAGCCGGCGGAAACAAAAGGAAATTCAAAAACTGATGGAACAAAAATATCCTGATAAATCCTCTTTTGAAAAGAGCGGTTTGGAATAGGGAGGAAACGGATATGTCTAATAAACTGAAATCCAATAAGAAAAAGCAGGAGGACTACGGAGAACAGATTTCGGCAAATATTATAGAGTATGTGCTTGCCGTTGTGGGAGTGGCGCTGTGCGTTGTGCTTCCGCTGTATTTAAAGGACGGTTATCACAGCGTGGGAACGGCAAAGTATCAGGTTTATCAGTGGATTATGGCGGCTGGGTTTGCGGTTTTGTTTATCATGACGGCAGTCTGGCTGTTTGCAAAGCAGGAGTATAATAGGATCAAGCTGACGGATACGGATATCTGCGTTATCGCATTTCTGCTTTTATGTCTGATTTCCGCCGTTGCCGGGGGAAATTTCAGAGAATGCGTAACCGGCTATGACGGTTGGAATATGGGATTGCTCGCCATGTTTTCCTTTGGCTTGCTTTATTTTTACTTTTCGCGTTTCGGAAAGTATTATAAGGCGGTCCTGATCAGTCTTTGCGCTACGGCGGCGGTTGTATTTGTGATCGGTATCCTGCACAGATTGCTGATTGATCCGATAGGGGTTTATGAAGATATCGCCGATACGTACAAAAATCAATTTCTTTCTACGCTCGGTCAGGCCACGTGGTACAGCAGCTTTGTATGTACGGTTCTTCCTCTGGGCGCCGGTGTGTTCTGGTGCGGAAGGAAAACGTGGATTCGCGTTGCCGGCGGCGTCTTTACGCTTTTGGGCTTTTGTACCATGATAACGCAAAACAGCGACAGCGCCTACGGAGCGTTTGCAGGAATGATGGCTGTATTTCTGTGGTTCTCGCTTGCATCGGCACAAAGGATGGAGCGGTTTGCGGAAATCCTTCTTCTGTTTGTAGCGGCTACCAGAATCATGTATCTGGCGTTCCTGATTCATCCCAACCCGATTTTGACGCTGGATGCGTTTAGTAATTTTTGCATTTACAACCCGGTCATGTGGCTTGTTGCGATTGTTGTTTTGCTGTTTTGGCTTTTTATGTATCTGTGCGCCAAAAAGGAAATTTATCATGAAAAGACAGCGCGCATACTTGGAATCATTGTTTTTGTAATAGCCGGCTTGGCGGTTCTTGCGGCGGGCGCGGTCTTGCTTATGAGTGCAAAGGGTGTGCTGCCCGAAGGAATAGAAAAGGTCACATCTAAGATCCCTTATTTGACATGGTCGGATAATTGGGGGAACGGAAGGGGCAGGACATGGAGCTTTACCTTTCAGATGTTTGGTGATATGGATGTGATTCATAAGCTGTTTGGAGTAGGACCGGACGGTTATGCGCCTTACGCATATAATTTTTATCGGGATGAGCTGGTGCAGCTATGGGGGGACAGAACGCTTACAAACGCGCATAATGAATGGGTAAACGCGGTGATCAGCTATGGTTTGCTGGGGGCTGCGGCATATATCGGAATATTCATAACTTCCGTTAAAAATTTTGCGAAAAAGCAGTCGGAACAGCCGGTTATCGTGGGCTTTATCGCCTGCATTATATCTTATATGTGCCACAATTTTTTCTGTTATCAGCAGGTTTGCTGTACACCGTTTTTGTTTTTGATTATCGGAGCGGGCGCATATATGATGAGAGAGGCGCGAAACAGCTAGGGACGGATAGAGATACGAAAGAGCGGAAGGTGCAAAATAGGGAGAGTGAAATAGGATGAAGAAAGTAATCATCATCGGCGCGGGTCCTGCGGGACTGACGGCGGGAATCGAATTGTTGAAAGCTAATCGGGACTTTGAAGTTACGATTCTGGAAGAGACCCGGGAGATCGGAGGAATTTCCCGTACTGTCAGACATAACGGCAACCGCATGGATATCGGCGGACACCGTTTCTTTTCCAAAGATGACGAGGTCATGAAATGGTGGGACGATCTGATGCCGCGTCAGGGAGCGCCGTCTTATGACGATAAGGTATTGGGCAGGGAAGTGAAGCTCAAAAAGGGCGGACCTGATCCGGAAAAAGAGGATATCGTTATGCTGACCCGCAACAGGGTTTCCAGAATATATTATAAAAAGAAATTTTTTGATTATCCTGTTAAGATAAATGCCCAGACTATTAAAAATATGGGCTTTGTCACGACTATGGAGGCAGGCTTTTCCTATCTTGCTTCGGTTGCCGTTAAGAAAAAAGAGGATTCTTTGGAAAACTTTTATATCAACCGTTTTGGAAGAAAACTGTATTCTATGTTTTTTGAAGGCTATACGGAAAAACTCTGGGGAAGGCATCCCAGTGAAATTGACGCTTCCTGGGGAGCGCAGCGTGTAAAGGGATTGTCCGTTGTAGCGATCATAAAGGATGTATTGCGTAAAATGCTTCCCGGAAAGAGGGACGGCAAAAAGGTCGAGACTTCGCTGATTGAGGAATTTTACTATCCCAAGTACGGTCCCGGTCAACTCTGGGAAACAGCGGCGGACAAGTTTGTGTCCATGGGAGGCAGGCTTGAGAAGGAATGCCGGGTAACCGGGGTTAGGACGGAAAACGGGAAAGCGGTTTCCGTTGTTTATGAAAGCGAAGGAAAACAGGCGGAAATGGAGGGGGATTACATTCTTTCTTCCATGCCCTTAAAGGATCTGGTTCTCGGCATGAACGATGTGCCCGAGGATGTGAAAGGCTATGCTGCGGGGCTGCCTTACAGAGACTTTGTGACGGTAGGGCTTTTGGTGGATAAGCTGAATCTGAAAAATGAAACGAAACTCAAAACGCTTGCCAATATTGTACCGGATTGCTGGATCTATGTACAGGATACCGGAGTGAAGCTGGGGCGTATCCAGATTTTTAATAACTGGTCGCCGTATATGGTGGCAAGACCGGAGGAAACCGTCTGGATCGGACTGGAGTATTTTTGTACAGAGGGGGACAAATACTGGAAGCTGTCGGAAGAAAAATGGAAGAAACTCGGTGCAAGAGAGTTGATCAAAATGGGCGTGATCGATTCGGAAGATCAGGTAAAGGATTATCATAAGGAGACGGTAAAAAAGGCGTATCCGGCTTATTTTGATACCTATGATCATATTGGAGATATTATTGAGTATATCAACGGTTTTGATAATCTGTATTGTATCGGAAGAAACGGTCAGCATAGATACAACAATATGGATCATTCCATGGCGACGGCATTTGAGGCGGTACGCAATATTGTAAACGGCGTCCATGACAAATCCAATGTATGGAACGTCAATACGGAGCAGGAGTACCATGAGGAGAAGTGACATTTTTGTTGCATTCGCTTTTCTGATGTAATAAACTTGTTATGTAATGCAGGAAAGCAGAATCGAATGAAGCGGCGATAAAAAGCAAACAAATAAGATATAGATCAATATTTTAAAAGGGAAAAGGAAACGAATATGAAAAATGTAGCACTAATTACCGGTATTACCGGACAGGACGGTTCTTATCTGGCGGAATTTTTGTTGGAAAAGGGATATGAAGTGCATGGTCTGATCAGGCGGCACAGTATCAGCAATACGGAGAGAATTGATCATTTGATTGCATCTGCGTATTATAAAGTTAAATTTTTCCTTCACTTTGCGGATATGACGGATTCCAGCAACCTGATGCGGCTGATCGGCGAGATCAAACCCACGGAGGTCTACAATCTGGCGGCGCAGTCCCATGTGGGGATTTCCTTTGAAGTGCCGGAATATACGGCGGAAGCCACCGGCGTAAGTACTTTAAAACTTTTGGAGGCGATCCGCGTCAACGGCGGAACCTGCAGATATTATCAGGCGTCCACTTCAGAGCTTTTCGGAGGGATTCCGGAGACGGCTCCCCAAAGCGAGAAGACGCCTTTTTATCCGAAGAGCCCCTATGGAGTTGCAAAGCTGTATTCCTATTGGATTACGGTAAATTACAGAGAATCGTATAATATGTTTGCATGTAACGGTATTTTGTTTAACCATGAGTCTCCGAGAAGAGGAGAAAATTTTGTAACCCGTAAGATTACGTTAGCTATTGCTAATATGATGGCGGGCAATCAGGAAAAACTGACGCTGGGCAATATGGATGCAAAGCGTGACTGGGGATATGCCGGAGACTATGTGGAAGGCATGTGGAGGATTTTGCAGAATGATAAAGCCGGGGACTATGTCCTTGCAACCAATGAGACCCATACGGTCCGCCAGTTTGTCGAGGCTGCATTCGGCAGGCTGGGCATCGGGATACGCTGGGAAGGTCACGGAGTTGACGAGAAGGGATATGACAGGGAAAGCGGAAAACTTCTGGTAGATATTAACCCCGAGTTTTATCGTCCGGCAGAGGTGGAATTTCTCTGGGGGGATTCCACAAAGGCGGAGACAGAGCTTGGCTGGAAGAGAAAAGTGGATTTTCAGGGACTTGTGTCTATGATGATGGATGCGGATATGAAAGCGATTACCGGAAAGACCTGTGAGGAATATCAGGCAGAAAGTAAGGGTTGAGCAGATGAATAAAACGGATAAGATTTATGTAGCGGGACACAGAGGACTGGTGGGAAGCGCCATTGTCAGAAATTTACAGTCCAAGGGTTATGAAAATGTGATCGGCAGGACCCATAGGGAACTGGATTTGACCAATCAGGCGGCAGTCAGAGCATTTTTTGAACAGGAAAGACCTGATGTGGTGGTGCTTGCGGCGGCTAAGGTCGGAGGGATCAATGCCAACAATACGACGCCGGCGGAGTTTGCCTATGAAAATATGCAGATTCAGTGCAATGTAATCAAATGCTGCCATGATTTTAAAGTAAAAAAATTATTGTTTCTGGGCAGTACCTGTATTTATCCGAAAATGGCACCCCAGCCTATTCCGGAGGACGCGTTGCTGACCGGACCGTTGGAGGTAACGAACGAAGCCTATGCAATTGCCAAAATCGCCGGGCTGGAGATGTGTAAATTTTATAAGAGGCAGTACGGAGATGATTTTATCAGTTGTATGCCGACCAATCTGTACGGACCTCATGATAATTATGAGCTGAACGGTTCTCATGTCATGCCCGCAATGATTCGCAAATTCCACGAGGCAAAGGTAAATCAGTCGCCGTTTGTGGAACTGTGGGGAACGGGAACGCCTTTAAGAGAGTTTTTATATGTGGACGACATGGCGGACGCCTGTGTATTTCTGTTGGAGAACTACAGCGGAGAACAGCATGTGAATATCGGTACCGGAAAAGAAGTTACGATTAAACAGCTTGCCGAAACCGTACAAAAATGCGTCGGTTATCAGGGAGAAATCCGTTGGAATACCGGAATGCCGGACGGAACGCCGCGGAAGCTGACAGATGTGACGAAGCTGCATGCCCTGGGCTGGACGCATAAAGTAGAACTGGAGGAAGGCGTACAGTTGGCATATGACTGGTTTAGAGACAATGTAGAAAGTGCGAGAATGTAAGAGGAAATCCGATGAAACGGTATGGCGTGATTATGGCAGGCGGCGGGGGAACCCGGTTTTGGCCGTTAAGTAGAAAAGAAAGACCCAAACAGCTCCTGAATCTAAGCGGAAAGGATCTGATGATCAACGAGACGCTGGACAGGCTTTCCGATTGTATCATGCGGGAGAATCTGTTTGTTGTGACAAACGTTTCCCAGGCGGAGCTTATGGAGCAGGAAACGGCGGGCAGGCTGCCAAAGGGGCATATCCTGGCGGAGCCGGCGGCGAGAAATACCTCCGCCTGTATCGGCTATGCGGCAATGGAGATCATGCAAAAATACGGAGACGGAATAATGTGCGTGCTGCCTTCGGATCATTTTATCAAAGACCGGGAAGAATTTGTACGGGTCATGGAGGCGGCGATGGCGGCAGCGGAACGGACGGACGCCCTTGTAACCATTGGAATACAACCTGACTTTCCAGCGACGGGCTATGGCTATATTAAAAGAAAAACAGACAGTCAGGCGGAAATTTCGGGAGAATACGGCAAAAACTGTTACACAGTGGAAGAGTTTGTTGAAAAACCGGACGAAGAAACAGCAAAAGCCTATCTGAAAGATGGGAATTATATGTGGAACAGCGGTATGTTTATTTGGAAAGCTTCTACCATTCTTTCTTACATGAAACGTCTCCTGCCGGATGTCTATGAATGTCTGGAGCAGATCGGCGAAGCGATGGGAACCGGTCGGGAAACGGAGACGTTGGAAAAGGTCTATCCGACAATACCCAAAATATCCATAGATTACGGTGTTATGGAGCGGGCGGATCATGTGCTGGTTATTTCGGGAGAGTTTGGCTGGAACGATATCGGCAGTCTGAATATGCTGCATTTGATGAAAGATCCGGATGAGAACGGAAATACCAGATACGGAGAGACTGTCTGTGAAGACTGCCGAAGTTGTATTTTGTACGGAACGGATAAGCTGGTTGCGGCGATCGGTCTGGAAGATATGATCGTTGTCCAAACAAAGGATGCGGTCCTTGTATGTCCCAAGGAACGGGCGCAGGACGTTAAGACAGTAGTAGATCGGCTGACCGAGCAGGGAAGGGAACGGTATCTGTAGATGAAATGTTTTGTGCTGGCAGGAGGAAGCGGGGACGCATTGTGGCCGTTGTCCCGTAGAAATTATCCGAAACAATTTATTTATATCAGAGAAGGCAGATCCTTGTTTCAGGAAGCAATAGCAAGGAATCTGCCTTTTTGCGATGAGTTTTATATTATTACAAATAAAAAATACAGGTATATTGTAGAAGGACAGATGCAGGCGTTTCAGGGGCTGGCGTACCGCTGTTTTCTCGAAGAGGTGGGAAGGCAGACGGCGCCTGCGCTGGCGATTGTCTCCATGTGCGTAGATCCTGACGAGGATATTCTGGTTGTTTCTACCGACCATCTGATCGGGGAAGGGGATTATAACGGGACGATTGTCAGGGCAAAGGAACTGCTTCGCGGGGATAATATGGTAGTCGTGGGGTGCAGACCGGATCAATACGCGGATGGTTTGCAGAGCTTTTCGACGGAAGGGCACAGCGCTTTTATCTATGAGGGACACAGGGTAACGCGGTTTGTCAACGGCTGCGATATCGGACCGGAAGAAAACTTTTTGCTGGACAGCGGTATTTTCCTGATGAAAGCAGGGACTTATTTAGAAGCGGTTAAAGAAAATGTGCCAAAGTTATATGAAATGTGCCATGAGGGCAGTAACAGGATTTGCGTGGATGGAGAAGCTTTTCTGATTACCGGACAATGGCTTTCCCAGATTCCTTCTTTGAGCGTGGGAGACGGGATTTTCCGAAAATGGGCGGGAAAGCATGTAGATATCGTGGAAAGCGGATTTACCTGGTCAAGATTGCTGAATCAGGAAGTGCTTACAAATTTTGACGCGCCTTCGCTGCGGGGACCTGTCATTACCGAAAAATGCGAGAACGTTGCGGTTTTGAATCAGGATAAACAGAAGCTGGTTGTGGTAAACGGATGTGAGGATCTGGTCATAATCAATACCAAAGACGCCTCTTATATCTCCAAAAAAGGAGAAAGCGCGGCGATTCGTGAGATTATGCAGGAACATTATGAAGAGCAGAAGGACATTTTTGACGAAGGGGATATTTTTTATACCACATGGGGGATTAAAGAAACTTTAAACAGATCTGAAGGATATACGGTAAGGAAGCTGACAATATTTCCCGGCAGAGCTATACAAATGCACAAGCACAGACAGCGGAGCGAGCATTGGTCCGTCGTTAGCGGGACGGCTTCCATTACCATGAACGGTACTACCAACGAATACGGCATAAACAATAGCGTATATGTACCCGTAGGAACCTTTCATCAAATTGAAAACAGGACGGCGAAGGATCTGATTGTGATCGAAGTCAGCATAGGGACCAGCGCGGGTACTAAAAATGGAGATATTTTACCGGCGGCAGATGAGTTTGTGAAGCTGAACCCGGTTTATAAGGATTATATCTGGGGAGGTCAAAAACTGCGGGAACGTTTTGGAAAGGGAAAGTTTCTCAGTAAACATTTCAAAATAGCCGAAAGCTGGGAAGTGTCCGCCCATAGGGCGGGCGTTTGCACGATTGCGGAGGGAAACAGGAAGGGAATGCTGTTTACGGAATATCTGGAGCAGATCGGAAAAAGCGCTCTGGGATGGAAATGCCAGCCTTTTGAAAAATTTCCGCTTCTGATCAAACTGATCGATGCTACCAATCCGCTGTCAGTGCAGGTTCATCCCGATGATACCTATGCCATGAGCGTAGAAGGCGATTATGGAAAAAACGAAATGTGGTATGTGCTGGACGCGGAACCGGAGGCAGGCGTTTATTTGGGATTTTCCAGAGAAGTAAGCAAAGAGGAATGCTACAGACGGATTGAAGCGGGAACTCTGGCAGAGGTATTAAATCGCGTTCCCGTGAAAAAGGGAGACGTGATCTTTGTAAAAGCGGGAACGGTCCATGCGATTCTGGAAGGCTCGCTGATCCTGGAAATCCAGCAAAGCTCCAATGCCACTTACAGGTTATATGACTATGACCGTCTGGATGAAAGCGGCAGGAAAAGAACGCTCCATCTGAAAAAAGCGTTTGAAAATATGGATTTTGGAGCTTATCAGTATGAGCCTGTTCCGGCGGGAAAGAAAGAAACGGGAAAGGGGTATACAAAACAGCTTTTGGGAGAATGCAAATATTTCTCGTCTACACTGTACGAAGTGGAAGCGGAGGCGGAACTGTCGCTGGATGATACTTCCTTTAGCGCCATTGTCTTTATAACGGGAAACGGGGAAATCGCGGCGGGAGAGCAACGGAGCCGCTTTGCGCCGGGCGACAGCTTTTTCGTTCCTGCAGGGAAAAAAGCCCTGAGGATCAAAGGAAAGTGTCAGTTTGTACTCAGCAGAATATAACGGGGCACATTTGTAATTGCCCCTTTTTCAAATTTATATTATACTGAAACAAATAAATAAAAGCAAAATACAGTGTTTTTCCGTGGCTTTTAAGAGCTATCAGGCGCTGTATCTATGATTCGGGGGCGGAATTATGAAGAAAAGGTCGTTCAAAGTGATCGGCGGTTTATTGGTCTTGGCTATATTGGTATCGGATATCGGGCTTGCTGCGCCGGCATGGGCATCGGCGGTTACTGCGGCAGTTTCCGTCAGCGGTAACAATGAAGCGGAACCGGAAAGCGGCGGGACCAAACCGGAGGTTGAACGGAAACTGACCTATCATGACGTGGAAGATCCGGTGCCGGTTTTGTCTGCTTATGAAGAAACGGTTTATGCCGACAGAAATAATCTGCCCGGCAGGTTCAGCTCTGTGGATACGGGACAGGTAACGCCTTTAAGGGATCAGGGTATTTACGGGACCTGTTGGGCGTTTGCGGCGGTAGGAGCAAGCGAAGCGGGGCTGATCAGTCAGGGGATTGCAGGCAGCGATATCGATTTGTCGGAAAGGCAGTTAGCGTATTATTTTTATCAAAAAGGATCTGTCGGGGATCTGTTGGGAGGAACGACAGGGGATTATAATCTGCCGCTGACCAGCAACTACATGAATCAGGGAGGAAACTCGCTGTTTACCATATGGCACCTGGCAAGCTGGGCGGGACTTGCGGATGAAAGCCGGGCGCCTTATGCCGGTTTGACCACGGCGCTTTCCAAAACCGCAGCGGATGTTTACGGATCGGATACCTATCATCTGCAAAATGCTTATATTATCAATAAAGAGAATACAGATACGATTAAGCAGATGATTATGGAATACGGTTCCATGGCGATATCCTATTACTCTTCCGATTCGAGCGTATATGATAATCCGGAACATGATTGTTATTATTATTACGGCGGGACATCGACCAATCACGCCGTGCAGGTCGTAGGATGGGACGATACCTTTAGCAGGGATAATTTTGCAACGGCGCCGGAAGGGGACGGAGCCTGGCTGATTAAAAACAGTTGGGGAGAAGAAAGCAACAGTTGCGCGCAGGACGGTTATTTTTGGATTTCTTATTATGACACAAGTATTTCCAATAACTTTTTTGCTTATATTTGCGAAAAAGCGGACAATTATGACAACATTTACCAATATGACGGCGCGTCAGGATACGCATACATTTCCGCAAGCCATGCGGCTAACGTGTATACCGCAAAGGCAAATGAAGACGGAATAGAAAAGATTGAGGCTGTAGGTATCGGTAACTGGGATAACGGGATCAACTATACGGTTGATATTTATACGGATCTGGCGGATACTTCCGATCCGACCAGCGGGACAAAGGCGCTGTCCCAGAGCGGAACGCTGGCTTATTCCGGATATCATACGATTCCGCTTAATCGTCCGGTATATGTAGGAGAGGGCGAGACGTTCTCAGTGGTGTTTTCCTTTGACAGCGAGGTAAAGCTGTGCGTTGACTATACGCATAGCAACGGCGGGTGGATTCAGTTTCAGACCGGGGAAACCGCAGGCACGAGCTTTTACAAATACGCCGGAAAGGCATGGATCGATGCCGTGGATCAGGGGGACTTCACATTCCGGGTCAAAGCGTATACTTCGGACGCGCTTCCGGAAGAAAACGGACAACTGCAGGGGATTGCGCTTGATCAAAGCACGCTGGCGCTGGATATAGGCAGTACGGCGAAACTGCAGATAAGTTATAAGCCTTATTATACAACCGTTGATAAGACGGTAACATGGACAAGCAGCAATGCCAATGTGGCGTCGGTGGATTCCGCAGGAAAAATTACCGGAAAGAGCGCCGGTACGGCTGTCATTACGGCTGCGTGTCAGGATAAGACGGCGAAATGTACGGTTACGGTCAGGGCGGCGAAGGTTTCCGTTCAAAATGTGAATAACGAAGCGGGGACATTTACGGTCAGGGCGGAAAGATTAAATGAGACCGCCGGGGTTTCCAGGGTGCAGTTTGCGGTCTGGAGCGCTGAAAACGGGCAGGACGATCTTGTCTGGTATACCGCGAATCCGGCGGGAAGCGGAGTCTATACTCAAAACATCAATATTAAAAATCATGGCGCTGCGGCAGGCAATTATGTGATACATGCTTATGTATATGACGGTGCGGGAAACGCCCGTCTTTGGGGAGCGACTGAATGTACCTTTACCAAAACGGCAATGTCCGCGCAGTCGCTTACGGCAAAAGTATCAGCGGATGAAGAAAGCGCTACAATTACCGCATCAGGCGTTTTTGGAGTGCAGAGCCTGCGGTTTGCGGTCTGGAGCAATGTGAACGGACAGGATGATCTGGTATGGTATCCTGCCGCAAATAAAGGAAACGGGACATGGAGCGCAGTAGTGCCCGTTTCAAAACATCATTATGCGGCTGGAAGTTATCAGGTGCATGCTTACGGACAAAACCTGTACGACTCAGGCAGGCTGTTGAAAAATACCGTTTTCCAAATCAGCGGTCCGCAGTTGAGCGGCGTTGCCGTGAAAAACACGAATAACGGAGCGGGTACGTTTACCGTAGAAGCTTCCGGCGTCGCTGCAAAAGCCGGTATCAGCAGCGTGCAGGTGGCGGTTTGGAGCAAAGCGGATCAGAGCAATCTGAAATGGTATACGGCGGTAAGGCAGAGTAACGGTGCTTATACGGCGTCCGTAAATATTGCGGATCATGATTATCAATACGGCGTTTATACCGTGCATGTCTATGTCACGGATCAGAACGGAAACCGGGTTGTAAAAAGCGCGTCTGTAACTCTGACGCAGCCGGCAGCAGTTTTGTCTGTTGCGGGAAACGGAAATCAGACCCAGTTTGCTGTTAAAGCGTCAGGGGTGGCGTATGCAGGCGGCGTAAAGAGCGTCAGAGCGGCGGTCTGGAGCGAAAACGGAGGTCAGGATGATCTGGTATGGTATTTATTAAAAAATAACGGAAACGGTGTGTATAGTACGAATGTGCCTGTTTCCGCCCATAAGACGGCGGGAACTTATCAGGTACATCTGTATATCGAAGATGCACGCGGAGGGCTGCATCTTGGGAAAACGGCGGCGTTTAAAGTAGATGCTCCGGCAATCGGCAGCGTTTCCGCTACAAATATCCGGCGGGAAAACGGCAGTTTTCAGATTGAAATCAGGGGAATTGCAGCAAAATCGGGAATAAGTAAAGTGGAAGTGGCGGTCTGGAGCGCAGCAAACCAGAGCAATCTGCGATGGTATACGGCGACAAGACAGAGCGACGGGACGTATATCGTACCGGTCAATATAACCAATCATAATTATCAGTACGGAAATTATACGGCGCACGTCTATCTGACGGATGGTAACGGCGTCCGGGTCATAAAAGGGACGACTGTGGGAATAGCCCAGCCGGCGTCCGTGGTAACCGCAATAGGAAATGCCAACGGGACGCAGTTTAGCATCAAAGCATCCAATGTCAACTATGCGGGAGGCGTCAAAAATGTCAGGGTAGCGGTTTGGAGCCAAATCGGAGGACAGGATGATTTGAGGTGGTATTCCATGAAAAGTGGAGGGAATGGAATTTGGAGTACGAATGTTCCGGTCGCATATCACAATTCCACAGGAAACTATGAGGCGCATGTGTATGTGGACGATGCAGGCGGCAATCCGCACCTGATCGGAAATACAAGATTTTATGTAACATTCCCGTAGGGAAGCATTTTTAGGGGAAACAGGATAAAAGTGGGAAGGCAAACGGATGAAAAGAAGAATTTGGTTTTTGGATATTATCAGAGTGATAGCATTTGTTTTTATTATTTTCTATCACATGGCGGTGCAGCTGCCGTCGGACGGGATTTGTGACGTTACTCGCGTTACGCCCTTTTATTTAAACGCTAATCTGCATATTGCAACGCTGGGAGTCACTTTGTTTTTTATGATTTCCGGAGCGGGGCTGATGTTGGGGTCTTTGCAGGAATTCGATCTGAAAACGTATTTTAAGAAAAGGTTTGTGCGTATTCTTATTCCCTTTTATATCGTCTATTTATGCGTTTTGTGCGTGAAACTGATTGTCAATCCCCAAAATACTTTTATTCCGGGAATACCTCTTTGGACGGTTATATTTACCGTTTTGGGGATAGACACTTATGTTTCTACCTGTGGGATCGTGTCGTTTACGCTTGGAATCGGAGAGTGGTTCCTGGGGTGCCTGATTATGATTTACGTGCTTTTTCCGTTGCTGCGGTTTTGTATGAAAAAGAAACCCGTTATTACTTTTCTGGCGGCAACGGTCTACTACCTTGTCATGATTTACTTTTATCCGTTTCAGAAGGTGCCGATGCACATGAATTTTTTTGTTAAAATTTACGGATTTATTTTGGGCATGTTTTTGATATTATATTGGGAAAAGATAAAAAAATGGACTCTTGCGCTGACCCTTCCGGTAATCGCAATCTTTTTGTTTTATCCTGCCGTGATCCCGGTTCTGGATGAATTAAAGACAACCGTTTTGTCCATAGCGGTATTTGTGACAGCGGTTTCTTTGGAGAGTATTGTGGAGCGCAGCAGCCGGGTTCAGAAATTTCTGAAGGGATTTTGCGGGATTCATTATGAATTGTTCCTGGTACACCATGTGATTATTCAGGCGATCACAGGCGCTGTTTGTGAAAAAGTCGTATCCGTTTGGGGAGTGCTGGTTCTCTTTATCTGCGAGTTGATTGCCATGTCTGCGGCGGCGGTCATTCTGAAAAAGACAGAGGGACTTTTGGAAAAGGTCTTCGCCAAAAGGAAGACATGAAATGAGATTGGCTTGCTTTTTCTGATAAATGAAGTAAAATGTTGATATGTGAGTTTGAGATTGATAGCCGGAGGAACAGCAATGATCAGTTTTAATGTCCCGCCATATGTGGGAGCGGAATTGGATTATATCAAAGATGCAATAGAAAAACGCAAGATTTGCGGAGACGGAGAATATACGAAAAAGTGCAGCCGGTGGCTGGAAGAAAAAACAGGCACAAGTAAATGTCTGCTGACCACGTCCTGTACCCATGCTACGGAAATGGCGGCGCTTTTATGCGATATTCAGCCGGGGGATGAGATTATTATGCCGTCCTATACGTTTGTGTCCACGGCGGATGCTTTTGTGTTGCGCGGGGCAAAGATCGTGTTTGTGGATATCCGCCCGGATACCATGAATATCGACGAGCAGCTTATAGAGAGGGCGGTCACGAAGAAAACCAAGGCAATCGTACCGGTTCATTACGCCGGAGTTGCCTGTGAGATGGATACGATTATGGATATCGCCCGCCGCAAAAACCTGCTTGTGATTGAGGATGCGGCGCAGGGAGTTATGAGTGAATATAAGGGTAAGGCGCTTGGCACCATTGGAGATTATGGGTGCTATAGCTTTCATGAGACAAAGAATTATTCCATGGGAGAAGGCGGCGCGCTTTTGATTAAAAATCCCGATATGATTGAAAACGCGGAAATTATCAGGGAAAAAGGAACGAACAGAAGCAAGTTTTTCCGGGGACAGATCGATAAATATACATGGGTTAATTATGGCTCCTCCTATCTGCCCAGCGAGTTGAATGCGGCATATTTATATGCACAGTTGGAAAAGGCGGATGAAATCAATGACAAAAGGCTGGAGGCGTGGAAACAGTATTATGAGGGATTAACGCCTCTTTATGAGGAAGGAAGAATTGAACTTCCCGTTGTTCCCAAAGAATGTAAACACAACGCTCATATGTTTTATATAAAAGTAAAAGATATAGAGGAAAGATCCCGGTTGATTGCGTATCTGAAAGAAAACGGCATCGGAGCGGTATTTCATTATATTCCGCTGCATTCGGCGCCCGCAGGACGTAAGTTTGGACGGTTTTCCGGGGAAGATAAGTATACGACAAAGGAAAGCGAGCGTCTGGTAAGACTGCCCATGCACTATGATCTGAGAAGTGAGGATGTATACAGGGTAATAGACGTCATTAACGACTTTTATAAAAAAGCATAATATGTAGAGGGAGTAAAGAAATGATCGTAATCATTGGAGCAACAGGTTTTATTGGGATGTACACGGCGGAGGCTTTTTTGAAAAAAGGGAAAAAAGTGCTTGCCACGGGGCGCAACGAACGCCTTGGGAAAAAACTCGAGGAAATGGGCGCTGAGTTTTTAAAACTGGATGTTACAAATAAGGAGGATTTTTCCAAACTTCCCACGGAGGGAGTAGAAGGCGTGATTCTGCTGGCGGGACTGTTGCCGGCGAATACGACGGCTGATCTTGAACAGGATGAAAATGCGGCGGATTATTTTACGGTCAATGTTATCGGCGCGATCAATGTGTTGGAATACTGCAGAAAAAACGGAATTAAAAAGATAATTGGAAACTGCAGCTACAGCGATGTTTCCGGCGCCTGGGGCAAGGGATATCCGATTACCGAGCAGGAGCCGAGAGACTTTAAGTTTACGGGAGACCATGCTGTCTATGTCATCAGCAGGAATGCCTGCAACGATGTGATGGAATATTATAATCAACAGCATGGGATGCAGTGCGCGTGGTTCCGCTTCCCGCCCGTATACGGCGTAGGACCTCATGGAACCATCTATGTCAACGGAAAGGCATATAAATCGGGAATTGCGACTTTTATAGATAATGCCAGAGAGGGTAAGGATATCGAATTGTGGGGAGATCCTCATATAAAGAGGGATATCGTCTATGTCAAGGATGTTGCCACGGCTTATGTCATGGCGATGGAAAGTGAAAAAACATACGGCTTATACAATATGACCAGCGGAACACAATTGGATCTGGAAGATCAGGCGAAAGCGGTTATCGAAGTGTTCGGCGGAGAAAAAACCAGCAGGATTGTATACAGACCGGACAAGCCCAACAATACCCCGTCCTTTTTGTACAGTATGGAAAAGGCAAAACGGGATTTTGGATTTGAACCTCAGTTTACCAGCTATATCGATATGATGAGGGATTATAAAAAAGAATTGGAAAGCGGCAGATGGGATGACCTGGTAGAGTCCCGGATCAAGGAATAGAGGTAGTTGTCATGAAAATTTCTGTGGTAATCCCAATGTACGGGTGTAGAGCTGCAATCAACGAATTGTATACCCGGCTTGTGGCTTCGGTGGAAAAAATTACCGATGATTTTGAAATCATTATGGTAAATGATTCGTGTCCGCAAAATTCATGGGAAGTGATTGAACAGCTTTGCCGGAAGGATGAGCGGGTCAAGGGAATCGAACTGGCAAGAAACTTCGGACAGATGAAAGCGATTCTTGCCGGATTGGATTATTCCGACGGCGACTGGGTAGTGGTCATGGACTGCGACCTGCAGGATCGTCCGGAGGAGATCCCCAATCTCTGGAAAAAAGCGCAGGAGGGGTATGACGTGGTATTTGCCCGCAGGGCGAAAAGAAAAGACTCCTTTATGAAGGTTTTAATTGCCAAGGCGTTTTATAAGGTATATGAATTTGCCACCGACGGAAATTATGACGGTGCAATCTGCAATTTCAGTATTGTAAAAAGGCAGGTTATAGACTATTATTGCCGGATGCGGGAGCAGCACAGGGGATACGGCATGTATCTGAAATGGCTGGGCTTCAGGCAGACGGCGATCGACGTAGAACATAATGAAAGATTTGAGGGGAAGTCCTCTTATAATTTGAAGAAAAGGTTTAATATGGCGTTTGAAATCCTGACTTCCCAGTCCGATAAAATTCTGCGCCTGACAGTAGTATTCGGCTTTTTGATGGCTTTGGTGTCTTTGCTGGTCATCATCGGGCTGGTCATTTACTACTTTGTAGGAAATGTATCCACGGGATGGACCAGTCTGATCGCGACGATCTGTCTGGTGGGCGGAATCATTATTATGGTTACCGGGATTGTCGGTATCTATGTGGGAAATATATTTATGCAGGTAAAAGACAGACCGCTCTATGTCGTCAGACAGATTTTGAACGACAGGAAAGAAAAGCAGGAATAGGGACATGAAAAAAATTGCAATTATCGGCGCTTCCTATTTGCAGGAACCGCTGATTGAAAAGGCGAAGGAAATGGGTCTTGAAACCCATGTGTTTGCATGGAAATCAGGAGATATCGGAGAAAAAACAGCGGATTATTTTTATCCCATCAGCATCGTGGAAAAGGAAAATATTTTAAAGGAGTGCCAAAAGATCGGAATTGACGGTATCTGCAGCATTGCGTCGGATCTGGCGGCGGTAACGGTAAACTATGTGGCGCACGCAATGAATCTGATCGGGAACACGCCGGAATGCGTACGCGTCTCCACCAACAAACATGCAATGCGCGAGTGCTTTGAAAAAAACGGCGATCCCTCGCCGAAAAGCATGAAAGTAGCGTCGGCTGCAGACCTGCAGGGGATTGAGTTGAAATATCCGGTAATCGTAAAGCCTCTCGACCGCTCAGGGAGCAGGGGCATTACAAAATTGAATGATGAGACAGGACTTTCGGAGGCAATAGAAAGGGCGAAAGAGCAGGGATTCGAGAAATATGCTCTGGTAGAAGAATTTGCTGTAGGACAGGAATACAGCGTGGAATATATTTCATGGGAAGGAAAGCATACGTTTCTTGCACTGACTCAGAAATACACGACGGGAGCGCCGCACTTTATCGAAACGGGGCATCTGGAACCGGCTTTTGTAGAAGAACCTTTGCTTACAACAGTAAAACGGGTCGTAGAACATGCGTTAGACAGTCTGGGCGTTACTTACGGAGCTTCTCATTCGGAACTGAAAATTTCTCCGGATGGGGAGATTAAACTGATCGAGATAGGTGCACGTATGGGCGGAGACTGTATCGGAAGCTCGCTGGTGCCTTTATCCACGGGCGTTGACTTTGTGTCAGATGTGATCAGAGTCGCTATGGGAGAAATGCCGCGGATCGATAAAACGGTTTCCAGGGCGGCGGCGGTCCGGTTTGTCTTTTGCCGGAAGGATCTGGAGACATTGGAGAGAATCCGGCTGGAGCATCCGGAATATCTGGTCTGTGAAGATATTGCAGAGATTACCGGAGAAGAAGTTGCGGACAGCTCCGCAAGATTTGGATATTATGTACTCGTTGCGGATACGGCGGAGGAGTTATTAACCTATTTGCCGAAACAGATGGAGGAATAAATGACGAAATCAAAATGGAAAGTACTGGTTTTGCTGCATATCATGCTGATGATTTATTCCATGAGCGGGATTTGCAGTAAAAAGGCGGCAGGCGAGGAATTTTTAAGTCCGATGTTCTGCGTTTATTATGCGCTGATTATTATATTGCTTGGGTTTTATGCAATCGGCTGGCAGCAGATTATCAAGAGGCTTCCGCTGACTACGGCATTTGCCAATAAAGCGGTAACGGTGGTCTGGGGAATCGTCTGGGGAGCACTGTTCTTTCATGAATCCGTGACGGTCGGTAAGATTATCGGAGCGGCGTTGGTCATAGCGGGAGTTGTACTTTATGCTTATGCGGATAAGGAGGCAGCCGATGAATAAAACAACGTTGCTTTTTTCTTGTGTTCTTTTATTCGGAGTTTTTGTCAGCGCAATTTCTCAGGTTATGTTAAAAAAAGCGGCGCAAAAAACCTATGACAGCAGAATCAAAGAATATTTGAATCCTTTGGTCATTACCGCTTATTTGATTTTTGTGGGAACTACCTTTTTGTCTATTATCGCATATCGGGGGATACCGCTTTCTTTAGGACCGGTGCTGGAAGCGACCAGCTATATTTATGTCACAATATTCGGAGTGAAAATTTTTGGCGAAAAAATCAATAAGCAAAAAATATTGGCGCTGTGCATGATCATTGCGGGTATTATTATCTATGCCCTGTTGGGAAATTAAGAATTTTGGTGCGAGGCAAATGGAAAATAAAAACAAGTATTTGAAAAAGGGAATAACGATTTTGATGGAGTTTGCCGCCTTTATCATAGGCGTGGCATTTTTTTATTGCATTTATCAGATGGGGTTTACCGGTATCAGACAAATCGGTAAACCGGGACATCAAAGAGCGGAACTGGTCGAAGCGTCCGGAATCGAAGAAGCGGACGGCGGGTATTGTACCGCAGACGGTGATTCCTGGATGATTTTCGGCTGTGAACCCGGTTATCTGGTAAATGTGGAATTTGAGTTTGCAGACGGTCAGCCCAGGGAAGGAAGAATTTATTATGCCGGAGCAGACTATATCTTTTCGGAAGGGCACGCTCTGGATTATACCTTTGAAAACGGAGAAAATCTGATTAAATTAGATGATAAGGACGCGAGATATCTGAGAATGGACATTACCGATGAAAAGGGGGTCCGGTTTGATATCCTTTCCGCGGACCAGATCAGCAGGACGGCTTACGCGTTGGAGCATATCAATTATGCGTTTATTTTGCTGACGGCTGCGGCGGGTGTTCTTTTGTTTGAACTTTTCAAAATGATGGCGGAGGAACGTAAGCGGATCAGCGCGATCTTTACGGTCATTCTTGCTTTGTCCGTTATTCTGATCTTCGGACAGTTTATAACGGGGAAAGCTTATTTTATCTTTTCCGATATCGGCAGCGATACCTATTATCAATACTATCCTTATTTTGTCAATTCCGTGCTCAGCATACAGGACGGAACCTTCGGCGTGTGGAATTGGGATTACGGCTTGGGGACTTCTGTATTAAATGTGATCAGTTGGACCATGGACCCCTTTGCGGCAGGCGTTGTTTTGTGCGGCGTTCTGTTTGGGGCGCAGGTAGTCCAATATGCGTTGGTGTGGATGCAGATCGCCAAGATATTTGTATCCTATTTTTTGTGCAAAAGGTATCTGAGACTTTTTTCCGACCATGAGTTTTCGATCTGCCTGGGAGCTTATCTGTACAGCTTGAACGGATATCTGATGCTGTGGGGACAGCACTATTTTCTGGGAACGGCGTGCATTTATGTACTGCTGGTGTTCATAGCCGTTGAAAAATTTGTTCGCTTAAGGGGAAAGAAAGAAGGCGTCTGGCTGGCGCTTGCCGTCGCCGCCGCTTCGCTTTACAGTTATTATACGGCGTATATGATACTTGCTGTTGCCGCGGTATACTTTCTGGTGCGTTATTTTGCCCTGCGAGAGGGAGATTCTCTAAAGGATACGGTTAAAATATTCGGCAAATGTATTTTTTCCGTATTGACAGGATTGTGCCTGGCAGGGCTTGTTTTTATACCGGCTTGTTACTATACGCTGACCAATTCCTCCCGCTTGGACGGCGTTACGGTTTCTGTCGCAGGCAGAATCTGGCATACGTTTCTGGATTCATTTCAAATTGATGAGATCGGTGTGCGTCTGAGCCGGTTGATGTCGAACAATCTGCTTTATATCAATGACAGATCAAATGCGTATTTCGGCAACTATTATGAAACGCCGCAGTTTTTCTGTACCGTTTTTATTTTCTTTTTTATCGGGCAGTGGATTGTTTATGAATGGGAAAAAGCAAAGAACGGCAAACAGCGGATTATGTTTGCGGTTGGTCTGCTTCTTATGTACCTTCTTATCTTTAATACCGCTACCGGACTGATACTTAACGGGTTTACTTATGTGGCGTACCGGTACACGTTTATTGTATTTCCGCTGCTTGCTTTGGGAATTACCCTTGTCTGGGAAAAAGTAATTGCCGCGAAGCAGATCAGCGTATGGGGACTTGCCGCCGGCGTGGTATTATCCGGCGCCGCATGGCTGTATTCCTACCGCAATACGGTGTCCGAGGTCGAAAATTATGTTGCTTTGGTGGCAGCCTTTCTGTTTGCGGGAACAATTCTTCTGATCCTGATGTGGCGGTCAAACAAATATTCCGGGTATCTTGCTTCTGTATTTTTGCTGCTGATTGTAGCGGCTACAATAACAGACGGTTATATTACCAATAATCAGAGAACCGTTATTACAAAAGAAAATTATCCTTTACAGTGGAAGGAAGGGAAATTGGACGGAGATACCGCGCGGGCGGTCAAATGGATCAGGGAACAGGATACTTCCTTTTACCGGATGGATAAAAATTATGGAAATTGGGGGAATCTCTCCGATTCGTTTTTTGAAAAATATTCGGCGGTAACCTGGTATAACAGTACCCCCAATACCAATATCTCCATGTTTTATGATCATATTTATAAGGACGCAAGCATTTATGAGAACGCTTCTTTAAATAATGCAATCAAATGTTTTAGCGCGGATACGGAGCTTGCCGTTTCGGCTCTTGATCTGACAAATACAAAGTATATTTTATCTCTGTGGCAGTTGGATTATCCCTGGTGCGAGGAGATCCACCGGGAAGGGAGCGTCTATGTCTATCGAAACCTGAATACGGATTCCGTGGCGAAGTGGTATTCCGGGGTTATGTCAAAGGAAGAGTTTGAAAGTCTCAGTGATGAGGAACAGGCGCTCGTGCTTAGGGATACGCTGGTTGTGGAACAGGATCTGGAGCCTGAGGAAGGCTCTGCGGCGGTTCTGGGAAAATTCAGTTTAGAGGGACGAAGCGGACTTACCGGCAATGTTACTTGCGGCGGCGACGGACTTTTGATGATCGCCATACCCGATCAGGAGGGATGGAGCGTATGGGTCGACGGAGAAAAAGCAAAGACCTATAATGCGGATTACGGGTTTGTTGCAGTAAGGCTTGAAGAAGGGGAGCATGAGGTCAGCGCCTGGTACAGGGTTCCGAAAATAAAAGAAGGATTCCTGTTCAGCCTTTTAGGTATCGTTATGCTCTGCGGGCTTGTCTATATGGATAGGAAAAATCAGAATAAAGAAGGAGTTATGTAAACAGATAGAAAAATTAAACTACAAGATCTATTAAAAAAACAGGTTTTTTACGGAAAAATAACAAAATAACAGTATTTTCCATTGAACTTATTTACATAATTATTTATACTGTAGATAACGTTGTGATAAAAAGAGGAAGGTGCGATATGAAGAGAAAACTATCAGGGATTTTAGCGGTTTTTATGGCTTTTATGATTGCGGCGACAACGGTAATACCGGAAACGGTTTACGCCGCACAGGCGCCGGAGAAAACTGCGGCAGGGGAGACCGTATCCGAAAACAGGATGACGCCTGCGGATGAAACGACGGTATCCGAAAATAACGAGGATGCTTTTGGGGAAAAAGGGAAACTTAATTATTTGTATTTGGAAAGCAAATACATAGAATCCCCGGGAGAACAGACCGTGCTGGTCGGTTACGGAGACGAAGAGACGGTAATTGAAAAGGGCGTTTTGGAGGTCCGGAATTATCGCACCAAAGAGACGGTATCCTATTCGAGCACAGAGACGATGGATAATACAGTGCTTTTTCAGATGCCGTTTACGGAAACGCAGCAGGGAATTTATGAAGTAATTGCTGTTGTCATTACAACCGCGGACGGTGAAGAAAAAAGAGTGGCTTTGTCGGAAACCGGAATGGCGAACGTATATTTTGGCGTCGACGAAGAGGTGGTTGAGACGGAAGAAACTGTTACGGCAGATCCTTCCGTAGAAATGCAGATTGTCACATTTGATGAAGAGGGAATTTCCGACGTGCAGACGGAGGACATTACCGCAGCGGTAGAAGATGCGTTAGGAGAGGCGGAAAGCAATACCCCGGTTTCTTATGCTGCCAAAGCCGGAAGAGCAGTACTTAGCAATGCGGTGGAGTCCAATGGGAGAAGTGCGAACGGAGAGATTGTAGTAGTACTGGACCCCGGTCATGACGCTTCTCATGCGGGAGCCAGGGCAAACGGCTTAAAGGAAGAAGAACTGACTTTAAAAATTGCTCAGTATTGCAAAGAAGAATTGGAGCAATACAGCGGAGTCAGAGTATATATGACGCGTACTTCATCGGCGTGTCCGTATCCCGGTACGACGAGTACGGTGGATAATAAGAGCCGGGTGGATTATGCAAAAAGCGTAGGGGCGGATATTTTTGTCAGCATCCATTTAAATTCGTCAAGCAGCGCAAGCGCTAAAGGAGCCGAGGTATTTTACCCCAACTCCCATTACAACAGCAGTATCGGAACACAGGGCGCCAATCTGGCGAAACAGATTTCCAGGCAGCTCGTTGCGCTGGGATTAAACAATCGGGATATTACAATCAAAAATTCCGAAGACAATACATTATATCCGGACGGGTCTTTGGCAGACTATTACGGCGTCATTAGAAATTCCAAGCTTGCCGGATTCCCGGCTGTCATTGTGGAACACGCTTTTCTGACAAATGCCGGCGACGCAGCATTTTTAAGCAGCGAGGCTAACCTGAAAAAAATCGGTATTGCAGATGCGGTAGGTATCGCAAATTATTTGGGCGTCTCCAAGACCATAGACATCAAATCAAATGCGCCTGTCATCCAGAACCTGAATAACGGCGCGGGTACTTTTGGAATCAACATAACCGGAGTAAGTCCTTTATCCAGCGTTTCCAGCGTGGCGTTTGCCGTATGGAACTCCGAAAACGGGCAGGACGATCTGGTCTGGTACACGGCGGCGAATGCAGGAAACGGTACCTTTACTGCAAATGTGAATATCAATAAGCACGGTTCAAAGACAGGGACTTATTTTGTACATGCCTATGCTTATGACGTAAGAGGAACGGCGCATTTCCTCGGTTCCACGCAATGCAGCTTTACAAAGATTGAAATGTCTGTGGGGCAGTTAAGCGCCAATGTTTCCGCTGATGAAAAGACGGCGACTATCGTAGCGACAAACGCAACGGGAATCGGCACCCTGCAATTTGCCGTATGGAGCAACGGAAACGGACAGGATGACTTGAAATGGTATACGGCGACGAACAACGGAAACGGAATCTATACCGCGGTCGTACCGATTTCTTCCCATAAAGGGTCTACCGGAGTATATAATGTCCATGCGTATGCTTCAAACGCGTATTCGGCAAATACTTTTATGAAGAATACTACCTTTACTATAGAAGGACCGAAGGCGGGAACGATTACTTTTGAAAATGTCAACAACGGCGCGGGTACGTTCCGCGCAAGATTGAGCGGAAGCAGCGCCAAAGCGGGAATTTCCAATGTAAAGTTTGCGGTATGGAGTACCTCCAACCAGAGCAATCTGGTATGGTATAACGGGACCAGACAGAGCGACGGGGCTTATACCGTTGACGTGGATTTGTCAAAACACGGTTATCAGTACGGATTATATCAGGTACACGCTTATATTATCGACGGGAACGGCGCTTCGGTACTGGTAACGAACCATGTTGAAATAAAACAGCCTACTCCGGTTCTGACGGCAACCGGAAACGGAAACCAGACCCAGTTTAATATTAAAGCCGGAAATGTAGGATATGCGGGAGGCGTAAAGGGAGTCAGCATCGCGGTATGGAGCAGTGTGGGCGGACAGGATGATTTGCGCTGGTATCAGGCGCAGAAACAGGGAAACGGAACCTGGAGCGTCAATGTCCCGATTGTAAATCATAAGAGCGCCGGAACCTATAACGCCCATATGTATATTGTGGACGGAAACGGCGGAATGCACTTTGGAGCGAGCACTACCTTTACGGTGGAAGGACCTAAAGCGGGCACCGTAACTTTTGAAAATGTCAATAACACGACGGGCGCCTTCCGTGCAAGGATCGCCGGAAGTACGGCAAAGGCGGGAATTTCCAGTGTAAGGTTTGCAGTATGGAGCAAGTCGGATCAGAGCAATCTGGTATGGTATAACGGCACAAAGCAAAGCGACGGAGCCTATACGGCGGATATCGATCTTGCAAAACACGGATATGAGTATGGATTATATCAGGTACATGTATATGTAACCGACAGCAACGGCGTATCAACGGTAACGGCAAAAAGCATAGATATAAAGCAGCCTGTGATCGCTGTGACGGCGGCCGGAAACGGGAACCAGACCCAGTTTAATATCAAAGCAGGAAACGTAGGATATGCGGGAGGAGCAAAAGGAGTCAGCATCGCGGTATGGAGCAGTGCGGGCGGACAGGACGACCTGCGCTGGTATCAGGCGCAGAACCAGGGGAACGGTACCTGGAGCACCAATGTACTCATTGCAAATCATAAAACGGCAGGAACCTATAACGCCCATGTATATATTGTGGATCAGAAGGGCGGAATGCACTTTGGAGGAAGCACTACCTTTACGGTAGAAGGTCCCAAGGCAGGCACTCTTGCTTTTGAAAACGTGAATAACGGAGCAGGAACGTTCCGGGCGCGAATCGCCGGAAGTACGGCAAAGGCAGGAATTTCCAGCGTAAGGTTTGCGGTATGGAGCACTTCCAACCAGAGTAATCTGGCATGGTATGACGGTACGAAACAAAGCGACGGAGCTTATACGGCGGATATTGATCTTGCTAAGCATGGCTATCAATACGGCGTATATCAGGTGCATGTGTATGTAACCGACAGCAACGGCATATCGGTGCTGACGGCAAAGAGCATTGAAATGAAACAGCCTACGGCGCTTGTGACGGCTACCGGAAACGGAAACCAGACCCAGTTTAATATCAAAGCAGGAAACGTAGGATATGCAGGAGGCGTAAAGGGAGTCAGCATCGCCGTATGGAGCAGCGCGGGCGGACAGGATGATCTGCGTTGGTATCAGGCGCAGAATCTCGGAAACGGAACCTGGAGCGCCAATGCCCTCATTGCAAATCACAAAACAGCGGGAACCTATAATGCCCATATGTACATTGTGGACCAGAACGGCGGAATGCACTTTGGAGGAAGCGCCACCTTTACGGTAGAAGGACCGAAAGGGGGAACCGTCTCGGTATTTAACAGAAATGAGAGCGACGGCACCTTCGGCGTGAGCGCCACGGGAGTCTCTTCCCTTGCGGGAATCCAGAATGTCAGATTTGCAGTATGGTGCGCGCCGAATCAAAGCGACATTGTATGGTACACGGGAACCGATATGGGCGGCGGCGCTTATCATATCGGCGCTGACGTGAGAAATCATAAAAGCAACACGGGAACCTATCAGATCCATGTGTATGTAACGGATAATAACGGTATCAGCAAACTGATCGGAACGACAACAACCAGTATGGTAAATGTCACAAATATTCTGCATCCTATTATGGGTTCCACGTCAGTTACCGCAGATCAGATGGCGGCATATTATAATTCGGTAACCTCCTATCCTTCTTATTATGCGAATACGGAGGCGCCTACGATCCGCCAGTTCTGCCAGATATACATCAATGAGTGTAATGCAGAGGGCGTAAAAGCCGAAGTGGCTTTTGTACAGGCAATGAAAGAAACAAATTTCTTAAGGTATACCGGGGATGTGGATATCAGCCAGTTTAATTTTGCAGGACTGGGTGCGACCGGAAACGGGGTAAAGGGCAATTCCTTTTCCAGCGTTACGATTGGGATCAGAGCACAGGTGCAGCATTTAAAAGCATATGCCAGCAACGAAGCCCTGAATCAGGCGTGCGTTGACCCTCGCTTCCAGTATGTGCAAAGGAACACGGCGCCTTACTGCGAGTGGCTGGGGATCAATGAAAATCCCTATGGCAAGGGCTGGGCGACAGCCGTAAACTACGGATATAACATTGTGAGCAGGGTTAATACGTTAAAGACATACTAAAAGACAGAATGAAACCGAAAGCATTGCGGGATTCTATTTGGATACCGCAATGCTTTTATGTTGCGCCGAAATCAAATAAATTATGGATGACGGATGACAGATAAGTCATGGTTTTAGGCGGCAGTCCTTGAAACTTTAATTGCCCGATGCTATAATAAAAAAGATTATGTATAACCTAAAATAAGTATAAAATCATAAATAAAAGCAAAGGAGTACTGAATAATGGGAAAGATAACGGTGGAAACGTGTGAAATTGAAGGGTTAAAGGTCATTACCCCGACTGTATTCGGCGATGAGAGGGGATATTTTATGGAGACCTATAATTATAATGATTTTAAAGAGGCGGGAATTGATGTTAAGTTTGTACAGGACAACCAGTCCGCTTCCAAAAAGGGCGTATTGAGAGGACTTCATTTTCAGATCAATTATCCTCAGGACAAGCTGGTCAGAGTTGTGTCGGGAGAAGTATTTGACGTTGCCGTAGATTTGAGACCGGGTTCCGCCACTTACGGAAAATGGTTTGGCGTCAGATTGTCTGCGGAGAACAAAAAGCAGTTTTTTATTCCGAAAAATTTTGCTCACGGCTTCATTGTATTGTCAGACTATGCGGAGTTTGCATATAAATGTACGGATTTTTATCATCCGAATGACGAGGGAGGTCTTCTTTGGAGCGATCCTGAGATCGGTGTGGAATGGCCGATGCCTGAAGGAATGACAAAGGATGAACTGATTATATCCGAAAAGGATACAAAATGGGGCGGTATCAGCGCCTATAAAAAGTAATTGGAGAAAAATTCATGGGAAAATTGAAAGCGGTTTTAGAGCTGCCTGTGGAATTGTACCGCAACAGACAACTGATAGCAAAATTATCTAAAAATGATTTTAAAACCAGATATGCGGGCTCTTATCTTGGCATCATCTGGGCGTTTATCCAGCCGATTGTGACCATACTGGTGTACTGGTTCGTGTTTGAAAAAGGATTGAAGGCGGGAGGAGTGCTGAGCAAAGAAGGAATTACGCTTCCTTTTGTATTGTGGCTCTCCGCCGGTCTGATTCCATGGTTTTTCTTTTCGGAAGCGTTAAATAATGCGACCAACGCCCTGCTGGAGTACAGTTATCTTGTCAAAAAGGTCGTATTCAAAATCAGTATTCTGCCTATTATTAAAATAATATCCGCGTTGTTTGTACACGCATTCTTTATCGCGTTTTTGCTGATTCTGTGCGCTTGTTACGGTTATTATCCGGATCTGTATACGCTGCAGGTGCTGTACTATTCCTGTTGTATGTTTATCTTTGTGCTTGCTCTTAGCTATGCAACCAGCGCAATTGTAATCTTTTTCAGGGATCTGTCCCAGATTATCAGTATTTTGCTGCAGATCGGCATGTGGGCTACGCCTATTATGTGGCAGATCAGCACCGTATCCGGGGGACTTCAGAAGATTTTTAAACTGAACCCTATGTATTATATCGTGGAAGGCTACAGACAGGCGCTGTTTTATAAAGAAGGGTTCTGGGAACATCCGTGGCTGACCTTATATTTCTGGGTATTGACGGCGATTGTTTTTATATTGGGAACGGTTATATTTAAACGCCTGAAACCTCATTTTGCAGATGTGTTATAGGAAAGGAAGGCATGACCTTTGGTCATGAGAGAATCATCATGGGAGAAATCGCTATTTGTGTGGATCATGTGTCCAAAGTGTACAAATTGTATGAAAAACCTACGGACCGTTTAAGAGAATCCTTAGGGTTGACCAGAAAAAAACTGTCAAGGGATCATTATGCCCTGAAAGATTTGAATTTTCAGGTAAACAGAGGTGAAACGGTAGGCATTATCGGTACTAACGGCGCAGGGAAATCCACGATTTTAAAAATTATTACCGGCGTGCTTAATCCCAGCGCGGGAAAAGTCGATATTAACGGGAGGATTTCGGCGCTGTTGGAATTGGGAGCCGGATTCAATATGGAATATACCGGGATTGAAAACGTGTACTTAAACGGTACAATGATTGGATTTACCAGAGAGGAAATCGACGCGAAAATGGACGATATTCTTAAATTCGCGGATATTGGGGATTTTGTTTATCAGCCCTGTAAGACTTATTCCAGCGGTATGTTCGTGCGTCTCGCGTTTGCGGTGGCGATCAATATCGAACCGGAGATTCTCATTGTGGATGAAGCATTGTCCGTAGGAGATGTATTTTTCCAGGCAAAGTGCTATAAAAAATTTGAAGAATTTAAGGAAATGGGAAAGACCATTTTATTTGTATCCCATGATTTGAGCAGTATCAGTAAATATTGCGACAGAGTTGTCCTGCTCAATCAGGGAACCAAGCTTGCCGAAGGCGCTCCGAAAGAAATGGTTGATATGTACAAAAAGCTTTTGGTAAACCAGTTGGACGAAAACGGGGAAGAACCGGCGGAAGCGGCGGGGGAAACAGGCGAGGCGGAAGGAAAGGAATGGAAGTCCGGACTGACGCTGAATCCTGATATACAGGAATACGGAGAAAAACAGGCGGAAATCATTGATATTGCGGTTGTGGATGAAGAAGGGCGGATTACGAACGTATTGGAAAAAGGAAGCACCTTCACGGTAAAAATGAAGGTTCGGATTAACAGTGAGTTAAATGACCCTATTTTTGCGCTGACGATTAAAAACCTGCAGGGAACGGATGTTACGGGAACCAATACTTTCTATGAAGGCGTTGATACGGGCACCGTTGCCGCCGGAGAAGAGCGGATTATTACCTTTAAGCAGAAATTGGATCTTCAGGGCGGGGATTATTTACTCTCCTTTGGCTGCACGGGATATATTGCCGGAGAGTTTCATGTGTTTCACAGACTATATGATTTCTGCAACCTGACAGTCGTGTCAAATAAAAATACGGTCGGTTTTTATGATATGAATTCGGAAGTGCATGTCATCAAGGGATAAGGAGAAACGCAAAATGAAGGAACAAATCGGAAATGTTATCCTGAATTATGAGAAGTATTCGGGGAAAGATCTCTATTGCGACGGTCCCATAGAAGATACTTTGCTGGATATTGCCTGTTCCTATGAGGAAGAGGAATTAAATCAGGTCATTGCCCGCAGCAATTCATGGGAAATACTTTATCATTTTTCCCATATCCGCCAGAATATTATTTCCTGGATGCCGATTACAAAAGAGGACAGGGTGTTGGAAATAGGTTCCGGCTGCGGCGCCATAACAGGCGCGCTTGCCGATCTTGCAGGAAGCGTTACCTGTATTGAATTGTCTAAAAAGCGCAGCCTGATCAATGCGAACCGAAACGCCAAAAAAGAGAATGTCGAGATTTTAGTGGGCAATTTTACCGATATCGAAGCGGATCTGACGGAAAAATACGATTATATTACCCTGATCGGGGTTTTTGAATATGCGGCGAGCTATATTGCGGCAAAGAATCCCTATGAGGATTTTTTAAAGATTATCCGCAGGCATTTAAAGCCTGACGGGAAAATTGTTATGGCGATTGAAAACCAAATGGGACTAAAATACTGGGCGGGCTGTAAAGAAGACCATGTAGGAAAATACTTTGAAGGAATAGAGGGGTACCGTCATACGGAAGGAGTGCGGACCTTTTCAAAAGAAACTCTTGAAAAAATACTGCGTCAATGCGGATTCAACCGCTGCCGTTTTTATTATCCCTATCCTGATTATAAGTTTCCCATGAGCATTTATTCGGATGAATACCTGCCGAAAATTGGAGAGCTTACCAACAATAGGAACAATTTTGACAGAGAGAGACTTGTACTGTTTGACGAAGGTCAGGCGTTTGATAATATAATCAGAAACGGAACGTTTCCCCAATATTCCAACTCGTTTCTGGTAATTATGGAGCAGGGAGAAAACTAATGGAACAGATTATTTATTCAAAGTTTTCAAATGAAAGAAACAGGGAATTGGCGATCCGGACAGACATTCTGCAGGATGAGAACAAAAAACGTTCCGTGAGGAAGACTCCCTTATTTCCGGAGGGCGTTCCACATGTCCTTCATTCGGTTGAATGGGAGAGACGGCTTGCGGATAAGTATAAGGATACCTGCATCAGTCTGAATCACGGGGACAAAGAAGGCAACAGCGTCAGATTTGAATATCTGGAAGGGAAAACGTTGGAAACTGTGCTGGACGAGCTGTATCTGGAAGGGGATTATCAGGAACTTTTGGAACTGTTTCGCCGGTACGTGGAGACCATCAGGAAGGCAAACGGTAACAAAAAGTTTGTTGTCACGGATGAATTTGAGTACATTTTCGGCAGTTTTTTTATCAATCAGGAGCTGACGGCAGCGGATATCAGCAATATTGATATGGTTGTGGGGAATATTATTATAGACGGGGACCGATGGAATGTCATTGATTATGAATGGACTTTTGACTTTCCGGTTCCGGTCAACTTTATTATTTTCCGGACGATTTTTTATTATGTATATGCTACGGCAAAGAGAGAAGCGCTGAAGGAAATCGGTTTTTATCAGATTTTCGGCATTACGCAAAAGGAGCAGGAAGCTTATCTGCAGATGGAACAATGTTTCCAGAACTATATCATAAGCGGCATTGTGCCGATCAGGAATATGTATGCCGGCATAGCAAAGAGCGCGGTATCGTTGGGAGAGATATCCGAATATTGCGACCGGGTACAGGAGGAAAAAAGAATACAGGTCTATTTTGACCGTGGAAACGGCTATTCTGAGCAGGATTCCATCCGGTGCTTTCCCTGTGAAGAAAACTGCGGGGAGAGGAAATACTCTATAGGCATTGGCGGGGACGTCAAAGGAGTGCGTATTGATCCTTCTGATTATAGCTGTATTGTGAATTTTCATAAGATCATAGGGAAAGCGGATTATGACTATGAGCCGGAGATACAAAGCGACGCGTTTAGGCTTGGGGAACATATGCTTCTTTTTATGGAAGATGATCCGAGGATTTATCTGAAGGAACTCAGACCGGGAACGAAGCGGATTGACCTGTATCTGGTAAAGGAATCCGTTTCCCGCGAGTCCGTGGAAAGAATCAAACTGGAGGCGGATCGCAAAAGCATAGCATGCGATGAGGCGCAAAGCGCAATGAATGAATTGAGCGAAAGGGCGCTTGTGGAGCTGCCTGCACAAATGCAGAGGGCGGCGCAGGCGGAGCAGACCGTTGCGGATCTCAATCACAGGCTTTATCTTGCTGAATCTTCGTTCCATGAGATAGAGGGAAGTTTCTGCTGGAAAATTACCAAACCGGTAAGAATCGCGGGAGCGGGGCTCAGAGCCTTTTTCAGGAGACACTACGCCTTTAAGTGCTTTTTGCGGGGAATCAAACGATTTGTTACCATGGGACCCGGAAAGATGCGTGATTTTAATGCGAAAGAGCGTATCGCAAAACGTTCTTTCCACATTTATGACGAGATTTCCGTGACCTGCGATATGGAAGAATTGGAAAAACAGAGAAAGGAAAGTTTTGCAGACCCCAAGAAATTCAGCGTTGTCGTGCCTCTTTATAACACGCCGGAACTGTACCTGCGTAAAATGATCGAATCCGTCCTGTATCAGACCTATGAGAATTTGGAACTTTGCCTTGCGGACGGAAGCGACCGGCAGCACAGATATGTAAAGGATATCTGTAAGGAATACCGTTATTACGATAAACGCATTAAATATAAAAAATTAAAGAAAAACATGGGAATTGCGGATAATACCAACGCCTGTCTGGAGATGGCGGGAGGGGACTATCTCGTACTCTTTGACCATGATGATTTTCTGCATCCGTCGGCGCTGTATGAAAATATGCGGATGATTCAGGAGAAAAAGGCGGATTTTTTGTATTCGGATGAAAATACGTTTCATGTTACGATCAACGATGCTTTTAATCCTCATTATAAGCCCGATTTTGCGCCGGATACCTTAAGAAGCAATAATTATATCTGCCACCTGTCGGTATTTTCAAGAGAACTCTATGAAAAAGTGGGCGGGTTCCGCAGAAATTTTGACGGGAGTCAGGATTATGACATGATTCTGCGGCTGACGGAACAGGCGAAACGGATTGTCCATATTCCCAAGGTGCTGTATTATTGGAGGGCGCATCCTGCGTCGGTGGCGATGAACATTCATGCCAAAGATTATTGTATTACTTCGGCAAGGAAAGCGTTATCGGAGCATCTTCAGAGAGTAGGGCTGAAGGGTACGGTGGAAAATTCGGAGATTATTTCCACTTACCGGATTAAATATGATTTGGAAAAAACGCCCCTGGTCAGCATTTTGATACCTAATTATGAGCATAAAGCGGACCTTGGCAAATGCCTGGATTCTGTGTTTGCAAAAACAACTTACAAAAATTTCGAGATTATCGTTGTGGAAAACAACAGCAGCAGCCGGGAAATTTTTGAGTATTATGATCAGATTCAAAAAGAACATTCCAATGTGAGGGTCGTAAGCTGGGAAGGTCCTTTTAATTATGCTGCAATCAATAATTTCGGAGCGGGATATGCGAAGGGAGAGTACCTGATCCTGTTGAACAATGACGTGGAGATTATAACGGAAGACTGGATACAGGAAATGCTGATGTATGCCCAGAGACCGGAAGTGGGCGCGGTAGGCGTCAAACTCTTCTATCCTGACGGTACGTTACAGCATGCGGGCGTCTTTTTGGGCGTAGGAGGCGTTGCCGGTCATTGCATGAAGGGAATAGCCGGAAACGATCCGGGATATTTCGGCAGGGCTACTTTTACCCAGAATGTCAGCTGCGTTACAGCCGCATGTATGATGATCAGAAAAGATGTATTTGACGAAATCGGCGGATTTGATGAGAAATATGAAGTGGCATTTAATGATGTGGATCTTTGCATGAGAATCAGAAAGGCGGAGTACCTTATTGTCTTTACGCCTTATGCAAAACTGTATCATTATGAATCCAAAAGCCGCGGGGATGACGAAGAGCCGGAAAAGAGAGCGCGTTTTGTGTCGGAAGTAAAACGGTTCCAGACGCAATGGAAAGAAGAACTTTTAGCAGGAGATCCGTATTATAACCCTAATTTGTCTTTGGTAAAATATGATTATTCGCCGAAGGCTGCGGATGAACCTTCCCTGTGGATAGTGTAACGGACGGCATTGCCGGCTGTTTTGGCACTTCCGGTTCTTTGCAATAGATGAGGATATATGGTATAATCAAATAGTTATTATGTCAATGTTTAATCGGAATTGTAAATTGATTGTGAATTTGAGGGTTTAGCGTAATGGAACGTTTTTTTGAAAAAGCTGCACCAAAGAACAGAGTAGTATTATTGGTATTGATGGATATTTTTATGATACAACTGGCTTCTTTTGTGGGGCTTTTTTTACGTTTTGATTTCAGCATTGCGGAAATACCGGTGGAATATCTGGAATGGGCGGCATATTATACGGCGTTTAATACGGCGGTAACGATTATTGTTTTTGTATTTTGCAAGCTTTATCGCAGCGTCTGGCATTTTGCCAGTTCGGCGGAGCTTGTGAATATTATTGCTGCATGCAGTATTTCCACGCTGATTATGTTTGCCGGGACCCAGTTGATGGGGTATCGTATGCCCAGAAGCTATTATGTGATCTACTACTTTGCGTTGATTTTCATGATAACCTGTATCCGGTTCTTTTACCGCATTGTCAGGGCGGTGCAGGAGCAGAGGAGGCGGGGGACTTCCCATGAAATGAAGAACATCATGGTAGTCGGCGCGGGAGATGCGGGATCGATTATTGTGAAGGAATTGCAAAACAGCGCTTATCTGACCCACCAGCATGTGTGCTGTCTGGTGGATGACAGCATGGCTATACTTGGAAAATACATGCGGGGGGTTAAAATAGAAGGAGGCAGGGAGGATATTCCGTACCTGGCGGCAAAATATGATGTGGATGAAATTGTAATCGCCATGCCTTCCGCCAGCCAGAAGACCATCAGGGAGATCCTTGAAATCTGCAATGAGACCGGATGTAAAATGAGGATTTTGCCGGGGATTTATCAGTTGATCAACGGAGAAGTCAGCGCTTCGAAGTTAAGGGAAGTGCAGATCGAAGATTTGTTGGGGCGCGAGCCGGTAAAATTTGATCTGGATACGGTAGCGGCTTATGTGACCGGAAAGGTGGTCATGGTAACCGGGGGCGGCGGTTCTATCGGAAGCGAGCTTTGCAGACAGCTTGCCGCATATAAGGTAAAACAGTTAATTATCTTTGATATATACGAAAACAACGCCTATGAAATCCAGCAGGAGTTAAAAAGAAGATACCCGCAGTTGGATTTGGTCGTGCTGATCGGCTCGGTCCGCAACACGCACCGCATTACATCCGTTTTTGAAAAATATAAACCCCAGATTGTTTATCATGCTGCGGCGCACAAGCATGTACCGCTGATGGAGGACAGCCCTAACGAGGCGATTAAAAATAATGTGTTCGGCACTTTGAAAACCGCTATGGCGGCGGCTAAGAACGGCACCGAGAAGTTTGTGCTGATCTCTACGGATAAGGCGGTTAATCCTACGAATATTATGGGCGCCAGCAAGCGCATGTGCGAGATGGTAATCCAGTCCATGGCGAGAGACGCTGCGAACGGGGAGTACCAAACGGAGTTTGTTGCCGTGCGGTTCGGCAATGTGCTTGGCAGCAATGGAAGCGTGATTCCGCTTTTTAAACAGCAGATTGCGGAGGGAGGACCGGTTACGGTCACGCACCCTGATATTATCAGATATTTTATGACGATTCCGGAGGCGGTTTCTCTGGTGCTGCAGGCGGGCGGAATGGCGCGCGGCGGAGAAATTTTTGTCCTGGATATGGGAGAGCCGGTAAAGATTTTGGATCTGGCGAAAAATCTGATTAAATTGTCCGGATACAGACCCGGCGAAGACATTAAAATCGAATTTACCGGTCTGCGTCCCGGAGAAAAACTGTATGAAGAAATGCTGATGGCGGAAGAAGGGCTTCAGGAGACGGAAAATTCCCTGATCCATATCGGCAAACCCATAGAATTTGATGAAGAAGAGTTTTTGGAACAGTTGGACGAACTGAGGAAACTGGCGGATAACGATACGGACGGCATCAGGCAGGCGGTGCAAAAAATCGTATCGACCTATAAGCCCGCCACGGATCAGTAAGAGCGGAGGATATTATGAAACAGCATATTTTTTTGGCGTCGCCGCATATGAGCGACGAAGGGTATGAACAGCAGTTTATCAAAGAAGCGTTTGATACCAACTGGATCGCGCCCCTTGGTAAAAATGTGACGGGATTTGAAAACGAAATGACAGAAAAGCTGGGAGCGAAAGCGGCAGTGGCGCTTTCGGCGGGAACAGCCGCTATTCACATGGCGTTAAAATCCGTCGGTGTAAAAGAAGGAGATATTGTATTCTGCCAGTCCCTGACTTTTTCGGCAACGGCAAATCCTATCTGCTATGAAAAGGCGGTGCCGGTATTTATTGACAGCGACCGGGATTCCTGGGATATGGACCCGAAGGCGTTGGAAAAGGCGTTTGAGATTTACGAGAAAAAAGGAAAACTTCCCAAAGCGGTGATAGTGGTACATTTGTACGGGTTATGCGCCCATATAGAGGAAATTGCTGCAATCTGCAAAAAATATGGGGTGCCCCTAATCGAGGATGCGGCGGAAAGTTTGGGAACCACCTATCGGGGAAGGTATACCGGTACTTTCGGGGATTATGGGATTATCAGTTTTAACGGAAATAAGATTATTACTTCTTCGGGCGGAGGTATGCTTTTACTGAATACGCCGGATGCGGCGGAGCGGGCGGCGAAGGTGCTTTTCTGGGCAACCCAGGCGAGAGAAAAGGCACGCTGGTATCAGCACGAAGAAATCGGATATAATTACCGTATGAGCAATATTGTAGCGGGGATTGGCAGAGGACAGTTGAGAGTCCTGGATAAACGTATCGAACAGAAACGGGCTATTTATGAATACTATCAGGCGCATATCGGTACGCTGGAGGGCGTAACCTTAATGCCCCTTCGGGAAAATACCCGCAGCAACTGTTGGCTGACGACGATTCAACTGGAAGACGGCTGCCCGGTAAAGCCCATAGATATTATGCTTGCGCTGGAGGCGGACGACGTGGAGAGCAGACCCGTATGGAAGCCGCTGCACCTGCAGCCGGTATTTCAGGACTGCGATTTCATATCACTGACAGATAATCTGTATGTAACGGATGAAGAAAGCGGCGCTGATAACAGTGTTGCCGGCACGATTTTTGCAAGAGGCGTGTGCATGCCCTCCGATACGAAGCTGACGGCGGAGGATCTTGACAGAATATGCGGGGTAGTGCGGGCGCTATGGTAGGTAAGGGATTGTATGACGGATAAGAAACGCGGCTTATATGAAAAGTATATAAAGAGAGCGGCGGATATTGTGTTATCGCTTTTGGCAATTATTATCTTAAGTCCCGTCCTCGCGGTAACGGCGATTCTGGTAAGAATAAAACTGGGGAGCCCGGTAATCTTCCGGCAAAAACGTCCGGGAAAGGACGGAAAGATTTTTTGCCTGTACAAATTCCGGACAATGAACGACGCCAGAGACGATCAGGGAAAACTGCTGCCCGATGAGGACAGACTGACCGGTTTTGGGAAAAAACTGAGAAGTACCAGTCTGGACGAGCTGCCGGAGCTGTTTAATATCTTAAAGGGAGATATGAGCATCGTGGGACCGCGTCCCTTATTGGTAAAATATTTGCCGCTGTATAACGAGAGACAGAAAAGAAGGCATGAAGTACGCCCCGGTTTTACGGGGCTTGCCCAGGTAAACGGAAGAAACGGCATCAGTTGGGAAGAAAAGTTTGAATGGGATGTAAAATACGTAGATTCCGTAAGCTTTTTGGGTGATTGCGGCATTGTATTGAAAACAATTAAAACAGTCCTTTTGAAAGAGGGCATCACAAGCGAAACTTCCGTAACTATGGAAGAATTTAAGGGGAATGAAAGTGATCAATGATATTGCGATAATCGGAGCCGGCGGACTGGGAAGAGAAGTACAGTGGCTGATTGAAAGGATCAACGCCGAAGAAGAAACCTGGAATATAATCGGTTATATAGACGACGGGCATCCGCAGGGAGAAGTCATAGACGGTTATCCCGTGCTGGGAGGTACGGACTATTTGATCGGATACAAGGAACCGTTATCCGTAGTCTGCGCCATCGGAAAAGCAAAAACAAGAAAGAAGATCATAGAACGTCTGGCGGAAAATCAGGCGCTGCATTATCCGAATCTGATCGATCCCAATGCCGTAATGTCTCATAGCGCGGTAATCGGGGAAGGAAATATTATCTGTTCCGGCGCGGTCATTTCCGTGGATTTGGAAATAGGAAATTTTAATGTGATTGACTGGAACGGTACGGTCGGTCACGACGCTTCGCTGGGATCTTTTATTACTCTGTATCCCAACGTAAACGTTTCGGGAGCGGTAAAAATCGGAAACTGTGTGGAACTGGGAACGGGGACCCAGGTAATACAGGGAAAGAAAATAGCGGAAGAGGTTATTATCGGCGCCGGCAGCGTTGTGATAAGAGATATTGAGGAAGGCGGAACCTATGTGGGTGTTCCTACAAGAAAAATTAAGGGACGGCTTATTGAGGGGTGTAAATGAGGATTTTGATTGCAGCCAATTCGTCTGTCGGATTGGTAAAATTCAGGAGCGAGCTGATAAAAAAGCTCAAGGAGAACCATGAAGTATTTGTCGCCGTAAAGCTGGATAAATGTGTGCGGGAATTACAGAATATGGTTGATAAGGTTATAGAAATCGATATGGATCGCCGCGGCACCAATCCCGTAGAAGAACTGCGTCTGTACAGATCCTGCGCCAGGGCGATAGAATCCATAAGACCTGACTTTGTGATTACATATACGATTAAGCCTAATATTTATTGCGGGCTGGCGGCGGGAAAGCAAAAAATTCCTTATGCCGCCAACATTACGGGGCTGGGGACGGCGTTTCAAAAAGAAGGATTTTTGAAAAGAAACATTGTCAGGCTGTACAGGAAGGCGTTAAAAAACGCAAAGGTTGTATTTTTTGAGAATGCCGTAAATGCAAGGGTTTTTTCGGACTATCGGATTGTCAGACAGGATAATCAATATATTCTGCACGGAGCCGGTGTGAATCTTCAGAAATTTTCTTTTCAGGAATATCCTGCAAAACAGAAGATCAATTTTCTGTTTATGGGAAGACTGATGAAGGAAAAGGGTGTGGGAGAGCTGTTTGAAGCGGCGGAACAACTGTACCGGGTCAGAAAAGATTTTGTGCTGACGATTTTGGGGGGATATGAGGAGGACTATCAGGAAAAAGTGGCGGAATTGGAACGCTTGGGAATCGTCAATTATGTGGGATGGGTGGACGATGTGGCGCCCTATATAAAGGAATGTATGTGTACCGTGCTTCCGTCCTATCATGAGGGCATGTCCAATACGCTGTTGGAGTGCGCCGCTATGGGCAGACCGATTATTGCAAGCGACATAGCCGGATGCCGTGAAGCGGTCCTAGACGGGAAAAGCGGATATTTGGTTCATGTAAAAGACAGTAAGGATCTGTTTGAGAAAATGCGGATGTTTTGCGCGTTGTCCCCGGAAGAACGGGTGCAAATGGGACGTGCATCCAGAGCGCATATGGAAAAAAACTTTGATAAGGATCAGGTTGTAAAAGAAACCATAGACAGAATGGGATTGATATGAGAAATCAGGCAGGAGCAAAAGCCACAATCGGATTGGCGTTTTTAACTTTAATCAGCAAAATATTGGGATTTGTCAGAGAGATCGTGATTTCCTATATGTACGGCGCTTCTGCAATGAGCGACGCCTATAGTATGGCTAATTCGGTGGCAGTATTGATTGTGACCGGACTGGCAAGCGGCATTATGACGGCGTATATTCCTATTGCAATGGGAATGGAAGAAGGAGAAGAGAGAAACCGGTTTACAAGCAACATATTGAATGTGACCGTTGCGGTTACTTTGGCGGCGGCTCTTATCTGTATTGTATTTTCAGAGAGTATCGTCAACGTGCTGGGGATGGGATTTGCCGACACCACAAAACAATATACGGTCGTCTTACTGCGGTTTGTTTTTGTTGCGGCGGTCTGTATCTTTATTATTTATATGATTACCGGCTATTTGAATACAAAAGGCAATTTTTCCTTTGGCGGTCTGCAGTTGGTTATTACCAATTTGATTTTTATTTTTGTAGTTATTTTAAGCGGTAATAATCCATGGTACTTAGGGATCGGTTATCTGATTGCGTATCTGGTGCCTACGGTATTGGCGGCATATGTGGCTGGAAAATACGGTTTTGTTCATTCAAAGGAGTTTTCTTTTCACAGCGCCGAAATGAAAAATTTGCTGTTGGTTTCGCTCATTGCCTTTTTGGGGACGAATGTAATCAAGTTTGACGTTATGCTCGACCGGATTTTTGCTTCTAATCTTTCGGAAGGAACGGTCGCTGCTATCAATTATGCTTTTACTCTGATTTCCATTTTTCCGGAGGTGTTTATTTTATCCATGGCGACTGTGGGGTATCCCAAGCTGTCGGAGTGGCATAATACAAAAGACGAAAAGGCTTTCGGAGATTATGTCAGCAGTTTGCTGATACAGACGTCTCTGATTTTGTTCCCTATCGTAATCGCCTTTTTGCAATTGGGTAAGTGGGCGATTGAAATTATGTTTCAGAGAGGCGCTTTTGACGCTTCCGATACACTGTTGACAGCGGATATTTTATACGGTTATTCTTACAGTATGCTGGGAATCGGTATCAGTTATATCCTTTGCAGGGCGTTTTTCGCCAGAAAAGAGGAGTGGATTCCTGCAACCTGCTTAGGACTGGGCATTTTGATGAATTTGGGGCTTAACCTTATCTGGGGGCAAAACGGCGCGTGGGAGTTGTCCTTTACCACCAGCATTTCCGTTTCGCTATCCGCGTTAAGTATGCTGGTACTTTTGCTGGTTAAGATAAAAAAGGTAAATATCAGGTATTTGCTGATCAGCCTTTTGAAAATTCTTGCTGCCTCCGGCGTGATGTATGGGGTAATGAGGGTTTTGGTATATTTTCTGGAAGGGAAGATCGAAGGGGCGAATATGATTGCCAAAATCGTTTTGGCTGGAGGAATTGCAATTTTATCCTTTGCGGTATACGGGATAATGTTATACCTGTGCAGGGTGGATGAAGCAAAGAAACTGATCAAAGAGACTTCTCAAAAAATAAGGAAAGAGAAATAGAATGCAGACCATTATTCATCTGTTGAATACCGGCTCTTTTTCGGGAGCGGAAAATGTTGTTATTACATTGATCGGGCAAATGAAACAAAAGTATGGGGATCAGTATCGCTTTTTGTATGCGTCCCGTCCGGGAAGCATTGAGGAGAGATTAAAAAAAGAAGGGATCGGCTTTATTCCCGTTGAAAAAATGTCTGTTGGGACGATAAAGCGGATTTATGCACAGTTTCGCCCGGATCTTATTCATGCACATGACTTTACGGCTTCCATGGTCTGCGCCATGGCGGGGGTTAAATGTCCGCTCATCAGCCATCTGCATAATGATCCTTTGTGGATGCGCTCCTTTAATATCAAATCTGCAGGATATTATCTGACGGCTTCTCATTATAAACGGATACTGACGGTATCGGATGCGATTGAGAAGGAATATATATTCGGAGAGCGGATAAAAGCGAAATTTCAGGTCATTGGAAATCCTGTCAGCAGAGAAGCTATTTTAAAGAAAGCGGAAGAAGATGCCGGTCAGCCCTGTGACATTGCCTTTTTGGGCAGATTATCCGAACAAAAGGACCCCTTGAGACTGATAGATATTGTAGGAGAGGTGGCAAAGAAAAATTCTTCCGTTACGGCACTGATGATAGGGGACGGACCGCTTAAGGGAGCGTGTATGAAAAAGATCGGCTCTCTGGGGCTGGAAAAGAATATTAAGATGACGGGATTTTTGGATAATCCGTACTCTTTAGTGAAAAAAGCGGAGGTACTTTGCATTACTTCCCGTTGGGAAGGATTTGGATTGATGGCTGCGGAGGCGTTGACGCTGGGAGTCCCGGTAGTAACTACCTGCGCCGGCGGACTTAAGGAAGTTGTGAATGAGTCCTGCGGTTACTTTTGCGAAACAGATGGAGAATTTGCGGAAAAGATTGATATGCTTCTGAAAGACGGGCAATTGAGGCAAAAATTATCCGCAGGCGCGTTGGCAAGGGCGGAGCAATTGGATAATATGGATGCTTATATCCAAACTATAAATGACATATACAGTAGTATCAAAAGAAAAGGAAGAAATACATGACATTTTATATTATTCTTCTGATTGCCGTAATGATCGGAATGTTTGTGATAGACAGGGCGGAATCACCTCAGACGAAAAAATTGATGACCTTATTCTTTTTTATAGGGCTTACGCTGATATCGGGAACGAGGTTTGAGCTGGGCGGCAGCGACTATTATGTATACCGGAGAGGATATGACGCTGTTCCCGTTTTGTGGGATATTGCCGATCTGGAAAGCTCCGTGGGCAGTATCAGACTGGTCAATTTATTTGAACCGGGATTTTTGGTTTTCTGCAGCCTTGTAAAGACCCTTGGGTTTTCTTTTTACGGCTTTACCCTTATAGAGGCTGTTGTCTGGTATGTATGTATGTATGTGGGGCTGAACCGTTATGTGGATAATTGGGGCATGATCTTTCTGGTATTCCTCTATAAACTGTTTTTCTACAATACGTTTATCAGTTTAAGACAGGCGATTACCATTGCGTTGTTTATGGCGGCATGGAGATTCATACAGGATAAAAAGACGATTCCGTATTACCTGATCTGCTTCCTTGCCTTAACGTTTCATAACGGGGCGCTGATTATGTTTGTGGTATATCCCATCATGCAGCTGCGTCTGACAAAACAAAGGCTTATGACGGTCAATGTGGTGTGCGGCTGTTATTATCTGCTTTCCCTTTTCGGCATATCAATCTTTGGATTCATAGAAAAGGCTTTGCAGGGGCTGTCGGGACAGAGCGCGCTGGTTTATAAGATACAGGTGTGGCTGGGCGCTTCGTCGGGGATCAGTATGTTCCATGTCTTTGAATATTTTTTGCTTATGGCGCTTGTGATCATCAATTATGAAAAAATCATTGAGACGGATAAAAACGCGGAATTTATTTTGAAATTATTTCTCATTCTGCTTCCCATATTTACCATATTGGGAGAAAACATCGTTGCGACCAGATTTAAAGATTATTTTACAATTACTTACGGCATTATCCTGCTTTACTTATGCAGGATCAGAGAAGGAAAGTTAAAGCTTCTTGTGCAGTGCGGAACGATTTGCATCTGTGCATACGGCTATATCAGGTATTTGCTGTTGTTTGATCAGGGAGGGCTGACGCCTTATACCAGTTATATCATAAAGGGACTGAGTATTTTTAATTAGCAAAGGAGATGAAATCCATGAACAGGAAATTTCAAAAAAACTATACCATCAGAGGGATGATTGGATTTATTTTGGAGAGATGGAAGATCGTTCTGCTTGTTGCAGTAATTGCCGGATTATTGGCGGGCGTAAAGAACGGAATGGATCTGATGGGAGACCGGAAAGAAACAACCGGGGAAAATAAGGCGGAAAGCTATGTCTTAATTGACCGGAATTATGTGTATTCGTCCTTTATTATGATTACGCCCAGGGATAATGACGCGACTGTCATCGATACCCAGACATTTTTAAGGATTTATATCAGCGAGGATGTTGTAAAAGAAACCATCCGGGATTTAAATCTGCAGGAAAGCTATATTGATATTTTCAATAAATTTGATTATTCCTATATGGGAAACACAATTTCTATGGGAATCAAATCACCCCTAATGGAGGTGGACGGGCACTCATGGGAAGAAATATTGTCGGATATTTTAAAGAAAGGCGAAGAAAGGATCAACCTGTATTTTCCCGAATACGAAGTTGAAGTGATAGACGAGCCGTTTCTTATGAATGAAAAATTGGAGACGGCGGGCGCTGCAAGCGTGCAGCAGTCTTTCATGGAGATCATAAAGAATATAATCCTCATGGTTGTATTGGCAGGCGTCGTTGTATGCGGTTTACTGGGCTGTGTTTATCTGTTAAACGATAAGATTTATTCCGTGGAAGATGTGGAGGACAATCTGGATATCCCGGTTCTGACTGCGGTCAAAGGGAAAAAACTGATGCAGGAAACCGACGGAATAAAACGAATTGTAAATGAAGTGCTCAATCAGAACGGGATGGCGGCGATTGCGCTCCTGCCTATGAAGGCGGGAACGGAAGGAACGGCAATCTGCAGCCTGTTGTCCGGGAAAGCGGAGGACAGAGGGAAAAAGTGTCTTACGACAGAGGGCAATGTTTCCGCGCAGGAACTGGAAAAATTAAAAAGCGGCGCTGATTTTGTATTTGTTAAAACAGAACCCGTTGATGAATCAGCAGATGCGGTTACAAGCGCTTCCTATTGCGACGGAGCGATATTGGTTGTTAAGAGCGGCAGGGTAATAGGGAAAAATGTCATCCGCATGAAGGAAGAACTTGATAGAAATAAAGTAAATTGTTTTGGAGTAGTACTCATTCAGTAACGTAACGAAATGGAAAAGATAACGATTTTTACACCGACTTATAACCGCGCTTATACTTTGCAAAAATTATATGATTCTTTATGCGCGCAGACATCCTCAGATTTTGTCTGGCTGATTGTGGACGACGGGTCAGAGGATGAAACAAAGGAAATTATCGATCTCTGGATAAAGGAAAATATCATAAAAATCCGATACTATTTTCAGGAAAACAGCGGAAAATCCATGGCGCATAATAAGGGAGTGGAACTGACCGAAACAGAACTGTTTACCTGTGTGGATTCTGACGATTCTCTTTGTGCGGACGCCGTCGCTTCCATCCTTGAAGTATGGGAAAACTCGAATAAGCAGTATACGGGAGTCTTGTGCCTGAAAAAGAATGTGTGCGCCGAAGCAAATGAAATTTATAAGGTGGCGGACGGGGTCAAAAGCTGTACCTTGCGTAAGGCATATTCCCAATACGGGCTGCGCGGAGACGCCATGCTCGTTTATAAAACCGAAATCATAGGAAAATATAGGTTTCCCCGGTTTCCGGGAGAAAAATTTGTGCCGGAAGCGTATTTATACGATCTGATCGACCGGGACGGAGAATTATTGGTTTTGAATAAGGAATTGTATTTATATGAATATCTTTCCGACGGTTATACCGCCAATATGGCAAGCCTTTTGAAAAGGAATCCGCAGGGATATCTGGCTTATATTATACAACGGTTAGAAATGGACCGAAGCTTTACGGACCGGGCAAAAGACAGTATTCGCTATCTTGCAATGGCAAAGGTGGCAGGCAATAAACGGATGATTAAAAATGCCGTATATCCGTTGATTGCTTTTCTTGTGTATCCTTTGGGAATTTTGTTTTATCATATCAGATACAGGTAGAGATACCGACAGCAGAACGGAGATTTTTTATGAAAATAATAGCCTTCTATTTGCCGCAGTTTCATGAGGTAAAAGAAAATAATGAATGGTGGGGAAAAGGTTTTACCGAATGGACAAATGTCCGCTCGGCGGTACCGACTTTTAAAGGACAGAATATGCCAAGAGTGCCCCTGAACCACAATTACTATGATCTGACCGACGTGGATACGCTGGTCTGGCAGGCGGATCTTGCCAAAGAGTATGGCGTTTATGGATTTTGCTATTATCACTATTGGTCCGAAGGGAATATGCTTTTGGAAAAACCGGCGGAAATTATGCTGCAGAATCAGAGTGTGGATATCCCCTTTTGTTTCTGCTGGGCGAATCATACGTGGACAAGATGCTGGGCGGACAAAACGGATGAAATTTTGTGGGATCAGAAATACGGAGACGAAGAAGACTGGAAAAAGCATTTTGATTATTTATTGCCCTTTTTTCAGGATGAAAGATATATCAGAGTCAACGGAAAACCGCTGATGGTCTTGTACAACCCTTTGGGAGTAAAGGAATTTCCCGCTATGATGAAGTATTGGCAAAAGCTTGCCGTTGAGAATGGATTGCCGGGTATTACTTTTGCCCATCAGCAAAATCAGTTTGATCATGCGAAGGAAGAGGGCGGGGATCTGTATGATTACGGAATCGAATTTCAAATGAATGCGGCGGTTTTGGAGTATACATCCAAAAGTGTCAGCTTCGCGTTAGAGCGTGTGTTAAACAGAGTAGCGGATAAGATTCCTTTTTTGAGATGTAAGGCAACGACCATGCACTATTCTTATGATAAAATATGGGAAATCGTATTAAAACAGACGCCGCGGGATGAAAAATGGCTCCCGGGAGCCTTTGTGGATTGGGATAATACGCCCCGCAGAAAGAATCGGGGACAGTTGTGTACCGATGTGACGCCTGAAAAATTTAAAAAGTATCTGACAAGGCAGATTAAAAGAGCAAGAGAGATCTATCATTCGGATTATCTGTTTATGTTTGCATGGAATGAATGGGGAGAATCGGGATATTTGGAACCGGATGAAAAATTCGGTTATCAGATGTTGGAGGCAGTCAGGGACGCCCTGCTTGCCAATCATGAGTTTCCTGAAAAAGACGATGTGTAAAGACTGTGGCACAAAGATTCGGGAAGGAGGAAGCCGTAGTTGAAAAAGAGTGTTGTAATCGGACTGATGGGGCATTCGTTTCATTGTATGAACCTGGGCGTGGGCGCATTGGCGATTTCCGAAAGCGCAATTTTGGATAAGATTGCAAGAGAACTGGATATTGATATTAAGATCATCTGCTTTGAAGCGGGAAAAGGAGACAATGATTACCATACGGCTGCAAAGACGGAAGCGGAACTGGATTATTATACTTATTCTCCCGCTATGATCAAAAAATTCAAACGGTGCGATCTGATCATTGACGCAACGGGCGGAGACAGTTTTTCGGATATATACGGAGCCAAGCTGTATTATGTCGGCATTTTCCTGAAAATTTACGCTTTATTATCGGGAAGACCGGTTATTTTGGCGCCGCAGACAATAGGTCCCTTTGCGAAAAAGGGAAACGAAGTAATTGCAAACGCCTATATGCGGTTTGTGAAACGTATCTTTTTAAGAGACGAAGTATCCGTTAAGTGCCTGTCCAAGACCAATCGAAGAAAATCGGAAAATACTGCGGATATGGCGTTTCGGCTTCCCTATTGCAGGAGTGAAAGGTTTAAGGGCAAAGTAGGATTTAATGTTTCCGGATTATTATATGACGAAAAAAATCATATTTTGAAGGACAGCGCTGTGGACTACCCCTTGTTGTGCAGCAAAATCATAGAAATGCTGTTGGAGAAAGGCAGGGAAGTGGTGCTGATCTCACACGTTATCGGGGATGAAACGACAATAACGGACAATGACTATTGTGCAAGCCTTCGGTTAAAGGAGAAATATCCGCAAATAGAAATTGCCCCTGTTTATAAAAATCCCATAGAAGCCAAGGATGATATCAGCGGGCTTGACTTTTTTATCGGCTCCAGAATGCACGCGGTAATTGCGGCGGCGTCTTCGGGGGTGCCGGCGGTATCCATCGCATACAGCAGGAAGTTTGCCGGAGTATTCGAGCCGTTGGGATATGATGCGATATTGGACGCGACTACAATGGGGACGGAAGAAATATTGGAACAGGTAACCTTTTATGTGGAGCATAGCGGCGAACTGAAAGAGAAGGTGCGGCATACTTACGAAAACGCCGATAAGAGACTGGAAAATTATGAAGCTTATCTGAAACAGGAAGTTGAGAAAATTGTACACAGAGGTGCGGTATGAAGGAAGTAATTGACGCCAAATTGTGTTATGGCTGTGGAGCCTGTGCGAAGCTTTGCCCTGTGGGGTGTATCTCCATGGAGCGGGACGAAAAGGGGTTTTTGTATCCCGTGATCGATCAGGAAAGATGTATCGATTGCGGAACATGCCGTAAGAATTGTATTGCCGGGCAATACGGAAAAGACGGACAGAAAGCAAATGCCCCGGCGGTCTGTATCGGAGTGCATAAGGATGAGGAGATCTGGATGAACAGCGCGTCGGGAGGAGCGTTCAGCGCCATTGTAAAGGCGCTGGAACAGGAAAACTTCGTCGTATTCGGCGCAGGCTATGCTTCCGAAAATCAGGTAGCCCATTCCTATGCGGACAATGAGGAAAAAACGCAGGCTTTCAGAAAATCCAAATATGTCCAAAGCTATATGGGCGATTCCTACCAAACGGCAGAAGCATTCCTGAAGGAAGGGAAAAGAGTTGTATTCAGCGGCACTCCCTGTCAGATCGCGGGGCTGTATGCCGCATTGGGAAGGGATTATCCTGATTTATATACGATTGATCTGATTTGTACCGGGGTGGTAAGTCCGCAGCTTTATGAAAAATTCTTAACTTTTTTAGAGAAAAAGTACAAGTCCGGCGTTGTAAAGGTCGATATGAGATATAAGGTCAAAAACAAAGAGGGGTGGAACATAGGAGATACCCAGGTGACTTTTGGAGACGGACGCCGGATCAGAAACCGGGACTCACGGCTTTACAGACAGCTTTACGGGCAAAAGACCGCATACAGGGAGAGTTGTTACAACTGTCAGTTTGCAAATAGCGACAGGATCGGGGATATAACAATCGGAGACTGGTGGGGAAGTCTGGACCGGCTGCCCGAGGTAAAGGAACATAAAGGAATATCTCTCATCCTTTTTAACTCCGAAAAGGGAAAGGAACTAATGGAAGCCGTAAGACAAAATATGTATATGGAAAAGATTGATCTTGATGCGGCGCTTGCGGACAATCCTACCTTATCCCATGCGACGGCAAGAAGCCGGCGGTGCGACGAGTTGTGGCGGGATTTTGCCGGAATGAAGGATGCCGCTTTTTTGAAAAAATATGCGCGCCCGCCGTTAAAGATCTATATACCCTGGGTAATCTCGAGGATAATCCCTGCGTCTTTTAGAAGGAAAATAAGGAAGTTGGTTGGAAGATGAAAAAGATGTTCCTGCGTTTTTTGACAGCGTTATACGGATTTAAAAATGTTAGATTCAGGAAAACTCTGGAAAGACTGATACTCAGGCTGGACCGGGGAGAGTATTGGAGCCGGGAAATCCGGGAACTGTATCGGCAATATTACGATATAGAGGTGGGAATGGGAAGCTATGGGTGTTTTGATCCCGGAAGATTTCCAAGAGGGACCAAAATCGGAAATTATTGTTCTTTTGCGGGAGCGGTACGATATCTCAACGGAAATCACCCGGTAAAATTTGTTTCTACTCATCCGCTTTTTTATAATAAAAGCCTTGGCGCAGTAAAAGAGGATAAGATAACAAGAGGAAAACTGACGATCGGGCATGATGTCTGGATCGGCTACGGCACTATCATTTTGAAGGGATGCTGCTCTATCGGAAACGGTGCGGTAGTCGGAGCCGGGAGCGTTGTGACAAAGGATTTGGAACCCTACGGCATTTATGCAGGTGTTCCAGCAAGGTTGATTAAAAAAAGATTTCCCCAACAGATATGTGAAGAACTGGAAGAATCGGAATGGTTTCATGAATCGCCGGAGGTGCTGACGGATTTTTTGGAAGAGATAGAGAATCCGGAAGTATTTCTCTCTAAGTACAAGGAAATGAAAAAGAATGATTAAAAATATATTAAGAGTGCTTGCCTCTAATATTGTGGTATTGGGAACTTCATTTATCAATACGCTGGTAATTCCCAAGCTGTTATCCATAGAAGGATATGCGGAGTATCAGACCTTTATGCTGTATGTATCTTATGTGGGGCTGATGACACTGGGATTCCATTCGGGGCTTTTTATCAAATACAGCGGCAAACAACGGAATCAAATAGATAAGAAGCAATATAAAAGTGAAATACGCCTTACAATCTATAGCCAGATTCTGATTACGATGATTGTACTTGTTGTGGCGGCAGTATTCAAAAATAAGCTTCTTTTTTATATGGCGCTTTGTATTTTGAGCAGCAATTTTGTCTCCGTCTACAAATACTTATACCAGGCGTGGAATCAATTTCGGACCTTTTCCGTAATCAGTATTTTTCAGTCTTTGGGAGTCTCCGGAGTGGTATTGGTACTGGGGCTTTTGAAAGGGCAGCTGACTGCGGAAGATATTATTTATTTATATCTGCTAGTTAATTTTCTGAGTTTTATTCCTGTATATTTCTCTTATAAGAAAGAGACAAAAGGGATTAAAAGCAACAGGATTTTTACGGAAGAGAATCTGAGAATATTTAAAATCGGCTTTTTATTGATGTTGGGCGGTGGTATCAATGTCGTATTTAATTCCGTTGATAAGTTTTATATCAAGGGGCTGTTTTCTGATTATGAGTTTTCCATGTATTGCTTTGGCATTACGCTTCTCAACGTTATGAATGTATTTATCAGCGCTATCGCACAGCCCATGTATCTGCAATTGTCCATGGATATTGACAATGTAAAGAAGAGAAAGGAATATAAGGAACTTTTGTTTTGTTTCGGGGCGTTATCGGGATGCGCGTATTATGCGGTGGCGATTATTGTCAGATATTTTATTCCCAACTATATCGGCAGTTTATCGGTGGTTTCCGTTTTGTTTGCCATATTTCCGGCTGTGGCGGTTATCAATTGTCTGTATGTCAACCTCTATAAGGCGACGAATCAGGTCAAACGATATATTCGCACATTGATTGTGGTAACGGTCTGTTCAATAGTATTTAACGGAATTGGTATTCTGATTTACAGAAATTATATGTCTATTGTGGTGGCGACAACCGTCTGCTATTATGTATGGCTGATCTATTCTTCGCGCCATTTTGAAGGGCTGGAGCTGACGAAAAGAGATCTTGGCTTTCTGGCTGGTTTTTTTGTGATATTCTTTGGATTTACGGGAATGTCCAATGCTTTTATAGGATTCGTGGTTTACCTTGTTCTGATCCTGTTGTGGGAAGCGTTGATTTATCGGGAGAGGTTTAGGACTTTGCTTTCTCTGGTAAAAAATATCCTGAAAAAGGAATAGCGAGGGATAAAAGAGATATGACCGAAATGGGCAGATTTTTAAAGAAGATAGGTATATATTGTGCAGTATTATTGATTATGCTCGTGGCGTTAAACTATCAGTATAAGAGAACCCTGCCCCCTGATTATACGGATAAGTTTCAGGACGTCCCGGATAATATTTGTGTATTTAATCTGGGGAGCTCTCACGGGTTATGCAGTTTTTGTTACGAAGGCTTAGAATCGGAAGGAGAATGTTTTAATTTTGGCATGAATTCGCAGACCCTGTCTTATGATTACCGTCTGCTGCAGCAATATGAAGAAAAATTAACGCCAGGGGGGGGTGTGCTTTATCGTTATTTCGTACTTCTCCCTGCTTGAAGATGAGGAGAATAACGACAATTTTGAGGCAAAAAATGCCAGGTATTATAAGTTTTTAGATCCGCGGTATATCAAACAATATGATTTGTCAACAGATATCCGTGTGCGGTACTTTCCGGTTCTAAGCAGTAATGAAGCGCTGATCGGCATTTTGACCAAAAAACCCAGTGATGTCAATCAGTTTGAACTGGATTGGGAGAGAGTGGCAAATGCAGACGAAGCGGTGCAGAATGCGGAGAATGCGGTTTTAAGGCACATTGGCGCTTATGAGAAGGACGGGACATGGTCGTTTCGGGAAGAGGAACTGAATGCGTTGGAGGATATTATTATATTTTGCTGGGAGCGGGGTATCAAAGCGGTCATGATAACGACGCCTTATTTGCAGGAATATAACCAAAGAGTCCCGGAAGAATTTAAAAACTACTTTACGGAAACGATAAGCCGTGTCAGTATGAAATATGGGGTGGAATATTATGATTATTCTGGGGACGATGATTTTAGTGAAAATTATGAGCTGTTTATGAACAGTGATCATTTAAATAAAACGGGCGCAAAGAAATTTACGGGAATGTTATGGCAAAATTTTGTGGAATAAGGCGGGATTGCTTTTGCGTCGCCAGCAAAAACGGATTTTAGGGAGAAACAATGGTAGGAATTGTAATATTGAATTATAAAGTATGGCAGGAAACGGAAAAATGTGTGCAGAGTATTTATGAAACGGTCAAAGAACCGTTTAAAATTTATATTGTAGACAATCATTCGCCCAATGATTCCTTTCAGAGGCTGCAGGAACTGTATCGGGACCGGAAAGAGATCGTATGTATGCAGACGTCCGACAATGGCGGGTTTTCCAAAGGAAATAATGCGGGGATTAAGGCATGTGAAGCGGATGGGATAGAGTATGCGGTGGTATCCAACAGCGATATTATTTTCGGGGAGGGTTGTATCGACGGATTATATCGGATTATGAAGAAGTATCCGAATACGGTGCAGGCTGCGCCCGGAGTGTTGAATCCCAACGGGGAAGCCATGTCCCTGCCATGGAAGGGAAGACAGAGTATGCTGCAGTATCTGCGCCTGAAATCTTCTCAAAAACTGTTGGTAACAGAGAAAGAGGCGCGGCTTAGAAAGGTATACATGGTTTCAGGAGGATGCTTTATCGTCAATGTGAAATTGTTTGCAAAAATGGGATACTTTGATGAAAACATATTTCTATATAATGAGGAGAGTATTTTCTCTGCAAGGGCGGTGGAAGCCGGATATGATATTATGTTTGATAATCGGATCACGGTTATTCATAACCATGGGGCAAGCACGGAAAAGGGTACTTTGTTTGTGGATGCGGAAGTGCTCAAAAGCGGGCTCTATTATTGGAAGCACTATGAGCAGACATCAGACTGCGGGCTTGTTTTTATTTATCTGATTATGACTTTAAGAATGACCCTGAAGGTGCTTTTGGGCAGGGTAAGGAGCAAAGGTTACGGACGATATAGGAAAGAATGCTTTAAAGCGCTAAAAAGGGTGTTAAGAGAGAGGACTGTATGATACTGGGAATAATTTTATTGTTGTTCTGGATAATTTTGCTTCCGTTTGCGTTGGGGGCGTTTTTGTTTCCGGGGGATTCAGAGGCGCAAACGAAAGCGGATGTTTTTGAGCATTATGCGCTGGGAATTGTGGTTGTATTTGCCATATTTGAGCTGATTACGGTGCCGGTAACTTTTATGAAGGGAAGCCTGACCCTTGTGACGTGGCTGTGGGCGGGAAGTTGTATTGCGCTAGCGCTGGCGGGAGGCATACATCGTTTCCGGAAGGAAAAGAACGGAAAAATGTTTCGGTTTTCTTTTCATTTGAAAAGGAAAATCAGCGGATGGGAAGTCGGAACGCTTGTTCTGATTCTGTTCCAGATCATTTATGTGGCGTTGCAGATGCACATTGATGATGATGATGCCTGGTACGCGGGAACGGCGGTTGCCTCCTATGCGACGGATACCATTAACCGGATTTATCCGTATACGGGAGAATGGATGAGCGCTTTTCCCAGTGATTATACGCTTTCGCCCTATCCGATATTTTATGCGATGTTAGGCAGACTGACGGGGATACATCCGACCATATTGATGCACACGATTATGCCGGTTGTTTTGATAGCGCTGTCTTATATGGTATATCGTCTGATTGCCCATATGGTATTTCACGGGAATGAGAAACAGGCTGGGCAAATGATGTTTTTTATCGCCCTGTTTCAGTTGTTCGGCAATTATTCGGTCAGATCCGCCTCAACGTTTCTCCTGGTCAGGATATGGCAGGGAAAAGCGACTTTATGCAATATTATGATCCCCTTAACGATTTATCTGTTCATGCAGGTTACGGAATATGAAAACCGGAAGAATTGGATCGCCCTGTTTTTATGTGTGGTTGCGGGAACGATGGTATCTTCCATGGGGGTATTTTTACTGCCGGTACTGCTTGCATCCATGTCTTTTGTTGCAGCACTCCGGTATAAAAAAATAAAGCAGATGTTTTATACGGTCCTTTGTATCCTTCCATGCGTGGTGCAGTTTGGAATTTTTTATTTTGTACTGAGGTAATAGAATGCAAAATTATTTGGAAAAAGTGAAGCTGATTTATGATCTGTATCGGGACGGCGGAACGGAAATCGCTTTTTATTTTATCATTATGATCATTCTGTTGATGATATCCAAAAACGAGCGGTTCCGGAGTTATATCTTGTATCCTGTCTTGGTTGAATTGATTTTTATCTTTAACCCGGTGTCCATCCTTGTTTTTGTCAACACGGGTTTATTGGCGGAAAACAGATACGTAAGACTTTTCTGGCTGGTACAGGTAGCGGTAATTGTCGCGGGAGCCGGCTGCGAATGTATACAAAGAGCTGATAAGAAATCGAAGAAAGCAGGGACGGTAATGGCGCTGCTTCTGGTCGGAATCCTGATTTTGACGGGAAATTATATGTTTACGGAAGATAATTTTCAGACTGCATCGAACGTATATAAACTGCCGGAAGGCGTTATAGAAGTAACCGATGCGATCAGGGAGGACTGCGAATCTGACGGGAGGAGTCTGTCCGATGTGAAAATTGCGGTACCTGCAACGTTATCGCCCTATATCCGGCAATACGACGGGGCTGTAAAAATGTTGTACGGGCGGAATATCGAAAGCAATCTCGCATCATCTACGGTTCAGAGGCTGATGCAGGAAGAGGAATTGAATATACAAGGGATCACTTTGTATGCAAAAGAAGGCTTGTGCGATTATATCGTATTGCAAGAAGAGAAACCGCAGACGGAAGATCCCGAAGAATACGGTTATGAATTGGTGGATTGTGTAAAGGGATATTTGATTTACCGGGATGATACTTTAAATAAAGAGGAACTGCATATGTTAGAAGAATAGATATAGTATTAAATGATTAATTATTGCCTTTTGAAGGAGAGTATTCATATCTTCGATAACATTTAACGATACTTGTAAATATTGCAGTAAGATGTGATGCTGAAAACAAAACGATAACACAAGATTGAAAAACGGTCAAATGGTTTTGTTGATTTTGTAGATAAGTATTTTAAAAATAGAAATGAATTCTGTAAAAAATCAACGTCTAATTTTACAATTTGCGTAAAATACGAGTTGATTTTTTGACTGTATTGGATATAATAAAAATAAAAAGATTCTATAGAAAAGTAGAATAAGGAGTATAGAGAATTATGCTGATACAGTTTAATTTTAAAAATTTTAAATCTTTTCGGGATGAAGTATCGCTTGATTTGTCAGCAACAAAAATAACAGAGCATGAAAGCCATGTTGTGGATATTGCAAATGACAAGTTGTTAAAAGTAGCGGCAATTTATGGCGCTAATGCAAGCGGAAAGTCTAATGTATATGATGCTTTTGGTTATATGACTTATTATGTGGCAGATTCCTTCAATTTTGGCGGTGAAGAGGACAATCGCCGAAAAATAGAAAACAATTACATGAAAGTCACTCCATTTTTATTTGATGAAAAAAGTTGTGATGAGGAAACTACTTTCGAGGTGTTTTATGTGGATAACGCAGAGAACAGTGGACGGATATATCAATATGGATTTTCGCTGAGAAGGGATGAAGTTGTAGAGGAATGGCTGTATTCCAAGGCTAAGACTGCAAGAGACAATTACAGGACGATTTTTTATCGGAAAAAGGGTGAAGAGCTGGAAATGAATGGCTTTTCCAAAAACCATGTGGAGAATATCAAAGCATCTTTAAATAAAGAGACGCTTATTGTTTCTCTTGGAACCAAACTTCGGGTTGCCAAATTGAAAAAGGTTAGAGATTGGTTTTTAAATAATGGTGTTCTGGATTTTGGTGATCCGGCAGAAAACTTTTTCCGTTCAAGAGTGCTTCCCGAGAGTTTCGTAGACAGCAAGGAAGTACAGAGGAATGTGGTAAAGTATTTTGCGTCTTTTGATGAAGCAATAAAGGGCTTTAATGTGGAAGAATTGCCACAGGAATCTGAAAAGGATACTAATAAGAGTTACAAAATTGATGCTCTTCATAAAATGATAGACAGTCAGAAGATGGCAGCGATTCCGTTAAAAATGGAGTCAAGCGGTACATTAAAAATGTTTGCGCTCTATCCTTCTTTAAAGGATGTATTAGATAATGGGGGGACGTTGTTCATTGACGAGTTGAATGCCAGGCTGCATCCGTTATTAGTAAGGAATATCATATTGACATTTTTGTCACCAGAAATCAATACACAGAATGCACAGTTAATTTTTACAACTCATGATATTTGGCAGTTTTCTAATGAATTGCTTCGGCGGGATGAAATTTGGCTGGTAAACAAAAATAAAGACGGGGTTTCTGAATTGTACTCTTTGGCAGACTTTAGGGATGAAGAAGGTAACAAGGTTCGTAGAGATGAGCCGTTGTCTAAGAAGTATCTGACAGGTAATTATGGAGCTATTCCTGCATTGAAGCCTATGAGGATGCTGACGGGGAGGACTATGGATGGTGAATAAAGGAGGGAGACCCAGTGAACGTAGAGCCGGAAAAAGAAAGGATCGGAATAAACGGGTAGGGACAAGAATACCGGAATTGGGATATTACCTGATTGTGACGGATACGGAATAAACGGAGAAAAATTACTTTGAGGGATTGCGAGATAGCATTCCCGTTGAACTAAAAGACCGATTAGTAATAAAAGTGGAAAAGGCAAAAACGGTAGAGCTGGTGAAGCGGGCTGTGGAACTTACCGATGCAGAATCGCAGTACCGTATTCCGTGGATTGTTTTTGATAGGGACCAGATAAAGGATTTTGATGAAATTATACGAACCGCAGAAAAAAATAGTATAAATACTGGCTGGTCGAATCCGTGCTTTGAAATCTGGTTGTATTCATATTTTGGAGAGATGCCTGTAATTAGGGAGTCATATATATGCTGTAATCGGTTTGCAGAAAAATTTGAGAAGGTTACGGGACAGAAATATTTGAAGAAAGATAGAGAGATTTATAGAAAACTTGTGAAGTATGGGGATGAAGAAAAGGCTTTTCGGATAGCAGAGCGGTGTTACAAGAAATGTAAGGAGGATGGAAAAGAGAAACCATCGGAAATGTGCCCTGCGAGTATGGTACAGCGATTGGTGGAAGAGATACAGAAAAAGTTATACAAATATCGCTGAAGAGATTTTTGAGGTATTTTTATTATATGTTGATAGAAATGCTTTAGCTACATATGGAGTACGAATTGATAAACATGGATGGTGTTTGGGAAGAGGCATTTCGTTTAGATGTTTTTGCAGTATAAAATATAAGTGTGGAAAAGTTGCTATAAACTGGTTTGGTTAAAATAACGAATGTGTGAGGGAAAAAAGATGTATGATACAAAAGACGAAAATTTACTACGTTTAACTAAAAAGATTAAAGAAGATCCACAAAGTTTTATTTTTATTGTAGGAGCTGGAATGTCTCAGCCTTCGGGTATGCCTTCTTGGACAGAACTCGCAACAGGCATGATTAATTATTATGAACATCTGTTGCAACATATTGATGATAGCGTTAAGGGTAAGGCTGAACAATTAAGAAAACTAGATAATTTGTGGGATATTTTTTCGGAACTAAAATGTAGTCTGCCATCAAATGAGTATAATAAGTATATCAAGGAACAATTGACAGATAAAAAACGTGTAATTCCAACTAATTATAAATTAATTTGGGAGCTGGACGTTTGTGGGGTTATAACTTTTAACATAGATAAACTTATTTTAAATGCATATTCAAGTGTACATAAAACCTCAGTTGATTTTGCAACAGGAAAAGAGTTTGTTAAATTTAAACATTTCCCTGTAAGTAATGAAAAGTTTGTTTTTTTCCCTCATGGAGAGATTAGTGATCCGTCTTCATGGGTGTTTACTGAAGAAGAAAGGAAAGCAGTTTATAAAGATAGGGAAATAAAAAATATATTTACTACGTTATTAAATGGAAAAAATCTAGTAATTGTTGGTTTTAATCCACGGGAGTTTAGTTTTTTGTCATTACTCAATGAAATCTCAATTGGAGATGTAATTTCGGGAAATGATAATTATTATATTGGTGCAAATATTTCATCTAATGATGTTCGAAAGCTTGGAGAATATGGGATCAGTTGTATATCATATGATCCAGAAGATAAAGAACATTCTGATATTAATAAAATGCTTAGGGCAATGCATTCATATATTCCGAAAGATGTTGAATATCCTGCAGTATATCAAGGGAAAAAATATTTGCCGCAAGATATACCACAATATGAAAATTGTCTAAGTATTGGACTAGATAAATTAAGAGAGATTTTGAATGGAAATATTGCTAATATATTGCCAGTAGATGTAGTACCAACTAATGATCAAATAGAACAATTACAGGAATTTTATAAGAAATATTCAGCGCAACTTCATATAGCTTGGTTTATTGATCCGGGAACGGATACAGGTAAAAAGCTTCATGGTTTTTTCTTGGAAAAGGCAATTGGGAGAGGGGCATTTGGAAATGTATATGAGGCTTATAATGAAAAAGGAGAGAAATTTGCTATAAAAATTTTGCTCCCTGAAGTAAAGGATAAAGTAAAGTATTTAAGTTGTTTTAGACGTGGTATTCGTTCTATGAAGATGTTAAAAGAGCATGATGTTGAGGGTATGGTAAAAATACATTTTTCTTATGAAGTACCAGCTTGTATTGTCATGGATTTTGTAGAAGGATATACACTTCGAGATGCGGTTGATAAGCAAATACTTCGTTCACTTCATAAAAAAATAGAAGTTTTGAAGATGATTGCAGAGATTATACATAAATCACATAATTTGAAAGAGTGTATATTGCATCGCGACCTAAAACCAGAAAATATTATGTTAAAAGACTTTTATTATGAGGATGAAGCTACTGAACTCAAAGTAGTGATTCTGGATTTTGATTTATCATGGCATAAAGGTGCAACAGAATTAACAGTAGCATTAGGCGCAATGTCACAAGGTTTTATGGCACCAGAACAGGTAGAAGAAAATGAGAATTTTACAAGAAATACTGCTGTTGATGTGTATAGCATAGGTATGATTTCCTATTATGTCCTTACAGGGAAAAATCCAGCGCCATATCAACACCGTTTTTCTCATTTTGAAACAGAACTTATAAATGATATTAGAAATAATTATAAAACAGAATGGAAATGTTTGGCAGCATTTCTTGCTGAAACAATAGTTAAAACCACTTTGCAAGAGCCATCAAAGCGGTTATCATTAGAAGCATATATAGCAAATGTTAGCATAGCGTTGGATATGGTTCTTTCGGATGAAATAGTAAATACTCATCCATTATTACTTAGAGAATTGGCTTCATGCATTGGTAATCATGATTTAGAAATTTTGGAATATGGACGAGTTGTAATAGCTAAGACAAATTCGTTAGGTAAGAGTGTTCGACTGGAACTAAAACAGCGAAATAAGGATGTTGTAGTTGAGGTAGAAATAAAGAAACTACGAAAAGGGGATGAAAATAGAAATAATACAGCCAAATATCTTGAAAATGCAAAAAATAAAGCATTATCGGTGGTAAAAAGTAATTTGTTTTCTTATAAGGAAGGGGAAGTGGGGATTAGTGAAGTCACAGTAAAATTGGCTAACAAACTTCCCAATACGGTTCATCATTCAATGATAGCTCAGATGGCAGAAAATATTAGAGAAATCCGAGCTAAGATGGAATTACAATAAAAGATACATAAGCGAGAGACGATTAGATAGATGTAAGCGTGTGATTCCAAGGAAAAATTATTAGTCATTGCATACGTCTCCATAAATGCTTTATATTATAGAAACGGGGTTTTCGTCAGGGTCAAAGAGAAATCTGCACCAACCAGTCTGTCAATAGGATGGATCAAATTTTTCGGAGGCGTTGATGATGGAAATTATAAAAAGTTATTTAACCTAAAATCTCTATTGTCGAAAGGGAGAGAAAATCAAAGTAAAGGGTCTGATGCTTTATGGTGTGGGAGTTAATCAGCCTTTTGCCAAGGTATTTGCAGACAGTTGGAACAGTCTGGTGCAGTTTTGTACAAAACTGTACTTAATACAATATTAAGCATACTCCTGTCAATAAAAATTTTAATATTTTTTCAAACAAAAAGAAATATAAATCCCCAAAGGGCTTATATTTCTTTTTTTATGCACAAAATGCACGCTTTTAACCGGTCTGCCGCTCCCTATTCGGGGATAGGAGCTGTACATAATATTGTATTATGATTACAGGTTCTCAAATGACGTCAAAGAAAAGGAGACAAAACATATGTCAAAATACAAACGAAATATCAATTTTACGGAAGAAGCGTTAAAGGTAATCTATAAGGCGCACCAGAAACTGGCGCTTACAAAAGCCGTGGAAGGGAATGTTTATTCCGGCTGAGAATGTCTGATTGGAAATAAGGGCGAGGCGGGCGGAAGAGAGTTTTGCCCGCCGTACTTTGGGGAGCGAACGCCGGAAAAAGAGCATTTGATATTTTATACAAACATGATTATAATGAATATAAGCGGGCTAAGGCAGGCATATGCGCTGTCATTGGGTCTGTCTGACAAAATATGAGATAAAGGGGCAGTCATGTCGAATCCAATCAAGCAGATTATTTTTGATCATCAGTTGAAAAAATGTCACAGGCGTTATGAGAAAATCGTAGAAGAAATGAGAGATCCCTATAAACAATGGATTGTCCAGAACGAGCCGAAAAAGAAACCCGGAGAAAAGGATGAATATATCAGTAAAATAGAGAAATTGGATTTTTCGGAATTTATGAATATTATCAGAAAGAAAAAAGATGCCTACGAGTGTCTTCCCGACGGCTGGTTTGTGATCTGCCAGGGGCAGGGAAATTATTCCATGCCGGTCATGGAAGGGAGAAGTGTCTTTTCAGACTACTCGGGATTTGGAATGGCTTATGCCGATGAAGATATGGTTGATCCGGAAAACGGCGCCCGGTATGGAGCATGGTTCAAGCCTGATTACAGTCCGGATACCCTGATGTCCTTTTTTTACTTTGGCAGTATTATTTTCTTCCGGGGCGTACTGGTCAGGCGTGCGCTGATTTCCTTTCAACCGGCGATTCCGGAAGAGGAATGCAGCGACAGACAGTATTTTTATGATTTTATGCTGTTTTTTACAGAGTTTCTGGAGAATGACAGTATGCGGATCAAGCACATTCCCCAGGTGCTTTTTCATAGCATAGGGGAGGGGTATCAGCCTGAAGATCCCAAAAAACCGGAAGTGGTAAATGAAAACGTTTATTGGGGATATGAACCGATGTATGACGCGTGTAAGCTGGCTGCGATCCGGCGCAGGGGAAGAGAAGCGCATATGAAAGAGATTGTACATGCGGGCAGAAAGTACCACGTACCCGTTTACCATATTGAAAAAGACGGTCGTAAACCGATGGTATCGATTATTATTCCGTCCAAGAATAATGCGGATGTGCTTGCCGTCTGTTTGGAGAGTCTTTATGAACGGACGGATTATTCCGATTATGAAGTGATTGTAGTGGATAATGGAAGCAATGAGGGAAATCGTCGGAAGGTTGGTTTATTGCAGGAAAAGTATGGCTTCCGGTATCTCTACGAGCCTATGGAGTTTAATTTCTCCAAAATGTGCAATTTAGGCTTTGCCGCATCTAAGGGAGCCTATATCATGCTGTTGAACGACGATATGGAAATTTTGCAGCCTGACTGGCTGGATGTTATGGTGGGACAGGTACTTGTGGATTATGTGGGCGCTGTGGGCGCAAAGCTCTTGTATCCGGACTCGGATCTGATTCAGCACGCAGGCATTACCAATTTGCCGGTAGGACCGGCGCATAAGCTGTTAAAAGAGCATGACAATATACGGGATTATTATTATGGAAGAAATGTTCTGCCCTATGATGTGATCGGCGTTACGGGAGCGTGTCTTTTGGTTAGCCGGACCTGTTATCTGGAAACTGAAAAATTCTGTGAAGATATAGCGGTATCTTATAATGATGTGGACTTCTGCTTTTCTTTGCGCGATCTCGGATACCGGAATGTGGTCCGGAACGACGTCGTATTGTATCATCATGAATCCCTGAGCAGAGGGGATGATACGATGTCCGATGAAAAGTGGGACAGGCTGTTGCATGAAAAGGATATCGTCTATGAAAGACATCTGCATTTAAAGGGAAAAGACCCTTATTACAATCCGAATTTGGCGGGATTCAAGCATAAATATTTTTGCAGCTATTTATATCCTTACGAGCGGAGGAATTGTTATAATCAGGTCAAACCCTTTAAAGGAAAGATAAAGGAAGAGTGGCATAACGATTGTCTCACGGTTACATTGGAGCATGTGAGGCTGGAGAGAAAACTGGATCTGCAGGAAGAGCAGGATGTTTACTGGCTGGAAGGCTGGGCATATGTATTAAATATGGATACCAGCCGTTATGAGAGATCGCTGGTGCTGATTGATGAATCGGGAAGTATGTATGAGGCGTCTTTACATGACCGCTATCGGCAGGATGTGGAAGAGATTCTGCCAGAGCAGACGAATGTAGGGCTTGCGGGTTTTAGCTGCCGCATCAGGAGGGACGAACTGCATCCGGGAGAGTATACGGTTGCATTATTGTACCGGGACAAATGTTCCAGGCAGAGGCTGTATAAAGAGTGTAAAGAAAAATTGATTGTATGAAATTTTGAGGATTAAAAAAATGTTAAAGGTATTGCTTGTTCTGATCGGTCTGTGTGCGCTGCCGGTTGTTACGATGCTGCTTTTGAAATTTGCGGATAAAAGAGTTACCTTCGGGGCAGGCTATGTGAGCGGCGTAATCGTTAATCTGACACTGTTTTCTTTGTGCGTCCGCCGTATGGCTGAAAATATGGCAAATCCGGGACTGGCGCCCGTAAAAGCGGTTTTAGGCATGATCTGCGGTGAGATGGTAATCATTCTGATCCTGGCGGTCGTCCGCTGTATTAAAATGAAAAGCCGGACCGGTCTGCGTTCCCTGTTCCTTCAGGAGGAAGGATTTAGGCAGCCGTTTCGGGGTAAAGAAGCTGTAGGAATAGCTGCGGCTGGCGCTTTATGGCTGTCCGGCGCATTTTCTTATTTGCATTATGTTCCGGACGGAGCTGTCACAATGATGGCGGATATCAACCGGCTGGATTTCTTTGGCATGACAAACCCGGATATTATGGTCATGCTTGGATATTATCTGAAAAAGCTGTTTGGCATTTCGCAGGCAGATGCGGTATGTATTGTGATTCCCCTGAGCCTGTATGCGGCGTTCGTGGTTTTGATGTGGGAAACGGCGGGCGCTTTGTTTGAGGGCGGCCGTTCTAAAAGGGTCCTGTGCTTTTTGGCGGAGGCGGTGCTGACGATTGCGGGAGACTGTATGTATACCCAGTCGTCGCTGGTGCTTCACGGATTAAACCATATGGAGAACGCAATGCTGGCGCTGTGCGTGCCCTTTGCCTTTGCGATCGGTCTGCGTTTTTATCATTCGGAAGGAAAGACCGGGAAGGAGCGGCTGATGATGCCCGGATACTGGATTTCTTTTGCCGTCTGCATAATTAGCGCCTGTTTGCTGGAACAACGTGCATTTGCATTAGTGGGATTAAATGCAATCATATTCGGATTGCTCTTTATCGGAAGGAGGTATCTGCCATGGCTGCAGTCTTCCAAATTATAAAGAGCGCGTGGGAAACGGTAAATTCGGCGGGGCAGTCCCTGGGTTTATTTCTGATAGCGTTTATTTTTCTGTTTCTGGCAGAAAATAAGAAAAACCGAATGCTGTTCGCCTACTGTCTTTTGGCGCTGGCGCTGATTTTGAATCCTTTTACGGCAAATAATCTGCTTTGCTTTTACTTTCCCGCAGAGGAGTATTGGTCTGCGTTTCTGCTGTTGCCGGTAACAGGCGTTTGCGCTTATTGTACAACGGAAGCGGTAATGATGCGTGAAAAGAAACGGGACAGGCTGTTGACGTTTCTGGCGTTGGCGGGAATTGCCGTGATAGCAGGAGGACTGATGAGCGGCGGTCATAGGGCAAAGAGTGAAAACAGGGCGTATATTGAGGATGAATATCTCGATATGTTTGAAAAAATGAATATTGAGGACGAGCCTGTTGTAATGCTGGCAAATGATGATATTATGGAAAGTGCGAGAGCCTATAGTCAATATATAGGACTGCCTTATGAGGTAACGCTGATCAGTCAGCCGCCAGAAGTGGTGGAACAATTTTACGGTGCCGATCTGGTCCTTCTGCATGACCAGATGCAGCAGCCCATAAATCAGCTTGGAAATATTACAGCGACAGCAAAGAATTATCAATGCAATTATTTGATACTACCTTTAGAGGCGGACGATAGAAGCGCAATGAAATACGGAGGATATGAAGTCTTGACGGAGACAGAAAATTATGTTCTCTATCACGATACGGGAGAAAACCATGAATAAAGAAACGATAACGTTGACAATTGTGATTCCCTGCTACAATGAAAGGGAAAATATTATTAGAATTTTGGACAAAGTAGACCAGGCGGATGTGCCCAATAAAGAAATTATTGTTGTGGACGATATGTCTACCGACGGAACCCGGGATATTTTGGAGGAAAAGGTAAGAAACAGGGTGGCGCAGCTTGTTTATCATGAGGAAAACGGGGGAAAAGGCGCCGCGCTGAAAACCGGTTTTGCCCATGCCACAGGGGATATTGTAATTATTCAGGATGCGGATATGGAATATGATCCGTTGGAGTATCCGCAGGTCATTGAGCCTATTATAAACGGAGAAGCGGATGTGGTTTACGGTTCCCGGTTCCTGCGGACAAAGGCAAAAGGGTATCTTGCCAACAGGGCGGCAAATAAGTTTTTGACGATGCTCTCCAATCTGTTTACCCATCTGCACCTGACGGATATGGAGACTTGCTATAAGGCTTTTAAGCGGGAAATTATCCAGTCCGTGGATATTGAAGAGAAGCGGTTCGGCTTTGAACCCGAAATTACCGCAAAGATTGCGGACATGAAAGTCCGGGTAAAAGAAGTGCCGATTTCCTACTATCCGCGCACCAACGAAGAAGGTAAGAAAATCGGCTTTAAAGACGGGCTTCGCGCCATCTATTGTATTTTAAAATATCATTGATGATTATTGTGGGCTTCCGACACCGATCTGGTAGTATTCGAAGCCCATTTTCTTTAACTCCTTGCGGTCATATTGGTTCCTGCCGTCAAAGATAATGGGGGTTTTCAGGCGTTTCTTAATCTCGTCCAGATCGGGAGAGCGAAATTCCTTCCATTCCGTTACCAGTATCATTGCGTCGGCGTCATTTAAAGCCGTGTATTTGCTGGTCACATAAGTTACTCTGTCGTTATCCTTCAGATAACATTCTTTCGCTTCTTTGATCGCTTTGGGATCATAGGCAGTTACAAGGGCGCCGCGCTTTGTCAGCTCGTTGATGATAGTGATGGCGGCAGCCTGGCGCATATCGTCCGTATCCGGTTTAAAAGCAAGACCCCAGACCGCAAAATTCAGACCGGTCAGATCCTCGCCGAAACGGGTTACTACCTTGCGGGGAATGACCAGCTTCTGGTCGGCGTTGACGGTTTCCACCGCCTGTAAAATGTGAGGCGTGTGACCGTATTGTTCGCTGGTCTTTATTAACGCCTGTACGTCTTTGGGAAAACAGCTTCCGCCGTAACCGCATCCGGCATAGATAAAGGAATAGCCGATGCGCTTGTCCGATCCGATTCCCCGGCGCACCTTGTTGACGTCGGCGCCCACCTTCTCGCAGATATTGCTGATCTCATTCATAAAGCTGATTTTGGTGGCAAGCATGGCGTTTGCCGTATATTTTGTCATTTCCGCGCTGGCGATATCCATGCGGATGAAATTTTCGGTATTTAAAATATAAGGCAGGTAAAGCCGTTCCATCACGGCGAACGCCTCGTCGCTATCCGCGCCGATGACGATGCGGTCCGGTCTCATGCAGTCTCCGACGGCGGTTCCTTCTTTGAGAAACTCCGGATTGGATATTACGTCAAAGGTCAGGTCGCTGCCCCGCCTGTCCAATTCCGCCTGAATTGCCGCGCGGACTTTTTTTGCCGTTCCGACGGGCACGGTGGATTTGTCTACCACATACATATGGCGTTTCATATTGGCGCCGATCTGGGAAGCGACTTCCAGTACATAATGCAGATCTGCGCTGCCGTCCTCGCCCATGGGAGTGCCTACGGCGATAAAACAGATGTTAGCATAGGTCAATGCTTCGGAAATGTCCGTTGTAAATCTCAAATGCCCCAGCTCATAATTGTTTTTGACCATACCTTCCAGACCGGGTTCATAGATGGGGATGATGCCCTGTTTCAGATTTTCAATTTTGGACCGGTCCACGTCGACGCACCATACATCGTTTCCCATATCCGAAAAGCACGTTCCCGTAACGAGCCCTACATAACCTGTCCCAACAACTGCAATTTTCATGTCTGCCTCCTGCGTTTCGTTTTTTAAACATATCTATTCTAACAGTTGATGGAGAAAATGACAAGCAAGGGAACGCATGAGGCATAAAAGAATGAAAATGCAGTTTACCGCTTCTTCCATTGTTCCAGTAAAAACGCCCTCTCTTCCGCAGAATAAGAAGTGTACTGCAAAAAGGAAACCGGAAGCTCCTGTAAAGGCTTCTCACATTTGGGGCAAATTTTTTTATGTCCGTTCAGCATATGCACCTTTTCGCATTTTTCACAATAATGAATATATAACATAAATACCTACCATACCTTCCTGTTTTTCTGTCGCATACAAAAATTCTTACATATTTGTAGAAAAACGTCAATAAAACGGAGGGATGAAACCGACCAAAAATATCGACAAAAATTTTTAGTGCATTTTTGTGCTAAATAGGGTAAAATAAAAAGAGCGTCTAAAAATATTTATAGATATTTAGGAGGAGCCACGATTATGAGGACTTATTTAGTGACGGGCGGAGCCGGATTTATCGGTTCAAATTACATTCATTATATGTTTAAAAAATACGATAACGAAATTCGTATTATTAATGTGGATGCGTTGACTTACGCCGGTAATCTTGAGAATCTAAAGGATATCGAATCAAGAGAAAATTATACTTTTGTGAAAGCCGATATTTGTGACAAAGAGGCGATTGCTAAAATATTTGCGGAAAACGACATTGACAGAGTTGTCCATTTTGCGGCGGAAAGCCATGTGGACCGCAGTATCCGCAATCCGGAAGTGTTTGTTCAGACAAACGTACTCGGTACGGCGGTTATGTTAAACTGCGCGAAGGCGGCATGGGAGCTGCCGGACGGTTCGTTTAAAGAGGGCAAGAAATTTTTACATGTTTCCACCGATGAGGTGTACGGCTCTTTGGATGAAGACGGCGGATATTTTTACGAGACGACGCCTTACGCGCCGCACAGCCCTTATTCAGCGTCCAAGGCGAGCTCGGACATGCTGGTTAAGGCATATATGGACACCTATCATTTCCCGGCGAACATTACCAACTGTTCCAACAATTACGGACCTTATCAGTTCCCGGAGAAATTGATTCCCCTGATTATCAATAATGCGCTTCAGGGGAAAAAGCTGCCTGTCTACGGCGACGGTAAAAACGTCCGCGACTGGCTGTTTGTGGAGGATCATGCGAAGGCGATCGATATGGTGCAGGAGCAGGGCAGGCTGTTTGAAACCTACAATGTAGGCGGGCATAACGAAAAACAGAATATTGAGATTATCAATATTATCATCGAGACATTGCAGGAAATGCTTCCCGATGACGATCCGAGGAAGGCGCTTGTCAGCAAGGATCTGATTACTTATGTGGAGGACCGCAAGGGGCATGACCGCAGATACGCCATTGCGCCGGACAAGATCAAGGCGGAGATCGGCTGGGAACCCGAGACTATGTTCAAGGAAGGCATCAAAAAGACGATTCAGTGGTTCTTTGAGCATGAGGATTGGATGAAGAATGTCACAAGCGGCGATTATCAGAAATATTACGAAGAAATGTACAAATAAAATGAGATAGCAGATGCGGGAAGAAGGTTTAGGCAGGAACGATGTCATAATCCTTCTTCTTTGCGCGATACAAAAGGGAAGGAGAATGCAGATGAAAGGTATTATTTTAGCCGGAGGTTCCGGTACCAGATTATATCCGCTGACAAAAGCGATTTCCAAACAGATTATGCCGGTTTATGACAAGCCGATGATCTATTATCCCTTATCCACGCTGATGCTCGCGGGAATTAAGGAAGTGCTGATCATCTCCACTCCCAGGGATCTGCCGGTATTTGAGGATCTGCTGGGGACGGGCGAACAGCTCGGCATGGAGTTTTCTTATGCCGTTCAGGAAAAACCCAGAGGGCTTGCCGACGCGTTTGTGATCGGGGCGGATTTTATCGGGGACGACAGCGTGGCGCTGGTGCTCGGCGATAATATTTTTTACGGACAGAGTTTTTCCAGAGTGCTGAGGCAGACGGTGGACAGGATTGAAAAGGACAGGGGCGCGACGATTTTCGGCTATTATGTGCGCGATCCGAGAGAATACGGCGTTGTGGAATTTGACGAGGACGGGAAAGCGCTTTCCATCGAGGAAAAACCTGAACATCCCAAGAGCAACTATGCGGTGCCGGGACTGTATTTTTATGACAACGACGTGGTGGAAATCGCGGCGAATGTCAAACCCTCCGCAAGGGGCGAGATTGAAATTACGAGCATCAATAACGAGTATTTAAGGAGAGGTACGCTGCGCGTGGAGACCATGGGCAGAGGTTTTGCATGGTTAGACACGGGCAATCATGATTCGCTGCTGGACGCGGCGGATTTTGTAGCGGCGTTCCAGAAGAGACAGGGCTTATATATTTCCTGTATTGAGGAGATTGCCTATAAGAGAGGATTTATTGACAAGGAACAGTTGTTAAAGCTGGCTGAGCCTTTGATGAAGACCAATTACGGTAAATATCTGGTAGAGGTTGCAAATGGACTCTAGGCTGAAAAAACAAGTCATTGCCGCCGCGGTCACGATGATTGCTGCGGTCGTTGTAATGGTCGTTGCCGCCAATTATATACAAAAGGGACAAAGCGCATCCGGGCAAAACGGGACGCAGAATGAAACGGCGCAGAACGCCGCCTCTGGGGAAAACGGGAAAGAATCGCAAAACGGAGGTGGTTTAAGCGGATCGTCCGGCGCATACGGACTGGACCCCGATAAGGACCCTTCGGCGTTTCTTTCGGACGAGGATTTTTTTGATCCCGTCGTGGAAACCGCCGATCCCGAGACGACTTTGTCGCTGTTAGTCAGCTCGGTGGAAAAGGATATGCGCGTCAATGTCATAAACGGCAACGGAGATCTGATGAAGGATATTCCGTTTACGGTAACGGTTAAGGACGCCCAGGGTAAAGAACGCAATTATAAGGACGCCGATAAGGACGGCAGCATTTATATTGCCCCGGTGGAGCCGGGTGAATATGAGGTCGCTTTGCAGGAGACGGAAGGGTATCTGCTGGCGGAAGAAGGCGTCAGCGTGACGGTAAAGGAACAGATCGATTATACGGTTATTGACGATATTTCCTTTATGATCAAATCCGTGGATGAAATCAACGAAGCGGAAGAGGATACGGCGATCAACGAAGCGGAGCTGAACGCGGACGGAACCGAAAGCAACAGGCGGCTGGATGACGAGGATGCGTTATTCGGCATTGACGTATCCAAATGGAACAAAGAAATCGACTGGGAAAGCGTAGCGGCGTCGGGCGTGGAGTTTGTCATTATCCGGTGCGGTTACAGGGGCTCTAAGACGGGCGCTTTGGTGGAAGATCCGTATTTTCAGCGGAATATAGAGGGCGCGGAATCGGCGGGGCTCAAGGTGGGCATCTATTTCTTCACGCAGGCAACGACCGAGGTGGAGGCTGTGGAAGAGGCGAGTATGGCGCTGATGCTCAGCAGAAATTATAAGCTGGCGCTACCGATCTTTATCGATACAGAAGGCGCGGGCGGAAGCGGCAGAGCGGACGGTCTGGATACCGAGACCCGTACTGCGGTCTGCGAGGCCTTCTGCCGGACCATTGAAAACGCGGGCGGTTTTAATGCCGGTGTATATGCCAGCAAAAACTGGTATGAAAAAAATCTGAATACGCAAAATCTTTCGGACTATACGATCTGGCTGGCGCAGTATTCCAGAGCGGCAACCTACGAAGGGGATTACGATCTGTGGCAGTATACGTCGGCGGGAACGATAGAAGGTATCAGCACAAGAGTGGATCTGAATATGTGTTACCAAGACTATTAAAGGATGTCTGATATGGAAGAAAATAACGAAAATCTGTTAGAATATTATAAAGATGCTTATGAGAGAGAAAAAAGCAGGAATGCGGAACTTGCAGACGAGTTAGCGGATGCTAATGCCAAGGCGGCGGATCTCTATACGCAGCTTAACAGGATCAAAGGAAACCCGTTATGGAAGCTGTCAAAGCCGTTCCGGGTGGTCATGCACTTTTTTATCCGCAATTATCAGCGGCTTGCAGCGCACGGCAATCCGAGAGGGATCGCACACAAGATAAAGAGCAAGATGATAGAAAAACGCGCCATGAAGCAGCATGGCAAAAGGAGCTTCCCCAATGCGAAAAGGCGCAGAGAAGAGGAAACGACCAAGTTTGACCGGGATATTACGATCAGCATTCTGGTGCCCTTATACAATACGCCAAAGAAATTTTTGACCGAAATGATTGATTCCGTTGTGGCGCAGACTTATTTGAAATGGGAACTGTGTCTGGCGGACGGATCGGACGACGCTCACGGTTATGTGGGAAAGATCTGCGAAGAATACGCGCAGTTAGACCTCAGAATCCGTTATCAGAAGCTTGAGTCAAACGAAGGAATTTCGGGCAACACCAACGAATGCTACAAAATGGCGACCGGGGAATACATCGGTCTGTTTGATCACGACGACATTCTGCACCCCAGCGTTTTATACGAATATATGAAGGCGATCTGCGAACAGGATGCGGATTATATTTACTGTGACGAAGCGACCTTTAAAAACGGCAATATTGATCATATGATTACCCTTCATTTCAAACCGGATTATGCCATCGACAATCTGAGGGCGAATAATTATATCTGCCATTTCAGCGTATTTTCCAGGGAGCTGTTGGAAGGAACGGAGCTGTTTCGGTCGCGCTTTGACGGCAGTCAGGATCACGATATGATTTTGCGTCTGACTTCGGAGGCAAAGCATGTGGTGCATGTGCCCAAGCTTTTGTATTACTGGCGTTCCCATAAGGGGAGCGTGGCTTCGGATATCAGCGCCAAGACCTATGCCATCGAGGCGGCAAGGGGCGCGGTGGCGGATCATCTGACGCGGTTTGGCTTTGAACATTTCAAAATCGAAAGCACCAGAGCCTTTGAGACCATTTTCAGAATTAGGTACCAGCTGACAGGACAGCCGCAGGTATCGATCATAATTCCCAACAAGGACCATTTGACGGATCTGAAACGCTGTATCGATTCCATATTGGACAAGTCCACCTATGAAAATTATGATATCATCGTGGTGGAGAATAATTCCGTGACCGATGAGATCTTTGCCTATTATGAAGAAATCAAAAAGCATCCGCGCATACAGGTCGTGACCTATGAAGGGGAATTTAATTATTCCAAAATCAACAATTTTGGAGCGCAGTTTGCACAAGGCGAGTATCTGATGCTCTTAAATAACGACACCCAGGTTATCACGGTAAACTGGATAGAAGAGATGATGATGTACGGACAGCGCGAGGACGTGGGCGTCGTAGGCGCGAAGCTGTATTATGAGGACATGACCATACAACATGCAGGCATTGTCGTCGGGCTCGGGGCGCACAGGACGGCGGGGCATACCCATTATAAGGTCAATAAGGAAAACGTGGGCTATATGGGAAAGCTTTGCTATGCACAGGACGTATCGGCGGTAACCGGAGCGTGTATGCTGGTAAAAAAAGCTTTATATGATGAGCTTGGCGGCTTGAGCGAGGAATTTGCCGTTGCTTTAAATGACGTGGACTTTTGCCTGCGCGTCAGGGAGAAAGGGCTCCTAGTGGTATTTACGCCTTTTGCCGAGCTGTACCATTTTGAATCCAAATCCAGAGGCTCCGACCTGAAGCTTTCCAAAAAGGAGAGGGCGAAGCTGGAGAAGGAAAACGCGGCAAAGGGAAAACGGTCCGCTGACGGGACGGCTATGGATAACAGCAGCCGTTATAATAAGGAGGCGGCGCTGTTTCGCAATAAATGGAAGGATATCCTGGCAAAAGGGGACCCTTATTACAATGTGAATTTTTCATTGGACCGCAGCGATTATTCGTTGAAACTGCACAAAGCGGGAGCTGAGGATACGGCGGTCTGAAGATGCGGCGGCACGAAAATGCGGCGGTCTGAGGATGCAGCGGCACAGGACCGGCAATCAAAGCAAGGAAAGAGGAGTTGGGACATGAGTTACAGAGACACATTTCAATTTTGGCTGGAGGACGATTACTTTGACGCCAAAACGAAGGAGGAGCTTCTTGCGATCCGCAACGACGAGGCGGAGGTAGAGGACAGATTTTTCAAGGATCTGGAATTTGGCACGGGCGGACTTCGCGGCGTTATCGGCGCGGGAACGAACCGTATGAATTTCTATACGGTCAGAAAAGCGACTCAGGGACTTGCCAATTATATTTTGAAACAAAAGGGAGCCGGGAAGGGCTGCGCCATCGCTTATGACTCCAGAAGGTTTTCGCCGGAGTTTGCGAAGGAGGCTGCGTTGTGCCTTGCGGCAAACGGTATTCACGCATATTTGTTTGATGCTTTAAGACCTACTCCCGAGTTATCCTTTGCGGTCCGCAAGCTGGGATGTATTGCGGGCATTGTCATTACGGCGAGCCATAATCCGCCGGAATACAACGGCTATAAGGTATATTGGGAGGACGGCGCGCAGATTACCGCGCCCAAAGATAAGGAAATCATAGCGGAAGTCAGAAATGTAACGGATTATCATACGGTAAAGACCATGGATGAAGCCGAAGCGGTAAAAGCCGGGCTTTTGACGATGATCGGCAGGGAAATCGACGACGCCTATATGACGGAGCTGAAAAAGCAGATTATCCATCCCGAGCTGATTACCAAAATGGCGGAGGATATTACCATTGTCTATACCCCGCTTCACGGAACGGGGCTTGTGCCGGTCACAAGAGTGCTCGATGAGTTAGGCTTTCGGAAGGTCTATGTGGTAAAAGAGCAGGCGGACCCCGATCCGGAGTTTACGACGCTGGAATATCCCAATCCCGAAGATCCCAAAGCATTTACGCTCGCCGTAAAGCTGGCGAAAGAGGTTCATGCGGATATCATCCTTGCCACAGACCCCGATGCGGACAGGCTGGGCGTTTATGCTCTTGACCGGAAAACGGGGGAATACGTATCCTTTACCGGAAATATGTCGGGTATGCTGATCGCGTGGTATTTACTGTCTGAAAAGAAAGCGACCCGGACGATGCCGGAAAATCCCGCGCTGGTAAAAACCATCGTAACAACCAACATGGCGGACGCGCTGGCAAAGGATTTTGACGTTACTTTGATTGAAGTGCTGACAGGCTTTAAATATATCGGAGAACAGATCAAATTTTTTGAGCGGGACAATTCTTATCATTATGTATTCGGTCTGGAAGAAAGCTACGGCTGTCTTGCGGGGACCCATGCAAGGGATAAGGACGCCTGCGTGGCGGTTATGTGTCTGTGCGAAGTGGCGGCATACTGCAAATCCAAAGGAATGACGCTGTGGGATCTGATGCTGAAACTGTATGAGGATTACGGTTATTATAAAGAAGGACTGCATACGGTAACCTTAAAGGGCGTTACGGGGCAGGCGAAGATTAAAGAGATCATGGATACCTTCCGCGCCGATCCGCCGAAGGCGTTCGGTAAGTTTCAGGTAACTGCGTTCCGGGATTATGAAAAAGACGTGATCCGGAAAGCGGATGGAACCACTTCTCCCACGGGGCTGCCTAAGTCCAACGTATTATATTTTGATCTGGAAAACGATTGCTGGTGCTGTATGAGACCTTCCGGAACGGAGCCCAAGATCAAATTTTACATGGGCGTCAAAGGAAAAGATCTGCAGGATGCGGATAACATGTTACGGGAATTGACCGACGGCGTTCTCGCTCTGGTTAAGGAGTAAAAGCGTAAGAACGCGCGCGGCAGAAGTGAGGAAAAGAGAATGAAAAAATTGATTGACCAGATATTAAAGTTCGGCGTGGTCGGTATTCTCTGTTTTTTGATTGACTTTGGGATCTATACGGCGCTGATTGCAGTCATCGACTGGCATTATGATTATGTGATCGCTACTTTTTGGGGCTTTACGATCTCCGTCATTGTCAATTACCTGCTGAGCATGAAGTTTGTCTTTGTGCGTAAGGACGATATGGACAGGCGCAAGGAGTTTGTGATTTTTGTGGTGCTGAGTATCATCGGCTGTATTTTAAACGAGCTTTTGATCATACTCTGCATGAACGGTATTTACGACAACTGGGCGTGGCTCCAGGGCGTCTGCAGCAGGGAGCTTGCAAAGCTCGGCGGAAAGATCATAGCCACCGGCGTCGTAATGGTCTATAATTTCATTACGAGGAAGATTTTTTTGGAGAAGAAGGACGGAGGGGATTGTCATGAGTGAAAGAATGATGCTGTTTATCCCGGCTTACAATTGTGAAAAGCAGATCGGCAGGGTGTTGGACCAGTTGGATCACAAGGTGCTTGCCTATTTTGAAGAGGTGCTGATAGTCAATAACCGCAGCACCGATCAAACGGAGGCGGCGGTGCTTGCCTATATTGCCGAAAATCCGGAAAAACCCATTAAACTAATGCGGAATACGGAAAACTACGGGCTGGGCGGATCTCAGAAAATGGCGTTCCACTATGCGGTGGATAACGGCTATGATTACGTATGTATGCTCCACGGGGATGATCAGGGCGATATTCACGACTTTCTTCCGATGCTTGAAAAAGGCATCCATACCAGACATGACTGTGTGCTGGGCGCGAGATTTATGAAAGGCTCCAGGCTGGAGGGGTATTCAAAATTCCGTACCTTCGGAAACATTGTCTATGATTTTATTTTTGCATTTGTGACGAAGCAGAGGATTTTTGACCTGGGATCGGGGCTGAACCTTTACAGCACTTCCATGTTAAAGGACGGCTTTTTTGAAAAATTCCCCGATAACCTGATGTTTAATTATGTGATGATCCTCGCTTCCCATTATTATAAGCATGATATTATTTTCTATCCGGTTTCCTGGAGGGAAGAGGATCAGGTGTCCAACGTGAAGATGGTGAATCAGGCGTTCAATGTTTTGAAGATGGCGTTTACTTATTTGTTCCATCATGAATATATTCATTCGGAGTTCAGGCAGAAGGTTCATGAGGCGTATACCTGTGAGCAGATTACAAAGCTGGAGGATTAGTCCATGTGGTGGTTGATACCCCTGTTTCTGGCAGGCTTTATATTGGTGCATCTTTTTAAAATGCTGCGTCTTTATCTGGTGTTGATGGAACACCGGATCGGCTTTGGACGGTTTGTGTTACTGTATGTAAAGACTACCCTTGTAAATTTGATTATTCCATTTAAAATGGGCGAGCTGTATCGGATTTTCTGTATCAGCAGAGAAACGAAGCACTGGCAGGTGGGCGTATTGAGCATTCTGGTGGACCGTTTCTTCGATACGCTGGCGCTGTGTATTATATTGCTGCCGGCGGATCTGCTGGTATTTGACCGGTTGTCCTTTATTACCATACTGTTTTTGTGCATTATGGTTTTGGTTGTCATCTGTTATATATCGATTTTACCGACTTACAAATATCTGAACCGCTATCTGATCAAGCAAAAATCCTCGGCGCGTTCCATGGTTGCGTTAAGGGGGCTGGACGTGATAAAGGTCTGGTATGATTTTACACAGAATCTGATCAGCGGCAGATTTGCGTTGATTTTGCTTTTTTCCTTTGCGGGATGGGCGTTTGAGATCGGGACGATCAAGGCGCTTGCCTCTATTCTGAAGCTGCCCTTTGGCATGGGAGATTTTGTGACGTATATTCAGGCGATTTTCGGCATCGGCAGCAGCGGGCTGTTAAAGCCCTACACCCGTTACAGCATCGGTATCATGTTTGTATTTACGGTTGCGGGACTGATCGCCATGTTAATAAACAGCAGGAGTAAAAAGAAAGCATGAAGCGGATTTATGTAGTTTATGACGACAGTAAAATGCCCGGGAAAGAGATCCGGACCATAACGGGGGACAAGTCCTTTGGAGAAACGATTTTTAAGCGGGTGACTCTGCAGCAGAGAATGATCGACGAGATCACGAAGGAAAAGCAGGTTGCAAAGGTGCTGGTTTATCGCGGAAAGGATGATGAAAGAGCCGTGCTGGACGCGCTTCCGCTGGGGGAAGAGGCGGTTACGGTCGTACATCTGTATTCCAACTTCGGACTTGCCGATACGGCGGACTTTGCGGTATTGCTGAAAAAAGCGGAGTATATGAACGAAGCCTATACGGCTTTTTGCGACGGCAGACCCGCAATGAGCTTTTTGGAATCGGCGGACGCTTACAAAAAGGCGTTTCCAGCGCTTGCGGCGGGAGAGTACGAGGCGGAATCGGTGGAAAACCATGCTTTTATGGATCTGTCGGTCAGAGCCAACTTCCTGACCTTTATTACCGGGGGATTTGACGCGCGGTTTTTCAATGCGCTGGCGGGAGACGAATATACGGTAACGAAGCGTTCGACCAAAAAGGAAAAGATCAGGGCGGAATACGAATTTTACTATTTGCTGCCGGATACGATGAAAATGTGGTTTGTCATGCCTTATGACTACCGGGAGGATGAAAACGGCGCTTCCTATACCATGGAGCGTTTTCATATGACGGATATCGCCATCCGTTTTGTCCATGGAGCGGTCAGCGTGGATGAGCTGAGGGATATTCTGGATAAGCTGTTTTATTTTATCAGGCTGCGCGCTACGAAAGCCGTGGAACCCGGCGAAGGGAAAAAGTTAGCCGATGCTCTCTATATCGGAAAGCTGAAGGCGCGTATGGAGGAGCTGAAAAAATATAAGGAATACGAACAGTTTGACCATATGCTGGCAATGGGCACCGGCTACAGCGGCATCGAAGCGGTGGTGGACCGCTATGAAGCATTATATAATAAATTAGCTGTTGCTAATGGAAACCGCGCTGCGGGGAAGAGCAGGGGAAGACGGTACGATACCCTTGCGGTAGGGCATGGAGATTTGTGCTTTTCCAATATTTTATACAGCAGGGAGGCGGAAATCCTGAAGCTGATCGACCCCAAGGGCGCTACGAAGGAAGAGGATCTGTATACGGACCCTTATTACGATCTGGCGAAGCTTTCCCATTCCATCTGCGGGTGTTATGACTTTTTCAACAGTGGCTTATATGAGATTTCCATAAAGAGGGATTTAAAGCTGGAGTTATCTATCGATGTGGACGAGCAGCCCTATGTGGAGGTATTCCGGGAATATCTGGCGGAAAACGGATTCGATTACGCGCTGGTGCGCCTTTATGAAGCGAGTCTGTTTTTATCCATGCTGCCCTATCATATGGATCAGCCGGGTAAGGTATTCGGGTTTTTGTTAAACGCGATCAGAATTTTAGACGAGGTGGAAACATGTACGAAGGATTGACATTTTGTTTTGATATCGACGGAACGCTGTGTCCGATCAAAAAAAAGGAAGAAGAATATATCGATCTTGTGCCTTATCCGGAAATGATCGATAAGCTGCGGGAATATAAAGAAGGCGGCGCGAAAATCGTGCTTTTTACTTCCCGCAACATGAACAGCTACGGCGGCAATATCGGTCTGATTAACGCAAACACGGCGAAGGTATTGTTGAAATGGCTGGATAAATGGGAGATTCCCTACGATGAAATTATCTACGGCAAACCCTGGCCGGGACATAAAGGCTTTTATGTGGACGACCGGACGGTGCGCCCCGACGAGTTTTTGAAATACAGCGTGGACGAGCTGGATGAAATCTGTAAAAACAGCCGCTGTAAAGCATAGGTTTCTGACATGATGAAAAAGACGCTTCTTTGGATCAGCATCCTTGTGTTGATCGTTTTCGCGAGCGTGTGCCTGGCGCGGGACCGCGAGCCTTCCGTCCTGGTGGCGGGAGAGGAAAAAATAAACAGCATTAAGGAAAAGACCGGGGCTTTGGATCGGGATTTCAGTCTGTTCTTTGACGGCGAAAGGCTGCCTTATGATGCGGCGAGCCGTACCTTTTACCTGCCTGTGGATATGGAAACGGCACAGTGGGAGGACGGGAGTCTGACAGGCGCTTTTTATGAGGATGCCCAAGGCGGCGGGACGCTTTCCGATGATGGCGGTCAGGCAGCGCAGCTTTTGTTTGCGGAGAGCTACCGGGACGCGGATAAGCAGGAGGCAATCGCCCGGGGAAGGAGTTTTTCTTTTCTTGCCGTTGCCAAGGACGGCTGGGGAGAATACAATCTGGTCTTTACGGGGCTTCCGATGATGACCTTTACGGGAACGGAGTATACGGCGCAGGACGGTACGCAGATGTTTCTTCTGCGGGTTTATGATACGGACCATACGGGGGACTGGGTAACGGAATGCTATACGCAGTCGAGGCTGCGGGGCAATACCAGCCTGTCCTATGAAAAGAAAAGCCTGCGGCTGTATCTGAAGGATTTGAAAAAGGACGGAACCTTTGAAAAATGCAATGAAAATCTGCTGGGGCTGCGGGACGACGACGATTGGATCTTGAACGCGCTCTATGCGGACAATACCCGGATCAGGGATCAGCTTTGCATCGATCTCTGGAACGAGGTAGGAGCCGGAAACAACCCTTACGGGCAGAATTTCGGCACGCAGTCGGCAATGGTGGAGGTGCTTATCGGAGACGCTTATCAGGGCGTGTACGATCTGATGGTGCCCATCGACAGAAAACAGTTGAATATGGAAGCGGTTTCCACGCAGCTTGACGCAGGCGGGACGGTGGTGGAGCGCATTTATAAGAAAAAATATACGGCGGTCTGGAACGCCGCGGATTTTACGGGTCCTTTGCCCGATTTGAACCGACCGGATTACCGGGGCGGGTTTTACCTGAAGGGAGATACCGTTTTGCAAAACGAGGAGGAATGGGAACCCCTGTATCGGATCGCTTCTTTGCTGGAGGCGGATGACGAGACCTTCGCCGCGGGTATTACCGAAGAGGCGGACCAGCAGAATTTGATCGACAATTGGCTTTTTTATCAGGCGATTGCCGGTTTTGACAATGAAAATAAAAATATCTACTATGTGGCGAGGAATCGGGGAGGCAGCTATTACGGCTATTTTATCCCATGGGATATGAATTTATCCTTCGGCGCGGTCTATGCCGAAAACGTTTATTACAGCGAAGAAAGCGATTCTGTGGTAGGAGAATGGGTCGACTGGCAGCCGGGACAGCGCATGATTGAGCTGGATGTGGACGGCTCCCAAAAGTTAGTTGCGGCTACCTGGGAAAGCTGGCGGGAAGGCGCCTTTTCCGATGAAAATTTACAGGAAAGAATCGCGGATCTGAAGCACAGGATTAAGGATTCCGGCGCTTTTGCCAGAGAAGCCGCAAGATGGCAAAACGGCAATCAGGACGGGGATTTCAGCTTCCTCTATGAGTTTGCCAAAGAGAGAATGAAAGAGCTTGACAGCTATATCAGTGCATTGACGGGAGAGTGAAATGGAGTTCAGACATGAGTACAAATTTATCCTGTCGGTTTCCCAATCCCTGATTCTGCGGGAGCGGATGGCGGGGATTATGGAGCGGGACGCTTACGGCGGCGAGTCCGGGGGTTATGAAATACGCAGCGTTTATTTTGACGATTATGACAACACCTGTTATATGCAAAACGAGGCGGGCACCGATCCCCGGTCGAAATACCGGATTCGCAGCTACAACGCTTCCGATAAGCGGATCGTACTGGAAAAAAAGATCAAGGAAAACGGTATGACGAAGAAGCTGCAGCAGGATCTGACAAGGGAACAGTATGAGCTGTTAATGAAGGAAGAAGATTCGGTGGCAGACGGTTCGTTTTTTGAACAGCCGCCCCTTGTGCAGGAGCTTCTGATTCTGAAGCAGACGCGCCTGATGCAGCCGAGGGTCATTGTGGCGTATGAAAGAACGCCCTTTACGGAAGCCGCGGGCAATGTCCGGATAACCTTTGACGACAGGATTTCCTCAGCGGAGGATTTTGAAGCCTTTTTTGAGAGAGAGCTTCATAAAAGACCGGTAATGCCGGTGGGAAAAACCCTGATGGAAGTAAAGTTTGATGAATTTTTGCCGGCATATATCAAAGAGGCGCTGGAAGTGGGGCGGTTGACGCAGACCACTTTTTCCAAGTATTATTTATGCAGGAGATACAGCTTATGAATACTTTTTCAAATATTTTCAAAAAATCATTTTTAGAAGGATTTAGCAGCGGGGATATTACCACAAGCCGGATTTTGGTTACCCTTGCCGTGACGGTGGTGCTTGCCGCCTATATTTTTGTGGTATACTATGCGGCGACGAAGAAAACCTTTTATAACAAGAGCTTTAATATTTCCCTTGCATTGATCGCGGTTATTACCGCGGCGATTATCCTTGCGATGCAGTCCAATCTGGTTATTTCCCTCGGTATGGTCGGCGCCCTTTCCATTGTACGTTTCAGAACGGCGATCAAGGACCCGATGGATCTGGTGTTTTTGTTCTGGTCCATCAGTATCGGCATTATCTGCGGAGCCAATATGTATACGATCGCGGTGCTCTCCAGTCTGGTCATTACCGTCGGTCTGTTTTTGCTGGAGCTGACTCCGGTAGGAAAAGCCGCGTCGCTTCTGGTGGTCAGCGCCAAAGGTCCGGAGGCGGAAAAAGAAGTGCTTGCCGCAGTCGGCGCGTTCAGCCGCGTATGCAGGGTAAAATCCAGGAACCTTTCGGATAAGGGCTGCAATCTGATCGTGGAATGCAAGCCCGGAGACGGAGCGGGGCTGATTGCAAAAGTAAAGGAAGTGGAAGGCGTCTGCGGGGTGTCCCTGATGGCGCATGACGGGGAGGTAACGGTATGACAATCGTAATTACCATGGCGGGGCTTGGCTCCCGTTTCAAAAAGGCGGGCTATCAGGTGCCCAAATATATGATCGAGGCGCATGGAAAAACACTGTTTGAGTGGTCCATGGAAAGCCTTGCGGGCTTTCAATTAAAAGAAAACACCTGTATTTTTATCGTCAGAAAAGAGGACGACGCGTCCGGCTTTATCACAAAAACCTGCGAAAAGCTGGGGATTACAAAGGTAAAGGTCATAGAAATCGACTATCTGACGGACGGACAGGCGACGACGGCGATGCTTGCGAACAAAGAATGGGATAAGGACGATTCTTTGATGATTTATAATATCGACACTTATGTGGAAGCCGGGGAAATGAACGCTTCCCAGATTGCCGGAGACGGATTTATTCCCTGCTTTCATGCTGACGGGGATCATTGGAGTTTTGCAAAGCTGGATGAAAGCGGCAGGGTTGTGGAAGTCCGGGAAAAGACCCGCATTTCCGACAACTGTACTCTGGGAGCATATTATTTTAAGACCTGCGGGCTTTATGAACAGTTGTACCGTGAATATTACAGCTCCGACGAAAAGCTGGAGAAGGGAGAGAAATATGTGGCGCCCCTTTACAATTATCTGATCAATAAGGGTGGAGACGTGCGTATTTCCATCGTGGATTACGGAAAGGTACATGTACTGGGCACCCCGGAAGAACTGGATTATTTTAAGGAACATTACAAAGCATGAAACAGAGATTACGGAGTTTGAACCTGAATCGAAAGTGCATATGGATTGCCGTCATTCATTGGATTCTGACGTTTTTTACGGATCACATTATTTTTGACTATGTGATGTGGGACTTTTCCAATGTGACGCAGATGGTAAAAACAGCGATGACCTATGGCGCCAAAGCTGTTTTTCTGCTTGTGCTGATCGTCGTCTATCAGGGGCTGTATTACTTTTTTACCAGGGCGGATAAGCGGTTCGTGAAGATTTCGCTGGTCTATTTCGGGATCAATATGATCCTTCTTTTGCTGACCTATCCCGGTATCTGGCGTATGGACGAGTTTGGCATCTTAAACAGTGCGGTGCTGCTGTTGCCGGTATTCTGGCAGAATTATCTGACCAGTCTTTTTTACGTGTTTTCCATGATGTTGATTCCGGTGCCTTCGGGGGTCATCATCGTACAGTGCGCCCTGATTTCCCTGATGGCGGGCTATCTTGTCAGCTTTTTTGTAAAACGGTTCGGGAAATGGGGGCTGCTTAGTTTCATACCCTGTCTGTTTTTCCCGGTGCTGGATTCCAATCTCTACCCCATGCGAATGAGCGTTTACGGATTTATGGAGCTGTTTTTGCTGCTTTTATTGTGGGAACGGCGGGAAAAAATACAGAATGCGGCTGGGGAAACAGCAAAGGAGAAAAAAACAGCAAAAGAGAAAGAAACGGCAAAGGAGAAAGAAACGGCGGCTATGGCAGGCGGCGGCTGGGCGTTTCTCTGCGTCCTCGGAGCCCTTGTGACCGTGTGGCGGACCGAAGCGGTGTATTATTTTATCCTGTTCCCCCTGCTGCTGGGAATTTTGTACGGAAAACAGATCGGGAAGAAAAAACTGCTGCGGGTTGTCTGCGGCTATCTGGTCTGCGCCCTTTGCCTTTATGTGCCCCAGACTGCGGGGGATAAGCTCACAAGCGGCAATCAGTACGATCTGACCAGCGTCGTGCTGCCTCTGGTGTCCCTGGTAGACGAGGCTTACGGCAGGGAAGACTGTGCGGCGCAGCTTGAAGCGGTTGACCGGGTCGTTAATGTAGAGCTGATTGTAGAAGGGGCTGCACAGGGCAGAAGCGGTATCAGCCTGTTTTGGAGCGAGCCGGATTTTCAGAGAGATTATACGGACGAGGAATATCAGGAGTTTAAAAGCGCCTATTATGAGCTGATACGAAAGTTCCCCGGGACTTTTTTGAAAGAGCGCCTGGACTGTTTTTGGCATTCCACGGATCTTCTTCAAAATACGACGGAGCTGTTTTCGGCAGAAGGAGTCGCCAATTATGATACGTTCCGCGCTTATCCGGGCACGAAGCCTTTAAACGAGGAGCTTCGAAGCACCGTGATCAAGGTGTTGGAATGGCGGGACGCCGATGATTATGAGAGTAAAAAGACCGGCTACGGGTTTGTTTACGGCGCGCTGTTTCCCATGGCGGTGCTGGTCCTTGTCTGGGCGTGGTGCCTGATCCGCCGGAAGTGGCACGGCTTCTTTTTGCTGTCCCTGCCTCTGGTTAAGCTGCCTCTGGTCTTTCTGACGGCGCCGTCTCGGTTGTTTATGTATTATTATCCGCTGTATCTGATCGGATATTTTCTGCTTGCGTATGCGGTAATTGCACTGATTTGCCGTATGTGGAAAAGGCTTGAGGCGCCTGTGAAAAAAACGATTGCCTACGGAAAGCGCAACGGCGTAAAAGCTGCGTTTCTGACGGCTTTGGAACGGGTGGACCGCAGACACAGAGATAAAATGAGCGTTCTTGCCGCGGACTATGAAGGATGCAGGGAATGGAGCGGACCTCTTGTCATGACGGCGCTTATGCGGGAGCGGGAGGCGCAGGCGGGGCGCAGGTTTGCCTACGAGCCGCTTATCAGTATTGTGGTTCCCGCTTACGAGCCGGACGAGGCGTATTTTGAAGAACTCCTTGCAAGCGTCAGGAACCAGACTTATGCCAAATGGGAGCTGATCATTGCCGACGCAAGCGTAAGCCGCAGGGTGGAAGCCGCGGTAAACAGGGCTCCCGAAAAAGAGAAAGAGACTTTTGCAAAAACGCGGCAAAAGATCCGCTATATCCGCTTGGAGGAAAATAAGGGAATTTCCCATAATACCAACGCTGGGATCGAAGCGGCAGGGGGAGATTATATCGCGCTGTTGGATCATGACGATATCCTGACGCTGGACGCGCTGTATTCCATGGTGGAAAAGCTGAACGAAGCGGCGGCAAAAAGCGCGGGCGGAAACGGAAAAACTCCCGGCGAAAGCGGAAAAACTCCCGGCGGAAGCAGCAACCCCTCCCGGGACATCCTTGCGGTCTATTCCGACGAGGATAAGTGCGACGGCGCCGCAGAGCGTTTTTACGAGCCCCATTTCAAACCGGATTTTAATTTGGACTTATTGTTGTCCAATAATTATATCTGCCATTTCCTTATGGTGGAAGCGTCTGTCATGAAGAGGCTGAAGCTGCGTGGGGAATACGACGGTGCCCAGGACTATGACCTTTTGCTGCGGCTCGCGGGACTTGCCGGGCTTTCGGGCGGAGAAAGCCGGATTTTACATGTTCCTAAAGTACTTTATCACTGGCGCTGTCATGAGGGGTCCACGGCGGGCAATACGGAGAGCAAGCGTTACGCCTATGATGCAGGCAGAAGGGCGCTGGAGGCGTATTATGAGGCGCAGGGCATGGAGAGCGGCGTGCGGGTAACGGACAGCGAGCATCTGGGCTTTTACCGGACCGCGTATACGCCCGATCTGTTTGCGGTCAGAAAAGACGTGGCGGCTGTTTGCGGACGGGTCGTCTGTAAAGGGGTTGTAGTCGGCAGCCCCGAAGGGATGTTTGACGGGTTAAGAGCCGGCGGAAGCGGTTATATGCACCGCGCCTCCCTTTATATGGAAGTAAAGGAAGGGGACCCGCGCGCCCTGCGTTTAAGACCGGATCTGGGATGCAGTCTTTCCGAGGCGCTTGCGCGGGGGATGAAACTGGTGTATGATCCTGCGTTTGTTGTGCAGATTATGTCAAAAAAGTAATTGTTGCTGCGAATTATACAGGTAGAGGTTTTTTATGAAAACGACGGTAGTCATTCCCAACTACAACGGAATGAAGTTTTTGGAAAACTGCATAGAGGCGCTTTTGAAGGCGAAAAGGCAGGGCGAATTTCGGATTCTGATCGTCGATAACGGGTCCACGGACGGGAGCCTTGAAAAAGCGCGGGAATATGTAAAAAAGGGAGCGGCGGAGCTTGTGGAATTTCCGGAAAACACCGGATTTTGCGGCGCCGTAAACGCGGGAATTTTAAACGCCCGCACGGAGTATGTGCTGCTGTTAAACAATGATACCGAGGTGACGGAGTCCTTTGTCGCCGCCCTGGAGGAATTTATGGACGGACACCCGAAAGCGTTTTCGGCGTCCTCCAAAATGCTGTCTTTGTACGAACCGGAAATCATCGACGACTGCGGCGACCTGTACTGCGCCCTGGGCTGGGCGTTCGGTTTAGGCAAGGGAAAAGCGGCGGACTGTTACGGGAAGGACGCCGAAATCTTTGCGGCGTGCGGCGGGGCGTCCATATACAGAAGAAGGGTTTTTGACGAAATCGGTCTGTTCGACGACAATCATTTTGCTTATCTGGAGGATATTGACATCGGTTACCGCGCGCTGATTTGCGGCTATCGCAATTATTATTGCCATAAGGCGGTGGTTTATCATGCGGGAAGCGGGTTTTCCGGTTCCAGATATAACAGGTTTAAAATAAATTTATCTGCAAAAAATAGTATTTATCTGATTTATAAAAATATGCCGTTTTTACAGATGCTTTTGAATCTGCCGTTTCTTGCCGCCGGTTTTTTGGTAAAAACTTTGTTTTTTGCAAAGAAAGGCTTCGGCGGCGTTTATGTAAAAGGGCTGGGTAAGGGCTTTGCGCTGAGCTTTTGCGCCGCAGGAAGGGCAAAAAAGGTGCCTTTTTCCATGAAAAAGCTTCCCAATTATGTACGGATACAGTTGTTTTTGTGGTGGAACACGGTACGGCGTTTTACGGGCTGAGAGCCTTAAAACAACAGGGGTTCGGGCTGTTTTATGTGACATAATGTTACAAAAATGTTAAGAAAAAATTAAGAAGATAAACTAAAAAGGTTGCCCTTTTTGGAGAAATAAGGTAAAATATCGATTGTATATGAAATAAGGTGATGTCCTTTGATAAAAGATAATCAAAAATATTTCAACAGGCTTCATGTGGTTTTGGACGCAGTCGTTGTGGCAGTTGCCTATGCGATTGCATGGTGGATACGTTTTAAGAGCGGTTTCTGGTCGGAGGAAACGGAACAACTGGTCGGGACATTGGATGCGAGCGTGTATTTCAGCGCCCTGATTTTTATCATTCCCTGTTATCTGGTTTTAAACCATTTAAATAATTTATATACCTCTAAACGCTATTCCAGCGCGAAGCGGGATGTTGTAAATGTCATAAAGGCGAATATCATAGGGTTAATTCTGTTCATCAGCGTTTTATACATCATTGACCAGAAGCATTTTTCCCGTGGTATGATTTTTGTTTTCTGCGCTTTGAATATTATCGGACAGAGCGGCACGAGGATCATGATCCGCAAGCTGCTGCGTTCTCTGCGCCAAAAAGGGTATAATATTAAATATGTGCTTTTGGTAGGCTATTCCAAAGCTGCGGAACAGTACATCGACCGGATCATGCAAAATCCCCAGTGGGGCTATGTGGTGCGGGGCATTTTGGACGACCATATTCCTAGGGGAACCCTTTACCGGGGCATTAAGGTCCTTGGCACCATCGGCAATCTCGAATATATCCTGCCGGAAAATAAGCTGGATGAAATCGCCATTACGCTTTCGTTGAAAGATTATGATATGCTGGAGAGAATTGTAGGGCTGTGTGAAAAATCCGGGGTCCATACCAAGTTCATTCCGGATTACAACAGCGTGATCCCCAGCAAGCCTTATACCGAGGATTTAAACGGGCTTCCCGTGATCAACATCCGTCATGTGCCGTTGACGAATACGCTCAACAGCATGGCGAAGCGCGTCGTGGATATTGTGGGATCGGTTTTTGCGATTGTTTTGTTTTCTCCGGTCTTTTTGATCACGGCGGTTCTGGTGGGAACAACCAGCAAAGGTCCTGTTATTTTCAAACAGGAGAGAGTGGGACTGCACAATAAGCCCTTCCAGATGTATAAATTCCGTACCATGGAGGTCCAGAAGCCTTCTAAGGAACAGAAATGCTGGACGACCAAGGATGATCCGAGGGTAACAAAGGTCGGAAAGGTTTTGAGGCGGACGAGCATTGACGAGCTTCCGCAGTTTTTTAATGTATTTAAGGGTGATATGAGTCTGGTAGGTCCCAGACCCGAAAGACCGTTTTTTGTAGAGAAGTTTAAGGAAGAAATCCCCAGATATATGATTAAGCATCAGGTCAGACCGGGCATTACGGGCTGGGCGCAGGTCAACGGTTACAGAGGCGATACTTCTATCAGAAAGCGGATCGACTGCGATCTGTATTATATCGAAAACTGGACGATGGCGCTGGATTTTAAAATCATGTTTCTGACAATTTTCAAAGGGTTTGTCAATAAGAATGCGTACTAGACAAGGAAAGGATTAAAGAGTAAAAAACTATGGCAGCTAAAAAAGGCAACGGTAAATCTACCGGAAAGAGAATGACCAAGGCTGAGAGAAGGAAAAGGAAGCAGAAAAAGATAGCGATTCTTGCAGTCGAAGCGGTGGTTGTGGTCGTCTTAATCGTAGCGTTATATCTGATTACAAAGCTGGATTACATTCACAAGGACGATCTTTCCGACGAGGATATTATTACCAACAACCAGACGGACGACAGCCTGCTGGTGGATGAAGAGGACGTTACGATCAATGACAATATCAGCGGTCATATGGACGGCTACCGCAATATTGCGCTTTTCGGCGTGGACGCCAGAAACAACAACTTAGGCAAGGGCGTCCGTTCAGATACCATCATCATTGCTTCCATCAATGAGACCACGAAGGAAGTGAAGCTGGTTTCCGTATACCGCGATACGTATTTGAATCTGGGGACGGACAGATATTCCAAGGCAACGGAGGCTTATGCGCTGGGCGGCGCGAAGCAGGCGATCAATATGCTGAATATGAACCTGGATATGAATATTACCGATTACGTAACCGTAGGATGGGCTGCCGTAGCGGATACCGTAGACGCTTTGGGCGGTATTGAAGTCGAGGTTGACGAAGAAGAGTTAAAGCATTTGAACAATTATCAGGTGGAGACTTCCCAGTCTCTGGGCAGGAGCTATACCAAGCTGACGCAGACCGGTATGGTTACGTTAGACGGCATTCAGGCTGTTTCCTACTGCCGTATCCGTTTTACGGCGGGCGACGATTTTAAGAGAGCGGAAAGACAGCGTGAGGTCATCCAGGCGCTTGCGGACAAGGCGCAGGCGGTTGCTTTAAAAGATCCTACCAAGCTGGATAAGATTGCCAATGAGGTATTCCCCCAGACGGCGACCAGCCTGTCGCTATCCGAAATCCTCGATCTGCTGGCGGATATCGGCTCATATAAGATTGCGGATACCAGCGGCTTCCCCGTTGCGGAGTACAGGACCACAGGCGTTATCGGCAGCAAGGGTGACTGCGTTATTCCGGTAGATCTGGAGACCAATGTCATGATCCTTCATGAATATTTGTTCGGGGACGTGGGAGATTACACGCCGTCGGCAGCGGTCGAAAGCTATGGAGACGTGATCAGGCGGGATACGGGCACGTCCAAGGTTGAGCAGGACGAGTCGGAAGAAGGCGGCTCACAATAACGGAATAGGAATAAATTGCAAAGGGGACTTTAATCGGTCCCCTATTTTTGTTATAATAAGATGGTCGTGATTAGGAAGGCAGAATGCAGCAAAGGAAGCGTTATTTATGAATACAGTGGATGTGATCATCCCAACCTTTAAACCGGATCAGAATTTTTTGAAGGTTTTGGATATGCTGCAAAAGCAGACGGTCAAGCCCGGGCGGATTATTATTATGAATACCGAGGAGAAATATTTTGACCGTTTGATTTTTGGCAGCGATTTTTTGAAAAAGTACGGAAATTGCCAGGTGCATCATCATTCTCAGAGAGAATTTGACCATGGCGCCACCCGCAATAAGGGAGTTACCTATTCTGCGGCGGAGTATTTTGTGATGATGACCCAGGATGCGGTGCCGGCGGATGAATATCTTTTGGAGAATCTGTTAAAACCGGTAACAGAGGGGAAGGCGGCGGTTTCTTACGCCAGACAGCTTCCCAGGGAGGACTGCAACCCCATCGAGCGTTATACGAGGAGTTTTAATTATCCGGAACAGTCCTGCCTGAAAAGCGAAAAGGACGTGGAGCGCCTCGGCATCAAGGCTTATTTCTGCTCGGACGTCTGCGCGGCGTATAACAGGGAGATTTTTGACGGCTTGGGCGGCTTTGTACGCCAGACGATTTTTAACGAAGATATGATTTATGCGGGGAAGGCGGCGAAAGCAGGATACAGTATCGCTTACTGCGCGGACGCTTTGGTATTTCATTCCCACAATTATTCTGCGAAGGAACAGTTTCACAGAAATTTTGACCTGGGCGTTTCCCAGGCGGACCATCCCGAAGTGTTTGAAGGGCTATCCTCGGAAGGCGAAGGAATACGCATGGTCAAACAGACTTTGGCATATTTATGGAGTAACGGGTATAAGCGTCTGATCCCCAAGCTGATTGTGACAAGCGGCGCCAAATGGCTTGGTTTCCGCTATGGCAGGAATTATCGCAGACTTTCGGACAAAAGGGTCTACAAATATTCCTCCAACCGCCTCTATTGGAAGAGAAGGTCGTTGAAGCGGGATGTGGAAAAAATCGACGCGGCGAAAGGATATGGAAAAAACCCTGAAAAGGAAGGAGTTTAAGCATGTGCGGCATTGTAGGTTATATCGGAAATAAACAGGCGGCTCCGCTTATTTTGGACGGACTTGCCAGATTGGAATACAGAGGCTACGATTCTGCGGGAATGGCGGTTTTTGACGGAGAAAAGATCAGAATTGTCAAGGCTGCGGGAAGGCTGAAAATATTGGAAGAGATGACCCATGGCGGCGAGACCATGCCGGGGTGTCTCGGCATCGGGCATACGCGCTGGGCGACCCACGGCGTGCCGAGTACGATCAACGCGCATCCGCACTATAATGAGGCGAAGACGATCTCGGTGGTGCACAACGGAATCATTGAAAACTATATTCCGCTGCGGAAGATGCTGGAGGAAAAAGGGTATCATTTTATATCGGAGACCGACACGGAAGTGGTGGCGCATTTGGTGGATTATTATTATAAAGGCAATCCCCTGGAGGCGATCACAAAGGTATTGCACAGGGTGGAGGGCTCCTATGCGCTGGGCGTGATTTTTGCAGAGCACCCGGACCAGCTGTTTGCAACCAGAAAGGATTCTCCGCTGATCGTCGGGCAGAATGAGGACGGCTGTTTTATCGCGTCGGATGTGCCCGCCATTTTGAAATATACGCGCAAGGTTACTTACATGGAGAATCAGGAGATTGTACGGCTCCGTAAGGACCATATGCACTTTTATACCGTAGACGAGGAGGAAATCCAAAAGGAATCCGTCATGATCGATTGGGATTCCGATGCGGCGGAAAAAGGCGGTTACGAGCATTTCATGTTGAAGGAAATGTATGAACAGCCCAAGACGGTAACCGATACGCTGATGCCGAGGCTCAAGGATAACGAAGTGGTAATCGACGAGCTGGATATGAGCGACGAGGAGCTTGCAGCGGTCAGAAAGCTGTATATCGTTGCCTGCGGCTCCGCATATCACGCGGGCGTTACGGGAAAATATGTACTGGAGGGCTTATCGCGGATTTCCGTGGAGGTGGATCTCGCTTCGGAATTCCGGTACCGCAATCCGGTCATGGAAGACGGCGCGATGGTAATCGTAATCAGCCAGTCGGGAGAGACGGCGGATACCCTTGCCGCGCTGCGCGAATCCAAGAAGAGAGGGTTCAAGGTGCTGGGCATCGTCAACGTAGTGGGAAGCTCCATTGCCAGAGAGGCGGACAGCGTCATGTATACCTGGGCGGGACCGGAGATCGCGGTTGCCACGACTAAGGCGTACAGCGCGCAGCTGATTGCATTGTATCTGCTCGCCTTAAAATTTGCAAGAGTAAAAAAGACAGTATCCGACGGGGAGTTTTTACAGATGTTGGACGATCTGAAGAAGCTGCCGGATCAGATCCAGATGCTGTTGTCCAATAAAAACAATATTCAGAGATTTGCAAACCGTTATATCGGCGCAAGGGATATTTTCTTTATCGGAAGAGGGATCGATTATGCGATTTCCATGGAGGGGTCGCTAAAGCTGAAAGAGATTTCCTATATTCATTCCGAGGCATATGCAGCGGGAGAACTCAAGCACGGGACGATTTCCCTGATCGAGGAAGGAACGCTGGTAGCCGCCGTGGCGACGCAGCCCGACCTGTTCGCCAAGACGATCAGCAATATCGTGGAGGTAAAAGCAAGGGGCGCTTTTGTGCTTGCCGTAACTGTGGAAGGCAATATCGAAATTGAGAAGGCGGCGGATTATGTGCTCTATATACCGGAAACCAATCCTTATTTTACCAATTCCCTTGCCATTATTCCCTTACAGCTTTTCGGCTACTATGTATCCGTGGGAAAGGGCTGCGATGTGGATAAGCCGCGCAATCTGGCGAAATCCGTAACGGTAGAGTAATCGGAACAAAAATACTGGAGGAAAAGCATGACAGATATTTTTCATTTTGAAAACGACGACAAGGAAACGATGGCGGATGAAGTCTTTTATGATGAGGAGAAAGCCGTTTCCGAGGATGATTTTGACGAAGAATTTGACGAAGATGAAAAAACGGGCGGAACCGGGGACGTGGCTCATCACGGCGTGACCAGAACCGAGTATAGCGGAAACGACGAGGAAGAGGAATCGGAGGAGCTTTTCGCAAAGGCGGAAACCTCGGAAGATGATTTTGAAGACGACTTCGAGGACAGCCTGGAGGGAGACGGTCCGGACGGCAAGAGGAAAGGCGCCGACGAAAAAGAGGCTTCTTCCGGTAAAAAGGACGATTCTTCGGAGGAAAAAGACGACGATTCGGATGACGGATATGAAAACGTATGTTTTATCTGCCGCAGACCCGAAAGCGTGACGGGCAAGCAGTTTAAAATGCCCAATCATATCTGCGTCTGCGACGATTGTATGCACAAGACCATGGATGCGGTCAGTCAGTTTGATTATCAGGGCATGTTAAACGATCCCAATCTGATGAACGGGTTAAACAATATCGACTTTGGCGACGGAGACGGAGACGATTCCAAAAACGGATTTCCCAATATCCGTTTCGTCAATATCAGCGACCTTCAGGGAGACGGAGGCATTCCCAACAAGCAGAAGCTCAAAAAGAGAAAAAAATCCGACAAACCGCTTTTGGATATTAAAAATATTCCCGCGCCCCATAAAATCAAGGCGAGCCTGGACGAGTACGTGGTAGGGCAGGAGAAGGCGAAAAAGGTCGTTTCCGTAGCGGTTTATAACCACTATAAGCGTGTGGCGACGAACACCATGGATGACATTGAGATCGAAAAATCCAATATGCTGATGATCGGTCCCACAGGCTGCGGCAAGACTTATCTTGTGAAGACGCTGGCAAAGCTGTTGGATGTGCCGCTTGCCATTGCCGACGCTACGAGCCTGACCGAGGCGGGATATATCGGCGACGATATTGAAAGCGTTTTGTCCAAGCTGTTAGCCGCAGCGGGCAACGATGTGGACAAGGCGCAGATGGGCATTGTGTTTATTGACGAGATCGATAAAATTGCCAAAAAACAAAACACGAACTCCAGGGATGTTTCGGGAGAATCCGTGCAGCAGGGAATGTTAAAACTGTTGGAGGGGGCGGACATCGAGGTGCCCGTGGGCGCCAACAGTAAAAACGCCATGGTGCCGCTGACGACGATCAACACAAGAAATATCCTGTTTATCTGCGGGGGCGCGTTCCCGGATCTGGACGAGATTATCAAGCAGAGGCTGACAAAGCAGACCTCCATCGGGTTTAACGCTACCCTGAAGGACGCTTTTGATAAAGAGAAAAATATTCACAGCAAGGTAACCATAGAGGATTTGAAAAAATTCGGTATGATTCCGGAGTTTTTGGGGCGTTTGCCGGTTATTTTTACTCTGGATGCGCTGACGGAGGATATGCTTGTGTCCATCCTGAGCGAGCCGAAAAACGCGATCTTAAAACAGTACCAAAAGCTTCTGGCGCTGGATGAGGTGGATCTGCAGTTTGATGAAAGCGCGCTCCGCGCCATTGCCAAAAAGGCGATGGAAAAGGATACCGGAGCAAGGGCGCTTCGCGCGATTATTGAGGAATTTATGCTGGATATTATGTATGAGATTCCCAAAGACGACAATATCGGCAGCGTGACGATTACCGGAGATTATATCGAAGGAAAAGGAGGTCCTATCATACAGATCCGCAGTTAGGCATAAGATAATAAAAAATGCGGAGATTGATATGGATATAGAGAGACCGGACTGCAGGGAACGGATTTTATCCAATAACTATCTGGACATTCTGGTGGATTTTGATATTACGCCGGAAATTTTGTTTCAGGGAAGCGTGGAAAATCCCGATTACTGCGAACAAAGGCTGTCTGAAAATCTGAAAATTTTACATGTGGCGGCATCTGCGGTGCCGTCACAAAACAGTATAGGGCTTGGTTACCAATATATTCCCAAGTGCTACGGTCTGCTGCAGGATACGGGAGTACCGGATCTGACGGCGCTTTCCGAAGCGGGGATATTGACGGTCAGCGGTCCGCCGCTATCGCTGACGGGCAGAAACGTGATCATGGGCATTATCGATACGGGAATCCGCTATCAGCTGCCGGCTTTCCGGCGCAGCGACGGCTCGACGCGCATTTTATCCGTCTGGGACCAGACCAATCAGTCGGGCACGCCTCCCGAAGGTTTTTTGTACGGCACTGAATTTACCGCCGAACAGCTCAATGACAATCTGGAAAGCGGAGGTCCGCCGCTTGTGACCGACGAGATCGGACACGGCACCGAGGTGGCTGGCGTTGCCGGAGGATACGACAGGACTACGGGCTTTCTCGGGGCGGCTCCCGATGTGAGCTTTGTCGTGGTAAAGCTGAAACAGGCGAAGGAATATTTACGGAATTTGTATCAGATTCCCCCGGATGTGCCCTGCTATCAGGAAACGGATATTATGCTCGCCCTGCGGTATCTGGACGGGTTTGCGGAGGCGTTAAGAAGACCTGTGGTGGCATGTCTGGCGCTTGGGACGACGCTGGGCGCTCATGACGGATCTTCCCTGCTGGCGGAATATCTCAATGAACTGGCGGGAAGAAGGAGCCGCTGCATGGTCGTGGGCGGCGGCAACGAAGGAAACGGCGCGGGACATTATGAAGGAAATCTGGTACTGTCTCCGGGTCTGGGAAGAGCTAATGAGGAAGTGGAGCTTTTGGTAGGTCAGGGAGAGCGGGGGTTCTGGCTGGAGCTCTGGGGACAGATCCCGGGCGTTTATACGGTGTCCATTACAAGCCCCAGCGGGGAGACCATACCCGAAATACCTTACCGCATCGGCAAAAGCACCGATTTTACCTTTATTTATTCCAATACCCGGATAACCGTGGAATATATCCTGGTGGAACAGCAGAACGGGCAGCAGTTGATCGTGATGCGTTTCCGCAACCCTCTGCCGGGCATCTGGAGGATACAGGTCAATATCAGGGGCGGTGGAGGAAGGTTTCATATGTGGCTACCCATGCGGAATTTTCTGGAAGGGGAGACTTACTTTTTACGCCCCAGCCCCTATAACACATTGACGGAGCCCTCCTATGCCAGGAGTGTGCTTGCCGTTTCGACTTATAACAGTACGGACGGCAGCTTTTACTTAAACAGCGGGCGGGGGTTCTCGACGGACGGGTTGATCGTTCCGGCGCTTGCAGCGCCGGGGGTCGGCATTCCGACGCCGCTTTTGCCCGATACGGGCTCGTCCATGTCGGCGGCGCTGACCGCGGGAGCGGCGGCATGTTTTTTGCAATGGGCGGTTGTAGAGGAACACGATCTGCTGGTCAATACCTCCAGCGTCAAAAATTATCTGATCAGAGGCGCCAAAAGGAGACCGGAGGTTTATTACCCCTCGAGAGAATGGGGCTACGGAACCTTATATCTCGCGGGCGTATTTGAAGTACTGGCGGGAATTTAAAGAACCGCCGGGCTGATTACAATAGGAGGAAAAAGCGTGATATTTATCGGTATTGTGATTGCGATCGTCGCAGTGGAAAGCGTAATCAAACAGGTTACGGAGCAAAACGGTACAAAGGGAGAAAGAAAGCCGATCCTGGGAGGCAGGCTGTATCTGACAAAGTATCATAATTACGGAGCCTTTCTGAATCTGGGAGAGAAGAGACCGGAGTTTGTAAAGGGCATTTCCCTGGGGCTGTGCCTCGCCTGTACGATGATATATGTGCTGACCCTCGGGACAAAGGGGAAAACCTTATTAAAAACCGGGCTGTCCCTTTTGCTGGGCGGTGCCTTTTCCAATACCTACGACCGTATGATTAAGGGTTACGTGGTGGATTATTTCGGATTTAACGTCAAGAATGAAAAACTGAAGAATATTGTCTTCAATCTTTCGGATTTCTGCATTATGATCGGCGCGGTGATTGCGGTGGTCAGAGGGTAGGAAAAATTGCACAAAAATATATGGAAAATTTGTGATAAATCTGTTGCAAAATCCATAAAAATGCTATAATATTAGTAAGCTTAAGAAATTATAGTATAAGAAACGGAGGGATTGATATGGCAGATATTTACGAATTTGTTAAAAAATCAGATAACCGCCGTCCTGTATATACTAGTTATGAATTAAGTAAAATGGTACGGGATAAGAGAGAAAAGGAAGGATCAGGCATTCCGGAGTTTGCAGCTGAATATGGAATTGACGAAAAGATGCTGGCAGACATTGAAGCGGGAGAACGTAGTTTTTCACCCGAAATATATAAAATATGCGGCAGTATATTGGGGTTATCCTCCGAAGAATTGCTTGCCGAATATATAGATGATGAGAAGGCTGCAAATTACCGTACGGGAGATAGCGGCTCCGGTGTTCAAGCCACATTTGATATGGCGAATATGCTTTTTAATGAGATGATTATGCAGAAGAAAATCGGAGTAAAATAGTAAGGCGGTGTATTTTGGAGAATTTGACAGAACAGGAAAAAGCCAAGCTGTATGAAGAGGTTTACCCAATTGCTCTGAAATTTAGAAGAACTTTTATCAGTGAAAAAGAAGTGATAAAAGATACATTCAAAATGATAGAGCAATTGGGCTTTTTGTTATTAAGGTTTCCGGCAATTGAAGAAAATACGGCTTTGAGCGGTTTTACAATTCATAAGGAACCTTATGATTGTATTTACATTAACAGCAGGCAAAATCTCGGCAGGCAATATATGTCGTGCTGGCATGAGTGCTATCATATTTATACCGGAGAAGGGAGCGGGATCAGTTATGTTGATTCCGGCAAACGCGATCCCATTGAATATAAGGCGGATATGTTTGCGGGACTTATTTTAATGCCGGAAAATCTTGTTAAGGAATATATTGAAAGCGGAAATATTTCTCTTGCATATTTGAGTCATGAGGATATTATACGGATGCAGAACCATTTTAGGGTCGAGTATTCGGCAATGCTGCTCAGAATATTACAAATCTATCCTATGTATAAAAAAACTTTGCAGAATCGCTTTGCGATTGCAAAGGATCATCCTGATCAGAGGGAAAAACTGAAAAAGAAAACACTGTCCGTACAGGGAGATTTACGGTTAATTAACGCCACGAATGATATTTATATACCGGACTCTTTTATGAATGATATAGAATTTAATGTCAGAGAGAAGAGAATATCCAAAGAAAAGGCTTATGAACTTTTAAAAGTCATAGATGGGTTAGGGAATGATATATCATGGAATTGAATTGGCTCAGTATCCGATTTGCGATACGGATATTTGGGTGGATGCGGTTTTATCAAATTTAGACGGAACCTTAATTGATAAATATCATAAACTCATAGTGGCAGATGTAGTTGAAAAAGAAATTTTGAATTTTAAAAGAAATGAAAGCTTTCAGGTTATTTCCGACAAGTTTTTGGGATATAAAAGATCGGGAAAGATTATAGTAATTGATCACAGTGATATTGATCCACAAGATCAGAGGTTTTTGGAAAAACAGTTAATTGATTGTGATAGCCGGTTTGAAACCGGTTTGGCTGATGAGCCGCATGAACAGCATAAGGGAGAAATTGTATCGGCGATATATGCCGGACATTTTAAGATCCCATTTCTGAAAAGTAACGATGGAGTCTTCAGGGAGGGAAGTATGGGACGAATCGCGTTTCCGGATCTGATTGTAAAAAATCTGAAGGATATGCTGGAAGATCTGGTTCCCGATCCGGCAAAAAGACGGGAATGCTTTCAAATGATTAGAGACAACAGGGCATTCATGGACGAGGGAAAGCGTATCTATGAGGAGGAGAGAAATGCACCGGTAACAGATGAGCAGGTAGAGATGTTGTTAAGAAAAATGAGGAGCAGACTATCCTGATGTCTTGTCCGGATATCATGTTTTGGATGGCAGACGATAGTTGCGGATTTCCCTGCGATTTGCTATACTTGATGTATCCTCATGATGCGGACAGGACCGGACAGAAGCATCCGGTTTAAGATAGGACAGATAAAATACAGAAAGTTGGGTAACGATATGAGCAAAAAAAGAGTTGTAGTTTCTTTGGGACACGAAGCGTTGGGATATACGATTTCCGAACAGTGGGACGCCGTTAAGGATACGGCGAAGGCGCTTGCCGATCTGGTGGAGGCGGATTATCAGCTTACGATTACGCACAGCAACGGTCCCCAGGTATCCATGATTCACAAGGCGATGACCGAGCTTCGACGGATTTATATTGATTACAGCCCCGCGCCTATGTGCGTCTGCTCGGCGATGAGCCAGGGCTATGTGGGTTATGATATTCAAAATTCCCTGCGGGCGGAGCTGCTTAGCAGAGGGATTGCAAAGCCCGTCAGCACCATTCTGACCCAGGTAACTGTTGACCCTTACGACGAGGCGTTTTATGAACCCCAGAAGCTGATCGGACGCTATATGAGCGCTGAAGATGCGGAAGTAGAGGTAAAGAAAGGCAATTATGTCAAGGAAGAGCCGGGAAAAGGATTTCGCCGTATTGTGGCGGCTCCGAAGCCCATCGATATCGTGGAGATTGAGGCGATCAAGACGTTGGCTGACGCGGATCAAGTGGTCATTGCCTGCGGCGGCGGCGGGATTCCCGTCATCGAGCAGAAACATGCGTTAAAAGGCGCTTCCGCGGTTATTGAAAAGGACTGCATCGCCGGAAAGCTCGCTTCCGATCTGAAATCGGATCAGTTGATCATTTTAACCGGCGTAGAGCAGGTATACAAGAATTTTGAAAAAGAAAATCAGGAAGCTATTCCTGCAATGAACGTGGCGCAGGCGAAAGAATACATCGCCGAGGGGCAGTTCGGAGAGGGCGATATGCTTCCGAAGATTGAGGCGGCGATCGCGTATTTGGAGAAAGTGCCCACGGGAAGCGTGCTGATCACTTCCATTCAAAAGACGGCGGACGCGATCAAAGGAAAGACCGGTACGTTGATTACGGCTTAATTACCGGTGAATATTCAACTGCATAAGCGAAAGCTCTTTGATGAAGGCTGAATCCTCTTCGGAGGTTTTCAGCCTTTTATATGTGGTTTCATAAAGAATATCTTCGCTGCCGGAGGTATTAGCGGCATCGGCGGCTCCGCTGCCGGGGATCGAGATAGTCAGTTTAAAATCGTCAATTTGTGAAAGAAGCCAGCAGGCGTTCATGCCCATGGGGATCAACAGCCTGCGATCGTCCGTGATCGTGCAGTTTACATAGCTGTTTTCAAAGGTATTCCCTTCGGTATCGGTCCAGGCAATAGTCAGATTGGCTTGTGAAGGAAGAGATTCCAAAGGAGAAGATTCCGAAGGGGACAGCTCTTTACCAAGCTCCAGATACAGGAAATCATAGTCCGTGCCGTCAAAGCGGTCGGGCAGATTCCCGGCGGAGAGGCTGACGGTCCGATCCCCGATAAACAGCTCCTGCAGGGTATCCATGGAAGCGCCGAAGGAAGCGGCGCTTCGTCCGAAGTCGGTGGCGGGAGCGTTTTCGCGGTAATCATCGCCGGGCGCGTCTGTGCGGTAATCGTCGCCGGAAGCATCGGTGCGGTAGTTGTCGCCGGAAGCGCCATACAGGGCGGCGTACAGCCCGGGCGGATAGAAGGCGTTGTCATTTGCACAATAGACATAGCCTTCTTCCAGCATGAACCGGAAGATATAATAACTGCTCTGGGGCTGCAGGTAAAAGACCACCGGCAGATTTTCACGGGCAGCGTCCCAGATCTCCTTTTGCGCCTCGTAGCTGCGCGCGGCGGGAATATAGCCTGTAGCGGAACATTTTACTCCCAGATAGTCATAGAAGCCCTGTCCGTCAAACGCCATATAGGCAACGTCGTCGGAGACAGCTTCACATTTTTCGATGACGTCGGCATAGTCTTCAATATAATGAATTTGGTCGGCAACCATAAAACCTCTGCCAAGCAGAGCCTGATAAGTTTCGGAAAGTCCTGTATCTTCGGATTTTAAAAATGTCTCCGGCACTTCGTAATAAGAATACAGTTTGGAAGCGTCGTCCATGACGAGCTGACTTTCGCCGTCGGGGTAGACCCACATATCGGGAAATTTACTCCAGGAGGTCTGCATATAAATCGCCATGGGAAGCGACACGAGGGCGCCTATGACCAGGGCAAGCGTGGAATGCTTCAAAAGGGATTTCCCGTAATGGATCAGCATAACCGGTAAAAACATGCAGGCGACCGCAATCAGTACCATAGCCGTGCGGGAAAGAATTTTATCGGTGTCCGCACGGACCAGCGTATAGGTATAGGATATCATCAAAGTAATGGCGCCGGAGCTCAAGATCAAAGCCGGTTTAAAATCTTTGCGTTTATCCCTGCGGCTGCAGAGGGCATGGTAAATCAGCCAGACAAAGATCCAGATGCCAGCCATGGGCAGCAGGAAACGAAAAGAAATGTAACATGCGTTACGCAATATGCCATGGGAGGAGAGAAAGGGCAGGAAGGAATCGGGAGCCGTCTGTCCCAGCAAGGGAATGCCGTCGGCAAGGACCGTCTGGGAAGAATAAGTTAAAGTATGTTTTAACATTCGCACAAGTAAGGGAAGATTCCAGGTGACAACCAAAATTAAAATAACCCATGTTACATAAAAAGATACTTTTTTGCAGTCTTTTTTTAATAAGCCGCTTTTGACATAAGTAACAATCTGATAAATACCTAAAGGCAAAGTGCCGGCTAAAACCCCGGCTCCGTAAAGGGGATAATACAGTCCGCCCAGGAAACAGGAAAAAATCCATGTCTGTAGCCAGAGATTTTTTTTCTGCAGCAAGCCGGGCAGCGTCAACAGCAGCAGGATGGGAAGCACCATGTACTGCCTGTTGTAGCTTGGCAAAGCAAAGAGAACGGCAAAAGCCGTGGTATAACCGCCGCCCACGTGCCGGTAAATCAGGTACATGGTAATGATACAGAATATAACGACTGTTATAGAAATCGCAGGGGAATAATCCGTGACGGTGCCGTCTAAAAATATATGCTGGAAGAATCCGTTGACAAAGGGAAAGAGACCCGAAACCGGCGTATATTCGTCATACAGGGACTGACCGTGTACAAAGACCTGGTTCCAGGGAATCATCTGTTCGCCGTGATGGTGCTGGTCCGGCTGGGCATACATGGGCGCAGCCGAAAAAGAGTGATAGATAAAGATCAATATCGGCGTGACCGCGCCTATAATATATTTTTCGTTTTTGTTCCAAAATCTGACGGCTTGCCGGATCAGCAGAATCAGGCAAATGCCGATTAACAGCGCGAAGAATACGGTATATCCCACAGCGTAAGGGACATGGATCAATTCTCCCTGATAGAAATAATCGTCAACCAGCCAGAGGGTCAAAAGACCGGGCAGCAGACATTGCAGGACGAGAAGCGCCCGTCTGCCGAAAGCCGTCTCGGGATTGCGCCGGTAACGGACGATCTGGATTGCGGATAGAAAAGATCCCGCAGCAAGCGTTATGATGTATAAAAAGGCGGACGAAAACGTGCGGTCCGTCCCCGTAAGCTGCACGAAAACGGTAAGCAGAGACATACATGCATAATAGGTCAGCGCATAAGTCAGAAGGATCTGTCCGGTCAGGCTGCGGCAGCCGGGAAGCAAAGCATAACAGAGAATAAAGATAACGGCGCCTGCAAACAGCGGGACGCTGAACTGACCGAAGGCGATAAGATATACGAAAAACGGAACCAAAAGCATACCGCCGTACAGCGGAAACCGATAGTCCCGAAGGTTTGTAATATTTGGGGCGGAAGCTGATGCCCTTGCCGCCGCCGAAAACCGCCGATGGGAAGATAAAGGTTTTGCAGGCGATGACAGCCGCCGATTGGCAGATGCCGCCTTCGCAGCCGACGGCGTCCGCCCTTTCGGGGAAGCCGACAGACGGGACTGCAGGGCGAGCGCGCCCAGCAGAAGCAGGGAGCCTGCGGCAAGCATCAGCCAGAAAAGCTGCAGCTCGCCGGACTTGTTATAACCGCTTGCGGAAACATTTTCTATTATAATATCGGTAAAGGTCTGGTGTCCTCCGCTAAAAACCGGAAGCAATTTGTAAACTGCCAGCGCGGCAGCGCAAATCAGTAGCAATAAGATGATCATGTATATCTCCTGTCTCTTGAATGGACTCTTATATCGCAGAACGCTGATTTTGCAGTCTGCTATAGGAATATTATAGAGCGTTTGAATAAAAAAATATAGATAAAAAATAAATTTGAACGGGATACAGGACCCCGCGCCGGGTTTTCTTGACAAAGAATATAGAAAAAGCTAACATGATAATTAGGTAGAAAATACCGTTGGAAGGATGAAAAAATGGGATTTTTAAAAGAGAAATTAAAAAATAAATCTTCCTTGTGCCAATACGGAGCCATGGCGCTTGCTTTTGTGACGCTTGCCGCTTCTGTATTGTTTTTTGCAGTGTACCCGGACAACCTGATGCACTCGGATATGTCGGCGGAGGTTATTTTGTCCAAGCTCCTCTCCGAGGAAGGGGGGATTTTGTCTTCCAACTGGTTTTATTCCACCGAGATCCGGGTTGTTTATACGCAGCTTATTATGACGCCGTTGTTTTGGATTTTTTCCGATTACGGCACGGTTAAGCTGATCTCTCTGATTATTTTTGACGTGCTCTTAGCCGTTGTGTTTTATTTTACGGCGAAGGAATTCGGATTGAAGGGCGCGTATCTTTATCTTGCCATGGCTCTGCTTGTCGCGCCTCTTTCCAACGAATATCTGGATATGCTTTTGCTGGGCAATTTTTATACGTCCCAGGTTATCTGCACCTATCTGGTGTTAAAATTTTTCCACAGAAAGCCTTCGGAGAAAAAGGCATATAATCTGCTGAGGGCAGGCGTTTTATGGATTGCGGCGCTGATTTTGGGACTTTCCGGGCTGCGCTATCTGGCAAGCCTTTATCTGCCGCTGCTTGCTGCGGTGTGCTTTTCCTATGGCTTTGACGATAAGGCGGAAAGAGGGAAAAACCTGTTTTCAAAACTTGTGCTTTCCGGCGGGATGCTAGTCTTTGCGGGAATCGGGTTTTTGATCAACAAATTCGTCCTGGCGGCGCATTATACCTTTGATACGCAGGCGGTTGCGTTTGTGCCGTTGTCGGAAGTGCCGGACCGTTTTATGACTTCCGTCAAACTGATGCTGGAGCTTTTCGGCTATCGGGAAACGGCGGCGGTAACGCCTCTCGGAATTGTCAATGTGGTAAAATTCGCCTTTTTTATATTTGTGGTCTATGCGGTGGTTTATCTGACGAAGCACAGATACGAAATCCTGGATGATAAACAACGGTTGTTTTTATATTATTTCTATGCGCTTTTTCTGATCAACTGGTACATGCTGGTATTTACGGACGTGCTACAGCAATACCGCTACTGGCTTCCGGTTTATGTGATTGCTGTGATCCTGGTGGGGATTTATCTGCAAAAGGCAAAGGAAAAGACGGAGTTTATCAAGCCCGTGCTGACGCTTCTTGCCGTTTTAGCGGTGCTTGCCTCTTTGTACGGGGAGCTCTGGCAGGATACCAAGTATAACGATTGTGAGAAACGCTACGGCTATATGGAGTTTCTCGAAGAAAACGAGTACACCTTCGGCTACGCGACTTTTTGGAATGCCAGCGTGACCGAGTATCTGTCCAACGGGGATATTGAAGTCGGCAACCTGGGCGGGAAGGACGGCGTATCCGCGCCTTATGAGTGGCTGACTCCCAAGTATTATTATCAGGAAGGCTACCATACGGGAAAAACGTTCCTGCTGTTGGCGGTTACCGAGGAACCGGCGTTGTTTAACGGCGATATTACCGTTATGCAGGATGCGGTTAAGGTTTACGAAGACGAATATTACGTGATTTATGAGGGCGAAGGCATGTATCTGTTTTCGGAGGAGCAATAATGGAAGAGACGTGCGGAAAAATCAGACGGATCATTATGTTTCAGGGGGATATCGAGACGACGGCTTATTTTTCGCGGCAGATGGAAAAGACTTTTTTGAAAGAGGGCTATAAGACCTTTTTTTATGATTATCAAAAGGAAGCGGAAAGCGTAAGCGGGCTGCTTCGGTTTATCCGAAAGGGAGAAACGGCGGTTGTGACCTTCAATTATCATGGCTTGTGCGGGGAAGGCGAGATCGTATATGATAAGGAGAAGGGCGAGTATATCTGGGACGCCTTTGACATTCCCTGTATCAATATTGTCGTGGACCATCCTTTTTATTACCATCGTTTTTTGGATCATATGCTGCCCAAAAGATATCTCCATATCAGCATTGACCGCAATCACGAGAAATATATGGAAGAATATTTTCCCGAGGTGGAAAGAGGACCGTTTCTGCCCCTCGCAGGGACCTCCCTGTTTCCGGCGGGCGATTATAAGCCCATCAGGGAGCGCTCCATGGATATTGTGTTTACGGGAAATTATGTTCCGCCGGAAAATTTCAACGTCTACATAGACCGCGCCGGAGAGGAATACACGCAGTTTTATATGGGGATTCTGGACGAGCTGAAGGCGTATCCGGACAAATTGCTGGAAGATGTGGCAAAGGAGCATCTGATTAGGGAGATTCCCGAAGCTACTCATGAGGAAATCCGGGAGACCCTGGGCAATATGATCTTTTTGGATATGTATATCCGTTTTTATTTTCGGGGAGAAGCGGTACGCATTCTTGCGGAAGCGGGGTATCCGGTCCATGTTTTCGGCAACGGGTGGGAGAATCTTGTATGCGCCCGAAAGGAAAATCTTAAGATCGGCGGCACGCTGGATTCGCTCGGCTGTCTGCAAAGGATCGGAGACGGAAAGCTTTCTTTGAATGTGATGCCCTGGTTTAAGGATGGGGCGCACGACCGGATATTTAACTCTATGTTAAACGGAGCGGTGGCTCTGACGGACAGTTCGGTCTATCTGGACGGTTTTTTAAGGCAAAAGGAGAACGCGGCTGTTTATTCCCTGAAAGACTTGGATCAACTTCCCGTTTTGGCGGAGGAATTGCTGCGGGACGAAGGAAAAATGCAGGAAATCGCCGACGCGGGTTTTGAGGCGGCGATGCGCTGTCATACATGGGAACGGAGGGCGCAGGAAATTACGAAAATTTTGCGTGCTTTGAATTGAAAAGGAAATAAAAACTGTGATACAATAGGTCTATGCTTTGATTGCCGGAGGGGATTCGTATGGAGACGCAGAAGAAAATTCTTGTAGTGGATGATGATCAGAATATGCTGCAGTTGCTGTATTCTTTTTTGAGGGACGCTTACCGCGTGACGATGGTAAGCAGCGGAGAGGATGCGCTTGCAAGCCTGCGGGAACAGAAGCCGGATCTGATGCTGGGGATGAACGGAAAAGAGACGCTGGAGATTATACGCGGAGATGAAAACCTGAAGGATCTGCCGGTATTTTTCCTGACCGGAGTTTCGGACAGTAATAAGATTTCCGAATGCCTCAAGCTGGACCCTTGCGGATACATATTGAAGCCCATTGGTAAATTCAGCCTTCTTGCCAGAATCAGAGCCTACTTTGAAGAAAGCGAGCTGGAAAAACTATAAGCGCTCATAGCGGCGCATTTCGGCATCCGGCTATAAAAAGCGCGATTACAAGCGGCTACACACAAAGCCGTATATATATAGCCCACATAAAAGCAACGGCTGCCAAAATGAAAACAAAGGCTGTCAAAAAAGAGGGTCTGCCGCATTTCTAAATTTGTAAATCGATCAAAGGAAACCTTTATAAAAACGCCGGTACTTAATCCGCGTATTTTGCGGATTTACGTACCGCTGCGTTTTTATAGAGCGAAAGCGTGTTTCCGTGAGCGATTTATAAATTTAGAAATGCGGCAGACCCTCTTTTATTACTACTCTTTTATTACTACTCTTGTTGCCGGCTATCAGCCTTGCTGGTTCGCCTTTTCCAAAGCTTTTGCGGTCTCTTCGTCGATAACCGTGGTTCCGCCGGTTTCTTCCTCCTCAGGCTTTACCTTATCCAGATAATCGGTAATTTCTTCCATAACCTGGTCAAACAGCTCCATGACTTCCTCGTGGCTGTCCTTTATGTAGTCGATCTTTCCTTCCTTGCCCGCAAGCTCTAAAAGCCTTGATTTTTCCGAAAGGGCAAGAGCGCCGATCATCTTGGAAGTACTCTTGAGCGCATGGACGTAAATCGTGTAATTGGTGTAATCCTCGGCTTCGTAGGAAGCAAGAATGTCTTTCTTGTTTTTGGAAGCATTGTCGTGGAAGGACTGCAGCAGGAACCGGAAGGTTTCCTTATTTCCTTCCGCGGATTCTACGGCAGAAGGCACGTCGATATGCTTGAAACGGTATTCGGCGCTGATTTCGTTTGCAATCGCCTTCCACAGCTTACTGAAAATGTCCTGTTCCACTTTATCGTATTCCACGAGTACGTAACGGTTATCCGGCAGATACTCGAGAATCTTTTCTTCCAAAGGTTTGCCCTGAATCGGTTTTGACATATAGTCGATAAAGCCTTCGGCTTCATACATTTCCTTCGCGCCGGATACGGCGTTTGCCGTCAGTACGATAACCGGCGTATCCTGGTTGGGACCTTCGGACGCTTTTAAGCGGTGCAGCGTTTCGATGCCGTCGATATTGGGCATCATATGATCCATCAGGATCAGGTCGTAGAAGTTTTCCGCGCATAAATCCAGCGCTTCCAGACCGCCGGACGCCTTATCCACCTTAATCTGCGTGCTCTTTAAGAGCCCTTCGACAACGGAAATATTCATGGCGTTATCGTCAACGACCAGAATGCGGGCGTTGGGAGCCACGAAGGTCGTGCGGTATTTTTTGTGTTTTTCACGGCTGTACGCGTATTTTTCACGGAATTTGCCAATGGGCTTGCGGTCGCGGATGCCCTGTTTTAATACGAAGGAGAAGGTAGAACCTACGCCGTATTCGCTGCGGACATTTAAGCCGGTGCCCATGAGCTCCAGAAGCTGTCTTGTAATGCTCAGCCCCAGTCCGGTGCCTTCAATATTGCGGTTGCGTCTTTCCTCGATCCGCTCGAAGGAAACGAACAGCCTGTCGATATCGTCTTCCTTAATGCCGATACCGGTATCGGTAACGGAAACAATCAGATTGATGGAGGAATCCCCTGCCTCGCTCCAGTCAACCTTTAAAACGACGCTGCCTTCTTTGGTATATTTTACGGCATTGGTCAGGAGGTTGATAATGATCTGGCGCAGACGCACGTCGTCGCCGTAAAGCAGATACGGAATGTCTTCCGCAACAACGGCGTTGAAATCCAGTCCCTTATTCGCGACTTTAATTTCGATCATGTTGATAATTTCGGATAATACGTTGGCAATTTCATATTCCACCGGAAGGATTTCCATCTTGCCGCATTCGATTTTGGAAAAGTCCAGCAGGTCGTTTACCAGCGACAGCAAGGTGGTGCTGGCATCGCGGATGTTTTCGGCGTAACCGATAATGGGTTTCTCCGTAGCCTCGCGGATAATGATTTCGTCCATGCCCAGGATCGTATTGATCGGGGTGCGGATCTCGTGAGACATGTTTGCGAGGAAATTGGACTTCGCTTTGTTGGCTGTGTCCGCGATATCTTTTAATTCCTGCAGCTTTTTATTGGTCTTGTAATGACCTGTAATATCCGTCAGCCATAAATATCTGCCGCTGAAATTTTCGGTAGAAAGGCTTTCGGAACGGATTTCATAGATTTTGGATAATTCTTCGGAAACATATTCCTTTGCCGCAAACAGCTTTTTCATTGCGGGCTGTTCGGAAATGGCGCTGATAGTGCCGATCTTCGGAAACAGCAATTCAAATTCGTTGTTGTAATACAGGATCTGATCGGAATTTGAAACAATCAGAACCGCCCCTACGTCGTGATTCAGGATTTCCTTGGTCGCAGCCTGAACCGAATCCGCCGCCTCCGGCTTGCCTTTCATCTGCTTCACATTAAAAAATACGGAAGCCGCCAAAAGCAACGCTAAAACAATTACCAATACAATCATTTTTAATACCTCTTCCCCTGAGACTGCCGCATTTTGCCAATGCGGTAACGCCTTTATTTTTAAATACAGTACCATTATACCAAAAATGAAAATCTGTGAAAATAGTCCCAGATAAAATTAAAAATGAAAAAGTGCACAAAAAAAGAAAAGGTTATTTGTCAAGACTGTTTATAAATGGTATACTGAATGACGTAAGGGAAAAGTGGACGGATAAACGATAACGGGGGATTCACCAAAGATACATAAATTATTGAGAAAATCGGGAAATTGGTGAATTTATGAAACTGAGTGAAGTAAAAATCGGTACGGAAGTCGACCTGGAGGTAAAGAGCGCAAAGGGCGAATGGCTTTTTCAAAGCACGGTCAGGCAGGAGTTTAGGGGCGCCCTGCTGATGGACCCCGTGATTTATGAGGACAAATTGCTGAATCTGGCGGCAGAAGGGATCACGGTCAACGTAGTTGCAAAGGACGAGGATATTCCGGTGCAGTTTATAAACTGCGCGGTAAAAAATATCCGGCTGAAGGACCAGAGCTTTCTGGTGGCGGCGTGCAGCCAGGAGGGGAAGCGCGTCAACCGCAGAAACGCCTTTCGTATTTTTGTGGGGGAAAGAGGCGTCGTGGAATTGGTCGGCAAGAACCGCAGGCTGGACGCCGTTGTCCGGGATCTGAGCATGACGGGTTTTTCCTTTGTCGTGGACGTGGGGGAATGGGAAGAAGACACGACTTTGGTCTGGCTCAATTTTTCGGGCAGGTATGATGAGAAAATGCGTATGCAGGGAGAAGTGATCCGCAAGAGCGAGGGAGAGAACGGACGGCTGATCGTCGGCTGTCAGATTATCAAATGCGCCAATGATCTTGCGTTTTACATTTCTTATAAACAAAGAGAAAATTTAAAGAGATTTGCAGACAAAAGAGAGTGACATCATGGAAAAGAAAAATATCAAAAGCCCCATACTGCTGACGATTACCGCGGCTATATGGGGATTTGCCTTTGTGGCGCAAAGCGTGGGTATGGAATATGTAGGACCTTTTACCTTTAACTGTACCCGCAATCTGATCGGCGCGCTGGTATTGCTGCCGGTCATTGCAGTATCGGACCGCCTGAAAAAAACAAAAGAAAAAGCTCTGGAACAGAAGGCGGAGGAACAGAGTGCGTTTCAAAAGGGACAGGAACGCCGCGGTCTGCTGATAGCGGGCTTGTGCTGCGGGACGCTTTTATTTATTTCCACAAGCGCCCAACAGATCGGCGTACAGTATACGACGGTAGGAAAAGCGGGCTTTATTACCGCTATCTATATCATCCTCGTGCCCATACTGGGCATGTTTTTTCACAAAAAGAGCGGAATGCTGGTGTGGGTCAGCGTCGTTCTTGCCATGATCGGTTTTTACTTTCTGACGATGGTAGGAGAGGCGTCCTTTACCAAAGGAGACGCTTTTGTACTCTTATGCGCCTTTATGTTTTCCGGGCATATTCTTTGCGTGGACCATTTCGCGCCCCTGGTAGACGGCGTGAAGCTCGCCTGTCTCCAGTTTCTGGTATGCGGCGTCTGGTCGGGAATCGCCATGCTCATTTTTGAGACTCCTGTATGGAGCGATATTTTAGCGGCGTGGGCGCCCATTTTATATGCGGGGGCTTTGTCCAGCGGCGTCGGCTATACGCTGCAGATTATCGGACAGAAAAATTATAATCCCACGGTTGCGGCGCTGATTATGAGCTTAGAGTCGGTCTTTTCCGCGCTTGCCGGATGGGCGCTGCTTGGACAGTCGCTTTCGGGTACCGAGGTATTCGGCTGCGTTTTGATCTTTGCGGGCATCATACTGGCGCAGATACCGAAAGAATGGTATGCGGCGCGCCGTTAGTCGGGAATCTGCCGCCCTTCCGTGTTCATATGGTAGTTATCTTTATAGATCAGCTCTGAAAGGGGCACGAAGGTGTAGCCCATTTCCTTCAGGCGGGTAATTAAGGTGTCCAGTGCCTCGGCGGTATATTTGGCGCCGTTGTGGCAGAGAATAATAGAGCCGTTCCCCAAAGCCTTGTGGTTGCAGACGCGTTCCACAATGTCGTTTGCGCCGTAGTCTTTCCAGTCCAGGCTGTCGACGTCCCATTGAATTGTATAATAGCCGAGTTCTTTGGCATTGGTAACGACATGATTGTCATAATCGCCGTAGGGAGGGCGGAACAGGAACATATCATATCCGGTCAGGGATTTGACCTTATCATGGACCGACTGCAGCTCCTCTTTACATTCGCTGTCGGAAAGCTGGGACATATTTTTATGGTTTTCGCTGTGATTGCCCAGATCATGACCGTCCGCGAGGATTGCCTTGACGTCGTCGGGATAGGACTCCACCCATCCGCCCGTCATAAAGAAGGTTACGTGAACGCCGTGCTTTTTGAGGATTTCGAGGATCTGTCTTGTATCCTCGTTGCCCCATGCGGCGTCAAAGGTCAGGGCGATCTTTTTTTCGTCGGTCTGGACGCAGTAGATCGGAAGCTCCCGTCCGTTTACGGCGTTGCTGACCGTGATTTCTTCCTTCAGTTTCATGCCGGTTGCAAAGAGACAAAGCGCTGCGGCGGTGCAGATGCAGGCTTTTTTGAGAAAAGCTGTTTTATTCAAAATAGAAAATCTCCGATATGGTTACTTATTTAAAATATATGTTTCGATGGTTTTTTCATACCGGAAAACGAGATTTTTTCAAATTACCTATTTCTTATTTGGGAAACCTCATGTAAAATAGAAAAGAAAAACGTAAAAAGGAGACGCAGGATGGCAGTTTCGGATATTATTGATTTTAAGGATAAAATGTTGTTGGAAAAGGCGAAAAAACAGGAGACATGGTATTTCATCCTGGACCCCCACACGGGATGCCCCTACGTGCATGACGGCATGACGGATTTATTTGTATCGCCCGCCGTGCTGGATAAGACCATCAAGGGGGACAAGATCCATTATCAGAAGCCTATGACCGTGAAGGAATACGGACCGAAGAACAAAGCGGCGACGTTTGGGCTGAATATTTTTGCATATTTTTATTATCTGGGGCTGGAAAAGATCAAGGTCTTTTACGACGACGCCTTCGGCGTGCTGGCAAGGGCTGACTTTTTGCCGCCGAGGGATTACAGCGGGCTGGATCCTGTCAACGTCCCTGTGGAAAACCCAAAGCTGAGATTGTTATTAAACGAATTTCTCGGCGCTGCGCGCTGGGACAAGCGCTATGAAGGCAAGCTGGAGTATTTGCAGCAGAAGGAACAGGAAATTTTTGATCTGGTTAAAACCGCAAGATTTCTGGTTCCCATACAGGCGACCGGAGAGGACGGAAAGGATATCGGCGTTGCAAAGGCTTCCAATAACGGCAAAAACTATCTGCCGCTGTTTACGGACTGGCTGGAGTTTGGAAAGGCATACCGCCAGGAGGAATGGAAGGGAACCGTTGTTGGCATTAAAGAAGCGCTGAATATCGCGGGCGGCGACGAGCTGGTAATCAATTTTACCTGCGAGGCAATGGTTATCAACCGGGACGTTCTGAAAAGATGCGGCGTTATCGAAGCATAAGCGGGTTTCCTTTTGAAAAGACCTGTGTTATAATGAAGCGTGCCGCAGATGGCATTTGATAAGGAAGAGGGAAAAAGGAATGTTTGTATTATTAGGAATCCTTGCTTTAATTTTATTGATCATTATTTTTGTCGTAGTCATCGTATCAGCCGTATCGGCGAGCGCATCCGCCGCGATTGCGGACGATGATCAGGAAGAGTAAAAATAAACTGCCGGAAAGAGTCTGTTTGTGGCGGGAGAAGTCTGTATATACAGCGGGAAAACGCAGAAATCCCCTTTGGATGCAAGCCGGGGAACGTTGATTTTCCGGTTGTGTATGCGGACTTTTTGTAATCATCGGAAAAGTAACGGAAAAGAACGGAGAGAAATAACAGTATGCAGTTTACTTCCTTGGCGTTTGCCGTTTTTCTGCCCATTGTGTTTTTTGCCTATTGGGCGGTTCCAAATCAATATCGGATGCCGTTTTTGCTGTTGGTCAGCTATGGGTTTTATATGACCTTTTCGCCGGGATATGTGCTACTACTGTGCGGGATGTCCTGTATCGCCTATTTTGTCGGGCTGCATTGCAGCAAAAGAAATTTCGTGGCGGGTGTTATTTTACAGATCGGAGTGCTCGCCTTTTTTAAATATGTGGGGCTGATACCGGGAATCGGGGAAAGCATCGTAGTGCCTGTGGGCATTTCTTTTTATCTGTTTAAGTCGGTCAGCTATCTGGCGGACGTCCGTATGGGGAAATATGAGCCGGAAAGAAAGGTTGTGCCGTTGTTTTTGTATCTTGCCTTTTTCCCCGATGTGGTCTCCGGTCCCATCAATCGCGCCGACGTGCTGATTCCGCAGTTAAAGGCGGAAAAGAAGTTTCAAGAGGCGCAGGCGGTATATGGGATGCGTCTGATTTTGTGGGGACTGTTCAAAAAGCTGTTGATTGCCGATACGCTGGCGCGGTATGTGGACAAGGTGTTCGAGCTGCCCGGTGCTTATATGGGGATCAGTTATTTCTTTGCGGCGGTATTTTATACCATTGAAATCTATTGTGATTTTTCAGGGTATTCGGATATGGCGGTGGGGATCGCGAGGCTGTTTGGCATCCGTTCCATGGAAAATTTCAAAAGTCCGTATTTTTCGGCGAACATCAAAGAGTTTTGGGGACGCTGGCATATTTCTCTGTCCTCGTGGCTGCGGGATTATATTTATTTTCCGCTGGGGGGCAGCAGAAAAGGAAAAGTTAAAATGTATTTTAATTTAATGGCGACTTTTTTGGTCAGCGGTTTCTGGCACGGGGCGAGTCTCACTTTTGTGGTATGGGGCGCTTTGCACGGTCTTTATCAGGTATGCTACCGATTTTACCGGGAGCATTGCAAAAAAAGGCTCCCAAAAATATTGGGCGTTATGATAACCTTTACCGCAGTCGGTTTTGCATGGATCTTTTTCCGCGCGGACAGCCTGTACGACGCCTGTTATATGATCCGGTATATGGGGTATAACCTGGACCCTCTGTTAGCCTATCACAAAATGGGGATGACCAGTCAGGATTTTTATCTGATCCTGATTTCGGTGGGCGTGCTGGCGGCTGTGGATTTTGCTTCGCTGAAAACGGACGTGCTTGCCGCGCTGGATAAGTGGAAGGCGCCGGTGCGATGGGCGGTTTATCTGATTTTGTCGGCGGTGATACTGGCGTTTCATCTGCATAACGGCACAAGTCAGCAGTTTATTTATTTCCAATTCTAAATGGAGTTTGAATGCTTGAGGGCAGAAACGGTCATGTTTGATAACTGGATAGACGGGAGCAGACGGCGGATATGAAAAAGTTTGTAGGAAAGCTTGTGTTATTTTTGCTGTTGTTCGCATTGATGGTGTTTCCGCTCAATATGGGCTTGGATCCTTACAACATCTTCCATGCGGACCGTATCAGGGATAACGGGGTGGAACCCAATAAAAACTATATAAAAACAAAATTTATCCTGGACCATAAGGACGACTACGATTCTTATCTGTTCGGCTCCTCGAGGGCGGGATTTATCGATGTTTCCAAGCTCCCCGACGGGAACTGGTACAATTTTTCCTATTCGGAAGGGCTTCCCGCGGAACAATATGAAACCTTAAGGACTTTGATTTCCCAGGGAGAGATTCCGAAGCAGGTTTATTTGAGCGTGGATAATATTTCTTATCTGGTTGATCCGGCGTATCATGAGGAACAGCTTTACCGTAAGGCGTTTCCCTATGAAGGAAGCGTCGGGGACAAAATCCGCTTTTTTGCTTCGTATTTAGACAGCGTGACGACGCTGGAATCACTTCCGGTCATCTGTTCCTATGAAGGAGATACACAGGAATTGCAAGGGCGGATGTATTCTACCGGATGCGAAGATTTAGATCTGGATATTACATTTGACGAAACCTCTACGGAAGCTTACTGGGCGGACTATTACGAGCCGAGAATCGGCGAGGCGGTGGAGGAAATCCGCAAGTTTAAGCAATTGTGCGACGATTATGACATCGAGCTGACGGTCTTTACGAATCCGCTGTATGTTACGACCTATGAAAGGGCGGTGGATAAAGGATATCTGGATTTTCTTGAACAGCTTGCCCATGTGACGCCCTTTTATAATTTCAGCAGCTATAACGAAATCTCCATGAACAGCGAATACTATTTTGAGACCAGTCATTACACGCCGGAGGCGGCGGATAAGATGATGGAAATTATCCAAAACGGTGGCGACGAGCACGCGATGAGGGCGCAGGGGTTTGGTTATTATGTCACAGAAGAAAATCTTGCCGATTTTATGGAAATTGTGCGGCATCAGGCATACGTAACAGGTGTTCTGCAATATAGCGGGAACTAAAGAATTGGTCACTTTTCACAAAAAATAAAAACCGATAACACGGCGCTGGACAAAATTCCGGCGGTCGTGTTATATTTGTTTTTGCACACAGGATTTGAATGATGTGCGTCTTTTGCCGGAGTCCCGGCGGTCGGACGAATCGTCCGTAAATTCCACAACAGATCAAAATGAAAAAAGCGGGTTGATGCCTATGATTGTATGAGGCTGTTTTTGGCGTATCAGAATAACGGATAACAAAAGGAGTCGAAATAAAATATGAAAAGAAAAATATGGAAGGCGGTTATGACGGTCGTCGTTGCGGGCGCGGCATGGATTGTCGGCACGTTGACCGGGACAGACCGCGTATCGGCATCCTACAACTATGCCATGACCGGGGCGGAGGCGGCGGGAACCGTTACCATTACGGCAAAGCCGGGTGCGGCTTCGGTCAACGGGTATGGGCGTGTGGACGGCTATCAGGTTACCTACAGTATAAACCGCGCCAATTGGCAGGCGTTTGATGAAAAGACCGGCGGATATTTTATCGCAGGCAACAGTCTGCATGCAGGCGGAGGCTGTAAATTTGCTTATCATACCAGCGGAGGGCAGATCTGGGAGGACGGAGCGATTATTTTGGGGTATTTGGCGGACGGAACGCAGATCGCCAGGTGCGACGCTACATCCGATACCGTCAGTTGTACCTTTACGGTAGCTTCGTTGGAACAAATCCCCGATTATATTGCTTATGCCTATGAACCCGCCGGAAGCGCATATCTGCATATTGAAAATGATTTGGGAATAAACGGGCATATCTGGTGCTATCAAAGTACCAAAAACGCGGGGGTGCATTTTGGAGACTGGGCGGATGAGACGGCGCCTGATCTGGAAGTGAAAGCGGCGCCCGCAGGCAGGACCGTAAGCGTAGGAGGAAAGCAATGGGGGACTGCCGCAAAGCTGCAGCTTGGCGCGGCGGATCATCAATCGGGAGCGGGCGGCATCCGCATCTATCAAAACGGCAGCCTGCTGAGAGAAATCCCCAATACATCGGGGCAGACCGCGATGCAGGCGGAATACCAAATCGGGCAAAACGGCGTCTATGAGGCGGATTGCTATGACAGACTGGGCAATACAGGCGCAAGAAAGAGCGTCGCCGTATCCTGTATCGACGGGGAAGCGCCTGTCATTTCCGGGCTTTCTGTAAAGGATACGGATTATGTAAGGCAGACCGTGATCATAGCGACGGCAGCGGACAGCGGCTGCGGATTGAGCGATACGGCATATTCCTGGAACGGGGAAGCATGGTGCAAGGACAAAGAACGGAAGGCGGAGGAAAACGGAACCTATACGCTGAAGGTAAGAGACGCGCTGGGCAATGAGAGCAGAACAAGCGTGACGGTCTCCAATATCGACAGAGAGGCGCCGGAACTTTCCGTAAACGTAACGCCTGCCGGAAAGGTCATGACCTATCTGGGCGTGTTGTGGTCAACCGAAGCGGAGCTTTCGGCAGAGGCGGCGGACGGCAAAAGCGGAATGCAGGAAATCCGCGTACTGGATTCAACGGGAGAAATCCTTGCCCGGACGCAAACGGAGGAAGGAGTAAAGGCGGAAAAGCTCGCTATAAAAGAAATTAAGATAAAAAACGGGCGCTATAAAATATTGGCTGCGGATGTGCTTGGCAACAATCGCGAATCCAATGAAATCCAAATGACACATATTGACGGAGATGCCCCGGTAATAAAAGCCATCAGGCAGACGGAGGCTGAAAAAGGTAAAATAACACTTGTAATAGACGCGGCGGATAATGAGGGCGGCATCGGTCTGGCGGAACTGCCGTATTCCATAGACGGCGGAAAAACCTGGCAGAAGGAGCCTGTTTTTGTCATCGACAAGAACGGAACTTATGACATCTGTGTCATGGACAGATTGGGACAGACCGCATATGCCGAAACAAAAGTAACCGGCGTGCAGGAGCAGAAGGGGGAAAAGACAGAGGACGATCAGGAAAATGAAGAGCCCGGCGACAATCCCGGCGACAATTCCGGCGACAATGTGGAAACTGATGAGAATCCCGACGACGGTGACGACGGTGGGGAATCCGAAGAGAATCCCGGCACAGAGAAAGGGGATCAGGGCACGCAAGCGGAGCCTCCCCAAAAAAGCGGAATTACCGCAGTAACGGGAAACGTAAAAAAGGCGCTTCGGGAAAACCTGCATTTGACCCGGCAGGAGCCGTCCGTCAGCAGTAATTCCGTCCCTAAAGAAAAGGTCAGGGAAAAAACAATACAGCCGCCCAAGGATTACGCTAAGGCGGAGGAAAAGGAAGTAACGGCGCTGACGCCTCAACCTACAGAGGATAAAAAAACGGATGCTGTTCAAAAAGCAATAGGCATAGCGCTTGCCGCGGTCTTTGCGGCAGGATGCCTGGGATTGATATTATATCTACTGTTATTTTATCTGCGCTACAGCTGCGTCCTGTATGCTGTGGACGAGGAGCAGAAGAGATGCAGGCTCTGCCGTCTGCCGGTTAAGGAAGGCGGGGACGACTGGTACATAGAGGTGCCGGACCGGAAGCTTGGCTTGTGCGGAACAGGCAGATATCTGCTGGTATTTCATCCGTCCTTTGCAAAAGAGGAAGAAGGCATGTATGTGGTCATCGATATCGACGGAAAGACCTTGCGGGAAAAAGCGGCGCGGGAAATCGAAATCGCGATTTAATATTCTTTCAAAAATGCAATAGATCAGTTATACTGAAACCGGCGGCGTTAAAACCGCCGGTTTTTGGATTCAATGCGGATATTTATGGGGAGGAAAAACAAATATGAAAAAATATGCGGCGGGATACCTCGTGTGAAAAAGGAGGTATCCGAAAATGAATAGAAAATGCAAAAGGATCATCAGCATTCTGCTATGTACGATCTTAATCTTTGTACAGGAAGCGCCGGCATACGCGCAGGGCGTTGCCGGATTGACGGAAACGACCCGGGCGAAACAGGAGCGGGAGGCGCAGGCAAAGGCGCTGGAGGAAAAAGAAGAAGCGCTTTTTAAAACCGAAGCCGGAATTACCCTGTCGCAAAATCAGCCGGAACAGCCCGAGACAGCGGAGCTTTCGGAAACGGCAGAGGATACGGGGAAAGCCCGGGAACAGGAGGCATTACGGGGAGAAACGCTTCGTATGCCCGAGCAAAGCGACAGGGAAAGGGACGACTTTTCTTCCGAAACCCTGATAGAGACCGGGCGGAACTAAAAAATCTATGCGCTTGCGGACGGAACCTATAAGACCGTTTATACCGCCTATCCCAATACCTATATGGACGGTACGGAAGAAAAACCCATTGACAATACCCTTGTCTCGGAAAACGGCGTGGACGGCGCGGTTTACGTCAATAAAGAAAATGACATGGAGGTCTCGCTGCCGGCAGGAGAAAACGCGGATCATGCCGTTACGGTGGGGATAGAAGAAACCTGCGCCGTACTGTGCCCCGAAGACGGAAATTATACAAAAGAGGCGGTTTCTGAAAATGCCATCCGGTATAATGACGTCTATGAAAACGTGGACGTCCAGTATACCGTGCAGCCGAACGGATTGAAACAGGATATTATCCTGAATGCGCCGCAGGAGCGAAACAGTTTTACCTATCATCTGGCAAAGGACGGAATCCGCGCCGGGCTTGAGGGCGGATGTATCTGCCTGTACGGTGAGGATGCGGGGGCTGTCAGCGGAAATGACGGTAAGACGGCGCCGGTTATGGTTATCAGCGCGCCCCGGATGGAGGACGCCGCAGGGGTCTTTTCCGACGCCGTAACCCTGGAGCTGATTGAAAAAGAAGATGAATATGAGATTATCCTGACGGCGGATTCGGCGTGGCTTTCGGACCCGTCCAGAGTATATCCCGTAAAGATTGACCCCAGCACTACCGTGATTAAAAACCAAATCGTCAATTATACGATTTCCAGCCTTGCCGGGGCTTTCCGGGGACAGGCATACAGCCATGCGGGATTTTTTGCAGATATCGGGAAAACCAGAAGCTATATAATTACCGATTATTTCTATGAATCTCTGGCGTTTCCCTATCCCGAAAAAGGCGTGGAGATTCTTTCGGCACAGTTGAATATTTACCAGATCAACGATGCGGACGGATTCAATATCGGCTGTTACCGGCTGAATCAGGCGCTGCCTTCTGCAAACCAGACCTGGGATAATACGATTAGCCTGGACCGTTATGCGGCGGGGGAAAACGCCGTCTGCGCGGCTGGGGAAGGCTGGCATAGCTTTGATGTGAGAGATTCCGTAAACGGCTGGGTCAGATCCCTTTACAAAAGTCATGGTCTGGTGCTCATTTCGGATCATGAGACCCTGCCCGGAGCTGTCTTTGCCACCGAAAATTATCCCGACGCCTCCCTGACTCCGACCCTGGAGATCATCTGGCAGCCGGCGGGCGACGTTCCTTTTGATTATTCCGTAGATGACACCACCGTCAACCTCCGCCCCATGACCCTGACTACCACCGACGGAAAAATGCAGTGTTACGGCGTGTTTGCAGACGGCACCGCCACCCCCGGCGCTTATGTCGCCTATGTACTGTCGGATTCTGCAAAAAACTACGGTGCCGCCGTATATACCGGAAACGAAAAGCTTTACCCGGACAGCAGCTCTTTCCAAAGTGACTTTCCGGAAGGGACGCTCGGATACCGGGACAGCATTTCCAACTGGCAGACGGTTTATCCTTTTACGGAATATGACAAAAATACCGTATATACCATAAAAGCGCAAGCCGCAACTGCGGAAAAGCTGGGAAAGACGGCGGTCAGCGATGAATTTCTCATTTATCAGGTAACCAGATACGATACCATGCAAAAGATCGCCGATTATTACGGCGTTCCCCTGGCGACCCTTCTTTTTGACAATAAAGCCGCCGACACCCTGTTAGTCGAGAATAATACCCTGTTTATCCGCAACCCCCAGAGAAACAAAAACACTCCTTATCAGCCGTCAGAGCTGACGGACCGGGAAAAAGCTGAGATCGACAGCGCTTTGCTTGGCAGGGCTTTGCACTGTGAATACGGATTTGAACCCATTAACCTGAATACCGGAAACTTTTACCTTGCCCAGGAGGACTTTTCCTATACAGACAGTTTCGGAACCTTTGCCCTGCAGAGGTCTTACAACGGATTGAACGCGGGTCGGCTGGGAAGCTTCGGAAGAGGCTTTACCTCTTTGTTTGATGAAAGCGTCAGCGCCCTTTCCGACGGAACCGTCGTTTATAACCGCGAGGACGGCAGCAGTCTTTTCTTCCGTCCCGACGGAACCGGCGGATATGAGACGCCAAAAGGATATCAACTGAGTCTGAAAAGAATCAGGACCGGCAGCCGTACAGGTACGTTTTCAAACGGCGAACAGACTTATGATATCTATCGCTATGAGATCACCAGAGAGGATCAAAGCATCTGTTCCTTCAATGAGACGGGAAATCTGGTGCAGATCAAAGGGGAGGACGGCAGTATCCTGACCTTTAACCGCGACAGTGACGGCAGGCTGACAGGCGTGACCAGAGAAGGGGTTACCATGGCGGTTGCGACGACCCCGGAAGGGATGATTGCTTCCGTTACCATGCAAAACGGCGGAACCTTCCGTTATATCTATGATGCAAACCAAAACCTCATATCCGTGACCGATCCTTTGGGAGGGACAAAACGATTTGTTTATGACCGGGACCACCGCATGACGGAATGGTATGATGAAAACGGGACCCGGGTCGTAAAAAATACCTATGACGGGGACGACCGCGTTATCAGCCAGACCGACGAAACCGGAGGGCGGATTACCCTGCGGTATGAGGCTGGAAAAACAACTGCCGCCGATGCAAAAGGAAATACGACGGTTTATGAATATGACAAGTTTTTCCGTACAACGGCGATTCATTATGCCGACGGGACGGCAGAAACCAAAGAATACGGGAATAATCTGCTACTGAAAGAAACGGACCGCACAGGGGTCGTAACCGCATTTGCCTATGACGGCAACGGAAATATTACCGAAAAAACCGTGGGGAATGCCCATACTTCCTATACCTATAACGCACAAGGAAAACTGACGGGATATACCGACGCTCTGGGCAATACGGCGACGGCGGAATATGATGCGGCAGGCAATCCGATTAAAACCACGGATGCAGAAGGCAGCACAACCCTTTTTACCTATGACAACCGGAACCGCCTTGCGGAACAAACCGATGCAAACGGCAACCGTCACACCTATAGCTATAGCGGCAATTATCTTTCCGAAGAAAAGGTAAACGGGGAGACGGCGGGAACTTATACCTACGGGGCGATGGGAGAACTTCTGACCGTTGCGGACGGAGCGGGCAATACCACATCCTATACCTACGATCTGTTGTGCCGGGTAACAAAAGTCCGCTATCCTGCGGGCGGGACACAGGTCATTTCCTACGACCGGACCGGGCTCGTAAGCTCTGTGGCGGATTCCTACGGCTATACCACGATTTATACCTATGACGGAAGCGCCAATATCATTTCCGTGACCGATGCGGACGGCAGTACGTGGAATTATGCCTATGATGCAAACGGCAACCGGATCAGGGAGACTGATCCGGACGGAAATGTGACGGTCAACGAGTATGATGAAATGGACCGCCTTGTAAAAGTGACCGATCCTGCGGGCGGCATCTACACCTATGCCTATGACGGACGGGGCAGACTGATTTTATCGACAGATCCCGACGGCGGGGAAATGACGGCGGCTTATGATCCGGATACAGACCTGCCTCTGACCGTGACCGATCCGGAGGGAATCGTTACGGAATATGCCTATGATGCGGCGGGCAACGTGCTGTCCGTGACCCGGGGCGGAGAAGAGACGGCGGTTTATGAATATGATGCAAAGGGGCAGCCGGTCAGGATAACCTATGCCAACGGGCTGACCGAAATGCGGCAGTATGACGGGAACGGTAACTGTATTTTGATAACGGATCAAAACGGCAGGGATCTTTCCATGGAATACGATGCCTTTGACCGGCTGATCCGGGAAACCACGCCCACGGGACGAATCTATGAATACGGCTATGATGGCGCGGGTAATCTCATCGCACAGACAGATCCCCTGCGCCATATCGTTTCCTTTACCTATGACGGCAACGGCAACGTGCTTTCACAGACCGACGGCGAAGGAAATACCACCGCCTATACTTATGACCTGAATGACCGGCTGATCCGGCAGCAGAATCCGGACGGCGGACAGTACCGCTATGTCTATGACGCCCTCGGCAGGGTTACGGCGGCTGCGGACGGGCTCGGTTATGTGACGGCTTATACCTATGACCGGCTGGGCAATCTGACAAAGGTTACGGACCCGCTGGGAGAGCAGACGACCTACGATTATGACGCCCTTGGCAGACTGACGGCTGCGACCGATGCCCTTGGCAGGACCACGAGCTATAAATACGACGGAGCGGGCAATCTCATATCCGAAACCGACGCTTTGGGCGGCACGATGACCTATACCTATGACCATAACGGCAGGCTGACCGGCGAAACCGACGCCCTTGGAGGCGTTACGACCTATGCTTATGACGTCCTTGACAGGCTGACGCGGACTACGGACGCAACGGGAGCGTCGCGCCTGTATGAATATGATTCCGTCGGCAACCTGATCAAAGCTACGGATGAAAAGGGCGCGAGTACGGAATATACCTATGATCTCTATGGAAATATTCTGACGGAAACAGATGCAAACGGCAAGTTGACAACCTATACTTATAGTATAGAAAACGAACTGGAAGTCGTGGAGGATGCAGAACACGACGGAACAATCCTTTTTTACGATTTGGCGGGAAATATTACCTCTGTCACGGACCCTCTCGGCAACAAAACGTCCTATATTTATGACTGTGCCGACCGCCTGATAAAGGAGCGTGCCGCGGACGGCGGGGAAAGGAGCTATACCTATGACGGAGTGGGAAATTTAAGCAGCGAAACCGATTCCTTACATCGGGTTACCTCTTATACCTACGATACGGACGGCAATCTGACAGGGGTTACGGATGCGACAGGAGGCGTTACGACCTATGTCTATGATCCCTTAGGGCGCGTTACTTCCGTGACCGGCGCGGACGGCAGCAGGGTGCTGGCGGCATATGACAGCGTGGGCAATCTGATTTCCACCAAGGAAGGCGAAGGAAATCTGACAGAGTATACCTATGACGCGTTAAACCGTCCTGTTGCAAAAACAGATGCGCTTGGTCATAAAACAGAGTATACTTATGATGCGGCAGGCAATCTGATAAAAGAAACCGCACCGGACGGCAGCCGGACCTTATATGCCTATGACGGTTTAAACCGTTTAACGTCCATGACCCTTCCCGATAACGGGACTTATTCCTATACCTATGACCGGACCGGAAATGTGACACAGGTAACAGGTCCCACCGGCATTACCGCAAAATACGGCTATGACCCTGCGGGCAATCTCCTTACCCTGAATACCGCGGGAAACACAACGACCTATGCCTATGACGGGCGAAACCGCGTCACACGGATCACGGACGCCCTCGGCGGGCAGACGTCCTATACATATGATAAAGGCGGCAACGTGACCGAAATTACCTATGGGGACGGCGCGACTTATACTTATTGTTATGATTCCATGGGCAGAGTGACCGGCGTTAAAACTCCGGCGGGACTTTCGGTAAAAAGCGTTTATGATACCGAAGGACAGATTTTGTCGGAAACCGCTACGGATATGACAGCCATGTTGGATTCCGGCGCGACCGGAGGAGAGAACAGACGCACCAACGCCTATGAATATGATCCCCTCGGCAACGTGACAGCCGTTACGGACGCTATGGGAGGAAAAACAGTTTATACTTACGACGCTTTAAGCCGCGTTACAAAAGCGACTTCTCCCATGGGAGCGGAAAGTACCTTTACCTACGACAGCCTCGGTAACCTTACAGCCTTTACCGATGCAGAGGACAACACCACAACCTATACCTATGATGCAAAAGGAAGGCTGACCGGGAAAAATACGGCTGATGAGGAACGCTACACCTATACCTATGACAGCAGGGACCGTTTAACCGCTGTGGAGGGAGAAGGCTCCCTTGTGACCTACCGCTACGACGCGGCGAGCCGTCTGACCGCGGTAACCGATCCAAACGGCAGCACTACTGCCTATGAATACGACAAAGCGGGCAACCTGATAAAAACCCTGGACCCTCTTGGCAACCGGAAACAATATACCTATGACGAATCCGGCAATCTGTCGGAAGTTACGGACGAAAACGGAACTACCACACAATACGATTACGATGCCCTGAACCGGCTGGTTGCAAAGGATACCGGGGAAACCCTGTCCACAGCGACCTATGCCTATGACGCAATGGGAAGACTGACCGAAACTGACGATGTGACCGGGCAAAGCCTCTATACCTATGACGAAGCGGGAAGGCTTTTAACGGCAGCTGACGGAAATGGCAGAAAGCTGACCTATGAATATGACGCCTACGGCAACGTCACAAAAGTTATATATCCGGACGGAAAAACCGTGACCTATACCTATGACGCTTTAAACCGCATGACAAGCGTCACAACGGCGGAGGGAAAGACGACCCGCTACGAATACGACAAAGACGGCAACATGACCAAGGCGGTCCGGGAAGACGGGGAAACCGTCATCGCCTATGATAAACTGGGGCGGATTACGGGACTTGCCAATACATCGGGCGGACAGCTCCTGTCAGTCTACGGTTATGCCTACGACGGTAGAGGCAATATCGTCCGGGAAGAAACCGGGATGCTGAAGGAAGGGACGCTTTGGGAAAGCAGCTCCGATTACACCTACGACGGCAAATCCCAGTTGGTACAGGCGGTTCTGCAGGAAGAAGGCGAAACTCCTGTTACCACCGCTTACGTTTACGATCCCGCAGGCAACCGTCTGCAGATGCGGACGGAAAAAGACGGGGACACCCTGACGGTGGACTACACCTACGACGAGGCAGGAAGGCTCATAAAAACCACCGACAGCAAAGGCGGGGAAACAACCTATGAATATGACAAGGCGGGCAACCTGATCACGGAAACCGGAACCGGAGTCGAAACAGGACCCGCGCTCGAACGGCATTACTTATACGACGCGGCGGGTCGCCTGACCGCCGTGACCGACCGGGACACCCTGTTGCTTGCCGCCCTCTATGACGGCAAGGATAACCGTACCTTTGTCATGGAATACCAGCCGGAACTCAAAACGCCCGCCGCAAACATAGCCGCTGAAACCACAAATGACAGCGCCGCGGCAGGGAGCAGCCGGAGGAAAAAAGCGGATGGAGCACAGGAACAAACCTATGTGCAGAGTACAGAGGGCACGGAGCCCGCGCAAAAAGCAGAAGAGGAAAGCAACGGAGCCGCTGCAAACGGGGGAGACCTTAACGGCACAGAGAAAGGAAACGACTCCAACGCCTTCTGGTACGGCGTCCTCTGCCAGGCAGCGGATATTATCCTGCCGTCCCCCACACCCTTTAAGGCATGGCTCCATGAAAAAATGGGCTTTACCGACAGCATTACCGTCCTCTGGGAAGAAGCGCCCTATGGCGCGGAGCTTTCCGCCCAGACAAAGACCGTCCGGGAAGCGGGCAGCCCTTTCGCCCTGATCGAAAACATTTTTTCCGACACCTCCGTCACGGATCTTGCGGCTGACGCCTACAGACAGGTAAACTACGTCAACGACACAAACTGCACTGACACCCGGGTACTGATGGAATATGCCCAGAACGGCGGCATGGGTACAAGCACCACCGCCTACAGCTACGGCGTACAAAGAGAAAGCTATACCATGACGCAAAACGCCCTTTTTGCCGGAAGCATACCTTCTGCAGGAAGCGCTATCGCAGACGCCGTCTGCACCGGGACCTACTACTACACGGGAACCGGAAGCGTGGCAAACCTTGTAAGCGGTGGAAACGGCGCGGGCTACATCTACGCGGCAGGCGGGGCGCGAACCGCCTATGCCATGAACGCAGCCGGTAATACTGCCGCCGGTAATACCGCCGCAGCGGGCAATGCCTCAGGAAGCGCGCCGCAAGCCGGAGCTACTTATGAAAATTATGGCTACAACGGCGAATATACGCATGAAACTCTTGGCATACAATACCTGAGGGCGAGATACTACAGCATGGAGACAGGGACCTTTACCAGTAAGGACACCTACGCCGGAAAGCTGACGGATATCCTGAGCCAGAACCGGTATACCTATGCGGAGAATAATCCGGTAACATTTGCGGACCCGAGCGGACATGCAAAAACAAAGAGCGGACTCTCTAGCCTCCAGGATAATATCCGAAAGGCAAACGGAGGAAACGGACCAGCATTAAAGCCCGCAGTGAATAATCCAACAGCAGCGGCTAAGGCAGCATATCAGAGCAGAAGAGATGCGATGGGATTGCCAAAGGAGAATACGTTGCTGGATAATATAAGGATTTATAACGGGAAGGAGTATTATAATGATTTATTGGCGCAGGTACCATTAGACGTCTTGTTAAAGAGTAAATTTTCAACTGTTGATTTTGCAGAGAGCGTAGCATCTAGAGTTGAATTAGTTAGATGTGCAGTGTACGGTAGATGTAAAAATGCTAGTCAGGAAAAGATTGTTGAGGGATCCAAAAAAGGAGAAGCTAAATATTTAATATATTATTTAAATAATATCGATGGGGCTAAGTCATTTGGTCATAATGCAATTCTATTTGTAAATAGAGTTGGAACGGGAGAGTTTTACAGTTATATGGGAGGTGGAGAGAATCTTTGGCAAACTATTACACAAAAGACAGGAGGATATTTTTGGCATGGACATATGAATGAGAATGAACTATATGATTTTTTGAGAACTGGCGATATAAATGTGCAGATGGGTAATGGTCAGATTAACTTTGACAATTATGATAGAGCACTAATGAAAGAAATAAGTCCTAAAGAATATAGGGATGCTATGCTGCGGGCGGAAAAATATGAAAAAAATCCGCCAGCATATCAATTGTTTACTAATAATTGTGATGATGTGTCAATTGAAATAATTGGTAACTTGGCAGAGAATGTTGATATGATTGAAATTTTGCCTAATAATAGTTTTTATTTAAGATCTCAAGTGTGGGAAGATTGGCAATTTATATCAATTGGGAAAAATAGTATGAATGAAAATATATTTGAGATACCAGGAGGGTATTATATTTTAAGAGGATTATTTGGAAGGTAGTAGAGCATGAGAAAAAATCTTAGGCAAAAATTGTTAATAGGAGTTATCGTTGCCACGGTTATATTGGCAATGGTTTTATTAAAATACAGCTGGATAAATGATACTAATTTATCAGGTTTAATATTGGATAGCGATGAAGGATATTCATTATATTTAGATAATCAAGATGTTATCGTTTTGGATGGAATGCTCGGTAATATGGCTGTATCTAAAGACAAAAACAGGGGTGTGTTTTTCCGGGAAAATCAAAACGGGCAGGTGGAAATAGCGGAAGTAACTTTTGATAATGCTCAAATCCGCATCGTAGCAGATGCAGAAATTTTGCAAAAAAGTATGTGGGCAGCAGATGAGACGGATTATAGCGGAAGCGTAAAAGAACGACCCGAAAGCATCAAATATGTAAACGAAGAGAATCTAATTAGTTTTTCTTGGAATAATGCTTTGTATCAGATGAATTTAACGCAATATAAAATAGATTGCATTGTGGAAAAATTAGATCGGGCAGAATTTGCTTTAGAAGGGCAGGATTATGAGTGGGTCAATGAAAATGAAATAGTTTACGTAACGAATGATGAAAAGGGAGCAAGTTGTATTGTGAAGTATGATTTACAAACTCAGAATAGGCAGTTTGTTCATTATGGTACGGGGGTAGGTTTATTTGAAGATGGAGAAAATATTCTTTGCTATCAGACATATATTAAAGACTCCATAACATGGGAACATTTTCATGAATTTTCTGTCGTCAATATAAATTCTCTTGAAGTTGAAAGAAGTTATACATATAGAGAGGTACGCTTATTTAAACCGGAAGCAAGTATTGTCTTTCAATATAGAGATAATGATTTGGTTTTATGGAGTGAAAAAGGAAATAATTGTTTATATTCCTATGATTTTGTAAGAGGGGAAATCATAAGAAAAAAGCTTTTGGGAAAACGAATTTATTCTATTTTATAGATTGCATAAATGAGCTATGAGGCAGAAAAAATGAAAATTACAGAAATTTATACAGTTGTTAAATATGTTGAATATGAAGGAGAGATTTTAATAAATCTTCAAGAACTGGAACATTTATTAAAAGCAGATTTTAGAATAGAACTGGAAGAGTGCTTAATCGTTCCTTATTATATTCAAAATAATAAACGGATGGAGTTATATCAATATGAGTTTTGCTGTACTGATGAAATTAGCTTTGAGGAATATGTTCTAAAGCTAACAGGAAAAGAAAAAGAGGAAGATATTTCAAAAGAGTTTCTCTATCTTAGAAAAAATTGCTTTTCAACATGTAACGAAGTAAAAGGATTGTCTGATTATTTAAAATTTCTTTTTAGAAATGGTACTTTAAAAACAGAAATCAAGCAGGTATTTGACAATTATAATGAAGAAAATTTATATGCAGTAGTATATTGAAAATTCGTAAAAACATGAAAAAAATTCTTTTTGATAAGTTATGTTCCTCTTTTCTTAAAATGCTTAAATTTGTGTAATGTACTTAGAATAGCCCAGGCGAAGGCAGCCAAGTCCGGAGCAAAGGCAGATATTATAGGGAAACCGTTGGAACTTTATAACAGGGCACAATCCTTTTTGGACAGGGGACTGACACAAGCGGCAGGATACCTTGATTCATCATTTGCGGGACCCTATATAGAGCGTGCTGCAATATATGTGGAGAAAGCAAAATGCGCGGCGTATGAAGGCTGTGTGAATGGGATTCAGAAACTGATCCCCGGATCAAATGGGACCCGTATCATGCAGGGAGGCGGACTGGTCCTTGGCGGCATATTTAAAGGATTGGGAGGCGTTATGCTGTCGGCAGCCAGCGCAACCTTTTCATGGACAGGGATTGCGGTTCCCGGAATTGGTGCGGGAGTGGTAACAGCTTCGGCAGGCGCATCGGATATCTATCAGGGAATAGAGGAAATATCCCTGGGAGTAAAAGGAGACAGCGAAACAAAGACAAGCAACGGTCTGAGTGATATGCTCTATGGCGGAAATGACGGAATCTACCATGCCAGTACAGGGATAGCGGCTATATCGGGAAGTTTACTGATCCCCTATGTAAAAACAGCGTATTCAAAAACGCCTGTGGTAACAGGGGAAGGAGCGGCTGGACAGGCAGGAGGTGCTGAGGGTGGTACAGGAACAAAATACTCTCCAGTCAATCCAGGACCATTATCAGAAGATGTTGCCAGTTCATTTAGTGGAGCCACATATACAGAAAGGGTATTAACAGAAGATACTGTAATGTATAGAGTAAGTGGAGGAAATGCAAAAGAAGTTGGCTCTTACATGTCAATGACACCGCAAGAAGGTGGATTACAGTCTCAAATTGATTTGGCTTTAAATCCAGCATGGGGAAATACTACAGAAAATGTAACAAAAATAGTTGTTCCCAAAGGAACAATAATTTATGAAGGTGTAGCTGCACCACAAAATATATATGATAGTCTTGGAAATGTGATAGGAACATTGCCTGGCGGTGGAAATCAGGTTTATATTCCTACAGTAGAAGCGGGGTGGTTTCAATGAAAAAATGTGATTGTAATGAAAGAATTGGAATAAAAATAAATTCTTGGAAACAATTTGAAGAATTGAAAAGCTTTTTTGAAGAACAGGTTGAAAAAGGATTATTTATTGAAATTCCTGTAGAAAAACCATATTATATCGGATATAGTGCTGATGGAAAGGAAATGAAGTGGTATGCAGACAAGTGGTATAAATGTCTTGAATGTGACGTACTGTGGGAATTTATTTACCCTGATTTTCCAGCACAAGGTTCTGTTAGAAAACTTAGCGCGGATGATTATACGGAAAGAAAATAGTTAATACGGAAAAATAAAGCAAGGAAATAAAGAGGAAAAATTATTTTGGAAAGAAATTTTCAAAGCTAAGTATCGTTTGCGGGACCCTATATAGAGCGTGCTGCAATTTATGTGGAGAAAGCAAAATGCGCGGCGTATGAAGGCTGTGTGAATGGGCTTCAGAAACTGATCCCCGGATCAAATGGGACCCGTATCATGCAGGGAGGCGGACTGGTCCTTGGCGGCATATTTAAAGGATTGGGAGGCGTTATGCTGTCGGCAGCCAGCGCAACCTTTTCATGGACAGGGATTGCGGTTCCCGGAATTGGTGCGGGAGTGGTAACAGCTTCGGCAGGCGCATCGGATATCTATCAGGGAATAGAGGAAATATCCCTGGGAGTAAAAGGAGACAGCGAAACAAAGACAAGCAACGGTCTGAGTGATATGCTCTATGGCGGAAATGACGGGATCTATCATGCCAGTACAGGGATAGCGGCTATATCGGGGAGTTTGCTGATCCCTTATGTAAAAACAGCGTATTCAAAAACGCCTGTGGTAACAGGGGAAGGAACGGCTGGACAGGCAGGAGGTGCTGAGGGTGGTTTAGAACCTGGAACATTAAGTAATGTTGATGCAAGAAAATGGTATTTAGAGCAAGAGGCCAAAATTCCCGACTTAATTGATGATAGTTTACCGCTCGAGCAACAAGCAAGACAAGCATTTGAATTAAGAAATCAGTATAGAATGCAAGCTAGAGAATTAATGTCAGACCGACAACTTGCAGAATCTTTATATGCAACAGACCCTAACCTCACATGGGAGCAAATAATACAAAAGCAAATTGATAAAGGATTATCAGGAGATGATATTTATAAAGCAATAATAGAAAGTTCACAGCGTTCAAGAACAAGTGTTAATCAATCATTAGGCTTAGAATAGGAGATGCAAATGAGTATACAAGTAGTAAAACATATTAATAAAGACGAAAACAATAGAATAGAATATTTATTTGTTAATTTTGATTTTTTTGATGGAAATGACCTTGTTGCAAAGATTTTATGTGAGGGATATCAAATGTTATCGGATGAAAAGATAGATGGAATGTATTACAGCATTATAAAGTTGCATAAGGGTTCGACAGAATATGATTTGATATGGCATGAAGATGTTGGAAATTACATATTTAGCTTAAAACAGGACGAGACATCAACAATTGAATTGGAACAAAGACTTGAGTTCGTAGTTAGCAAATTAAACGATATGATAAAAGTTTAGTTAAAATATAAAAATTATCAGCGCTTTATTAAAGGGACCTATACTGGATTTCCGAATCAAGTTGTTCCCAAAGGAGGTTACTGATTATGTTAAACTATAAAGTCGATTTTAATAGAATATGTGATGTCATACCGAATTGGAAATGGAGTGAATTGATGTTTGGAATAGAGAAATCAATAATTTCTTTTAAGGATGCGATATCATATGCTAAGTTAATTTTATCAGATGAATTAGAACAATTTGATTTAGTATTAGAATTATCTATTTCGGAAGAGAATGAAGGGAAACAGATACTAGATGAATTATGCAAGACAGAAATAAAAGAAGATATTTATTTGCACTATAGTCAAGTAAGTAGACACGATTATTAGAAAAAACTTTCTGGAAACAGAGACTAATTCTGATTCCAGAAGAGTTCTTCCTTTTCGTTAGGTGTTAGCATTCCGAGAGAACCATGTGGTCTCTTGGAGTTGTAGAATCCCTCAATATATTCAAAAACAGATAACTGTAACTCTTGTAAAGAGTGATAGGTTTTCCTGTTGGTTTCCTCTTTTTTTAGATATTTGAAGAAACATTCGCAGCAGGCATTATCGAAGGGATACCCTTTCTTTGAAAATGACTGCACCACATTAAGAGTATCTAATAAATGCCTGAATGCAAAAGCAGTATATTGAGATCCCCGGTCAGAGTGGAACATAAGACCTGTTGGCTGGTTTCGTCTATCATAAGCTTTTTTAAATGCGGTCATTATGAGATTGACATCAGGTTTTCCTGAAATGTTCCATGAAATGACCTTGCGGGAGAATAAATCCATTACAATACAGAGATAGTACCATTTACCGGCTGCCCTGATGTATGTAAAATCACTGACCCAAACCAGATTTGGAGATTTTTGATTAAATTCCTGGTGAAGATGATTGGTACAATCGCCGTTATCCTTATATTTATAGTTATGGTGTGGCTTTTCAGTTGACATTCGTGGCAACTGAAGGGTCTTCATCAATCGGTACACTCGTCCGACACTGATGTGAATGCCATAATCACGTTGGAGAACATAAGTGATTTTGTAAGCTCCCAGACGTTTGTTATAGTCAGCATAGATTTGCAAAATCTTTTTTGCAATTTCCTGGTTTTGACTGGTGCGTGTGGCTGGTTCTGAATTGTAATGTTTGTAATAAGTGCTTCTGTTGACATCTAAGACCTTACAGAGAAGCTTAATGTCATGTTGAAAGCGAAGCTTGTGAACAGCCTCTAATCGTTGTTTGAGTGTGGCGTGAAGATGGCAATCGCTTTTTTTAATATGATAAGTTCCTCTTCGAGCTGGGCATTGCGTTTTTGGAGTTCTTTGACCTGTTTAGCAGTAAGAACATTACCATCTTCAGTCTCAACAGTAGAGTATTGCTTGATCCAGCGGGCAAGAGCATTGGCAGACACACCGTATTCTTTACAGAGTGCAGCCTGGGATTTGGCACTGGATTGATACAGGTTGACGAGGGAGCGTTTAAAATCTTCGTCATAGCGGTTTCCGGTTTTACTTGTGGACATGGTAGATACCTCCTTTTGTGTCTACTTAATTGTAATATATAGTTACTTATCGTGTCCACTTTTATAGTATAGATCCAATTTAATCAAAAATAAATGGATGTTTGCAATCATATATGATGCGTATTTAAACGACAAATTTAGGATATTTGATGTTATAGAAGATGTATATGCAGAGTTTGAATATTCAGAAATAATAAGTAACCTTGTAAGATATATGCCATGTGAGGATCATCGATCTATGGAAGAAAAATTGATTGAATACTTAAATGAAAATATTATATTCTTTGGAATAAACAAAAGTGACCAAGTGTAAGTTTGGGCTATCGCGTGACATAACTGTTATATCAGTTTGATGTATCATCTCCGGGTAACTGTCTGATAACGGAGCTTGAGATAGAAGATATAAATGGAGATAGTTATGAGGAGGTTGCGGTAACAATTTCCGTTGCCGGAGAAAAAAAGCGGGGAATGAGATGCAGTATGAGCAATTAGAAAAACGCTACTTTTATCAACAATCGGATGGTACATTTAAAGACGACTTATACACTTATTGTAGATTTGATTGCATGGGTCAGGAAATAAGTAGCATTAGCTTTAGCTGGGATGATTTAAATGATAATGGTATTCATGATGAAAAAGACGAGTATCTGTATGAGGATAAAACCGTTACGCAGGATCAATGGAATATTGAAATGTATATAGTATGCAGAAAATTTGATATATGTTAGACGCACATAAAAGGATGCAAAGCTTACAAACTCAGGATGCAGATTTCAACGTAATGACAGTGTGGAAAGTAAGAGATTCCTGATTATAATACATCTGCATATCGCCATGATATTTCGCAACTACTTTGCGGATACTTTTGATACCAAAACCATGTTTACACTTGTCGGACTTAGTGGTGACAAGTTTGCCGTTTTGCTTATCAAAGGGATTTTTCCTGCTGGAATTTATCATGGTTATTACGGCAAAAGGAGTTTTTTCACGTTTGCAGACGCTGATCTCTATAAAAGAATCGGGAATGCACCCGGCGGCTTCTATTGCATTGTCAAACAGGTTGCAGAACAGGGAAGTAATATCCGCATCGGCAATAAAATCGATGCTTCCGCTTCTTATATCGGTATGAAAAGCAATCTGCCTGTCGAAACACTGACGCCCGTATCTTGCAAGGATTGCATTTAACATTTCGTGGTCACATAGTCTGGATACTTCCTTTAAATCGGAAGATTGCATCAGCCCATGAATATATTCCCTGATTTTGTCGTGTTCCATGCTATCATTAAGCGTACTTATGGACTGCAGGTGCTTTTTAATATCGTGTATCAGGATACTTTGATTTTCCTGTTGGGAAAGCAGCATTTCATAATATTGTGCAGAATCAGATTCCCTTTGGAGCAATAACTGCATCTCTGTAAATTCCAGACTCTTTTTTCTGTTATACTGTTCGATTCCAAATATAAGGAGATTGATTGCCAGCAAAAAAACAGCGCTTAGCGTCAGCATCCAGTTCAGGCTTGGGGACAGGTCGCAGGAATCGCTGATTCTTGTAAAGGTAATCATAACAAAGATAGAGGTTATAGGGATCAATGCCAGTAAAAAAGCCGATTTATCCTGCTGTTCGCCGCGTTTTTGCAGCCCTTTCAGGAAATGTAACAGGATATAAATAACCGTAAAAAACAATAACTTTGAAAATATGGCGAAGATGGCAAGAAAATGAAAATTTTCTCCTTTTTCAAAAAAATGCGGTGAAAAATATCTGATTATATAGTAGGTCATTACTTCGCAAAGTATCATGACGGATGCAAGCAGGGAAGAATGAAAAAACGCAGAATAGGCATTCAGACAGTATTGGGTAAAAAGAAAAACAAAGTTAAAGACAAAATAGAAAACAATATTCAGTAACTTTGAGTTAAAAAATGACACCGCAAATAAAACGGAGTAAAGTCCGCATAATATCATGAAATTCTTTTTTGCAGAATGCTTAGCGGCAAAGAGACCGGAAGTATACTGCCAAAGTATCACAGCTTCCGTAAGAAAACTGAAAAAACAGCAAATGATTTTTCCCATGTCAAGCTCCTTATAGGTTTCATCAGCCAAACGCGTCATTTATCTCATGCTTTCCAAAAAGAGAAGATAAGCGTTTTTAAAAGCGCTGTATTTTCTTTTTGTCAGGTATGCCTGAAATTGGTTATCCGCTAAATGTACAAGGGAGCGGTCAAAGTCGGATATATGTTCAAAATTAACGATAAAACTGCGGTGTGTCTGAAAAAAACAGCTCTTTGGTAATAAGTCCAGCCAATACTGCATAGTATGGACGGATTCAAAATCCTGCAGGGTGGTATGCACTGTCACATGCCTGCCCCGGGCTTCGATCATGATAATGGAGGAAGCGAGAAGCGTGTGGACGCCCTGTCTGGTTTCAACGGGGACTTTAACCGTTATGGTGTGATACAAGTCAACGGCATCTTTCAGATTGCGGAAAAAACGCTGTTTGTCCAAAGGCTTTGAAAGATAACGGAATACATGGAAACGCATTGCTTCGTCCAAGTATTCGGGGTAAGAGGTAACAATAAAAATAATGCTTCGTTCGTTTGCCCTTTTGAGCTCTTTTCCTACATAAAGACCGTTGATACCGGGCATTTCAATATCGAGAAAAAGGATGTCCTTATCTTCCTTATCGGCAAGCAGAGCTTCCCCGCTGGGAAAGCTGGCGATCTCAGGGCACTTTATATTTTTTGCTTCAAAAAAAGTCCTGATATAGCGTTTAAGCTGTTCCGTTACCAGAATATCATCATCACAGATTGCTATCCGCATACGATTTACCTCACACATATTTCTTATAGTATACCTCAAAAAAACGGGAAGGCGCAAAGAATCTGCATGAAAAGACATTTTTTGCTTATTTTGAAAGAGCCGTGCCCAAAAAAGAACAGATTATGTCGTTTTATACAAAACCTGTTGTAATTCCTCCAAATAAAAGGATAATGGGAACAGGCGTTGCGCCGCAGCGCGGAAAAGCGGAAAACGCGGAAAGCGAGGAGAGAATATGTTAAAGAAAATATTTGGTAAAAAAAGATGTTTTTTATTAGCCGGACTTGTAATCATAATAGCATTATCAGGTTGCGGAAACGAACCGACAGCACAGGAGGAACCGATTGTCCCAAGTGAACCGACTGTCCCAAACGAGCCGACTGTACAAAGTGAATCAACTGCCCCAAACGGTCCGGCGTCACAGCCACAGGCGGAAACATCCGTGACACTTACTGACGAAGGAAAAGCATTTTTAGCGCAGATGTGCATGGAAGTGAATGATTTTGACTCCATACAGGCAGCGGATGAAAATTTCTGGCGGGATTTCCTGTTTGCTTCTTATACCGGCGCGTCCTCGGAAAATGCAGCGACCGAACAGGTATATCGCGAGGATTTGGGATTTGATGAAACGGTTGTAAAAGTAAGCCTGCAGGAAGCGCAGGAACGTGTGAAGCTTGCTTTTGGCGTTGACTTACCGGATTTGAAACCGGCTTTTGAGGATATGGAAGAAGGGCAGAATTCTTTTTATTATCGGGACGGTTATTACTATATCGGCGTTTCGGATATGCCGGATTATCAATATGCATTTTCGGAATGTACGCCGGATCAGGAAGATGGTGCGAACACGATTGTAAAATATACCGCTGATTTTATGGGAGAGAGCAATGGCGGCACGGTCATATTTTGCATTGCACCGGAAAATAACGAAAACGGATTTGTTATTCGTTCAAAGACCCGTGTGGAAAATGAAATAATTGAATAAGCCTCTGTCACGTGTTATAATACTCCCATGAAAAATTTGGAAGGTAGTATTGCAATGAAAGGAACAGGTCTGAAAGCGGCAAATGCACAAAAAATAACCATCGGCATACTGATTCTGCTTTCTGCGGCTGCAAGTATTACCAAGATTTTGACCGGATTCGATATTGATGAAGCCTATGCCCTTGCGATTCCCTACCGGGTTTTGCAGGGGGATAGGCTTTTTGCGGATATGTGGGAGGTGCATCAGACCTCATTCCTGCTTCCCTATCTGTTTTTAAAGATTTATGATATGATCATTGGCTCCATGGACGGCGTCGTATTGTATACAAGAATTGTGACGACGTTTCTGCATCTGGCGGTTTCCCTGGCGGTGTATGGCTTCCTGAAGGGACGGCAGGGTGCGGAGGATAAGCGGCTTGCGGCGGTTTGTGCGCTGATCTATTATAATTTCCTGCCGAAGTGGATGATCAATATGGATTTTTCCATGCAGCAGCTTTGGTTTTTTACGCTGTTTTTAATCTTTCTCTTTCGGGCGCGCCGGGAAACAGGCGCAAAGCGCACGGGACGGCTGTTTGCATCAGGGCTGATGCTGGCGCTTGACGTGCTTGCCTATCCGGGTATGCTCCTTGTATATCCTGCGGTTGTGCTGTTATTGTTGTTCTCGGAAAGCGGTCGGAAATGGAAGGATATTCTGAGTCTGACGGGCGGCTGTTTTGCGGCGGCGGTTGTTTTCTTCCTTGTTATTTTCAGCTATATGACACCGGGAGAGCTTCTGGAGGCGGTTCCCCATATTTTTATGGACGGTTCCCATCAGTATGATTGGGCGACAAAGCTTGGATTGTACGCGTCCCAATGGGGCGGGGCGCTTGTGCAGGCGTTGATTTTGCTTGTGCCTTCGGCGCTTTGTGCATGGGCGGCAGGCTGGATTTATAAACGGGCGGGGCTGACCGGAAAATACGGAAAGCTCTCTTTTGGCGTATTGTTATGCCTGGTTTTTGAAATACTGGTATCCCTGTTCATTACCTTTGTCGGATTGTTTGTCCTATGGGGACCTTTCCGCCTGCAGGTTAGATATATTGTTCAGTTTGCGATGGCGTTTGCTTTGTGGAAAACGCTGCCCGCGGAATCGGAAGGCGGACAGGACATGGCGCGCCGGCAGAGCATATGGGCGTTGTGGCTGTCGCTGGCGGCTTTTCTAGGAATCCTGCTTGCTTCCAATGTGGGACCGGTTTCCAGTAGCTCTTATCTGGTAATCGGCAATCTGGTTTTTGTGGGGCTGACCTTTGCCACCGCGCAAAAGTGCGGGCGGGGAATGGAGCTTCTTGCCAAAGCAGGAGCGGTTTTGTTTCTGCTCAGCCTGATCATGTGCAAGGGTTATTATATGAGGAACACGGAATATGTGCCCGGAGATATTTCGGATACGCTGCGCCGGGTGGAAGAAGGATCTCTTGCCGGCGTTTATGTCCCGGAAAAGGACTGGAGCAGGTATACCGATGACTATGAGACGATACAGTCCCATACAACGGAAGAGGACCGGGTGCTGTTTATGGGAACCGAAGGCTTGTGCAATCTGTATGCCAACGGGAAGATCGTGATTCCCACTACGATCAGCACGCCGGCGTTTAATGCACAGTGGGTAGATTATTTTACTTTATATCCCGAAAAACAGCCGACCGTCATTTTTCTGGCGAAGAATACCGTAGACGACAGGCATAAATTTTTTGTTAAAAATGAGTTTGGTATTTGGATTGCCGGGCGTTATGATGTAGAATGTATGGAAGAAACGGATTCTTTGTGCATTCTGCGGCTTCGGGAAAACAATCGGGAAGACGAAACGGAATAAAAATACAGGAGAATGAAAAAATGAGCTGGGAAGACAAAGTGCGGAAGGTTGTGCCCTATACACCGGGAGAGCAGCCGAATAAACCAAATATGATTAAGCTGAATACCAATGAGTGCCCCTATCCTCCGGCGCCGGGCGTCGGGAGGGCATTGGCGCAGATTGACGCTGACAGTCTGAGACTGTATCCTGATCCTGCGGCTTCGTCGCTGGTGGAGGCGCTGGCGGATTATTATGGGTTAAAAACGGGCGAAGTGTTTGTGGGAGTCGGCTCGGACGATGTGCTTGCAATGATTTTTATGACTTTCTTTAACGGGAAGGAACCGGTTTTATTTCCGGATATTACGTATTCCTTTTATGACGTATGGGCGGAGCTTTTGCGTATTCCTTATGAAACCGTGCCTTTGGACGACGACTTTCATATCAGGAAAGAGGATTATATCGGCAGGAAAAACGGGGGCATTATTTTCCCCAATCCCAATGCGCCCACGGGCGTCCTGGTAGAGCCGGAATTTATCGGGGAAATCGCGGCGGCGAATCCCGATGTCATTGTGGTGGCGGATGAGGCATATATTGATTTTGGCGGAAAGAGCGCGCTGCCGCTTATTCATAAGTATGACAATCTGCTGGTGGTGCAGACCTTTTCCAAGTCCCGCGCGCTTGCGGGGATGCGGATCGGCTACGCCATGGGAAACGAAAAGCTGATCAGGTATTTAAATGATGTGAAGTTTTCTTTTAATTCTTATACCATGAACCGTCCGGCGCTGGCGGCAGGCGTGGAGGCGATCAGGGACGACGCGTATTTTAAAGAAATTACGGGAAAGATCATAGCGACCAGAGAGCGGGTAAAAAAGGAACTGCAAAAGCTGGGCTTTATGTTTCAGGATTCCAAGAGCAATTTTATTTTTGTAACCCATCCGGATTATGACGCAGAGGAGCTTTTTGAGGCTTTGCGAAAGGAACATATTTATGTGCGTCATTTCAATGGAGCGCGTATCCGGAACTATTTGAGAATTACCGTCGGAACAGACGATGAAATGGATACTTTACTGACATTTTTGAAAAACTATATCAAAGAATGAAAAGGTGGAAAAAAGAGTGAAAGAATGGTTGAAAAGCATGTTAAAGGGCGTCGTGATCGGAGTGGCGAATATCATTCCAGGCGTCAGCGGCGGTACGATGGCGGTTTCCATGGGGATTTACGACAAACTGATTCATTGTGTGACCCATATTTTTAAGGAATTTAAGAAAAGCATCCGGTTTTTGATCCCTATCGGCGTCGGAGTGGTTCTGGCGCTGGTGGGCTTGAGTTTTGTGATCGAAGCGGCGTTTGCACATTTTCCGGCGCAGACCAATCTGCTGTTTATCGGGCTGATTGTGGGCGGACTTCCGGCGATTGCAAAAAAGGTAAAGGGCAATACGATCCGTCTGCAGCATATTGTGTCGGCGGTGCTGTTTTTTGCGCTGGTAGTGGGTATGGCGGCGTTCGGAGAAGGAGAGGGCAGCAGCGCGGACCTTTCTTTTAGCGCTTTAAATGTGGTGAAATTATTCGGCGTGGGCGTTATTGCCTCGGCAACCATGGTTATTCCCGGCGTCAGCGGTTCCATGGTGTTGATGCTGATGGGATATTATCAGCCGGTCATTGAGACGATCAGCACCTTTATCCGCGCGTTGGCGGCTTTTGACGTGCCGGTGCTCTTACAGTGCTGCGGCGTGCTGATTCCCATGGGGATCGGCATTGTGATCGGCATTGTGGTAATTGCCAAGCTGATTGAAATTGTTTTTGCAAAATGGCCGCTGATGGCGTATTGGGCGATTATCGGGCTGATTATCGCGTCGCCTTTTGCCATTGTACTGATGAGCGAGTTTGGCGAGGTAGGCGTTGTAACGGTTCTGACCAGCGCGGTTACCTTTGTGCTGGGATTTATCGGCGCGAGAAAGCTCGGCGAGGAATAGACGGAGGAAGGACATGGAAAGCTACAGCGGATTTGCATCTGTATATGACCTTTTCATGGATGACACTCCTTATGAAGAATGGGGCGCATTTGTGGATCGAAGCCTGAGGGAGCACGGCGCGGAAGGCGGGCTGGTGCTGGATCTTGGGTGCGGGACCGGGACGCTGACGGAGTATCTGGCAAAAAGGGGCTATGACATGATCGGCGTGGACAATTCCTATGATATGCTGGATATTGCCATGCACAAAAAAGAGCTTTCCGGGCTGGATATTTTGTATCTGTGCCAGGATATGAGAGCTTTTGAATTGTACGGAACCGTGGCGGCGGCGGTCAGTATCTGTGATTGCGTCAATTATGTGACGGAGCCGGAAGAGCTTCTGACGGTCTTTCGCCTGGTCAACAATTATCTGGACCCGGGCGGTCTGTTTTTGTTTGATTTTAATACGGATTACAAATACCGCGAAGTCATCGGAGATACGGTGATTGCGGAAAACCGCGATGAAGGCAGTTTTATCTGGGAAAACAGTTATGATGAAATAAGCGCGCTGAACGAATATGACCTGACGGTTTTTAAACCGGTGCAGGGATCGGGACTGTTTGAAAAAATCGAAGAGGTGCATATCCAGAGGGGATACACGTTAAAGGAGATCAGGGCTTTGATTGAGAAAGCCGGCATGATCTTTGAAAAGGCGCTGGATGCGGATACCCACGGCGCGGTTACGGATCAAAGCGAACGCATCTATGTATTCGCAAAGGAATGCGGAAAAGATGCGGCGAATCCGATGGTTGGATAACGCCGGAGACAGAGTAAAGGAAAAGAGAGAGTTGGCAATGAAGGATTATATTGTAAGAGCCACCGCGAAGGACGCGCAGATCCGCGCTTTTGCGGCGACCACAAGGAATCTGGCGGAACATGCGAGAAAGGCTCACGGGACAAGCCCTGTGGCGACGGCGGCGCTGGGAAGGCTGTTGACGGCGGGCGCCATGATGGGGACTATGCTAAAGGGAGAGCAGGATCTTCTGACCCTGCAGATCAAAGGGGACGGACCGATGCGCGGCGTGACCGTGACGGCGGATTCTTACGCAAGGGTCAAAGGGTATGTGGACGTACCGGACGTGATGCTGCCGCCGAACGCGCTGGGCAAGCTGGACGTGGGAGGCGCTGTGGGAAACGGTATGCTGACGGTCATCAGGGACCTGGGCTTAAAAGAGCCTTATGTTGGGCAGACTGTTTTGCAGACGGGCGAGATTGCCGAAGACCTGACCTATTATTTTGCCACCTCCGAGCAGATCCCCTCGACGGTAGGGCTGGGCGTGCTCATGGAAAAAAATAATACGGTAAAGCAGGCGGGCGGTTTTATCATTCAACTGATGCCCTTTGCGGAAGAAGAGACCATTGTGCAGTTGGAAAACAATTTAAAGAAGGTTTCCTCGGTTACGGCGATCCTGGATCAGGGAAAGACGCCGGAAGAGATGCTGGGGCTCTTGCTGGAGGGAATGGACGTGGAGATCACGGATACCGTCCCTACGGAATTTTATTGCAATTGCGACAAAAAGCGGATAGAAAAGGCGATTATCAGCATCGGCGAAAAGGATATCCGGGAAATGATAGAAGAAGGCAGGGAAATTGAAGTCAAATGTCATTTCTGCAACAGCGCGTATACCTTCTCGGTGGAAGAGTTAAAGGCGCTGCTTGCGAAAGCGAAAAGATGACGAGGAGAGAACACGATGCAGAACGGATTTATCAGGGTGGCGGCGCTGACCCCTCAGATCAGGGTTGCCGATCCCATTTATAATGCGGAAAGAATTTGTGAGTGTATTGACGAAGCGGAAGTGAATAAGGCAAAGATTATGGTATTTCCGGAGCTTTGCATTACCGGTTATACCTGCGGCGATTTATTTTTGCAGGAACATTTGTTAGAGGAAGCGAAACGCGCGCTGATGATCATTGCCAACCATACCGACGGCGTGGACGCCCTTGTATTTGTCGGGATGCCCTTAGAGAGAGAGAATCACCTCTATAATGTGGCGGCGGTTATCAACTGCGGCGAAATCATGGGATTCGTGCCCAAGGCGAATATTCCGGCTTACGGAGAATATTATGAAGCGAGGCATTTTACAGCGGGCAACAGAGTGCCGGTAATGATGGATTTTGAGGGAGAGGAAATTCCTTTCGGGACCAATCTGCTGTTTACATCCGACGCTGTGGACGGATTGTGCGTCGCCTGTGAAATCTGCGAGGATCTCTGGGTTGCCGATCCGCCGTCTACGTCCCATGCCGTGGCGGGGGCGAACGTCATTGTCAATCTTTCCGCGTCCAACGAGGTCGTGGGAAAGGACGAATACCGGGAAATGCTGATAAAATCCACAAGCGCGCGGCTGATCTGCGGTTATATCTATGTCAGTGCAGGCGAGGGGGAAAGCACCCAGGATCTGGTCTTTGGCGGACACAATATGATTGCAGAAAACGGAACGCTTTTGGGTGAGGTAAAGAAGTTTACCTGCGAAAGTCTTTATACGGAGCTGGATATTTACAGGCTTCGTTCGGAACGGCGGCGTATGAACAGCTTTGCGGCTGTGGGCGACAAAGAATATATGATGATTCCTTTTGCCATTGTCAGGGAGGAAACCGTGCTTACCAGGACTTTTGACAGGCAGCCTTTTGTACCGCAGGACGCGCTAAAGAGGCAGGAAAGATGCGAAGAAATCCTGTCTATTCAGGCGTTCGGTCTGAAGAAGCGGTTGGCGCATACCCATGCGAAAACCGCGGTGGTGGGGATTTCAGGCGGTTTGGATTCTACGCTCGCCCTGCTTGTGACGGTCAAGGCGTTTGATTTGCTTGGGTTTGACAGAAAGGGGATCAAGGCGGTTACGATGCCCTGCTTCGGGACGACGGACAGGACCTATGACAATGCCTGCCGCCTGTCGGAAATACTGGGGGCGGAATTGATCGAGGTGGATATCAAGGAAGCGGTCCGCATTCATTTCCGCGACATCGGGCAGGAGGAAACCTGTCATGACGTAACCTATGAAAACGGACAGGCGAGGGAACGGACCCAGGTATTGATGGATATTGCCAATAAAACAGGCGGACTGGTAATCGGTACGGGAGATATGTCGGAGCTTGCCCTGGGCTGGGCGACCTATAACGGCGACCATATGTCCATGTACGGAGTCAACGCCGGCGTACCGAAGACGCTGGTGCGCCATCTGGTGCGTTTCTATGCGGATACCTGTCAGGATGAGCAGCTTGAAAAGATCCTGTTAGACGTGCTGGATACGCCTGTCAGCCCGGAGCTTCTGCCGCCGGAGGAAGGAAAGATTTCACAGAAAACCGAGGATCTGGTAGGACCTTACGAGCTGCATGACTTTTTCCTGTATTATATGCTGCGCTGCGGTTTTTCGCCGATGAAGGTTTTCCGGCTTTCGTTGTCGGCGTTTGCAGGCGCATACGATGCAAAGACGATTTATCACTGGCTGGAAACCTTTTACCGCAGATTTTTCGCACAGCAGTTTAAACGTTCCTGTCTGCCGGACGGACCCAAGGTGGGAAGCGTCGCCGTATCCCCCAGAGGAGATCTGCGTATGCCTTCCGACGCCTGCGCCGATATCTGGCTGGAGGAGCTGGAGGAATTACAGGTCATTCTGGGACACCTTGGCGGCTGACGCTTTATCCAGTGACGACTGGATTGCCGAAATCAGCGCCTGCGAGGTATAGCGGCTTTCCTCGTCATAGGTAATATTGGATAGCTCCACGCCTTCGTAAATCTGACCCGCAATGGAGTCGAAGGCGGGCTCTACCAGAGGAAACATGGTAGTGACGGCTTCGTTGATATTGACAAGGCGGACGGAATTGATATGGTTTTCGTCTACGACCACTTCCACATCGATGACGTTGTTGTTTAAGGTAAGCGAGGTCGTGTACACGCCGGGGACATATTCCGACTGCGCCATGGTTTCCATTGCTTCGCCGCTGTCCTTTTTGCCGAACATATAGACGAGCAGTATGATAAATAAAATGGCAAGAGCCGCAAAGATTGCAGTATATATCAGTTCTTTCATATGAAGGACGACGATTTTGGTTTTATTTTGCATGGAAAACTCCTTTGTCAGTTCATTTGTATAACTTATGAAACAGAATGGGAATTATGACAAAAGAGGAAAAATAGAACGCGGAAAAAATACCAAAAGCGGTATGGAATATACAAAATTTTTTAAATCAGGAGGATATGACTATGGGAGAAATAAACAGTATTGATGTGGAAGAGGATCAGTTCGCCTATCGGTATGACACGCAGCTTTTGATAGACCGGAGGGATCAGGATCTGGACGAAGACGAAATTTCCGATTACATCACGGAGCATTTTGAAGGAAACTGTCTGATTGCCGTCGGCGATGAGGATCTGATCAAGATTCATTTTCATACCAACGAACCGTGGAAGGTGCTGGAGTACTGCAATTCCATTGGCGAAATTTATGATATCGTGGTGGAGGATATGATCCGCCAGTCCAACGGGCTGCATGGATAGCAGACGGGAAAACGACGGACCGCAATGCGGCAGACGCCGGAATACATAGGAAAATTGTTTTTCGATTGACAAAGGCAGGTCCGTATTGTTATGATATGTGAGAACAAGGGCGTTCTTCTATAGGGGAAGAATGCCCTTTTGCAAACAGGAGGGATTGATTGGAATGAAGAAGTATACAAGAGAAGACGTCATCCGTATGTGCGAAGACCAGGATGTGGAATTTATCAGGCTGCAGTTTACGGATATATTCGGCAATTTAAAAAATATTGCAGTTACCATCAGTCAGTTGGAAAAAGCGCTGGACAACAGGTTTATGTTTGACGGAGCGGCGATTGAAGGCTTTGCCCGCGACCAGGAATCGGATATGTATCTGTATCCCGACTACGATACCCTGGAGGTGTTCCCGTGGAGACCCCAGCAGGGAAAGGTGGCAAGGCTGATCTGCGACGTGTATACGCCGGACGGAAAACCTTTTGCCGGAGATCCCAGATACGTATTGCGGAGAGCCGTACAGGAAGCCGCAGACATGGGGCTGGTGTTCAATGTGGGACCGGAATGTGAATTTTTCCTGTTCCATACCGACGAGACCGGCAATCCGACGACGGTTACCCATGAGCAGGCGGGTTATTTTGATCTGGGTCCCGTGGATCTGGGAGAAAATGCAAGGCGCGATATGGTACTGACGTTGGAGGAGATGGGCTTTATTATCGAATCTTCCCATCATGAAGGCTCTCCGGCGCAGCACGAGATTGATTTCAGATATGACGACGCGCTGACGACGGCGGATAATATTATGACCTTTAAGCTGGCGGTTAAAACCATTGCCAAACGCCACGGGCTCCATGCGACTTTTATGCCGAAGCCCAAGGCTGGCTGCGACGGTTCGGGTATGCACCTGAACTTCTCGCTGATGCGGGACGGGAAAAACATATTTGCGGACGACGCAGACGGGGAAGGCTTGAGTAAAGAGGCGTATTATTTTATCGGCGGGCTGATGAAGCATATCAAGGGAATGACGGCTGTTTTCAATCCCCTTGTCAACTCTTACAAACGTCTGGTGCCCGGTTATGAAGCGCCCGTCTATACGGCATGGAGCAGCAGAAACAGGAGCCATCTGATCCGGATTCCCGTGACCAGGGGCGAAGATACGAGAATTGAGTTAAGAAGCCCCGATCCTGCCGCGAATCCGTATTTTGCCATTGCGGTTGCGCTGATGGCAGGGCTTGACGGCATTAAAAACAAAATAGAACCTCCCAAAAGCGTAGACTGCAATATGCTGGAGCTGACGGAGGAGGAGCGGAAAGCCGCGGGCATCGAGAGGCTGCCCGACAATCTGTTTGAAGCCATTGAAGCGTTAAAAGCGGACCCGTTTATGAAGGAAGTTCTGGGAGAACACGCATATAACAAGTACATTGAAAATAAAGTAAAAGAGTGGAATGAATATAAGGCTCAGGTAACCGAATGGGAAGTAGGGAAATATTTATACAGATACTGATCCTGCTGCAAAAGTATAAGGCGGACTATGCTATATACAGGCACAGATAGGAGGTGGATGTGTGACCAGCATTATTGTTGCTCTTCCAAAGCTGGAAGATGCGCGAAATATGAAAAATCTGCTGGTAAGAAGCGGTTATGCCGTTGCAGCGGTCTGCACGTCGGGCGCACAGGCGCTGGCGCAGGCGGACAATCTCAATGACGGTATCGTCATATGCGGATATAAGCTGACGGATATGCTTTATTCTGAGTTACACGATAGTCTCCCGCAAGGATTTGAAATGCTTTTGATGGCTTCCCAAAGGTTTCTGATGGAGTGTCAGGACAACGATATCGTCTGTCTGACCATGCCGTTTAAAATGAACGATTTAGTTAATACGGTGGAGATGATGAGCAACTCCATTGCCTACAAACGCAGGAAACGGCGGGAAAAGCCGAAGCAGAGAAATCCGGAGGAGGTTGCGTTGATTAAAGACGCGAAGCTTTTGCTGATGAACCGTAACAATATGACGGAAGAGGAAGCGCACAGGTATATACAAAAGACCAGTATGGACAACAGCACGAGCATGGTGGAAACGGCTCAGATGGTTTTAACAGTTATGAGATAGGAAACCGGGGATTGATTTTGAGGAATTTTGGAGGATAAGATGAAATTTACCAAAATGCACGGGTGTGGAAATGATTATGTATATGTCAATGGTTTTGTGGAAGAAATCAAAGACAAACCCGCTTTTGTAAAGGCGGTCAGCGACAGGCACTTTGGCGTTGGCTCAGACGGCGCGATTTTTATCAATCCGTCCAAGGAAGCGGACTTTGAAATGGAAATGTATAACGCAGACGGTACGCGCGCAGAGATGTGCGGAAACGGAATCCGCTGCGTGGCTAAATATGTATACGACAAAGGGCTTACGGACCGGACCCATATCAGTATCGTAAGCTGCGGCAAAGTCAAATATCTGGATCTGAATGTGGAAGACGGGCAGGTAACCTCGGTACGGGTCAACATGGGCGCACCGATCTTTACGGCGAAGGAAGTGCCGGTCATCAGCAGGATGGAGCAGTCCGTGGACGAACCCATTATCGTCGGAGGAAAAGAATACAGAATGACCTGCGTCTCTATGGGCAACCCCCATGCGGTGGTGTTTATGGATGACGTGGCGAATCTGGATATTGCCGCCGTGGGACCTCTTTTTGAAAATCATACGGCGTTTCCCAACAGGGTCAATACGGAGTTTGTGAAGGTCTTGGACAGAAGCCGCGTCGATATGCGCGTCTGGGAAAGAGGCACCGGAGAAACCCTCGCCTGCGGAACCGGATGCTGCGCCACCGTAGTTGCCTGCATTTTGAACGGTTTGACGGACAACGCCGTAACCGTCAGGGTATTGGGCGGCGAAATTTTAATCGAGTGGGACAGAGAGAAAAATCTCGTTTATATGACCGGTCCCGCCACTACAGTATTCGAGGGAGAATTTCCCTGGAAATAAAAATGCGTGGTTTGCGGCATTTGTGAAGTTTATAAACTCATAAGTGCCGTAAGCGGCGGATATTTAGATTAAGGAGAGAGAAGAGAAATGTTTAAAATCAATGACAATTATTTAAAATTGCCGGGAAGCTATTTATTTTCGACGATCGGTAAGAAGGTAAACGCATATGCACAGGCGAATCCGGACAAGAAAATTATCCGCTTAGGAATCGGGGATGTGACCCAGCCTTTGGCTCCCGCGATCATCGACGCGCTGCACGGCGCGGTGGATGAAATGGGACAAGCCGAAACCTTCCACGGCTACGCGCCGGATCTTGGCTATGAGTTTTTAAGGAATGCGATTGCGGAAAACGATTACAGGGCGAGAGGGTGCGAGATCGCTCCCGATGAAATCTTTGTATCCGACGGCGCGAAGTGCGATTCCGGCAATATTCAGGAAATCTTTGCAACGGATAACAAGATTGCCGTCTGCGACCCGGTTTATCCGGTTTATGTGGATACGAATGTCATGGCGGGAAGGACAGGCACCTATGATCCCAAAACGGAGACCTGGAGCGATGTCATTTATATGCCCTGTACCGCAGAGAATGATTTTGCGCCCGAGCTGCCAAAGGAAGTGCCGGATCTGATTTATCTGTGCTTCCCCAACAATCCTACAGGCTCTACGATTACCAAGGCGCAGTTGCAGGAATGGGTTGATTATGCCAATAAAAACGGTTCCGTCATTATCTATGACGCGGCTTATGAAGCATATATTTCCGAGAAAGATGTTCCTCACAGCATTTATGAATGCGCCGGTGCGAGAACCTGCGCCATCGAGCTTCATTCCTTTTCCAAAAACGCCGGGTTCACAGGCGTCCGTTTGGGATATACCGTCGTTCCCAAGGACTTAAAGTGCGGCGATGTGATGCTCCATTCCCTTTGGGCGAGAAGACACGGCACCAAATATAACGGCGCGCCCTATATCGTACAGCGCGCAGGCGAAGCGGTTTATTCCCCTGCCGGAAAAGAACAGCTTGCAAAACAGGTCGCATATTACATGAACAATGCAAAATATATTCTAAACGGATTAAAAGAGGCGGGCTATACCGTTTCCGGCGGCGTCAACGCGCCCTATATCTGGCTGAAAGCGCCGAAGGGCATGACAAGCTGGGAATTTTTCGATTATCTGCTTGAGAATGCAAATGTGGTGGGGACGCCCGGCTCCGGTTTCGGTCCCAGCGGCGAGACTTATTTCCGTCTGACTGCGTTCGGCTCTTATGAGAATACGGTGGAAGCGATCGACAGGATTAAGGCGTTATAAAAAAGTCTGAGACAAGACCGCCCCGGCTGCGGCATTTGTGATCTATACCAAATGCCGCAGCCGGGGCGGGTTCGTCTCGGGCTTTTTAGTCAAAATATTCGCCTATCGCATGACCGTTGTACTGTTTTTTGATTTTCAGGATAACAGATCCGTCTTCCTGTTCTGACTCATCCAAGATTTTGTATTTCGTTTTATTGCGTTCAAGCTGATTCTTATACTTTTCGACTTCTTGCTTTACTTCCCGTTTTGCCATTTCGCCTAAATAGCCCTCACGCAGCATAAAGTGTATTGTCTGCTCAAGACAGGCTGCTTTAATTCTTTTCATAAATTTATTTCTCCTTTCATCTTTTGAATAAATTTTATCGTAAAAATGCACAAAATTTCAAAGGATATTCCGCACAAAAAATACAATATGCACAAGTGGTAAAAATGCCTACGGAAAATAGCATGGGGCTGTCGCATTTACAAATTTTTGTATTGATCACGAAAACACGCTTTCGCTCTACAAAAACGCAGCGGTACATAAATCC
>UQLY01000001.1 GCA_900542015.1 uncultured Lachnospiraceae bacterium | reverse complement strand
TCAGGCGATGATAGACAGCAGGATGTTAGAGCCCGGGGAGGATGATTTCAACCAACTGCCTCCGGTGTACATCATTATGATCATGCCCTTTGACCTGTTCGGATACGGGTTGTACCGGTACACCTTTGTGGAACAGTGTCTGGAGGTGCCGGAACTTCGGCTGGACGACGGGGCGGTAAGGATCTTTCTGAATACGAAAGGGACAAAGGAAGAGGGAGTGAGCCCGGAGCTGGTACAGCTGCTGCAGTATATGGAGCATACCAACGACGAGAGCATTGTGCTGGAGGATGAGAGGTTAAGGAAGCTGCGGGAGAATGTAAAGAAGATCCAGCAAAACGGAGAGGCAGGTGTAAGGTATATGCAGTTATGGGAAGAACTGGCGGAACAGCGCAACGAGGGCAGAGAGGAAGGTCGGGAGGAAGGAAGAAAAGAAGGACGAAAAGAGGGGCGTAAAGAAGGCAGGCGCGAGGGAAAGCGAGAGGGAAAACAAGAAGGCAGAATCAGCGAATGTATGGAATTTATCCAGGAATTTCTTGAAGAGCTGGGGAAGGTGCCGGAAGCGCTGCAGGAAAAGATCAGAGCGGAGCGTAATCTTGCGACCCTCAAGGACTGGACGAAAAAGGCGGCGAAGGCGGAGTCCATTGAGGCGTTTGAGAAAATGATTATGGGATAAGGCAGGGCGGCGGGAAAGGACTGTTTATAATAATAGCTGTTTTGCTGCGCGTCAAAGCGCCGTTATGCGACCTCAATAATCGGAATAATGACATATACGTCATAGGTCTGATCTGCAATGGTGGAGTACATACCATGATAGGCTTCGGTAATGGATTTTACATTTTCCAGACCGTATCCGTGAATCAACGAATCGGTCGCATCATTTTTTTCATCGGTTTTAGGCGGGATCGTATTGCCCAGGTGGATGATGAAGGTATCGTTGGCGTCAATATAGAGCTGGACCTGAATACGACGTTTTAAGGGAGGTACAATTTTATGACATGCCTGAAGACTGTTATCAAGCAGGTTCCCCAGAATAACGCACAGGTCATAATCTTTGACCGGAATACGATCCGGGTCTACATGAATATCCGTGTCGAATTGAATCCCTTCTTCAGCGGCAATATCCAAATAACTGCTGACAAAAGCGTCGATGACAAGGTTGCCGGTATTGATCTTGGCATAAGTGTTTTCCAAATCGGTAATGGCTGATTTCAGATATTCGTCCAGCTTGTCAAATTCCATATTTTTGATATGGGATTGGATACTGAAATAATGCTTCTTCGTATCATGGACAATACTTCTGGATTTCCGGTAGGCGGCGGATAACTGCTGGTACTTGTCCGTCTGGAACGTAATCTGCTGCTGCATATGAATGTTTTTGGCGCGCAGCTCTGACAGCTGTACAACATAATCCAGCATAAAATAGTTGACAATATTTAAAATAATCAGACTTGTGAACAGGGAGATATAAAAGCTGTTCAGGTTTAGGGAAATCATCCTGGATGACGGAATGGACAGGGTAATAAAAAGCGTGATCGCAGGAGTGACGAACAGCATCAGGTTATAATTGGGAATACTGTGTTTCATTTTTCTGTCCCAAAAGGCGATGCAGATCAGCACCAGAAGCAGAAGAATGAGCTTGGAGCCCAGATTCATAACGGCGCTTAACAGCACATCGTTTAATAACAGAATGTCTGTTTTGAATTTTGTAATGATAATGGAAAAGATACCTTCCCCGAGCAAAGCGAAAATCTGAAAAAGCAGAGAGGTAAATAATCTGTGCCTTACGGTGGTTTCATACAGGAAGCATAATGCAAAGGTCGTAATGAAACTGATCAGGGAAGTGATAAAAAACGAAGCGTTACTATGCGCTCCCGTAAATATTACGGAAGTAATAAACATGATACATTCCATGAGAACAAAAGCGCCGTAAAAAACGGGCGCGGGAATGTAGTCTTTCTTCTTTTTCAGCACATGGTCAAAATAGATCAGCAGGATAAACATATCAAAGACATAATTGATAATATTGATGAATACGCTCATGATCAAAACCTCCGGCAAATTTTAGTAGTTTTTCAGGATGACAACGCGATTGAGATAAAGATCCCGCAGTTTCTTTTCATATTTTCTGCTCATGGGGAGACGTTCTCCGTTGCTGAGCACCAGGTCGCCCTGATCAAAAAAATGAATATGAACCAGATTGACCAGTAAACCTCTGTGGCATAAAAGGAAATTGTAGTCTGCAAGTTCTTTTTCCCATTTGGTGATGATGCCGCGGGTGTTAATACAGCGGTCTTGAAGATGGAATTGCAGCAATTCCTTTTTGCCGTCCGCGGTTTCTATGTACAGGACGTCTTTTAAATTGATGGTTTCTTCGGACTGATCGTTTTGTATCAAAGTACGCAGTACCTTTTCGTCCTCGATATCCTGGATAATATTGTTCATCAGATGAATGACCTTTTCCAGAGAAATCGGTTTCTGCATATAGTAATAGGGATGGACGGAAAAACTTTCCTGCATATATTTGGGATAATTGCTGACAAATACGATCATGACCCGGCGGTCCCGCATTTTCCGGATCAGCTCGGCAGTCTGGATGCCGTTTAACCCCGGCATTTCCACATCCAGAAATACCACGTGAAATTTGCCCGGAGAGGTATAGATATCCAACAGCGATTTCCCGTCGCAAAAGCTTGCAAGCTGCAAATCGATGTTGTTCATCATTTGAAAAGTATTTAAGTAGGAATAGAGTAATGACAGCTCGTTTTTGTCATCGTCACACATTGCTATTTTCAAAATCATAATACTGCTCCTTTATATTTACAAGAATGCCGATTATCTGATTTGCCAATATGATTGCGCTGCAGGCGGAGAGAACCCCGCAGCAAACGCTCTTCTGACGGGCAAATAGTATCAGATAAAGGATACTGATGGCGGTTAAGTAGAGAAAACAATATTTTTTCAGCCGTTTCTTTTGCGTTTCCGTATAGCGCTTGTTTTTGGTGCTTACGGGCGCTAACAGGATAATAAAAATATAACATATAAAATAAAGCGATAAAAGAAGAAAAGGCGGAAGCTGCGGCGCTATTTGCGGAACGGAGAGCATAACCGTCAGAAAAACGCCGTAGGAAACAATGTCGCAGATCAAAGGCGTAGGCGCGTGTACGCCTCCGGCAAGCATCTTGGTAGGAGACATAATCGATATGTACAAGAGTGCAGCCTGAAAATTGCCCAAGATTGTACCGATCAATAAAATACTGAGATTATAAAAAATCAGATCGGCAAGAAATCCAAAACAATAGGAATAGATTTCTTTCTCACTTTCTTTAATCGTACCTGATTCGCTCAGGCATTCAGCGACATAGTCGCACATAGAATCTGTCCATTTCATACAATTGCATTCCTTTCTAAACTACTTGTATTATTATACAACGAAACGTTGTCGGGACTTTGCGGGAAGGACGAGTGGTAAAAAATGGGGGATAAAGCGGCGCTATTTGCAGTTTTTTGCCACTCGTCCTCTTATTTTGTCGTTTTGTCCCGATTTTTTCAAGTCCGTTTTGAAATGTGGTAGTATGATTTCGACGACAAAAGTCGACATGTGGTCTGAAACAAATGAGAAAGGAGGGGGAGCTATGAAAGAAAAAGTAAAAGCATTCATTCAGAAATATGGAAGACAGCTTCCGGCAATTGCATTAGCAGTAGCGTCTGCAGCAACTATGTGCTGCCGCGGTGATTGGTATCAGCCTGAGGAACCCGAAGGACTGAGCGATTTCGCTAAGACAAAATAGGAAGCGTATCTGATCTGCGCTATGTAAAAGGGAAAAAATAGAAAAGAATACGGCTTTGCAAAATAGCACCCGTAATATGACACACTGTTGTCATATTACGGGTGCTATGATGTTTTCATAGAATTTAAAGAAGGAGGGATACAATGGAATGGATCAGAATTACTCCAAAAAATCTGGAAACGGAGCATATCTGCTGTGCCATTGCGGGGAATAGGGACTGCGGAGTGGCGGCAAAAAAAGCGTGGCTGAAGGAACGGCTGAAAGAAGGGCTTGTGCATAGTGTCTTCTGCGGGAAAGAAAAAGAAGCCTTTCGCCATAGAAAGCGGATATTTAAAGCATCAGGGCTTTGTTATAGCGGATGAGGCAGAGCCGGATTTCGCACTTTGGTATCTGCCTTTTGAAAAGCCTGCCGATAAAAAGGAGAAAGGAGAAGGGACCGAAGGGGCGAATCCCCGCTTCAGGGTTGGGGCAAAGCACCCGGGAGTGGAAGAAAAAGGTTTCGTACTCTATTACACGCATCAATGTCCTTTCAGTGAGAAATACGCTTTGTTACTTGAGGAGGCGGCAAAGGAGAACGGAGTTCCTTTTCGCAGGATTCACATAAGTACCAGGGAGGAGGCGCAAAATGTTCCCGCGCCATCTGCGGGCTGGGCGCTGTTTCGGGACGGGAAATTTTTGACAAATGAGATTTTATCCCCCAAAAAATTTGCAGACATGTTAAGATGAAATACAGGAAGGAGCAAAGCATGGCTTTTGATTATAAAAAAGAATATAAGGAATTTTATCAGGCAAAAAGCAAACCGGAAATCATTCAGGTGCCGCCTATGAATTATATCGGAGTAAGGGGAAAGGGAGATCCCAACGAGGAGGGCGGCGCATATCAGGAGTCCATCGGGATTTTATATTCCCTTGCCTTTACCATAAAGATGAGCCCACGCGCCGGATATGAAATCGCGGGTTATTTTGATTATGTGGTGCCACCGTTAGAGGGCTTTTGGTGGCAGGAAGGCGCGGACGGAATCGATTATGACCATAAGGAAACATTTCAATGGATTTCCGTGATCAGGCTGCCTGATTTTGTGACGGAAAAGGACTTTCAATGGGCGGTGGAAGAAGTCATGAGAAAGAAGAGAACGGACTGTTCCAGAGCGGAATTTTTAAGCGTAAGCGAAGGCTTATGCGTACAGTGTCTGCATATTGGTTCTTATGACGATGAGCCGGCGACCATTGCGGCAATGGATGTATTTTTGCAGGAAAACGGTTGCGAAACGGATTTTGGAACCGGCAGACGGCGTCATGAAATTTATTTATCCGATGCAAGAAGGGTTCCGCCCGAAAGACGCAAAACGGTAATCAGATATCCCATTCGGAAAAGAGAGGCTTAAATGCAGATCAATCGGCTATTTGGAATTGTTTATATTTTAATGGAAAGAGAAAGAGTAACGGCAAAGGAGCTTGCGGAGCATTTGGAAGTGTCCCCAAGAACCGTCTATCGGGATATTGAGATTTTGTCGGGAGCGGGAATCCCCGTGTATATGTCAAAGGGAAAGGGCGGGGGCGTTTCCCTTCTTCCGGAATTTGTGTTAAATAAGACGATAATTACAAAGGAAGAAAGAGCGGAAATTCTATCGGCGTTAAAAGCGGTGGATGCTGTAAAGACCGGAGAGGAGGAAGGCGCCCTGCGAAAGCTGGGGACGCTGTTTGGAAATACGGGACCCGATTGGCTTGAAGTGGATTTCGGCTGTTGGACGGGCGGCAAAAGAGAAGAAACCTTGTTTTTGAATATAAAGAGAGGGATTCTTGAGAAAAAGGTGCTTCGGTTTACCTACGTCAGCGTAAAAGGCGAGGAGACCGAACGGCGGGTGGAACCGCTGAAACTCTGCTTTAAGGGAGAGGCGTGGTATTTGTACGGCTATTGCAGGCAGAGGGAGGAATGCCGCTTTTTTAAACTGAGGCGCATCCGTAAGTTGATGATAACAGACGAAGCCTTTCAAAGAAGCTGTAAGGAGCGGGTAACCAAGGGAGAATATGATTCCTGCGCCGGGGAAAACGTGAAGCTTAAGCTGAAAATAGCCAAAGAAGCGGCTTACCGCGTCTATGATGAATTTGAAAGCTATGAGCGGACAAAGGACGGCGGTTTTCTTACGGAGCTTTGCTTTCCGCGAAACGAGTGGCTGTTTTATTATCTGATGAGCTTTGGAGCATATCTTGAGGTCCTGGAGCCCGAAGAAATGCGTGTGCAGCTGCGGGAAAAGCTGAAAACAATACTGGAAAAATACGAAGAGAATACGGAGAGATATAGGAACGGATGATAAAGAGAAAAATCGAGCATTTTGATCTGGACCAGATCTGCCGGTCGGGGCAATGCTTCCGCATGGAGAGAAAGGATTGCGGGAGTTACCGGGTAATTGCGGGCAATCGCTTTTTGGAGCTGGGGCAGCAGGGAGACGAATTGATGTTTGACTGCAGTGAGGCGGAATTTGAAGGCTTCTGGAAGGGGTACTTTGACCTGGAGGGGGATTATGAATCGTATTTAAACGGGATCAGTCCCCGCGACAGTTATTTGAAAAACGCCTCTGCATACGGCTCTGGTATCCGGATTTTGCGGCAGGATCTGTGGGAAATGACCGTCTCTTTTTTGATTTCCCAGCAAAATTATATTGCCAGAATCCGACGCTGTATTCAAAATATCTGTGAAGGATACGGAGAAAGGCTGACAAGCCGGGACGGGGAAGATTATTATGCCTTTCCTTCCCCGGAAGCGCTGGCGGGACTTGGGGAAGATGATCTGAAGGCGTGCAATTTGGGATACCGGAGCAAGTATGTGGTACGCGCGGCGGCAAGTGTTGTATCAAAAGAGACGGATCTTGGGGAAATTGCACAAATGCCCTATGAGGAAGCAAGGGCGGAGCTGTTAAAGCTCTACGGCGTGGGAGAAAAGGTGGCGGATTGTATCTGTCTGTTTGCGCTTCATCACCTGCAGGCTTTCCCGGTGGACACGCATATCAATAAAGCCATGACGGAGCATTACAGACGGGGGTTCCCCAAAAAGCGCTACAGCGGTTATCAGGGCGTCCTGCAGCAATACATATTTTACTATGAACTGTATGGGAAAAAATAAATGGTAGCAGAGGAGCCCCCGATTGCGTGTAGATCGCGGAAACACACAATCGGGGGCTTTTGCCGTTACCGTTTGGCTTTTTAATTTGTCTTCTGCATTTTCTTTAACGTTTTCAAATACAAAACAATGACCAGGAGCGTTGACAGGATGTCCGCGACGGGCTGTGCCCAGACCAGACCGTCGATGCCTAAAAACGCCTGGAGAATAAAGAGCGCCGGGATGTAAATGAGCCCCTGTCTGCTTAAATTGACAATCAGCGCCCTGGTAGCCGCGCCCATGGACTGAAGGGCGTCATGGGTCTGTCCGATAAAAAACGTATCGGCGAGATTGTAGATCAGGACCATGATCATCGCCGCCATTGCCGGAAGGGCGTTTTGCAATACGGCACGGGGAACGGGCGCTTTTTCAAATATATTTTTTGCTTTGTCGTTTTCCATAGAGTCAGTCTCCTTTTTATTAAAAATAAATTGTAGCGTGCTACATATTTGAGGTAAAAAATATCTGTCGGAATCTTTATGCAAGGATTTTAACAGATATTTGTATAAAGGATTTCAAGCATCCGGTGTAATTCTTTGATTTCGTCCGGCGACAGATTGGCGGTCAGACGTTTCTCTGTTTCCTTCATTCCCTCCGAAAGCACGTCGCCGAGGCGGATTGCATTTTCCGTGGCGCAAACGATTTTACTCCGCTTGTTGCCGGGATCTAAATAGCAGAACAGAAAGCCGTTCTTTTCCAGCCTTGAAATAATCCCTACAACGGTGGGATGCGCTACGCCGAGATAGTCTTCGATTTCCTTTTGGGTTGTTTGGTTTCCCTGAGAAGAAATAAAATTTAAAACTCTCGATTGAGAGAGCGTGAGGTTATGCGCTTTTAAAGCGGCGTCTGCATTTGCTTTTAAATGATCGTTAATCATTTTTAACAGCGCGCCGATATCATATACCATATTTATGCCTCCTAATTGTAGCGTGCTACAATTATAGAGCGGATTTTTGGGCTTGTCAACGGATTTTCCCAAGATTTTTTCTTCATATTTTGATTCTTTATGGCTGAATGGAGGAAGATGTGGTATACTAGCAACGATATTTTAACGGCTTTGACCGGAAAAGAGGAGATCTGTTATGGCAGACCGCTGCGACACATGTGTCAATTACATATATGACGAAGATTATGAATGCTATTGCTGCGACTGCAATCTGGATGAGGATGAAATGAGCAGGTTTTTAAGCGGCAATTACAAAGAGTGTCCGTATTATCAGTTGGACAACGAATATCTGATCGTGCGGCACCAGATGTAAAAATTGAGGAAACAGTGGGAGATAACAAATGATTCGTGCAATGACATCGGAAGATTATGACAGCGTCCATGCTTTATGGATGAAAATAAAGGGCTTTGCAATCCGCAGTATCGATGATTCCAGAGAGGGCGTGGAGCGGTTTTTAAGCAGAAACCCGGGGATCAGCGTCGTGGCGGAGGAGGACGGCAAAATCGTGGGAGCGATTTTATGCGGACATGACGGCAGAAGGGGATGTATGTACCATGTGTGCGTGGACCCGGCATACCGGCTGAAGGGAATCGGAAAGAGCATGGTCGTCTTTGCCATGGAAGCCTTGCGAAAGGAAAAGATCAATAAGGTTTCCCTGATCGCCTTTACCCAGAATGACGTCGGGAACGCGTTCTGGAAGGGAATAGGCTGGACAAAAAGGGAAGATTTGAATTATTATGATTTTACCCTGAATACGGAAAATATAGAAGCGTTTAACCGGTAATCTGCAGACGGCGTTCAATGATGGCGTTTAGCGGCGTTTGGGCGGGTATCATAAGCGCCGGGCGAAACGACGATAAGGAAAAGAGGATATAAAATGGAACAAAGAGAAATGGAACAGGTCATGGCAAAAGCGGAGGTTTTGATCGAGGCGCTCCCTTACATACAGCGGTTTAACCGCAAAATTATCGTGGTAAAATACGGCGGTAGCGCCATGAGCGACGAGGAACTGCAAAGAAACGTCATCAAGGACGTGACGCTGTTAAAGCTGGTGGGTTTTAAGCCGATCATCGTTCACGGCGGCGGTAAAGCGATCAGCAAATGGGTGGGAAAGGTCGGAAAGGAAGCCGAGTTTGTAAACGGGCTACGCGTGACCGACGAAGAAACCATGGAAATCGCCGAAATGGTGCTGGGAAGGGTCAATAAAAGCCTTGTGACCATGGTTGAGGAGCTGGGCGTTAAGGCGATCGGCATCAGCGGCAAAGACGGCGGAATGTTAAAGGTGGATAAAAAATATGCAGACGGGCAGGATATCGGATACGTAGGGGAAATCAAATCGGTGGACCCTCAGATACTTTACGATATGCTGGAAAAGGATCTGCTTCCCATTGTGGCGCCGATCGGGCTGGACGACAATTTTGACACTTATAATATCAATGCCGACGATGCGGCGTGCGCCATTGCCAAGGCGGTAGGGGCGGATAAGCTGGTGTTTTTAACGGATATCGAGGGGCTTTACAGGGACATCAATGACAAGAGCAGTTTTATTTCCAGACTGACGGCGTCCGATGCCGAAAAGCTCATTAACAGCGGCATCATCGGAGGCGGTATGCTTCCCAAACTGAATAACTGCACGTCGGCAATCAGAAACGGCGTCAGCAGAGTGCATATTCTCGACGGGCGCGTGCCCCATTGTCTGTTGCTGGAGATCTTTACCAAACAGGGTATCGGAACCGCCATTATATCCGACGACGATAATCTGGCGAAGGGGATTCACAGGGATAAATTCTGTCAGGAAGGCGACTGACGCAAAACATGGAGAGGAGTAAAATGATGGGTGAACAGATGAAAGCGTATATTGATGAAGCGGAACAGGCTCTGCTTCATACCTACAACCGTTATCAGGTCGTGCTGGATAAGGGCGAAGGAGTGTATTTATATGATATAGAAGGAAAGAAGTATCTGGATTTTTGCGCGGGCATCGCCGTATTTGCATTGGGATATGGCAACAGGGAGTACAACGACGCTTTAAAGGAACAGATCGACAAGGTAATCCATACTTCCAACTACTATTATAATGTGCCGGCGATTGAGGCGGCGAAAAAGCTGAAAGAGATTTCCGGGATGGACAGAGTATTTTTTACTAATTCCGGAGCTGAGGCTGTGGAAGGCGCGATAAAAGCGGCGAGAAAATACGCTTATAATAAGGACGGCAGGACGGATCATGAAATCATCGCGATGAACCATTCCTTTCACGGGCGCACCATGGGAGCCCTGTCCGTGACGGGCAATCCTCATTACAGAGAGGCGTTTGAGCCGATGATTGGCAATATAAAGTTTGCGGACATGAACGATTTAGAGAGCGTGAAGGCGCAGATTACCGATAAGACCTGCGCGATTATGTTTGAAACGGTTCAGGGCGAGGGCGGCATTTACCCGGCAACAAAGGAATTTTTGGAGGGCGTGCGCGCGCTTTGCGACGAAAATGATATTTTGCTTATTTTGGATGAGATCCAGTGCGGCATGGGCAGAACCGGTTATATGTACGCATGGCAGAAATACGGCGTAAAGCCCGATATTATGACGACGGCGAAAGCGCTGGGCTGCGGCGTTCCGGTGGGCGCGTTTCTGCTCAATGAAAAGGTGGGAAGCGCTTCTCTTACTGCGGGAGACCACGGAACCACCTACGGCGGCAATCCCCTTGCCTGCGCGGCAATCTGCAAGGTCATCGAATTGTTTGAAAAACAGCATGTGCTGGAAAATGTAAGAGAGGTTTCCGTCTATCTGGAAGAAAAGCTGGATGAGCTTGTGGCGGAATATGATGAGATTCAGACCCGCCGCGGCGCAGGACTGATGCAGGGGCTTGTGTTTGATAAGCCTGTGGGAGAGATCATAACGAAGGCGCTTGAGGAAGGGCTGATCCTGATCAACGCGGGAAGCAATATCATCCGTTTTGTACCGCCTCTTGTGATCAGCAAAAAAGATGTGGATGATATGCTTGTGATTTTGAGAAAATGTTTATCATAATGAAAAAGGAACGGATATGACAAAAAAGATTTATTCTATGCTTCTGGTAATTGTGATGACGGCGCTGGTCGCCCTGGCGGGACTCTACGGAGGAAATGCGGCGGACGGCGACGGCGGGCTGTTTCACAAAAAAGAAAATATTATCATCTGGTACACGGATGACGCTTTAAGCGACTATCTGGCAAGAGCCGCGCTGCAGTATTACGAGGAAAATGATGTGCGCGTGACGCCGGTGCTGGTGTCGGGGCTTCAGTATCTGGAACAGATCAACGACGCCGGGATCAACAACGAAGGCGCGCCGGATCTTTATATTATCAGCAATGATACATTGGAAAAAGCCTATTTATCCGGTCTTGCTGCCGAGATTACCGATCCCCGGGGGATCGTGAACGATCAGAAATTTTCCGACGCCGCGCTGCATGCGGTAACCTATGAGGACAAGCTGTTGGGATATCCGCTGTATTTTGAGACATCGGTATTTTTGTACAATGAGACGTATTTGAGAGATATGTCTGTCAAAACCATCGAATCCGAGCAGGACGCTGCGGAAGGGGAAGCGGCTATGGAGCTTGCCGACGCTGCGGAAAGCGACGGGGAGCTGGAGGCGCTGGTATCCGCAAACGACGCGGGACAGGCTGCGGAAGAAATGACCGAGGAACAGATTGCACAGAAGGAAACGCAGCTTCTCCCGTCTACCATAGACGGCATTCTGTCCTTTGCAGACGCCTATGATGCGCCGGAGACCGTAGAGGCGGTGTTCAAATGGGACGTATCCGATATTTTTTATAACTATTTTATTGTCGGGGACAGTATCAGCGCAGGCGGAGAGGACGGCGACGATCCGGCGCAGATTGATATTTACAATCAGACGGCGGTAGAGTGCATGTCCCTGTATCAGCAGCTTAACCAGTTTTTTTCCATCGATACCAAGGCGGTAACCTATGATTCCGTTTTGCAGGAATTTATGGACGGTAAGATCGTGTTTACCGTGGCGACCACGGACGCCATCAGCAAGCTGGAAGCCGCCAAAAGGGACGGAACCTTTGCTTACGAATACGGCATGGCTCCGATTCCCCAGGTAAGCGATACGCTTTCGTCCCGCAGCCTTTCGGTTACCAATGCAGTAGTCGTCAACGGCTTTAGCGGGCAGGGAGAGCTTGCCAATGATTTCGCTTCTTATCTGATAGAGCATCAGGATAAGGATTTCTATTCCATTACGGATAAGATCGCGGCAAAAACGGATATTGTATACGACAATCCGGCTGTCGCCGCGGCGCTTTCGGAATATGCGGCGTCCATTCCCGTGCCGAAGATGATGCAGACCTCCAATTTCTGGGCGCAGTTGGAAATTGCTTTTACAAAGATCTGGACGGGCAGCGACGTAAGCGAGGTGCTCTCGGAACTGGATGCGGGAATGAAAAGACAGGTTTCGGGCAATTCCGTACCGTAACTGAAAGAATAATTTATACCGGGCATGGGTAAAATAATCCAAAGAATGATTTGGAGGGATACCCATGCTTGGTTTTTTTATTGCAATTTTATCCGGTGCGCTCATGAGCATACAGGGCGTGTTTAATACGGAAGTGACAAAAAATTCATCGATCTGGAGCGCCAATGCCTTTGTGCAGCTTACGGCTTTGCTTGTCTGCCTTGGCGCATGGCTGTTTACGGACAGGAGCAGCTTTATGAACGTGGTTAAGGTAGAGCCGAAGTATATGCTTTTGGGAGGCGTGATCGGAGCCTTTATCACTTATACGGTCATTATGAGCATCGACAGGCTGGGACCGGCAAAGTCGGCGATGTTTATCGTGATCGCCCAGTTGATCGTGTCCTATGTCATTGAACTTTTGGGCGTCTGGGGCGTGGATAAAACGCCGTTTTCCTGGGGAAAGGCTGCGGGAATGCTGGTTGCCATCGCAGGCATTGTAATTTTTAAATGGGAATAGAAACGGGAACGGGATAGATTTCCGGTGTTTTTCGGGAAATCGTTCTTGTAAAGTCGTTTTTTTTGGACTACAATAGAAACACGATTAGCATAGAAGGACCTTCTGTTGATGCAATAGGAGGTTATGTTATGAAGCGCAAAACAAAGAAATCAGGAATGAATAGTCGGAAGGCTTGGTGCGTCGGCGTGCTGTCGGTTATCCTTGCTTTATCCGGCTTGTTTGGGTGTGGCAAAACCGAAGAGTACACCGTTGCCGTGGCGCAAGGCGGGATATCCGATCAAACCGGAACCGGTTCGGAAGAAAGCACCGGAACACAGGCGCAGGAAGCCGGTGCGGATTTGGAAGAAGCCGCCGGAACGGAACAAGCCGGGGAAACGGAACAAGCTGCAGCGGCAAAAGACGCGGTTATCTATGTGGATATCGGAGGAGCCGTCTGCAATCCGGGCGTCTATGCCCTTGCCGCGGATGCGAGAGTGTATGAAGGCATAGAAGCGGCGGGAGGTCTGCTTCCCGAGGCGTACACGAAGGCGTTAAACCAGGCGCAGCTTTTGAGCGACGGAGAAAAGGTTTATGTACCCACGGCGGAGGAATGGAAAAGCGCGGGACAGGAGAATGCGGCGATTGAGAGCGCTTTCCAGACGCAGGAGCAGGACGACGGACTGATCAACATCAATACGGCGGACGCCGGAAAGCTGTGCGAACTGCCGGGCGTGGGAGAGAGCCGCGCACAGGCGATTATCGCATACCGGGAGGAGAACGGACCGTTTACGGACATCGCGCAGATTCAGAATGTTTCCGGTATTAAGAGCGGGCTTTTTTCAAAGATCAGGGACTTGATCAAGGTACAGTGAGATAGATTGAAATAATAGGAATGTGAATGGAGAGAGAAAGATGAGTAAGAGGGTTTTGGTTGTTGACGACGAAAAACTGATTGTCAAGGGAATCCGTTTCAGCTTAGAGCAGGACGGAATGGAAGTTACCTGTGCCTACGACGGGGAAGAGGCGCTGGAAATTGCCAGAAAACAGGAATTTGATATGATTTTGTTAGATGTGATGCTGCCGGGGCTTTCCGGCTTTGAGGTGTGCCAGCAGATCAGGGAGTTTTCCAACGTCCCGATCGTTATGCTGACCGCAAAAGGCGAGGATATGGATAAGATTCTCGGGCTGGAGTACGGAGCGGACGATTATATTACCAAGCCCTTCAATATTTTGGAGGTCAAGGCGCGCATTAAGGCGATCATGCGTAGAACCGGAAGCAAGGAAACGGCGAAACCGGCGGAAGATACGGTGATTAAAAGCGGCGATATGACCATCGACAGAGAAGGCAGGAGAGTTTACATCGAGGATAAGGAAATCAATCTGACGGCAAAGGAATTTGACGTGTTGGAGCTGTTGGTTTTAAATCCCAATAAGGTGTACAGCCGCGAAAAGCTGCTGACCCTTGTCTGGGGAGAGGATTATCCCGGCGATGTGCGTACCGTGGACGTGCATATCAGAAGGCTGCGTGAGAAGATTGAGAAAAATCCCAGTGAACCGAGATATGTGCATACCAAATGGGGCGTAGGATATTACTTTAAATAAAGGGTGTTTGAGTGAAAGCGGATATTAAATTATTTTTCAGTAAACTGATTTCCCACATACGTCCGGCAAAAAGCCTGCGCTTTTGGATTTTTTGTATTGTCGTCGTAGTAGGCTATGTGCCGACTTTGATTATGCGCTATGGTATTTTGCAAAATTATGAGGACCGCGCGGTTTCCGTCCGCACAATGGAAGTGGAAAATCAGACGATGATTCTGGCGAATCATCTGGCGGCGAACAATTATTTGCAGGATACTTCTTCGGAGACGATCAACGCGGAGCTTTCGCAGTTTTCCAATTTGTATGACGGCAGAGTGCTGGTCATCGACCAGAATTTTAATGTGGTAAAGGATACATACGGGATCAGCGAAGGCAAGACCATCATTTCGGAAGAGGTCATCAGGTGCTTTAAAGGGAAAAATATCAGCAATTATGACAGCACCAACCAGTATATTGAAATGACGATGCCGATTACCCTGTCTACGGACAATAAGGAAAAAGAGGTCAAGGCTTTACCGGGAATCGGAGAGACGGAAAATAAGATTACGGGCGTGATGCTGGTCAGCGTTTCTACGGACAGCATTACGGCAAATATAGAGATTTTGAACGGAAAAGCGTCCATATTGCAGTTTCTGATTACGATTCTGGTGGTTGCGTTTGCCTGGATTGTGTCAAAGCGTCTGGTAAAGCCCTTTGAACGGGTAACGGCATCGATCAGCGCCGTCAGGGACGGCTACGAGACGGAGGCGGAAGAGGTTTCCGATTATCAGGAAACGGAGCAAATGATAGCCGCTTTTAACGAGTTGTTAAAGAGAATGAAGGTTTTGGACGAATCCAGACAGGAATTTGTATCCAACGTATCCCATGAGCTCAAGACGCCGATTACCTCCATGAAGGTGCTGGCGGATTCCCTGATTGCCCAGGACGACGTCCCGGTGGAGATTTATAAGGAATTTATGACGGATATCGCGGATGAGATAGACCGGGAGAATAAGATTATCAACGATCTGCTTTCTCTTGTGAAAATGGACAAGACTGCTGCGGATCTGAATATTGAGTCCGTGAGCATCAACGATCTGATCGAATTGATTTTAAAGCGGTTAAGACCCATTGCGGGGCAGAAGGATATCGACGTCATTTATGAAAGCGTCCGGGAGGTAACCGCGGAGGTGGACGAGGTAAAGCTGACCCTTGCCATTTCCAATCTGGTAGAAAACGCCATCAAATACAACAAGGAACACGGTTATGTCAAGGTAACGCTGGACGCGGATCATCAGTTCTTTACGATTGTTGTGGAGGACAACGGAATCGGTATTCCGGAAGAATCCAAGGAGCATATTTTTGAACGTTTTTATCGTGTGGATAAATCCCATTCCCGCAAAATCGGCGGCACGGGGTTAGGGCTTTCCATCGCCCGCAACGCGATCCTCATGCACAGAGGCGCGATCGGCGTGGAGAGCGAAGAGGGCGCGGGAACCGCTTTTTATGTAAAAATTCCACTGACCTATGTATCCAAGTAGACGGAAAAAGGAAAGCAGTATGAGAAAAATCAATCTTTGTCTGATCTGTCTTGCGCTTCTGCTTCTTGCGGGCTGCGGCGGCAATACGGATGAACAATCAAAAGAATATACAATCTATTATGTGGATAAGGATGAAAATAAAGTGTCGGGAGAGGACATGAACGTGGAGGAAACCGAGACGAAAGAGGTGCTATATACGCTGTTTCGTGCCCTGAGGACGCAGCCCGAGGATGCGGCTTACCGAAGCGCCATTCCCGAAGGCGTGACATTGGAATCCTTTTCCTTTGCGGACAATCAGCTGGTGTTAAATTTCAGCGAGGAGTATCTGTCCCAGTCGACCACCGGGGAAGTGCTGTCCCGAGCCGCAATTGTCAGAACGCTGTGTCAGGTAACGGACGTCAATTATGTGGCGTTTCAGGTGGCTGGGGAGCCCCTTGTCAATCTCAGCGGAGTTCCGGTGGGATATATGACTGCGGAACAGTTCGTCGATAATGCGGGGAATGAAATCAACGCTTATGAAAAGACGACGCTGACGCTTTACTATGCCAATGTAAACGGGGACAAGCTGGAGGCGCACATGGTGGACTGCGTATATAACAGTAATATTTCCATGGATAAGCTTGTGGTGGAACAACTGATTGAAGGACCCGAGGATGAAGAAAACGGGGAAAACGGTTATGCGACAATTTCTCCCGAAACAAAGGTTGTCAGTGTAACGACGCGGGATGGCGTGTGTTATGTAAACTTAGATGAGGGATTTCTGACGCAGCAGGGGAATGTGACGCCGGAGGTGGCGGTCTATTCCATTGTCAATTCGCTGGCGGAGCTGTCCGGCATCAATAAGGTACAGATTTCCGTGAACGGAAGTACCGATCTGGTTTACATGGAGACCATACCGTTGTCGCAGGTATTTGAAAGAAATCTGGAGATTATGGATAATGCACAGTAAGGAGTACGATGAGAAGACCATTATGTCTGCTGTGTGTGTTTTATGTTGTAACGGTTATGATTTTTCCGCGGTTGTTTTTGCCGCGGGCTTCTGAAAAGATACCGCCCGGGGGCGCTTATGTGGTCTACACGGGCGAGGTATATGCCATAGAAAATCAAGATGACAAATCTGTCGTTTATTTGAAATCCGCTTCTGCGGCGGATTCGGAAACGGTCTTAGTATCTGATATTATCTGCTATTTTGGAGATACTTCTTTTACTTCCGGGCTTAAAATCGGGAATTGGGCGCGTATCGGCGGGACATGCAGACCCTTTCGGTCCGCCGCAAACGACGGGCAGTTTGACGCAAAACAGTATTACCGGATTCTGGAATGGGATTTTGCGATGACCGGCTGCGAGGGAAGCGTAACGGACGAGACTTACCGGGCGGGCGCGCAGGCGTTGTACCTGATCCGGGAAAGACTGGCGGAAAGCTTTGACCGGGGACTGCCGTCCGAAGATGCGGGCGTGATGAAGGCAATGCTGTTGGGACAGAAGAAAGATCTGGACGATGAGATCAAGGGACTGTATCAGCGCAACGGGATCGCCCATATTCTCGCCATATCAGGATTACATATTACCTTTCTCGGGATGGGGATGTACCGGCTGTGTAAAAAAGCGAAGCTGCCGTCTGCAATTTGCGCCCTGCTCTCTTTGTGTTTTATCATCGGGTTTGGCAGGATGACGGGCTCCGGCGCGTCCACGGTCAGGAGCATTATCATGTTTTCGCTGTTTCTGCTTGCCGGGATCTGCGGGCGCACTTATGATATGCTGACGGCTGCCGCGGTATCCGCGGCGGTTCTGCTGATATACAGACCGCAGTATGTTTATCACAGCGGCTTTCTGCTATCCTTTGGGGCGATTATGGGAATCGCGCTGGTCGCTCCTTTTTTAAGAAGTATTTTTCCGGAGGAATCTCCGACCAAACGGATGCTTCTGCCGAAAAATCAAAAGGAAAAATTACAAAAAAAGCTGCATAAGAAAATCAGTTCGTCTCTGATAACAGGTTCGGCGGTTCTCATAGCGACGCTCCCTGTCCAGCTATCCTTCTTTTATACGGCGTCGCCTTATTCCTGCTTTTTGAATCTGCTGGTGCTTCCCTTTACCGGCGCGTTGCTTGCCGCGGGATTTTTCGGAAGCGTTTCCGGCTGTATTTTTCCGGGAGGCTGTCCCGTATTTTTGCTGCCGTGCCGGATCATTTTATCCTTATATGAAATGCTGTGCCGGGGCTTTGACAATCTGCCGGGCGGACAGCTTGTGATCGGCAGTCCGGCGGCATGGAAAACGGCGATCTATTACGGAACGCTTCTGGCTCTTTTGCTGTGGGGAAAACGTCTTCATAAACGGGTGCGGGCGGGAATTTTAATGGCGGCTCTGCTTTTGCTCTGTATCCGGGTCCGGACCGTGACAAGCTGTACGATGCTGGACGTGGGGCAGGGCGACGGTATCGTCGTGGAAGAAAAGGGAGGCGGCACGGTTATGATCGACGGCGGCAGCAGCGACGTTTCCCAAGTGGGAAAATACCGAATCGTCCCCTATCTGAAAAGCCATGGAATCGGCAGACTGGATTACGTGTTTGTGTCCCACGGGGACCGGGACCATATTTCCGGCATAGAGGAAATTCTTGAAGATTCCAAAAATCTGGGAGTCAGGATCAATTGTCTTGTGCTGACCAAATTTGCGGCGGAGGATGAGGCGTATGAGGAGTTGCTCGTTCTTGCAAAGCAAAACGGCGTCCGTGTGCTGTTGATCGGCGCCGGAGACTATATTGCGCTGGGTGAAACCCGTTTTACCTGCGTATATCCGGAAACCAATGAGTTAGCAGAGGGTAACGATCAGTCCATGGTGCTGATGATGGAGTGCGGCGGAATCAAAACCCTCTTTACCGGAGATCTGACGGAAGAGAAAGAAGCCGGCAGGAAATGGGAGGATGTGGATGTTTTAAAGGTAGGACACCACGGTTCCCGCTATTCTTCGGGCGAAGATTTTTTAAGACAGTGTCAGCCGGAGGTGGCGGTCATTTCAGCAGGGGAGGATAACAGCTACGGACATCCCCACGAGGAGACGTTAAAGCGGCTTGTGGAGGCGGGAGCGGAAAGTTTTACGACGAAGGAAAGCGGGGCTGTTACGATCCGATACCGAAAGGGAAAATATTCTGTTTTTACCCACGGGAAAATGTGATATACTTATGGCAGGTCAGGAAAATCCGGAGGAGTCATGCAGCGAATTAACGAGGATATCAAAACGGAAAATTTCAAACAGATGTATCTGCTTTGCGGCAGCGAGGACTATCTTCGCAGCCAGTACCGGGACAGGTTGAAAAAGGCGTTGATCGGGAATGGGGATGCGATGAATCTTTCCTGTTTTGAAGGAAAGGACATCAGCCAGCCCCAACTGGTGGATCTTGCCGAGACCATGCCGTTTTTGGCAGAGCGACGGGTCATCGTCATTGAGAACAGCGGCATGTTTAAAGGCGGCAGCGACGTGCTTGCCGATTATCTGAAAGAGGTTTCGCCCACCGCGTTTTTTGTTTTCAGCGAAAAGGAAGTGGATAAGCGTAACAGGCTGTACAAGGTTGTCAAGGATAAGGGGTATGTCGGCGAGTTTGGCGAACAGGATGAAGCTACGCTGACCCGATGGGTTGCAGGGCTGGTCAAAAAGGAAAATATGGAAATAGACAGAGCTGCCATAGCGCTTCTTTTATATAAAACAGGCACCGATATGGAAAATATCCGCAGAGAACTGGAGAAATGTATCTGCTATTGTCTGAAAAGGGGCAAAATTACCGCGCAGGATGTGGAAATGATCTGTACGGAACGCTTATCGAACCGGATATTTGATATGATCAATTTTCTCGCCGCAGGCAAGCAGGAGCAGGCTCTGAAGCTGTACTATGATCTGCTGGCGTTAAAGGAGCCGCCTATGCGTATCCTGTTTTTAATCTCCAGACAGTTTAACATGTTGCTGCAGACCAAAATGCTGCGGGAAAAGGGCTGCGATAAAAGGATTATCAGCGAAAAACTGGGAGTAGCGCCTTTTATCGCGGGAAAATACATGGATCAGGCGGCACATTTTAAACGTTCGGTACTTCGTAAAGCGCTGGAAGACTGCGTGCAGGCGGAAGAGGATGTCAAAACCGGCAGGATCGGCGACGTTATGAGCGTGGAATTGCTGATGATAAAATACAGTAGCATTTCATAAAATTGATAGGAGAAGAAAAATCTTTCAGCGTTTTAGAAGCGCCTGGAAAAATTCTGATGAAGAGGGAGAGAACAAATGATGGGGTTTGTGAATTTAATTATCGTATGTGTCATTGTTGTCGCAGTTGTTAAGAGTGCGAAAAAACAAAACGAACAGGGCGGCGCAGGAAGGAATAACCGGAATGTGAGAGGCATGCAGTCTGAATACCGTCAGACGACGGGAAGTTATCAGCCGCAGCGAAAACCCGTTTCCGGACAGCCTCCGAAAAGAAGTGTGAAAGCCGGAAACGCATCGGCGCAGGCGGGAGGAAATTCATACGGGAAGCCCTCCGGCGGTAAAAAAGAACAATCCACTACGGACTATCTGAACCAGAAGGCAGAACAGGATCAGAGGGAGCATGAGATTGAGAAAAGGCAGGAAAGGGAACGGGTGGATCAAAAATACGGCAACAGACCCGTCGGCGGCAGATATATGCCGGGCGACCCGGTACCGTCGGGAATGCAGATCGTCTGCTGCGAATACTGCGGCGCCGAAAACCTTGTAAAGATGGGCTACCGGGGCGATCGAAACTGCTATTTCTGCCGGACGCGTTTGGAGGAATAGAAAAGAAATGGTTTGACGATAACAAAAAAACGAGATTGCAAAATAGGTAAGACCGTGTTATGATTTTCTGAGGAGAGTAACTGTGTACAAGGTGGTAGCCTCCCAACTGGAGACAGAGGGGAGGTGGTGCGGATGGAAATGTTTTCATTTCAGGACTTGCTTCTGTTTGCAACATTTTTAATTACACTGCTTGCCTACATAGATAGGAACAACAAGCAAAAATAAATAAGCCATCCTTGTCTTAGCCGGCAGGATGGCTTATTGACCATTATCGAGGCTAACCACTTTGTGGGAGGTTGCTCTCTTTTTATGCTCTTATTATAGACCGGAATGCGGAAAGTTGCAAGAGATAACTTAACCCGGTATTTCTTTGTAACAAAATCCCGCTTTTTTGCATTAACGGATAGATAAGGGGAAGGAGGTGCGGGAATGGAGCCGATGGACGAGATCTATCAGAGACATGCAAAAACGGTTTACCGATATCTGTTGTCAAAAACCCATAATGAGGATTTGGCGGAGGAACTGACCCAGGAGACCTTTTATCAGGCTGTCAGGTGTATCAAAAGATACGACGGGTCCTGTAAAATTTCCACCTGGCTATGCGCCATTGCCAAAAATCAGCTCAAAGAATATGCGCGAAAGCATCCGCCCTATGCGGGGATCGATGAAATGAATGAATGCGTCCTGTCCGCAGAGGACGACTATTTTAAAAGCGCGGATAAAATCGAGCTGATGAAACGGCTCCATGCCTGCCCCGAACCCTTCCGGGAAATCTTATATTTAAGAATATTCGGCAGCCTGTCCTTTCGGGAGATCGGCGAGATCATGGGGAAGACCGAGAATTGGGCGAGGGTTACGTTTTACAGGGGAAAAGAAAAACTGCGAAAGGATGTGAGCGATGATGAAACATAACATACCGTGCGAGGTCATACAGGATTTATTGCCTTCCTATATCGACGGGCTTACCAGCGCCGTGACAAATACAGAGATAGAAGTCCATGTAAAAGAATGCGCTTCGTGCAGGGCGGTTCTGGATGCAATGAAAAATCCGGATGCGGAACCTGTGGATTATGACGGCAGAGAAGAAATTGATTTTCTGAAAAAAACGAGAAAGAAAACAAGGCGTATGATTGCGGTCGCTGCGCTTTGTGCGCTGTTATTTGTTGCGCTCGTCCTTTTGGCAAATTTCTTTTTGGCAGGGCGTGAAATCAACAGCGATTATCTGGTTTATGAATTGGAGGTGTCGGGAGAGCATCTTTCGATAAAGGGAAACGTCACGTCGGATACGGGGATTCAAAAGGTGGAAATTTCGGAAAGCGACGGTATTGTGCAAATCCGTTTTATGGGAACGGAAAGCAATTTCATCTATGACGGCGCCTTTGAAAAAGAATATACGTCATCGGAGCAGATCCGGGAGATCCGAATCGGGGAACGGATTGTATGGTCCCATGGGGAAGCGATTTCGCCGATGACCTCTGCGGTGTATCAGACCCGCCATGCTTATGTGGGGGATATGCCGGCGAACGGGCGTACTGCGGAGGCGCTGAATGTGGGAGGGTGTTTTGGAGATTATATCAATGAGCTTCAGACGGACGGGGAACCCTATGGCTGGAAACTGATATTGGGAAATACTTTCTCCGGCAGCAGGCGAAAGGCAATGGAAGAGAGAATGCGATCCTGTGCGTATGTCATGCTTGCCGTAATCGAAAATCTCGGAGAGGTTACTTTTGAATATGAAACGGACGGCGAAGTCTGTACGCTGACTGTAGACGCAGATGAAGCGTCGGCATACGCAGGAGAGAATATCAAGCTGGTCGGCGAAGACGTTAATCTGTTGGAGAATCTGATGAAAAAGGCGGGATTTTTGGAAACGCGGAGTGCGGACGGGGAAACGATGTCATTTTCCGGCGCCATGATGAAAATCAGTCTGGTAAATTTCGCCTATGATGAAATAGCGGCGATAGATATGACCTATTCTGCCCAAAACGAGGTCCTCGGATTTCAAGGCACGAAAAATGCAAACGGATATGCGCTGGCGCAAGGGCAGATTGTAGATTTCCAATTGATTCCGGAAGACTTTGGAGACGGCTTTTCAAAACAGTCGGAAGCACAACTGGAATTTACCGTATATGATTCTGCGGGAAACGCATACCCTGCAGAAGGGAGCGCCGCCGTCAGGATAGAGTCCGGCGGCAGCTATGGGTTTGAATTATATGGGAACGCCGCAGACGGATACAGAGTAAAGACCCGGTAGTTTCTTGTGCAAAAACACATCCGTACCGGAAAGTAATTGATGTGTCAATTACTTTTAGCATACAAGTTTAGAATAATGCTCGCATATGGTTGTTGCGATTTTCAATACGGCATGTTATAATAAACGCATACAATATTTGCTTTTTGTGTGCGGAAAGTTGGCGCTTGCTTGAATAAAAAAGAAATTTTAAAAACGGTAATTGAAAATAACGGCGGCATTGCAAAAACTTCAGATTTTGCAGCTAACGGAATAAATAAATACGAGGTAGCGGCTTTTTGTAAAGAAGGAATTATTGAAAGGATTCGTAGAGGATTTTATCAACTCCCTCAAAGTAAAAGTATTACAGAAGAACAGCTCATTCGGGAGCTTCTTCCGCAGGGAATTATTTGTGTGGAGTCTGCTTTATTTCATTACGGATATAGTGATTTTTCTCCCCGTGAATGGTCGATTGCTGTGCCGAGAACAGCGACCCGTGCCGTAAAGAACATTGAAGAATTTCCGATGAAGGCTTACTATATACAAAAGGAATTTTTAGATATAGGTAAGTCCACAAGCGATTTTAACGGAGCAATATTGTCTGTATATGACCGTGAACGAACAATATGCGATTGTTTTAAGTACCGCACAAAACTTGACAATGAAATTTTTAATAAGGCTGTCAATGCATATGTTGCTGATGAAAAAAAGAACCTTGCAAATTTGTCTAAATACGCAAAGGAAATGAAGCTTTATACAAAGGTTATGAATGTGATGGAGGTGCTGCTTAATGGCTGATATAGCTGCGTCCGTGCTGGCACGGCTCAAAAACAAAGCTTCTGAAAGCGGCAGAAGCTATCAGCTCTGCTTGCAACTCTTTTGCCAAGAGGAATTTTTGCGCCGTTTGGAAAAGTCCAGGTATGCCGAGAACCTCGTGTTAAAAGGAGGCTTGTTCCTCTACTCTCTTACTGACTTTGATAGCCGAGTAACAGTTGATGTAGATTTTTTGCTTCGGAAAATACCTAATACACCGGAACAGTTAAAGGGCTTACTTGAGGAAATTATTGCAGTCCATACCGGTAATGATTTTGTGACCTTTGAGATAAAGGATATTGCACCTATTGCCGTTGCGAAGAAATATGCCGGCATAGGTGCTTCAATGGTCGCTCGTATTAAAAATACTCGCACACCGTTTGGCATTGATTTCGGTGTTGGCGATGTCATTGTGCCGAAGCAGGAAAAAAGAAAAATTCCTACTCAGCTTGATGATTTTATTGCACCTACAGTTAATACTTATTCCATCGAAACGACCGTTGCTGAAAAAATTGATGCAATTCTTAGCCTGATGGAATTTTCCAGCCGTATGAAAGACTATTATGATATTTATTATCTTGCCAATAAGTTCGATTTTGACGGTAATGTGCTGACCGAAGCACTCAGAAAAACCTTTGCGAACCGTGAACACAATTTCACAGTAGAACAGTTTGAACAGGTTGTGTGCTTTGATAATGATGCGGCAATGCAGAAAAAGTGGAAGGCTTTTGTCCGCAAGATTGGCACCAAAACTGATGATTACGGTACCGTGTTGAAAACAATAAAGACCTTCTTGACAAAACCGTTTACAGCGGCAGTCGTAGGTAAAGAATTTAATGACAAATGGTCTGCCACTAATGTCGAGTGGGTGTAATAGGAGGAATCGTATTATGAGTAATCCAATTATAGACGCATTTGATAAAGCATCCTTGATTAAAGATATAGACGAAAGAAATAGTATTATTTTTAATTATCAAAGATACGGATTGTTAGATAGAGATGCTGCGATTAAAAAAATTCAAGAATTAAGGATAAGCAATGAAGATATAGCGGCAGCTACTGCTGTAAAGCTTTCCGCATCTTCTATACCTTTTAGTCAGTCAACAAACGATCAAATTGTTGGGGAGTTAGCTATGCAGAGGGATTTTTTGCAGGCAAAGCTGATTAAGAAACAGGCGGAGGAAAACAATGAGCATTAATATATCAAAGTCAAGACCACCGGCTTAGCCGGTGGCTTGCACTGCCCCTATAAGGGGCTATTACCTGCTTGCGCCCGGAAGGCGCACCGAAGGTCTGCCAACTGCACCACAGCTACAGCTGCCCCTAAAGGGGCTTTTTCAGTGCTTCCTTATTCCGGCGCAGCCCCAAAAGGGGCTTGCTGGTTTGCTTTGACTTCCTACTACCACTCCAAGTGGTTTATTTCTTGTTTTTCTTCACTGGCTCACCCGTAAACGGGTCGATATACTCTACTAGCGACATTTGATCGTATTCCAAATCTTCCTTCAACTGATTCTGAATATACGCTTTGATTGCCGCAGTGTTCTTTCCCACTGTGTCTACATAGTATCCACGACACCAGAAATGTCGATTTCCATACTTATATTTTAAATTCGCGTGCTTTTCAAATATCATCAGTGAGCTTTTTCCTTTTAAGTATCCTACAATTTCTGATACCGAATATTTCGGTGGTATTTTTACTAGCATATGGATGTGATCCGGGCAGCACTCTGCTTCGATTATTTCAATTCCTTTTCTTCTGCATAATGTTCCCAGTATTTGTCCTACATCCGCTTTTATGCCTTTGTATATTACCTGACGACGATACTTCGGTGCAAAAACTATGTGATACTTGCATTCCCATTTTGTATGAGCTAAACTGTTATTGTCCATTTTTAGGACCTCCTGTGCTATTTTATTTGTGGTTTGCAGACCCACTCTTATTCTAGCACAGGAGTTCATACTTATATCTAAAGATCTGCCCTCCCCCTGCATAGCAGGGGGTTTATTTTTACTGTGACACAACAAAAGCGTGAGGAATTGCTGAATAAAATCAAAGAAATTCGCAACTATATCGCTGCTGCACCGCAGGATGAGAATACGGGTAATCTTCTGTCCTACCTTTCCGATCTTGAAAGAGATGTGAATGGTAAAAAATATGGTCTTGTTTTTGAGGAACACCGTGAAGAAATTGACGAGGTGTTGGATACACATACACCGGTACTAACTGAGGATCAAGACCTTCTCATTGATAATGGCGGACAGATGAATTTTCTTATTGAGGGAGATAATCTTGCTTCACTAAAGCTGCTTGAAAAAACACACAAGAGGAAGATTGACCTTATTTACATAGATACATTACTGCAAAAGATCTGACCGATAGGAAGAAAGACATCACAAGTTCAGAAAAGGTTGTATGGCTTGATTCATTTGAGGATTTGAAAAATGGAAACTACAATATTATTTTCAAGTCCGCAAAATACAATCATGTCCGAAATGAAATTGATACCGAAACAATGACCGAACTGGGTACCCGCAAACGTCAGCAAGATGGCGATGAAGAGAAGACACATTTGTGCATTCGTTATAATGCTGGTGAGTATCGCTTTCTTGCAGTTCATGAAAGTAATCATTATGGCATAACATTAAATTGTATCGTTGACTATTTAAACACTCAATTTATTAGCTATAATGAAGATACTGACGATGAATATCATTACTCAATATCATATGAAATCATGCCGGGAGAGGATTTTCTTTCATCAATTAAAAAGGCGAAAACTATGTCAGTGTTAAAACTTGTAGTAAGCAAAGAAGATATCAAGGATGATTTTATGATGTTTGCTGGAAGAAATGACATTGCTGATGAAGTTGAAATATGTCTTAAACGTCCCACAGGTGCTAAAAGATTTCCTGACAATCTGATACAAGCCTATTTTGATAACTCTCAAAATAAGGCAACAGGAAAAATCAAGAAAATCACTATCAGAGGAACTAATTCATCTGGTCAATTTGAAGTTGATACTGAGCTTATGAAAATGAAACATTATTTGTCGGTCGTAGCTGAAGCCGTAACCAATGAAGTAAATAGTTCGGATTCCTTTGGAAAGGCGCAAGAATTTATAGAAGAAACGAGGAATAAGACATGAAAAATATAATTTTTGTTCCAATCAAAGATTATTTTATTTCAAGGAAAAAGGTCTTTATCAAATTCCTCATTCCAATGCTGGTTGCCTTGACCGCATTGCTATTAGCGATATTTTTTAATATCGGCAATTCAGAAAAAGTTTTGTTGACTTTTTCTGGGTTTATAGATACACAGATAAACATCGTAGCAATTTTAATTTCTTTTTCCGTAGCGATTATTACAATTTTAGTATCTGCGGACAACAATAATATACAGTGCCTAAAAGAAACCGAGTCAAACAAAAAGCAATATAAGCCGGTTAATGGAAAGCAATTATCCTTATTTCAGATTTTACTTTCTAATATAGCTTACAATGTTATTGTTGAGATTATATATTTAGTAGGGCTTATTGTGATTTCTCTAATGCAGAATCTTTTACCGGTTGTAACATTAAAATACATTACAGCTATCTGTATCTTTATTATTTTACATATATTGTTTGTGTTGCTTGAATCGGTTGCTCAAATGTATCTTACTTTTTGGGCAAATAAAAGGTGATAAGTGATAAATGAGGGCAGGGAATTTGATACTCCCTGCCCTTATTCATTGCTGTTAGTTGTAAATTAAATCGTTATTTACGATTTCCGTGACTCTGCTACGAATGTTGTTCATCTAACAAGCCCATTCCATTTGATTCTCTGCTTTGGGTTGTTCGGTCACGCCTTCACGTCTGCCATCTGATTTACCAGCCAAAGGAATATATTTTCTGCCTGTTTGTCAATATCAGCAAGATAATTGTTAAGCCTGCCGCTTGTCAGCAAATTCATATACAACACTCTATAATTTTTCTTTAGATAGTGGCTGTGGCATTGTCCCTATACCCTGATTGGCTGTGCTTCTTCTTCGGATAATTCCAAACAAGGCAAATAATAATCTCCTCGTTTGTCATACCAAAGACTGTTCTTTTCATCGTAAATTCTGTTTTCTATTATGTAATTCTCCAAATGTATTGATTCTCTTACAAATTCAATCATACCGGTCGACTACAAAACTGAAGGGAGAAGCTATTTCCTTACATAGTCTCTCCTTAGCATTCTTATTTTGTGTTTATATAAGTATTGAGAAAATCAAACAGTATGCTGCAATCCTTAGCCTGATGTTCGATTCCGGCGGCATGGTACGCCTGCGCCATGTTTTGCATCATAGCTGTCCAGTCAAACTTCTCGTGCAAAAACACATCTGTGCCGGAAAGACTATGACAATATCCGATTTCACTTGCATTTTTGCCGTATACTTTAAGTTGCTGATACAAACCAAAGGTTCCGCCGTTTGCGCTCCCTGTTTTGTCAGCGTAACTAAGTAATGCAAACATTTCAAGCTGTGTGGCGTTGTTCGGATCAACCATATTCACATCTACATTGTAAATTGTTTTTTTCCCGCCGAGATTAGAAACCACTTGAACAATGGGGTGATCCGGCGTTCACTTATCACTGAGCACCGCTCTCATACCATAAGTCATGGATTGCCCTTCTTCCGGAATCATGGTAAGTCCCAGAAATGCTCCGGTATCTTCTGTCTCTGCTATGGATACGGCGCTTATTCCGTTATTTGCGTCAATACCGGGTAATGTGCCTTTTGTATTTTCTGTATCCGGCGCGCAAACCAAATTTTTAAAGGTATCACCGATTTTGTTTACTTCCTTTTTGTACAGGCAAGCCGTGTGAACGTTCCGACAGTCCACAGATGGATAGCCAATATTGGGCGTTCTGTTAATCTGCATAATTTTCCTTTCCGCGATCCGCTTCTCATCCGTGAAACTATCATGCTCTCCATAGCTGATTTTTAAGTTTATTGTATCAATACCTGATACCTATCATTTTATAAATATTATCGGATGGATTTAACGGCAGGTTTAGTACGGTAACAATTTTTTGCTTAAAAAATTTTATGTGCTATAATAAAAACAAAAGTAACCGCTTCTTTTTGCGGCGGTTTCCGTAAAAATAAAACCTGCAGGAGAGAATCATGACATTAGAAAACGGAAGACCAAAGGATGAAACGGGAAGGCTTGAAAAGGAAATCCGGGTATATGATCTGCTTGACCGGCTGCATGTGGACTATCAGAGAGTGGACCACGAAGCGGCGGATACCATGGAGGCGTGCCTTGCCATAGACGAGGTTTTAGCGCCCGCCGTAATATGCAAAAATCTTTTTCTGACCAATTCGGCAAAGACGGAATACTATCTGCTGATGCTGCGGGAGGATAAAAAATTTAAGACGGCTGAGGTTTCAAAGCAGATCGGCAGCTCCAGAATGTCCTTTGCAGGACCGGATAAAATGGCGGAGCTTTTGGATATCACGCCGGGATCGGTCAGCGTGCTGGGGCTTATGAATGACCGGGAACATCAGGTAAAGTTGTTGGTGGATGAGGATATCCTGCGCTCGGAATGGTTCGGGTGCCATCCTTGTGTAAATACGTCAAGCCTCAGGTTCCGTACCGCGGATTTATTTGAAAAGATTTTGCCGGAGCTTGGGTACGATTATCGAAGCGTTATGATCCAAAAGAAGCTGCCGGAATAAAAACGATAGGAGAAATGATACAGGGATAAATAAATTTGACTTGCAACATAAAAAGAGTTACAATTATAAAAATGTGTTAGGTGAAAAGATGAAAGAATTTATTGAAAAAACTTTACATCAAAAAATAGAACTTGTACCGTTTGATTGTGCAGATTTATTCCCTTTGGTTTTGCAGGCAAATTATGACTGCTATACTATGAAAACTGACAGACAAGAATGTATTCTTGCTGTCCTGAAAGAGGATATCAACTTGTCCACGATTAGAAAACAATATAAAAGAATTTCGCAAATAACAGGGAAGTATTGTGTTCTATATCTGAAAAAGTTGACCCATTATTCAAAAAATAAGATGCTGGAAGAGGGAATCGCATTTATTTGGGAAGGACGGCAGGTTTATATACCGTTTCTGGGATTATTGCTTCAAAAGAATGAAACCAGAGATATAAAACCCTGTTTCAGGATCTCCTTTCTAACACAGAAATTATTGCTGACAGCAATCTATGATGAATGGGATAACGTCTCTGTAACGGAAGCGGCGGAAAGACTGGCTGTTTCTAAAATGTCTATCACAAGAGTATTTGATGAAATAGAGAGTCTTGATATTCCGGTATTAAAGAAAACCGGCAGATTCCGGAGATACGCACGAATTGGCAATAAAAAAGAAACATGGAAAATAATTGAAGTATTTCTGCGATCACCCTTATTGAGAGAGTATCATTTGGAAAATGAATTTTCGGAGAAGTTAATGAAAAGCGGAATATCGGCATTAGCAGAACTGTCTATGTTAGGAGATAATCCATATCCTACTTATTGCATTACAAAATATGATATCAGAAAAAAGAGGATAGACAGGGAACAAGAGGTTCCAAGAGGAGAGCTGCCGGGATGTATTATTCAGGAACTGGGCTATTGTATCCCGTTTAAAGACGGCAAAGTAGTTGACCCGTTGACAGTTTATTTGCTCCTGAAAAAAGAAGAAGATCCAAGAGTTGAAATTGCATTGGAAGAAATGATGGAGAAGTATGTATGGTAAAGGGAATGGATGTATTCCGTGACTATTTTAGTGAGTATATGGACCAATATGTATTGATTGGTGGCGCTGCCTGTGATATTTCGTTCCATGAAAATGAGATGGATTTCAGGGCGACAAAAGATCTGGATATGGTGCTTGTGGTGGAGGCTTTGACGTTTGCCTGATGAGGTAAGAACGGACATGCTGAAGTTTATAGAAACTTTTCATGTCACAGATGCAGAATTGAAAACTCTGAAAATAGCAGGAGTGCACGAAGCTGATATAAGAATAACGTTAGAAAAAACATTCGGATTACGGTAATAAATTTGGGCTTGAAAAGGAAATCCGGGTATACGCTTACTTGTTTTTTCCGCCGTCAGGTGCGATAATAAACGAAGAAAGATTTTGGAAGGGAAGGAATGGAACATGAGTAAAATTGATGAAATCAGAGCGCAGATGGTAACGGCAATGAAGGAAAAGGACAAGGAGAGAAAAGATTCCTTATCCATGCTGTTAAGCGCTTTAAAAAACAAGGCGATCGATAAGCGCGCGGATCTGACCGAGGATGAGGAAAACGAAGTGATCAAAAAAGAAATCCGTCAGACGAAGGAAACGTTGGAAGCGGCTCCCGCCGACAGAGAGGATATCAGGCAACAGTGCGAGAAAAGGCTTGCCGTATATCAGGAATTTGCGCCGGAAGACCTGAGCGAAGACGCGATCCGCGATATCATAAAGACAGTTCTTGCCGAGCTTTCCATTGAAAAAGCGACGCCCAAGGATAAGGGAAGGATTATGAAAGAGCTGATGCCCAGGGTGAAAGGAAAAGCGGACGGCAGCGTTGTAAATAAATTAGTCGGAGAATTTATGGCGTAAGACCGTTTTATGGTACACACCTCCTGATAGAATAGAGACAAACAAAGGGTCTTTATTCTGACAGGAGGTTTTTTTATGAAAAAAAGAATTGCATATTTAGGAATTACAATCGGTTTGCTGACAGTTATATTTTTCTGTTTTTCGACGACGGCGTACAGCCAGTCCGTAGAGAAGGCGGCGTTTGCGGAAAAAGAGCGTATGGATTTGCAGGAAAAGGAATTTCTGCATAGGATAAAGCAGGTCATGGAGGCGTACGGCTGTCCTGACAGCGGCGTGACCATGACAAAGACTTATACGCAGGACGGGGACCGGATTTACCGGGTCATTGTCCATCACAGAAATCTTTCCTATCTGAGCGACGGGGAAAGGGAAGAGCTGCGCGACCTGCTGGAGGAGCAAATGAAACGACAGACGGAGCAACAGTCTGTGTCGCAAACAGGGCAGAAAAGCCAAACCGGAGCGCATACGGAATTTCATTTTGAGCTTACGTATTCCCTGTGAAGAAATTTACATATTCTTCCTGAGGAAAACACATGACAGTAACAGGGTTTGGGATTATAATAAGAGTAGTTTTGATAAAGGAGCTGCGAGTATGAGAGAAAATCCAAAACCCTTTGAAATATATCGGCATTTTAAAGGAAATCAGTATCAGATCATAACGCTGGCAAAGGATTCCGAGGACGGGCGCGATCTTGTGGTATACCAGGCAATGTACGGGGATTACCAGGTCTATGTCCGGGACCTGACGCAGTTTATGAGCCCGGTTGACAGGGCAAAATACCCGGATTCTTCCCAGGAGTACCGCTTTGAAAAGCAAAACAAGGCGCAGGGCAAAACCGAAAGCGGCGCAGCGGGGAACGCGCGGGAGACTGAAAAGGAGACCGCACGGGAGACTGCAAGAGAGACGGTGGAAACAACCGCGCCGGCGGATGGGGAGGAAGCTTATCTTGATCCTGCCGTTGCAGCGTTTCTGGATGCTGATAGTTACGATCAAAAACTGGATATTCTGGCGGGACTGCACAATCGGATTACCGAGGATATGCTATCGATTATTGCCGTGGCAACGGATATCGAATTAAATGAAGGCAGCCTGGAGGAGCGCTATAACGAGCTGAAAAACTGTCTTCTGACCATGGAAAAATTTGAATGCGACAGAATCAGATAGCGCCATAGATGCGTGACCGCCATAACAGCAAAGGGAGGCGGTTATATGGCATTTAATCTGACGGATAAGCTGGTCATCGGAGTCAGCAGCAGAGCGCTGTTTGACCTGACAAAAGAAAGCAATATTTACGAGACGGAAGGCGTCGAAGCCTTTTGCCGTTATCAAAGAGACCATGAGAATGAGATCCTTGCGCCGGGACCGGGATTTCTGCTGGTTAAGGCTTTGCTTAACCTGAATGAGCTGCCCGGACAAAAGAACCGGGTCGAGGTCATCATTATGTCCAAAAACAGCGCGGATACATCGCTTAGAATCTTTCATTCCATCGAGCATTACGGTTTGCAGATTACGCGAGCCGTGCTTTCCAGCGGCGCGTCGCTGACCCCGTATCTTTCGGCGTTTCATACGGACCTGTTTTTATCGCACAATGAGGAAGACGTGCGCGGGGCGCTTGCCGACGGCATCGCGGCGGGGATTATTGTGGATAACGGGATGCGGACGTATGATGAAAACGGCGATATCAGCCGGATCAGGATTGCTTTTGACGGAGACGCGGTACTGTTCGGTGCGGATTCGGAAAAAATATTCAGAGAGCAGGGGCTTTCGGCGTTTGAGGAAAACGAAAGGCTGAATGCCAACAACCCTTTGGCGGCGGGACCCTTTGCCAGGTTTTTGCAGATTCTTTCTTCCATCCAGCAGGAATTTCCCGCCGAAAAGGCGCCCATCAGGACGGCGCTTGTCACTTCCAGATGCGCGCCGGCGCACGAGCGGGTAATCCGCACCTTGCGGGCGTGGAACGTCAGGATAGACGAGGCGTTTTTTCTGGGAGGGATCAGCAAAAGCGAAATCTTAAAGTCCTTCGGGGCGCATATTTTCTTTGATGACCAGGAAGCCCATACGCTGCCCGCTTCCCGGGTGGTTCCGTCGGCGAGAGTGCCTTATGGGGACGATCCATAGGAGGAATTGATCTGTGAAAATCGAATGGGATATTGTAACGCCGTTACTGATATGGTATGACAGTCATAAGCGCATTTTACCCTGGCGGGAGGATCAGAGCCCCTATCGGGTCTGGGTATCGGAAATTATGTTGCAGCAGACCCGGGTGGAGGCAGTGAAGCCGTATTTCGACCGTTTTATGAAGGAACTTCCCGATGTGACGCAACTGGCGGCGGCGAAGGAGGAGCGGCTGTTAAAGCTGTGGGAAGGGCTCGGATATTATAACCGGGTCAGAAACATGCAGAAAGCGGCGAAGATCATTACGGAGGAATACGGAGGCAGTTTTCCGGAGGAATACGATCTGCTGGTAAAACTGCCCGGGATCGGCAGTTATACGGCGGGCGCCGTTGCCTCGATTTCCTTTGGTCAAAGGGTGCCGGCGGTGGACGGCAACGTGCTGCGGATTATATCGAGGCTGATGCTCTATGAAGAGGATATCTTGAGCCAAAAGGCGAAAAACGAAGTAAGGGACGCGCTTTTACCCATGATGCCCCGTAAACGCAGCGGCGATTTTAACCAGGCGCTGATGGAGCTTGGAGCCACGGTATGCGTGCCAAACGGGGCGCCCGGCTGTAAAGCGTGCCCGTGGAGGGAAATGTGCCTTGCTTATCAAAAAGGAAACTGGCAGGAATACCCTAAAAAGGCGGCGAAAAAACCGAGAAAGACGGAACAGAAGACCGTTTTTATCATCGGGGACGGACGCAGGCTTTTGCTTCATAAAAGACCCGACAAAGGGCTTCTGGCGGGAATGTACGAGCTGCCCTGTGCAGACGGATGGCTGGATGAAGAAGGGCTGATTGCAAAAGTAAGGGAACTGGGCTTTTCGCCGCTGCGGATTCAGTTTGCCGGAGAGGCGAAGCATATTTTTACCCATAAGGAATGGCATATGAAGGGATATCGGGTCCTGGTGGAGCCTTTTGATTTCAGAGAGGATTCTAAGGCGGCTTTACAGGCGCAGCCGCAGGGGGATTATGTCATGGTAACCAAAGAAGAAACCGAGCGGGATTATCCGATTCCGTCGGCTTTTTCGGCATTTAAAGAAAGCGAAAAGGGATTGATAAAATGAAATTATTGACGATCACGGTACCTTGTTACAACTCTGAGGACTATTTGGAAAAATGTATCGAATCTTTGCTGCCGGGCGGAGAGGACGTGGAAATTATTATCGTTGACGATGGTTCCACGGACAAAACGCCGGAAATGGCGGACCGCTATGCCAAAGAATATCCTTCGATGATCAGAGTGATCCATAAGGAAAACGGTGGGCATGGCTCTGCGGTCAATACGGGGATTGAGAATGCCACGGGCGTTTATTTTAAGGTGGTGGACAGCGACGACTGGGTAAGGCTGGATTCCTATATGAAAATATTGTCTTCCCTGCGAAACCTTGTAGGCGGACACCAGGTCATCGATATGGTCATCAGCAATTTTGTCTACGAAAAGGAAGGAAAAAAGCGCAAAAAGGTTGTGGCGTTTAAACATGTGCTGCCCAATGAAGAAGTCTTTACCTGGGATGAAGTGGGACATTTTAATATGGCGCAGTATTTTTTGATGCACTCGGTCATTTACAGGACAAAGCTGTTGATTGAATGCGGGCTCAAGCTTCCTGAACATACTTTTTATGTGGATAATATTTTTGTATTCAATCCGCTGCCTTACGTACATAATATGTATTATATCGATACCAACTTTTACCGCTATTATATCGGCAGGGAGGATCAGAGCGTCCATGAAAGCGTGATGATTAAGCGGGTGGACCAGCAGATCAGGGTCAACAAGCTGATGATCGATTATATAACGTCTGTCAAGGTGGAAAATAAAAAGACCTACAATTATATGGTAAAATATCTGGATATTATCACGACGGTTTCTTCCATTATGCTGATCAGGGCAAAAACCGACGAGGCGCTTGCAAAGAAAAAGGAATTGTGGGCATACTTAAAGAAAAAGGATAAAAAGCTGTACCGCAGGCTGCGCCACGGATTTATGGGAAGCACGATGAACCTGCCGGGAAAGGGCGGCAGACGGGTTTCCACGGGACTTTACAAAATTGCCCAGAAGTTTGTACAGTTTAATTGACATTTTTAAAAAGAGTTTATATAATGACATCAAATGGCGATGACGAAGAGAAGTAGCGCAGATTATCGTTTCCAGCGAGCGGGGGACGGTGCAAGCCCTGCAAAGTGAATTTGCGTGAATAACACTTTACCAGCCGCAATCCGAAAGCGAAAGCAAGTAGGTGCGCCGTCTGCCGCGCGTGAGTCGGCAAGGGTTGAAAGACCGGTGAGTGACTGCAAAGGCAGTAATTCAGGTGGTACCGCGGACTTAACTGTTCGTCCTGAAACGAAATGTTCGGGATGGGCAGTTTTTTTATGCTCTGACCCCGGCGGCGTCTTTGACGGGCTTAAAAATCCGGACATAAGATATAAAGGTAAAGGAAATAAAAATGCAGGAGGAGAGACAATGAATAGTGCTAACATTTATCGTGACCGCACGATAGATCAGATTTCGGAGAAGGACGTGGATGCAACGATCAAAATTGCGGGCTGGGTTGAAAATATCCGTGACCACGGCGGCGTGTCTTTTGTGGATCTGCGCGATATGTACGGCGTGATGCAGGTGGTTATGCGGGATACCGCTTTGTTAAACGGTCTGAACAAAGAGGATTGTATCAGTATCGAGGGTGTGATCCAGCATCGTGATGAGGAGACCTACAATCCCAAGATCCCCACGGGAACGATCGAGCTGGAGGCTCATAAGGTAGAGATTTTGGGCAAGGTATATAAGCAGCTTCCCTTTGAAGTCATGACTTCCAAAGAGATCCGCGAGGATCTGAGACTGAAATACCGTTATCTGGATCTCAGAAACAAAAAGGTAAAGGACAATATCGTTTTTCGTTCCCGCGTTATCAGTTTTTTGCGGCAGAAAATGACGGAAATGGGATTTTTGGAAATCCAGACTCCGATCCTGTGCGCTTCTTCGCCGGAAGGAGCGAGGGATTATATTGTTCCCTCCAGAAAATATAAAGGTAAATTTTATGCGCTGCCCCAGGCGCCCCAGCAATACAAACAGCTTTTGATGGTTTCGGGCTTTGACAAATATTTCCAGATCGCCCCCTGCTTCCGCGACGAGGACGCAAGGGCGGACCGTTCCCCGGGAGAATTTTATCAGTTGGATTTTGAAATGGCGTTTGCGACCCAGGAGGACGTATTCCGCGCAGGCGAGGAAATCCTGACGGCTACCTTTGAAAAATTTGCGCCGGAAGGAGCGAAGGTAACCAAGGCGCCTTATCCGGTTATCAGTTACAAACAGGCGATGCTTGAGTACGGTTCGGATAAGCCGGATCTTCGCAATCCCCTTAAAATTGTGGACGTAACCGATTTCTTCCAGAGATGCACCTTTAAGCCTTTCCATAAAAAGACGGTGCGCGCCATCAACGTGCACGCGAAACTGTCCAAAGGACAGCACGAGAAACTGTTGAAGTTCGCGCAGTCTATCGGTATGGGAGGTCTCGGTTATCTGGAGGTACTGGAGGACAAGAGCTATAAGGGACCTATCGATAAATTCATTCCCGACGATATGAAGGGAGAAATTGCAAAGCTTGCAGGGCTGGAAGCGGGAGACACCATTTTCTTTATCGCGGATAAGGAAAGCCGCGCGGCGAATTATGCGGGACAGATCCGAACGGAGCTTGGCAACCGTCTGGGACTCATTGAGGAGAACGCGTACCGCTTCTGCTTTATCAATGATTTCCCGATGTATGAATACGATGAAGAAGAAAAGAAGATTATCTTTACCCACAATCCTTTTTCCATGCCCCAGGGCGGACTGGAAGCGCTGAATACGAAAGACCCGTTGGATATTCTGGCTTATCAGTACGATATCGTATGCAACGGCGTCGAGCTTTCTTCCGGCGCGGTCCGTAACCACAATCTGGACATTATGGTAAAGGCTTTCGAGATCGCGGGCTATACCGAGGAAGATTTGAAACAGAAATTCGGCGCGCTGTACAACGCGTTCCAGTTCGGAGCGCCGCCGCATGCGGGGATGGCACCGGGCGTTGACCGTATGATCATGCTGCTCAAAAACGAAGAAAATATCCGCGAGGTCATTGCGTTCCCCATGAACGGAAACGCGCAGGATCTGATGTGCGGAGCGCCGGGCGAAGTGACCGAGCAACAGCTTCGGGAGGTCCATATCAAAGTAAGGGATTAAATACTGCTGCGCTTATAAAAAACGGTGTTTCCGTGACAGCTACACCGTTTTTTATAAATACAATAACCGTTTACCTATTATACGCTTTTCAGGCTTCCTTCCACCTTCCAGATATCCACGATCCGGTCGCCGCGCTTTACGTACATCTGCGGGTACAGATTTACGGTCGTACAGCAATGACCGGGGATCATCCACACCTGATCGCCGATTTTGGCGTGCAGGTCGGAGCCGTAAATGCCGAAATGTTCTTCGCTGACGACATATTTGTAAGTTTCATAGCCCTTGCAGACCGGCAGTACCTGGTCCAGACCTAAGCCCTTGGCACCCGCGTCGAGAATGATGCGGTCCGGGGACTTACTGATGACCGTTGTCAGCAGGAATAAGGAGTTATGGTAGGGGAGCGAACAGTTTTTAAAAGCAGCGTCCATATACACGTAGCTGCCCGCCTGCAGTTCCGTATAGACGCCGTGCCCGGCTTTCAACAGGGAAGTATTGGTGCTGCCGCCGCTGATCTGGTTCATTTTTATGCCCCTGTCTTCCACATATTGCTTTAATCCCGCCAGTTTTTTCTCGACGGCGAGGATCTGTTCTTTTTTATATGCCACGTTTTCTTCGTGGGATAATTGCCCGGCATATGCCTGGATGCCTTCAAAGCGCAGGTGGGGGCATTCGCTGACCAGCTTTGCAAGCTCGTAAAAGGCTTCATAAGTCGAAACGCCGCATCGGTTCATCCCTACGTCAAATTCAATATAGATATGGATGGTGGAGCCGGCTTTCTCTGCCGCTTCGTTAAGATCCAGAATATTTTGTTTCTGATCCGCGCAGAGAGTCAGCCGGGTCTTTTTGGCGTATCCGGCGGCTCGTTCTATTTTGGATTTTTGAACAATCTCGTTGGCGATAAGAATATCCGGCACGCCCGCTTCAACCAGTATTCCGGCTTCCGACAGCTTGGAGCAGGTAATTCCTTTCGCGCCCTTTGCAAGCTGCCTTTTGACGATTTCGACGCATTTGCTTGTCTTGAAATGGGGACGGAGCTTCACGGGATGACCGTCCAGAAAGGATTGCATAACCGCCATGTTTTCCTCCAGAATATCCAGATCCAAAACCAGCGCGGGCGTTTCGATGTCAGATAGTTTCAGGTCCGATAAACCGGTGCCTGAAAACTTCGTGTCCGTAAGCATTCTATTTGATAAATTCATAGGCGCAACCTCCGGGGATTTTTTCTTTTATTGTATACCGTATCCAGAAAAAGTCAATTTTAAATTTAAAAACGGGACATAAAATTTATCAGCAAAGCACAATTTACGGGACGCAATTTGCAGAAAACAGTAAAATTTTTCCGGGGAATGGGACAAATCATGATTGACATTGGAAAACAATAATTGTATCCTGTATACATAGGGGTAAAAGCGTCTGGGACGCAAAAAGCACGTGAATCTTATCGAAATGTCCGGTATGCCGGGAAACGACATACGCGGGACAGACAATTTCAAAAGAAAGAGGTAGTATTATGAGCGAGAAGTTTGTAGTTTCCATTACGAGACAATTTGGCAGTCTGGGAAGACCTATCGCCAGAAGGCTTTCGGAACTGTTGGATGTGGAGTATTACGACCGTGATATTGTGGAGATGGCGGCGAAGGAAATGGGACAGCCTGTTTCCGTTGTCAGCGACATTGAGGAGACGTCGAACAGCTTTTTTTCCAAAATGAAATTTCCGCTGGGAACCGGCGAAAAGGCGATGAAGGACCGGCTGTTTGATATTCAGAGAAGCATCATTACCAATATTGCGGACAGGGAATCCTGCATTATTGTAGGGAGATGCTCGGATTATATTTTGAAGGATTATAAAAATTGCATTAAAATCTACATATATGCGTCCTACGAGCACAGATACGACAACTGCATCAACGCTCTGAATATGACGCCGAAGGAAGCAAAAAGGATGATTGCGGAGGTGGATAAGGTAAGGGACGAGTATCACAAGACCTATGCCAATTTCCTTCCTGCCGATCCGAAGTACAAGGATTTGATGATCGACAGCAGCCTGTTGGGGGTAGAGGGAACCGCACAGATTCTTGCGGAAATTATCCGCATGAAATTTTCATCCGAAGAATAGGGAGGATATGGAATGAAAACGGACAATCGACCGGTGATTGTAAAACCTGTTTCTCTGTCAGAGCAGGCGTATGAAATTATCAAGGAAGAGATCATTACGAACCGGATCAAGGCGGGGGAGATATTGACGGAGGAACAGCTTGCCTCGAGATTAAATATCAGCCGCACGCCGATCAGGACGGCTTTGAAGCAGCTGGTGCTGGAGCATCTGGCTGAGGTCAATGAAAATAAAAACGTAGTGGTGTCCAATATCACGGCGGAGGACGTCAAAAACGTCTGCGCGGTCCGCAAGGCGCTGGAGCCGCTGGCGGTGGAACTGATTACCGATCCCGCCGTCGAAAAGAAAACCAAGGAACTGAGAAAGACCATCAAGGCGCAGAAGGCGGCGAAAACCCACGAGGAATTTTTAAGCGAGGAATATAACTTCCATATGGGCATCGCGTCTTTGGCAAAGAACAGCTTTTTGTACGACATGATAGACAGAACTAACATTATGATCAAGCGCTACCTGATTTTATCCGGCACGCTTGATAAGCATTCCGACGAAGCGTTGAGCGAACATGAGGCGATCGTGGACTGCCTTGAGAAAAAAGATTTTCCGGCGGCAAGGGATGCGTTGAAGCTGCACTTGAGCAATGTTGAGGAAAGAATGTTCTTATAAGAAAAAATTTTGAAAAAGTTGCAAAATTCCTTGACAACAAAAAGATATGCTGTATACTGTATACAGATGGTAACGAAGGCGTTATTACCTACGGGTAACGACGCCTTTTTATTTATGGGAAAAGAGGTATGAGTATGGAGTTTCAATTTCAGGTACCCACAAAGATTATTTTTGAAAAAGGCTGCGTCGGAAATCATATGGAGATATTTACTTATTGCGGCAGCAGGGCGGCGATTGTAACCGGCAGGCATTCCGCTAAGGAAAGCGGAGCGCTGTCCGATGTGGAGCGTGTGCTAAAGCATGTGGGCATCGCCTATGAGATTTATGATTATGTGGAAAACAATCCTTCGGTGGAAACGGTTACGGATATAAGCGAAAAGGCAAAGAAGTTTCGCGCGGATTTTGTCATCGGCATCGGCGGAGGTTCTCCGATGGATGCGGCAAAGGCTGTGGCGGTGCCTGCGGCAAACAGCTTTAAGGCGGTCAATTTGTTTGCCAATACCTTCAACAGGGCGCTTCCTATTGTGGAAATCCCCCTGACCTCGGGAACCGGCAGCGAGGTAACGCCTTACAGCGTGCTTTTGAGAAAAGATCTTCAGACAAAGGTCAGCTTTGGAAATCTGCATACCTATCCGGCATACGCGCTGTTGGACCCGGATTATACCAAGTCCATGAGCAAAACCTCTACGGTCAGCACGGCGGTGGATGCGTTTACCCATGTGCTGGAGGGATATTTTGCCAACCGGAGCACCAGCTTCAGCAATATGACGGCGTTGGAAGGCATCCGCGTATTCGGAGAATGCCTTTCCCGGTTGGACGGACCGGAATACGATGATGAAATCAGGGAGAAATTGATGTATGTATCTTTGCTTGGCGGGCTGACCATCGCTCAGACCGGGGTAACCCTTCCTCACGGCATGGGATATTGCTATACCTACTTTAAAAATATTCCTCACGGAATTGCCAACGGGCTGTTCCTGCGCGAATATATGAAACTGATCGAACCGTCGGTCAAGGAAAAAACGGCGACGGCTTTAAAACTGCTGGGATTTGAATCCGTGGACGCGTTTGCGGACAGGCTGGAAACGCTGATCGGTAAGCCGCCGAAGCTGACGCCGGAAGAGATCACGCAGTATACGGAGCTAGCGCAGATTCAGAAGGGAAGCATGGCGAATACGCCCGGCGGCGTAACCGCCGATACGATCCGTTCTGTCTGGGAAAAACAAAATGAATTAGCGTAGAAGGAAGCGAGGGTAAAAACATGGAAACATTATATGAACGGTGTCAAAAGGTCATGCCTCCTGCGGCAGGCAGAAGCACGCAGCTGGGGATCAGGGAAGGGCACGGATGTTATCTGACCGCGGAAGACGGCAGGGAATATCTGGATTTTGCCAGCGGCGTTGCGGTGTGCAATATCGGACATAACCATCCCAAGGTAGTCGAGGCGGCAAAGAAACAGATTGACGCGCTGATACACGGCGGGCATAACGTGGTATATTACGAATCCTATGTGAAATTAGCCGAAAGACTGGTGGAACTGACCGGCGGCGATACGATGGTATATTTCAGCAACAGCGGCGCGGAGGCAAATGAAGGCGCGATTAAACTCGCCAAACATTATACAAAACGTCCCGCGGTCATCGCTTTTCGGGATTCCTTTCATGGTAGGACGCTGGGAACGGTTTCCGTTACGGGCTCCAATTCTTTATACAGACAGTTTTATGAAGGATTGATGCCCAGCGTTTATTTTGCGGAATATCCCTATCTGTACAGGAGCCCTTATAAAGAAGAGGGCTATCAGCCTTATCTTGATAAGCTGAACGAATTGTTCCATACGCTGGTGGACCCGTCCATGGTGGCGGCGATTATTATGGAGCCCGTGCAGGGCGAGGGCGGCTATATTGTCCCGCCGGAAGGTTTTGTCCGCGAGATCCGGAAAATCTGCGATCAATACGGCATTATGTTGATATTTGACGAAGTGCAGACGGGCATGGGCAGAACGGGCAAATTATTTGCCTATGAGCATTTCGGCGTAAAGCCCGATATTTTATCCTGCGCCAAAGGAATTGCGTCCGGCTTTCCGCTCAGCGCGGTCATTGCTAAAAAGGAAATCATGGAAACGTGGAACGCGGGCGCTCACGGCGGTACATTCGGCGGAAATCCCGTTTCCTGCGCCGCGGCTCTGGCGACGCTGGAGGTCCTGACAGAGGACGGCGCTCTGGATAACGCTGCAAAAATGGGAGACTATTTTATGAACAGGCTTCTCGACCTGCAAGAAAAGCACCGGGAAATCGGAGACGTCAGAGGGCTTGGACTGATGATCGCCATGGAGATTGTGGATGAAAACGGCAATCCCGATAAGGAAAGAACCGGTCAGATTGTAGCCGGGGCGCTTCAAAGGGGATTGATCCTGCTGACCTGCGGCACCAATAAAAATGTGATCCGTTTTATTGCGCCGACCACTGTGACAGAGGCGGAAATCGATCGCGCCCTTAAGATCGTGGACGAGGCGATGGCATAGATTTGCAATTGAGCCGGTATAAATTGGCAGAAGGAAAAAACAAAAAGGTATTGACATCATAGCTCGGACACTGTATACTGAATACAACGAAAGAAACAAGCATAACAAAGGCGTTATTACAATGTAATAATGCCTTTTTTTCTGTTTTGGAGGCGGAAGATGAAGCTGAAAGTACTCAATCCCGACAACACGGGACTGACCCCTGAAATGATTAAGCTGCGGGAAGACCGCATGAAATCCGTTGCAAGAGAGGATACGATCATTTCCATGGAGGTGCAGACAAAAACAAAAATCTGTGTGGACTGCGCGCTGGATGAAGCGGTTACGGCTTTGGAACTGATTGAAAAGGCGGTTCAGGCACAAAAGGACGGATACGATGTGATCGGGCTGTATTGTTCGGGAGATCCTGCGATCGATGCGATCCGGGAGGCGGTAAGCATTCCGGTAATCGGAGCGGGGCAGACGTCGATCCAGATCGCTATGGGGCTGGGTGGCAAATTCTCATGGATTACGTCGGCGGATTCTACAGTGGCTGCGGACGGTTATGTGAGAAGATCCGGCGTTGACTACAGCAGGCTTGCTTCTATCAGAAAGGTGCCCGTGGATATTGCGACGGCGGGCGGCGCCGATCAGGAGGCGCTTATCGAGCGTCTCGTGGAATGCGGAAAGCAATGTATCGAAGACGGCGCGCATGTGATTATCCTGGGGTGCCTGGTCTTTGCGGGTATGGGACCGAAAGTATCCGAAAGGCTGGGCATACCGATAATTGATCCGGCATATGCAATAGTTTCAATGGCGGAACTATTGCATTACACCGGGTTATCCCATTCAAAGCTCTGTTATCCGAATCCGGCAAAGCAGGTCCGGTCATGGACGAGCGGAGAACTGGTTCTTTAGCGGTTAGTTTGGTAGTAAAAGTTTGGTAGTAAAGCGAAGGCTTCACTATAGAGGAGTTGAAAACAACAGTTTCAATCAGAAAGGATGAAAAAATTATGAAAAAGAAAAAGATGTTATCGATTTTGTTAGCGGCAGCTATGTGCTTTGGCTTGCTTGCAGGCTGCGGCAGCGATACAGCCGGGGAAAGCGGAACGGAGACGCCCGCGGAAAGCGAAACGGAGACACCCGCAGCAGAAGAAGAGGCGGAGGTTGCGGAAAGCGCGGCAGGCGAAGGAGAGGAGAAACCCTTAGACGGCGTGCATTTAAAGATGGCGATCAACGCCGAATATGCTCCCTTTGAAAGCGTCAACGAAGACGGCGAGATCGTCGGCTTTGATGTGGAGTTAAATGAACTATTAGCCGAGAAACTGGGCTATACCTATGAAATAGACGATATGGACTTTACGGGACTTGTGCCTGCGATCCAGAGCGGACGTGACGATTACTGCATTTCCGCATTATCGACAAATGAGGAAAGAGAAAAAGTCGTTGATTTTACCGAAGGCTATTATACGCCGGTAACGGTTATCCTGGTGCCCAAAGGAAGCGAGATTACATCGGTTGCGGATCTGTCCGGCAAGAAGGTAGGCGTTCAGCTTGGTTCTGAGTTTGAGGCTTATGCAAATTCGCTGGAAGGCGCGGAGGTCATCAGCTATGAAAGCGTAACGGGAGCCGTAAAACTGATCGGCACAAGCGAGCTGGATTGCATCATTACCGACAGCTCGGGAGCGTTCGGATATATTGGGACTTCCGGAGACACCCTGGAATACAGAGTCATCAAGACAAGCGAGACGGAAGGGTATTTCCACCCTTACTGCATCGTGTTCCCCAAGGACAGCGAATATGTGGAAATCTTTAACAACGCTTTGGACGAGCTGGTAGCCGACGGCACCATGGAAGAGCTGCAGGAAAAATGGTTCGGCGAGGATTACACAAGCTCTTTAGAGGAAGCGGAATAGAAAAAACAAATACGGGGGCGGCTTCGGGTCGTCCCCGACCGATAAACGAAGAACAGGAGCGGAGGATACTATGACATTCCATTTTGATACAGTATTTGAATATTGGCCAATGTTTTTGGAAGGATTTAAAAATACCATTTACGTAACGGCAGGATCGCTGGTATTTTCCATTATCCTGTCCATCCCACTTGCCATGATGAAAATTTCAAAGAGCAGGATTTTAAGCGGATTCGCATTTATTTATACGGATATTTTCAGGGCGCTGCCCAGTCTGGTGCAGATTTATCTGGTCTATTTTGCCGCGCCGTCGCTGATCGGCGTTACGCTGACGGCGATGACTTCCGCGTTTATTACGTTATCCATGAATGCGGCGGCATATATTTCGGAGGCGCTAAGGGGCGGTATCCTAAGCGTCAATCTGGGACAGAAGGAGGCGGCGAAGGCGCTGGGACTTAGTAAATTTGATACGCTGTTTTATATCATTCTGCCCCAGGCGCTGAAATCCGTATTCCCGTCCATGATCAACGAGACCATCGGATTGTTGAAGGGCACTTCTCTGGTATCGATTATCGGCGTTGTGGACCTGATGCGTGCCTGCAGGCAGATTATGGCGGACTCTTATTTGTCCTTTGAGCCGTTGATTACCGTGGCTTTGATCTATTACGTACTCGTCAAGCTGTTGAGCTTTGCGGGAAACAAGGTGGAAAACAAGATGAGAGTCAGCGAAAGAAGATAGCGGGGTAGAGGATATGAGTAAAAATGTATGGCCGGAAGGAAAAAGCAGTGCGTTTATGTTTTGCTTCGACATGGATTCGGATCTGATCTGGTTTAATAAATTAAAGATCTATGAAAACGGCGCGGAATTTATCAAAGGTCCCTCCGTGGGACAGTACGGACCCAAAAGGGGCGTGGACCGTATTCTGAATCTGCTGGAAAAATACGGGATCAAAGCGACTTTTTATATCCCGGGCGTCAATGCCGTGAAAAATCCCGATCTGGTAAAGCGGATTGTGGACGGCGGACATGAGGTGGCGCATCACGGGCTTTATCACGAACCGTCTTACGGAGATACCGTGGAAAAGCAGATGGATATTATCAACCGCGCCCAGGAGATGCTGGAAAAGACGGCGGGGCGCAGAGCCGTGGGGTTCCGTTGTACCGGGGGCTTACTGCCGGAGACAAAGCGCATTTTATTCCGTGATCCCAATACATTATATACCTGCCAGGGCGAAAGCGCGGAATATCCGTGTTTCGAGACTGTGGACGGAGAAGAGACGGATGTGGTGCGGATTTCGTGCCGCCAGGAGGTGGACGATTATATCCAGATGGTATACAACGCCTTTCCGCCGATTCCTTCGGGGCTGCCGAGGATCGCTCCCTATGAAGACGTGGTATCAAATTTCCTGGATGAGATAAGAGGAAACGCAAGGTTTCAGGGCGCGCTTTCCACCGCATATCACCCGCAGGTGTCCGGATCGCCCGGCAAATCCAAAATTTTGGAGGCGCAGCTTGCATACATTTCCTCCAACCGGGAAATCTGGTGTACAACCTGTGAGGAAGTCGCACTGTGGGTTCGTAAACAGAGGAAAGCAGAGAGGTAAGACCATGTATAGAGAAGAAGCAAAACTGCCGGAGGGAAAAAAGAATGCGGTCATGGTATCCGTCAACTTAGACGCCGAATACTGGGGAATTTTCATGTACCCGGATACCGAACCGGAAGGCTCCGGATTTGAAGAAATGGCGAAGTTCGGCATGGAGGAAGGGTTGCAGCGCCTCCTTGAGACCTTTGCAAAATATCAGGTAAAGGCGACTTTTTTTGTACCGGGAATTGTCGCAAAAAAGTACCGGGACGCCATCGCGTTAATCAAAAGCTACGGGCATGAGTTTGGCGTTCACGGATACCGTCATGAAAATTTCGGTCTGCTTTCCGAAGAGGAACAGGAAGAGGCGATGAAAAAAAGCGTGGAAGCTGTTGAAGCAATCAGCGGTCAAAAACCCATAGGATTTCGCGCCCCTGAAGGAGAATTGACGGTCAAAACCTTTGAAATTGCAAAAAAATACGGGATTTGCTATTCCAGTACCCTTGGCAACGACGACCGCCCCTATGAGTTTACGCTCGGAGGCGGGGACAGTATCCTTGAAATCCCGTTTCATTGGGCGATGGCGGATACGCCGTATTTTGATTTTCATTTCTGGCCACAGGTGCCCTACGGGCAGGACCGGATTTCCTGTTTCAGAAAGGTGCTTCATAACTGGAAACAGGAATACGACGTATTCCGCGAGGAAGGCTTATACTATGTGTTGTCCTTAAATCCCATGACCATAGCCGATCCGGGAAAAATTTATATTCTGGAGGAGCTTTTGGAATATATCAAAAAAGATTCCGACGTCTGGTTCGCAACGGGCGGGGAAATCTATGATTTTTTCAAACATCATCAATAAGAGGAAAGACTATGGAAAAGTGGCAGGAACACAAAGCGGGCGCGTTTCTTTTTTGCTTTGATGTAGATGTGGATACCATATGGAATCAAAAGATCGTTCCATATCCCGGCGGAGAGAATTTTATCAGATCCAGATCGGTCGGGCTGTACGGAATCTTAAGGGGTGTGGATGAGATCTTGAGCTTGCTGGATCGATACGGCGTGAAAGCAAGCTTTTTTGTACCCGCCGTGATCGCCGAAAATTATCCCGATAAAATACGGGAGATCGCCGAAAGAGGGCATGAGGTGGCGCATCACGGATATTACCACGAAGAGGATTACGGCGCGACAAAGGAGGAACAGCTTCGGCTAATTGAGGACAGTCAGGAGATATTCCGTAAGGTTGTGGGGAAACCTGCGGCAGGGTTCCGGCTGACGGGAAAATTGCTGCCAAAGACGCAGGAAGCCTTATTTAACCGGGAGGACGTCCTCTATATCAGTCAGCAAAACGGCGATCCCGACGTCCATTTCGTACAGGCGAAAGGAAAGGAAACGCGGGTCGTCAGCATTCCCTGTAAAATCGAAATCGACGATTATATCCAGTCGGTATATAACCTGTTTCCTCCGGTTCCCAAAGGGCTGGACCGGATTGCCGCCTATGAAGACATCGCGCAGAATTTCCGCCTTATGGCGGATGCGGCGGCAAAATATCATCAGGCGGTGGCGACGGCATTTCATCCTCAGATTTCCGGCTGTCAGGGACGGCTGACCGTTTTGGAGGATCTGATAAGCTATGTGACCTGGCGCGGCGACCTTTGGACCGGACGCTGCTGCGATCTGGCGAAACGGTACAGAGAGCAGGAGTAAGAGTACGACAGGAAAGGAAGGGCGGCGGACATGAAAGAACAAAAAGAACGGGAAGCGACGGTCATGATCTCTGTTAATATGCACGGAGAGTTCGGCGCGCTGTCCTATTATCCGCAGATGGAGCTTGCAGGCTCCGAGCAGGAGGACGCGGCGGAATGTATCCTGCGCCCCGGGACTTTGCGTATCCTGGAGCTGTTTCACCGCTATCACATCAGGGCGACGTTTTTTGTCCCCGGCGCTGCGGCGGTTAAATATTGCGAGCTTTTGCGCGAGGTAACAAAGCGCGGACATGAAATCGCCATAGAGGGATATTCCCACAAAAATATGGGGTTTATGAGCGAAGAGGAGCAGAGAGAGGATATCAAAAAGAGCATGGACGCTGTAAGGCGGCTGTTTTCCATAGAGCCTGCGGGATTTCGCGCCGCGGAAGGGGAGCTGACATTGCGGACGCTGGAGATTGCAAAGGAGGAAGGAATCCTGTATTCCAGTTCCCTGCAAAACTATGACGCGCCCTACTGGAACCGTCTTACGGAAAGCGGAGAGACCCTGTTGGAAATCCCGATGCTTTGGAGCTTAAACGATGCTTCCTATTATCAGTATTATTTTGATCCGCCGATTCCCTACGGACAGAGCCGGATCGCCAATGCCTTTGGCGTATTGGATAACTGGAAAAGAGAGTGGGCGGTGTGCAAAAGGAACAAAGGATGCCTGGTTTTGCAGATCGATCCGGTCATTTCGGGAGAAACGTCAAAACTGATGATTTTGGAGCGCTTCCTACAGGAGTTAGCCGATGCTAAGGCACGCATTATGACGGGAAAGGAAATCTATGAATATGCTGACGGCGACAGGGAGCGTTTTCAGACCCTGGACTGTTTTTTGAAGCAATATTGTAAGAAATAAGGCAAAAAAGGAAAAGATACAAAGAAAAGACAAAGAAAACGAAAAACGGAGGATATGATATGGGAATCAAAAGTGCAGAGGAGTATCACAAGGTATTGAAATATTTTCCGCCGATTCCGGAACCGGCATTTGAAACGCCGGAAATGATGAAACGGGTCTGGGACAGACAATGGGGCGCCAACAGTGAGGTCGGGACCCTGCGCGTGGTCCTGATGCACAGACCGGGCGACGAAATGAAGGTCATTACGGCGGATCAGTGGGACGATGAGGTCGGAGCCATTGTGGGGGAAAATTATTCCTGGTACTGGAGATCGACGACAACGCCGGATCTTTGCCGGATGCAGCGCCAGCACGACAACTATGCAAAACTGTTGAGGGACGAGGGCGTGGAGGTCGTTTATCTGGAAGACGTACCGTTGGAAAACGGCACCCAATATATCAACACCAGAGATCAGGGCGTCGCGGTGCCCGGAGGGCTGATTGTCAGCCGCTTTGCGCCGGCAATGCGTAGAGGAGAGGAAAAAGCGGTCACAAAGGCGGCTGCCGGGCTGGGTATGCCGATTATCCGGACCGTCAACGGAACGGGAACTTTTGAAGGCGGCAATTTTGCCTTTATCGATCCGAAACATGCGGCGGTCGGCTGTTCCCAGAGGACGAACCGGGAAGGCATCAGGCAGCTTAGGGAGATTCTGGAGCCTATGGGGATTTCTCTGACCGTGGTTCCGATTACCGGTTATTCCTTGCACCTTGACGGCGCTTTTACCATGGTGGACGTGGATAAAGCGCTGGTAAACGTAACGAAACTTCCTTATGAATTTATCGATATGCTGAAACAGGATCTGAAACTGAAGGTTATCGAAGTGCACCCCGACGACGACTGGTTTGCGATCAACTGCCTTCAGTTAAAGCCCGGTCGGGTCATTCTCTGTAAGGGCGCGGAGCGTACTGCGGACCGCCTCGATAAAGAAGGCGTGGAAGTGCTGCAGATTGAATACGACGAGGTAATGAACGGAGGCGGCGGGCTGCATTGCACGACGCTGCCGTTGATGAGAGATTATTTGTAAAAAGAGTGGGTAAGAGACTGCGCCATAACGCTCACAGCCCGGGTATCACGGAAACACATTTGATACCCGGGCGGTGAGCGTTATGACGCAGTCCCTTTGTATCTGTTTTTTGGGGGAGCAATTAGTCCGATAAACTGGAAGTTATCTTCGTATATAGATTAAATCTGTCATGCCATTATATGACTGTGTATTAAGTAATCTTAACTTAATCTCATGTTTTGCATTTTCAAAAAGCCGAATACCTGAACCCAAAATTGTGGGAATGATTGTAATGTAATAGTAATCAATCAAATCTTCCCTCACCAACTGCTGAATAAGATTTGCACCACCGCATATCCAGACATCTTTTCCAATTTCTTCTCGTAGTTTCTTTACCAATTCAACAGGACTTTCATCAGTAAAACGGATTTTATCAGAAGATGCATGTTTGTTGTGTGTCACGACATAAGTTGTAAAATCATCATAAACCCATTCGTTGGGGGAAAGCTCAGTGGTAATTTGATAATATGTATTCCACCCCATCAAAACAGTATCAATGTCTTTCACAAATTCGGAATATGCGTCGATATTCTCATCATCATTCCCCTGTCCAACTAGCCAATCAACACCACCCTTGCTATCTGCAATATATCCGTCAAGGCTCATCGCAATAAACAAACTAATTTTTCTCATGTTTCTGTATCTCTCCAAATTCCGATTTGTTGATCCGTTTTATTCAATATTCGGCTCATTTGCGTTCTTATATTTATGCTACATCAATGACATTACGCCAGAAAGGATTGCCGCAAGAAGCGGATAACCGATAACCGTTCCGATCCATTTCTTTATCAGAGTTTTCTTAGGAATATAAGGCATCAGTTCCTCGGTACCGGGAATATACCACGCTTTTGTTTTTCCCACCCAGTACCAGTCTATAAAAAGTCTGTCAAACAAACCCATGATCAGAAAAATAACCGTCATTTGTAAGAAAATGTCCCAAAAGCCTCTTGCACCATTGATAAAATAAACCATTGCGGGTACAAATAATAAAATCGGTACAAACAACGCAATTCCTGCAATCGTATACCCTTTCTTTATTTTCTCCTTTGTTGTAAGACCTAATTCGACAACCTTTTCCTGCACTTCCTGCTCATAAAAATATACAGAACCTACAGGACCATTTGCTATCCCTACTACACATATTATTAGCAATAGGAAACACATCGCTATACTTTCTAATAAAATCAACATACCTTTGTCTCCATAACGATAATTTTATTGGAAATATTTCTGACTGGCGGGATTATTCCGATTACATGATAAATTGGAATGATTTTTTTCATTCCTTCTACCAGGCTGATTTCTTTTTTATATGTAAATTCGGGGATCAACGGTTGTAATTCTTTTCCGTTTTTTATACCCCAGGTAAATTTTGCATTGCTTCCTTCGATGGATTTTTCCTTAATATGCTGTACACAAAATGGAGACATTGTCTCAATCATAACGGTAGCCTGCTTAAATGTTTTTTTAATAATAGCAAAAATCTGTTTAATGTCAGCTTCCGTCAAATACATGGAAAGACCTTCAATTATCACTAAAACATTTTCGTCATGATACATGATATCATCAGTATAAGTTACATCCATAGCTGATTTTGCAATTTGATATATCGGTCCGTTTTCAGTAAGAAATTTATCTCTTATCTCAATTGTCTCAGGAAGATCAACATTATACCAACGCAGATATTTGCCTTTCATTCTGTAACACCTTGTGTCCATACCGCAAGCGATATTTATAACAAGCGTATCCGGATGCACGCTTAAATACTCATTAACCATATTATCCAGGACAATAGTTCTGGCAATTACGCCATATTCCATTGTCTTATCACGATCAGCATTTGAAAAATCATAATCCAGCTTCAATACAATCTCTACTGCCATGTCATCTTTAATCTTTGCTTTCTTTTTTCCTGTCTCTTTAGCTCTTGCATACAAGGTCTGGATCATTGTTTCCGGGACACCTGTTACATTCACTTTTTCTTTCATATTTCATTTTTCCCTTTCATTTGCCCCCTGATTTCATTCTTTCTTTGCAACCATATGAAACCGGAATTTTTTCTGTGCCTCGAGAGTGACCGGTGTCAGTCCCGCTTTGGTTATCATCTCCATATATTCGCTTTTTTTATAGACACGGACGTCCCCGTGACCGACCAAATGTGCTAAAGGCATTTCCACATGATTCATGAGCCATACCATAAAATCCGAGGAGGTATAATCCCTGAGAATCAGCCGTCCGCCTTTTCTGAGGACACGATATACGCTGTCAAAGAAATCCTGCGGATTGGGATAATGATGGAAACTATTCGTGCAGATTATGACGTCAAACGATTCCGGCTCAAACGGAGGCTTTTCACAGTCACCGACGATAAATTCGGTATTGGGCAGCTTTTTTGCCTGTGCTTTGCTGATCATTTCCGGGGTAAGATCCAGACCGGTATAATGCTTATCCGGATATTTGGAATGAATAAGCTCAATCATAGGTCCGGTGCCGCAGCCGCAGTCAAGAATATCTGTAAAAGGTTCCTTTTCCAGCTCTGCGAGAACCGGAGGGTAATCATCTTTGCACATCTCATAGATGCCTGCGTGACCGCTGTCATAGATCTTTGCCGCTTTGGTAAATTCCTTGATTGTCAATTCCTTATATTTTCTTTCGCTCCATGCCATGGTAGTTTACCGTCCCTTCTATAAAGCAATGTAGGAAAAATCGAGGGTTAGGAGTGACTAACCATGTATATTATACATCAAATTTACGGAATTACAATAAAAATTTTGATTTGCAGAGAATGGTCAAAAATAAATCGTAACTAAAATCTCATACAGCCGGGCGATTTCCCCTCAAAAGAGACGGCATAGAATGCTCCCGGTCCGGGTATCAAAGGAAACCTTTACAAGCACGCCGGTACTTAAGCCGCGTCCTTTGCGGATTTACGTACCGTTGCGCGTTTGCAGAACGCAAGTGTGTTTCCGTGATACCCGGGCTGGGAGCATTCTATGCCGTCTCTTTTGAGGGATTGCCTCTTTTGAGGGAACTCTCATCGGCTATTTTACTGAAAATAATACTTAACCGTCTCCAAAATCAACTTAGGAAGCACCCCAAAGGAATAAGACTTATTAACGCGCTCGCTCCATTTGTGGGCGTCCTTTCCGTACACGCCATAGTTGACGGCGGGGATATTTAACGCCTTGATCTTTTTTACGGGAACCGGGTACAAAAGATCGAACTGGGGAAAGTTGGATAACAGCAGAGAGAGACTTTCCTCGGAGTCGTCGATTTTCAGATAACTGCTGTCGCTTAAACTCGGGAAAAACTGCAGAATTTCATAATTCTGGGTATGGTCCCCGTCAAAGGAATTGAGGATTTCTTCAAGCTCGCAATAGATTTTCTGTTCTTCGGGAAGCTCCGATTTTAAGGTGTTGTGAGGACAATAGGGAGCTGCAAAAAACAGGACGATGACCGGATCTTTTTTGTCGGACAGCCGCACCAGGGTTTCGGTCAGGCGGAGTGCAATTTCGCGTTTGTCCGTACCCTTTTTCAGCTCCAGGGAAGCGATCTGCGCCAGTACCGCATTCAGGTCCCCGTCATAGGTTTCCGCCACGGAGCGGTACAGCTCGTCGTAGGTCACAACCTGCAGCGGATAGTCATAGGGGGCGTAATCAATATGGGAGAGCCTGCAAAAGTCCCGGTATCTGGCATTGTGCTCGGCAAGCACATTTTCCAGCGCCTGTTTTGCATAGGCTTTTAATTCTTCGATGATGACGTCCATGGATTTATTATGTACAAAGTAATTGAAATATACATAAGCGCTCTGGGCGGTCTGGACATTATAAAAATCCTTCAGATCCCGCATTTGCAAAACAGAAGGCGGAAGCGTATATTCATCGTGGTAGCCGTCGCAGGAGGCGGGATTTAAGGAGATCAGGCGCACCAGCTCCGCAGCGGCGCGGGAGGCGTCGAACCCTTCAAAGCACTGTCCCACATGAGTTTCTTTTCCGTAGATATAAAAACAGGGCAGCAGCTTTCCGACTGCGCCGGTATAGATATAATGATGGGGGTCCGAAGGGTACAGCGGACAAATATAATCGTTGTTGATCGCCATGTAATAATTTAAGCCGTACTGTTCCTTTAGCCGGAGCAAAAAATCCAGTCCGTCGATGATGCCCGTATGCTGGTTTTCTTCCACGGGATTTAAGGACAACAGGATATTTCCGTCTATTTCCCCGGGGTGCTCGGACAAGTATTTTAATACGATGATAAAGACGGCGCCGCCGCTTTTCATATCACAGGCGCCGCGTCCGACCATGTAATCGCCGGATTCCAGATCCCTGCGGATTTCGTCGGACAAATCCAGCTCCAGCATTTGTTCAAGCAGGGCGTCGCAGTCAAAGGCATAAGGCTTTAAAGTGCCGTAGTCCTCCACGCCGACAGTATCGATATGCCCGTGAAAAATAAGCGTATCCGGAGAGGAACCTTTTTCGCCCCGAAGCAGGGCGAAGATATTTTTCCGCTCGAGGGCGTCGTCCTTTAAAGGCTGTGAAAATAAATATTCCGGATGTTTTTGAAAGTAAGGGAATGCACGAAGCGTTTCATATAAAAAATCTGCGATATCCTTTTCCCCGTGGGGAGAACTGTTGACGCTGGGAATCGCTACCATTTGCTTCGTCAACTGTTCGATTTCTTCATACATAGAGTCAGTTTCGTTATACATATCATTATCCTCGATTCATGAAAGCATTTTGGAGAGAAACGTTTTGGCACGTTCGGATTTGGGATGATTGAAAAATTCATCGGGCGTCGCGTCCTCCACGATCACGCTGTCGTCCATAAAGATGATGCGGTCGGCGACCTCTCTGGCAAACCCCATTTCGTGGGTGACCAACAGCATCGTGATCCCGGTCTGGGCAAGCTCTTTGATAACGTCCAGTACCTCCGATACCATTTCCGGGTCCAAAGCCGAGGTGGGCTCGTCAAATAAGATGACCTCCGGGTCCATGGCAAGCACCCTGGCAATTGCCACACGCTGTTTCTGACCGCCGGAAAGCGTGATGGGATACACGTTTGCCTTGTCTTCCAGTCCGACGCGTTTAAGTAATTCCATGGCTCTTGCGGTCGCATCTTCCTTGGATATCTTTTTGACCTTCATCGGAGAAAAAATCATGTTTTTTAAGATTGTCATATGGTCGAATAAATTAAAATGCTGGAAAACCATGCCCACCTTTTGGCGGGTTTCCCGGACGGGCGCGCCCTTTTTGGTAATTTCGCAGCCGCAGACGGTAATGCTGCCTGCGGAAGGCGTTTCCAGCATATTGATACATCTTAATAAGGTGGACTTGCCGGAGCCGGAGGGACCGATAATCGCGATGACGTCTCCCTTTTGCACGTCCAGGGAAATGCCGTTTAATACTTTCAGATCGCCGAAAGATTTATGCAGATTTTCAATGTGTATCATAGGTTCCATAGCGTATTCCTTCTTTCTTTATACAAGTTAGTTATGGTAAAAATCGGTGCCAAAATAAAAAACGAAAGCGTTGTCCGGTTGTGACCAACACCTTCGTTTGTCTGTATACAGGATACCAAAGAAATGTAATAAAGTCAACATCAAAATAGAAATAAATTTATTTCAAAAAAGTTTTGCGGAGGTGTTGACATTTCATTTTTATGACCGTATACTGTATACAACGAGACAAAGGTGTTGCGTTTGCGGCGCTTTGTCTCGTTTTTATTTTGTAACCGTTATTTTTGAATAGAAGGAAGGAGTGTTAATTATGCCGTTACCACAGGACGCATATCACAAAGTATTGGAGTTATTTCCGCCTACGCCCGCGCCGGCGTTTGAAGAACCGGAGCAGCTTATCAAGCATTGGGGCAGGCAATGGGGCGTAAACAGCGAGATCGGAAAGCTGAGGATGATTTTGCTTCACCGTCCCGGAGAAGAAGTGAAATGTATCAAAAAGGAATTATGGAACGACGAGGTCGGGGCAATGATCGCTCCCGATAAAACATGGTACTGGAGGAGCGAAGAGGAGCCCGATATCGATAAGATGATTGAAGAACACGAGGCTTATGCAAAGGTATTCAGAGATCACGGCGTCGAGGTCGTCTATCTGGACGGCATTGATCTGAACAGACCGAAGGCGGTCAACGTCAGGGATTTCGGTACGGCGATTCCCGGAGGCTTTGTAGTCGGACGTTTCGCGCCTTTAATGAGACGCGGCGAGGAACAGAGAGGCATGATGAGCGTTGCGAAACTGGGAATGCCCATTATCCGAACCATTACCGGTACGGGCACCTTTGAAGGCGGCAACTTTATGTTTATCGACGACAAGCATGCGGCGGTGGGATATTCGTCGAGAACCAACGAGGAAGGCATCAGACAGATGCGCGAGGTCCTTGCGGGAATGGGAATTGAGCTTTGGGCGATCCCGCTGACCGGATACCGGCTGCATATCGACGGCACTTTTATGATCGTCGATCATCACAAGGCGATTTACCAGCCTGAAAACGTCCCTTATTTTATTATCCAGAAGCTGAAGGAACTGGGCTTTGAAATGATCAAAACGGATATCAGGGATACGGGAAGCCCGATCAACTGCGTGCCTTTGGAGCCGGGGAAAATTATTATGTCCGAGGGAACCGACTACACTGCGGATCTTTTGAGCAAACACGGCGTAGAGGTAATCCAGGTAAATTACAGTGAAATCCAGAAAAACGGAGGCGGGCTTCATTGCTCCAGCCAGCCGTTGATCAGAGATTTTGTTTATTACGACTGACGATTGCAAAAGCGCCGGAAACTGACGGAAGGATGGAGAGAAGAATAGGATGGAAACTTTAGGTTATTATAACGGAAAGATCGGAACGCTTGAGGAAATGACGATCCCCATGAACGACCGGGTGCACTGGTTCGGGGACGGCGTTTATGACGCGGGTCCCTGCAGAAATTATCATATTTATGCCATTGACGAGCATATCGAACGATTTTTTAACAGCGCGGGGCTTCTGGAAATCGAAATGCCTGTTTCCAAAGAAGAATTAAAGGCTTTGCTGAACGAGCTGGTTAAGAAAATGGATACCGGCGATCTGACGGTATACTATCAGGTCACGAGAGGAACAGGGCTTCGGAACCACGTATTTACCGAAGGACCCGGCAATCTCTGGGTGATGCTGATGCCGGGACATATAGCGGATATCTCGAAGCCGATGAAGCTGATCACGGTTGAGGATACCAGATTCTTTCATTGCAATATCAAGACCCTGAACTTGCTTCCTTCCGTTATGGCAAGTGAAAAGGCGAAAAGGGCGGGCTGCGATGAAGCGGTACTGTACAGACCGGGCGGCAGAGTCACGGAATGCGCCCACAGCAACGTCCATATTATCAAAGACGGAAAGCTGTATACGGCGCCGACGGACAATCTGATTTTACCCGGTATCGGGCGGGCGCATCTGATCAAAGCGTGTAAAAATCTGGGCATTCCCGTCAGCGAAACGGCGTTTACGCTGGACGATCTGTTTGCGGCGCAGGAAGTACTGGTCACAAGCTCCAGCCATATCTGTATGCGCGCAAGCGAGATTGACGGCAGACCCGTAGGCGGAAAAAAGCCGGAGCTGGTAGAAAAGCTTGGCAGTTATCTGATGGATGATTTTTTGCAGGCGACAGAGTAAACAGGCGGAAAGTCGAGGTAGAACCATGAATACGGATATTTTAAACGATTATGTAAAGGACAGCCCGGAGTACAGAGTCGGGCTGACGATGGACGATGTCAGAGAGGATTATTTCCTTGCGGATTTCAGAGACGATATTTGTAAAATGAACGAGAATGAAAACCTGTTAGGCGTCTCTCCTAAGGCGATGGAGGCGATAAAAAATAACCTTGAGACCATCAATTACTATCCGGAAGGCACGGGTAAGGCGGTCAGAAGGAAGTTAGCGGCGCGTTACGGCATGACGGAATACAACTATATGATCACGGAGGGAGCCAGCGTCGCGCTGAACTTAATCGGAGAGGTCTTTTTAAAGCCCGGCGAGGAGGTCATCATCCCTTCCCAGACCTACGGCGCTTACCGGAATGTGACCAGAAGGTACAAGGGCGTTCCGGTAATCGTACCAAACAAAGCGGATAAGGCGATTGATCTTGACGGAATATTGGCGCATATCACGGACAAAACGAGGCTGATTTTTATCTGCAATCCCAACAATCCTACGGGAATGTCCTGTGACGATGAGGAATTGCTCGCATTTATCAAAAAGGTGCCCGAAGACGTGATTGTCGTTGTGGATGAGGCGTATTTCCAGTTTATCCGCAAACAGGATTACTGCACGGCGATGGAGGCGATTGAAGAGGAACATTGCCATACGATTGTGGTGCGGACTTTTTCCAAGGTGTACGGCATGGCGGGAGCGAGAATTGGCTATATTGTTTCCAGCCTGGAAATCATCCGTTATATGAGCCGTATGGTCAATTATTTTTGCACGAATAAGCTGGCGCTGATCGGCGCGGCGGCGGCTTTGGACGATCATGAATTTGAGGAAATGACGCTGACGACGGTGGCGGCGGAGCGCGAATATCTGACAAAGGCGTTTGAAGCCATGGGCTATTACGTATGCCCTTCCGACACCAATTTCATTTTCGTGGATTTTGGTCGGGACGCTCATGAACTGTGCGAGGATATGCAAAAGAAAGGCATTATCCTGCGCGGCGATTATGATTACGTCCGCATTTCCGTCGGGACGAGAAAGCAGGACGAGCGCGTGCTACAGGCGCTGACCGAATATTTGAAAGGCTGAATGAAAGGCTGAAAGATGAAAATATTATTGTGCGATTATCACATTTCAAATCATGGAGAAAAGGAACGCGCCTACTTAAAACAATATCTGCCGGAGGCGGAACTGGAGGCATATGAATATACGGACGAAGAGGGGCTTATGGAAAAAGCTGCCGACGCCGACGTGATCATGACCTGTTTTTTAAAAATCGGGGGCGACGTGATCCGTCATGCGCCGCGTTTAAAAATGATCAGTGTCGACGCTACGGGCTATGGAAATATTGATATGGAAGCGTGCAGAGAACGGGGCGTGCTGGTGGCGACGCTGGGAGATTACTGTACGCAGGAGGTGGCGGATCATGCCATGGCGTTAATCCTTTCGCTGGAAAAAAATCTCAAGGCGTATGATAAAAACGCGGTACAAAAGAAAGAATACAGCTTTCAGAGCCTGCCCTGCAGGCACCGGCTTTCCAATCAGGTGCTTGCCGTCGTCGGATACGGCAGAATCGGAAAAGCAGTCGCACTCAGAGCAAAGGCGTTCGGATTCAGGGTCGTGGCGGTCACAAGACATCCGGAGCTTATCGGCAGCTCGGACGGCGTCGCGGAATATGTTTCCCTGGAAGAAGCGCTGGAGAGCGCCGATGTGATTTCCAATCATATGAATCAAAATGAAGAAAACGACAATTATTTTAATTTGGAAAAATTTCAAAAAATGAAAAAACAACCTCTTTTTATCAACGTATCCCGGGGCGCCTGCGTGGATGAAACGGCGCTTGTTTATGCGCTGCAAAACAATCTGATTGCGGGAGCGGGGTTAGACGTACTGAAGGATACAAAGCCGGACGGGGAGCTCATTGACCTTCTGGCGGGAGACAATGTGATCCTAACGCCTCATTCGGCTTTTTATTCCAAAGAGGTTATGGAGTTTCTGGATACGGCGGCGATAGAAAACGTCGTTTCATTCTGTCTCGGGAGGAAGGAAAAAATAACCCATATCGTATCCATGACCTGATAAGGAGTGATCCGTTTTGCGCGGTGCACAAAAAACCAAAGACACGCTTTTGGACTCGTCGGTAAAAAGCCTGCTGACCTATGCGCTCCCTTTGCTGATGAGCAATATTTTTCAACAATTCTATACGGTCGTTGACTCGCTGATTGTGGGAAATTATCTGGGGAAGGCGGAGCTTGCAGCCGTCGGCACCTCCGGCACGATTTCTTTTTTCGGGATCGGGATTTTTACAGGCATTGCCACGGGAGCCGGCGTCGTGATCGGAAATTATTATGGAGCCGGAGACGACAGACGGCTGAAGGAAGCCGTACATACGTCCATTGCCCTTGGCATTGCGGGCGGCGTGATTCTAAGCGTGGCGGGCGTTTTGTTTGCCAGACAGGTGCTGATATGGATGGATACGCCAAAGGAAGTGCTGCCTTATGCGATGGTTTATCAGCGGATTTATTTTGCCGGGCTGGTGTTTGCCGTTATCTACAATATGGGCACCGGGGTTCTGCGCGCCGAAGGGGACAGCAGCCATCCGCTGTATTATCTGATCGTGACCACGATTATCAATATCCTATTGGATCTTGTCATGATCGTCGTGCTGGAAATGGGCATTGCCGGAGCGGCGCTTGCCACAATCCTGTCGGAAGCGGTATCGGCGGTCATGGTCATGTATCATCTTTGCAGGCAGCCGGAGCCGTTGAATGTCAGGCTGGGAGAAATCCGGATGTATCGCGGCGTTACCGGAAAGGTCGTCGGAATGGGAATCCCTACGGGAATCCAGACCGGAGTCATCGCCTTTTCCAATATTATTGTCCAGAGCTTTATCAATCAGTTCGGCGTGGATGCGGCTTCGGGCTGCAGCGCCTACATTAAAATCGACGGGTTTGTCCTGTTGCCGATTACCAGTTTCGGGCTGGTGGCAATGACCTTTACCAGTCAGAATATCGGCGCAGGGAAAACGGATATATTGAAAACGGGAGAGCGGAAGATTATGGCGGTCAGCCTAAGCTATACGGTTATCGTATCCTTATTGCTGGAGCTGTTTGCGAAAGAGTTGATCGGTATGTTTAACCGAGACGCGGGCGTCATTGAGGCGGGCTGCAAAATGCTGCGGATACTGGCGCCGGGATATTGGATGCTGGCGATTACCCATATCCTGGTGGGGATGTTCCGGGGCAGCGGCAGGTCGCTGTTAGCGATGATGATTATGCTGGTCAATCTGGTTGCCTTCCGGATTGTATTTCTGGTCCTTGCCGTTCCAAGGGTCCATACGCTGGACACGGTATTCTGGTCCTATACCATAACCTGGGTAACGGCGGTCGTCAGCGCGCTATTTTTCCGCTTCAGGATCTCATGGGACAGGATCTGGACGGACGAGGCGAAAAGACTGCAGGGATAAGAAAAATAACGATAAAAAAATAAGGATAAAAAACAGCAAGGATAGAGGACAGGAGGAGCGGATAAGTTTGAATGAAATGATAGCGTTATTGACGCAAAGAAGGAGCTGCAGGAAATTTCTGGATCGGGAGGTGCCGAAAGAACTGATCGATCAGGTCATCGAGGCGGGACTTTACGCGCCCTCCGCCGAAAACCGGCAGTCCACAAAATGTATCGTAATAAAAGACCGGGAGGTCATTGCCGATTTGTCCCGCATTGACGGCGTCTTTGACGGCAATTTAAGAGGAGATTCCTTTTACGGGGCGAAGACGGTCGTGCTGGTGGTTTCTGACCGGACGCAGAAAACCTGGGTCGAGGACGGCAGCCTGGTCCTTGGCAATCTCCTAAACGCCGCCCATGCGCTGGGGCTTGGAAGCTGTTGGATTCATTGGGCAAAGGAAACCATGGAGACCCCTTACGGGCAGAGACTGAGAAAAAAATGGGAGCTTCCGGAGGAATACGCCGGCGTCGGCTTTTGTATCCTCGGTTATCCCGAAAAAGAAAATCATAATAAGCCTCCGAGAAAAGAAGGCAGAGTCAAGTTTGTCTAAAGTCGGATTTGACTAAAAAAAGAAAGTCAGGCTGCTGTAAAAAAATGACGCATGTCAAAGGAAACCCATATTTGTTAATAAAACACAACTCATGCGACGTATATACATCTTGTTCTTACGGAAAAGCTATGGAAGGGGCTGTCGCATTTATAAATTTTTTGTATTGATCACGGAAACACGCTTTCGCTCTACAAAAACGCAACGGTACATAAATCCGCAAAATACGCGGATTAAGTACCGGCGTTTTTATAAAGGTTTCCTTTGATCAATACAAAAAATTTATAAATGCAACAGCCCCTTTGTTATATTCAGAGTATTATTTGCTTTGCTGGGAATGCTAGGACTGGTGTGAAATTTATAAGGTGAAATTTATTAAGAGTTTACGTTGACATTATTTCAGCGTGTGATATAATTAAAACGGGAAATAAGTAAAATAGTCGAGAAAATTATTTCAAAAAAAGAGGTGATTATATGAATAAGCCATATATAGAATTTGTGTGTGAGCTGATGACAATGCAGGAAACCGGGAAACCCATCTATGTAAATGAAATCAGTAGCTGTGTGGCAGAGACATATAATATACCATTAAAAAAAGCAGCAGGCGCAGTATCTGTTGCCTGTAAGCGCATTATGGATGGAAATCTGCTTCCTGAACTAAGGTTTTATCAGAAAGGTATTTATTATCGTGTGACTTTAACTCCATTTGGTGAAACCGGTATAGATAAGGAACAACTCATAGAAGATAAGTATTTGAAAAATAATGCCGGGTATGAAACCGGACTGGTTGTGTTACACAGACTTGGACTTACCACTCAGATACCTAACGAAAGAATCCTTGCAACAAACAGGGCGGGAGATTGTGCAAGAATGGATAAGAAACTGGGGGTTGTGATACGTCCTCCTAAGGTTGAGGTTAATGCAGAAAATAAACAGTATCTGAAAATTCTGGATGTACTGGACATTCTTGATCATGCGCCTGTAGATGCGGATCATCCATATAATATTATTGGTGAATATATTGAGCGGTTGGGACTGGAATATGTCAAATTGCTTGCGCTTGCCAATAATTATTACAATCGGAATACGGTTTTGCAGTTAGCTCATGTGGCAGGAGAAAGATTATGAAATTGCATGAAGATGTAAATGCTTTTGGAGTATTGATAAATGATATTCATGATAGGACAGGATATCGCCTTGATGTACTTGAAAAGGATTATTATGTAGTATTGATGCTGGAGGAACTGGCAAAAAAACAGAAAGAAGGACTGCCTGCATACTTTAAAGGTGGAACAGCGTTGTATAAAGCGCTGCACACAACCAACAGATTTTCGGAAGATATAGATTTATCTGTTGATACGAGAGGATGTAGCAGGACACAGAATGATAAAAGACTGGAAAAAGCGACAAAAAAATATATATCATTGGATCGTGATGCCAATCAGGGAGTTACAAACCGTTCAGAGGTAATTGCGGTTTATTCCTATAAACCGATAACGGATTATGACAGGGAGGACACATTGCAGAGATTTGGTAAATTGAAGATTGAGGCTACTTCCTTTACCATTAGTGAACCGGTTACAAGTATGGAAGTTGCAGCTATGATATATGAACTGGCGACTCCGGAACAGAAACGGATTCTGGAAGATATGTATGATGTGAAACCATTTCGGGTGCAGACAATTACATTGGAAAGGATTTTTGTTGATAAGCTCTTTGCAGCGGAGGCATATGTCAGAAAAGCAGAAGTAAGGGGAAAGGCATTTGAAGCGGCAAAGCATATTTATGATTTGGCAGTTATGGGAAAACTGCATCAGATTATTGATTTAATCAATAATGAAGAACCATTGGACAAATTGCTTAATATCAGAATGAAGGAGGAAATGGGCAGATTGGACGGGATTCCCGGAATGGCTCCAAAAGAATTTACATTCTTTGATACTATCAAAGATAACAGGCTGGTTATCGGTGCATATGAAACAATGCAGAGGCAGTATGTATTAAGAGAGTGTGACAGGATTTCTTACGAAGATGCACTTAACGCATTGGAAAGTATCAGGCAGGCTTTAAAGAAAAATACTGCATGGAATATTGCAATGGTACCGGAAATAGAAACATAGGATAAGGTGTTGTCTAAGTAAGATGCTTCAAGTCATGATTGCAGAAGGTAATAAAGTATAGTAAAGAATATAGACACCATCATGGTTAAATTTTTACAGTTAAAGATACAGCAGGAAGTCATTTGTGATTTCCTGCTGTGTGTATTTAAGAAATTAACTCGCTTTTTTTTACAACGACAGAGCTTGCTTTTTCGCAAATGTCTTTTTGTCAGTGTATAATATGCAGCAATTCCTCATTTTCTGCTTCCTGCGCTGCGGCGGCTTTTGCTTCCGGCAGATAGTAGACCAGTCCGTACATGACGAGAGCCATGACGGTTCCGGTAAGGACGTCGAAGGTGGAATGCTGTTTTAAAAACATCGTCGATAAAATAATCGAAAAACATAAAATATGAGAACCGGCGCGCACAACCTTGTGATTGCTCAACTGCCGCGACTTCTGAATGGCAAAGTCGGCGGCTAAGGAATTGTACACATGGATGCTCGGAAATACATTGGTCGGGGTGTCCGTCGCATACAGCATCTTTACCATATCCAAAAAGATATTGTCCCTTGTGAAATATTCCAGCTTGGGACGAAGAGGCTGCATATTGGGAATAAAATACGAAACCAGCAAAAATACGGTCATTCCCGTGCCCAGGGTAATGCAAAGCCGGATGTAATCTTTTCTGTCCGAAAAAATAAAGAAGACCACAGTGGCGGCAATGTATATAAACCAGAGCAGGTAAGGAATGATAAAATATTCGCAGAAAGGAATATGCGAATCCAGCTCCATCTTAATAATATGAAATTCCGTGACCGGGCGTTGTTCAAGCCATGCAAAGGCGGCAAGATAAAAAAGCCCGTATGCTACGGGAACCAATATCCTCAGTATCAGTTCTGTTTTTGGAGAAATTTTGATACGCTTTCTCCGTTTTTGCAGTTTCACATAAAGACCCCTTTATAAAAATATTTATAAGAGAGTTTATACTACAAAAACAAAGGTTTGTCTAGAGGTATTTTAAACCATTTTTCTGACAGAAAAGGGTAATTTTCTGCTGTGTTCCGCAATACTCCCCGTCCGCATGGACGATCAGGGCAAGATCCGTCTCGACGGTCAGCGTGGCGCTTTGGAAAAAGTACACGTTTTTTGCCTTGGTATGCAGACCGAAAAAGGCGAGAGGCAGCAGATAAAGCGCTCTCCATTTACGCAGTCCGGCAATTACCATAATGTCGAATTTTCCGTCCCGGCAGTCGGCGTGAGGCGCCATTTTGATACCGCCGCCCTCGTAAGGGTGGATCATAGCCACGGCAAACAACAGCCTGTCAAAGTGCTTTTTTTCGCCGTTATCCAGCGTCAGATCGCAGCTTGTAAGCGGCGCCGCCACGAGTTGTTTTAAGGCGATCCCGGCGTAGGTCAGCTTGCCGAGCCCCAGGCGGTTGAGCGTATCCTTTAATCCGGAATGCAGCGCTTCCCTGCAAACGGCGGCGTCCAGACCGATGCCGCAACTGACGCAGAAGCGGCGTTTTTTGCCGGAAGGTGTTTCTACGCAGCCTGTGTCTGCGGTGTGCTCCGCCCGGTTTTTGATCCGGGCGATTAACTCCTTTGCAGACGCTTCGATATGTAAGGCGCGGGCAAGATCGTTGCTGGAACCTGCCGGGAGGTAGGTCAGGGAAAAACGGTCGCGGTCGGGAAAGGCGTTTATCACTTCGTTGAGCGTACCGTCTCCGCCGAGCACGCACAAAAGCGTTTTTGCCTCCGCAGAAGTTCTTGCCGCAATCTCTTTGATACAGCCTGCCGCGCCGCTTTCTTTATTGGTAAAAAATACCTCGTATACGACGGCGCTGCGGTTTAGTTCTTCTTTCAAAAGCTCCCATTTCTTTTTGCCCAGTCCGGATTTGGAAGCGGGATTGACGATGACATAGAGCATAATGGTTCTCCTTTGTTTTGCCGGGCTGAGAGTCCCGGTCCGGCTGTTCCGTGAAAAATTTGTAACTTTAAGCCAATTTTATCATATTTTGCCGCAAAGCTGCAGATTTCTTTTCAGATTTCCCGTTTTCACGGTAAAAAAAGTATGCTATACTTAACGGGATACGATCGGAGAAAGTCGATGAGGATTTTCCCGCGACAGGAAAGCAAGGAAAACAGGAGGGTAAGAAATGTATTCTTTAGACGAAGTAAGGAACGTAGATCCCGAGATCGCTCAGGCAATCGTGGACGAACAGGAAAGACAGAACAGCCATATCGAGCTGATCGCTTCCGAAAACTGGGTAAGTAAGGCGGTTATGGCGGCAATGGGCAGCCCGCTGACCAACAAATATGCGGAAGGCTACCCGGGAAAAAGATATTACGGCGGCTGCCAGTGCGTGGACGTTGTGGAAGATCTGGCAAGGGAGCGCGCCAAAGAGCTGTTTGGCTGCGAATATGCCAACGTACAGCCCCATTCCGGCGCACAGGCGAATCTTGCGGTGCAGTTTGCAATCTGCAAGCCCGGCGATACGATTATGGGCATGAATCTGGATCACGGCGGACATCTGACCCACGGAAGCCCGGCGAATATTTCCGGCACTTATTTTCATATCGTACCTTACGGCGTAAATGACGAAGGATTCATTGATTATGATAAATTAAGAGAGATCGCGCTGGAGAGCAAACCCAAGATGATCATTGCAGGCGCTTCCGCTTATGCGAGAACCATTGATTTTAAGAAATTCCGCGAAGTGGCGGATGAAGTCGGCGCGGTATTGATGGTGGATATGGCTCACATTGCGGGTCTTGTAGCGGCAGGGCTGCATCCAAGCCCCATTCCCTATGCGGACGTGACGACGACCACGACCCATAAGACATTGCGCGGACCCCGCGGCGGCATGATCTTAAGCAGCCAGGAAGCGGCGGACAAATATAATTTCAATAAGGCGGTATTCCCCGGCATTCAGGGCGGTCCGCTGATGCACGTGATCGCGGCGAAAGCGGTCTGCTTTAAAGAGGCGTTAAGCGATGAGTTTAAGACCTATCAGAAAGGAATTGTGGATAATGCCCAGGCGCTTTGCAAAGGGCTGATGGACAGAGGCATCAAGATCGTTTCCGGCGGTACGGACAATCATTTGATGCTCATGGATCTGACCCCCTTTGACCTGACTGGCAAGGCGGTGGAGAAACTTCTAGACGACGCTCATATTACGGCAAACAAAAATACGATTCCCAACGATCCCAAATCTCCGTTCGTTACCAGCGGTATCCGTTTGGGAACGCCTGCGGTTACCTCCCGCGGCATGAATACGGCGGATATGGATAAAATTGCGGAGGCGATCGCGCTGGTTGTCAAGGGCGGCGAAGAGAAAGTACCCGAAGCAAGAGCCATTGTGCAGAAACTGACGGATCAATATCCGTTGATTTAATAAAAAGTACTCTTAGGGGCTGCCGCATTTATAAAATTTTGTATCGGTCAAAGGAAACCTTTGCAAGCACGCCGGTATTTAATCCGCGTCCTTTGCGGATTTACGTACCGCTGCGTGTTTGCAGAGCGAAAGCGTGTTTCCGTGACCGATACAAAATTTTATAAATGCGGCAGCCCTCTTTTATTGTTGGCAAAAATTGGGGTATAGATCGTGGCGCGTAAGGTTGACACCAAATGCCGGATGTGCTATTTTTAGTGTACTACACGGAATAGTACACAAGTAAAACAGCAATACACGGTAAGAAGATATGGGGAAAAGATGAACGAAAGACAGCGGCGCAGAAGAAAAAGACGGATGAAGGTATATTTTATGCGTGCCCTGACGGCGGTTTGTGCAATCGGGATTTTGATATTGCTCATTCTGGCTGGGAGAGGCATCTATAAATTGTTCCATAGAGAAAAGCAGGAAGCCATGGCGGTTTCGGACGAGGAGATGGAGCTGGTTGACGAGTTGAAGGCGCAGATGAAGGGAAAGGACTTTACCCTGATTCTGGATGCGGGACACGGCGGCAACGATGTGGGCACCGGAGATTCGGACTATTATGAAAAAAATATCAATATGGATATTGTCAAACAGATGAAAGAAATGCTGGAGTACTGCGGCGTCCATGTGATTCTCACAAGAGACGGCGATGAGACGGTGGAGCCTGCAGAACGTTCGGCAATGGCAAACGAAAGCGGCGCGGACTGGTTTGTCAGTATCCATTGTAATTATTGCGAGGAGGATGCTTCCGTAGGGGGATTGGAATGCTATTACTGGTTTGACAGTATGGAAGGAAAGGCATTTGCCGAAAAAATCGTGGAGGTCGCGGGCGAAAGCGGCGAAATCGCTGTCAGGGGTACGAAAACCGAGGATTTCCATGTGCTTCGGGAAACCAATATCCCTGCCGTACTGGTGGAAACGGGCTATATCTCCAACAAAGAGGATAAGGCAAACCTCTATGACGCCGAATACCAAAAGACCCTTTCCTTGTATCTGGTAAAAGGCATTATAGAAGGTTTTATGCAGTCTGAGGGGTCAGCGGGAAAATAAATTTGTAAAATATCAAAAAACACCATAAAAACGGCTTCCGTTGTTCGTATTCTTAATAGAAGGGTATTTCACTTGTAAGCGGACAGGAAAGGCGGGAAGCATATGAAGAAAAGGAAAACACTGATTCTATTACTGATTGCGGTTCTGGCAGTTTGTGCTGTCATTGCAGTAATCCGTTTTCAGTCAGAAAGCGGCAAACCATCGGATGAAGCCGGAATGGAAGAGAGCGCTGTTCGGGAAAGAGACCCGGAGTCAATCAAGGCGCATTTGTCCGGGTATTCCAACGATTATGAGGAATTGCTCTATTCCGGGGCATATGTGGTTGTACATGGAAAAGAAGAGTGGGGAACTGTCTATCTGGAAGATTTTTTGGAAAAGGTAGAGCAGAAAAAGCCGGCAGAGATGGATATAATTCAATTTACGACGGAAGGGGATGCCATTGTCTATTATTTGAATTATAATGGGGAAGATTTCTATCTGGTTGAAGATTTTTCCCGGGATGCGTTTAAAGGGAACGGACCTTCTTATGAAGAATGGACGTTTCCTTATCTGAAAATTTTTGAAGTTACAGGCGAAAACGGGGAAGAATACCGGGAATTTTACTTGACGGAAGATGACGGCGCAACGTTGGATGAGATCAATGCGTATGATTTTGGAGAGGAAGAAGACTTAAAGTATCTGTATCTTATGATTGTTGAGGACTTTGCGGAGAATGACGGTATGAACGGAGAGGTACAGCCATAGTCTGATAGCGGGATAGCGCTGAAACAGGTATCGGTCGGATGGCGGAGATATTTCGGTAAAACGGGCTCTTTTTAAAGGAAGCCGTTTTACCGGAATATCTCTGTTTTTTTATTTTGTAACCTTTTGCTCTTTTTTATCATCTAATTTGTGTAAAAAACATTCGATCGGATCGTTGCAAAAAATCATAAAAACAATCTACAAAAATATGCAGGAAACTATGCAGACAAGAAAGGAAAATCATGGATAAGGAAGCGTTTACCGCAGAAGTGTTAGCGGCGGAAAAGACGATGTATCATGTCGCAAGGTCGATCCTTGGCAATGATGAGGATTGCGCGGACGCCATGCAGAATGCGATACTTTCCGCTTACAGCAAATTACATACGTTGAAAAACGATGCGTATTTTAAAACGTGGCTGATTAAGATACTGATGAACCAGTGCTATCAGATGCTCCGTGAAAGAAAAGACGTCGTTTCCTATGAGGAGTATATGGAAGGACAGTTTGAAAAGTCTTATCCCGCGATGGAGTCGGGGACGGAGTCGGAGGTATTTTTGGAAGTCATGAATCTGCAGGAAAAGTACCGTGTGCCGTTTGTGCTCCATTATGTTGAAGGATATTCGGTCAGGGAAATTGCACAGATGCTGGAAATCTCCCAGCAGAATGTAAAGGTACGGCTGCACCGGAGCAGAAATCTTTTGAAAGTCAGACTGAAAGGAGTATACGAATATGGGACTGCACAATGAGGAAAAAGAATTGGAACAGGAATTTTTTGAGATGGGACAGGATTTTCCCGAAGTTCCGGAAACGATTCATGCTGTAGTCATGGATACGCTGGAAAATCTGGATCATGAAGAAATCCTGCACGGGAATGAAGGAGGAAACGGTATGAAAATAAAGAAAAGAAGAATTGTATGCGCCGCGGCGGTGCTTGCGGCGATGTTCGGAACCACGGTAGCGGCAGCGGAGCTGTTTCAGTGGAATGAAAAGGCGGTGGAATCATTTAACAACCCGCCGCAGGAAATCCAAAACGAAATGGCGGCAAATAATGTTGCCGAGGAACAGACGGATTCGGCGACAGATCAGGGAATTACCGTATCGGCGGTACAGACCATACAGGATGAGAACAGGGTGTATATCCTGTTAAAGGTAGAAGCGGAGGACGCGATTATTGACTTCAATTCCTTTTTTGATATCTGGAAGGTAGGGACGTCGGATACGGAGGCGTTTTGGAATCTGGGAGCAGGCTTTGCCCAGGGAACCGGAGTAGAAAAATCAAATCAGGGATATTATGAAATCAACGCTTTAAAAGCCCCGGACAGAGAATGGAAGGAAGACTGCATTGAACTGGAGCTGGGCGAATTTGGCTATTATACTTATGAAGAAAGCACGGCGGGTACCGCGCATATGGTGGGCGGAAGCTGGAAACTGACGATACCGTTAGGCGAGCAGACAAAGGCTCTGACCCAGGTATACGAGCCGGGGCAGCAGGTCATGGTCTCCGGCTATCCCGTAACCTTAAAGGAAGTAAAGCTTTCGCCTATCTCGGCGGTCCTTTCTTTTGACCTTAAGGAAGAGCAGGAAATGATCGAACATGTATATCCTGATGAACAGGATGTGTTTGTCTATGACTTGCAGTTAAGGGGCTTTGTCTACGAGGACGGAGAAAAGGTCGCATGCGGCAATAACGGTTCAAGCACCTACTGGGATACGGAAGCGGACAGCGACGTCCAGCAGATCGCCCTGTCAACCGTCATCAGTCCCGAAAAAGTAACGGCGGTTTTACTGGGGAGGGCGGAAACTCCCTTAGAGGAATGCACGCAGATTGAATTAAAATAAATTTCACACGATAAATTTCATATGGGACCTAAGCCTTATATGAAACACTTACAATAAAACCGCAATCCTTGTGAGAGCAAGGGCTGCGGTTTTTCAAGTTGTGGATATCAGTTTCCGCAAACTGTAATCTAAAAGTGAATATGTATTCCCAAATTCCCTATCTGCCGCTAAGAAGTGATAGAAGAACAGAATGCTAATGAAAGATAACTTCTCTTATGATATAATCAGTTTGGAGTAAGAGAAAACTTTGAATTTCATGGAGGTCATAATTGAAAGAATGTTAAAAAATAACGGGGAATTTGTGGAAATAAATCAACACAATATTCATAAATTACTCAATGTATGTTCCGGGAATAATCGTTGTTTAACTCACGAAGAGAAGGAGCAACAAAAACTTTTAAGAAATAGGAATGCATTCAATATTTGTTATATCAATGAGGCAAAAGAAGTATTAAAAAATTCAGTTATTGTAGATAAAGCAGGTAATGTAGAATGCCCGGCTTTGCTGTTTACGTCAAACGGAAAGCAAACATCAAAAAATTGGATTGACAACCAGCAGGAGTTTGCAAAAATAATGAATGCAAAGTTGATTTGTTTTGATTGCGGTCATTATATTCACTATTTCAAAAGTAATGAGATTTGCAGTGAAATAAAAGAATTTATAAATAAAATAGCCAAATAAACAGTGGAGGGGTTTTATGAAAATATACATATACAGAATATGGCAATGCACATGGGGAATATTACAGACTCTTTTAGGATTGGTATTATTTTTGAAGCATTATCAGGATAAACATTATTATTATCATGGAGCGGTTGTTACGGTATGGAAAAGTAAAACGAGTGTATCTCTGGGTATGTTTGTTTTTGTCACGGCGGAACCTTTTTTTGCAAAGAAATTTGAAGGGGAGATAAGTGTTGAAGAGCTTTCCGGCAGGCTTTTAGTACATGAGTACGGTCATACAATTCAATCACTTATACTTGGTCCGCTATATTTAGTCATAATCGGAATACCATCAACATTGTGGGGATTTTTACTGGGAAAGAAACGAAAAGAGAAACAGATACCGTATGGTGCTTTTTTTACAGAAAAATGGGCAAATAGCCTTGGGGAGTATGTAACAGGAGAAAAGTCTATCGGAAATCTTGTGATAGAATGAACTGGTAGTCTTGACTATGGGGAGCCGGGTAGAAGAATTGATTGAAACTTTTGGATTTTAAAAAAAGCAACCGGAAACGGATGGGGAATGTACAGAGATGATTGAATTATTAAAAATAAGAGAAAATGAAAATATAGCAAAGCAGGCAGCAAACTGGTTTCACCAAAAATGGGGTATTCCATTGGAGGCATATCAGGAAAGCATTTGTGATTGTTTGAAAAATAAAAATGTGTGTGCCGTTTATGTTGATGAAGATTATCGCTGTCAGGGTATTGCTGGAAAATTACTGCAATATGTATGTGATGATATGAAGGAACAGGGAATTGATACACTTTATCTTGTTACGGATCATACTCCCTTTTATGAAAAATATGGATGGGAATTTTTGTGTATGGTTCAGGGAGATGGAGAGCCGGATATGACAAGAATGTACATACATCACATCAGTTAAAATCAAATTATGATAACAAAGTATAACAGTTATTAAATCCCTTAGATTTTTAAAAAACCCAATCGGAATTGGTAGGAGAGGTAACTATGTCAAGAATACCTGCTGGTGAATGTGAACATATGGATATGGAATGGTATGGTGTTGATAGAAAAGGTAATATCGCTGTATTCTGTAGCGGAGGAGCGGGAAATTTACCGGAGTTTGTTTGTGAAAATCGAGAAAGGGCTGATAAACTGGTTGATTATTTTGATATGCTCAAAAAAATGACAAGCAGTGTGTTGATGTTTCCTCAAAGCAAAGGTGCGGAACAATGTGCGCGGGACTTTTCTGATAAAGGATTATATTATTTCGATGCAAATGATGGAACACGACCTGGGATTTGCACCTTTCACGAATATTATACAAAGCAGTCCTATCCTCAGTTTCCGCTGAAATATAAGCAGCTGCCAGAAAAAAATCCAAGAAATCCTGAAGTATAATTTCATGGAAATTGAGGGTTTTTCACTCGTCCAAACCATACATGTAAATCACGCTTATAAATAACAACTCCCAATTTGCCATAGGAATAAGCTAAATTACAATTGATATCCGCCGCCGGAATTATAGTGACAGATAGAGGATACCGAGGAGCGGGAAGATGAATTGCTTGGGTATGCGGAAGGAATACAGCAGTAAGAAAACGGGCGGATATCAAAGGAAGGCGTGTTTCCGTGATATCCGCCCGTTTTCTTACTGCGGCGCCTCCCGGTTTTTCCGCAAATTTCCACAGAACCACTTGCATAGATTTGTCTATTGTGCTAGAATATCCCTCGGTGGCAAACAGTTGTCCGCGGCAGAAAAACAAACGCGGAAATGTCCGCGGTGGAAGCGGGATATTTGCAGGAGGCGTTTTTCATGTCAGAAACACCGAAATATTTTGTGGTCAGACAAAAGGCTTTGCCGGAGGTGCTTTTAAAGGTTGCCGAAGCGAAGCGCATGATTGAAACGGAAAGAGTGACGTCCGTACAGGAAGCGACGGAACGGGTCGGCATCAGCCGCAGTTCCTTCTATAAATATAAGGATGATATTTTTCCTTTCCATGATAATACGGAAGGGACAACGATTACGATGACCTTCCAGATGGACGACAGACCGGGGCTTTTATCGGATATGTTAAAGATTGTGGCGGAATACGGAGCCAACATTCTGACCATCCATCAAAGCATTCCCATCAACGGGGTGGCGTCATTGTCTGTCAGCATTCAGATCCTTGCCGATACGGGAGATTTGTCGGGGATGATCGAGCGGATGGAAGCGCAAAAAGGTGTACATTACGTAAAAATAATAGCTAAGGAGTAGAGAAATGGCAAAAGTAGCAGTCTTAGGATACGGCACGGTAGGAAGCGGTATTGTAGAAGTAATCAAAACAAATCAGGAGCTGATCAATCAAAGGGCGGGAAAGGAAATCGACGTGAAATATATCCTGGATTTACGGGATTTTCAGGGAGATCCCTATGAAAGCATGATTGTCCACGACGTGGACGTGATTATGAACGATCCGGAGATCGATATCGTCTGCGAGGCGATGGGGGGAACCGGCGCGGCATACGCGTTTACCAAAACGGCTTTATCCAAAGGGAAAAGCGTCTGCACCTCCAATAAGGCGCTGGTAGCGGAATACGGTACCGAATTACTGGAGTTAGCAAAGGCTAATAATTGCAACTACCTGTTTGAGGCAAGCTGCGGCGGCGGCATTCCGATTATCAGACCGCTTAGGACTTCTCTTTCTCCTGAAAAAATAGTGGCGATCAAAGGAATTTTAAACGGTACTACCAACTACATCCTGACTAAAATGGAGCAGGAGGGCGCCGATTTTGACACGGTATTAAAGGACGCCCAGGCTCTGGGCTATGCGGAGGCGAATCCCGAAGCGGATATCGAAGGATACGACGCCTGCCGCAAAATCGCGATTCTTTCCTCTTTGGCGTTCGGAAAGACCGTATGTTATCAGGACGTGTATACAGAAGGCATCACAAAAATCACAGTGGATGATTTTGCTTATATGAAACAGTTAAAAGCGACGATCAAGCTGCTTGGCATGAGCAAAGAAGTGGACGGAAACTATTTCGCCATGGTTGCGCCCTTTGTGCTGACCAGAGAAAATCCGCTCTACAGCGTGGACGACGTTATGAATGCGATTCTCGTAACGGGAAATACTTTGGGAGACACCATGTATTACGGAGCGGGAGCGGGCAAGCTGCCAACCGCAAGCGCCGTTGTTTCCGACGTGATCGACTGCGCGATGCACGAAGGCATTCATCTTGCGTGCAACTGGAAGCCTGAGAAACTGCCTTTATCCGATATGGACCAGGCGGAGAGAAAATTCTTTGTGCGCGCGGCGGATACGGATGAAGCGCAGATCAAGGAATTGTTTGGAGAAGTAAAGATGCTGGAGCCCGTTAAGGCGGATGAAACGGCGTTTGTAACTCCCGTTATGACGGAGAAGACATATAAAGAAAAAGCGGCGGCGCTGAATGTGATCAGCATGATCCGCGTGGAGGTTTCCTTATGAAATATGTAATAGTGTTAGGCGACGGTATGGCGGATGAGCCCATTGAAAGCCTGGGGGGCAAAACGCCCCTTGCATATGCAAAAACGGCGGCGATGGACGAACTCAGTAAAAAAGGAGAAATCGGTCTGGTGCATACGATTCCCGACGGCATGAAGCCCGGATCGGATACGGCGAACCTTTCCGTGCTGGGATATGATCCGAAGATTTTTTATTCTGGACGTTCTCCGCTGGAGGCGCTCAGCATCGGCGTGCCTATGAAGGATACGGACGTTGCGCTGCGTTGTAACATCGTGACCATATCCGACGGGGACGAACCTTTTGAAGAAAAGACGATTATCGATCACAGCTCGGGAGAGATCAGTACCGAGGACTGCGCTGTTTTGTTAAATGCAGTGAGAAAGGAACTGGAAAACGAGACCTATCGGTTTTATGTAGGAACCAGTTACCGTCATTGTCTGATCTGGGATCATGGCGAGGTTGTGGATCTGGTGCAGCCCCACGACGTGCTGGGACAAAAGATCGGTCCGAACCTTCCGAAGGAAGCGGATCTTCGCAGGATGATGGAACGAAGCTACGAGATTTTAAAGGACCATCCGTTAAATATAGAAAGAAAAAAACAGGGGTTAAACCCTGCTAACTGCTGCTGGTTCTGGGGCGCAGGCACGAAACCCATGGTCGGCAACTTTGAGGAAAAGACTCATAAAAAAGGCGCGATGATCTCGGCTGTGGATCTGCTCAAGGGTATTGCGGTGGGCGCTGGAATGGCGGTCATCAACGTAGCCGGGGCTAACGGCGGATTAAATACCAACTATACCGGCAAAAAAGACGCCGCCGTAAAGGCGCTGACCGAAGACGGCTTTGATTTTGCCTATATCCATGTGGAGGCTCCCGATGAAATGGGACATCAGGGAAGTGTGGAGAAAAAGGTAAAGGCGATTGAAAATATCGATACCTATATCGTAGGCCCCCTGGTAAAGGAATTAAAGGAAAAGGGCGAGGATTTCAGGCTGTTAATCCTGCCGGACCACCCGACGCCGATCCGCGTCAGGACCCATACCTCCGATCCGGTGCCTTATCTGTTATATGATTCCACGGCGGAGGAAGACCATACGTGGAACTACAACGAGGCGGAAGGCAGAGAAAGCGGCAATTATGTCGCGCAGGGACACGAAATCATTGATCTGTTATTTGCAAAATAAATTTTGATAAAAATATGCAGGAACCGAGGAGATTAGAGTTATGAAAAAGGTAGTAAAATTTGGCGGCAGCTCTCTGGCGAGCGCCGAACAGTTTCAGAAAGTGGGAGAAATCATCCGTTCGGATAAGGACCGCAAATATGTGGTGCCTTCCGCACCGGGAAAGCGCAACTCCAAGGACACGAAGGTTACGGATATGCTTTATGCGACCTATGCCTATGCCGAAGCGGGAAATGATTTTACAAAGGCGTTAGCGCAGATCAAGCTGCGTTATCAGGAAATCATCGACGGCTTGGGACTGGATCTGTCTTTGGATAAAGAATTTGCGGAGATTACCGAGCAATTTAAAAAGAAAGCGGGAAGCGATTACGCCGCAAGCCGCGGGGAATATTTAAACGGCATTATTATGGCGAACTATCTTGGATATGAATTTATCGATCCTGTGGAAGTTATTTTCTTTAATGAAAACGGAGAGTTTATGGCGGATAAGACCGACGAGATACTTTCGGAAAGGCTTGCAAAGACGGAAAGAGCCGTTATTCCGGGATTTTTCGGGGCAAAAGAGGACGGAAGCGTCAAGACCTTTTCCAGGGGCGGTTCCGATATTACGGGTTCCATTGTGGCAAGAGCGGTCAAAGCGGATATTTATGAAAACTGGACCGACGTTTCGGGCTGTCTGATTGCCGATCCCCGTATTGTAGACAACCCGAAGCCGATTCAGACGGTTACCTATCGGGAGTTGAGAGAACTGTCCTATATGGGCGCAAGCGTGCTTCATGAGGACGCGATTTTCCCGGTCCGCAAAGCCGGTATTCCCATCAATATCAGAAATACCAACGCGCCGAAGGACCCGGGCACGTGGATTGTAGAAAGCACTTGCCAGAAGCCTGTTTATACGATTACGGGAATTGCGGGCAAAAAGGATTTCTGCGCCATCAACATTGAAAAGGATATGATGAATTCCGAAATCGGATTCGGCAGGAAGGTGCTGCAGGTGTTTGAAGAAAACGGAATTTCCTTTGAACATATGCCTTCTGGCATCGATACGATGACGATTATCGTCCATCAGTCCGATTTTGTGGAAAAGGAACAGAGAGTGCTTGCCGGCATTCATAAGCTGGCGGAGCCGGACTCTATTGAAATGGAATCCGATCTTGCCCTGATCGCGGTTGTGGGAAGAGGCATGAAGGCTGCAAAAGGAACCGCGGGCAGAATTTTCGCTGCGCTGGCGCATTCCGGGATCAACGTAAAAATGATCGATCAGGGTTCTTCCGAGCTGAACATTATCATCGGAGTCAAAGAATCCGATTTTGAGACCGCAATCAGACAGATTTATTCGATCTTCGTGGATACGGTGGCATAAAATAAAGACGTTTTTATCAAAAAGGGTGTCGCATTTATAGATTTTTGTATTGATCACAGAAACACGCTTTCGCTCTACAAAAACGCAACGGTACATAAATCCGCAAAATACGCGGATTAAGTACCGGCGTTTTATAAAGGTTTCTTTTGATCAATACAAAAATTTATAAAGGCGATACCCCTTTTTTGATTTGTAAATATCAGTTTCTGTTATTTTTTTAGCTTCAGCCCGTCTTTAAATGCTTCGCCGACTCTTTCCGTCACTTTGTAGTAACCGTGTGTGTATGGATCAAAGGCGATTGCATTTACCAATGTCATATCAACCTGATTTCCGTTCATGACGCTTTCGTCCGCCGTGACATTGACTACTTTACCGATCACGCCGCATCCGTATGCTCCGTCCTGGTATTCGATAAATTCGCATTCCAGACAGAGCGGAAATTCATTGATTACCGGAGCGTCTACTGTTTCGGCTTTGCTTGCGGTAAGTCCGCTGTTTTCAAATTTATCAGCGGACTGGTTGCCTGATACAACGCCGAAATAGTCAGCCTCGACTACGTGCGCCGCATCTGCGATGCCTATGGTAAAGGCGCCCCTTGCTTTGATATTCTTTACAGTCTTATGCGTTTCTGTCAGATTAAGCGCGACATAGTTTCTTTCCTGCATGGTTCCCCAGGCGGCGTTCATGACGTTTACGCTGCCGTCTTCGTTGTAAGTTGCTACCATCAAAACAGGCATCGGAAAGATGCCTTCCGTTATGTTTAGTTTTTTTCTCGTTGTGTTTACCTCATTTCTTGTATGGATTGATTTTTCCGCGCCCGAAATACATGGCTTCCCGTGCTCCTTGTCCTTGCTGCCTGCATACCGCATTAAAAGCCCAGCTCTTCTCCTACAAGGAATACTTTGATCCGCCCTTTGTGTCCGCTGCGGCGGGTAATGACGAACTGATTGCACATACACTCGTCGGAAAGACATTCCCCGCATCGACCGATCGTGGCGCAGGGCGTGGATTTGTTCAGGCGGACGCCGTTTGGCGGGCAAGCCGCAACGCGGGTGCGTTTTACGCCGTCTTCCACATCTTTAACGACTTTATTCATGCCGGCGATAATGAAAACATGTTGGGGACCGTGGATCAAAGCGGCTACCCGGTTGCCGTTTCCGTCGATATTGACCAACTCGCCGTTTAAGGTAATGGCGTTGGTGCTCATAAAGAAATAATCGCACATCGCGGTCTGACCGAAAACTTTGCGGCGTTCTTCGGGAGTCGCCGCCTGTAAACGGTCGATCAGCTCAAAGCTGCCGTCCTGTTCCAAAGCCGTAAGCATACCGCTTTCCTTAAAGGATTCGGAACCGCCCCATGCGACGGACGAACCTTTCTCAAGCATGGGCATGATGGTTTTGACCAATTCTTCTTTGGTAGGGCAGTAAAAGCCTTCCATATTTCTTTTTTCCAGATTAGAGATCATTGTTTTTGCTGTAATCGCAAAAGCGTCCTGTTTTGCTGACATCATAATACCTCCTTGGACTTATATAATTAGACTTATGTAATTAACAAAAGTATAGCACAAGATATGGAAAAATGAAAAATATATTCAATTTATCAAAAGCCTTTACCAAAAACCTTTGCCGGAGCTGTTATGGGAGCGACGCAGGGTTTTTGGATTGTATAAATTTACCAATAAATCGACATACAAATTGTTTAAAATGCGAAAAATAAAATAATTAACAAAAAAAGAAAGAAATTTGAGAAAAAGTGTTGACAAATGTCGGACTATTCATTATAATTAAGACATACTTAAGATATACTTTCATATAGATATCCTAATGAAAGAGAGGTACAGTCCACCTAACACATGATTTTAAGTACAAAAGAAAGAGGAACTAAAGACAAGATCTGAATCGAGTACATAAGAAAAAGGAGCAAGGTACCAAAGATAACAATTGGAGAAACACCTGCTACCGTACCAAGGGTACATGATAGAAAGTGGAAAGAGAAGAAGATCAGAAGGAGGCAGGCAAATTGGAGCCTACACATTAGCGGCGGGTATGAATCAAAAGTGATTGATACCCGCTGCTTCTTTGTGCTAAAATAAAGGTGGAGGTAGATAAATTTGAAAAACGACAAATACAATTTATCCAAAGAAGAATTAAGAAGATTGAGAAGGAAAAAAGAAAGGACCCGCGCATTTGCGATTTTAGCCGCCGTGATTCTGGTTGTGCTGGTTGTTTTAGGCGGCGCGGGATTCGGAGTTTATTCCTTTTTACATAGACAGCCGAAAGAAGAGCCGGAGGTCGCGGTACAGCCCGAGCCCGTAGCGGAGCCGGAACCGGAGATTGTGGTATCCGAAAACGAGCCGGAACCGGAAATCGTTGTTTCCGCAAACGAACCGGTGCAGGAGGAGCCTGAGGAACTGACGCAGGAGGATAAGGATGCGATCCTTGATGAGACGATTGCAGGATATCTTGCGAATATGACGATTGAACAGAAGGTGGCGGGACTGTTTTTTATTACGCCTGAGGAACTGACGGGCGTAAACGACGTCACGGTGGGAGGCAGCACCTTAAACGCTTCCTTAAACGAATATCCCGTGGGCGGATTGCTTTTGGCGGAAAGCAATATGGAAAGTCCCGAACAGTTAAAGGAAATGATTTATAATATCAAATCCTTTACCGCCAATGAAATCTTTATCGGCGTGGAGGAAACCGGCGGCGAAGACAGCGTCTTTGTCACTTCGGGGCTGACGGATGCGGTTATCAGCGGTCAGAACGAAATCGGCGAATCCAGAGAAAACGCGGGAGCCTATACGGCGGGAATTGCCATCGGCAATCTGATGAATGAATACGGAATCAATACGGTGATAGGACCGTTGGCGGACGTGGCGATTTCCGAAGGCGGCTATACCTCGGCGCAAAGCTTTGGCAGCGATCCGGTGCAGGTAAAGGATATGGTCAGAAACATGGTCCGCGGGATTGAAGATCAGAATGTGAATACCTGCGTGAAGTTTTTCCCGGGATACGGAGATGTGACCAAGAGCCCCGAGAGCGCGAGACCGACCTCTTCCAGGACAAAGGAAGAAATCGTAGAAGAGGATTATCCGATTTATGAAGACGCGGTTGACGGCGGAGCGGATTTTATCATGGTTTCCCAGATCGCGTACCGGTCCATTACTGGAGACGTGCCCGCGTGCCTGTCGTCGGAAGTGGTAACGGATATGCTGAGAGGGGAACTGGAATACGACGGCATTATTATAACGGATTATATGGATACCCATTCTTTGATCATGCACTATAAACATGCGGATGCGGCGGTCATGGCGATTGAAGCGGGCGCGGATATGCTGTTTTGCTCGGGAGATTTCAAAAAGGCGTATAACGGCATTCTGGACGCAATAGAAAGCGGAGATATCACGGAAGAAAGAATTGACGAGTCCCTGTACCGGATTTACCGCGTAAAATACAGAAACCTCATCGATTATGATGCGGTTGCGGCAACCCGTGCGGCGACCGGCGCGGAAGAATAAAAAAATAAAAATTTGTGTTGACAAATCAGAATTGCTTTGCTATATTAGTACTTGTCCGTGAGAGCTGCGGACAAATGCACGAGTGGCTCAGTGGTGGAGTATCGCCTTGCCAAGGCGAGGGTCGCGGGTTCGAATCCCGTCTCGTGCTTAACAAAAGCCTGGCAGATGCCAGGCTTTATTTTTGCGCTGTTTCTTTCCGCCGTCCTATTGATAAATGGAGCAGCATCCTTTTCCCCGCTTTTTTGCCTGATACATCGCTGAATCGGCGCGGTTGAACAAATCCTCGAAGGTATCTTCCCTGGAGGATCTGGCGGAGATACCGATGCTACATTTTAACGGTTCCTCCAGATTGGTAATTTGTTCGGAAAGTCTGTGGATCAAAGTGTCCGCGCGGCTCTCGACCAGCCGCAGTTGTTCGCCGGATATAAAAATCACAAATTCGTCTCCGCCGAAACGGGAGAGAATTGTATTTTCGCCGAAACAGCCTTCCATCACATGCGCCGTTTCTTTTAACACTTCGTCGCCGAAGGAGTGACCGTATACGTCGTTGATGTTTTTGAAGTTATCCAGATCTACCATTAAAAGGTGCGCTTCCGCGGTGGGATTGGAGGCAAGCCAGCGGGTAATCTTTTCCGTAGCGGCGCCTTTGTTGTAGAGCCCGGTCAGATAGTCGGTCTCAACCCTGTGGATCATCTTCTGGCGCTCGGTGGCGGATTTATGAATATTGTTGATCTTGCCGAGGACGCTGATGACTTTGCCGTTTGCGTCCGCAATGCTGGAATAGTATGTTTTATGCCATTCAAACTGATCCGTAGTGACTTTGCTCAGATATTCCAATTCGCCTCGCGTGGGAGTCATGGCTGCAATTTCCAAAACATCCATAAATTTTTGCAGATGATCGGGATGGACCAGAGGCGAGTGTTTCATGTACTCGTGGTAATGATCGATTTCCCGGCGGCTTTTATTGTCCGGAAAATTATAGTTGAAAATCATTTTATCTTCGGCGGGCTTGTACTCAAACAAAATAGCGGAGGTGGTCTCTACCAGAATCTGGTAGCGCTCCTTCATGATTTTGATTTCCGCTTCCAAAGCCCGGATTTTCTGTTCATAGCTGTCTTTATCCATTTCTGCATGTCCCCTTTTTTCCAAGATGTCTTTAGACATTATAAGATTTTTTCAGCGATTTCGCAACTTGAAAAGCCGCTGTCAGATGAGAAAGTCAGATGAGAAAGTGTTGTTTGGATGCAGGCAAAAATGCTATAATAATGATATGCAGGTTTAGAAGCAAGGCTGATGCGCCGAAGGCGGATAAAGGGCTGCGGGAAAAATCATTACAAAAGCGTAGAAGGGGGAACACAAATGAAGGAATTGATCAGGGCTGTCGTATTTATCATTATGATGGCTGCGGGAACCAATCAGGCGGCAGGAAACGGCAGTATGTCGGAGTATGACAGCGCGGCAGGAAGTAAATACGGGACGGAGAACGATTACGAGGCGGAGAGCGGTTACGGGACGAAAGAGGACCGGGGTGATCAAACGGACCGGGGTGATCAAACGGACCGGGAGGCGTGGAAAGACGTCTATATCGATTATATTGCTGCGCTTGAAAAAGAGGAAGGCGGGACAAACGAGGAGACGGGCGATTATACGTATGCTCTGATTTATGTGAATGATGATGATATACCGGAACTGGTGGCGGACAGCGGCTATGAGGCGGGCGGCTGTCAGATCGTGACCTTTGACGGCAGCGAAACGGACGTTTTGCAGACTTCGAGATTGTATTTTACTTATGTGGAACGGGGAAATGCGCTGTGCAATTCCGACGGGAATATGGGATATTATTACGATATGATATTTGCGATCAAAGACGGAAAATGGGTCAAGGTGGCGGAAGGGAATTATCATGATCCCGACGACGGACCGCAGTCGGATGAAAACGGAGATTTTATATATGAATATGAATGGGAAGGCGAGTCCGTTACCGCTTCGGAATATCGTGATAAGCTGGAAGCGTTATATGATATGGGCAACTCCGCGGAACCGGATTGGCATGGCTATTATATCAAAGATGAGATACTTTCTTATCTGGAGACGGGGGCGTGCCGTTCGGCAGGGCACAGGTATGAGCTTGTGACGGAGGACGTGACCTGGAGCGAGGCGAGGGAAATCTGCGAGGAAAAGGGCGGATACCTTGCTACGATTACTTCCTGGGAGGAATGGGACACCGTGACGGAACAGATCAGGCGGGAAGATAAGACAGGAATACAGTTTTTTGTGGGCGCGGGAGCCCGCGACGGAGAGGAAGATCTGATTGGATATTACTGGTTGGAGGAAAACGGCAGAATCAACTGGCTGACTAACTTCAATGTATTTTATGACTTCTGGCTGCCGGGAGAACCCAGCTATATCATGACCGATGAAGCGGGGCAGGAGATAGAGGAAGATGCGGTGACGCTGTTTTTCCGCTCGTCGGACGACCGGTTTTACATCAATGATGTGCCGGACGATATTTTATCCGTGACGCCGGAAGCCGAAGGCAGAATCGGATATATATGTGAATATAATGATTAGTGTAGTGGGGAAAAGAACTCCGAGGGGCGGTAAAGCTGTGCAGGGATAAAGCGGTGTAGCCGGAGACATTTTTGTTTTCACGGCTGCATGGTTGTGGTAAAATAAAATACAACGAACGGGGTATCTTGGGATTGGAGTGAAGACTATGAAACTGACATTTATCGGCGCGGCTCACGAGGTAACGGGGAGCTGCCATTGCTTACAGGTATGCGGCAAGACGATTTTGGTGGATTACGGAATGGAGCAGGGCATCAATGTGTTTGAAAACGCCGAGCTCCCGGTAGATCCGGCGTTTGTGGACTATGTGCTGCTGACGCACGCGCACGTGGATCATTCCGGTATGCTGCCGTCTTTATATGCCAAAGGCTTCCGGGGGCAGATTTTTATGACGGACGCCACGGCTGATCTGTGCAGCATTATGCTGCGAGACTGCGCCCATATACAGATGCAGGAAGCGGAGTGGAAGAACCGGAAGGCGAAAAGAAGCGGAAGTCAGATCGTGGAACCGGTATACAATATGGAAGATGCCGACGGGACAATTAAACTGATCGTGCCCTGCCATTACAATACGGTTGTGACGGTATGCGACGGCGTAAAGATCCGCTTTACGGATATCGGTCATTTGCTTGGTTCCGCAAGTATCGAGGTATGGGTCAACGAAAACGGACTGGAAAAGAGGATTGTATTTTCCGGGGACATCGGCAATATTGACCAGCCGCTGATCAAAGATCCTGCGAAGACGGCGGAAGCGGATTACGTAGTGGTGGAGTCCACTTACGGGGACCGTTTACATACTGCGGAGCGACCCGACTATGTGCGGGAGCTGACGGATATTTTGCAGGAGACCTTTGATAAGGGCGGTAATGTAGTGGTTCCTTCCTTTGCGGTGGGAAGGACGCAGGAGCTGTTATATTTTCTGCGCCAGATTAAAAATGATAAGCTGGTAAAGGGGCATGAGAATTTCCCGGTTTATGTGGACAGTCCTCTTGCCGTGGAAGCGACGGGCATTTTTCATAAAAACGAATACAGCTGCTTTGACGAGGAAGCCATGGCGCTGATCCGGCAGGGAGTGAATATCCTAAGCTTTCCGGGGCTGCATTTATCCATTACCAGCGACGAATCCAAGGCAATCAATTTTGATGAGGAGCCCAAGGTTATTATTTCGGCGTCGGGTATGTGCGAAGCGGGACGGATCAGGCACCATTTAAAACATAATCTGTGGAGACCCGAGTGTACGGTTCTGTTTGTGGGATATCAGGCGGTCGGCACTCTGGGCAGGTCGATTGTGGACGGAGCAAAGGAAGTAAAGCTGTTTGGAGAGCCGATCGAGATCAGGGCTTCCATCAGGAAACTGGCGGGGCTTTCGGGACACGCGGATAAAAACGGGCTGATCGACTGGTTGTCCGGGTTTGAGAAAAAGCCGGAGAGAGTATTTGTGGTACACGGGGAAGACAGCGTATGCGAATCCTTTAAGGAGTGCCTGATCAACGAGCACGGGCTGAACGCTTACGCGCCTTACAGCGGCACCAGATTTAATCTGGCAAGCAATGAGGTGGAATATGCGGCGCAGCCGATCCGTCTGGAAAAGAAAAAAGCGAGAGCCGCTTCAGATGTGTTCCAGCGCCTTGTTGCCGCCGGACAGAGGCTGCTTGCGGTTATTCAGCATAACGAGGGCGGAGCCAATAAGGATCTGGCGAAGTTTGCGGATCAGATCAATTCCCTCTGCGATAAGTGGGACAGATAGACCGGAGACGGGATAACTAAAAATCAAAGACGAGGATATAAAAATGAGTTACGCGGATACAGTATTTATCGATATGTGCAAAAGTATTTTGGAAAGCGGGACAAGCACCGAGGGAGAAAAGGTAAGACCGCACTGGGAGGACGGCACGCCTGCCTATACGATCAAGAAATTCGGCGTGGTAAACCGCTATGATCTGTCCAGGGAGTTTCCGATCCTGACGCTTAGGAGGACCGCGTTAAAGAGCGCTACGGACGAGCTTCTTTGGATCTGGCAGCAAAAGTCCAACAATATTCACGATCTGCACAGCCATATTTGGGACGAATGGGCGGACGAGGACGGTTCCATCGGAAAGGCATACGGTTATCAGCTCTCGGTTAAGCATCAATATAAAGAAGGCATGATGGATCAGGTGGACAGAGTGATCTATGATCTGAAAAATAATCCGTTCAGCCGCAGGATTATGACGAATCTATATGTGCATCAGGATCTGCATGAAATGAACCTGTATCCCTGCGCTTACAGCATGACCTTTAACGTGACCCAGAAAAAGGGCGAGGATAAGCTGGTGCTGAATGCGATTTTGAACCAGCGTTCCCAGGACGTATTGACGGCGAACAATTGGAACGTGGTCCAATATGCGGTGCTTGTGCATATGCTGGCGCAGGTTTGCGATATGCAGGTGGGCGAGCTGGTGCATGTGATCGCCGACGCCCATATTTATGACAGGCATATACCGATTATCAAAGAACTGATTGAAAGAGAACCCCAGCCGGCGCCCAAATTCTGGCTGAACCCGGACGTGCATGACTTTTACGACTTTACAAGAGACGATGTGAAGGTGGAAGGATATGTGACGGGGGAGCAGATTAGGGATATTCCGGTGGCGATCTGATGCGGAATCATGGAGGAGAATGGAAGATGAATTTGATTGTAGCGGTGGACAGGAATTGGGGAATTGGGAATAAGAATAAGCTGTTGGTCAGCATTCCCAATGATATGAAGAATTTCAGGAAACTGACGACCGGAAATGTGATTGTCATGGGAAGAAAGACGCTTGAGAGCTTTCCCCAGGGACAGCCTTTGGGAAAGCGGATCAATATTGTGCTGACCGGTAACCGGGATTACCGGGTCAACGGCGCCGTGGTGGTAAATTCTCTGGATGAATTGCTGGAGGAATTGAAACAATATGAGGACGAGCAAATTTATGTGATCGGAGGAGAGAGCGTTTACCGTCAGCTTCTGCCTTATTGCGACAAGGCGGTTGTGACTAAGATCGACGAGGCGTATGAGGCGGATACGTATTTTCCCAATCTGGACGAAATGGAGGAATGGCAGATCACGGAGGAATCGGAAGAGCAGACCTGTTTTGATATTTGTTATACATTTACGACGTATGAGAAGAAAAAGGTATAACCTCAGGTAATAGGCGTCGTGTCAGATATGCCTGAATCTTGACAAGTAAAAGAAAAAGAATGATAATGAGAAAGATGAAACTATAAACGGTTGTTTTCCCGAAGCGGAAAACAGAAAGGAAGAAAAACATGGAAAAGAAAGACATTGACTGGTCTAACCTGGGATTCGGATACATCCAGACCGACAAAAGATTCGTATCCAATTTTAAAGACGGAGCATGGGATGAAGGTACATTAACTTCTGATGCGAATGTGGTGATCAGTGAATGTGCCGGCGTGCTGCAATATGCACAGACATGTTTTGAAGGATTAAAGGCATATACCACGGAGGACGGAAAAATCGTATGCTTCCGCCCCGATTTAAACGCTTCCCGCATGAAGGATTCCTGCGAGAGACTGGAGATGCCCGTATTCCCGGAAGATAGATTTGTACAGGCTGTTGTGGACGTTGTAAAGGCGAATGCCGCATATGTACCGCCTTACGGCTCGGGAGCAACGCTTTATATCAGACCTTATATGTTTGGAAGCAACCCGGTTATCGGCGTTAAACCGGCTGACGAATATCAGTTCCGTATGTTTACGACGCCCGTAGGACCGTACTTTAAGGGCGGCGCAAAGCCGATTACGATCCGCGTTTGCGACTATGACCGCGCGGCGCCTCACGGAACGGGACATATCAAGGCGGGCTTGAATTATGCGATGAGCTTATATGCGATCGTTGACGCGCATAAGCAGGGCTTTGATGAAAATATGTATCTGGATGCCGCTACCCGTACAAAGGTAGAGGAGACAGGCGGAGCGAACTTTATTTTCGTAACCAAGGACGGCACGATTGTAACGCCCAAGTCCAACAGTATTCTGCCTTCGATTACCCGTCGTTCCCTGATGTATGTTGCGGAACATATTCTGGGCATGAAGGTTGAGCAGAGAGAAGTATACTTTGATGAAGTAAAGGATATGGCTGAATGCGGTCTCTGCGGTACGGCGGCTGTTATTTCCCCGGTAGGAAAGATCAACGACCACGGCAAGGAAATCTGCTTCCCGAGCGGCATGGAGGAGATGGGACCGGTTACCAGGAAGCTGTATGATACGCTGACGGGTATTCAGATGGGTCGTATCGAAGCGCCGGAAGGCTGGATTAAAGTAATTGAATAATCGGACAGAGCGGCAAAAGAATATGCTGCCTCTATATTGACTGTTTGAAACTGGGATTCCCGTTCCGGGCATAGGCTAAGATCATTGCTCCGGAGCGGGAATTTTTTTGGCTATTTTGAGGAAAAGATTGTGCGGGAAAAGGAAACTGCAAAAAAATCTAAAAAAAGTGAGAAAACGGTATTGACAACCGGCTCTATATTGTGTATTGTACTAAGTAAGTAGTACAACAATACAATGAAACAGTGATTTGACACCTGCCAAACACTGAAAATGTAGTAGAAAGGAGCGGGCACATGGCTTGGAATTTGGATGGGGATCGTCCCATTTATATCCAACTGGTAGAAATTCTGCAAAATAAGATTATTGCCGGCGAGTATAAGCCGGGAGAAAAACTGCCCAGCGTCAGGGACTTTGCCCAGGAAGCGGGAGTGAATCCCAATACGATGCAGCGTGCTTTTGCAAATTTGGAGCAGATGGGACTGATTGTTACGATGAGAACGAACGGAAGAACGGTAGCGGATAATCCGGGCATTATTAGCCGGACAGGAAAGGCGAAGGCTGACGCCGAAATTGAACAGTTTTTTTTGAAAATGGGAGAACTGGGCTATGACAGAAAGGAAGCGCTTGCAATGGCGGGCGCGAAATTGAATGGAGGGGAAGAACATGAATGAAATGAACAACCAAGCGCCCATGAACGGGGCGCCGGTGAACGGAATGCCGGCGGGACAAATGCCGGTAAACGGGGCGCCGGCAAACGGAGCACCGGGGAACGGGATGCCGCCTTACGGGGGACCGGTGTACAGACAGCCGGTGGAATTTATTATGGAGCCCATGCCAAAGAGCGGGGACGGACCGTCGCTTTTGGAATGCAGGGATTTAACGAAGTGCTATCTGCCGGGAACGCCCGCACTGAACCATTTCAATCTGCGGCTTGAGAAAGGACATATTGTAGGGCTTTTGGGACCCAACGGAAGCGGCAAGACGACTTTGATCAAAATGATTAACGGGCTGTTGGTGCCTACGCAGGGACAGATCCTGATTAACGGGAGCGAGCCGGGACCGTATACCAAATCCATTGTGTCCTATCTGCCGGAGCGTACCTATCTGGAGGCGCAAAAAGATGTGAAGAGCCTTGTGGCGTTTTTTGACGATTTTTATGAGGATTTCCATGCGGACCGCGCCTATGCGATGCTGCAGGCGTTGGGGATTCCGTCCAATGCAAGGCTGAAGACGCTTTCCAAAGGTACCAAGGAAAAGGTGCAGTTGATTCTTGTTATGAGCAGGGACGCGCAGCTTTATATTCTGGATGAGCCCATTGCGGGCGTTGATCCCGCGGCAAGGGATTACATTATCCGCACGATCTTAAGCAACTACAATCCGAACGCGACGCTTTTGATCTGTACGCATCTGATCTCGGATATTGAAAATATACTGGACGATGTTGTTTTTATCAAAAACGGACAACTGGTGGTACAAAGTACCGTCGATAATATCCGTGCGAGATTCGGCAAGACCGTGGATGCTTATTTTAGGGAGGTGTTCGCATGTTAAAGAAATTGATCAAATATGAATGGAAAGATACGCGGACTGTGGGGATCATCTGTAATGGGATTGTACTGGCGCTGGCGGTTATCGGCGTGCTGCTCTTTTCACTGGATATCTGGAATGAGTCCAGCTTAAGGAGCGAAGTGATGGCGGAATTAACCGGGGTTACCATCGTGTTATATTTTGTTATGATTGTATGGGGAATTGTAGCCGCATGCCTGGTAGTAAAATATTATTTCTTTTACAGATATTACAAAAATTTATTTACGGATCAGGGATATCTGATGAATACCCTTCCGGTCAAGAGTACGGAGCTGTTAAATGCCAAGCTGATCGTAGCGTCGTTATGGCAGTATATTACGATTATCGTGATAGCGGTTTCCATATTTGCTCTGGGAATCAGCATGATCGGAGGGATCGGGGATCTTTCCGTCAAAGAAATCCTGAGAGACCTCTGGGAAATAGACATTAACTGGGATGATGTTTTCCAGACGCTTCCGACGAGCATCAGCTATATTATTTATATACTGATTGCACCCATCGGTGGTATGCTTTGGACCTATACGGCTGTATGCCTCGGACAGACGACGAAGAAGCACAAACTTTTAGTATCCGTGCTGATCCTGATTGGCTTCAACCTGCTGCTCCAGGTGGTTGTATCTTATATGACCCTGCCGTTTTCGCTGATGATGGAGGAGCCAAGCGTTACGACGGTAAATATCGTATCGGTAGTCCTGTTGGTTGTTTATATTGCGGTGATCATCGGGCTGTATTTTATCAATAAATATTTTCTGGAAAAGAAATTAAATCTGGAATAATGTATAAAAATAAAAACCTCTGCATATAGTAGTAGAAAAGTGCAGAGGTTTTTTATGCCTGAAAACATAAATACAGCAAGGGGACAAATTATCATAGAGACGGTCAGCGCCCTGGGACTGATCCCCGTACAAAATGCAAACGTGCGGATTTACTATACATTGGACCCGGAAACCATACTGGAAGAAGTAAGGACCAATGAAAACGGACAGACGCAGATATTGACGCTGCCGGCGCCGCCTGTGGAGCTGAGTCTTGAGCCGCAGGAGATCAGACCCTATGCGGAATATAATATTTCGGTAACCGCCCAGGGGTATGAGCCCGTGACGGTAACTGCGAGCGAGCTTCTGGCGGATGAGGTATCCGTTCAGAAAATTACGATGAACCCCATAGAGGAACCGGATATCGTAAGCGACGATGTGATGATTGCGCCCCATACGCTTTATTATGATTATCCGCCGAAAATTCCGGAGGATGAAATCAAGCCCATTGACGAAAGCGGGGAAATCGTTTTAAGCCGCGTGGTAATACCGGAATATATTGTAGTTCACGACGGAAATCCCAACGATAATTCCGCGCCCAATTATTATGTGCGCTACAAGGATTACATCAAAAATGTGGCGAGCTGCGAAATCTATGCGACCTGGCCGGAAGCTGCGATCTACGCCAATATTTTGTGCATCATGTCTTTTACCTTAAACAGGGTATATACGGAATGGTACCGCAATCAGGGAAAGAATTTTACGATCACAAGCTCTACGGCGTATGATCAGAAGTGGATTTACGGGAGAAATATATATGAAAATATTTCTTATCTGGTAGATTCCATTTTTAACAATTTCCTGTCGCGTCCCGGCGTCAGCCAGCCGATTTTTACCTCTTACTGCGACGGCGTGCGGGTAACCTGCGACGGACTTAAGCAATGGGGATCGAAGTATCTGGCGGAGGAAGGGTATTCGGCGATTGAAATCATCCGGTATTATTACGGAAACGATATGTATATCAACTCTACGGTTTTTGTATCCGGCGTTCCTTCTTCGTTCCCGGGATATAATCTGAATATCGGGGCGCAGGGCGCGAAGGTACAGCAGATTCAGGAACAGTTAAACAGAATCAGTCAGAATTACCCGGCGATACCGAGAATTGTGGCGGACGGGATATACGGAGAGAGAACCAAAGAAGCGGTGGAAGCCTTCCAGAGGATTTTCCAGCTTCCGGTAACGGGAGTCGTCGATTTTCCTACATGGTACGAAATTTCGGATATTTATATAGGAGTAACCCGTATTGCGGAGCCGGGCGGCTGACGGGCTTAACAGCCCAGCGCCTGCCTGATTGCCCCGATCAGTCTCCGGTTATCCTCGCGGTTCATAAAGCATATGCGGATAAAGCGGTCGCCCAGGGTGGGGAAGGTAGCGCAGTTGCGTACCATCATGCCCTGGCGGATCAGAAGGTCGAACAGCTCTTTGGAGGTCGGAGCGCCGTCGGGCAGTCTGACCAGCACAAAATTGGCGTTGACCGGATAGGTGCGAATGCCGGGGATCGACGCAAGGCTTTGGAGGACATATTCTTTTTCCTGTTCCATGGTGTATCTGACCGAGCGGATATAGTCGGCGTCCGTAAACATGACGGTTCCTACCAGATCCGCGGCGGAATTGATATTCCAGGGGTCCTGGGTTTCGGACGCCTTGTCCGACAGTTCGCGGCTGCCGGTCAGGGCATAGCCGAGCCGGAGCCCGGGCGTTGCAAAGAATTTGGAAGTGCCGCGCAGCACAATCAGATTATCATAGCTGTTTGTCAGTTCCGCGGCGGAAATCTCGTCGGAAACTGCGGAAAATTCCACATAGGTTTCATCGACCATCAGCCGGATATTTCTTTTCTGAAAATTTGCTAAAACGGTGGCGAGGTCTTTTTTGAGGACTGCGCCGGAAGTGGGGTTGTTGGGATTGCAGAGGATGACCAGATCGGTTCCGTCGGGCGTCTCGTCCATGATCCGTCCGGGCGTCAGCACGAAATCCTCTTCTTCCTTTGCCATGATATAGCCGGTCTTGCAACCCCGTCTTTTTAAATCCTTTTCATATTCCGAATAGGTAGGACCGGCGATAACGGCTTGCTGCGGCTTAATCAGATCGATAAACAGCATCAGCAGTTCGGTCACGCCGTTTCCTAAAATAATACGATCGGGCGACGCCTTCGTATAGGCGGAAATCGCCCTTTTCAAATCCGTATATTCCCGATCGGGATAACGGGAGATAACGCTTAAGTTGTTTTTCAGCGCTTCCGCGGCTTTCGGAGAAAATCCCAGCGGATTGACATTCGCCGAAAAGCTTATGATCTTTTCTTTGGGGATTCCGTATATATCTTCTATTTTTTCTAAATCACTTCCGTGAAATGCCTGGTTTGTCTGATTCATCTCTAACGCCTCTTTTTTATGACTTTATTGGAATTGCATTTGACTTATGCTATAATTTATTATAACTGGTTTTGATGAAAAAACAATCCGTATGGGGTGATTAGTCAGATGAATTCCGGAATGGAACCATTTCAGGAAAGCGAAATTGCATATGGAAACGGTACGCTGGAATTTGATGTTCCTATGGTGCGAATCGAAGTGAACGCCGGGGGCGAATACCGGGGCTGTTTTCACATCCGCGTTACGGCAGGACCGGAAGCGGCGGGCAGAATCTGCGCGGCGGATCACAGGATCGAGTGCCCGGAGGGCAAGTTTAAAGGGAAAAATCTGGAGGTCCCCTTTACTTATGACGCTTCCGGTATGGAATACGGGGATTCGGCAAAGGGAGAATTTTGCATTATTTCCAACCGGGGAGAATACTTTCTGCCTTACGAAGTGCGGATCATGGGCGCGGTTGCGGACGGAGAGCTGGGCGAGATCAAAAACCTGTTTCATTTTGCCAATCTTGCGAAACTGAATTGGGAAGAGGCGTTAAAGTGCTTTTACAGGGAAGAGTTTTCGCAGCTTCTGACCGGAAACAGCAGACAGTACCTGGAGGCTTACCGGGCGCTTGCGGAAAACGGAAGGGAAAGCGGAAAGCCGGAATTTGCCATGGAGCAGTTTCTGATCCTGATCCGGAAAAAGCAGGCGGTAAGCTATGAGTGTCCCGTCACCGAGTTTTTCTATGAAAAGGAAGAGGCGCCGGATACCGTCGAAATCAAAGTCAGGCGCAACGGCTGGGGCTATACGTATCTGGAGGTCGCGGCGGACGGAGAGTTTCTGCGCCCGGAGCAGGAGAGTCTGTCGGCGTCGGATTTTGTAGGCGACGAAGCGGTATTAAAAGTAAAAATTGAGAGGGGAAAGCTGTACGCAGGGAAAAATGTGGGAATGCTCCGGCTGCGGAGCGGTTCGGACAACATCGTCTGCAAAATCTGTGTGGACGCCCGGGCGGCGGTTTCGGACGAACAGATCAACCGCCGCAGAGACAGGCAGCTGACGGACTGCATGATGCGCCTGTATCTGGATTACCGCACGGGAAGGCGCCCTGTAGAGGAGAGCGTCGCCGCGGCTTCGGAGCTTTTGGAGCATGTGCGGGGGATGAACGAGCTGATGCCTGCGTTGTACCAGGCGCATCTGAAGCTTTTGACCGGTCGGATGAACGAGGCGGTCTGGTTGTTGAACCATGCAAAGCGGATGATGGAAGGAAAAGAGGTATCTCTGGATATTTACGGCTATTTCCTGTATCTGACGGCAATGTCGGAAGGCGAGGATAAAGACAGGGCGGGAGAACTGATTGACAGCTATGTCGAACAATATCCGGGGCACTTCGGAATGTATTGGGGCTATATGCACAAAGAAGGGTTACAGGTCAAAAATCCGGGCGCCGTTTACAGGAAATTAAAGGAATTGTGGGAAACGGGCTGTTTTGGACCGGTTCTATATCTGGAAGCGGCAATGACGGTTATGGAGAATCCGGCTTTGTTTGCGGCGATAGGACCTTTTGAGATTCAGCTTTTGCTGTTTATGGACCGCTATGCGCTGATCACGGCGGATTTTACGGAACAGATCTATACGGCGGGAGAAAAGCTGAAGGGGTACCATCCGTTGTTGGAAAAGCTTCTTTTGAAATACCAGTCCGGGGACCGGAAGAAAACGGTTAAGGTCATGTGCCTTTTGTATCTGCGCGGCGGTATCGGCAAAAGCGCGGCGGCGGACTGGATGAGAGAGGGCATCGGTCAGGACTGCAGGATTACGGGACTTTATGAGGCTTACATATACGCGCTGGATTATGAAAAAGGGGTGGTTCTGCCCGAGGAGGTTGTGCGCTACTTTGCCTATGATACGGCGATGGACGAGGGGCATCTTTCCTATGTATATGCCGCAGTCATCAGGCAGCAGGCGGAGATTTCGCCGGATTATGAGAAGCGAATCCGGCTGTTTGTGCAAAAACAGCTTTCTGCGTGCCGGATTGACGAAAATCTTGCCTATCTGTACAAGCATATTCTGATGCCGGAGGATATGACGGAGGAAATCCAGGAGGAGCTGTTGGAGCTTGCTTTTGTCCATGAGGTCGCCGTTTCCGAACCGGATTACAGATACTGCATTGTCCGCCATGGAGGCATCAACACGCAGGAGCGGGTTGCCGTCAAGGGAGGAAAGGCGCTGGTCAGACTGTATTCGCAAAATTATGTGCTGTTGTTTGAAGACCGGGACGGATTGTGCCATCTGGCGGAAAACGGCTGTGAAGTCCGTTCGTATCTGGGGTTTGAACGTATGCGCCTTTTGCTGAAGGATTGCAAAAAGATCAGCTTCGGAGCGCTGTTTTCCAGGTTCTGCCACAGACCCGTGGAGCGCATGGAAAGCCGGGAGGAATTTGCGGCGGTATCGCAAAATTATCTCTGGCTGCTAAAACAGAAAGAGTTATCCGAAGACTTTCGCAGAGAGCTTGCGGGCAGCCTGCTGGACGCTTATATAAAATGGGACATGGACGAAGAAGCCGATGCGTTTTTGGAACAGGTAAAGGCGTCGGATTTTACCTGCAGGGACAGGGCGAAGTTTGTGGAGCTTTTATGCGCGAGGGGATTATATAAAGAAGCTTTTGAAGCGGCGGGCTTTTGCGGCTATGAAAAGGCGGACGACAAGGTGCTGGCAAGGATTTGCCGGTTTATGATAGAAGAAGCGGAAGGAGAGTATGACGGCAGGCTTTTGAAGCTGGTCTATCAGGTGTTTGAACGGGGCAAATATACGGAAACGATGATTGCCTATCTGAAAAAATGGTTTCAGGGAAGCGTCAAACAGATGAGAAATGTATGGAAAGCGGCTGTTGCCATGGAGATTTCCGCGGTGGGGCTGTCCGAAAGGATATTGGAGCAGATTTTATATACCGGAGCTTATACGGCTGACCGTGAAAGGATTTTCCTGTATTATTCCGAAAACGGCGGCAGAGGGGACCTGATCCGGTTTTATCTGTCCATGAGGGGCGAGGCGTATCTGGTCAGGGAAGAAGCCGTGGAAGAGAGCATGTTCCGGACGATGGAGGAACGGATGCAAAACGAAGAGCCCTTTCCTTTGGGCGCGAAGCTTTCTTTGCTGAAATATTACAGCAAAAGCCCCGGGGAACTGACGGAGCGGGCAAAACGGCTTTGTATGAACCTGCTGGGGGAAAGTCTCGGCGAGGGCGTTTATTTCCCTTATTATAAGTCCTTTCAGGAGTTTTATCCGCTGTTAGAGACCTATGACGAGTATTGTTATGTGGAATATCATGCGCCCGCAGGCAGCCGGGTCGTGATTCACCATATCCTGGATAAGCCGGGGCAGGAGCCGGAGGATTATTATAAAGAAGAGATGGCGGAAATCTATCCGGGCATTTTTCAAAAGGAGTTCCGCCTGTTCTGGGGCGAGCGGCTGCAATATTATGTGACCTGTGAGCAAAACGGCGAGGAACAGTTTGTGCTAAGCGGCAGCCTGGAGCAGAGAGAGGCGACGTTTGACAGCGGACACGGCAGATTCCAACTGCTCAACGATATCGCGCTGTCCATGGAACTGCAGGATTATGATACGGCGGATCTTTTGGCGCAGGAATATGCAAGGAACGGGTTTTTGACAAAAGAAATGCTCAAGATTCGATAGAAGGTGTAACGATGGAAGCGGAAAACAATTATGTGATCGGGTTTGATCTGGGAAAGCGGTACGCGCAGATCAGTTATGTGAGCTTTGAAGGAGACGAAGGGGATCTTTATAATATCCCGGTCTGCCTTTGCAAAAGGAACGGGGCGAACCAGTGGTTTTACGGAGAGGAAGCGTTAAAATTTGCTGCGACGGGCAAAGGGACCCTGGTCCGCGACCTTGCAGAGCTTGTCAAAAAAGGCGAACCGGTCCCGGTGGATGACCGGGAAATGGACCCCGCGGATCTGCTTGCCCTGTTTATCAGGGACAGCCTGTCCCGGATGGGCGCTTATGAGGAAGGGGTCGGGGTAAAGGCGATGGTATTGTCCGTGGACGAGCTTTCCCCGGTTATGCTGGAGGCGCTGAAACGGGTGGAAAGCGCCGTTATGGCGGATTTTGCAGGGGTTTATTTTGAGGCGAAGGTGGAAAGTCTCTTTTACTATACGATCCACCAGCCGAAGGAGCTGTGGAGCTATCAGGTGGTTGTACTGGATCTTTCGGACGGCTTTTTAAAGCTGTACCGGGTGGAGATGAATCACAAATCCAGACCGATTTTGACGACCATTGAAGACAGCGTGGAGGAAGATATCGTTATACCCGAGGAATTTCCTTCCATTATGGAAAAGGACCGGTACCTGGAGGAAACGGATGAAAAACTGTACCGGCTGATGGAACAGTTTTTGGAAGGGCAGATTGTGACGAGCATTTATCTGATCGGAAAGGATTTTGAGAAGGAATGGTACCCCAAGACGCTCAAGCTTTTATGCAGGAACCGAAGAGTTTTTCGGGGCAGCAATCTGTACAGCAAGGGAGCCTGTCTTTGCGGCATGGAAAAAATCGCGCCGGGCGAGACGGCGAAAGCCTATTTATATTTGGGCAGAGAAAAACTGAAATCCGATATCGGCGTGGTAAGAATGGATCAGGGAAAATTAGTAAAGGAAATCCTGATCCGGGGCGGCGCCAACTGGTTTGAAGCGGGCGCGCAGTTTGCGTTTCTGCCGGGAGAGGATTATCATCTGCCCATCATCATCGAGCCCCTTGACCATAGCGGCGGGAGAGTGGTGCCCGTGGTGCTGCCGCAAATAAAAGGGCGGGATATCAAAAGCATGAAATTTTTGTGCAGGCTGTCTATGAAATCGGAAAAAGAGCTGCGGGTGGAGATCGAAGACGCGGGAATGGGCGCTTTTTATCAGTCCGCCGGAAAGCGGTATGAAGAGATCATATCCCTGGGAGGAAGTCTATGAGCTATGTGATTTTTTGTAAAGGAAAGCGCGCCGAAAAGCCTTATGTCATAGAGGACTTAAAATTGCGGATTTATTCCATGGAGGAGCTTTGTTATTATATTTACAGCAATGTGTCCCTGTGCGACCGGGAACTGGTAAAAACGGAACTGCCGGCATGGATCGAGCGCCAGTGCGGACTGCCGGATCTGGCGGAAAGCATACGGGCAGTATTGCAAAAGGACCCCGACGCCGGGCGGGTCGCGGCGCAGATATTTGCTTATACCGATTACCTGACCAGGCAGGAGAGGGACGCCGTCTGCGAGCGAATCCGCAAATATTCTATGCTGGGGCGAAACGAACGGCGAAAGATGCGCGGCGATTATTTCTATCTGGGAGGGAACTACCGGGACGCCGTCAAAAATTATGAAGAAATGCTGGCACAGGAAGCGTATGACGACGACAGGATGCGCCACAGCCTGCTGTACAATATCGGATGCTGTTACGGCTCCATGTTTTATTATGACATCGCCTACGGCTGGTTTTTGCAGGCGGCGGCAATGGATATCGCCAAGGGCGAGGATATCATGGCGGCGCTGTTTTGCGAGAGAATGAGTCTAAACGAGCGGGAATGGGAAAAATATCTTGCCAAGCATCCCGATTTTGCGGCGTTTGCGCCGCCGATGGAGAAACAGAGAGTGCAATTGATCCGGCAATGGGAAAAGACGCCGGAGGCAAAGGAACTGTTATCCTACGGAAAGGGCGGGGAGAACCGCAAAAAGGAATATGACGCCTTTATGTGCCGGTGTCTGGAGACGTGGAGGACGCAGGCGTAAAACAGAACCGTAAAATGCCGGAAACGGATCGGGAATGGAAAGAACGGGAAAACGATGAATTTTTTTAAAAAATTATTTAAGAGACGAAATGAATACGAACCCCTTGAGGATGAGGCGTGGGAGGAAGATGCCGGGGGACTGGCGGGGCGGGAAAATCTTGACGTGACGGACGGCGCCCAGCGCAGAAAATATGTGGAAGGATGCCTGGAACAGATGGGAGAAGCCGCCGGGGAGGTAGAACGCCTGCAGGAGGAGTACCGGCTGGTCAACGCATATCTGAAGGATATGGAAGAGATCGAAGCGCTTCCCGAATATGAAAAATCTTTGGTGGAGGAACACGCAAAAGCGATTTCCGTGCTGGATTCGGAACGGGAGAGCTACCGGGAACGGGGCAGCCATATGTCCGAAAGCGACTACCGTAAGATGGAACGCATGGAGGACGAGGCGGAGCAGGCGATGCAAAAGCTGCGGGAAGCGGAAGAATATCAGGAGAAGATCAAGAAAGATTTGCAGCGGCTGGAAGGAGGAAAGCACGCCTGCCGGTACCGCATGGACGAAGCGCAGACGGCGCTTATGAATACGAGAGGCATGACGGTCATCTGCGTCATAGCGGTCGCCGCGTGCGTCGTGATCCTGCTGCTGTTGGAGTTTGCCCTGGAAATGGATGCAAGGATCGGGTATCTGCTGATGGCGGCGGTCGCCGCGCTTGCATTGACGGTTCTGTTTGTCAAATATAAGGAAGCGGACAGGGAGCTGCATGCGGCATCCCGCAGTTATAACAAAGTAATCGTATTGCAAAACAAAGTAAAAATCCGGTACGTCAACAATACGGGACTGTTGGATTATCTCTATATGAAATATAATACCGACAGCGCCGCGAAGCTGGAAAGCCTGTGGAAAAAGTATCAGGTGGAAAAGGTGGAACGCAGGCGCATGGAGGAGACCGAAGAGGATCTGGATTTCCACAGCAAACAGCTTGTGCGGCAGTTAAAGAATTATCAGCTTTTTGATCCGGTGATCTGGGTGCATCAGACGAGGGCGCTGTTGGACCCGAAGGAAATGGTGGAGGTGCGCCACAGCCTGATTTTACGCAGACAAAGCCTGCGTAAGCAGATGGATTACAATCAGGAGACCGCCGACTGCGCCAAAAAGGAAATTATGGATCTGGTAAAAGAGTACCCGCGCTATGGGGAGGAAATTCTGGATATGGTATCTGCATATGAAAAAAGATTCCAAAAATAAAGCGAAATAAAATGCAGCGGGGATTTTTGGCGCAATTTGCGGCATGGTTTCCGTGCGGTTTCCGGCGTGGGGGCTGCGGCGCGCATTGACAGAAATACTTTACCGTGGTAATATGACAAAGTAATTGCAGCGGTTTTCCCCAAAGAAGGAAAACCCGGACAGAGGAGGAGCATATTATGAAAAAAGCATTGGCATTATTATTGTGCGGCGTTATGTCCATGGCGCTTCTGACAGGCTGTGGAAACGATGCGGCGGCAACAGACACGAATGCCGCAAATGAGGAAGCGGCAGACGAGACGACAAATGAGGCAACGGTAAGCGATGACGCCGAAGAAGCGGGAAGTGAAAGTGAAAGAACCACGTTTACGGTAGGCTTTGACGCGGAGTATCCGCCTTACGGCTACATGGATGACAACGGCGAGTATACCGGTTTCGATCTGGAGTTAGCACAGGCTGTATGCGATCTGGAAGGCTGGGAGCTTGTTAAGACCCCGATTAACTGGGATTCTAAGGATATGGAATTAAATTCCGGTTCCATCGACTGTATCTGGAACGGCTTTACCATCAACGGACGCGAGGACGACTATACATGGTCCGATCCTTACTGCGACAATAGTCAGGTTATCGTCGTAGCGGAAAACAGCGGCATTACGACTTTGGCTGATCTGGAAGGCAAGACGGTGGGCGTACAGGCGGCAAGCGCGGCTTTGGACGTATTATCCGATGAAGAGCAGCAGAAAGCGCTGGCGGATACGTTCGGCACCTTACAGCAGTTTTCCGATTACAATTCGGCATTTACCGAACTGATGGCAGGAAGCCTTGACGCTATTGCAATTGATATCGGCGTGGCGAATTACCAGATCGAATCCAGAGGCGAAGGCTATGTGATCTTGGATGAAAAATTAAATTCCGAACAGTACGGCATCGGCTTTAAGCTGGGCAACGAGGAGCTTCGCGACATCGTAAACGCCGATCTTGTGAAATTGACAGAAGACGGTACGGTAGCAGAGCTTGCAGAAAAATACGGCATTTCCGATATGATTTGCTTAGAGTAAGAATAAAAGGGGACTGTTGTAGGCGCAGCAGTCCCCGTGTTTTGTTCATCAGTCAGAAAAAACGAACGCTTAACGGGAGGTTATTATGGATTTTATGACAATACTACAGCAGTTAGGAGACGGGATGGTCAAGACCATAGGGATCTTTGCATGGACCCTGGTGCTTTCCCTGCCCCTGGGACTGTTGGTTTCCTTTGGAAGGATGTCGAAAAACCGGGTGGTGGCATGGATCTTCCGCATCTATATTTCCGTGATGAGGGGAACGCCCCTGATGCTGCAGCTTCTGGTCGTATATTTCGGTCCGTATTACATATCCCTGTTTGTGTCCGAACATTTTCCGTCCATGGCTTTTCGCGTCAATATCTCGGGCGGATATCGTTTTATAGCGATCATTGTGGGATTTGTGTTAAACTATGCCGCCTATTTTGCGGAAATCTACCGCTCGGGCATCGAATCCATGCCGGCAGGGCAGTATGAGGCGGCGAAAATTCTGGGCTATTCCAAAACCCAGACTTTTATGAAAATTATTCTGCCCCAGGTGATCAAGCGGATACTGCCGTCCGTGACCAACGAAGTCATTACGCTGGTAAAGGATACTTCGCTTGCTTTTTCCCTTGCCTATATGGAAATGTTTACGATCGCGAAGCAGATTGCCGCGGCGCAGACGACGATGATGCCCTTTGTGGTGGCTGCCGTATTTTATTATGTATTTAACCTGGTCGTGGCGTCCGTTATGGAGCATATAGAAAAGCGTCTCGCGTATTACCGGTAGGAGGGAGCAGGATATGAATATTTTAGAGATCAACCACATGAGAAAAAGCTTTGACGGCTTGGGTGTTTTAAAAGATATCTCCCTGACGGTAGAAGAAGGCGAGGTAGTATCGATCATCGGACCTTCCGGATCGGGGAAATCCACGATTTTACGCTGCGCGACCATGCTGGAAAAAATGGACGGAGGAGATTTGATCTATCTGGGAGAATACGCCGCCAGGGATGAAAACGGGAAAAGCGTATATGCCCGCAAAGCGGAGCTTAGGAAATTCCACAAATATTTCGGGCTTGTTTTCCAGAATTTCAATTTGTTTCCCCATTACAGCGTCCTGAAAAATATTGTGGACGCGCCGATGAGCGTGGATAAAATCAGCAGGGAAGAGGCTTACGAACGGGCGGACAGGCTGTTAATGCAGCTGGGGCTTTCCGATAAAAAGGACGCTTACCCGTATCAGCTTTCCGGCGGGCAGCAGCAGAGGGTTTCCATTGCGAGGGCGCTGGCGCTGCAGCCGCAGATTTTATTTTTTGACGAACCCACGTCGGCGCTGGACCCGATGCTGACGGCGGAGGTATTAAAGGTAATCAGGGAGTTAGCGGAGGAAAACATGACCATGATCATTGTGACCCATGAGATGGAATTTGCCAGAGAGCTTTCCGACAGGATTATCTTTATGGAAGACGGTATGATACAGCAGCAGGGCACGCCGGAGGAAATTTTTGCTTCCGAAAACCCCCGGATTCGTGATTTTATCGGTAAATTTAAAAGTTAGCCGATGATTTTTGGCATTTTCAGTTATTGAATTATAGCAGGCGATTGATTATAATGTGTGCGTAAGGTCTGCCGCTTTCGGGCAGAACCATATAGAAATGAAGGAAAGGTACAGGGTGACAAAGATGAAAAAATTGAACCAGCTTTATGAAGGAAAGGCAAAGAAAGTATTTGAGACAGATGATCCGGATATTTTGATCGTGGATTACAAGGATGATGCGACCGCTTTTAACGGAGTAAAGAAAGGTACCATCGTAGGAAAAGGCGTGATCAACAACCGTATGACCAACCATGTATTCCAGTTGTTGGAAAAGGAAGGCGTACCGACGCATTTCGTAGAAGAATTAAGCGACAGGGAAACGGCTGTAAAGCGCGTTGAGATCGTTCCCCTTGAGGTTATTATCAGAAATGTGGCGGCGGGAAGCTTTTCCAAGAGACTCGGCGTGGAAGAGGGTACTCCCTTTGCCGAACCCACCATTGAGTTTTCCTACAAAAACGACGATCTGGGTGACCCGCTTATCAATAGTTATTTTGCAGTAGCGTTAGGACTTGCTACCTGGGAAGAAATCGAAACCATCAAAAAATATGCGTTTAAGGTAAACGATGTGTTAAAAGCATATTTCTTACAGGCGGATATTAAGCTGATCGACTTTAAGATTGAATTCGGTCGTTATCACGGACAGATTATCCTGGCGGACGAGACAAGCCCCGACACCTGCAGACTGTGGGACGTACACACCAATGAAAAACTGGATAAAGACCGTTTCCGCAGGGATTTGGGAAATGTAGAAGAAGCCTATAACGAAGTATTCAAGAGATTGGGATTATAAAAGATGGAAAACAGCCACAGACAACAGGGAACGGACGACCACATCAAGGAAGAATGCGGCGTCTTCGGCATGTATGATTTTGACGGCAATGATGTTGCGACCAGCATTTATTACGGCTTGTTCGCATTGCAGCACAGAGGACAGGAAAGCTGCGGAATTGCCGTGAGTGAAACAAACGGTCCCAAAGGAAAAGTATCCGCTTACAAGGATATGGGACTGTTAAACGAAGCGTTTACCCCCGATACGCTTGCGTCCCTAAAGGGCGATATCGGGGTAGGGCATGTGCGTTATTCTACTGCGGGAAGTTCTACAAGAGAAAACGCCCAGCCCCTGGTTTTAAATTATGTGAAGGGCACATTGGGACTGGCGCACAACGGAAACCTGATCAACGCGCCCGAGCTTCGCAGGGAGCTGGAATATACCGGGGCGATCTTTCAGACGACCATCGATTCGGAAGTCATTGCTTACCATATCGCAAGGGAGCGCTTAAACTCCAAGACCGTCGAAGAGGCGGTAGGGCGCGCGATGAAGAAGATCAAGGGAGCTTATTCCCTGATCGTCATGAGCCCGAGAAAGCTGATCGGCGCAAGAGATCCTTTCGGGTTCCGCCCCCTTTGCATCGGCAAACGGGATAATTGCTATATTCTGGCAAGCGAGACCTGCGCCCTTGATACCATCGGCGCCGAATTTGTCAGAGACGTGGAGCCGGGAGAGATCGTGACCATCAGTCCCGATAAAGGCATTGAATCCGATAAGAGCCTTTGCATTCCCAAAAACGAACATGCAAGGTGCGTGTTTGAATATATTTATTTTACGAGACCGGACAGTTATCTGGACGGAGTCAGCGTCTACCACTCAAGGATCATGGCGGGCAAATTTCTTGCCATGGATTCTCCGGTAGAAGCGGATATTGTAACCGGCGTGCCGGAATCCGGCAACTGCGCGGCGATGGGCTACGCCATGGAGTCGGGGATTCCCTATGCGACTGCGTTTGTGAAAAATACTTATGTGGGGCGCACCTTTATCAAGCCGAAGCAGAAAAATCGTGAGAGCAGCGTGCAGGTAAAATTAAATCCGATCCGCGAGGTTGTGGAAGGCAAGCGCGTAGTCATGATCGACGATTCTATTGTCCGGGGGACGACTTCCGACAGGATTGTCAAAATGCTTCGCGACGCCGGAGCGAAGGAAGTCCATGTGAGGATTTCGTCTCCGCCGTTTTTATGGCCGTGCTATTTCGGAACCGACGTTCCGGCGCGGGATCAGTTGATCGCTTATAACCGAACGGTAGACCAGATCCGCGACGTGATCGGCGCGGACAGCCTTGCGTATCTTGGCATAGAGAGATTGTCACAGATGGTAAACGGTAAGGAAATCTGTACCGGATGCTTTACCGGCAAATATCCCATGGAACCGCCCGAAGAAGATATTCGCGGAGAATTTGATAAATGATAATAAAGCAAGCGGCTGACTAAGCCTGAGCGGAAAAAGTGAAGGAGAATAACCAATGAGCAACGACAGATATGTAAGCCCTTTATCGGAAAGATATGCCAGCAGGGAAATGCAATACATCTTTTCCCCGGATATGAAGTTTACAACATGGAGAAAGTTATGGATCGCCCTTGCGGAGACGGAAATGGAATTGGGACTTTCCCAGAACGGAAAGCCCGTGATCACACAGGAACAGATCGACGAGATGAAGGCGCATGTCAGCGACATCAACTATGACGTGGCAAAGGCGAGAGAAAAAGAAGTGCGCCATGATGTCATGAGCCATGTCTATGCTTACGGACAGCAATGTCCCAAGGCGGCGGGAATCATCCACTTAGGCGCGACCTCCTGTTATGTGGGCGATAATACGGATATCATTGTGATGACCGAGGCGCTGAAGTTGGTAAAGAAAAAACTGGTCAATGTCATTGCGAAGTTAGCCGAGTTTGCAGATAAGTATAAGGAACTGCCGACCCTTGCCTTTACGCATTTCCAGCCGGCGCAGCCGACGACGGTGGGCAAGAGGGCGACGCTTTGGGCGCAGGAATTTTGTATGGATTTGGAGGACTTAAATTATGTCCTTTCCACCATGAAGCTGTTGGGCTCCAAAGGCACTACCGGCACTCAGGCTTCCTTCCTGGAGCTGTTTGACGGGGACCAGGAAACCATCGACAAGATCGATCCCATGATCGCGGCTAAGATGGGCTTTGAAAAATGCGTACCCGTTTCGGGGCAGACCTACAGCCGCAAAACGGATACCCGAGTATGCAGTATTTTAGCGGGAATCGCGGCAAGCGCGCACAAGATGAGCAATGATATCCGCCTGTTACAGCATTTGAAAGAGGTGGAAGAGCCTTTTGAAAAGAGCCAGATCGGTTCTTCCGCAATGGCTTATAAGAGAAACCCCATGAGAAGCGAAAGAATCGCTTCCTTATCCAGATATGTGATGATCGACGCGTTAAATCCTGCGATCACTTCCGCGACCCAGTGGTTTGAGCGTACTCTGGATGATTCGGCGAATAAGCGTTTGTCCATACCGGAAGCCTTCCTTGCCGTAGACGGTATTTTAGACCTTTGCTTGAACGTTGTGGACGGATTGGTTGTCTATGATAAAGTCATTAACAAGCGCCTGATGAGCGAGCTGCCTTTTATGGCGACGGAAAATATTATGATGGACGCGGTAAAGAACGGCGGAAACCGTCAGGAACTGCATGAGAGGATTCGTGAGCTTTCCATGGAAGCGGGCAAAAATGTAAAACAGCTCGGCAAAGAAAACAACCTGCTGGAGCTGATCGCGGCGGACCCTGCCTTTGGCATGGATCCGGAAGATCTGCAAAAGACCATGGAACCCGCAAAATATGTGGGACGCGCGCCTATTCAGGTAGAGAAATTCTTAAAAGAAGTCGTGGCGCCGATATTGGAAGAAAACAAAGACCTGCTGGGCGTTACGGCGGAAATCAACGTATAGTGTTTGAAGGATTTTCGGACGGGAAGAAAGCGAAATGAAAGAAAGCGGAGAGAAAAAACTTCATATTCTGCAGGTCCACAATTATTATCAGATTGCGGGAGGAGAAGATCAGGTCGTCAGAAACGAAGGCGGGCTTCTTAGAAAAAACGGACACAAAGTATTTCTCTACAGCAGAAGAAACGAAGAAATTTCCCGTATGAATCCTTTTAGGAAGTTTTTCCTGCCCTTTACGACGGTTTTTTCCCTGAAGACGTTTCGGGAAGTAAAACGGTTGATAAGGCGGAAACAAATCGATGTGGTTCATGTGCACAATACCCTGCCCCTTGTGAGCCCTTCGGTATTCTATGCCGCTTTTGCCTGTCATGTGCCCGTGGTTATGACGGTGCACAATTTCCGCCTCCTGTGTCCGGGAGCGGATTTTTACAGAGACGGACAGATCTGTGAGGAGTGCGTGCAGAAGGGGCTTTTCCGGGGCGTGAAATACGGCTGTTACAGAGGAAGCAGGGTCCAGACACTGATCTGCGCCCTCAGTATTAAAATACACCGTTTGCTTGGTACTTACGGAAGGCTTTACTACATCTGCCTGACGGATTTTAATAAAGAAAAGCTGCTTTCTTTCCGGCAGATTCCGCCCCGGCGGGTGTTTGTAAAGCCAAATTATGCCGTCTGCGGCGGGGAGATCGTACCTGCCGGATTGAGAGAAAATGTTTTCCTCTATGCGGGACGGATGGAAGAGGAAAAGGGCGTGAAGGTCCTGCTGGAAGCGTTTCGTATCCTGCAGGAACAGAATGCGGCAAAAGAAAAGGACGGCGCGCATCTCGTGATTTGCGGAGAGGGGAGCCTCAAAAAATGGTGCACGGACTATGTTGGTAAGCATCGGCTGACAAATGTTTCCGTCAAAGGCGGTATGCCCGGCGAAGTCGTCAGAAAGCTCATGAGCAGGGCGAAGGGTGTCATTGTGCCGTCGTTGTGGTACGAAGGTTTTCCGATGGTAATGGCGGAGGCTTTCAGCGTCAGGACGCCGGTAATCGGTTCGGATCTTGGCAATGTGGGAGCTTTGATTACCAATCAGGTCAACGGCATAACGTTTCGAGCCGGAGACCCGGCGGCTCTTGTGGATGCGGTCGCAGGCTTTGATTCCCATAGCTTCAGCTTTGAAACTGGAGAATCCGCGATGCGGGAATGGAACGAAGCGGAAAATTACCGGAAGCTGATGAAAATCTATGAAAGGTGTATGTCGGATGTTCGGAAGGCAAAAGAAAAATGATCTGTTGGAACTGAAATTGAAATCACTGCAGATGAATTTTGAAAATAACTATAAGGACGCGGCAAAATTAAACTACGAGGAATACTGGAAGCTTTTGGATAAACTGACGGCAGACGGAGCGCTTAAGGAAAAGCAGGCGGCATATTATAAGGAGCGCGGAGAAGCGCTGCGCGCGCAGATGGATAATTTTAACCATCAGAATAACGTGAAAACTTTTTAAACGGAGGCGCTCCGGCAAACAGCGTACAGGGCAGGCACGGAAACGGTGAAAAACGAGGGAACGGAATGAACACAAGTCTGGAATATTACAAGGTGTTTTATTATGTGGCGGAATATAGAAGTTTAACGCACGCCGCCGCGGCGCTTGCCATTTCCCAGCCCGCGGTCAGCCAGTCCATGAAGCTGTTGGAGGAATCCCTGAATACAAAGTTGTTTTTGCGGACCTCGAGAGGCGTTCGGCTCACGCCGGAAGGCGAGATCCTCTATGAGTATGTCAAAAGCGGCTATGAACAGATTGCCCATGGCGAACAGGTTTTAAAGAAGTTGTTAAACCTGGAAGCGGGCGAACTTCATATCGGAGCAAGCGATATGACTCTGCAATACTATCTTTTACCGTTTCTGGAAAAATATCATGAACGTTACCCTGCGATCAAAGTAAAAATTACCAACGGACCGACGCCGGAGACCATGCAGAAGGTCTTGGACGGCGGCGTTGATATCGGTCTGGTATCCACGCCCTTTGAACGGAGCGAGGGCATCAGCGTGACCGAGGTTAAGGAAATTGAGGATGTGTTTATCGCGGGAAGAAAATATACCCAGTTGAAAAATCATATGACCGATTTTAAAGAATTGCCTGATTATCCTATTATTTCTCTGGAAAAGAATACCAGCACCCGCAAATATATGGATGATCTGCTCGCTGCGAATCAGGTTATCCTGAATCCGGAATTTGAACTTGCCACCTCCGATATGATCGTACAGTTTGCATTGAGAAATCTGGGGATCGGCTGCGTGGTCAGAGATTTTGCAAAAGATTATCTGGAATCCGGCAAGCTGTTTCAGCTTCGTTTCAACAAGATGATTCCCAAGAGACAGATTTGCGTCATTACCAATCATAAAATGCCCATGAGCATTGCGGCTAAGGGGCTGTTGGAGCTTTTGGTCGGCGCATAAAAAACGGGGCGACCGGCTTGCCGGCGCCCCGTAAAAAATATTTTTGGTCAAATTGTTTTTCTAAAGTTAAATGTTATACGAAACTTTCCGTCACGTTTCTACTGCGGTCCGATGTAGGTGCTGTCGCCGAACGCAAGGATCGGCAGGAAAATAATGCCCAGGAAAATCATTCCTACGGCAAAACCGCCGCTCTTACCGAACGCGCCTGCAAGCTTTACCATGAGAATGATCATAATAACAACGTTTACAATCGGAACGAGCATCAGTAAGAAAAGGATACCGTTGCCCCATGCGATGTCAAACATCACATAGTAGTTGTAAAAAGGAATAATTGCCGCCCATCCGGGACGCCCCGCTTTTGTAAAAATCTTCCACCAGCATACGATAATGAAGATGGAAATGATAAGCGCAATAATGTAATAAGTGCCCAATGCTGCAAATAAAGCAGTATTTGAATCTGACATGTAATAAGCCCTCCTCTTGAACTCAAAAATATTTTTTAAAATTATACCATATACAATAGGATATGAAAAGAGAAGTTATGAATTGACATAAAGCCATAATATAAACAAAAATTATATCTAATATAATGAATATTGATTTTACTTATGTGTGGAATAGGGATATAATGAGATTGTAAAAATAGGCGAAGCAATCAAAGAAATTTGATATCTGAAACAGGAGGATTAGTATAATATGGTAAAAGCAGTCGTAGGTGCAAATTGGGGCGACGAAGGAAAAGGCAAAATTACGGATATGATGGCGGAAGACGCGGACATTATCATTCGTTTTCAGGGAGGAGCAAACGCGGGACATACCATTGTAAACGATTATGGCAAATTCGCGCTGCATACGCTTCCGTCGGGCGTTTTTTACGGACATACAACAAGCGTGATCGGCAACGGCGTGGCGCTGAATATTCCGGTTTTATTTAACGAGATCAAATCCATTACCGACAGAAATGTGCCGATGCCGAAGATCTTGGTATCCGACAGGGCTCAGATGGTAATGCCGTATCATATTTTATTTGACCAGTATGAAGAGGAACGGCTCGGAGGCAAATCCTTCGGTTCCACCAAGTCCGGTATCGCGCCTTTTTATTCCGATAAATATGCGAAGATCGGGTTCCAGGTCAGCGAATTGTTTGACGAGGAACTGTTAAAGGAAAAGGTAGTGCGTATCTGCGAGACGAAGAATGTGCTGTTGGAGCATTTATATCATAAACCGCTTTTGAAGCCCGAAGAGCTTTTGGAGACGCTGCATGAATACAGAGATATGGTGGCGCCTTACGTATGCGACGTATCCGCATATCTGGACAAAGCGATTAAGGAAGGAAAGAATATTTTGCTGGAGGGACAGCTTGGAACCTTAAAAGACCCGGATCACGGCATTTATCCGATGGTAACGTCTTCTTCCACGCTGGCGGCATACGGCGCAATCGGCGCAGGCATTCCGCCTTATGAGATCAAACAGATCGTGACCGTGTGCAAGGCATATTCATCCGCAGTAGGCGCCGGCGCTTTCGTATCCGAGATCTTCGGAGAGGAAGCGGACGAGCTGAGAAGACGCGGCGGTGACGGCGGAGAATTTGGCGCGACCACAGGCAGACCGAGACGTATGGGATGGTTTGACTGTGTAGCTTCCAAGTACGGCTGCAGACTGCAGGGCACAACGGACGTTGCCTTTACCGTATTGGATGTGCTCGGTTATCTGGAAGAAATTCCGGTATGCGTAGGCTATGAGATCGACGGAGAAGTAACCACTGATTTCCCGGTAACCCATAAGCTTGAGAAGGCAAAACCGGTACTCAAGACGCTGCCCGGCTGGAAATGCGATATCAGAGGCATTAAAAATTATGAAGAGCTGCCCGAAAACTGCAGAAATTATATCGAGTTTATCGAGGAGCAGATCGGTTACCCGATTACGATGGTAAGCAACGGACCCGGCAGAAAAGACATTATTTACAGAAAAAGCGCATTGAGCAAATAAGGCAGAGCTATGATTACGACGATCATTTTTGATATTGGAAATGTGCTGGTGGATTTTTGCTGGGAGGAATACCTCGACAGTTTCCCGTTCTCTGACAAAACCAAAAGGCGGATCGCGGAGGCGACTGTTTTAAACGATGCTTGGAACGAGTTTGACAGAGGGTATTATTCCGAGGAAGAACTGATAGAAAATTTTGTCCGCAACGAGCCTGAGCTGGAAAAGGAAATCCGCTTAATCTGCGCCGATATTCATGATATGTTAAAGCGGCGCGATTATGCGATTCCCTGGATCACGGAACTGAAATCCATGGGAAAGAAGGTTTACTATCTTTCCAACTTTTCAGAAAAGGCGGCAAGGGAATGCGCCGATACCATTGATTTTATTCCGTATACGGACGGCGGCATTTTATCCTATCAGGTAAAGCTGGTAAAACCTGATCCGGAGATTTACCGGCTTTTGATGGAGCGGTATCATTTGCGGCAAGAGCAGTGCGTTTTTCTGGATGACAGGAAGGATAACTGCGAAGCGGCTGAAAAGCTGGGAATCCATGCGATCTGGTTCACGACCAGAGAGAAAGCAATGGAAGAATTAAAAAAACTGGGGGTCTATGACTGACCCCCGGTTGCAACAAATCGATTATTCAATGACCATGTCATAATATTCTTCGCCGTCTTCCTGATCAATAAAGGGAGAGGCAAAAAAACGTTTCCCGATCAGTGTTCTTACATTTTGAATATCCGCTAAATGAAATGAGCCAAATTCCTGATAACAGACCGTTTCGCTTGTTTCGTTGAGCTCTTTGTAAAAATCCGTAACAAACAGATTGAAACGGTCCAAAAGTCCTTCGATAGGGATTTGCGTGAGATTGCGGGGAGAAGCGTTTTCCTCTCCGTATTGATCAGGCTCCATTTCAAAGGAAAGAGATGTAACGAAAATATCCGTAGCTTTTTAGCAAAGGGGGTAGTGATGGCGGTTTGATAAATGCCCTCTTCGATTTCACGGTAACCGGATTTTTTGTATTTTTCCGCTGGATAATTCTTAAAGTTTTTCATATCTTCCTCCATTCCCTGATTTATAGCTCATGTTTGCCTGCTTTCGCTTGCTTCCCGGTCCTTACCGTCCGGGCGAGTCATCGGTATTGCCGTCCGGGTCTTGACCGTCGGTATCGTCGCCTGTGACCTGACTGTCGGTATCGCTGCCTGTGATCTGACCGTCAGTATCGCCGCCGGCTTTAAGGTCCTCCATAAAATCGAAAGAAGCGGGCGTATGCTTCTGCTTCCAGACGCCGTACATCCAGATATAGACCCAGATTAAAATCGGAATGGCGATCGTGGCAAACAGACATGCCTTTAACAGGTTCCCGGTTCCGTCAAAGTTGAAAATGGCGGCGATCAGGGTAAAAAGGTAAAGCGCTGCCAATAAAATAATGCCGGCGAGCGCAGCAATTCTTTGCTTTTTTGAGTACATATGAAAACTCCTTTCCCTTGTAATTTATCACAGATCTGTCTATAATGAAAGATAATAATGCAGGCAATGAAGAAAAGCAATAGAAATTAAGGGGTTTGTATGGATGAATGAAAATCATAACCGTTTTGCGCTGGCGGAAGGAAGTATGCTCAAGGACCGGTACAGAATAGAGAAACTGTTGGGGAGCAACGGTCTGAGCATTACCTATGAGGCTTTTGATACGTTTCGCGAGCAGAGGATTGTGGTCAAGGAGCTTTTTCCGTCGACCGTTGCGGAAAGAAATCAGGATGATAAGCGGACCGTCAACTGCGTCCGTCTGATTCACGAGGGAGTTTTTACGCAGATGAAGGAGCATATGATCAGGGAAGCAAAGATACTGATCAAGCTCTATCCTTTGGAAGGTATCAGCAATGTGATTACCTTTTTCGAGGAGAATCAGACCGTTTATATTGTCATGGAATATATCGAGGGAATTTCCCTGACCGAATATATGAAAAAAATTCATATGCCGAGGCTTTTGCTGAAGGACGCTTTCAAATTGCTGAAACCGGTAATTGCGTCCCTGGAACAGACTCATAGCAGGGGCGTTGTGCACGGCAAGATCAATCCGTCCCTGATTTTTGTCAAAGAGGATGGAAAAGCCGTTCTGCTAGGCTTTGGCGATCCCATGGAGGATGCGGCGACGGCGGTTGCGGAGGACGCAACGGCGCGGGTTCCAGGCTATGCTCCGGTGGAACAGTATGTGGATCAGGGCGGTTTCGGACCGGCAACGGATATTTACGCGGTTGCGGCTGTTTTATATGAAATGGTAACGGGACATAAGGTGCCGGCGTTTTATGAGAGGCTTAGCGAGGAGAATCCCGGCGGAAACGATCCGTTGTTACCTCCGGCTTACTATAACGGAACCGTGATGGATTATCAGAGCAAGGCGATTATGAAGGCACTTTCCATTTATCATTTTGACCGATATCAGGACTTGGATTCCTTTGTCCGGGATATTTCGGAGGAAGAGTTTGCAGAAACTTACCAGATCAAAATGCGTGAAAAGCCCTTAAAATTTAAGGAGCGGATAACCTATTACCGCGTTATGGCGTGGGGAGCGGCAATCTGTCTGGTATTTTTGCTGATCTTTTTCGCTCCGAAGGCGGTGGAATATTTTCAGGAAGCGTCGGCGAAGCGGTTCTATACCGGACTTAAGACGGCGCAGTTGTATGAACAGTGCGAGATGGTAGCGGGGCTGTCGGAAAGTCAGAGGGAAAAATACGCCAATGACTATACGCAGATGGAAGAAGACGGAGAGCATGTGATTTATTATTATGATGAAGTCACAAAGCGGTTTGTCACCCGGGAACAAATGGATATGGAAGCGGATCTGCTGCGTTATATCTGCCTGGATTACCGCGCCAACCAGACGGCGATTTTGACTTTTGTGGAAGACGGCGCAAGCAGGGAACTGACGATTAAGCTGGAACCGGATGTGGAAGGCAATTATTCCGTGACCGAACGCATCAGTGGGGCGGAAACGGGCGACGGCGTGTATACCCATATCGCCCGGAAAGAGTGAGGCGGCGATCGCGCGGAAAAGATAGCAAACGCTTATCCTGACCGCATTTAATACTTGCAAGATTGAGAAAAGTTTTATATACTATTTCAAGTGGCAGCGGTAAGCTGCAGGAACCAAATGAAAAGTGCAGAAGGAGTACGAAAATGGCATTATTACAGTTGTGGAGAGATATGGCTTATGATGAGTCGGCAAATAAAGGAGATTTACAGAAATTCTGGGCTGACTATTTTAAAAAGGAGCAGGCTGTCTATAAAGAATTACTTGCAGACCCCGATACGGAAGTAAAGGGTACGGTCAGCGAGCTTGCGACCAAATACGGCATTGATCTGATGGCGATGACCGGCTTTCTGGACGGCATCAACGACTCGCTGGTAGAGCCTAACCCCATTGAGGAGATGGAAGCGGATACCGTTGTCAGCCTCAAGTTTGATAAGGAATTGCTTTATAAAAACATGGTGGCGGCAGATGCGGAATGGCTGTACGGACTGGAAGAGTGGAAGAAAATCTTTGATGAGGACAAGCTCAAAGAGCTTTACAAAGAACAGAAGAGATCTACGACGGTTGTCAAGGAAGCAAAGATTTATCCCAATGATCCCTGTCCCTGCGGCAGCGGCAAAAAATATAAAAAATGCTGCGGCAGAAATCAATAGAGCTTTGGCAGAATATTTGCGGGCTGGTGCAAGGAATGCAACAGCCCCTTTTCCATGTTTTTTAAAGAATTTTTAAAGGAAGTGCAGGTATGGGCGCAGAAAAGATGAAAGAGAATACGCAGTGCAGCAGGGTGGAAGAGGCGGTACAGTTGTTTATGAGCGGATTTAATTGCTGTCAGTCCGTCTTTGGGGCGTATGCGGATCTGTTCGGTATGGAACGGGAGGAAGCGCTGAGGCTTGCTTCGCCTATGGGCGCCGGTATCGGCAGGATGAGGGAGGTCTGCGGTACGGTATCCGCCATGGCGATGCTGTCTGGGTTAGCGGACGGTAACTCCGATCCGCAGGACGAGACAAAAAAAGCTGCCGTCTATCAGCGGGTGCGCGATATGAGCGATGCGTTTGCAAAAGAAAACGGCAGTATCATCTGCCGTGAGCTGTTGGGGATTCTCGGCAGGGAAAAAAGCGCCGCGCCGAGCCTCAGAACCGAAGAATACTATGCCGTCAGACCCTGTGTGAAATTCGTGCGCTGTGCGGCAGAGATCGTGGAAAAGAGCCTGCTTCCCGAAAGGCATTCCGGAGAATCGTCCCCCAAATAAGCGGGAAATAATCGGAAAAGCATTGTAAAAACATTACGAAAACATCAGAAAAAAGACTTTACAAGAAAGGCATTTAGGCATAAAATAACAGAGTCAGGAAATACTTGAAATAACACGTTGACGAGAAGAGTACGATGCGGAATGCAGCAGAGAGAAGCGCCAAGGGCTGAAAGCGCTTTTACAGGAAACATCCGAAAACTAACTCCGAGTGACCCCAATCCGGTCCGGTGATTCCGTTATCATCAGTTGAGAGGTCTTGTAAGCCGTCATTCGGCGCGCCATAAGCAAAGGCGCGCGATCCAAACGGAGGCGCAAAGGCAAGCAGGGTGGAACCGCGTAAATTACGTCCCTTACATTGCAATGTCAGTGTAAGGGATTTTTTAATGCCGGTTTTGCAATATATTAAGAAAAATACAGGAGGTCAGAAAGAATGAAAGAAAAATGGAATGATTGGAAAGAGTTGTTTGCAGAGGATACCGAGGTCACCGCAAGGGAATTTTGTCTGACCGTTGCGGTAGCGTTTTTGTTGGGAATGGTACTGGGAATGATTTTTTCTCCCAAGAAGCGCGTCACGATCGCGAGCAATAACGGCAGCAATAACATCGGCGCCTGCGATGATGATTGGGACGACGAATGGGAAGAAGAGGAATAAAAGATAAAAGGCAAGGATAAAAGAAAGGAAGACTGGAAATGAAGATAACGTTAAAAGACGGAAGCAGCAAAGAATATGATCAGGCGATGAGCGTATATGATATTGCGCTGGATATCAGCGAAGGGCTGGCAAGAGCCGCGTGCGCCGGGGAAGTGGACGGTAAGGTCGTGGATTTGAGAACTGTTTTGGACAGTGACTGTACATTAAATATTTTAACGGCAAATGACGAGGAAGGGCTCCGTACTGTACGCCATACCTGTTCTCATGTACTGGCGGAAGCGGTTAAGAGATTGTTCCCGGACGCGAAGGTTACGATCGGACCGTCCATTGACGAAGGCTTTTATTATGATTTTGACCATGCGCCGTTTTCCAGAGAAGACTTGGACAATCTGGAAAAAGAAATGAAAAAAATTATCAAGGAAGGACATAAGATCGAGCGTTTTACTCTTCCCAGGGAAGAAGCGATTCAGTTTATGGAAGAGAAGGGCGAGCCCTATAAGGTGGAATTGATCCGCGATTTGCCCGAGGGAAGCGAAATCTCCTTCTATGATCAGGGCGGTTTTGTAGATCTGTGTGCGGGACCTCATTTGATGAGCACAAAAGGTATCAAAGCGTTTAAACTGATTTCTTCTTCCATGGCATACTGGAGAGGCGATTCCAACAAAGCGCAGCTTCAGCGTATTTATGGAACGGCGTTTAACAAAAAAGAAGATCTTGCGGCTTATCTGGAGCATTTGGAGGATATCAAAAAACGCGATCACAACAAGCTGGGGCGTGAAATGGAATTGTTTACAACCGTCGATGTGATCGGGCAGGGACTTCCTCTGCTTCTTCCCAAAGGAACCAAGATGATTATGAAGATGCAGCGTTGGATCGAGGATCTGGAGGATAACGAGTGGGGATATGTCCGCACCAAGACGCCGTTAATGGCAAAGAGCGATCTGTACAAGATTTCCGGTCACTGGGATCACTATAAAGACGGTATGTTTGTACTGGGCGATGAGGAAAAGGATAAAGAAGTATTTGCGCTTCGTCCCATGACCTGTCCTTTCCAATACTATTGCTATAAAAACAGCCAGCATTCTTACCGGGACCTGCCGATTCGCTACGGCGAGACTTCCACGCTGTTCCGTAACGAGGATTCCGGCGAAATGCACGGACTTACCCGCGTGCGCCAGTTTACGATTTCGGAAGGGCATCTGATTGTGCGCCCTGACCAGATGGTGGAAGAATTTAAGGGATGTATCGCCCTTGCAAAGCACGTTATGACGACGCTGGGGCTGCAGGATGACATTACATGGCACCTTTCCAAATGGGACCCTGAAAACAGAGAAAAATATATCGGCGAGCCCGAGGTATGGGAGCAGACGCAGCAGCATATCCGGGATATCCTGATTGAACTGGAGCTTCCTTTTGTAGAAGATGTGGGAGAAGCAGCGTTCTACGGTCCTAAGGTTGATATCAATGCGAAGAACGTCTATGGCAAGGAAGATACCATGATCACGATCCAGTGGGATGCCCTGCTCGCGGAACAGTTTGACATGTATTACATTGATCAGAACGGCGACAAGGTAAGACCCTATATTATCCATAGAACATCTCTTGGCTGTTACGAGAGAACGCTTGCATGGCTGATTGAAAAATATGCGGGCAAATTCCCTACCTGGCTCTGCCCTGAGCAGGTACGTATCCTGCCTATTTCCGAAAAATTCTTTGATTATGCGGAAAAAGTCAGAAAGGAACTGGCGGCGAACGGCGTGGATGTAACCGTCGATACCCGCAGCGAGAAGATCGGTTATAAGATCAGAGACGCGAGAATGAATAAACTTCCCTATATGCTCATTGTCGGTGCAAATGAAGAAGAGCAGGGTACAGTATCGGTAAGAAGCCGTTTCGCGGGCGACGAGGGACAGAAGCCGCTTGATGAGTTTATCGATCAGATCTGCAAGGAAATCCGCACCAAGGAAATCCGTAAGGAACTGCCCGAAGAAGAAAAGAAATAAAAACAGCCGGTTAAGAGTGAACGAATAAACCGAAAAAAGAGTTGTTGCTTATGAGCAGGGAGTTGTTGCCGGAGCAGAGGAAAAATAGAAGCGGGTAACTGCGGATATAACGGCTGCAAAGGCAACGGCGTCCTGCCCGGTTGGGCAACGGCGCTCTGCCTTGGGGTGTGTCCCGGATTGTATAAGCGTTCTGCTCGGGGATGTGTGGGCGCTCTGCCCGGGGTGTAGGCGCTTTGTTAGGGTTTGACACGGCAGGGGAAAAGGTGTAGAATAATAAAGCTTGCAGATATGGTTCATCGGTAGAACGCTAGCTTCCCAAGCTGGAAAGGCGGGTTCGACTCCCGTTATCTGCTTAGAAAGAGAAATGCCGCAAATCCAAGGTTTCGTTGAAAAATCAAGGGTTTGCGGCACTTTTTATTTAAGAAAATTTAAAGCATATTTATATAGTATTTGTCATATTTAAAAAGTTTTTTGTCATGAATTTTGTCATGACAAAAGGGAGTTGATATAGTCTGCGGTTTGCTTCTGCATTTCTTCTTTTCTGTTGTCAAGCGCATGGCGGTAAATGGATTTTAAGGTTACCTCAGACTTCCAACCGCCGGATGCCATGATATACGCGTCAGGAATGCCCAAGGCGTGAGTTATAGATATGATAGGAGCCGGAGGGCAGTTACTTGATTTTCATGATTTATCATCCTCCCTATAAATGGGAATAAAAATGGCCGATAACTTGTATTTTTTTACTGGGGAATAATATAATTTACTTGCTTAGGGTTTACTATATCGGTCCGCCGGTATGGTTCCGGATTACCTCGGTGTTGGTTGCAGCGGGGGGGTTTGCGTTTGACAGATCCATAGATATTCACTATAATATGCTTAACAAGGGAGCCGGTAAGATAGATTAAGCCTATCCGTTCCGGCGAAATAAGTTAGCAGTTACAAAATAACCGTCCGACTCTTTAGCGGGAAGCAGGACGGTTATTTTTTGTGCTTTGACACAAGTGTGATAACAGCACAGAGCATAATAACAAAAGCAAATAAATCGCTATATGTAACCATGTTACCACCCCTTTCCGTAAGGTAACAGAACGGATGGCAGGACCGCCCTACCGGCTCCCCTGGTAAGCATATTATATTGTCGTGGTGCAATAGATTCTTTTTGATACGATATCCCTATAGCAAATACTATCTGCATATTTTATGTTGATTTATAAGCAGCAACTTTCAATTGTTTGACAGATTCATAGATATTCTCTATAATATGCTTAACAAGAGAGCCGAAAGCTAGATGAAGCCTAGCCGCCGGCAGTGTAATTTGCTAAAAAGCAGCGCCTTATCTTACCGGGATGAGGGCGCTACTTTTTACGTTTGATGTGTAATGCAAGAGTTACAACCGTACAAAGCATAATTACAAAAGTAAATAGATCACCATATGTAACCATTGTCACCAGCTCCTTTCCGTAAAGTTCGGCAGCTGGCATATCGCCCTTTCGGCTCCCCTGGTAAGCATATTATATTGTCATAGTTCGATTTAGTGTTGATTTCATGTTGTCAATTGTTTATAATATGCTTAACAAGACAGCCGATAAGGAAGGTTAAGGCTTCCCGCTCTGGCGAATATGTACTAAAAAATAGCGCTCATCCGACCAAAGACAAGGCGCTATTTTTATGTTTCATAACCAAAGTAATGATAGCACAAAGCATAATTACAAAGGTGAATAAATCGCTGAATGTAACCATTGGCACCAGCTCCCTTCCTTAAGTGTCCGGCAACTGACATAATCGCCCCATTGGCTCCCCGGGTAAGCATATTATATTGTCCAATGTACAAAAGATGTTGTCTTGTGAAAAAATGCACGCAGAAAACGCGCGTAAGGAAAGATATATGAGCAATGTGTAGAAAGAAAAGAATCCTGAGCCGGAAAAAGATATCTTCCGAATTGAAATGACGCCGGCTGCCAAGTGTTCTACGGGATAATCAAGAGTTTGAACCTAGACACTGGCAGTACGGGCGAACCGCACTCCTCCCGGAACCGGTGTCTGTGGATATTATATAACGGATTCACAGATAAGTACAAGATGTTTTTTCGATCTGTTACATTGGGCATCAGCGCGGAAAGGGAAAGGACCTAAACCTGCCGGTTTCATAAAAAACGATGCTTTGACAATTGAAAAAATTTATGAAAAAACGGCATATTCCTTTAAAAAGAAGCCAATACTATAGACGTAACTTTTTATTGACAGCACATGAAGGAGGCTTCTTATGGCACAATTAACCTGTGGTGTGATTACTTGCGGATATAATAAGGAAAAAAGATGCTGCAAGGGAGATATAATGGTAGGCGGAAGTCATGCGGAAATGGAAAAAGATACCTGCTGCGAGTCCTTCCGTCATGAGGGATGCGATTGCTATACAAGCGCGCTGGATCATCCGTGCCAGACTATCAGCATCGATTGTGAAGCGACAAAATGCAAGTACAATTCCAATTATAAATGTTATGCTGACAGCGTTTCCATTGAAGGCAGCCGGGCAAAGGAAAGCAAAGAAACCCTTTGCGGCACCTTTCATTGTAAGGAATAACCGGTTCGGGTCAAAAACGGTTCGGGGATGAAGCTTTGCATGATTCCCCGATACATAAAATGCCGGTAAAAAAACGCTGACTTTTCGCAGTAGGTAAAAAACGCTGACTTTTCGCAAACTTGCGCGATACCATAAGAAGGATTATAATAATAGAAAAATGCAATCCTAAAAAATACACGGGAGGTATTGCTATGAGTTGGTTTTTCTTATTGCTCCTGATATTTAGTCCGGCTATTCTGGCTGCGGCTGTTTCCATTTATTTGACGATTCATCATAAAAGGGAACAGATGGATGAGCTGGAATATCTAAAATCCATGACAGAAGAAGAAAAAAAGGAATATGAATTGCGGAAGAATCAGCTTTTTACATCGCAGCAGGAGTTTTATCGGATGAATGCAATCACTTCTAACAACCGGATTATCTGATAGGGCAGTTTGCGGATAAGGGCGCAAAACGCAGAATGGCAAAAAGCAAATGACAAAAAACGGGCAAAAGTAGGTAAAAAGTAAAAAATAGAGGTTGACAAAGGATATTTTGCATGATAATATACACAAGTGTGTGAAGCACAACAGCAAGCAGAGTATCCACTCTCACCCTGTGGCAATCGGGCTGACAGGCGTTAAACATTTTTCTTTTATAGTTTATAAATGAAGTTATGTTGTATTTTTGTGGATATCTGCGGATATCCATTTTTTATTGAATTCTTTTTGGAGGTGCACGATTATTAGCGATTTAATGATTAACGAACAGATTAGAGACAAGGAAGTACGTCTGATAGGAGAGAACGGGGAACAGTTGGGTATTATGTCGTCAAGAGAAGCCCAGAAGATGGCGGATGATGCCGGACTTGATCTGGTAAAGATCGCTCCCACGGCAAAGCCTCCGGTCTGCAAAATCGTGGATTACGGAAAATTCAGATATGAGCAGATCAGAAAAGAAAAAGAAGCAAAGAAAAAACAGAAGACCGTTGATATCAAGGAGATCCGTTTGTCTCCCAACATTGATACCAACGACCTGAATACGAAAATGAATGCGGCGAGAAAGTTTATTTCCAAAGGAGATAAGGTAAAGATAACGCTTCGTTTCCGTGGACGCGAGATGGCGCATATGGCAAACAGCAAACATATTTTAGATGATTTTGCAGAAAGCTTGTCCGATATCGCCGTGATTGAAAAAGCGCCGAAGGTAGAAGGCAGGAGCATGACGATGGTAATTGCCGAAAAGCGCTGATGAGCATAGTTTTTAACTGGTTTTATGAGCAGTTAAAATAGATAGGTACAAATATAGGAGGGAATTTAAAATGCCAAAAATGAAAACCAACAGATCCGCTGCAAAGCGTTTCAAAGTAACAGGAACAGGAAAGTTAAAAAGAAATAAAGCTTATAAACGTCATATCTTAACCAAGAAATCTGCTAAGACAAAGAGAAATCTTAGAAAGCCTGCAATTACAGACGTAACGAACGAGAAGAATATGAAGAAGATTTTACCATATATGTAAGATTGGTTAGGAGGAGAGTAAAATGGCAAGAATCAAAGGCGGAGTAAACGCAAAAAAGAAACATAATAGAGTATTAAAACTTGCAAAAGGTTATAGAGGAGCAAGATCCAATCAGTACAGAGTTGCTAAGCAGTCTGTTATGAGAGCATTGACATCCTCTTATGCAGGACGTAAACAGAGAAAACGTCAGATGAGACAGTTATGGATCGCTCGTATCAATGCAGCGGCGAGATTGAACGGTTTAAGCTACAGCAAATTTATGTATGGCTTAAAACTGGCGGAAATCGATATCAACAGAAAGATGCTTGCTGAAATGGCAGTCAACGATGCGGAAGGCTTTGCAGCATTAGCAGAAGTTGCAAAAGCAAAAATCGCTTAATCGGTTTCGGATAAAATGAATTGGAAGGGTTGTCGTATTTAGAAACAAAGGATAGTTCTAAATATGGCAGCCCTTTTTCAAACCGAATGATTTGCAGAAGGCAAAATATGATAAAAACAGAGAATTGTGATAAAATAATGGTAATTTGAAGGAGGACATGTGATGCTGGAAAATCTGGAACCGAAAAATGTATTTCACTATTTTGAAGAAATCTGTAATATTCCCCATGGATCGGGAAACGTGGACGCAATCAGCGATTATCTTGTGGCGTTTGCCAAAGAACATGACCTTTGGGTCAGTCAGGATGCGTTAAAAAACGTCATTATCATCAAAGAGGCTTCAAAAGGAAAAGAGGAAAAGCCTGCCGTTATGATACAGGGGCATATGGATATGGTTGCGGTAAAAGAGCCGGAAGCGGATATCGATATGACAAAGGATTCCCTCAGGCTTGCTATTGACGGAGATTATGTATACGCAAAACAGACCAGCCTTGGCGGAGACGACGGAATCGCCGTTGCTTACGGGCTTGCGTTGCTTGCGGACGAAACCATATCCCATCCTAGGATAGAGCTTGTTGTGACGACGGAAGAAGAGGTGGGCATGGACGGTGCAACGGGCATTGATCTTTCGCCCTGTCAGGGAATGAGAATGTTAAATATTGATTCCGAGGAAGAGGGACAATTTGTGGCGGCTTGCGCCGGGGGGCTCCGCATCGCCGGAACACTTCCCGTAAACAGAGTGAAAGCGGATGACAAGGTGCTTTGGAAAAAAGTTATGTTGACCGACTTTGCGGGCGGGCATTCCGGTACGGAAATTAACAAAAACAGTGGAAATGCCAATGTTGTTATGGGATGGTTTTTATCAGAAATAAAGAAAAAGGTTGACATAAGATTGGTTTCTCTGCGCGGGGGCTTAAAAGATAATGCGATCCCTGTGGAGGCGTGCGCTGTTATCGGACTTCCTTTGGAAGGAAAAGGTGCAGGCACGGGGGAAACGGATGAAACCAATAAACGGTTTGAGGAGCTGTGCCATCATTTAGAGAAAGAGATGCAAGAGCGCTTTGCAGCGACCGATCCTGATTGTAAGGTAATTCTTGAGGATATGGAGGATTGTGCACAGGAAAAGCCCGCGGCTTATTTGACGGCGGAGGATTGCGAACGGGTGCTTGCATTTTTGAGGGAAGCGCCAAACGGCGTGCAGTCTATGAGCCGGGAGCTGGAAGGCTTGGTGCAGACTTCGCTGAACATGGGCATTATGGAATTGACGGAAGACGGAATGCAGGTAACCTTTTCCCTGCGTAGCAGCGTCGCAAAGGAAAAGGACGAATTGGAAGAAACAGTGTGCGCGCTGGTGGAAAAATACGGAGGGACCGCCGCAAAATCGGGCGAGTATCCTGCGTGGGAATATAAAACAGATTCCCCGCTCAGGGAGCATATGATCCGCATTTATGAAAAACAGTACGGCAAAAAGCCGGAAGTGCTTTCGCTGCATGCGGGATTGGAATGCGGCATTCTCGCGGCGAAAAAACCTGGGCTGGATTGCGTTTCCTTTGGCCCGGATATTTTTGATATTCATACTACAAGGGAAAAGCTGAGTATTTCATCGGTCAAAAGGGTATGGGATTTCCTCGTGGAGGTCATAGAGACGTTATGAACAATCTGATACTAATCGGAATGCCCGGCGCGGGCAAAAGTACGGTAGGCGTTGTACTGGCGAAAAGTATGGGGTACCACTTTCTGGATTCGGATCTTGTGATCCAGGAGCGGGAAGGAAAACTCCTGCACGAATTGATCAGCGAAAACGGAACGAAGGGCTTTCTGGCAATTGAAGAAAGAATCAATGCCTCTATCGAGGCGGAAAATACCGTCATTGCTACCGGGGGAAGCGCAATTTACGGGCGGAAAGCAATGGAGCACTTTCAGAAAACGGGCAAAATCGTATATTTGTCTCTTCCTTATGAGGAACTGAAAGAACGTCTGGGGGATCTGAACGAGCGGGGCGTCGCCCTGCAGCCCGGACAGACGCTTCGGGAATTATTTGAAGAACGAAAACCTCTGTATGAACAATACGGGGAAATCAGGATTGACTGCAGCGGAAAGCAGATCCGGGAGATTGTGGCGGAAATCGGGCAGAAGCTGTCCCAGGATGCGGAGAGAGAAAATAACGGTTGAAAAAATGGCGATCGGGAGGAAAAACGGATGAATACCTTTGATTATATTGTAGATAAAATTGACGGCGATTATGCCTATTTAAAAAGGACTGACGAGCCTTCGGAAGAAGAAAAGATGGTAGCGCGCGCACTTTTGCCCCAGGAAATCGCCGAGGGGACGAAGCTGCACTATGAATTTATGATGTATACGATCACGGAGTAATAGGTCAGGAGACAAGGCGGCGCATAGTCTATTTCTTTCGTTTTGCGCTGCTTAGTCCCTTGGACATATGGTTTTGGTCGTTATCGACAAAACAGGCGCGTTTTATGGAGTCGTCTCCATAGCGGTCGCGGATCTGGTCAATGGCAGAGTTTAATTTGCTCAGCTTGTCCGTCTGGCTGCCGTCAAACATATCATATTGGACAAAGCTTTCGGAACTTGCCCGGGAGGTATGGACCCCGAGCTGGCGCAGCGGCTCTTTGTCCCAAAGCTCGGTAAAAAGCCCGCACGCGGTTTCATAAATCTTTTCGGTAATATCCGTGGAAGAGGGCAGTGTGGTCTGGCGGGAGGAGTGGCGGAAAGAGGAATCCACCACCGAAACGCTTACGACGCTGATATAGGCGTGATCGGCGCGCAGTCTTGCGCCGATGGTTTCGCAGAGGGAAAGAAGCACCATAAAGGCAGTATCCCGGTCCGTGATATCCGTGCCTACGGTAATGGAGTTGCCATAGCCTTTGTTGGCGGGCTGTTCGGCGGTTACCAGCGCGTCGTCCAGACCGTTAGCGGATTTCCAGATATCTTCGCCGTGCTTTTTTAGATGCTGTCTCAAAATATCCACATCTGTCCCGGCAAGGTCGCCGATTGTAAAAATCCCCAGATTATGCAGGGTGCGTGTGCTGGAACGTCCCACATAAAGAAGGTCGGAAACCGGAAGTCCCCACATTTTTTCCTGAATCTCGTCGGGAAAAAGCGTATGGACCTTATCGGGCTTTTCAAAATCGGAAGCCATTTTCGCCAACAGCTTGTTGGAGGAAACGCCGATGTTGACCGTGAATCCCAGCTCGTCCCGAATCATATCTTTTAATTTATGGGCGAATGCGACGGGAGGTCCGTAGAGAGACGTTGTTCCGGTAAAGTCGCAAAAGGCTTCGTCAATGCTGAACTGTTCTACAACGGGGGCAAAGCGCTTTAACAGATCCATCAATGCGCGGGATTTTTCCACATAAAGAGAAAAGTTGGGGGCGTAAGTCTTTAACCCGGGACACTTTTTGCGCGCCTGGGCGAGGGGTTCTCCCGTTTTGATGCCGAATTTTTTTGCAGGCGTGGACTTGGCGAGGACAACGCCGTGCCGCTGTTTCTCATCGCCGCCGATAACGGAGGGAAAAGTACGGATATCCTCGGTTTCGCCCAGGGTCTGAATGCGGTATATGGCTTCCCAGGAAAGGAAAGCGGAGTTTACATCTACATGAAAAATAATCGTATCTGCCATCTTAGGATCAGCCTGCCTTTGCTATCTACTATTGTACAAGAACAAATGTTCTAAATCAAGCGGGAATCAAAATTTTTAAAAACAATTTCAGGTAGCTTCCGTCGCAATAAAAAAGCCGTTCGGGATGCCATTGCAGTCCTATGATGGGAAGGCTGCAGTGGATAAAGCCTTCGACGACCCCGTCGGGAGCGTATTGGAACGGAAAAAGCGCCTCGGGAAGCTGATCCACACACTGGTGATGGGCGCTGTTGATTTGCGTAGGCAGTAAGGAGGCGCCATCAAGCTCTTTTAAAGAAGAAAGAAGAGGGAAAAATTTCTTGTTTTGGGGGAAAAGATAGGTGCAGCTGTGCTGATTGTCTTTAAAGCCCAGGTAAGCATGAATATTCTGCCCCGCGGGCGGCATATCCTGTACCAGAGTGCCGCCCAGCCCCGCATTGATAAGCTGCATTCCTTTACAGATCCCCAGTATGGGTTTCTTTTTTGATAAAAAATAGTGGAAATAAGCGAACTGGACATGGTCCAGAACGCGGTCGATGCTGCGGGAGCCGCGGTCGGGGACGTGAAGCAGGTCGGGAGAGATGTCGCCTCCTCCGGGCAGCAACAGCAGGTCGATCCGCGACAGTATACAATCGCGGAGGGAATCCTGATTTTGGAGGCATTCTTCCAAAAGATTCGTTGTATCGGTAACGACGGGAATGAAACCCGCGCTGCTGACGGCGTTTTTATAATTATCCACGGATTCGGCTCTGCCCACAATTAAAATAAAATGAATTGCCATTTTGGTTTCCTTTTGATAAAGTTATATCAGTATATGATGTTTCTTTAGAAAAATTGTGTTATACTGTATGAAAAGTGTGTCCTGCGGGCGCCGGAAGGTATGGGTAAAGACCGGCGGATGGCGGGAACAGGAAAAGAGGTTGGGGTATGTTACAGGAAGTATTTGAACTGATGATGCAGGTACACGACGGCATGAAGATCGCCTGCATCGGACTGATGGACGGAACAAAGATTCAGCGCCAGATTATCGACGACGGAAACCATGAGACCAAGGTTACGATAGAACTGGCATCAACGGATGTGGGATTCGCTATTTTTAAAAGAAAAGGCAGATCCAGCTACATATATAACGACGTGGTTACCGGAGAGACCAGCAACGAGACGAGGATCGCAGTGCCCTACAGCAATATATCCTTTGTGGAATTTACGGATGAAGAGGATTAAAATGATTCGGAGAGACCTGATCGACGGCAACCGGTTGTAAGGAGTGTGGAATTTGACGGCGTCGGAATATATTTCCATGAAGCAGGAGCAGAAAACCACCATGTGCGCGGCGCTTTTGTATCCTGACGGAGATGTGAAGGAATGTGTGAAAAGTCATTTAAAGACGATGATCGTTTCTCTTGGAAACGAGATCTGGGACCGGATACCGGAGAATGAATCGCCGCTGTTTTGGCTGACCGCCTATACGGGCGTCGTGCTGATTGATTATGAAAATCAGTTGTACAGCGAACAGTTGACGAAGGAGCAGGAGACGGCTTTGCAGGAAATGTACCGCGCCGGGATTTTGCTTGAGAATTTAAAAAATATTCACAATGGAAACCGTTATCTGGGAATCCCAAAGGCGGAAGCGGACGGCAAAAAAATATAGATAAAAATGTAACAAAAGGGATTGACAGAAACGAAAAAAACAGATACAATATCACTTGCGTGCAGGAATGGCGGAATTGGCAGACGCGCAGGCTTCAGGTGCCTGTGGTAGCAATATCGTGAGGGTTCAAGTCCCTTTTCCTGCATCTTTTCGCGGAAGTGTCGGAATTGGCAGACGAGCAAGACTAAGGATCTTGTGGCTATTGCAGTCGTGTGGGTTCAAGTCCCATCTTCCGCACTGATTTGAAAGGAAAAAGGTTGTCGGATTTCTAAATTCGTCAACCCTTTTTTATTTTGGTTTATCTGCTGTTTAGGGGAGCACAGGAAAGAACAGCAATGCTCATAAGAAATATTTTATATAAGTACATATCAAAATTGATATAACCGATGAAAGGAACGAGGGGGCATCATGAATACGCAATATTTCCGATATGCGGTGGAAATTGAAAAAACGGGATCGATTACCCGGGCGGCGCAGAATCTTTATATGGCGCAGCCCAATTTGAGCAAAGCGGTCAGAGACCTGGAAAATGATCTGGGATATGAGATATTCAAGCGCACGCCCGGCGGCATTAAAGTGACGGAAAAGGGAAGCGAATTTTTGTATCATGCCCATAAGATGATCGAGCAGTTGGATGAAATGGAAAAGATATCCCTGCGGGATGAAGAAGGCGTCAAACGGTTTAAGTTATCCATTCCCCGCGGGAGCTATATCGCCGACGGTTATACCGAGTTTGTGTCGGAGCTGGATATGAGCGAGGGCATGGAAATAACCATCAATGAAACCAATACGCTTCAGACGATCAGCAATGTCGCCGACCGGGGTTATCATATGGGGATTATCCGCTACCAGAAAGATCATGAAGAATATTTTCAGAAATGTCTTCAGAACAATAAGCTTGTCGGAGAGACCATATGGGAATTTGAATATGTGGTGGTCATGTCCGAACGGCATCCGCTGGCAAAAAAGGAAGCTTTGGAAAAACAGGATTTGGAACAGTATGTAAAAATAACCCACGGAGATATTATGATGCCCGTTGAAAGCGAAAAGCCTGCAAAGCAGAAGGAACGCGGGGGCAAAAAGAAGTCCGGGATAATCTATGTTTATGAGAGAGGAAGCCAGTTTGATCTGCTTACGAAGGTGCCGACGACCTATATGTGGGTGTCGCCGATCCCGGATAAATACCTGGAACAGTACCATCTGGTGCAGCGAGCCTGCAAGGTGGAGAACAATCGATATAAAGATGTGCTGATCTATAGAAAAGATTATCAATTGACGGATCTGGATATTCTGTTTCAGAAAAAATTGTACAGCGCCAAAGTGGAAGTTGCCTGCGAAAGCGTCATATGAGAATTCATATGACGCCTTTTTTATATTTATATTACCGCTTTTGACCGGGATTTGCTAAACTAACTGCGAAAGCAGAAATGACTGGCGCTCATCTGGTGTCAGGCAGAATGGATAACGGCGGGACGGATATGGACAACTTTTTATCAATTAAAAGCGCGGTAAATAAATATATTGCAGGATGCGAGGCTAAGGTAAATACGCAGGCAGGGAAATTGCTGTTAAAGGCGGTTCTTGCGGGAGCGATGATCGCCATGGGAGCTGCGGGAAGCAGCGTCGCGGCGCATTCCGTGGGGAATGTAGGTCTGGCGCGCCTTGCGGCTGCGGCGGTATTCCCCGTGGGACTGATGATGGTCATTACCATGGGCGCGGAGCTGTTTACCGGAGATTGTCTGATGATCATGGCTACGGCGTCTGGAAAACACAGCGTTAGGCGGCTGGTCAGGACGCTTGCCATTGTATATATAGGAAACTTTTTGGGCGCGGGACTGACGGCGATAGCCGTCGCGGGCAGCGGACAATTGAATTATTCCGACGGCGTTTTGGGCGCGTACACGATAAAGCTGGCTCTCGGAAAGGTCAATATGAGTTTCGGGCAGGCGCTGATTTCCGGCGTGCTTTGCAATATTCTTGTATGCGCTGCGGTTATGATTGCCATGTGCGCCAAGGATATCACGGGCAAACTGTTATCCGCATTTTTTGTTATTTTCCTGTTTGTGACTGAAGGCTTTGAGCATTGTGTCGCGAATATGTATTATATTACGGCGGGGATTCTGGCAAAAATGAATCCGGCTTATGTGCAGGCGGCGGCGCAGGAGTACGGTTTGGGCGCAGAACAGCTTGCAGAACTGAATACAGGGAGCTTTTTGTTTCATAATCTGCTTCCGGTAACCATCGGTAACATCATCGGCGGAATGGTTTGCGTCGGTATTCCGTTGCTGTATCTGTATAGAGAAAAAACTCAGGATATGAGAGTGGTAAAGGAGGATCAACATGAGCGCAGTCTGGTTTTTGGAAGAAATACTTCAGGTGTTGCTAATTGAAATGGCAGGAGTTGCGGCAGTCGCAGCATTGCTGTACGGATATGTCAAAGTTATGACTCCGAGAAATAAGAAAAAATAAATATTGCTTTCCCACCCACCCCGGACCTCGTGTACCCCCTACACGGTTCCGGGGCTTCATTTTTTTGCCGGCTTGGAATCGGAAATAGAATCTGTTATAATACCGCTGTGGCAAAGCGGTCCTGGACGATGCGCGCGGACTGCGGCGGACGCAGGATAGAGAAAAGAGGAGAAAATAAGATGTTAAAACAATTATCGGTTTATGCGGAGAATAAAAAAGGAAATATGCAGAGGATTACTTCAATCCTGGCGAAAGAAAAGGTCAATATCTGGGGGTCCGTAACGAATGACAGCGCCGAGTACGGTATCATCCGTATGGTGGTAAGCGAGCCGGATCTGGCGATGACCGCCCTGATCGACGCGGGATTTCTCTGCCGCCAGACGGGCGTAATCGGTGTGGAAATGGAGGACGAGGTGGGCAACCTGAACCGGCTGTTAGGCGCGTTGTCCGACAGCAACATTAATGTAAACTATATGTATTTGTCCTTTAACAGAGATTCGGGAAAACCGGTTATGGTTTTCCATGCCGAGGAAATCGGAGAAGTGGAAGCCTGCATTACGGCGAAAGGATTTCATACCGTATAAATGATTGACAGAAACTGATCCTTTAAAAGAGGAGAAGGAGCTACTGAAAGAAGCTATTTTACAGATATCACGGAAACACGCTTTCGCTCTACAAAAACGCAGCGGTACATAAATCCGCAAAATACGCGGATTAAGTACCGGCGTTTTTATAAAGGTTTCCTTTGATATCTGCAAAATAGTTTTTTCGGCAGTTCTTTTTTTGTTGCTTTAATTTGATCATTTTTTGAAGAATGGTCAAATTGATATGGATAATGATCCTGTTGTATGATACATTATTCTTAGGATGGATGACGTTAAGTAAAAGGATAACAGCCGCAAATGGGGAGATATGTCATAAAGATGTCGGTATAAATGGCGGAATAAATTGATCGGTATGAAAATGCAAAGAAAGGACGGGCGCGGTATTTTTTGCATAAAAAAGAAGCGGGTACGCCGCCTGAGTCAAAACAGACTGTACGGTAGAAAACCGCTTCTTGTTTGCTTATGCAATAAAAAATGGAGTATACGGGATTCGAACCCGTGACCTCAACAATGCGAATGTTGCGCGCTCCCAACTGCGCTAATACCCCTTAAAGATGTTGCTTATGTAATTGATTCCGTTAGTCATTATATCACGAACAGAATAAAAATCAAGCAAAAAAACAAGAAATAATTGAAAATCATTAAAATATTGCTATTTGGGACGGAAACAACAGGGGATGGGGCATATGATAGGGAAGAACGTAAAGATAGCGTAAAGATTTTAAACGGCATTCAAAATTTGAATGCTGTTTTTCTTGTGATTTGCAGATGTTTGGTGTAGAATAATTGCTTGGAAATGAGAAAGGAAGGAAGTACTTATGTATATACTGTTTTTCTTGTGCTGGGTTATCTTTAACGGACAGCTGACATTGGAAATCGGGATCATCGGCATATTTGTCGCCGCCCTTTTGTATGCTTTTATCTGTAAGTTTATGGGGTGGAGTCCGGCAAAGGATATTCGTGGGGCGCGGTATGCGCTTTTTATGATTGGTTATCTGTTTGTTTTAATCTGGGAGATTTTAAAAGCAAATCTGGATACCATGAGAATGATATTTACCTCAAAATATGAGAGAGAGCCGGTGCTTGTCACGTTCCATACAAAAATTAAGTCGCCGGTATTAAGGGTGCTGTTGGCAAATTCCATTACGTTGACGCCGGGAACCATAACCGTATCTCTGGAGGACGATAAATATGTGGTTCACGCGTTGGATAAGGATTTTGCAGAAGGGATTGAGGACTCGGTCTTTGTACGGATGCTGGAAAAAGCGGAAAGGATTGGGAAAAAGGATGAGTAGCGGGATTCAGTCGTTGGAAACAACATATCATTTTTTATTTGTGGGTGTTCTTATTGTGCTGGGGATTATGCTGTTTTTGTGCTTGATTCGCGCCTGCATGGGACCGACGGTTGCAGACCGCCTGGTGTCCGTCAATATGATGGGAACCATGGTTATGACCATTATCGCGATTCTTGCCGTTATGATGAATGAAAGCTATCTGGTGGATATTTGCATTATTTATGCGATGATCAGTTTCCTTGCGGTTATTGTATTGTCTAAGGTAATCATGGGTGTGCGGAAGGAAGAGGAATTGGAAGAAGAGTCCCATGAGCAGACGCAGCAGAAAACGGAAGAGATACAATCGGAAAAATTTGATAAAGAGGAGGACAAGTAGAATGGAGATTTTATTATGGATTCGCTTTATACTGGGAACCTTGTTCTTATTGGCGGGAATGGTGCTTTTTGTGGTTGAGATTATCAGCGTCTATAAGCTGGATTATGTATTGAACCGTATGCACGCCGCGGCGACCGGCGATACTTCGGGGATCGGGTTGTCGCTAATTGGTCTGATGATCTTAAACGGTTGGAACCTGACTACATTAAAATTGATGCTGGTTGTTGTGTTTTTATGGTTTTCTTCTCCGGTATCTTCCCACTTGATCGCCAAACTGGAAGTTGCTACCCATGAGGGAGAGGACAAATACGGAAAGGTGGAGAAGTAATGGAATATTTTATGTATATATTGTTGTTTTTTTTGATCGTCTGTGCATTGGCGGTCAGCTTTACTAAAAATCTGCTGAATGCTGTGTTAGTCTTTATGTCCTACAGTCTGATCATGTCCATTATCTGGATTTTGTTGGAATCGCCGGATTTGGCGATTACCGAGGCGGCGGTAGGAGCAGGCGTGACCAGTATTCTGTTTTTTGTTACCTTAAAGAAGATTGAAGCGATCAGAAAGGAGCATAAGGAAGATGAGCAGGCTGAAAAGTGACGAAGAATATGCAAAAACAAAAGCCTTTCGCTTTTTTCGCTGGATGAAGGGGACGAAGGACCCTTATCTGGATGAAGTGGAAATGCAGCCGGGAGTTCCTTATAAAGACAGTCTGACGCTGGAAGAGATCATGGCGGAAGAGCATCAGACGATTGAAAAGGTCTATAACCTCAAGGCAAATAAGTGGATCGGTTTTTTTCAGAAAGCCTATAGCGTTTGCGCGGTACTGTTTTGTTTTGTCCTTGCCGGGATCTTGCTGTATATGGTGGCTAATCTGCCAAAGCTCGGTACGGTTGACAGACCGGTAAATAATGAGGTTTCCCAGGTTTATATCGAAAACGGTCTGCAGGATACGGGCGCTGTCAATATTGTTACGGGTATGATTTTGAATTATCGTGCTTTTGATACTTTTGGAGAGACCTGCGTGCTTTTTATTGCGACGACCTGTGTCATGATTCTTTTGATGAAGGAAGAAGAGAAGATCCGTGCGGACAAAAGTTTAAACGATCGCCTTTACGAACCGAAAAATGACATTATTCTGCAGAAAGTGGCGTTTGTACTTGTGCCCATCATCTTCATTTTTGGCATTTACGTTATCTTAAACGGGCATCTGTCTCCGGGCGGAGGGTTTTCCGGCGGAGCGATGATCGGCGCGGGAATGATTTTATATGTCAGCGCCTACGGCTTTGATAAGATGCAGAAGTTTTTTAATGAGAAAACATATCAAATCGTAAAGGTGTCGGCTCTTTGTACTTATTGTGTCGTGATTACTTATTATCTGTTCATGGGAGCCAATGATTTTAACAATCATATTTCCCTGGGCGTGCCGGGCATGATTTTCTCTGCGGGGATTATCCTCTGGCTGAATATATTTGTAGGAATTGAGGTTGCATGTACCATGTATGCCTTTTATGCACTGTTTCGAAGAGGAGGGCTGTAGGATGTTTGACGGACTAATAGCCAATTACGGTGAAGCGGTCGCGGTTCTTTTGTTTACCATAGGCTTTGCCAATCTGCTGCTGCAGAAAAATCTGATTAAGAAAATTATCGGTCTGAACTTTATGGATACGGGCACTTATTTGTTTCTGGCAGAAAAGGGATATATAGCCGGTAAAATGGCGCCTATCGTCGTGGACGGCGTGCAGGATGTAAATACTTATATTAACCCGATTCCCAGTGGACTTGTACTGACGGGGATTGTAGTATCGGTATCTGTTACGGCGCTGATGCTTTCTCTTACCATCCGCCTGTACCAGAGGTATCATACCTTAAATATGGATGATATTTCTACCATTTTGAAAAAGGAGGAAATCTAAATGGAAATTTTACGTAATTTTCCCTGTTTCTCCTTGATTCTATCCATGTGTGCTTCTATTATTTCGTCTGGGTTAAAGGGGAAATGGGCGAGGCGGCTAAACATTGCGGTAATTTCCGTTATCGGGATTATGTCCGCGTGTACGCTGTATTTTACTGTTGTGACGAACCGGTATTACGTATATAAAATGGGACGTTTTTCAGCGCCGTGGGGAAATGAGATCCGCTTTGGCAATCTGGAAGCGCTTATGGCTCTGTTTTTCAGCGTGGTTATGCTGCTTTCCATTCTGGGCGGCAGAAAGCATTTGTTTGCGGAGGTTGATCCGTTTAAGGAAAATCTTTATTATGTGTTGATCAATCTGTTGATGAGCTCTCTTTTGGCGCTGATCTATACGAACGACCTGTTTACGGCGTATGTATTTGTAGAGATCAATACGATTTCCGCATGTGGGTTGATTATGATCCGGGAAAACGGGCATACGCTGGAAGCGGCGACCCGGTATATGTTGATGAGTCTGATCGGTTCCGGGCTGTTGTTGTTCGGACTGTGTATTATCTATGATATTACGGGACATTTGCTTATGAGCAATATCAAGGAGCAAGTACAGATTCTTGCCCAGACCGGGGAATATCATATTCCGCTGGTTGTGGCGATTATTTTTATGGGTGTCGGGCTTGCCATTAAGAGCGCGCTGTTTCCGTTTCATTCATGGCTGCCCGATTCCTATGGATATTCTACGGTTTCCAGTGCGGCGATTTTATCCAGCCTTGTATCAAAGGGATATATCTTCCTGCTGCTCAAGATATTTTACCGTGTGATCGGATTTGAGGTCGTTGCCGAAAGCAGATTGTTTAACGTGCTGTTTGTCTTCGGTCTCTGCGGTATGATTTTCGGTTCTCTAAGCGCTATTAAGGAAAACGATATCCGCAGAATGATTGCGTTTTCATCCGTGGCGCAGATCGGATATATTTATATGGGCTTTGGGCTTGGCTCGGAAGCGGGAATGCAAGCGTCGATTTTCCATATTTTTTCCCATGCCGCGACCAAGAGTATGTTGTTTATCGCAGCGGTAGGGCTGACCGACGCTTCCGGCAAGAGCAAGAAATTTATCGATTTGACCGGAGCCGGGTATCGCAATGTGATAGCTGGCGCTACCTTTACCGTCGGTTCGCTGTCCATGGTGGGCGTACCCCTGTTTTCCGGTTTTATCAGCAAAATTTTATTTGCACAGGCGGGCGTGTCTGCGGGTGTCAATAAGATGCTGCCTACGTTGATCGTGCTTGCCATCAGTACGATTTTAAACGCAATTTACTTTATGAAGACCGTTGTGCGTATTTATACGCCGGTAAAATCGGAGTATCCTTCTATTCCATGGAAACGGGATGTGCTCTACGGCGTCGTATGTATCTGCTTTATTATCTTAAACGTAATACTTGGTATGTGGTCGGAGCCGATCGTTGATCTGATCCGCTCGGGACTTGCCATGTTTGCATAAGGAGGGACGAAGGAAATGAATGAAAGCGTCTCATTATTGTTGGTAATTTTTGTTCCGATTATACTCGGAAGCCTTTTACTGGTATTGAAGGAAACAAATAATCGAAAAAAGCTGCTTGTCTATGTCGGAATCGTTATGGGAGTGACGGGGCTTCTGGTACTCAATGCTCTGACGCTCAAAGAAACGGAAATTGTGCTTTTTGAGCTGATGGAGAATGTGCCGGTTGTTTTAAAGCTGGACGGGTTCGGCAAGTTTTTTCTGGCTATTGTGTCCATAGTCTGGATTTTAGCGGGTTGTTTTTCTTTTACTTATATGAAGCACGAGCAAAAGGAGAAGAGGTATTTCGGATTTTATCTGATTACTTTTGGCATATTGATCGGACTTGGCTGCGCGGGGAATCTGATTACCATGTATGCGTTTTTTGAATTTATGACCCTGGCATCGTTTCCGCTTGTTATTCATAATCAGTCCAAAGAAGCGGTTATGGCGGGGTTAAAGTATCTGTTTTATTCCTTCTTCGGAGCATATATGGCTTTATTCGGGTTGTTCTTTCTGTGCAGGTACACGAATACGCTGACTTTTACGCCGGGCGGAACGCTGAATATGGAACTGGTCGCGGGGCATGAAAGTCTCTTGCTGTTGTCGGCGTGTCTGATGATTGTCGGGTTTGGAGTCAAAGCGGGTATGTTTCCGCTTCACGCATGGCTCCCTACGGCGCATCCGGTTGCGCCCGCTCCTGCATCGGCGGCATTGTCCGGTATTATTGTCAAAGCCGGCGTGCTTGCAGTTGTTCGCGTTGTTTTCTATCTGTTCGGAGCGGATTTCCTGCGGGGCACCTGGGTACAATATCTGTTTATGATCCTTTCATTGATCACGATATTTATAGGGTCCATGCTTGCTTACCGGGAAAAGGTATTAAAGAAGCGTCTTGCCTATTCCACGGTCAGCCAGTTGTCTTATATTTTGTTTGGCTTGGCGCTTCTGACGCCTGCGGGTTTCACAGGCTCCATGCTGCATATGGCGGCGCACGCGTTTATTAAATGCGCGTTGTTCTTATGTGCGGGCGCGATTATTTATAAGACCGGGATTACCACGGTGGACGGGCTGAAAGGAATTGGGAAGAAGATGCCCCTTACGATTTGGTGCTTTACGATCGTATCGCTGGGACTCATCGGCATTCCGCCGACGGGAGGTTTTATCAGCAAATGGTATCTTGCAACGGGAGCTTTGGATTCCGGCATTGCGGGATTTCAGTATGCGGGACCGGTCGTATTGCTGATCAGCGCTTTGTTGACGGCGGGCTATTTACTGCCTGTTACGATTAAAGGTTTTTTCCCGGGCGACGATTTTGAATATGATAAACTGGAAAAGTGTGAGCCGGATAAATGGATGACGGTTCCCATTGTGGTTTTGACTGTGTTGTCGGTTGTAATCGGGATGTTTCCCAACGGACTGCTGGATTGTATCCGCACGATTGCAGTCTCGTTGATGTAGAGAGGAGGAATGGAAGATGAATGAAGCATTTTTATTGATAATCGTGTTATTCCCCCTTGTTGCAGGCGTTTTGATACCTCTCCTGCCTTTTCAAAACAGAAGAGCAATGATGATTTATATCGAAACAGCGGTTGTGATCAACAGCATTCTGGTATGGCTGCTTTTGTTCAACCGTCCGGAAGGAACTTTTACGCTGTTGAAATTTACGGGAAATCTGTCCGTGACCTTCCATTTGGACGGTCTTGCCTGTGTGTTTGCAGGGCTGGTTTCCGCTTTGTGGCCTTTTGCAACATTATATTCTTTTGAATACATGAAAAAGGAAGAGCATGAAAAGACGTTCTTTATGTTTTATACCATGACCTTTGGCGTCACATTGGGAATTGCCACAAGCGCAAACATTTTATCCATGTACTTCTTTTATGAACTGCTGACGTTAGTAACGACTCCGCTTGTACTGCATACGTTAAAGCGTGAGGCTGTGCTTGCTTCGAGGTCTTATCTGTATTATTCCCTGGGCGGAGCGGCGTTTGCGTTTATCGGCATGATCTTTATTATTGTTTACGGCAATACGACGGACTTTGTCTATGGCGGCGTACTGAACCTGGCGGGATATACGGGCAATGTTAATCTGCTGCTTCTGATTTATGTCCTTGCCTTTATGGGCTTTGGCGTGAAGGCGGCGATTTGTCCGTTCTGCGGCTGGCTGCCCAAGGCGGGCGTGGCGCCGACGCCGGTCACGGCGCTGCTGCATGCGGTTGCGGTTGTAAAATCCGGTGCGTTTGCCATTATGCGTCTTACGTATTACTGTTTCGGGACGGAGTTTTTAAAAGGAACCTGGGCGCAGTATACGGTAATGGGAATTACCATATTCACAATTATATTCGGCTGTTCCATGGCGTTAAAGGAAAGGCATTTGAAGCGAAGACTTGCCTATTCTACAGTCAGCAATTTAAGCTATATTCTTTTTGGCGTAACGATCATGACGCCGCTGGGACTGGTGGGAGCATTGACGCATATGATCTGTCATGCGGTCATGAAAATCTGTTCCTTCTTCTGCGCCGGTGCCGTGATCTACAAAACGGACAGAAATTATGTGTATGAGCTGGATGGCTTTGGCAGGAAGATGCCGAAGACCTTTGGTATTTTTACGGTTTCGGCTTTGGCGCTGATGGGCGTTCCGGGGCTTTGCGGATTTATTTCCAAATTTAATCTTGCCAGGGCGGCGGTAGAAAGTGACAATGTGCTTGCTTATGTGGGCGTAGGCGCTCTTTTGATTTCTGCGATTTTGACGGCGATTTATATGCTGACGATAGTTGTCCGCGCCTATTTCCCGAAGCAGGATTTTGATTATGAGTCGATTCGGGATGTGGAAGATCCGAATTGGATGATGCTGCTGCCGCTGTTTTTGTTTGTTGCGGCGATGGTCATAATCGGTCTGCATCCTCAGCCGCTGATAGAATTGTTTCAATCCATTGCAAACGGGTTGTTTTAGGAAAGGAGTGTGGAAATGATGGAAAAAAATCTGATTCTTGCTTTTTTGGTCTTTTATCCCATTGTAGGAGCGGTAATTTCCTATATCATCGGGCGTTTTCATAAGACGTTTCGGGACTATTTTGCGGACTTTATCGTTGTCAGTGAGTTTGCATTGGTTCTGTACTCCTTTTGCAGCTTTCAGAGCGGAAGCCTCTTAAATTGTACAATAGAAGAGTTTGCGGGATTCGGACTGCATTTTACATTGGATGGATTCCGCAGCGTTTATACGCTGGTGGCGGCGGTTATGTGGATGATGACGACGATATTTTCCAAGGAGTATTTCAGACATTATCACAATAGGAACCGTTATTATCTGTTTATGTTGCTGACCTATGGAGCGACGATGGGCGTATTTTTATCTGCAGATCTGTATACGACCTTTATCTTTTTTGAAATGATGTCCTTTACCTCATATGTATGGGTAGCGCATGACGAGAAAAAAGGATCCTTGAGAGCGGCAGAGACGTATCTTGCCGTTGCCGTGATCGGCGGCATGGTCATGCTGATGGGATTGTTTTTGCTGTATCACGAGCTCGGTTCGCTGGAGATTAAGTCTTTTCAGAAGCTGGCGGAAGCTTGTGAAAATAAGACGCTGTTGTATGTGGCGGGCGCATGTATTACCGTGGGTTTTGGAGCAAAAGCGGGTGCGTTTCCGCTGCATATCTGGCTGCCCAAGGCGCATCCGGTTGCACCGGCGCCTGCATCCGCACTGTTGTCCGGTATTTTGACAAAATCAGGTATTTTTGGAATGCTGGTGGTAAGCTGCAACTTATTGTATGCGGACGGACAATGGGGCAGGGTAATTTTACTTCTTGGAACGGTAACGATGTTTATAGGTGCGCTGTTAGCGCTGTTTTCCGTAGATTTAAAGAGAACCCTTGCCTGCTCTTCTATGTCGCAGATCGGATTTATTATGGTCGGCATCGGGATGCAGGGGCTGTTGGGGGAGGAAAATGCCCTTGCCGCAAGAGGAACGCTCCTCCATATGGTCAACCATTCGATGATCAAGCTGGTATTGTTTATGGCGGCGGGAGTTATCTTTATGAATATCCATAAGCTGAACCTGAATGAAATCAGAGGGTTTGGCAGAAAAAAACCGCTTTTGAATTTTATTTTTCTCATGGGCGCGCTGGGAATCGGAGGAATACCTCTTTGGAACGGATATGTGAGCAAAACGCTTTTGCATGAAGCGATTGTGGAATATACCAATCTTTGTGCAAGCGGCGCGGTGGGAGGATTATTCACGGCAACCGGCATGAAATGGATTGAGTGGATATTTCTGATCAGCGGAGGTATGACCGTCGCTTATATGACCAAGCTTTATGTTGCCGTCTTTGTGGAAAAAAATGCCGATCCAAAAGAGCAGGAGCGCTTTGACGGAATGAAACAATATATGAATGTGCAAAGCAAAATTGCGTTGACCGTAAGCGCCGTACTGCTGCCGGTTATGGGATTTTTCCCCGGCACGGTTATGGACTTTATCGCAGATCGGGGTACCGACCTGATGAATGCGGGTATGCCTGCAGAGCCGGTACAGTATTTTGGTCTGACCAATTTAAAGGGCGCGGTCATTTCCATTGTGATCGGTGCGGCTCTTTACGGTCTGGCGGTACGTCCGTTTATGATGAAAAAGACGAAAACGGGACGGGAATATGTAAACAGATGGCCTTCCTGGATGGATCTGGAGGATTATTTCTATCGCCCGCTGATCGCGGTTCTTTGCGCTGTGGGAGGATTTGTATCCAGAGTCTGCGACAGCCTGACGGACGGTATCGTCGTGCTGCTCCGCAAGACTGTTTATAGAGATAAACCGCTGCCCTTTGAGCTGACGGAAGGAACAATGTTTACTTACTACCTTGGCACGCTGCTCAATAGGATAGAAGCGTATATGGAGCGTAAGTATCCGGATAGGGTAAGGAAACACCATGAGTTTGTCCACGAACTGGCGATGCTTCATCTGGAACTGCGTGAGAACCGGATGGTAATTTCCAGAAGCCTTTCCTTCGGTATGATTTTGTTCTGCTTCGGATTCATTCTGACGACGATTTATTTGCTGAGTGTGTATTGGTAGGAAAATCCATCAGGAGCGTCAGGGACGGAAGGATGGCACGTTTATGAGCGTGTTATGCGAATACATTGAGGCGGGAACGGCTCAATCATAAAATTGACATACGCTGATGCAAAAGCGCGGAGACTGCACGATAAAAAGTGCGGTTTCCGCGCTTTTTATATTGAAAAAAGACTTTGACAAAAAAGTCAATATCGACCTAAAAATGGGTCAACAAACGGGATAGTGCAAAGGGAAAAAAGCTGATAGCATAAGTCATGGGCAGAAGGAAAAACGGATTTGACGGGATAAAAGGAACGCTGCCCAAAGGAGGATCAAACGGGAGGTATCAGGAAGATGTATTCTTTATTGTTGGTCATTATTTATATTGCATTTATCAGTCTGGGACTGCCGGATTCCATTTTGGGAGCGGCGTGGCCCAGTATGCAGCCGCAGCTCGGGGTCCCGGTCTCCTATGCGGGCGGAATTTCGGTCATCATTGCAGGCGGGACGATTATTTCCAGTCTGTTCAGCAACTATCTGATTCATAAGCTGGGAACGGGAAAGGTAACGGCGATCAGCGTGGCGATGACGGCGGCGGCTCTTTTCGGATTTTCCGTATCAGGATCTTACTGGCAGCTTTGCTTGTGGGGGATTCCCTACGGACTCGGCGCGGGGAGTGTGGACGCGGCGTTAAATAATTTTGTGGCGCTGCATTATAAGGCAAAGCATATGAGCTGGCTTCATTGCTTTTGGGGCATCGGAGCCACGGCGGGACCTTATATTATGGGTTTTGCACTGACCGGAGGGCTTGGCTGGCATATGGGGTATCGTATCATTTCCGTCCTGCAGATCCTTTTGACCGTCGTGCTGATCGTGACGCTTCCGATGTGGAAGGAAAAGCGCAAAACGGGAAAGGAAGAAGGAGAGGAAGGCGCGGATGCGGTGCAGCGTCCGTTATCGCTCCGGCAGGTTATGAAGCTGCCCGGCGCAAAGGGCGTTATGACGGGCTTCTTTTGCTACTGCGCCGTAGAATCGACGGCTGGGCTGTGGGCTTCAAGTTATATGGTGCTTGATAGGAACATATCGGCACAGACCGCGGCGAAATGGGCGGCGCTGTTTTATCTGGGCATTACGCTGGGACGGTTTATCTGCGGCTTTTTGACGATGAAGGTCAATGATAAAAATATGATCCGCATTGGGCAGGGGCTTATTGTGATCGGTATTTTGCTGCTGCTCTTACCTTTCGGAAACGGCTTTGCTTTCGGCGGGCTGATTATGATCGGGTTAGGCTGCGCGCCTGTTTATCCGAGCCTGCTCCATGCTACGCCGGATACCTTCGGCGCAGGGGTGTCCCAGTCCGTGATCGGCGTGCAGATGGCGAGCGCTTATGTGGGAACGACCTTTATGCCGCCGCTGTTCGGAATGCTGTCGGAGGTGTTGGGAATCGGTTTCTATCCGATTTATCTGGCTGTCTTTCTGGTATTGATGGTTGTTATGCTGGAACAGGTCAACCGGGTCCGGGACGGCAGGACGGCGCAGTCATGAGAGACTAATGGGCACACGGGGCGTTATTGAGCGAGAGCCTTATTGAGAAAAAAAGCGGTTGACAAACCGGAAAAGAAACCATATGATTACAGCGTAATCAATTACAGTGTATTTGATTACGCTGTAATTGATTCTCGCCATTCCGTGGCACCGGGAAGCAGCGGCAGGCGGAAAAGGTGCGGCAGGCAGAAAACGGCGGCAGACGGAAAAAGGTGCGGCAGATGAAGCGGCGGCACCTGGGAGAGAAAAGGAGGGATTGCTATGGCGCTTCGGGACCATTCTTTGGATGAAAAGGTAATCAATTCGGCTTTTCGGGAATTTTTGGATAAGGGCTATCATAATGCGTCTTTGAGAAAAATTGCGGAAAATGCGGGCGTGACCGTCGGCGCGATTCAAACGCGTTATCCGACGAAGGATCAGCTTTTTTGCAGTCTTCTGATTCTGTTTACGCAGGAAATTGAGAAGGTGTTTCAGTCCTTAAAGACGGAATATTTTGCAATCGATACCCAAAAGGATCTGGTCTTATCTCTGAAAGCATCCATGCAGGAGGAGACGGATCAGATATTGCGGCTGATTTTTACGCATTATGAGGAAGCGCGCCTTTTGCTTTGCCTCAGTGAGGGCAGCAGCATGGAGCATTATTTTGACCGGCTGGTGTCTGCAAAGGTGGAGGAAAGCGTTTTGTTTTTTCAAAGGCAGGACGATGTGAAGATCGACCGGAACATTATGGAGCTTTTGATTGCATCCCAGTTTGAATGTTACCGGCAGATCCTGAGAAAAGGTTACGACATGGAAACGGCGAAAAAATGTATGGAAGCGGCGGCGGTTTACAGCTTCGGGGGCTGGTCGCTTCTTTTGCAGACAATGGAAAAAGAAAGCGGGGAACGACAATGAAGTATAACGGTTTTTATTATTGGCTTTTTTCAGGCACCATGAAAAAGGTATTGGAGGAAAAACACGGGCGCGCGTATGCCGGAAAAGTCATGAAGAAGAGCAAGTCCGTCTATCGCCGGATTGTAGAGGAAGCGGACGACATCGGCAAGGATAATCCGATGGCGTATAATGAAATGTTCGCCCTTGCGTTTGTGGCGCCTTATCTTGCAAGCAGCAGGGAAATATCGCCGGAAACCGTACAGGAAATGATGCGCCGCAGCCTCTATCATGTAAAGTGGTATTTTTCCGTGACTAATCTGAATACGGACAGGGGCAAGAACGCAAATAAGAAAAACATCGTAAAATATGTCAAGTGGTACACGCCGGAAAAGGAAAAGCAGTATCCCACCTCGTTTAAGGTTGATTTTGTGGGGCAGCCTCATGAAAAGGCGTGCTATTACCGCATCACAAGATGCCCGATCTGTACCTATTGCAAAAAGCTGGAAGTGGAGGAACTGATGCCCCTTTTATGCGAGCTGGATCATGTGATGATTACCCTGCAGCATGGCGTCCTCCACAGGAAACAGACCATTGCAGAGGGCGGGGAATATTGCGACTATTATATTACGGGCGACAAAGAGGACGCGCGCATTGAAACGCCCGGTTGAAACAAACGCGCGTATTGAAACGCCCGTTTAAAAGATGCTTTTATCTTCTCACGCTATCCGTTTTATGATATAATCAGCGTAGCTGCGGTTGCAGCGGGAAAATACAGACGAGAGGGAGAAAGAAAAGGTATGGGAGTTTTTAAAGGCGGTAAAAACAGTAAGGATAAAGATCAGGAGCCTGCGTCTCCGGGCTGGGACGCCATTGAAGAGGCTATTAAGAAGCGTTACAACGGAAACCCCAAACAGCTCGAGCATTTCGGTACGCTGGTTTCGTGGGAGCTTGGCGGCAATGATCCACTGGACGGGATCAGCATCCTGGACGGCGGGGACTATTATCACTTTGTGACCTTCGGATTTTCCGAGCTGCATGATAAGGAAACCGACGATCCCGAATACAGCGGATACGGCTTTGAGCTTACGGTGAAATTAAAAAAATCCTGCGTCAGTGAGGAAGATGAAGAATTTAGCTGTATGGCGGGGATTTTGCAGGCGATCGCAAGGATTACTTTTAACAGGGGAGATATTTTCTGCCCGGACGAGTATATCTATACCGGACAGACCGCCGGTATGGACAGAAGACAGCGTTCTAAGATTACCGGCTTTATTACCAAAGAGGACGAAATGGGCGAGATCATGACGCCCAACGGCAAAGTTCAGTTTGTCCAACTGATCGGGGCTACCGACGCCGAGCTGAAGATGCTCGTGGATAAGAAAATGACGGTTCCCGAGCTTGCCGCTAAGATCGGCACCGACCTGACGGATTACGACAGGGAATCGGTGATCTGAGCGTCCGTTTTCCGGTCTGCCGTTTCGGAATCTTGATATTGTTTTCTGTATTCTGCGGGGCTGCAATGATAGCGCCTGCTGAAAATCTTATTAAAATAGCTGCGGTTGTTGTATCCGAGTTGTTCGCAAATATCGTAAATGTTCTTATTTGTGTCCCGGAGCAATTCCGCGGCTTCTTTTAACAAAAAAAGACGCGCGTATTCCGAGAGTGTATTTCCGGTATGCTGTTTGACGATGCGGTTGATATAGTCTCCGTTATAATTCAGCGCCTTTTCGATTTCTTCTTTGGTAATCATTCCCTTTCTTTCTTCCAACAGCAAAGACACCCGGTACAGAAGGGTTTCTTCCTTTGACAGCTTCGCCTGATGAAAGGTAATCTCATAATGAGCGGGATTGCTGATCAGGGAAAAGAAACGGCAAAAGTACCCTTTCATAAAATAATTCTTGCCGGAACGGTTGCTGCCGATTTCAAGGATCATGGAATTGAGCAAACGGTAAAAATCGTTCACGGGATAAGTATCCTTTAAACGAAAGTCAATATATTCCTTGGAGCTGTAAAAGGATATGTTGTCGTTGTGCTTGAAAAGCCGGGTAAAAAAGCTTTTGTGGATATAGCCGTCTCCGTTTTTGTCATATAAAACGTCGTTAGCAAGAAGCGACTGCAAATATTCTTCCTGAAACATAAACAATACCACTTCCCGGTCCATATCCGTAGATTCCTTATGGTGAATATTCTTGTTGCAAAGGCAGCATTCGCCTGCTTTATAGGTAACCGATTCTTTTTCAATCTGCAGCGTAAAGGTTCCGGAAAGGACGATCGTCAGTTCATAAAAGTCATGAGAGTGCGCCGGGCGATCTCCGATGGCTTTCCAGTCCGACAGCTTGGAGCGGAAAATGTTTTTATTATCCTCCGTCAGTTCGATGCAAATGGTATTGCCGGTCCCGGTATCGATGGTTTCATAGAGAATCATATAAGGAGAGCTGATCTCCACATACTCCGAGATGCTGCTGCCGAAGTTGTGGTATGTCAGATGGGATACGGCAATCCCGAATTGTTGTAAAAATTCTTCCTGCGAAAGCTTCGTTTTCATACAAAATACCCCTTGTAAATAAAAAGTCTGATTTGGTTACAAAAACTAAAAATGAAATCTGTTTGCGACATTTTATGAGATTTATCTGCATTATATAATGAGAGCGTAAGGAAAGCAAGACATGTGTTGCAAAAATCGTGAATCTTCGACGGGAGATTTTTCACAGATTATGGATTTAGTCTGACCGGATACGGATACAAGGAGGAAAGGATATGAATGAGAAAAAATATCTTAATTTATTTAACAAAATAGGTTATGGTACCGGCGACTGGGCGGCGAACATGGTATACGGTATCGTAACGAGTTTTGTCATGATCTATCTTACCAATACGGTAGGATTAAACCCGAGTATTGTGGGTACTTTGATCATGCTTTCAAAATTTGCGGACGGCGTCTCCGACGTACTGTTCGGCACGCTGATTGACCGGACGCATTCCAAAATGGGCAAGGCAAGACCCTGGATGCTGTATTCCTATATCGGCAATGCGGTCTGCCTGATCGCGGTGTTTGCAATACCGGAGAGTCTTGGCGATACGGCGAAATACGCGTATTTCTTTATCGCTTATACCTTGTTAAACGCAGTATTTTACACGGCGAATAACATTGCTTATTCTTCATTGACGTCTTTAATTACCAAAAACGGCGCTGAACGCGTGCAGATGGGAACGTATCGTTTTATATTTGCAACGGCGGCGAATCTGGCGGTATCCAACTTTACGTTAAAGCTGGTGGAAGGCATGGGAAGCGGAGCGGCAGGCTGGAGAAACGTAGCGATTCTTTATGCGGTGATCGGTCTTGCCGTCAATACCTTCTCCGTATTTTCCGTAAAAGAGCTTCCTGAAGACGCTTTGGAAGAGGGTACTCAAAAACGGCAGGAAAAAGTCGGGCTGATCGAAACCTTAAAAACGCTTTTGGTAAATCCCTATTTTGATATGCTTACGGGATTGTATGTATTGGGTTATTTAAGCGTATCGGTTTCCATGGGCGTCGCGGTTTACTATTTTATGTATATCATGGGCGACGCAAATCTGTTCGGTACTTTTATGACCATGTATTCCATTCCCAGTGTGGTCGGGCTGATTGTGGTGCCGATGCTGGTAAAGAAATATAAAAACATCCGTAATGTAAACTTTGTATCTTTTTGTATCCAGATTGTATTTCGCGTTTTATTTGTAGTTTCCGCAGTCAGGGCGGATTATACGCTCATGCTTGTGGCGTATGGGCTGTGTTCCCTTACCAACTGTTCCATGATGGGGACGTTTAACGCGCTGGTTGCCGAAGCTTCGGAATACACTTATCGAAAGACGGGCAAACGCCTGGACGGTTCCATGTATTCCTGCACATCCTTCGGCATGAAGGTGGGAAGCGGTATCGGTTCCGGTATCAGCGGATGGTTATTGGCGGCAGGCGGTTTTGATTCGACGGCGCTTGTGCAGTCCGCATCCTGCAATCAGATGCTGATCTTTATGTTTGCGGGCATTCCGCTGATCGTCGTGATAGCTTCCACCGTCATCTACTATTTCTTAAAGGTGGAAAAAGCCAACGCAAAATTGCGGGCAGAAGAAGCGGCGCAATAAACCGGGAGTGCAAAGTCAGTGTGCAGTAATAAAAAAGGAGGTTCTTAAAGCTTATGGTTATTTATGTAAATGGTTCTGCGTCAAGGGAAGGTTTCGGAAGCAGAGAGATGCCTTTTAAAACGATTTCAGAGGCGGCGAAGGCTGCAAAGGCAGGAGACGAAGTGGTGGTAGCGCCGGGAATCTACAGAGAATATGTGGACCCCGTCAACGGCGGAACAAAAGACAAAAGGATCGTTTATCGCAGCGAGGTCCCTCTCGGCGCAGTCATTACCGGCGCCGAGGAGGCGAAGGGCTGGGAAAAGTATCAGGACACCGTATGGGTGTACAGAGTGGATAACGGCGTTTTCGGCTCTTATAATCCCTATACGACCATGATCGGCGGAGACTGGTATTTTGCGCCGGTGGTGCGGCATACGGGCGCCGTGTATTTAAACGACAGGCAATTGTATGAGGCGCAGACCCTGGAAGAATGTATCAGGGGAGAGGTATATGCGCCTTCCTGGGAGCCGTCTTATTCGGTATATAAATGGTATACCTGTCAGGACGGGGACCGGACGGTGATTTACGCCAACTTTCAGGACAAAAATCCCAATGAGGAAAAGGTTGAAATCAACGTCCGCCGCAATTGCTTTATGCCATCCAAAACGGGAGTTGATTATATTACCTTTGCCGGCTTTGACGTCAACAAGGCTGCCACCACATGGGCGCCGCCCGCCGCTTATCAGGACGGCATGATCGGACCCTACTGGTCCAAAGGGTGGATCATAGAGGACTGCGAGATCAGCAACAGTAAGTGCTGCGGGATTTCCCTCGGAAAGTATTATGACCCCGAGAACGATCATTATTTTACAAAAAAGCATGTGAAAAGTCCGACCCAGATGGAAAGAGACGCGGTGTGCCGCGGACAGTACCACGGTTGGTTAAAGGAAAAGGTCGGCAGCCATATTGTGAGAAGATGTCATATCCATCACTGTGAGCAGACCGGTATCGTCGGGCGTATGGGCTGTGTGTTCAGTATCATTGAGGATAATCATATCCACCACATTAACAATATGCAGCAGCTTGGCGGCGCAGAGATCGCCGGAATCAAGCTCCATGCGGCAATCGACGTCACGATGAGAAGAAACCATATCCATCATGCAACCATGGGGATCTGGTGCGACTGGCAGGCGCAGGGAACGAGGATTACCCAAAATCTGTTCCATGACAATACCCTGCCCGAGCATACGCCGATGGCGGAAGGGGCGATGATGAGCCAGGACATTTTTATCGAGGTGGGGCACGGACCTACGCTGATTGACAACAATATTTGTCTGTCCAGGTCGTCGGTAAGGATCGCGGCGCAGGGAGTCGCATGTGTGCACAATCTGTTCTTAGGACCGTTGACTTCCGTAGGAGGCGGCTCCGACATGATAGTAAACGGGGTGAACCAGCCCAGATATACGCCGTATCATATCAGGCACCGCACGGAGGTTGCAGGCTTTATGACCATCCTCCACGGAGACGACAGGATGTACAACAATATCTTTATCCAGAATGAGCCGGTAAAGGAAGCTGAGGTAAAGGAAGATATGGGCTTTATGATGGCGGATAATCAGGTAGTGGGGACCGGCGTCTTTGACGATTTTCCCACTTATGACGAATGGATCAAGCCTTTTGATCTTGACGGCGAACCTAATATGTTTACCATGCAGGATTACCACTATTCCCGGCTGCCTGTCTGGGTGGACGGAAACGCTTATTTCAACGGGGCAAAGCCTTGGAAGCATGAAAAATCCAATCTGGTTGACGAAAAAGGCAGGGCGTTTGTCACATTGACGGAAGAAAACGGCAAATACTTTATCAGTACAAATGTATATGAATTGCTGGGTGATTTTAAAGACGGCATTATTAACAGCGATATGCTGGGAGAAGCCTTCGAGCCGGAACAGCGGTTTGAGAATCCCGACGGCTCCGAGATTATATTCGACCGGGATTACTTCGGAGAACACCGGGGGCTTCATACGGTTCCGGGACCCTTCTGTTCGCCGGAGCAGTTAAAAAAGCAGGTTTGGTAAAGGGCTTGTCTGCAAAAAATCTGTAAGCAATGAGGAACAAGCCGGGCGGCGTGCTACAGCTCCACAATAAAGGTGCTGCCGCCGCCCGGCGTATCCTCTACCCGGAGTTTTCCGCCGTGCGCTTTGACAATGGAAGAGGCGATGGAAAGCCCCAGCCCGAAGTGTTCTTTCGTATGGCGCGCCTTGTCTGCGCGGTAGAATCTTTCAAAAATCCGTTTCTTATCCTCATCGGATATCCCGATCCCCGTATCCGCCACAGAAATCTGAAAACGCTTTTTAGCATAACGGACGCTTACCGTGATGCTACCGCCCGTTTCCGTATAGCTGACCGCGTTGTGCAGCAAAACGGAGAGCACCTGTTCCATCTTATGACGGTCTAAGCGGCAAAGCGGAAGCGGGTCCTCTGGCAGTGATGCTTTTAGGGCAATATTTTTTTCTCTTGCCAGAGGTTCGAAAGTCTCCACGCAGTTTAAGATCAGCGTGTCCAGTTCCGTATCTTCTTTTTGAAGTTCCGTCTTACCGCTGTCGGAGCCTGCAAGCGTCAGCATTTCCGACAACAGCCGTTTCATGACGTTTCCTTCCTCGGTAATGGTGTTTAAAAACTGTTGCTGTTCTTCCTCTGAGGCATGGGGGATCAAAGAGGCGCTTGAGAGGATCACAGCAAGGGGCGTCCGCAGCTCATGGGAAGCGGCGGCGACAAACAGGGTCTGTTTTTGCTGGTTTTCCACAACCGGGCGCAGCAGATACCCGGTCAGATAGTAAAAGAAAAGGTAAAGAATCGCCAAAGCGGTCAGGTCAACGGCGATAAATAAAACCCGCTGCCTTGTAATCTGCCCGTAAAAGGAGGAAACCGGGGCTAACAGGCAGACGTTCAGGCTGCCCTGCGCGCCCGCCAGAGTCGCAAAACAGGCGTAGTAGTCGGAACCGGTTGCGTACCTTGCTTCGGAGGTATAGGTAAATTCCCGGTGTCCCGGTGAGGAAGCGGTTTCTGGGGATTCGGACGTATACTGGATTTCATAATAACTTCGGACCTCGTCCCAAAGGGCGAACCGTTCTTCGCTTTCGATGATAGTTCCGTACAGCAAAAGAGAGCCGTTATCTTCCACAAAGACCAGATAGCGGTCTCCCGCCTCCAGGGAAGCGAGGTATTGATCGGAGATATAAGGCTGGTTTTCCAGGCTGTTTAAGATATTTTTTGCGTCGTTTTGGAAGGATGTAAAGTGATTGGTCTTCATATTGGTTTCCGATACGTAGAGGTACACAAACGTAATAGCGACGAGGATTGCGCCGATGACGGCGGTACATAACAGGGTAAGGCGCAGATGTACTTTTTTTAACATGACAGCCTCCTATTCATCCACAGCAAGGCGGTATCCGACTCCGCGCACGGTTTTAAGCGACAGGGCGCTCCCCACGGATTTGAGCCTTCTTCTCACAAAGAAAATATAATTGTCCAGGTTGCCGTCCTCCACATCGCCCTCCGGTCCCCAGACTTTGGATAACAGGACGGCTCGGGGCATCGTCTGACCGGGGTTTCGCAAAAAGATTTCAAACAGGCTGCATTCTCTTTTGGACAGCGTAAGGCTGCAAAGGGGACCGGTCAGCGTGCTTTCAAAAAGGCTGAGCGTCAGGTCGCCTGCGGTAAGCTTTTCCGTATCCTCCCATTTCGCAGGCCGTCTGTTTAAACAGCGGATTCGCGCCAGCAGTTCTTCCGGCGCAAAGGGCTTGACGAGATAGTCGTCGGCACCCGTGTCCAGCCCGTCTATTTTGTCCTGTAGCTGTCCCAAAGCCGTGATTAGAATAACGGGCGTCATGATTTTTTCGGCGCGCATTTTCTTTAGAACCGTAAGCCCGTCCATGGAGGGCAGCATACGGTCCAACAGGATGACGTCGTGCGCCTGTTCCCGGATGAAAAACAGAGCGTCCTCGCCGTCATGGCAGCAGTCCGTTTCATAACCCGCCTGCTTTAACTGCAGGGAAAGCAGGCGGCAAAGCTTTTGATCGTCTTCTATGATTAAAATTCTCATTTTGTCCCAATCCTTTCCTGATCTTTAGTATAGCAGAAATATCTTTAAAGAATCTCTAAGTTTTAGAGAAAAGTTAGAGATTGGTCTGTTATGATGACGGTCAGAAAAAGTCGATGATAAAGGAGGAGACTCGATGAAAATAGTTAAGAAAAAGCGCCTTGGGATCATATCCTTATTGCTTGCGTGCATGTTGGTCTTTATGACGGGATGCCAAAATAGCGACGGCGCCGTAAAAACGCAGGATGGAAGCGCACAGGAGGGCACAGGGGATGATGCAGATTCGGCGAAAAATGCCGCTGCAGCGGAAAACGGCACGGGCAGATATCTGGAAACAGACGTGGAGCTGCCCGAAGAAATCAGTGTGGTCCGCGCCATGGAAAAGCTGGACGACGGAAGGATCGCCTTATTTGACGCTATATACGGCTTGTACCTCTCCGAGGATAACGGGCAGACCTTTACGTACCAAAAGCTTGCCACTATGGAAGAGCTTATGCAGGAAGAAAAATATGTGCCCCATGCGGCGATTGCAGGAGACGGAAGCGTTGTTTTGGAATATTACGACGGTATGGACGGAGACGAAGTAAAATACAGATATGTCTATATCGACCGGGACGGAAACGGATCGGAATTTATCTGGGAAGCGCCGGAGTATTGCACCCAGTATCTGTTTTTGGAGGACGGCAGGCTTTTAGGCTGCGGCGACGGCGTTTATGTTATTGATCCACAAAACGGCGGTTCTGAAAAACTGTGCGACAGCCTGCACACGGTGGAATATATGAGACAGATCGGGGATCTGCTGTATCTTGTGGAAGCGGAAGGGCTGGAAATCTATGATCTTGCTGCGGGAGAATTTGAAACGGATGAGGTTTTGGAGGATTTTGTTAAGGACATTATGGAGGAAAATGCCGGCAGCTTTACGGAAGGCGCCTATCCGGTGCTGATGTATGAGGGAGATTCCGAGGATTCTTTGTATATTGCGACCTACAAGGGGCTGTTTCGCCATGTGTTGAAGGGAAACGTCATGGAGGAGGTAATCAGAGGAGATTTAAGCAGTATGGGATCGGCGGTTACGGTTTTAAGCGCCATGGTTTTTCTTGATAAGGAAAATTTGCTGATCTGTTATAATTCTTCTTTATTAAAAAGCTATCATTACGATCCCGACATATCCGCCGTGCCGGAAAATGAACTGGTCGTTTACAGCCTGGAAGAAAACGACGCGGTCAGGACGGCGACCAATTTGTACCAAAAGGAAAACCCGGATACTTTTCTTACGTATGAAGTCGGCATGTCAGGAGACGACGGCGTCACAAAGGAGGATGCGATCCGCAACCTGAACACGGAGCTTTTAAGCGGAGAGGGACCGGATATCCTGGTTTTGGACGGACTGCCGTGGGAATCCTATGCGGAAAAAGGGATTCTTGCGGATTTATCGGAGCCGATAGACGAAGGGTGTGAAGCGGGGGAATTTTATGAAAAGATCGTTACCACCTATGAAAATGAGCAGGGAATCTGTGCGGTTCCCGTTTACTTCGGCTTTATGATCTGCGCCGGAAAGGGAGCGGAAGGCGTCGCCGATTTGGAGTCACTTGCCGACAGGGTGGAAGAACTGCGCGGGGAATATCCGCAGGGCAGCATTACCGGTTCCTATCGGGAAAAAGAGGTGCTGTTGCGGCTTTATGACATTTGTTCTCCGGCATTGATCAAAGAGGACGGCTCCCTTGACGAGGAGAAGCTTCGGGAATATCTGACGCAGGCAAAGAGGATCTGGCAGGCGGAAGCGGCGGATCTGGATACGGAAAAGGCACAAAACAGAGTGAGTCTGGACGATGCTTATGGAAAGCTGATTGGCGCAAACGAGTGGTTTAACTACGTGAGTCAGCATGCGCTGGATTACGGTTCCGGTGCGGAACGGCTTTTGTTTGGCGAGCTGACAGGGGTGGATTTCAATTATTCCGAGGTAACGTCCGTGCTGAAAGTCCTCAATGAGGAGCCGAATGTGTCTGTTTTAAGCGGGCTTTCCCAAAATGTGTTTATTCCCCATACGGCAATGGGCGTCAACGCCGCGGGAACAAATCGGGAAACCGCGGAGGACTTTGTGATGAGTATGCTCGGCGCCGAAATGCAAAAACAGCCTCTGGGAATGGGATTTCCCGTAAACCGGGAGGCGATGGAAGCGGAACTGCAGAAAAGGAGCGGGGACGATGAAGAGGCGGGATACGTTTCCTGGATAGATGAGGACGGCAATATGGGAGACCTGGAAATTACCTGGCCGACAGAGGAACAGCTTAAGGAACTGGAGGCAATGATAGAAAGTCTGGATACGCCTGCAAGTACCGATGAAAACGTTAGAGACGCCGTTGCGGAATCGGGTGTTCCGGCTTTAAACGGAGAAAAGAGCGTGGATGAAGCGGTCAATGAAATTATCAACAAAGTACAGATTTACCTTGCGGAATAAAAAGAGAAAGACGGCGTGGAAAGAGGTGGTCTGCTTCCTCTTTCCCGGATTTTTGGGCGTTGCCCTGTTTGTACTCCTGCCATTTGCGGATGTGGTGCGCCGCTCCTTTAGCACGGCGGTAACGGGAGAATGGGCGGGACTGCAAAACTATAAGCAGGTTTTTAACAATCAGGCGTTTTTGCTGGCGGCAAAAAATACCCTTCGTTTTGTCGGGGTATGCCTGCCGCTTCTGATTACAATTTCTTTGTTGCTTGCCTACGGGCTTAGCAAGAGCAAATACCGGAATTTCTTAAAGTCCGCTTATCTTTTGCCCATGGCGATCCCGGCGGCTGCCGTAGTCCTGATCTGGAAGCTGTTGTTTGACAGGCAGGGATTGCTAAACGGAATCGCGGAGGGGCTTGGCGGGAGCGGTGTGGACTTTATGGGCACCGGCGCAGCGTTCTGGGTGCTGGTTGTAAGCTACCTGTGGAAAAATCTCGGTTATACGGTGGTGCTGTGGCTTGCGGGCATCATGGGGATTCCCGAGGGAATCCTGGAAGCGGCGCGGGTGGACGGCGCGGGAGAATGGACCTGTTTTTTTAAAATCATTCTGCCCAACCTGAAACCGACGTTATATACCATAACGGTGCTTTCGTTTCTAAATTCGTTTAAGGTGTTCCGGGAGGCGTATCTGGTCGCGGGCTCTTATCCCCAGGAAAGTATGTATCTGCTGCAGCATTTGTTCAATAACTGGTTTTTGAATCTGGAAATGGATAAAATGGCTGCCGCAGCGGTACTGACGGCGGGCGTACTGTTGATTTTTATTCTGCTGTTACAATTTTTGTGGGACAGAAAGGAAGGCGCGGAATGATAGAGAAAGAAAGAAGGAGAAAAAAACGGCTAGGAAAGCGGGCAAAAGCCGGAGCGTCAACCGCCGTTTTGATGCTGACGGCGGCGCTGGTCTGCATGCCCGTGGCGATGCTTCTTAGCGGTTCCGTGAAGGGCTTGGACGAACTGACGCAGGGGCTGGCTCCGGTGTTAGGGGATGCGGATTATATGGCGGAATTTGGGCTGTTGCCCCAATATCCCACCCTGCGCCATTACCTGGAGCTGTTGTTTGATACGCCGGAGTATTATGTGGTATTTGGCAATTCTCTCAAAATCGTGGCGGGGACCCTGATCGGTCAGTTTCTCGCAGGCGTGCCGTCGGCATGGGCGTTTGCCGAATTTACGTTTCCGGGCAGGAAGGTATTGTTTAGCGTATATACCGTTTTGATGATGATGCCTTTTTCCGTGACCATGCTGTCAAATTATCTGGTGCTGCAGAAAATGTCTCTGCTTGATAATCTCTGGGGTATTATTCTGCCCGGCGTATTTTCCACCTTTCCGGTCTTTATCATGTACCGTGGCTTTTGCGGGATTCCCAAGGAGGTTTTGGAGGCGGCAAGGATGGACGGCGCCGGAGAATTTCAGATTTTTATCCATATCGGTCTGCCCTTGGGATCGGCGGGGATCGGTTCGGCGCTGGTACTGGGCTTTTTGGAATATTTCAGCCTGATCGAACAGCCCCTGTCCTTTTTAAAAGATCCGTCTCTCTGGCCGCTGTCCCTTTATCTGCCCCAGATCGGTCTTTCGGACGCGGGATATGCCTTTGCGGCTTCGGTCGTGGCGCTGGCGCCGGCGGTCTTTGTGTTTCTGCTGGGGCGGGATTATCTGGAGAAGGGGATTATTGCCACAGGCATGAAGGAATAGCGGCGAAAACGAAAAAAGGAACGCGGGGAATTGAGCGACAATGAAGACGATCATCGGGTTTTTTAATGAAAAAGTGGAAAAAAAGAAGGCGCTAAAGGCGCTGGCGTGGTTTTGTGCGGGTCTGTTTTTGTGCGGCATGATATCCAGAGGAATGTATGGCGCGGCTCTGCCGAGAGTGGAGACGGAGGCGCCCTCTTATCTGAATCTGACCCATCAGGTAAAGGCGGAAGGCAGGCTGAAGGCGGAACGGGAAAACGCCGTTTACGGCACGGAAGGGCTTCGCGTGGATCAGATCCTGGTACAGGAGGGAGAAACGGTAGAGCAGGGGCAGAGCCTGCTGCAGTATGATCTGAAGGATCTGGACGAAATCATAGAGGAGCAGGAGCTGGAGCTTGAAAAGCTGCAAATACAGCTCGATACCCTGAAAGTTAATCAGGGGCTTACCGACGCGGCAAGGAATAAAGCGAAAGAAAGGGCAGGGGAGGATTACCGCGCCGCCTGCACGGATAACAGTTTTCGGGCGGGCGCGGCGCAGGATAACCTGAACCGGGCAAGGCAGGCATTAGACAGCTTTCCGGCAAAGGAGACCTATCTTGCAGAGCGGGGAGCCGTAGAGGGAACCGTATCGGGCAATGAGCTGGAGGCGGAGTGGAGGCAGCAGAAGGAGGCGCTGGAGCAGGCTGTCAGGGAAAACGAGCAGGCGGCGCGTGAGGTTGCAAGCGCCAATGAAGAATCGCTGCGGCAGGCAAAGCGCACCTTGGAGGACGCGATGGAAGCGCAGACAAGGGACAGCTCCCCCGCATTGCTGGAGTTGGAGATAGAAGTGCTGGAAAAGGAGCTTGCCCTTTACCGGGAGTTAAGGGAGGAAGGCGGCATGTTGACGTCGGAATATCAGGGGGCGGTAACCCGGATACTGATAGAGGAGAGCGGACGGGTGCCCGACGGAGCGGTATTTTTTATTGCGGATCAGGAAAACGGCTATGAGTTTGAGGCGCAGATTTCCAAAGAGGACCGGAAATACGTTACGGTGGGGGACGAGGCGAGCGTTAAGATCGGAACGGGAAAGGAAGCGGTAAGCGGTCAGATCTTATCCATAGAAGAGACGCAGTCGGAGGGCTATATCATGCTTATCAAAGTGGATCAAAGCGCGGGAAATCTGGGAGATATGGGTACGGTTACCGTCAGCAAACGAGGGGAGGCGCGTTGCCTTTGCGTACCGCTGTCGGCGCTTCATCAGGAGGACGGCGCAAAATATGTGCTGGTCTGCGAGGAGCGGCAGACGATATTGGGAAACGAAAGGGTCGCCGTCAAAAGGCTTGTGGAGGTAACGGACAGCAACGAAAGCTATGCCGCGCTTGCCGAAGGCAGTCTGTCGGATTCCGAGCCTGTTATCGTGGATTCGACGAAGCCTGTGGAGGAAGGCGATGAGATTCGCCTTTCGGACTCATGAGAAGGTATACGGCGTGGGGGATCGGAGGCGTTTTTGCCATGGGGATAGTGTTTTTGCTGATCCATGCCGGGAACCGCCTGGAGCGCGTGCAGTCTATGGAGAGACTGGGCGTATACGAACTGCAAACGTCTGTAGAGGCGAGGGAGGCGGAGCGTATCCTCGAAGAGGAAAGGAAGGAGACGGAAGCGTACTGCCACCGTCTGGTTTTCTTTGCAGAGCAAAAGGAAGAAATCGTGGAAAATACACAATGGTACCGTCAGACGGAAGCCGACGTCGTAAAGCTGTGCGGCGACAGCACGCTGTTATTTCCCTACGGGTATCCGCTGGAGCCGGAGGATACAAAGGGGTGTCTCATCGGCGAAGAGACGGCAGTCGCTTTATTCGGCGGCAGACAGGTAATCGGGGAACGGATCGGCTATGGGGGAGAACAATATGAGATCCGGGGAATTTTGCCGGATGAAAATCTGCTCGTCCTTCAGGCGCAGGGGGAAACGGCTGTATGCTATGCGGGCGTTTTGGGAGATACCCCCGCACAACGGGAAAAGGCGGCGGGATTGCTGCAAAATGCTTACGGGCTTGACTTGCGGGAGGTTCCCTTTCGCTTTTATGAAGCCGTCTGCAGGGCGCAGATAGCCGCGCTTTGTATGCTTGCCTATAGCGGAGCGGGCGTGTGTCTTTTACGGGTGCTTTCCGGACGCGGCAAAGAAGAGGAGCCGGAGGGAAAAGGCGCCGGATGGGGAAGGCATGGCGGGAAAGCATGGAAAAAGGTCAGAACGGCGGTCGCTGTCGGCGGCGCAGCGCTTGCGGCTGCCGGTATGATTTATATCCTGTCTTATCATGCGTATGCCATGCCGGATAAAATATCGGATCTGTCCGGGTGGGGCGGCTATTTTGGCGGCGAATGGACGGAATGGAAACGGTTCTTAAGCAGGGAAGAGATCTTTTTGCACAGAGCGTATTGGTAGTTTTTTGTTCTTCTCAAATTCTCTCAAACATGGTATAGTTAGCTAACGGAAGTAAAAGGAGAGGATAAAATGAAGAAAAAGCTTGCTTTATGTATGACTTTTATGATAGCGATACTGGCGACGGGATGTGCCGGGGAGTCTGCCGCCGTTTCGTCGCCGGAGGCTTCTGTGGAGGAAGAGGCTGCGGAAACGGCAGCGGAGGAAAAGAACGAAGCGGTAAGCGCCGTGATCTATTACGGCAACGCAAATGCGGACGGTTTTGACCAAAAGGAAGTGCAGCTTGAGGCGCTGACGCCGGAAAATCTGATTGCGGAGCTTGCAGCGGTCAATGTGGTTTCCATCGATACGGAAGTAAATTCCTTTGAACAGGAGGGCAAGAGCCTGAAACTGGATTTATCCAAAGGGTTTTCGGGCTATGTCAATATGATGGGCACCAGCGGCGAGTATATCGTCATGGGCGGTCTGGTCAATACGTTTTTAACGGCGTATGACGGAGAAGAGATTCTGATTACCGTGGACGGGAAGGAATTGGAAACGGGACATACTCTTTATGACAAACCGCTGCATTTCTTTGAGCCGGAGGCTGAGGCAAAAGAAGACACCGTGGATGCCGGAGAAAAGGAACCGATGAGCTACCGGTTAAGGGACGAGGCATACGAACAGGGCGGCGCAACAATCTATTATCCGCAGTTTACGGATATGTCCGATCCCTCTGTGCAGGAAAAATGGAACGAAGCGCTCCGGGAGCTTACCGTGGGCGTGGAAGAAAAGCGTGATTCGGACCCCGTCTGCCGGGTGGATTACCGGATTGCCTCCTGCGATACGGAATTTGTGTCCTTTGTCTTTACCAGGGAAATTGAAACCGGTGCAGAGACGACGACGGACATTTTTGCCGTCAGCTTTGATCTGGTGGAAGGAAAAAACGTCCGTTTAAGCGACTGGGGAGAAGCGATGGACACCGCCGCGTACAATTTGGCAAACCACGGTTATTATAAGATTTTAAGCGACGACGTGGACAGGGAAGCCTACGATGAAGCGATGAAAATGCAGGAGCCTGACGCGGAAGCGTATAAAAAGGAATTTCGTCAGTTTGATTTTGACCTGGAAGACCTCGGGCAGGAGCCTGCGGGCACCAGTTATGTAGAGGACGGCGAGCTGATTTTGATTATGGAAGTTCCAAAGGAGCTGGGCGGCGTTTTGGAAATCGGCACGGGAATTAAAGTCAGAGAATAATGACAGAAGGGAAGCGAAGCATACATGACACAGGTCAGTGAAAAGGAACAGTTGATATTTGATATTGCAAACGCGGAATGGGAGTTGTTCCAGTTGGTGCAGAATACGGGAGGAAGAGCGTCCTGTCAGAACGACTCGGATACTTTTTTCAAAATGCGTATGAGCCAGTGGATGGTTTTTTCCCGGGAAACCCTGGAAAGCTATATGGACGATTTGCGAAAAGCCGCGAAAGAAGGGCGCAATCCGATTTTTGAAAAATACGGATTTATGATGGAGACGACCTATCCCGAAGAATTTGAGGAAATTCGGGATCATTTGCCGAAGGTGTCAAAAGAGGCGGAGCGGTTGATCGATGAAATAGCCAAAATCCATGTAAAATGGGACCGTCAGGTCTATGAAAAATATCCCCATATCCGTGAAAACGGCAGAGTGTTTCAAAGCAGCGAGGACAGCATCATAAACGGATCTTCTTCGGAAAGCTATTTAAGAGGGGAATATAAGACCTATTCCTTAAAGACCTTAAAGCTGATTTACGAGCAGGTCAGGGAGGCTGACCGAAAGGGCGAAAACCTGTTGCAGCAAATCGTGGAAAACGAAGTGAAGTTTTACGGTTACCAATCCCTGGAGAAAGCCGAAGAAAAGCAGAAAGCGGCAGGGGTGAAATAAGATGCAGGATTTTAAGAAAAAAGAAGATTTAGTACAAAGATGGGAGAGCGCCGACGACAGCGCAGTCGCCGCGGTTATGAAAAAAGCGGCGGCAGGACGCCCGATTACGGTGGCGGCGCTTGGCGGATCTATTACGGAAGGGTTTCATTCATCCTGTCCGGAAAAATCCTATGCAGGCATTATGAGAAAATGGTGGGAGGACAAATTCCCCGGGACAGAAGTCCGTTATATCAATGCGGGAATCGGCGCGACGGACTCTTATCTGGGCTTGCACCGGGCAAGAAGGGACGTGCTGCAGGAGCAGCCGGATTTTGTCATCGTGGACTTTACGGTCAACGACCAGGCGGAGGAGTTTTATGAAAAAAGCTATGAAAGGCTGATCCGCACTTTGCTGGAAGCGGAGAGCAGACCGGCGGTGGTCCTTTTATTTATGACCATGGAGGACGGCACCAACGCCGCGGCGTTCCATGAAAAGGTCGGGGCAAAATACAATCTGCCGATGCTGCGGTACGGGGACTGTGTGCTCCGGGCAATCAAAGCGGGAGAGTATCAATGGTCGGATATTTCGCCGGACGACATCCATCCCAACGACAGAGGACATGCCATTGCCGGCAAAATCGTATGCGATTATCTGGATTTTGTTTATGATACTTGTGTGAAAGAACGGGCGGAAGGGAAGCTGTTAGACGCGGCCTGCGTGGAACCTGCGGCGGCTGGCGGCTGGAAAAAAGCGGATCTGCACCCGCATCTGCACGACGGATGGCTGGGCAGCTCCCTGACGGGAAGCCTGGAATTTAAACTGGAGTTTGCAAACCTTGGAATGACCTATTTTAAGTCCGTGGACGGCACCTTCGGAAAGGCGGAAATTTACGTTGACGGCGTATGCCAAAAGGTACTGGACGGGGATTTCTCAGGCGGATGGGGAGACTACGGTCAAAGCGACGAGGTTTATACCTCCAAGGAACGGAAAAAGCATCATGTAGAGATTAAGGTGGCGGGAGCGCCGGAGGAAGTAAAATTCGGCGTGCTGGGGTTGCTGGTTTCGTAGTGGGCAGTGAAAATACTGCGGGGTAGGAAAAAGCAACAGCGCCGTCACAGTAAAAAGGGTGGGTATCACGGAAACACGCTTGCGCTCTATAAAAACGCAGCGGTACGTAAATCCGCAAAATACGCGGATTAAGTACCGGCGTTTTTATGAAGGTTTCCTTTGATTCCCGCCCTTTTTACTGTGACGGCGCTGTTGCTTTTTTGGCTGAGCCGGGGGCTTTCCCCTGGCTTTTTTCTTTTTCGCTTTTTCCCGGCTTTTGTTTTTTCGGTTTTTTCGTTTTCCCCTGGCTTTTTTTCGGCTTTTTTGTTTTTCTCCTCTTTTTTGGGATTGTTGCGAACCTTTTTTGGGATATTACAATAATCGGATGAAGGGCAAAACCTTTAAGACGTCTTAAAAGAAAAAAACGGGGCGGGCGTTATAAACGTCACACCTGATGCAAAGCGGAAGGAATGATAAGAAACGATGACAATGACAGAACTGGAAAAGTGGATTCTGATCTACGGAAGAGAGATCTATTCCTTTTGCAGATACCTTGCCGGAAGTAAGCAGGAAGCGGACGACCTGTATCAGGATACTTTTGTGAGAGCGGTGGAAAAGTGTCATACAATGGACGGGACGCAAAATCCCAAAGGGTTTCTGCTGACGGTCGCCGTAAATCTATGGAAGAATAAAAAAAGAAAATTCGCGTGGCGTAACAGGATCGCGGCGGCGGAAAGTCTTGGAAGCGAAAAGCTGGAGCTGTTGGAGAGCAAAGAGGAGACGCCGGAGCAGACCTGTGTATCCCAAGAGGAGAGAGAGGCGGTATACCGGGCGGTTTCGCTTCTTGATGAAAAATATAAAAGCGTCATACTTTTATACTACATGGAGGATATGAATCTTTCAGAAATTGCGGAAATTCTGGATATACCCATTGGAACGGTAAAAAGCAGAATGCACAAGGCAAGAGCAATTTTAAAAAAAGAACTGGAGGTTGTTTTGGATGAGTAAGCAGATAGATGAACTTTTAAAACAAGCCCTTTCTCCGGTTGAACAGCCGGGGTCCTGTCTGAACGAACGGACGCTGGAAAGAGTAAAGGAGATGGAGCATATGAAAGCAAAAAAAGGAAAAGCGGGACGGCTGCCCATGGCGGCGGCAATCGCGGCGGCGGTATTTGTGCTGGGATCGGGAAGCGTTTATGCGGCATGGAGATATCTGACGCCGGCGCAGGTGGCGCAGGAAAATGAAATGAGTAAACTTGCGAAAGCCTTTGAAAGCGACGACGCGGTTATGATTAACGAAAAGCAGACAGCCGGAGGATATACGGTTTCTCTGCTCGGGGTCGCAAGCGGAAAGAATCTTTCGGAATATGTAGAAGAAGGCGATGTAAAAGATGATAAGACCTACGTAGTGGCGGCGATCGAAAAGGAAGACGGAAGCCCTATGCCGGATACGGACAGCGAGGCTTATGGGGAGGAAACGTTTTTTATGTCCCCGCTGATTAAGGGAATGGACCCGAACATGCACAATGCTGTGACTATGGGCGGCGGATACGCGGAATTTGTGCAGGACGGCATTCTTTACCGCCTGGTGGAATGCGACAATGTGGAAATCTTTGCCGATAAGGGACTGTACTTTAGCGTAAACGAAGGCACTTTCTATGATCAGCAGGCTTACGGTTATGATGAAGCCACGGGCGAAATCACGAGAAACGAGGCTTATGACGGCTTAAACGCTTTGTTTGTGCTTCCGATCGATGCGTCCAAGGGAGATCCCGAAGCGGCGAAGGCATATTTGGAGGAATGGGAAAAATCGATGGAAGGCGATGAAGCGGAGGATGAGGCGGAAATCCCCGCGGATATCGAGGAGTTTATGAACCGCCTCTATGAAAATCCTGAAAATCTGGAACTGTATGCCGACAGGATCGAATCCACGGTGCAGGTACTGACGCCGGATAAAGAGGGGGATGTCGCGTTTTCCTATGAACTTGAGGACGGAACAGCCGGAGAGGGAGAGTATTCTGTAGGGGAACTGTTCCCCGATAAAAAAGCCGGAACAATCCGTATCAGCGGCTGGTCCGGCGGTGAGACCCTGGATAGCATGGTAATAGACGTATTTACCTTAAATGAAGACGGTACGGTAACCTATGCGGTTTATGTACCGAAGATGGAATAAAAGGGAGTAAAAAGTCGGAGCTGACCGGGAGGCGGCAATCGGATCCGGCACGAAAACACGCTTTCGCTCTATAAAGGCGCAGCGGTACTAAATCCGCATAAAACGCGGATTAAGGACCGGCGCCTTTATAAAGGTTTTCGTGCCGGACCCGATTGCCGCCTCCCTGGGGAAGTCCCGGCTTTTTTTGTGGCTGGATTTTGTGACCGGATTTGGCGGCTGGTCGGGATTTTTTGGTAGTTATGAGGGGGAGGTATATGCTAAAAGTTGGAAAAATGTCTGATTAGAGAATTATGAGGTTGTAAAAATGTCTGATTGGCGCATTATGAGGTTGGAAAAGTGCTGTTTTTTCTTCTGAAACAGATGTATAAATGCAAAAACTGTGATATGCTTATAAGCGTCATAGTGCTTTTAGCAATATTACGGATTTGTCAAAGTTATCCGAATAAGAAATAGCAAGATCGGTTTTGAGGGGGAAAACGGATGGAACGGAAGCGTAACGGGATGCCTGAGGGACTTTGGCGGTTTTTGAAAATAGTCGGCAGGATTTTATTGTTTCTTTTTGCCCTTTGGGTCGGGGGAAATATGGGGCTGTACGCTTATTTATGGATGATGTACAACGCAGGTGTGGCTGATATTTTGGCATATGTCAGTATGTTTCTGCCCATTGCGTTATTCCTGCCGTTAATTATATTTAAAAATAAAAAAAGAGTCCTTATCATCTGGACATCATGCTTTGGAATCTTTCTGGTTGCGCTGTCCGTGAATATCGGTATGATAAAATACGAAGAAAGTATAACGGTCAACACTTCGCCGAATATCAACTGCGAGGAATATCTGCCATTTGATCAGGATTCCAAAATTGTGACCCTGGATCATGAAGCGGCTTTGCGGCTGGAGGGGGATTTGCCGGTAATCGACGGAGCGGCTGCGGTTTTTCCGGTTTATTCGGCGTTTGTCAACGCTGTTTACCCCGATACGGTAACGTTTCAGGACGACGTTTTCAAATATCAGAATACGGTTACGGGATATGAAGCTTTGGCAAAGCGGGAGACGGATATTTTCTTCGGGGCTTATCCCTCGCAGGAGCAGATTGCCTATGCGAAGGAGCAGGGAACGGAATTTGTCTATACGCCCATCGGCAGCGAGGCGTTTGTATTTATCGTACATAAAGACAATCCCGTGGATTCCTTAACCACGGAACAGATACGGGATATTTATGCCGGAGAGATTACCAATTGGAAAGAGGTTGGCGGCAGAGATGAGGAAATTGCCGCTTTTCAGAGAAATGAGGGCAGCGGCAGTCAAAGTATGCTGATCCGCTTTATGGACGGCAGAGAGCTTATGCAGGCGCCTATGGAGCAGTACAATGATTTCATGATGGGCATCATAGAAGAAGTGGCGTCTTATAAGAACAGACGCAATTCCATCGGCTTTTCCTTCCGGTATTATGTGGAAGGCATCATTCAGAATCCGGACATTAAAATGCTGAGCGTGGACGGGATAGCGCCTACGGTAGAAAATATCAGGAGCGGAAAGTACCCGGTTACCACACCTTTGTATGCCGTAACCTATGAAGGAAACGACAACGAAAATGTAGGTAAGCTACTGCAATGGGTACTGTCCGAAGAGGGACAGGAAATCATAGAAAAAACCGGCTATGCAGGGATTGGCGAGTGATTCGCCGATCCCTTTTGTGCATATTTAAAGATTACGAAAAGGCAAAGCAGTTGATTCAAAAGGCGATCGAGAGGACGAAAAAGGGGATTGAAGATAACTGAACCGATCAGTCTGCGGCGGGAAGCCCGTAATGGCATTTAACCGCTGGATTCAACTTCGGAATTTAGTCTCGAAATTTAACCTCGGAAAAAATAAAAAAAGGAAATAAAAGGATAACGCAGAATATGTAAAGTAGGCGTATGAAAATCGGAAATTTGTCTTATGAGGCAAAAAAAGGAAGAATCAGATATGACTATTCGGGAAAATCTGGAAAAATGGGAAAGTGAATATTTAAGTCCTTACGCCTGCCTGAGCAAAGATAGCAGGGGGCGGTCAAGGGAAGAGGAGCAATGCGATATCCGCCCTGTTTTTCAGCGCGACAGGGACCGTATTATCCACAGCAAGTCTTTCCGCAGGCTAAAGGATAAGACGCAGGTATTCCTGACGCCGGACGGAGATCATTACCGGACGAGGCTGACTCACACCCTTGAAGTGTCTCAAAATGCCAGGACCATTGCCAAGGCGCTGCAGTTAAACGAGGATCTGGTAGAGGCGATTGCCCTGGGACACGATCTGGGACACACGCCGTTCGGACATGCGGGAGAGCGTGCGCTTAACAGGGTCTGTCCTTTTGGATTTGAGCACAGCGAACAGAGCGTGCGGACCGTTGAAGTGTTGGAAAAGCACGGACAGGGATTGAATCTTACCTATGAGGTAAAGGATGGGATCAGAAATCATCAGACTTCTAAAATGCCCTCTACGCTGGAGGGAAAGATTGTAAGGCTTTCCGACAAAATCGCTTATATTCATCATGACATGGACGACGCCATCAGGGCGAATATTTTAAAGGATGAGGATGTGCCGAAAAGCATCGGCGCGGTGATCGGCTATACCCTGTCGGAACGCCTTGACAGCTTTATCCATGATATCGTGACCAACAGCCGCGGGAAAAACGATATTGTCATGTCGGAGCCGGTTGCAAAGGCAATGAAGGAAATGCGGCAGTTTATGTTTGAAAATGTATATCAGAACCCGGTTGCAAAGGGGGAAGAGGGCAAGGCGGAAATGCTGATGGAAGCTCTCTATGAATATTATCTGACGCATTTAGATAAAATACCCCGGGAGACACTGGATTTAATGGAGCGGGACGGCACGCCCAGAGAGCAGATTGTCTGCGATTATGTGGGAGCCATGACCGATAGATTTGCCATAGCGAAGTATGAGGAGTTGTTTATTCCCAAGACCTGGCATGGCTGACGGAGAAGAGATATGTATTATCCGGAAGAATTGATAGAAGAAGTCAGACAAAAGAATGATATTGTGGATGTGATTTCGGGATATGTCCGGATCAAAAAAAAAGGCAGCAACTATGTAGGATTATGTCCCTTTCATAATGAAAAGACAGGGTCCTTTATGGTCAGCAGAAACAAGCAGATTTATAAATGCTTCGGATGCGGCGCCGGGGGCAATGTCTTTACCTTTGTCATGGAATATGAAAATTTCACATTCCCGGAGGCGTTAAGACAGCTTGCGGAGCGTGCGGGAGTCAGGCTGCCCGAGGCGGAATATGACGAAAACGCCAAACGGCAGATGAGCAGGCGGGCGAAGATGCTGGAGCTTAACAAAGACGCGGCGAACTATTTTTATTATCAACTGCGGGCGCCTCAGGGAGCGACGGGATTAAACTATTTTCGGGACAGGCAGTTGTCGGACGAGACCATGAAGAAATTCGGTCTGGGCTTTGCCAATGTCAAAAGCAATGATCTGACGCAGTATTTAAAGAGCAAAGGATATACCGACGAGCAGATCCGGGACGCGGGACTTGCCACTTATCATGAAAAATACGGCATGAGCGATAAATTCTGGAACAGGGTCATGTTTCCCATTCAGGATATCAATCACAGGGTGATCGGGTTCGGCGGCAGGGTCATCGGAGAAGGAGAACCGAAGTATTTAAATTCCCCGGAAACGGAAGTGTTTGATAAAAGCCGTAATTTGTACGGGTTGAATTTTGCCAGAACAGCGCGTAAAAATCATATGATTTTATGCGAAGGATATATGGACGTCATCGCCATGCACCAGGCGGGCTTCACGGAAGCGGTAGCCTCTTTGGGAACGGCGTTTACAAGCGGACAGGCAAGTCTGCTCAGACGTTATACGGAAAACGTGATCCTTGCCTATGACAGCGACGGCGCGGGGATCAAGGCGGCGCTTCGCGCCATCGGCATTTTGCGGGACGTGGGACTGACCGGGAAAATACTGCATTTGGAGCCGTATAAGGACCCCGATGAGTTTATGAAAAATCTGGGCAGGGAAGCGTTTGAGGAAAGAATTGAAAACGCGGAAGACAGTTTTTCCTTTGAACTGCGGATGCTGGAGCGGGATTATGATATGAAGGTTCCCGAGAGCAAAATGAAATTCCGGCGCACCGTTGTGGAGAAGCTTTATCAGGTAGCGGATCAGTTTGAGGACGCCAAGCCGTTTATCGAAGTGGCTTGTGAGAAATATCATTTCGGTTATGAGGAAATGTGCAAGAGCGTGGCGGCTTTTGCCAACCGGCAGGAAATGAATGCCGGACTGGTAAGGCGGCGGGAGCCCGAAGAGGTGCAAAAGCAGGAAAAGCGGGACGAGCCTCTTTTGAAAAACCAGAAAATATTATTGACCTGGCTGGTGGACGAACCGCGTCTTTATCCCAGGATTAAACAATATATTTCTCCCGACGATTTTGCACAGGGGATTCACAGGAAGGCGGCAAAGAAGCTTTTTGAGGCGCTGGAGGCGGGGCAGACCCCGAGCCCGTCGGCGATTATGACGACGCTGCAGGCGGACGAAGAAGCTTCCGAAGAGGAACAAAAGGAGATTGCATCGCTTTTTTGTACCAAAATATCCGATCATATCAGGCGCGTGATGGGGATCAACGAGGTGGAGCTTGAGGATGAAACGTCGGAATTTGCCACCAAAGAGGAGAAGGAAAAGGCGCTTCATGATATTCTTGTCAGTATCAAGCGCGCAAGTTTACAGACCTGTATGGAAACAGGCGGCAGCGATAAGAATGCCTTTACCCGCATTTTAGAGGCGAAGAAGGCGCTGCAGGAACTGCAGAAAACGCATATTTCTCTGGATTAAGGTTAAAATATGTAATCAGAAATGGAAGGATGGAGCAGTAAGATGGATGAAAACACACAGGCAAAGTTTGATGAGAAAATGAAATCTCTCATGGCGACTGCGAAAAAGAAGAAAAATGTTCTGGATTATCAGGAAATCATCAATCATTTTGCGGATCTCGGATTGGAAGAGGAGCAGTATGATAAGATTCTGGAAACCCTGGAACAAAACGGTGTTGATGTACTGAGGATGACGGATGACGACGAGCCGGATGAGGAAATCATTCTCGCCGAGGCGGAAGAGGTAGACGTGGAAAACCTGGACCTTTCCGTGCCGGACGGCATCAGCATTGAAGATCCGGTCCGCATGTATCTGAAGGAAATCGGAACGGTGCCGCTTTTGACAGCCGAAGAGGAGATTGAGCTTGCTAAGAGAATGGAAGAGGGAGACGAGGAAGCGAAAAAAAGGCTTGCCGAGGCGAATCTCCGTCTTGTTGTTTCCATTGCCAAAAGATATGTGGGAAGAGGCATGCTGTTTTTGGATCTGATTCAGGAAGGAAACCTGGGTCTGATTAAGGCTGTGGAAAAATTCGATTACCGGAAGGGATATAAATTTTCCACCTACGCGACGTGGTGGATCAGACAGGCGATTACAAGGGCGATTGCGGATCAGGCAAGGACGATCCGTATCCCGGTGCATATGGTTGAGACGATCAATAAGCTGATTCGCGTCAGCAGACAGTTATTGCAGGAGTTGGGGCGCGAACCTACCCCGGAAGAGATTGCCAAGGAAATGAATATGCCGGTAGACCGTGTCCGGGAGATTTTGAAGATTTCCCAGGAACCGGTTTCTTTGGAGACGCCCATCGGCGAAGAAGAGGATTCTCATCTGGGCGATTTTATCCAGGACGACAACGTACCCGTACCGGCGGACGCCGCGGCGTTTACGCTTTTGCGGGAACAGTTGGGCGAGGTGCTGGATACTTTGACGGAAAGGGAACAGAAAGTGTTAAAGCTGCGTTTCGGTCTGGACGACGGAAGGGCGCGTACCCTGGAAGAAGTGGGGAAAGAATTTAACGTTACCCGTGAGCGTATCCGCCAGATTGAGGCAAAGGCGCTTCGGAAGCTCCGCCATCCCAGCAGAAGCCGCAAGCTGAAGGATTATTTGGATTGATATGGAATTATCGGTAAGATTACAGGCTGTTGTGAATATGGTTTCAAAAGGCAGGCGTGTTGCCGATATCGGCTGCGACCATGGATATGTGTCGATCTATTTATGCAGGCGTGGGCTGTGTTCCCGGGTGATTGCGATGGACGTCAGGCAGGGACCCCTGGAGCGTGCAAGGGCAAATATCAAAAAATACGGGCTGTCGGATTACATAGAAACAAGGCTTTCCGACGGCACGGGCGCTTTAGAGCCGGGGGAAGCGGACGCGCTGGTGATCTCCGGCATGGGCGGCAGGCTGATGATCCGCATTCTGGAAGAGGGCTTTGCAAGGCTTGGCAAATTCCCGGAGCTTGTGCTGCAGCCCCAGTCGGAAATTTTTCTGGTACGGGCATTTCTGCGGCAGCAGGGCATAAAAATAATAGATGAAACGATGGTCCTGGATGAAGGAAAGTACTATACCGTTATCAAAGCGGGCGGCGCGGGCGCAGAGCGCGGCGGTTACCGTCAGATAACAGAAGATTATTTCGGACCGGTCCTTTTGGTAAAACGTCCCCGGGTCTTTGAGGAATATTTGCAAAAAGAAGCGGAAAAGACGAAAGAATTGCTTTTGAAGGTCACAAAGCGGGAGCGGATCGAAGAATTGACGCAATATTTAAGCCTGGTGGAAGAAGCGATTGCCGGCGGGGACGATTGCCGGCAGGAGCAAGTCTGCGGCGGGCGGCAGTTTACGGCAGGAGGTATGGGTATGAAATGTGAAGATATCATGGGAAAGCTGGAAGAGCTTTCGCCGGCGCATTTTGCACAGGATTGGGATAATGTGGGCCTGCTTGTGGGAAGGACGGATAAAGAGGTGCATAGCGTTTATCTTGCGCTGGACGCTACGGATGAGGCGGTTGAAGAAGCGGTCAGGCTGGGTGCGGATATGATCATTACCCATCACCCGATGATTTTTAAAGGAATGAAGCAGGTGCGCGCCGATCATTTTATTGGCAGAAGGATTATCCGCCTGCTGCAAAATGATATGTGCTGTTTTGCCATGCACACCAATTTTGATATTATGGGAATGGCGGATGCGGCTGCGGATGAATTGAAGCTGCGGGGACGCCAGGTGCTTTTAAAGACTTATGAAGATGAGATTTCCACCGAGGGCTTCGGGCGTTTCGGGACTCTGCCCCGGATTATGACGCTGCGTGAATGCGCGGCGTTTGTAAAGGAGCGCTTCGGCATTTCCAGGGTCAGGGTATTCGGTGACGGGGATGCGGAAGTGGAAAGGGCGGCGATCTGTCCCGGTTCCGGAGGCAGCATGATAGACGCGGCGCTGGAGCTGAAGGCGGATGTGTACATTACCGGAGATATTGATCATCATGAAGGAATTGATGCGGTGGCAAGGGGACTATCCGTGATCGATGCAGGGCATTACGGGATAGAACAGATTTTCGTGCCGTATATGAAGGAATATCTGAAACGGGAGCTGCCCGGGCTGTTGGTTTATACAAAGGAACCGGAAGAACCGTTCTGGTATGTGTAAGAGGAAAAAGAGAAGACAGGAAGGTAATTTATGGCAGTTGTTACAATCGGAAGCGAAAGAAAAGAATATGAGATCGGAACCGCTTATGAGGAAATCGCAAAGCAGTACCAGCCGGTGTATGACGACATGATTGCGCTTGTCATGGTGGACGGAAAAATAAGGGAGCTGAGCAAGACCGTGGAGAAGGACTGTGAAATCAGTTTTCTTACCTTTTGCGACGAAGCGGGGCACAAGAGTTATGTGCGGACGGCGACCATGATCTTTATGAAAGCTTTGCGGGACGTGACGGACATGAGCAGGGTCACAAAGGCAAAGGTGGAGTTTACCATCGGCTGCGGTTACTATATTGATATCGAGGGAGATATCACGGTTAATAAGGATTTGGCAAAGCTGGTGGAGCGGCGGATGACGGAAATCGTCGAGAGCAACCATGAGATTACCAAAAAGGCATATCAGACCGCGGATGCGATCCGGATCTTTGCAGGGCACGGTATGAAGGATAAGGTCTCTTTGTTCAAATACAGGAAGAGTTCCACGGTCAATGTCTATGAATTGGACGGATATCATGATTATTATTATGGCTATATGCTTCCCCGGACCGGATATATCCGCTACTTTGAGGTGCTGCCCTATGAAAACGGGCTGATCCTGAATCTGCCGGAGAAGTATGCGCCCGGGGAGCTTGAAAAATTCGTTCCCCGCACCAAGCTTTTTAAGACGCTGAAACAGTCGGACGACTGGGGAAGAAAGATGGGCGTCGATACGGTCGGCGATTTAAACGACGAGATCTGCAAAGGACACCTGAACGATCTGGTGCTGGTGCAGGAGGCGCTGCAGGAGAGAAGAATCGGCGAAATTGCCAAGGAAATTTCCGAAAAGCCCGGCGTCAAGTTTGTGATGATCGCGGGACCTTCCTCCAGCGGGAAGACCACGTTTTCCCACCGTCTTTCGGTGCAGCTGCGTACCTACGGCATTACGCCCCATCCTATCGCTCTGGACGATTATTTTGTCAACAGGGAGAGGACGCCGAGGGATGAGAACGGGGACTACAATTTTGAATGTCTCGAAGCCCTGGATGTGGAGCTCTTTAACAAAGATATGGTTGCGCTTCTGGAAGGAAAGGAAGTGGAGCTGCCTACGTTTAATTTTAAGACGGGGCAGAGAGAATATAAGGGCAATGTTAAAAAGCTGGGACCCGACGACATACTGGTGCTGGAAGGCATACACGGCTTGAATGATAAAATGTCCTATGCCCTTCCGGTGGAGAGCAAATATAAGATCTATATCAGCGCGCTTACAACGCTGAATATCGACGAGCATAACCGGATACCTACCACCGACGGCAGATTGCTGCGCCGGATGGTCAGGGATGCCCGTACCAGAGGAGCGGGCGCAAAACGGACGATCCAGATGTGGGCTTCCGTCAGAAGGGGCGAAGAAGAAAATATTTTCCCCTTTCAGGAAGGGGCGGACGCGTTTTTCAATTCCGCTTCCATTTATGAGCTGGCGGCGCTGAAACAGTATGCGGAGCCGCTTTTGTATGAAATCGGCGAAGACGAGCCGGAATATCATGAAGCAAAACGTCTTTTGAAATTTTTAGAGTATTTCCTGGGCGTCAGCACGGAAAATCTTCCCAACAATTCCATTGTGCGCGAATTTGTGGGAGGAAGCTGTTTTCCGGTCTGACCGACCAATATTATGTGAGTGAAACAGATGATCGCGGCTGTCCGACCGAAAGGGGACAGGTGAGGAAAGTCCGGGCTTCACAGGGCAGGATGCCGGATAACGTCCGGTGGAGGTGACTCCAAGGCAAGTGCAACAGAAATGTACCGCCGGGAATTTCCCGGTAAGGGTGGAAGGGCAGCTTAAGAGACTACCGCCCTCCCGGTAACGGGAGGGGCACATGTAAACCCCATCCGAAGCAAGACCGAACAGAAAGCGATACAGTTGCCCGCTGTGCTTTCAGGTGGGTCGCTTGAAACTGTTGGCAACAGCAGTTCTAGATAGATGATCATCCAACGACATAACCCGGCTTACCGTTTCGCTCACATATACAGGCATATGACAGGGGCTGCACAATCTTTCTTTTTCCGTTCGGGATTTGAAAATGGGAATTTTCTGACAGAATGGGAAGATTTGTCTTTTGCACAGCTTACTTTTTTAGATATGAGGTATTTGTCATGTTGTTTAATTCGCTTGCTTTTGCTGTTTTTCTGCCTATTGTGTTTTTTGCATATTGGGCGTTGCCGCAGAAGTACCGTTGGATTGTGTTGTTGATATCCAGTTATTATTTTTATATGAGCTGGAATGTGAAGTATGTGGTGCTGATCTTATTCACGACCGCGATTTCTTATGCCGGCGCTTTTTTGATGGAAAAAACGGAAAAAAAGAGCGTGAAAAGGATGCTGATGGTCGGCGCAGTAGCGGCAAGCCTGTTGGTCCTTTTCTTTTTTAAGTATTTTGATTTTGCCCAGAATACCCTGGCGCGCGTTTTACAGTCCTTTGCCATTGAGCTGCATCCGGTCACTTTGTCGCTGATGCTGCCGGTGGGGATTTCTTTTTATACGTTTCAGACTCTAAGCTATGTCATTGATGTCTATAAAGGGGAAGTGGCGGCGGAGCATAACTTTTTTAAATACGCGGCTTTTATTTCCTTTTTTCCCCAGTTGGTTGCAGGTCCCATTGAAAGAACAAAGAATCTGCTCCCTCAGATCGACTGCGATCACCGTTTTACATATGAAAAAGGCGCCTACGGAATGAAGCTTATGGCGTGGGGCTTTTTTAAAAAGCTGGTTATTGCGGACAACCTGGCGGTATTTGTGGATCTGGTTTTTGACGACGTGTCGTCATATCACGGTTTTGCCCTTGTGCTTGCCGTTTTGTTTTTTACATTACAGATTTACTGCGATTTTTCGGGCTATTCGGATATTGCGATCGGGACGGCGAAGCTGTTTGATATCGATTTGATGACAAACTTTAAAAGTCCGTATTTTTCCGCTTCCATCAAAGAGTTTTGGAGAAGATGGCACATTTCCCTTTCCTCCTGGTTTAGGGACTATATCTATATCCCCATGGGAGGCAACCGGGTATCCAGGCTCCGTAATATCTGGAATGTGATGGTAACCTTTACTTTGAGCGGATTGTGGCACGGAGCCGCATTTACTTATATTGTGTGGGGCGGGCTTCACGGCGCTATGCAGTGTGTGGAAAATCTCCTGTTTCCGGCAAAAAAGAAGGGGATGGCTGCAAAAAAAAGAGGGCTTGCCTGGTGGATCAGGGTCGCCGTTGTCTTTTGTTTTGTGGCGGCGGCATGGTGCTTTTTCCGAGCCGGTTCCTGCAAAGAGGCGCTGTATGTTTTTGCCCACATGGCGGACGGGCTGCGGCAGCCCCTTGCCTATTTGTCGGCGGGGATTCACGCGTTTGATACCCGGCTGTTAAAGCAGATGATCGTTCCCGTACTGTTGCTGGCGGTTTATGATTATACGGCGCTTGATAAGGACCCGCTGTTAGTTGTGGGCAAATTGCCGGCTGCGGCAAGGCAGGCGGTGTATTACGCCTTTTTGCTGATGGTTTTGCTGTTGGCAAGCTTTAATTCTCAGGAGTTTGTATATTTTCAGTTTTAGGGAATGCGGTTGTGCAGGCTGCGCCGGAATAGAGAAAGGAGCCCGGGGTCATGTGGCGCCAGATTTGGAAATTAGTGTGTAAGTTCATAGGAATTGTTTTACCGCTGTTTATTATTCTGCCGCTTTACTGCGCCCTTTTTCCCATGTGGTATATGGATGAAGAATATGCCATGTACAGACAGCAGAAGGATTATGTGGTGGAGAACCGGGATGCGAACAGGGTGTTAATCATCGGCGATTCCCGCACGAAGGCGGGAATGATTCCGGACGAGCTGTCCGCGGACTGTTATAATCTTGCCCTTGGCGGCACGACGCCGATCGAAGGGTATTATACGTTAAAGGAATACCTGAGCGCGCATCCTGCGCCGGAGTATGTGGTCGTTGCGTATGCGCCCATGCACTATATGGACGTGGACGCCCTTTGGACAAGGAATATTTATTTTCATGTGATGAACCGGAAGGACGCCGGAGAGTTGTTTCAAACCGCGGCTGACTGCAGGGACAACGCAAACATTTTGATCGAAAATTACAGGCTGGAATACGCCATGTATGAGTTTTATATGCCCAACAAATACTGCACGGCGCTAAAAAACGCGGCTTTTATCGGCAGGCACGGAGCCAATGAGCAAAAATATGCACAGGTGGAGGCGGAGCGGGGGCATAACTTTTTCGGTACGGCAAACGGAAGCTCCGACGTCAACGGAGAGGCGAAGGAAGAAGATTTTGTGCCGTCGGACGTGATTACCCTTTACATGCAGAAAATTTTTGATCTCTGTAAGGAGCAGGGCATCCGGGTCGTGGTGGAACAGCTTCCGATGAACGAAACGTCCAGGGCAATTTTAACAGAGGATTTTAAAGATCATTACCGGGAATATATGCTGGAATTATCACAGGCGAATCCTACGGTGCAGATATTCGGGGATTTTTATATGTATCCCAACGACTATTTCGGCGACGCCGATCATCTGAATCAGACGGGCGCGTCGGAGTACTGCAGATTTATGCGGGAGCGTTATCCCGATATTTTCCACTGAGCACTGCGACAAGGAACTGTCGCATTTACAAATTTTTATAGAGTGAAAGCGTGTTTCCGTGATCGATACGAAAATTTGTAAATATGCCAATCCCCGATAAGAGAAAGGATTCATAATGAAAGAAAAACTGACGACGCTTTGTTATATTGAAAAAGACGACTGTTTCCTGATGATGCACCGGGTCAGCAAGAAAAACGACGTGAATGCAGGCAAGTGGATCGGCGTGGGCGGACATTTTGAGACCGGAGAGAGCCCGGAGGAATGCCTGCTTCGGGAGGTAAAGGAGGAAACCGGGCTGACGCTGACGGATTACCGGTTCCGGGGTATCATTACCTTTGCCACCGATACCTTCGCTACCGAATATATGTGTCTTTATACGGCGGACGGTTTTACGGGAGAGCTGACCGGATGCGACGAAGGAAAACTGGAATGGGTGCCCAGGGAGAAAATCCGGGATTTGAATCTCTGGGAGGGCGACCGGATTTTTTTGAAAATGCTTTTGGAGGACGCGCCGTTTTTTTCCATGAAGCTGTATTACGAAGGCGATAAGCTCATGAACGCCGCCATAGACGGCAAAAGCGTGGATTTAGACGGCGGAGAATAAAGAGAAAAGGCAGTTAGACAATGGTATTCAGTACGGTTATTTTTTTATGTGCATTTTTGCCGATTACGATCATCGGCTATTATCTGATGCCCGGGCGGGGAAAGAATGTTTTCCTGCTTCTTTGCAGTCTGTTTTTTTATGCCTGGGGAGAACCGGTATATGTATTGGTGATGCTTCTCTCCATTGTCTGCAACTATGTGTTCGGGATGGCGATTCATTCCTTTGAAAAGCAAAAAAAGCTGTGGCTGATCCTGGCGGTTGTGGTCAATCTGGGACTTTTATGCGTCTTTAAATACAGCGGTTTCCTGGTATCGAACCTGACCCGTTTTTTTCCGGGGCTTGTGAAGGTGCCGGAGATTGCGCTGCCTATCGGCATTTCCTTTTATACCTTTCAGGGGCTTTCTTATTGCATCGACGTATATCGGGACAGAAGCATTGTTCAGAAAAATCCGTTGAATCTGGCGCTGTATATCTCCATGTTTCCCCAGCTCATCGCGGGTCCTATTGTCCGTTACGGGGATATCGGCGAGGCGCTGACAAAGAGGACGCATTCTCCCGAGCTGTTTGCGGCGGGGGTGGAGCGTTTTATCATAGGCATGGCAAAAAAGGCGATCCTTGCTAACACCATGGGCGGACTGGCGGAGCGGATCATGGGAAGCGACGTAAGTTACATGGGTGTTTCCGTAGCGTGGACCGGCGCGATCGCTTATACGCTGCAGATTTATTTTGATTTTTCCGGTTATTCCGATATGGCGATCGGACTTGGAAAGATTTTCGGTTTTCATTTTCCGGAGAATTTCAATTATCCCTATATCTCCAAATCCGTCAGAGAATTTTGGCGCAGGTGGCATATGTCGCTATCCACCTGGTTTCGGGATTATCTGTATATTCCCATGGGCGGCAGCCGGAAAGGAAACGTCTATCTGCACCTGTTCGTTGTGTTTTTTGCGACGGGACTCTGGCATGGCGCAGCATGGGGATTTGTGATCTGGGGCTTGTGGCACGGATTGTTTTCCATTCTGGAGAGACTGGCGGGCAATCGGGCGGCGAAAAGGCATGAAAATGCCGGGGCGAAGGAACAGGGAGAGACTAAAAAGCGTACTGCGCTGCAAATTTCGGGATTTGTACGCGCTCTTTTGGGACATGTTTATACGATGCTTGTGGTCGTCATAGGCTGGGTATTATTCAAGCTTGTGGATCTTTCAGATACCCTGCGGTACCTGAAAGTCATGTTCGGTCTGTCGGGGAATACGTTTACGGCTTACGATTTGTCCTATTATATGGACGGGCGGACGACGTTTTTATTTGTCATCGCTTTGCTCGCCTGTTTCCCGTGGGTACCCTGGCTTGGCAGACGGCTGTCAGGCGCAAAGGCTTCCGGGGCGGCGCAGCTTGCGGACGGTCTTTTGTTTACGGCGGTTAAGCGGATCATTTTGCTGTTGCTGCTTGCTTTGTGTTTTGTATTTATCATTACGAGTACCTATAATCCTTTTATTTATTTCCGGTTTTAGGAGGCTTCATGAAAAAGAGAAAAAAAGCGGCGGATCTTGTGTTTGCGGTCTGCTTTGTGGCGATGATTTTCATACCGTTTTTGTTGCTGGATACGACGGAGAGCATCGATTCCGAACTGGAAAACAGGGCGCTTACCCAGTGGCCGGGGCTGCATTTTGATAAGCTGCATACGGAGTGGTACGGACATTATGCGGAAGACCGCGTGGCGTTTCGGGATGAGGCGATTATTTTAAACGCGGACATCAATTATCATCTGTTCGGGACGTTTTCGGAGGAACTGCATATGCCGGGAAAGGACGGATATATTTTTCCGGCGGACGAGGGATATGTGCAAAATTATCAGCGGCTGAATATCGACGAAGCCCTTATGGACGATCTGATGACTTACCTGGAGCGGACGGACGCTTATGTAAAGGAGCAGGGCGGTCAGTTTGTGTTTATGATTTGTCCCAATAAGTCCTCCGTATACGGCGAATATATGCCGGAGAGCATTCATGTGGATGAAAACCGGGAGAGCACGCTGGATATGGCGGCAAGAAAGCTCGATGAGCGGGGGATTGCCTATGTGATACCCGACGGGGCTTTCAGAGAAATAAAAGAAACGGAGCAGATTTATAATCGGAAATACGACTGCGCCCATTGGAACGATCTGGGGGCTTTTTATGGATTGAATATGGCGGAGGCGCTGATTCATGAGACTTATGCGGATGTTCCGGTCATGGAGGAGGCGGATTTTACCCGGAGTACGGAAACCGTTACGGGACTGGAGTTTTTTGCCACCAGCTCGGAGATTACGGATGAAATTCCCCGCCTTGTGTGCAGCAATCCTTCGGGGAACGGCGTAGCCACGGACAGCCCGTACCGGGTGGATGTGACGGTGGAAGCGGGAAACAACATGGCTTATTTTTACAATCCCGACGCGCCTGCCGACAGGACGATTCTGATTTTGCACGACAGCTTCCTGGATCAGCGGGAGACCTGGTATACCTACCGTTACCGGGAGGTGTACTTTACTTCCAGGGTCAATTATACCCATATCCAGGAATACATTGATCTGATTCAGCCCGACGTTGTATTGTTTGAGCTTGCGGAACGGTCCTTTGCGGACGATCTTGCCGCGTATACCCGGCTCGGAGATCTGGTATTTGAATAGGCGTATAAGGAAAAGCACAGATCAAACAGCTTATGCCGCAGCAGATCCACGCAGGCGCCTGTGACAAAGATCAGAAGGGCGCAGGCGGGAATATAGAGAATCAGCCATTTGGAATGGGTAAACGAGGCGCTTCGCAACAGCGTCTGCCACATATAAAAATTCAACTGCCCGTCATGGAGCAGATAGATCCCGAAGGTCGTGGAGGCTAACAGATTGACAAAGGGCAGCGGCTTTACGTTAAGAAAGCGGAAGCATAGAAACAGGCTGACGCTCAAAGCGACCATGGGCAGGGTGTTGGGGCGCCAGAAGTAATTGCCGTTTACGATGCCGATTTTGTTAAAAAAGGGCTGAAACTTTTCCATAATCACAATGGCGCATTCCATGAAAAAGAAGATAAGCGCCGAGATCCCCAGCCATTTTGCAAAGCTTGTGATCCTTTGGGGCGGGTAGAGACGGATATAGGCGCCAAGCATATAGACGATGAAAAGCCAGATAAAGCGGTTATAATAAAACAGTGTTTCCGTGTCGTTTTTGAGCGCGCCGTAGACGGTGGGAAAGACGCAAAAAAGGATCAGACAGACGGCAAGAAGACGTTGAAATTCTTTTTGCGATAAATGCAGCAACAGCTTATTGATATAGGGAGAAAGCACATAGATTAACAGATAAACGGTGGCAAACCAGTATTTATATTCGGCAATCGGGAAAAAGTTTGTCAGAACCGTGCGTTTGTCAAGAGTCAGCGTGCCGAAGTGCACGCATAAAAACACGCAGATCCAGTTGTAGAACTGCACTTCCAAAAGAAGGGTAATCAGTTTTTTGAGCTTGAATTTTCCGTAGAGCATATGGTAGCCGGAAATCAGGATAAACAGATTGACGCCCAGCTCCCCGAACATATGAAACGTCTCCACGACGAATTTGTGAAAACAAAATTCGGGATATTCAAATCCGCCCTCCCAGGCGCAGTGAAATGAAATGATCAGTAAAATAGAAAAAACGCGCAGCAATTCAAAATTGGAATCCCGCATTTCCGCGGTCTGTTTTTGTCCCGCCGGACAAATCTCTTTCGTTGTTTCCCCCATGATAAGAACCCCATTCTCATATTGTATTCAAATCTGATATTCAGTATAATACAGAGAGAAAATTTTTACAATCAAAAGGAATCTTATGAGCGGAAAAAATAAAACGCAAACAACTGAAAATCTGCAGTTTCGGTATTTGTACGGCTTCGGTATTTTATTTGTGGTCCTAAGCCATTGCGACAGCGGCGGGCTTACCATGCTGTCAAACTGGATGAATTTCGGCGCATTTCATCTTGCCATATTCGTATTCGGCTCCGGTTACTTTTTCCGGAGCGAAAAACTGGAACATCCTTTGGAGTATCTGGGGCAAAAGGTTAAAAAACTGCTGGTTCCCCTGTGGCTTTGGAACCTGTTTTACGGGCTGGCGCTTCTGGTGATGAAACGGTGCGGGTTTACCTTCGGCGAACCCTTTAACCTCCGCAATCTGCTTTTGTTTCCCATTAACAGTGAAAATCTGTATGTATTGAATCTGGGCAGTTGGTTTGTGTTCCCGTTTTTTATGGTACAGTTTTTATACGCGGCGGGGAAGCTGCTATCTGACCGGCTCGGTAAGCCTGTGGTAACGGGCCGGATCTTACAGCTTTTATTTATTGCCGCGGGGCTGACCGGCGTCTATCTGGCGGGGCACGGATACCATGAGAGCAATTTGTATCCGATATTCCGGATTTTATATTTTATGCCCTTTTACGCCGGAGGAATGCTGTATCGGGATTTTTTGGAAAAAAGCTATCAAAAAGCGCCTTCGTGGATTTGTCTGGGAAGCTGTCTTTTGATTTCGCTGCTGTTAAACACGCGGTTTGGCAGGACGGTTTACGCCATACCGGCTTCCTGCGATTATCCCTTCGGCGTGGCGGCAACCTATTTGGCGGGCTTTGTGGGAATCCTGTTCTGGTTGAAGGTATCGCAGATGCTTGCGGAAGGGTTTGAGTTATGTAAACCAATGGCGGTTCTGGGCAGAAGCACCTGGGAAATCATGATCCACCAGTTTGCGGGCATCCTTGCGGTAAAATGCTTTTTTGCCGGGTGTAACCGGCTGTTCGGATGGTTCGCGGATTTTGATTGGAACGCCTTTTTTGGCGATATCTGGTATTTGTACCGTCCGGGCGGCGTGCAGGAATATGCTTTCTGCTATGTGCTGGGAGCGGTGGGCGTGCCGCTGTTGATCAAATGGCTGTTAGGAAAAGGAAAAGAGCGGTACAAAAAAGAGCGGTGCGAAAAAGTGCGGCGCCAGACAGCGTCCGGGAGGGAAGCGCATGGAAACAAATCATAAGAAGGAACAGAAAACGGAGCAGAAAACGGGCGTCCTTGTGGGAGCGGCGCCCTTGGGAGAAGAGCGGGGGTTCCTGGAGGAGCTTCTCTTGGGCAAGAAGCGCCGCGAAACCATAGTCATAGCGGTGGACGGCGGCATGGATTTCTTTTGGGAGGAAGGCATCCTGCCGGATTACTGGATCGGCGATATGGATTCCGCAAAAGCGGCGCCCGGAGACAGGACAGCGCTGCCCACGGAAAGGATTCTTCGCGTGCCGGTACAAAAGGACGATACGGATATGGCGCTTGCCGTCGCCAAGGCGCGGGAAGCGGGCTGCGAAGAAATACTGATGTTCGGAGGAATGGGCGGAGACCGTTTCTCCCACACCATGGCGAATATTCAGCTTATGCTCCGGTCCGAACGGCAGGGCTGCCATATCCGCATGATTGCGGAGCGTATGCAGGCGGAGGTCCTGTACCGGGGCGTAAAGGCTTTTTCCCGGAGCATGAGCGGCTTTTTGTCCGTGATTTCTTTATCGGATGAGGCGAAGGAAGTGAAAATAGAAGGCTTGAAATACGAATACAGCGGAAACCTGTCAAACCAAAAGGCGTTGGGAGTCAGCAATGCCTTTATCGGAAAGGAAAGCAGGGTTTCCGTGGGAGAGGGGGCTTTACTCTTGATTTATGAAAAAGAAAAAATGGAAGCCGTTGTCTTTGATATGGACGGCGTTATCTTTGATTCGGAAAAACTGGTCATCGAGTGCTGGCAGGTAGTGGCTGAAAAATACGGGATTCCCAATATCGAGGAGGCGTGCCATGAATGCCTTGGCATCAACGCGGCGCTGACAAGGGAACTGATGCTTCGCCGGTACGGAGAGAATTTTCCCTATGACGCTTATAAGAAGGAGATGTCCGCGTTGTTCCACGAACGCGCCGCAGGCGGAAAGCTGCCGCAAAAGCCGGGCGTCAAAGAGCTTTTGGAGTATCTGAGACAGAAACGGGTCAAAATCGCCCTGGCTTCGTCCACCCGCAGGGAGGTTGTCCTGCGCGAACTGGAGGAAGGCGGTCTGCTGCATTATTTTGACCGGGTAATCTGCGGGGATATGGTAAACAGGAGCAAACCGGAACCGGATATTTTCTTAAAAGCGTGCGAAAGCCTCGGCGTGAATCCGGCGAACGCCTTTGCCGTTGAGGACTCCTACAACGGAATTCGCTCCGCTTACCGGGCGGGTATGAAGCCCGTTATGGTTCCCGACCTGTCCGAACCCACGCCGGAAATGGAGGAGCTTGCGTACCGCATTTTTCCGTCCCTGACGGCGTTAAAGGAGCATTTTGAGAAAGAAAATTACTTTTCCTAAAAATCTTCCAAACAAACCATGAAATCTTCCTTAAATCTTTTCGGAGAGGCTTTCTATTCCGTTTTTTCGGGTATATAATGCACATGATATCAAAAACACGGAGTGATTATATGAAAGAAAAAATATACCGTTTTATGCAGGGCAGATACGGAATGGACGGCTTTTCCAATTTTTTGATTGTCGCGGCACTGGTGCTGGCGGTGTTAGACGCCTTTACCGGGACGCATATATTGAATCTTCTTGCCTGGGTTTTGCTGATCTTTGCCTATTCCAGGATCTTTTCCCGCAACCACAGCCGCTGCGTGGCACAAAACGTATGGTTTTATAACAATACAAAGGGTATCAGGACGTTTTATCAAAAACAAAAGTCCAGAATGAAAATCCGGAAAACCCACCATATTTATAAATGCAAACAATGCGGACAGAAAATCAAAATTCCCAAGGGAAAGGGGAAAATTATTATAACCTGTCCCAACTGCAGAAATGAGTTTATCAAAAGGAGTTAGCCATGTTTGGGTATATTATCGTCAATAAACCGGAGCTGCGCGTTAAGGAATTTGATGAATATATGGCTTATTATTGCGGGCTTTGCCGTACCTTAAAATCCAGGTACGGGCTTCGGGGGCAGATTTCCCTAAGCTATGACCTGACGTTTCTGGCAATGTTTCTGACCGGATTGTATGAACCGGACACCAGAGAGCTTCCCTGCAAGTGTGTCTTTCATCCCCTGGAAAAACGCAGCAGAAAAGAAAACGAAATATTGGAATATACGGCGGATATGAACCTTCTTTTGACCTATTACAAATGTATGGACGACTGGAAGGATGAAAGGAAGGCGGACCGCGCAGCCTATGGCGCGTCGCTGAAGAAGGCTTACCGGGAGCTGAAAAAGAAATATCCGGAAAAATGCGCCGAAATGGAAATGCAGTTTACCCTATTGTCCGAAGCGGAAAACAGAGGGATCGACGATATTGATTATCTGGCGGGATGTTTCGGAAAGATTCTTGCCGAAATCTTTGTGTACCGGGAGGATGAATGGAAGGATGAAGTAAAACAGATCGGTTTTATGCTGGGCAGGTTTATTTATATTCTGGACGCTTACGACGATTTGGAAAAGGACGAGAAAAAAGGGAGCTTTAATCCGTTTTTAAAAAAATACAAAAATCCCGGATTTGACGAATGGATCAGGGATATTCTGACCCTTGCCGCGTCTTCCTGCGCCAGGGAGTTTGAGAAGCTGCCGATTATTGAAAATATAGAGATTTTGAGGAATATTCTGTATTCGGGTATCTGGACCAAATATGAGATGATCAGGTCCGAACGAAAAAAATAATGCAGGCTTCTGTTATTTTTCATGAAAATGTGCTATAGTACCTTAGTAGAAAAAAGGCGTATGCAAATACGCACTAAGGGGTGACTGGAGAAATGAAAGAAGAAGTAACAGAAGAGAAAGAGAAAAAGGGAAAGAAGATTTCCCTGATGCAGAGACTGTTAGGCATGTCGATCATACCGGTTGTGATACTTGCAGCCGTTGTGACGGTCTACGCGATTATCAGTATTGTAGACGGAATGCAGCAGGAGTTTTTGGCAGGTCTGAAAAATACGGCAAACTGTATGAAGGCGGCGTATGACGCGTTGGATGACGGCGATTACGCTTTAAACGATCAGGGCGAGCTGATGAAGGGCGGACTGAATGTCAGCGCCGGCGAGGATCTGATCGATTCCTTTGTGGAAGGAACGGACGTTGCCGTGACCATCTTTTACGGCGATACCCGCATGGCGACTTCCCTGGTCGATACGCAGAGCGGCAAAAGGATTGTCGGGACGCAGGCTTCCGAACAGGTGGCGGATGCGGTGTTAAAGCAGGGAAAGGAATATGAGTCGGTAGACCTGATCATCAACGGAGAAGATTATTACGCTTATTACCTTCCCCTGAAAAATTCCGACGGAGAAGTGGTCGGGATGCTTTTTGCAGGCGAATCCAGCCAGAGCATCAATAAGTTTATTATAGAGAAGGCAAGAAATATTCTGATATTATGCATGTTGATTACGGTTGTTATGGTATTTATCGTGATCGGGGCGTCTAAGAGGATTACCCGTTCCATTGAGGATACGGAAAAGATTCTGGTAAGGCTGTCCGAAGGGGATCTGACCGCCGCGGTGGATCAAAAAGCATTGAAGCGGTCCGATGAAATCGGTGTCATGTCAAGGGCGTTAGATACGACCCTTCAGGAACTGCGGGAAATTATTACCGATATTTCCACATCAGCAGGAGCCCTGATGAAAGAGGGAACCCAGCTTGAGGAAATGTCCAGCCAGACAAGCAACTCTACGGACGAGGTCAGCCGCGCGGTGGAAGAAATCTCTAAAGGAGCGGTTACCCAGGCGGAGGAAGTGGAACAGGCGACCCATCTTGTATCCGATATGGGACAGCAGATCGAGCATATCGTAGAGAGCATTAACGAGCTGTACCGGGTTTCCGAAAAGATGCAGAAGGCGGGAGAAGAAGCCCAGAACAACATGAATATGTTAAAGGATTCCAACGAACAGACCACGGCGGCAATCGGCAGGGTCGCTGAAAATGTGGAGAAGACGGATCAATCCGTGGCGGCGATTTCAGAAGCGCTGAGCATGATCACGGATATCGCCGATGAGACAAACCTGCTTTCCTTAAACGCTTCCATCGAAGCGGCAAGAGCGGGAGAAGCGGGAAAAGGCTTTGCGGTTGTTGCGGCGCAGATTCAGAAGCTCGCCGAGGAATCCAGCGCAAGCGCGGCGCAGATTGCGGAAATTATCGCAACGTTGTCCGCGGATTCCGCGAACACCCTTTCCGTTATGGCTAAACTGCGGGAAGATGTGGCGTTCAGCAGGAAAAGATGGTGGAAACCATAGAGAAATTCGATGCCGTCAGCGGAGGAATTGTTGCTTCCAACGAAGGCACTGCACAAATACATAAACAGGCATCTGATTGTGACGCATCCAGAGTGTCCGTTGTGGATATTATCCAGAACCTTTCGGCGCTGTCGGAAGAAAACGCAGCTTCCACCCAGGAGACGACGGCTTCCATGGAAGAGCTGAACGCGACGATCAATCTGCTCGCCGATTCTGCGAAAGGATTGCAGAAGCTTTCGCAATCTCTGGAAAACGATATGAAGATTTTCAGATTATAATCCGGAAAAGGGCGTAACATAAGGGTGCTACTATTTTATCAGTGAGGAGAAAATATGAAGGACCCTTATGAAGTCCTTGGTGTTTCCAGGGACGCGACAGACGAAGAAATCAAAAAAGCATACCGGAAGCTGAGCCGTAAATTCCATCCCGACGCCAATGTCAATAATCCCAATAAGGAGCAGGCGGAGGAGCGTTTTAAGGAGGTCCAGGCTGCGTATCAGGCGATTATGAACCGTTCCCAGAGCAGTCAGGGCGCGGGCGGTTACGGCGGTCAGAGCGCAGGCGGCTACGATGGCGCGGGCGGTTACGGCGGCTTTGGAGGCTTCGGCGGTTTCGGAGGCTTTGGAGATTTCGGCGGCTTCGGTTATAACCGGGGCGGGCAGCAGACCGCGGGCGAAGAGGACGAGGATACGATTTATATCAACGCAGCCTACCGGTATGCGGCAAACGGCAGGTACCGCGAGGCAATGAACGTGTTAGGGCAGGTCAAAGAAAAAAACGCGAGATATTATTATGTCAGCGCGGTGGCGAACGCAGGGCTTGGCGATCAGACGGTGGCGTTAGAGCATATCCGGATCGCGATCAACATGGAGCCGAACAACAGGGAATACCAGCAGTTTTTACAGTATCTGCAAAGCGGCGGGCAATGGTATACCACAAGAGGAATGGGATACGGCAGCCCCGTAAGCGGCGGCAACAATTTTTGTATGAAACTGTGCATCGCCAATATGATATGCAACCTGTGCTGCGGGGGCGGCGGACTGTTCTGCGGCGGCGTGCCCTATATGTAATTTGAGCAAACAAAAAAATTGTACAATGAAAAATCAAGAAAAGTATTGACCTTCCACTTTGTGGAAGGTGTATTTTTTATATAGTTCTTGAGAGGAAGGGGCTTGTCATGAGAATCAACGAAGTGGAACAACAGGTGCAGATCACCAAGAAAAATATCCGTTTTTATGAACAGGAGGGCTTGTTGTCGCCCAAGCGCAATCTCGGCAACGGATACCGGGACTATGCGGCGGAAGATGTGGAAACACTGTTAAAGATTAAATTTCTCAGAAAGCTTTCCCTGCCCATTGAAGAGATCAAAATGATCCAGAACAGGGAGCTGACCCTGCAGGACGCTCTTCACAGGCATTTGATTAAGCTGGAGCATGAGGAAAAGAATCTGAAAGAGATCTGCGAGCTGTGCAGGATGCTTTCCAAAGAAGAGGTGTATTACGAGTCTCTGAACGCCGCCGACTGTCTGGAACGGATGGGAAAAATGGAACGGGAAGGGGTGAGGTTCGTGGATGTGAGCGAACAGGATAAGAGGAAGAAGAGAACCGCCTTTGGCGCGGGACTTGCGTTTATAGCCCTGATGCTTTTTGTGGAAGCGTTTTTAATCTGGGCGTTTGCGGCTGACCCCACGGAGGCGCCGCCGCTGCCGGTCATGTTTGTGATCTGGCTGTTTCCGGTGGCGGTCATCGGCGGAGTAATCGCGGTGATCCGGGAAAGAATGAAAGAAATTGAAGGAGGAGAAGAAAATGAAGCTGTTAAATATTGATTATATTCCGGGAAAGGACCTGGAAGTGCTGGAAATCGTAAAGGGAAACGTGGTCATGACTAAGAATGTGGGACGCGACATTATGGCAAGCTTTAAGACGCTGGTGGGCGGCGAGATCGCCGGTTATACGGAAATGATGAACCAGGCAAGGCAGATGGCGGTCAAGCGTATGGTGGACGAGGCGGAAGCGCTGGGCGCGGACGCAGTCATCAACGTCCGTTACGCCTCCGCGAGCGTGATGCAGGGAGCGGCGGAAATCATCGCCTACGGTACGGCGGTAAAGTACAACAATTAAAACAGACGGTCGGTACGGACCATAAGAAACGGAACCTACGACCCCGGGCAGATGCAGAAGGCTGCCCGGGGTCGTATTTTTTCTAAAAAATAAAAAAGAAAAAAACAAAGAAAAATAAAAATTAGTGTTGACACCATACTATATTAGTGATATGGTTGATTACACAAGTAATGAACCAACAAACATATGAGAGGGCGTATGAGAAAGGAAGAGGGAAAACGTGCTGTGTAAAAATGGGATGCAAAAATGAGATGCAGGCTGAAAGGAAGGAGGAAACGAGAAAATGAAGGAGCTTCTGAATCAGGAAAAATCCATTTATATACAGATTGCCGAAATGATCGAAAACGATATTTTAAGGGATATTATCATGGAGGAGGAAAGGGTCCCGAGCACGAACGAGCTGGCGAAGATGTATACCATCAATCCGGCTACGGCGGCTAAGGGCATCAATCTGTTGGTGGATAAAGGAATTTTGTATAAGAAAAGAGGGGTCGGTATGTTTGTACAAAGCGGTGCAAAAGAAAAAATCAAAGAAGGCAGGAAAGCGGAATTTTACGAAAGGTTTATCAAGAGTCTGCTGCAGGAGGCGGGGAGCCTCGGCATCAGCAGGCAGGAACTCATACACATGATTGAAACGGAGGAGGGCAAATAAATGAGTCTGGAACTGAAAGGGATTTTTAAAAATTACGGGAAAAAGAAAGTGTTGGAAAATCTCAATCTGACGCTGGAGGAAGGGAAAATATACGGGCTGGTGGGCAGAAACGGAGCGGGCAAGACCACGATGTTATCCATCGCCGCCGCGCAAAATCCGGCAACCGCGGGAGAGGTGCTGTTAGACGGCGAAAGAGTGTGGGAAAACCAGAAGGCGCTGGATCAGATTTGTTTTTCAAGAGAAGTGGGCAATATGGTAAACGGCGTGCAAAACACCCTGAAGGTGAAGGAATATTTAAAGATCGCGGGTATGCTGTTCCCGTCCTGGGATAAGGAAATGGCGGACCGGCTCGTGGAAGAGTTTGAACTGGACCGCAAACAGAAGATCTTTAAGCTGTCCAAAGGAATGCAGTCCATGGTAACGATCATCGTCGCGCTGGCGAGCAAGGCGAAATATACATTTCTGGATGAACCGGCTGCGGGTCTTGACGTGGTGGCAAGGGAAAATTTTTACCGGATTTTATTGGATGAGTACAGTGAAACCGGCAGGACCTTTGTGATTTCCACCCATATTATCGAGGAAGCGGCGGAAGTGTTTGAAGAAGTGATCTTTTTGGATAAGGGCAAAATCCTGATCAGGGAAGAGACGCAGGAGCTGCTGGACCGCTGCGTGCATGTGAGCGGAAGAGCGGAAGACGTAGACGCGCTCTGCGCGGGAAAACAGGTTCATCATCCCGAAAAAATGGGGCGCAGCAAAGGCGTGACACTGCTTTTAAAAGCCGGGGAAACCTTTGATCCGGCAGGCAGGGACGTGGACGTTAGACCCATGAGTTTACAGGATGTGTTTGTAGCGCTCTGCGGCAGGGAGGAATCGGTATGAATGAGGGAATGAAACGTTTGTTAAAGTGCGACAGCGGGTGCCTGCTTAAAAATTTGGGCACGATGGCGGAGGTCGGAATCCTGTTGGTCGTCTGGTTCTGGATCATATACGGGAAGGTGCTCAATGTCATGTTTGCCGTGACGTCGTTTATGGGACTGCTGATGATCAGCGACGGAGTCAGGGACTGGCAAAATCAGATCCGGGTCTATATCGGCATGGGCATTACCCGGAAAACGACCTTTGCGGTGCTCGTGATCCGCGGTCTGCTGGAGGTGTTTCTCGGTCTGCTGCTGAATGTTTTGATTTCTGCGGCATTTTACCGGGAATACTTAAAGGGAGAAGTGCTGATCGGCGGTTTGCTGCTGCTTTTGTTTTGCAACGGCTGGGGGCAGCTTTCGGGAACCGTGGGCGTTTGCTGGAAATACGGCAAAGTTGTGCAGGTCATCGGTCTTATGATCGTGGGAGCGGTTTTTGGCGGAGGCTGTATGTTTGCAGTATATGAGAATGTGTTGGATGAAATGGTAAAGTGGCTCAATCCGGCGATCCTGACCGGCATGGGCGTGGTCTGCTGTATGATGTGGGCTGCAGGAATCATAACGGCGTATCGGCAATTAAAAAAATATACGGTAGCGTAAGGAGGCGGGAACGATGTTGTTAAAGATGATAAAAATGAGATGGGATGAATTGGTGCTTTATCTGGGGGTCGGGCTTTTCGGAGCTGTCTTCGGCGAGATTATTCTGGCGCTTCTTGCCTATATGGAGAGTGAAGATCCTATAAAAAGAGTTTTTCGTCTGGGTACGATATTTGCCATCGTCGCGATGCTCTTTACACAGCTTTTGTTTGGGATCTTCGGATTGGGACAGTGGTTTAACTATCAGGTGGCATTCGGCGTGACGCGGAAAAAATTTATCTGCTGCGACGTGCTTGTCAGCCTGATCTGGAGTCTGGCGACAGTGCTTTTTGCCGGAGTCCTGTATGTTGCGGAAGGCGGGCTTTTAAAAGTATTTTTTGCAGCCTATCCGGAGAATAATATTCTGGAAAGCCTGCATTTGTCTCCCGGGATGCTGGTAACGGTCATTTTGCTGGGGCTTGTCTGCCTGACGGCGTTAAAGGAAATGCTGGGAAGTCTGGTCATGCGTTTTGGCAATAAAGCGTTCTGGGTGATCTGGGCAATCTGGATGTTAATCTGCATCCTTCCGGCAAGAATACAGAGAATGGATGAGGGCAATCTGCTTTCTAAGATATTCGCAGGAATAGCAAGGTGGATCTCTCAGGTGCCTGCCGCGGCATGGGGAGCGGCAGGAATCGTATTTGCGGCCGCGGCGTTTGCCGTAACCTGGATAATTATCAGAAAGCAGGCGGTAGCGGCATAGAGGGCAAAAGCCGGAAAAGCGGATACAAAAACAGGATTGCGCTTCCCGTCCTCCCGTTATAAAATAGACGTGACACGAAAGCCGGAATAAACGAAAAAAAGGAGCAATCCGGCGGTTTTGGAGCAACGATGGAAAAAGTGATTTTAGTCGGACTGGATGTAAACGACAAGGCGGATTTTGAACATTCCATGGAGGAACTGGAAGCGCTGGCACAGGCGTGCGATATGGAAGTGACGGGCGTCACGACCCAGAAAATGCCGGCTGTCAATAAAGCGTTTTATATCGGAACCGGAAAGGTGGCGCAGGTACGGCGGCTGGCGGAAGAGTCAGGCGCCGGACTTGTGATTTTTGACAACGCCCTTTCGCCGATGCAGCTAAGGAACCTTCAGCAGGAGCTTTCTATGGCGGTTATGGACCGGACGACCCTGATTCTGGAAATCTTTTCACGGCGGGCGCGCACAAGAGAGGCGAAACTGCAGGTAGAGACGGCGTCCTTACAGTATATGCTGCCAAGGCTTGTAGGACTGCACGACGCCCTGAGCCGCCAGGGAGGTGCCAGCGGCGCCATGAGCAATAAGGGCGCGGGCGAAAAGAAGCTGGAACTGGACAGACGGCATATTGAGGCGCGGCTTGCCGCTCTGAAAAAGGAGCTTGCCCGGGTGGAAAAGGATCGGGAGACACAGCGCAAACAGCGGCAAAAAAGCGATCTGCCCCTTGTAAGCCTGGTAGGATATACCAATGCGGGCAAATCTTCAGTCATGAATGCGCTGGTGGATTATTTTGCGGACGGGGATGACGGCGCGCAGGACAAAAAGGTGCTGGAGAAGGATATGCTGTTTGCCACGCTGGAAACGACCGTGAGAAAAATGGAAGCGGGAGGCGGCAGAAGCTTTTTGCTGTCCGATACGGTGGGCTTTATCGATGAGCTGCCCCACAGTCTGGTCAAGGCTTTCCGTTCCACGCTGGAAGAAGTGAAAAACGCGGATCTTCTGCTGCATGTGATCGATTATGCGGACCCTTATTACAGGGAGCATATGGAAGTGACGAGGCGGACGCTGGAAGAACTGGGAGCCGGGAAAATCCCGGTTATCCGCGTGTTTAATAAAATGGATTTAAAGGAAAAGGAACAGGGCGCGGACGCCGGATATCCGAAGGTCATGGACCGCAATATCTTTCTTGCCGCCGGAAAGGGCGTCGGAACAGAAGAACTTGTGGCGCTGATCACGGATACTTTGTTTGGCGGGCGCAGAGAGCGGCAGCTGCTGATCCCTTACGGGGAAAGCGGCGTTTTTTCGAGGATACGGGAGGAGGCGGAAGTCCTCGCCTGCGAATATGCAGAAGACGGCATCCGCGTCAGAGCGGCGCTTGGCAAGGCTGCGGAAGGAAGATACCGCGACTATATTTTAAAACAGGGAGAAACGCAATGAAATTAGTATCATGGAACGTCAACGGGCTTCGCGCCTGTGTGGAAAAAGGATTTTTGGAAGTCTTTAAAGAATTTGACGCAGATATTTTCTGCGTGCAGGAGACCAAAATGCAGGAGGGACAGCTTGACCTGGAACTGCCCGGATATTACCAATACTTTAATTATGCCGAGAAGAAGGGCTATTCCGGAACCGCGGTTTTTACCAAAAGGGAACCGTTATCGGTTGCTTACGGAATCGGTCGTAAGGAGCATGATAAGGAAGGGCGCGTGATCACGCTGGAATTTGAGGATTTCTATTTCGTGACGGTCTATACGCCCAATTCCCAGAACGAGTTAAAACGCCTTCCCTACCGCTTAGAGTGGGAGGCGGCGTTTTTGCAATATCTGAAAGGACTGGAGGCGTCAAAGCCTGTGGTGTTCGCCGGAGACTTAAACGTCGCCCATAAGGAGATCGACCTTAAAAATCCCAAGACCAACCGTCATAACGCGGGCTTTACCGACGAGGAGAGAAATGCGTTTTCCGTGTTGCTCCAAAACGGTTTTGTGGATACCTTCCGCTATTTTTATCCGGACCGGACGGATATTTATTCCTGGTGGTCCTACCGCTTCCGCGCCAGAGAGAAAAACGCGGGGTGGCGGATCGACTATTTTGTGGTTTCCGAATGCTTAAAGGACAGGCTTCAGGACGCGGCGATCCATACCGAAATCATGGGCTCCGACCACTGCCCGGTGGAGCTTTCCATGGCGGACTGACGAACGGACTGACGACGGAAGCGTTTTAATTATTAAAAAATAATTAAATTCGGAAAACCTTCTACTTTTTGGCGGAATTGTGTTATACTATATGGGATCGGAGCATCGGCGGCAGTCAGGACCAGGACGGCAAATGGTGTTCCGTTCATTTGAGTGTAAAGAAAGGTGATCATCATGACAAAAATTGATATTGTATCCGGTTTTTTAGGCGCCGGCAAGACAACATTGATAAAGAAACTGTTGAAAGAGGCGCTTGGCGGCGAGCAGGTGGTGCTGATTGAAAACGAATTTGGAGAAATCGGCATCGACGGCGGGTTTTTAAAGGATTCCGGCATTGAGATTACGGAAATGAACTCCGGATGTATCTGCTGTTCGCTGGTCGGAGATTTCGGGACTGCTTTGAAGGAAGTGCTGGACAAATACCATCCGGACCGCATTTTAATAGAGCCTTCGGGCGTAGGAAAATTGTCCGACGTTATGCGTGCGGTGGAAGGAGCTACGGCTTCGGAGGGCGTTCATTTAAACAGCGCGGTAGCCGTGGTAGACGCAAAGAAATGCAAGACTTACCTGAAAAACTTCGGCGAGTTTTTTGCGAACCAGATCGAACATGCCGGAACGATTATTTTGAGCAGAACCGGCGAAATGAGCGATGAAAAGATCAACGCTGCGGTTGCACTGATTCGCGAACACAATGCAAAGGCGGCGATTATTACGACTCCCTGGGATAAACTGGAGGGCGTCAAAATACTGGAGGCGATCGAGGACGCGAAGGATCTCGAGGCTGAACTGATGAAGGAGGTGCTGGCGGCGCACGAGCATGACCACGAGCACCATCATCACGATCACGAGCACGAACATCATCACGACCATGACGGGGAATGCTGCCACGACCACGACCACGAGCACCATCATCACGACCATGACGAGCACGAACACGAGCATCACCCCGACCATGACGAAAATTGTACCTGCGGGTGCCATGATCACGATCATGAGGGGCATCACCACCACCATCATGCGGACGAGGTATTTACCAGCGTGGGCATTGAGACCTCGAGCAAGTTTACGAAGGAACAGGTACAGGCTTGTCTGAACGAGCTGGAAAATGAGGAGAAGTACGGCGCCGTGTTAAGGGCGAAAGGAATGCTTCCCACAGAGGGCGATCTGTTTATTCATTTTGACCATGTACCCGGCGAAAGCGAGATCAGGGACGGAAGCGCGGAATATATCGGCAAGATCTGCGTCATCGGTTCCGGTCTGAAGGAAGAAAACATCAGGGCTCTGTTTGCGGGCGGGGAGGATAAAGCATGATTCCGGTATATGTTATTAACGGTTTCTTAGACAGCGGCAAGACGGAGTTTATTACTTATACATTGGGGCAGCCCTATTTCCAGACAAGGACCACGACGCTGTTGATTGTCTGCGAAGAGGGGGAAAACGAGTACGACGAAAAGCTGCTCAAAAAGAGCCGTACCGTTATGGAGCTGATCGAGGATGAGGCGGATTTTACCTCTCAGAACCTGATCAGTCTGGAAAAGAAATATAAGCCCGGCAGGATCGTCATCGAGTACAACGGCATGTGGAACGTTAAAAACATGAAGTTTCCGTGGCATTGGAAGATGGAACAGCAGATCACGATGATCAACGGGGCGACTTTTGCTTCTTATTTTACCAATATGAAATCGCTGGTTGCGGAGCATATCCGAAATTCCGAGCTGATTATTATGAACCGCTGCGACGGCATGGAAGATAAGATTGCGGGATATAAGAGAAATATTATGGCGCTGAACCAGAGCGCGGAAATTATTTTTGAAGATTCCAAGGGCGAAATGAATGTGACGCTGGAGGAGGATCTCCCCTATGATTTAAAGGCGGACCCGATTATCCTGGATGATATGGGATACGGCTTCTGGTATCTGGACGCGTTGGATAATATGGCGCGTTATGACGGAAAGACGATTGAATATACGGCAATGGTGCTGCATCCGCCTAAATTTCCAAAGGGATATTTCGTCCCGGGGCGTATGGCGATGACCTGCTGCGCCGAAGACATGGCGTTTTTGGGATACGCGTGCAAATATGACCGGGAGGCGGAGCTTGAGCAAAAGGCTTGGGTCAAGGTAACGGCGAAGGTAAGGATTGAGTATTTTGAAGATTATGGAAAAGAGGGTCCGGTGCTTCATGCTGTCAAGGTTGAACCGGCGCCGAAGCCCAAAAACGAAGTGATTTCATTTGTTTAGATGAAAAAATCCTTAACCGTTTCTAAAATGCACTAAGCGGTTAAGGATTTATTTGTTTCAAATATTCCAGATATCTTACCAGCTCGCGCCTTCGCGGACGGGAGAGCTGGTCCAGATCATACAATAAGTCGGCTACCGTGATATCATCGACATATATGCGGGTGCTGTTTAATGTTCCCGACAAATCTACGGAGGTACTCATCATGTAGTCCATGCTTGTGTGGTAAAATTCGGCAAGAGCTTTCAGATAACATGTGGGAATTTCGCGGATGCCTCTTTCATAGTTAGAATAGGTTTGCTACGAAACGCCCAGGATATCGGCGACATCCTTTTGCTTTAGATTGTGTTTCTCACGTAAATCCAACAGAATTTGGTTTACTGCTTTTTTTGCCAAGGCAATACCTCCTTTTGTTGTTTATTAGAATATCATACAACGAAATGAATATACCTGTTTTCGGCAATATTTTGTGCGGGGAAAGAATGGCACAATGAATCGTTGTGAGTCGGAGGAAAATCCTGAAAAAACGATATTTTAATATGAAAGGATAAAGAGTAAAATAGAAGAAAAATACTGGGAAATGAAAATGGTGATGCCGAATGGAGAAAAACTGTCTGATTATAGAAGATAATTACTCGCAGAGAGAAACAATCAAGCAGGTGATACAAGAATCAGCTGTCAATACCAGAATATACACTGTCGACAACATCACGGGAGCATATAAACTGCTTTTGGAAAACGTCATTGACCTATTTGTTGTGGACATCGTGCTGGAACCGGATAAAAGAGGGGATACCTCCGGCGTGAAGCTGGTCAATATCATCAGGGGGATACCTCAATATATGTTTACGCCGGTTATTTTCGTTACCTCTTTGGAGGACCCGAAAATGTTTGCTTACAGCAAGCTGCATTGTTTCGGATATTTGGAAAAGCCTTTTAATTTCAGAGAGGCGCGGACGATTATCGATAAAGCGCTGAAATATACCACGCCCCGAAACGAATGCGACACGCTTTGCCTGAAAAAGGAGGGCGTTTTATATCCGTTTTCGATTGATCAGATTGTCTATATTGAAAGTTGCAACCGGAGCGTTTTTATTCATAAGGCAGACGGCGATACGGAGCGGATGCCGTATATGGCTTGCAGACAGATTTTAGATGAGGCGAATAATACTTCGCTGTTGCAATGCAGCAGAAGCGTGATTGTGAATCGGGATTATGTGAAAGCCGTAGACAGGACAAACTGTATCCTGGAAATGAAGGGAAGCGGGGTACGTCTGGATATCGGCGTGACCTATGCAAAACAGGTGCTGGAAGATTTGTCCGAATAGTTGATATATACAAGTAGTAGAGGTTTTGACAAATTCTGCCCTATATATTGCAAAAATTGCCATTTTTCACAAAAAAATTTCTCCGTCCTGTATGGTGGTCTTATCAAAGCAAGGGAGGAAAAATTTATGAAGTGGTTGTAGGTTGAACCGGATTATCCGGCTGCGCGTCATTCTGATTGCCGCTGCGTGCAGGCGGTCCCCCTAACCCCTACGGAATGAAGTGTAAAGGATAAGCCGGAAACACAATGTAAAGGGAAAATTTCGGGAATTGCAAATGTGCAAGTTTAAATGGTTCGCTAAGGTCAGCCTTTGCGGACCATTTTGTATTTTATTTTTTTAAGAACTTGTGTATAATAAGAATCGGTCTCAAAAACCCACAGAGATTGCTTACAATAGAAGGAGGATAAGACAGATGCTGGAACTGAAAAATATTTCTTATCTGGTGGAAGACGGAAAAAAAGAAATCATCAAAGATATTAGTTTGAACATAGAGGAACGTTTTGTGGCGCTGACCGGACCTAACGGCGGCGGAAAATCGACGTTAGCGAAGCTGATTGCCGGAATTGTGACGCCGACGTCGGGAAAGATTTACTTTGACGGACAGGACATTACCGACTGGAGTATTACGGAGCGGGCGAACGCGGGTATCAGCTTTGCCTTTCAGCAGCCGGTACGGTTTAAGGGAATTACGGTAAAGGATTTGATTATGCTTGCGTCGGGCAAAAAGATTTCCATGGGCGACGCGTGCGAAATCTTATCGGAAGTCGGTCTGTGCGCCAGAGATTACATCAACCGGGAGGTCAACGATTCTTTATCCGGCGGGGAGCTGAAAAGAATTGAAATCGCCATGATCTTAGCCAGAGGAACAAAGCTTTCCATTTTTGACGAGCCGGAGGCAGGGATCGATTTGTGGAGCTTCAACAGTCTGATTAAGGTCTTTGAGAAGATGTACGAAAAGATCAACGGCTCCATTATGATCATTTCCCATCAGGAACGCATTTTAAATATTGCGGACAGGATTATCCTGATCGCCGACGGACAGGTAAAAGCGGAAGGAAGTAAAGAACAGGTTATGCCGATGATACTGGGTACGGAGGGCAGCGGTCCCTGTACCGTTTTAAAGGATAAAATGTAGGACGGAGGTAAGGACAATGGATCAGATTCAAAAGACGCTTTTAGAAGAAATTGCCGGACTGCACGAGGTTCCCCAGGGCGCTTACAACATCAGGGCAAACGGCGCCATGGCGGGCAGAAACACCACGGAGCATATCGATATTGTGACAAAGACCGATGTATCCGGCATCGATATTATCATTAAACCGGGAACGAAAAAGGAAAGCGTGCATATTCCCGTCGTATTGAGCCAGTCGGGCTTGAAGGAGAGCGTATACAATGATTTCCATATCGGCGAGGACTGCGACGTGACCATCGTGGCGGGCTGCGGAATCCACAACGGCGGAGACGCGGCGAGCGAACACAGCGGGATTCACCGTTTCTTTATCGGGAAAAATTCCAGGGTGCGCTATGTGGAAAAGCATTACGGACAGGGAGACGGCGCGGGAGAACGTATTATGAATCCCGTCACGGAAATGACGCTGGAGGAAGGCGCTTCTATGGATATGGAAACGGTGCAGATCAGAGGGATCGATTCCACCAGGCGCGTAACGAGGGCAAAGCTGGGAAAGGGCGCGTCCCTGACCATTCATGAAAAGCTCATGACCCATGGAAAGCAATTTGCGGAAACGGATTTTACGGTGGATATGGACGGAGAGGATTCCAGCGCCAACGTCGTGTCCCGCTCGGTGGCAAAGGAAAATTCTCATCAGGTATTCCGCAGCAGAATCAACGGAAACACCCGCTGCAACGGGCATACGGAATGCGACGCGATCATTATGGACCGGGCGAGCGTCAGCGCGATTCCGGAGCTGACCGCAAATCATATTGACGCGGCGCTGATTCACGAGGCGGCAATCGGTAAGATTGCAGGCGACCAGCTGATCAAGCTCATGACTCTGGGACTGACTGAGGCGGAAGCGGAGGAACAGATTATCAACGGCTTCCTGAAGTAAGAGCGGCGCGCGCTACAGGCGCCGGAAGCGGGAGCGTTTGATCGATCCGATATACGGATGGGAGGAAATACTTATGGAATACGGTTTTTTAAGCATACTGCCGTCAGTCCTTGCGATTGTGCTGGCGCTGACGACCAAAAATGTTTTTCTGGCGCTTTTGGCTTCCCTGCTTCTGGGCAGCTTTTTCCTTTCGGATTACCATGTGCTGGGCATGTTCGTAGGAGCGAAGGAAAGGATTGTAAATGTTTTTGCTTCGCCCTCCAATACTTCCATCATCATGATATTGACCTTGTTGGGCGGTATGTTTTATATGATAGAGGTGTCGGGAGGATTGAAGGGGGTTACAAACCTGATGATTGAAAAAAGGAGCCTGATCAAATCCCGCGTGGGGGCGGAGATTTTTACATGGCTGATCGGCGTCTGCGTTTTTATTGACGGGACTTTAAGCGTTATGATAACGGGCTCGGTATCAAGACCGTTAAACAAGGCGTTTGGGATTTCTCCGGAAAAGACGGCGTGGATCGTCCATTCCACAGCGACGCCGTTATCCGTTCTTGTGCCCATAGCGGCTTACGGTCCTTATATCGCAAGCTTTATCGGAGCGCAGGGAATAGAGAATCCCACGGGACAGATGGTCAAAGGGATTTTCTTTAATTTTTATTGTATCTTTGCGGTCATCGGCGTGGCGGTTTTTATCCTGCTGCGTTTTGATTTCGGTCCCATGAAAAAGGCGGAACAGGCGTATCGGGAAAAGTGTCTCGGAGAGCAAAACGGAAACGGCGAAGATGGAGCGCCTGAGGATAACGATGACGGAACGAAGGAGCCGGCGAAGGCAAGATATCTAATCGTTCCGTTAGTTCTTATGATTGTGACTGCAGCGGCATACATTCTTTACAGCGGCGGCGGAAATATGATGAACGGAGACGCGGAGACAGGGCTGATACTGGGGATTTGCGCCGGATGTATTTATCTTGCCGCAGACCGGGCGGTTTCCGGAGGCGGTTCCGTGAAAACCAGCGTCGATAATCTGTTCACGGGATGCGGGAATATGTTCGGCATCGTGATCATTATGATATTGGCGTATGCCCTGAGCGGTCTGCTGGGAGAGCTGGGTACGGCGGAGTATCTGTCCGGCGTTCTGATCCGGTTTATCAGTCCCGCCGTTTTTACGGCTGTGGCGTTTCTGCTTACCTGCCTGCTTTCCTTTTCCACGGGAACCAGTGCGGGCACCATCGCCATTATGATGCCGATCCTTTTGCCCATGGCGATTTCTTTTCAGATCCATATTCCTATGGTCGTAGGAGCCGTTGCGGGCGGAGCGGTTTTCGGAGATCATACGTCTCCGATTTCCGATACGACGATTATGTCCTGTTCTTCCACGGGCTGCGACGTGGTATCCCATGTGAGGACCCAGCTTCCTTATTCCCTGTGTTTTGCGGCAGGGGCGTGCGTTTTATATCTTGTGCTGGGAATCCTGCTTTAACGGGTAAAGACGGCAGGCGCGGCATAAAGGAGCGGAAAGGAAGGGGCGAACGGCATGTATGAATTTGACCGGATCATAGACAGACGGGGAAAAAACAGTGCGAAATGGGACAGCCGTCTGATCGGGGAAGGAGAAGGGCAATTGCTTCCCTTCTGGGTGGCGGATACGGATTTTGCCGCCCCCAAAGAGGTGCAGGAGGCGCTGCAAAAATGCGTGGACCACAACCTTTACGGTTACAGCCTGCCGCCAAAGGGATGCGCCAGGGCGGTAGCGGACTGGCAGGAGCGAAGGAACGGCTTTTTTGTAAAAGAGGAATGGATCGGTTTTATAGGCGGTATCGACAGCGGTCTGGCTGCGGCGGTATGCGCCTGTACCGAGCCCGGGGACGGTGTGCTGATCCAGCCGCCCGTCTACGGTCCTTTTTTTGAAACCATAGAAAAAAACGGGCGTAAGGTGCTTGCGAGTCCTCTCATCGTGAAAGACGACCGCTATGTGCCGGACTTTGAGGATTTTGAGAAAAAGGCGGAAGAAGCGAAGCTGTTTATGCTCTGCAATCCCCAGAATCCTACGGGACGGTGTTTTACGAGAGAAGAACTTTGGCGCCTTGCCCGGACTTGTCTGGAGCATGGTGTGACGATCGTTTCGGACGAAATCCACGGAGACATTGTATTTCAGGGGCATACGCATATACCGATGGCATCCTTGTCCCCGCAGATCGGCGCAAATACCATAACCTTTACGTCTGCGGCTAAAACCTTCAGCCTGGCTGGGCTTTCGGCTTCGGCGGTCATTATTTCCGACGAGGGACTGAGAAGACGCTTTGATCAGGAGAAGGAAAAACGGTGTCTGAATACGGGCATTTTGGGACTTGTGGCGATGGAAGCGGCGTACCGTTACGGAGACGCCTATCGGGATGAACTGCTTGCATACCTGCAGGAAAACAGGGATTTTGCAATCGGGTATCTGCGCGACAGGATTCCAAAGCTCCATGTTTTTTGTCCGGAAGGCACTTTTTTGCTCTGGCTTGACTGCAGCGCGCTTTTGCTGACCGGGGAGGAACTGGATGACTTTTTTAAGGAAGCCGGCGTAAAGCTCGGCATGGGCAGCTCTTTCCGACCGGAAACGGGAGTCTTTGCCAGAATGAATTTTGCATGTCCCCGTGCGGTTTTAAAAGAAGGGCTTAACAGAATGGAAAAAGCGGTTGCAAATAGACGGCTAAAAATGATGGAGAAATGAGGCGGAATAAAATGAGAAGATCAGAGAGACAGGTAACGGATTTAAAAGAGATCCGGGATATCATCGACACGTGCAAGGTCATGCGGATCGGGCTGCAGGATCAGGAAGGGCTTTATGTGGTGCCTGTTAATTTCGGCTATTCCATGACTGAGGACGGCGGCGTCAGCGTGTATCTGCATTCGGCAAAGGAAGGGCGCAAGGCGGCGGCTTTGTACGGACAAAAAGCGGTCGCGGTGGAAATGGATTGTTCCCACGAGCTGGTGGAGGCGGGACAGCCCTGTAACTATTCCTATTTGTATCGGAGCCTGATTGGAACCGGCATTCCCCGTTCCATAGAAGAAACGGAGGAAAAGAAGGCGGCATTAAATCAAATCATGCTGCACCAGAGCGGGAAAACATTTGATTTTCCGGACGCCGCGGCAGACAATGTGGCGGTCTTTGAAATCCCGTTAAATTCTTATACGGTCAAACAGCACCGGTAACGCATTGCCCGTTTTCATCTTGAATTTTGGGGAATACAATTGTTTATCGATGGGAATGTTACATAGAGATATCAGCAGAAAGCGGCGTAACAGCGGCAAACGCGAAAACTGTTTTGGAGATGAGCAACATAAAAGGGAGCCACAGAGTGACTCCCCCAGTGCAGTCCTAAAACATACACCTCTTTCAATATTTATAATATACAATATAACCTGAAAAAATACAAGAAAAATTTGGGTTTGACAAAGCATTTATGTGTTGAGGTAGGTTTCCAAAGAGGATATCTTTTGGGTAACGTTCTGCTGTATAATTTGTGCGTAAATGGAAGGTGCAACACTGTTTTGAAGAAGTTGGTTTTGGCTTTTGTAGGCACCAACCAGCTGTTTTGCTCTTGTAGAGCTAAAATCAACACGTTTCAGCAAACAGCATACGATAATTATGTAGTCAATCAGCGAATATAAGGTAATGTTTTGTATGCTGGTTTCTTTTTCAGTCCACTTTTTAAGTACAGGGCTGATTTTTCTGTCTTTGAATCTGGTATCAAAAATTATATTATTATGGGCAACGGAATTGCGAAGCGATTTTATGGTATACAGTATGCTACTGAGCAGATTTCTGTTTGTATCAATAGATATGTCGAACATGCTTAATTGTGTCATGATGCGTTCTCTAACTGATTCATTTAAACATTCAAAAAAGCTTGCAAGATCACTCAAATATAATATTTCAAAAACAACCCATAAAGGGGCATCTTCTCCCCGGTTATAAAAGTGACGCACCATTTGATTATCACTGCCTTCTTCATCATGGTAACGCGTGGATAACTTTGAATATACAGAATTCCGCAGCCTAAGCCGTTTGGATTGTAATTTTGTATTTGTAGGATTGTCGCACATTCGTTCTTTATAGATATGTTCAAATGTGCCTAGTTTTAACCCATTTACAGATTCATTGCAGACAATATTTTTTATGGCGGTTTCGATAAACATCAGGTCAGAATATAATGCGGCTTTTAAGTTGTTGTCATATTCAATTACCGCAACTACTTCTCTGAAATCCGTATATGGAATTTGATTGTGTCTGTTTTTTATGAAACGATAACCCTTATATCCATGATAGTAACCATAACTGATTAGTTGTTGTTTTTGGTAACTGCCACTGATTTGAACGTTGCAGTCATCTCTTAAATGCTGCATTAAACCGTTTATTGTCTGTGGAACACTCATTTCAGAACCTTCTTTCTGTATATATGAATAAAGTATAACAGTAAGTAGAAATGAGGGCAATGAAATTTGGAGCGGATTTTACGTTTTTTATACATAACCTTTACAGCAGAATGATAGCAGGTAAAATCTGCCGCCTGTTATGATAAGCAGGAAATCGGAGAAACTAAAGCCAACGCTTTCAAACTGATGAAAGGATATGATCCTATGAAAAATACAGGCTTACACCTCAAAAAAGCCGCAATTCCTCTTACTTCTGGCGGTCAAACGGACCGCAAAACCCACGCGCGCCTGCAAATCCTGTGGCTGTACATCCTATTTTTCGCAGCCCTGGCAATCGTGGATCTGCTGCTGAATTTTATTCTTCCCTTTACCATATAACAAAAGGCAAGCCAAAGCCGCGCCCGCCTGTTTAAAAGCTATGGCGTCTGACAAAGGAAACCTTCGCAAATACGCCGGTACTTAATCCGCGTACTTTGCGGATTTACGTACCGCTGCTGTAGAGCGAAAGCGTGTTTCCGTGACAGACGCCATAGCTTTTAAACAGGCGGGCGCGGCTCCCCTCCCTTTTGCCTTTTATAAGGGAGATAACTTATAAATTCGCCCCATACTTCTCCTCGCAATACTTACACCGATAAATCTCCTTTTTCTCATCCGCAAGAAAGAAAATATGCGGCAGCTCCTGTTCGATGGAAGTGATGCAGCGGGGATTTTTGCATTTGATGACGTTTTTGATTTCCTTTGGCAGCACCAGTTCTTTTTTATCCACGATTTCTCCGTCTTTGATGACGTTGACGGTAATATTGTGGTCGATAAATGCAAGGACGTCCAGATCCAGCATATTGATGTCGCATTCCACTTTCAAAATATCCTTTTTGCCCATTTTGTTACTGCGCGCGTTTTTGATGATCGCCACGGTGCAGTCCAGTTTGTCCAATTGCAGATGATGATAAAGGGAAAGGCTTTTGCCGGCTTCGATGTGATCCAATACAAAGCCTTCTTCGATTTTTCCCACGTTCAACATAGTAAAGTTCCTCCTTTATGCCTGAATAATGATAAAACAGAACGAAAATATCCGACAGAATCGTCAAGATATCTTCATTGACCGCCGGGGCGTTAAGCTAATCCTAACAGGGTCAGAATCAGCGCCATCCGCACATAGACGCCGTACTGGACCTGCTTGAAATAAACGGCTCTTGGGTCGTCGTCCACTTCCACGGAAATCTCGTTGACCCTCGGAAGGGGGTGCAGCACCAGCATATCGTCCTTGGCAAGCTCCATTTTTTCCTTGTTTAAAATATAAAAGTCCTTCAATCTGACGTAATCCTCTTCGTTAAAGAAACGTTCTCTCTGGACGCGGGTCATGTACAACAGATCCAGCTTGGCAATGCTGTCTTCCAGCCGGATAACCTCTTCGTAGGAAATGTTCTTTTCCTTCAGCATTTCAATGATGTAATCCGGTACGCGCAGCTCTTCGGGAGAGATAAAAATAAAATGAATATCCTCATAACGCGACAGGGCGTTGATCAGGGAATGGACGGTGCGTCCGAATTTTAAGTCGCCGCAAAGACCAATGGTAAAGTGGTCAAGCCTGCCTTTTAAGGAGCGGATCGTCAGCAGATCCGTCAGAGTCTGGGTCGGGTGCTGGTGACCGCCGTCGCCCGCGTTGATGACGGGAATGGAAGATTTGGAGGCGGCGACCATTGCCGCGCCTTCTTTGGGGTGGCGCATGGCGCAGATATCCGCAAAACAGGAAATGACGCGGATCGTATCGGAAACGCTTTCGCCCTTGGAAGCGGAAGAGGAGTTGGCGTCGGAAAAACCGATGACGCTTCCGCCTAAGTTGATCATGGCGGCTTCAAAGCTTAAGCGCGTCCTGGTACTGGGCTCGTAAAAACAGGTGGCAAGTTTTTTGCCCCTGCATTTTTCGGCGTATGCCTCCGGGTGCTTTTCAATGTCGTTTGCCAGATCAAACAGGCTGTCCAGCTCTTCCACTGAAAAATCCAGTGGATTCATCAAATGTCTCATGAATGATAGTCCTCTCTTTCTTTGCATGTCATAAGGAAGGAGCTGGCGCATCAGTGAAATTGCTGATGCAGCAGCCCCTTTTTAACTAACTTAAAAATGAAACTAATTCATCGACCGGCTTTCTGCGGGGAGCAGCGGGTTCCTCATCGGGATATCCCACGGGAATCAGAGCAACCAGCTCCCTGTCTTCGGAAAGCTGCAGCAGGTCGGTAACAACGGCTCTGTCAAATATTCCCATAATCACGCTGCCGAGTCCGGCTTCGTAAGCGGCGAGACAAAATGTCTGGGAAGCAACGCCCGCGTCGTACATCTGCCAGCCGTCTCCTCTGTCTGTGGAAAAAGAACCGTCCCTTTCATAGCCGGATCTTTTTTTGATAACGGTTACCGCAACGAGCATCGGTGCGTTTTTGATGATGCTGCCGTTGTTGGGAAAAATCTTGGTTCCTTCCTCAGCGATTTTATCCTTTAAGGCACCTTCCACAGCGACATATCTTGCGATCTGTGTGTGCTTCCAGCTCGGCGCGTAGGAAGCGGTTTCAATAATCTGTTTCAACAATTCGTGGTCAACGGCATCGGATTTGAATTTGCGGATGCTGCGGCGACCTAATATACATTCTTTTGCTGTCATGAAAAATACCTCCCTTTGTGTTCACATTTTTACTATCATACCATATGTGGTTGCCGCTTTCAATGATTAAAATGGAACAAATCATAGAGTAAATAGCAGGATTGCATTGTTTGTCCGCCGGATAATGTGTTATACTGAACAAAATGATTACAACAGCTGACAAGCGGTGTGCGGCGGTACGGCTGCATACAGACGGGAGGATATGCAAATGGAATTTACGGAAAAGAAAAGAGTCTTGTTTTTTGGTCTGCCGTGGACCGTTACCAAATATACGGTAGGTGAAGAGGTTATCAATATCAAAGCGGGCTTATTAAAGACGGTGGAGGATGACTGTTATATGTACAAGGTAACGGACGTTAAACTGGAGACTTCCCTGCCGGAGCGCATTTTTAAACTGGGGACGGTTGTCTGCTATACGGGAGATACGACGCATCAGGTGTTAAAACTGGTACATATCAAAAACGCCTGCGCCGTCAAGGACTTCATTCTCGATCAGTCCGAGAAGCAGCGTCTGAAACGCAGGACCTTAAATACCCAGAGCTTAAACAGCGCCGCCGTAGACGATTTGGACGATGATTTATAAACAAACCGGACAAACGATCCGTAAAAGAAGGGGCTGCCGGATATCGGCAGCCCCTTCCAAGTTTAGGGGAGGATATATATAATACATCATCACAATAAATTGTGACGAGGTATTGCAAAAGTAAAATACCGGCGGGACCGGACCTTCAGTCTCCCTTTTCCCGGTGCTGGTGGTTCAGGATATATTCGTACAAAAGTCCCGTTCCGAACCAGTAGGGCGCATAATCGATCCGGATGACGCCATCGATGTTAAACGGAGTGCCCTGATAGTCCCAGGGACAGATCTTTTTCTTTTTCAGGGCGCGCCCTGTCAGAAATTCCGTCGTAAAGATGCAGACGGTATAAAACAATCCCCGGAGCGCCATGGGCCATTTCTTAATCAGCCGGTACGCTGGTCTGAAAAAAGCCGCCAGACCGTATATGGGAAACATCCATAACGATGTGTTTCCTTTTAATTTGAAATCTTTGTTTTTCAGACCGTTGAAGGCGGTGAACAGGATTTCCAGACACCATCCCACCAGTCCGCAGGTAAAAAAATTTTTGATCATAGCTAAAGTATTTCCGGTTGTGAAAATTTTATTCAGGTAAAATTTACGGATAAAAAATGCTAAGATCCTGCCGGCGTGGTATAATAGGTGGGTCAAGTCGTATGCGGCGTGCGGCGGTCGCAGAAACGGCGGTGGTCGCAGAAATGGCGGCATCGGTCGCGAAACGGCGCGGCGGACATACAATCGGAGAAAGGCAGATTGAAATGACGGAAAAAGAAACCTTTGATTATATAGAGAGCCTGCAGGTTCTGGGCAGTTGCTTAGGTCTGCAAAACATAACGAATCTTTGCGAAAGGCTGGGCAATCCTCAAAACGATTTGAAATTTATCCACATAGCGGGAACCAACGGCAAGGGAAGCATCCTTGCCATGGTATCCGAGACGCTTGCGGCATGCGGTTATAAAACCGGGCGGTACATTTCGCCGACGCTTATCGACTACAGGGAGCGGTTTCAGATCAACGGGCGCATGATTTCCAAAAAGGCGCTGTGCGAGTATACGGAGCGGGTAAAAGCCGTCTGCGACGATATGGCGGCGGATGGACTGCCCCATCCGACCCCTTTTGAATTTGAGACGGCGCTGGGCTTTTTATATTTTAAAGAAAAGAAATGCGACGTGGTGGTGTTAGAGACCGGCATGGGAGGGGAAACCGACGCTACCAATATCGTCACGACGACGATGGTTTCGGTGCTTTCTTCTATCAGCATGGATCATATGCAGTTTTTGGGACATACGCTTACAGAGATTGCCAAAGTAAAGGCGGGCATTATCAAAGAAGGCGGACAGGTGGTCAGCGCCTGGCAGGAACCGGAGGCGGAAGCGGTAATCAGGGAAGAATGCCGAAGTCTTGGGGCGGCGCTTCGGATTGCGGACCCGAGCCGGGCGAAGCTTTCCGGCGCTTCGGATCAGGGGCTGCGGTTTGCTTATAAAGACCATAAGGGAATGAAGCTTTCTCTGCGGGGCACTTATCAGCTTGCCAATGCCGCCGCGGCTTTGGAGGTGTTGGACTGCCTGCGGGACACATTCGGTTACCGGCTGCCAAAGGAAAAGATCAAAGAGGCGTTTGCGGGGATTTCCTGGCACGGCAGGTTTGAACGGATTGCAAAGAAACCGGATTTTTATATCGACGGCGCCCACAACGAGGCGGCGGCGAAATCTCTTGCGGATACCATAGAGTTTTATTTTACAAATAGGAAAATAATTTATATAATGGGAGTACTAAAGGATAAGGAATATGATAAAATAATTCAGGCGACTTATCCTTATGCGGACAGCATCATTACGGTTAAGACGCCCCATAATGCGAGAGCGATGGACGCCTATGAGCTGGCGCAGGCTGTGGCGGCGTACCACGGCAGGGTCACGGCGGCGGACAGTCTGGAAGAGGCTGTGGAAATGGCGTATCTGATCGCCGGAGACGATGCGGTCATCATTGCATTTGGTTCCCTCTCTTATCTGGGAGAACTGACAGCAATTGTAAAAGACGGAAAATGGACGAGGAGAGACTCCCATGGTAAATAAGGAGAAAATCAAACAAGCGGTTACCCTGTTGTTGGAGGGAATCGGAGAGGACGCAGACAGAGAGGGGTTAAGGGATACCCCGGACCGGATTGCACGGATGTATGAGGAGATTTTTGCAGGAATGGATCAAAAGAGCAGCGGGCACCTTGCGAAAACCTTTCATGCAGAAAACAACGAGATGGTGTTGGAAAAAGATATTGTGTTTTACTCCATGTGCGAGCATCATCTGATGCCTTTTTACGGAAAAGCGCATGTGGCATATATTCCCGACGGGAAAGTCGTGGGGTTAAGCAAAATCGCAAGGACCGTGGAGGTCTATGCCAGACGGCTCCAGCTTCAGGAGCAGATGGGGGCGCAGATCGCGGACGCGCTGATGAACGAGCTGGGCGCAAAGGGCGCCATGGTCATGATCGAAGCGGAGCATATGTGCATGACCATGCGGGGCGTAAAAAAGCCCGGCAGCAAGACCGTGACCATTGTGACGCGGGGAGCCTTTGCAGAGGATGAAAAGCTGCAAAACAGCTTTTACCATATGCTGCAGGTCGGATAAAAGGTTACAGGGGTCAGAATCATGAGCGGACAAAAGAGTATGAAAAGGGTGCAGAGGATTTTGCAGCATCCCTTCTATCAGGAGTGTATACAAAAAATTGCAAAATACGAGCAGGACAGGGAATTTTGCGGACACGATATGGTGCATTTCCTGGATGTGGCGCGAATCGCCATGCTGTTCAATCTGGAGGAAAATAAAAAGCCCATCCGCAAGGATCTTATTTACGGAGCGGCGCTTTTGCACGATATTGGCAGATACATACAATATGAAGACGGTACGGACCACGCGAAAGCTTCGGCGAAGCTGGCGCCGGGGATTTTAAAGGACTGCGGGTATTCTGCAGCGGAAACGGAACTGATCACAGAGGCGATTGCAAATCACCGCAACAAAAAGATCAGGGAAGGTTCCGATTTAAAAGGAATATTATACCGGGCGGATAAGGCAAGCCGACCCTGCTACGGCTGTCTGATGGAGCCGGAATGCGACTGGAAACGGAAGAAGAAAAACAAAACTTTGGAGATTTAGGCATGAGGATTGGAAATAAAGAGTTTGACACCGCTAACTATACATATATTATGGGAATTTTAAATGTGACACCGGATTCTTTCTCGGACGGCGGCAAATGGAGCGATTTGGACGCAGCGCTGTTCCATACGGAAGAGATGATAAGGGACGGGGCGGCGATCATTGATGTGGGCGGGGAATCCACGAGACCGGGCTATACGATACTGCCCGATGAAGAAGAGATCGAAAGAGTCGTTCCGGTCATCCGCGCGATCAGGGAACGGTTTGACATTCCGGTATCCCTGGATACCTACAAAAGCGGCGTTGCGCTTGCGGGTCTGGAGGCGGGCGCGGATATGATCAACGATATCTGGGGCTTAAAATACGATGCGGCGATGGCGGACGTGATTGCAAAGGCAGGCGCGCCCTGCTGTCTGATGCACAACCGGAAAGCGCCTGATTATGGGGATTATGTAAAGGACCTTCTTGCCGATCTGGAGGAAACCCTGGAAATCGCCCAAAGAGCCGGCATTCCTTACAAAAATATTTGTCTGGACCCGGGAGTCGGCTTCGGTAAGACCTATGAAAACAATCTGGAGATTATCCATAAACTGGATGCGCTGCATACCTTCGGGCTGCCGATTTTGCTTGGCACTTCCCGCAAGTCGGTAATTGGGCTGACTCTTGATCTGCCGGCGAACGAACGGTTGGAAGGGACACTTGCTACGACCGTTATCGGCGTGATGAAGGGCGTATCCTTTGTCAGGGTACATGATGTGAAAGAAAACGCGCGCGCCGTCAAAATGACGGAAGCGGTTTTAAATGCAGGATAAGAGAAAGCGGACTAAAAAACGCGGGATAAGAGAAAGGAGTGTGCGGTATGGACAAAATTCAAATTAAGGGACTTAAGGTATTTGCACATCACGGAGTATATCCGCAGGAGTCGGCGCAGGGACAGGATTTCTATGTGGACGTGTGTCTGGAAACGGACACCAGACCGGCAGGACTGCGGGATGACCTGGGACAATCGGTGGATTACGGCGAATTGTGTATATTTATCGACCGCTATATGAAGAAACATACCTATAAGCTGTTGGAAGCCGTTACCGAAAATCTGGCGAGGGAAATCCTGCTGCGCTATCCTAAGGCGGTTTCGGCGGAAATCAGCGTCAGCAAGCCCCATGCGCCGATTCCCCTTCCTTTTGAGGATGTGCGCGTTACGGTCAAACGTTCCTGGCACGAGGCGTATATCAGCTTCGGATCCAATCTGGGGGACCGGGAGGAGTATATCAGGAAAGGGCTGGAGACGCTACAGCATGAAACCGACGTGTTTTTGCTTCGCACCTCTTCCATCATAGAAACCGAACCTTACGGCGGCGTGGAAATGGACCCGGTGCTAAACGGCGTGGCAAAGATCAGGACGCTGTTGACGCCCTATGAATTGTTAGCATTGTGCAACAGAATAGAGGAGGAAGCCGGCAGGGAGCGGGAAGTCCACTGGGGACCGCGCACGCTGGATTTTGATATTTTATTTTATGATAAGCTGGTATTGGAGGACGAGTATCTGACGATTCCCCATATTGATCTGAAAAACAGGGATTTCGTGCTGGAGCCTATGGCGGAAATCGCGCAGGGCTTTGTCCATCCGGTATATCAAAAGACAATGGCTGATTTATTAAAGGAATTAAAGGGAAGCGTATAAGATGTCGGATAAGAAAAAAGTGATCATCATATTATCCGTAATGATTCTGGTGCTTGGAGGGATCTTTTGTCTGATCAGGTTCCGGGACTATTTTCATCAGAATCCGGAGGATCTTGCGGGAAATACGGCGGGCAACCTCAACAACGGCGGGTATTTCTGCCAGATCGGGGATACGGTATTTTTTGCCAACGGATATGACGACGGTAAGCTCTACGCCATGAATGCGGATGAAACGGATATTCGGAAATTAAGCGACGCTAAGGTATCCCAACTGAACGCGGATGAGAAATATCTGTATTACTATTCGGACGATGTGCAGGCGCCTTCGGGCATGGGCGGCTTTTCCGTACAGGTGCTGGGGATCTACCGCTGCGACCATAAGGGAAAAAACGTCAGGACCATGGAAAGACTTTCCTGCGGCACGGTAAAGCTGCTGGGCAACGCGTTGTATTTTCAGCAGTTTGAGGACTCCAAACAGAAAACGCTTCAGCGAATAGATACAAGGTCCGGGGAACAGGAAACGGTGCTGGAATTTCCGGCGAATCCCGCCTCTTCCTACGGAGGCGCAATTTATTACAGCGGTGTGGACGATATTGAGAGCAGGGACCAGAGCCTGCGCCGGTATGATCTTGCAAGCGGAGCGGATTCGGTAGTCTATGAGGGAACTGTATGGAACCCGGACGCCCAGGGCGATTATATCTATTTTATGAATATTGCCGACGATTACAAACTGTGCCGTTATGACATGGGGACGGGGGAAGTACAGACTCTGACCCAGGACCGAGTGGATCAGTACCTGGTCTGCGGAAGCTATGTTTTTTATCAGAGAAATTCTGAAAGCGAACCGGCTTTGGTCGTTATGTATACGGACGGGTCCGAACCGCGCGTTATTGCCGAGGGCAATTATACAAATTTAAACGCCACTTCCCAATTTGTATATTTTTCGGAATTTGGCACGGTCGGGGACATGTATAAGGTATCGCTTGAAAACAGCGGCTTTCAGGTTATGACCTTTGACGGGGCAAAGGAAGCGGCGGCTGCAGGCAATCAATAAAGAGAAAAGGACGCGTTGACAAAATGGATTTATTGGAACTGAGAACACAGATCGATGAAATTGACAAACAGATCGTGGAATTATATGAAAAAAGAATGGATATCTGCAGAGAGGTTGCGGAATATAAAATAGAGACGGGCAAAAAGGTTTTCGACAGAGTGCGCGAAGAAGAAAAAATCAGAAAGGTAAAATCCATGACTAACAGCGATTTTGCCAGCCGCGCCGTAGAGGAACTGTTTGAACAGATCATGTCCGTCAGCCGGAAACTGCAGTACCAGCTTTTGGCGGAGCACGGAAGCGTTGGGAAGCTCCCTTTTATGAAAATCGACACCCTGCAGGAAGGCAGAGTCAGAGTTGTGTTCCAGGGAGCCGAGGGCGCATATTCCCAGGCTGCGATGATACAGTATTTCGGGGACCGAATCGACAGCTTCCACGTGGACACCTTCCGGGACGCGATGAGCGCCATCGAGGAGGGGAGCGCGGACTTTGCGGTCCTGCCCATCGAAAATTCCACGGCGGGCATTGTCAGCGATATTTATGATCTCTTAGTGGAATTTGAAAATTATATCGTCGGAGAGCAGATCATTAAGATCGAGCATTGTCTTTTGGGCGTGCCGGGCGCGGAGCTTAAGGATATTCAAACCGTATATTCCCATCCCCAGTCGCTGATGCAGAGCGCAAGGTTTTTAGACGACTATGACTGGAAACGGATCAGTATGCAGAACAATGCTTTTGCGGCGCAGAAGGTAAAACAGGACGGCGATAAGACCCAGGCGGCGATCGCCAGCGCCTACGCGGGAGAAATCTATGGGCTTGAAGTGTTAAAGCGCGGCGTGAACCAGTCCGAAAACAATTCGACCCGGTTTATCATCGTGACAAACCAGAGAGTATTTTTAAAGGACGCAAAGAAAATCAGCATCTGCTTCGAGGTGCCTCATAAAAGCGGTTCCTTATATCATATGCTTTCGCATTTTATTTACAACAATCTCAATCTGTGCAAAATAGAAAGCCGCCCCATTGAGGACCGGACCTGGGAGTACCGTTTCTTTGTTGATTTTGAAGGCAATCTTGAGGACGGAGCAGTCAAAAACGCGCTGCGGGGGCTTAGGGACGAGGCGCGAAACATGAAAATTCTCGGGAATTATTAAAAGCACGAAGTGAAAATCAGTGAGAGAGGGAAATCAGATATGGTAGTAAAGACATTTGCGGCGATTGACGTGGGCTCTTACGAGCTTTCCATGAAAATATTTGAAATATCGTTAAAGACGGGAATCCGCGAAGTGGATTGCATCAGGCACAGGATCGCGCTGGGACTGGATTCTTATAACAGCGGAAAGATCACGATTGAAAAAATGGATGAGCTTTGCGAGGTGCTGCGTGAATTTTCGGAAATTATGAAATCCTATCGGGTGGACGATTACAAGGCTTACGGCACCAGCGCCATCAGAGAGACTGAAAACACCCTGATTGTACTGGATCAGATTAAGAACCGCACGGGGATTACCGTGGAGGTCATCAGCAATTCGGAACAGCGCTTTCTGGATTATAAGGCGGTGGCGACCAAGGGCAGGGAGTTTGAGAAGAGGATTGAAGGCGGTACGGCGATCCTGGATATCGGCGGCGGCAGCATTCAGATTTCCCTGTTTGAAAACGATACCTTAGTGACGACCCAGAATATGCGGCTGGGCGTTATGCGGATGCGGGAGCGGCTGGAAAAAATCTCCGGCAGGAGCGGACAATATGAGCGGCTGATTGAGGAAATGGTTAATAATCAGTTTTCTCTTTTTAAAAAATTTTATTTAAAGGACCGGGAGGTCCCCAATCTGATCATAATAGACGACTATCTGTCCCCGGTATTTCAGAAAAAGGAAATCTGCAAAGAGCCGGGAAATATGGATCAGGGCGGTTTCATGGATTTTATGGCTGAGGTTTCCGGTAAAAACAAGGTAGACATCAGCAGGTGGCTGGAGATTTCCGAGGAACATGCATCCTTACTGTTTCACAGCGCGGTGTTGAGCCGCAGGATTATGGAAGTGCTGGGGACGCAGAATATCTGGGCGCCGGGCGTAACGCTCTGCGACGGAATGGCTTATGAATATGCACAAAAAAACAAGCTCCTTGCCAACGTCCATGACTTTGAAAAGGATATCATCGCTTCCACCGCGACGATCAGCAAACGCTATCTGTGCAGCAGGAAGCGCAACGAGATCATGGAAACCCTTGCGTTATCCATTTTTGATACGATGAAAAAGGTGCACGGGCTTGGAAAGAGAGAACGGCTCCTGCTGCAGATTGCGGCGCAGTTAAACGACTGCGGAAAATATATTTCCCAGACCGACGTGGGAGAATGTTCCTTCCGGATTATCATGGCGACGGAGATCATCGGGCTTTCCCATGCGGAACGGGAGATTGTGGCTTATGTGGCAAAATACAACCGGGATGACTTTGAATATTATGAAGCGCTTGGACAGAAGACGACCCTGAGCAGGGAGGCGTATCTGACCATTGCCAAGCTGACGGCGATTTTGCGGGTCGCAAACGGTCTGGACCGGAGCCATAAACAGAAATTTAAAGACGTTAAGATTATGTTGAAGGAAAATGAGCTGATCATCAGCGTGGATACGTCGGAGGACATTACGCTGGAGACGGGGCTGCTGACCGCAAGGGCGCGCTTTTTTGAAGAAGTATACAGCGTAAGACCCGTGATCAGGCAGAAACGGCATAGGTAGGAGGAGACAAGATGGCGGAAGCAATCAATTATCTGGACCCGGAGTATTATTACAACAGGGAATTGAGCTGGCTGAAATTTGATTACAGGATTTTGAGCGAAGCAAGAGATAAAAATAATCCTTTATTTGAGCGTTTGAAATTTTTAAGCATTACCGCTTCTAATCTGGACGAGTTTTTTATGGTGCGGGTCGCTTCGTTAAAGGATATGGTTCATGCGGGCTATGAAAAAGAGGATATTGCGGGGATGACGCCCAAAAAACAGCTTGCGGCGATCAATGAGGATACCCATGAGCTGGTCAGTCTGCAATATTCCACCTATAACAGGAGCCTGGTTCCGCTGTTGAAGCAGAACGGCATTCGTATGATCCCCCATCATGAGGCGCTGACCAAAAAGCAGGCGGCGTTTGTGGACCGCTACTTTGAGGATAATGTTTATCCGGTGCTGACGCCGATGGCGGTGGATTCTTCAAGACCCTTCCCGCTGATCCGCAATAAGTCCCTCAATCTGGGCGCGTTAGTCAGGAAAAAAGGGGAAAAGGATGCCGAGGTAGAGTTCGCCACCGTGCAGGTGCCCGGCGTGCTGCCCCGCGTGGTGGAAATTCCCGATGAAGAAGAACGGGTATTTATTTTCCTGGAAGAAATCATAGAACGGAATATTGAAAAGCTGTTTTTAAATTACGACGTGCTCTGTATCCATCCGTTCCGTATCATGAGAAACGCCGATTTGAGCATCGGAGAGGATGAAGCGGAGGATTTATTAAAGGAAATCGAGAAACAGTTAAAAAAGAGACAGTGGGGCGAGGCGATCCGTCTGGAAGTGGAAGAAGGGATTGAAAAGCGGCTGTTGAAGATCATCCGCAAGGAGTTGAAAATTTCCGAGGAGGATATTTATTATATCAACGGTCCGCTGGACCTGACCGTGTTAATGAAGCTCTACGGCGTGGACGGCTTTGATTTTCTGAAAGAAGAAAAATTTACGCCCCAGCCCGTGCCGGAACTTCCCGCGGACTGCGATATTTTTGAAGAGATCCGCAAGCGGGATATTCTGCTGCATCATCCCTACCAGACCTTTACGCCGGTGGTGGATTTTATCAAAAAGGCTTCCAGGGACCCGCAGGTGCTTGCCATTAAGCAGACCCTGTACCGGGTCAGCGGCAATTCGCCGATTATTGCGGCGTTGGCGCAGGCTGCGGAGAACGGCAAACAGGTATCGGTGCTGGTGGAGCTAAAGGCGAGATTTGACGAGGAAAATAATATCGTATGGGCGAAAATGCTGGAAAAGGCGGGCTGCCATGTTATATACGGCTTACTCGGATTAAAGACCCACAGCAAAATTACCCTTGTGGTCAGAAAAGAAGAGGACGGGATCAGAAGGTATGTCCATCTGGGAACCGGAAATTACAATGACGCTACGGCAAAATTGTATACGGATATGGGGCTGTTGACCTGCAGGGAGGATATCGGAGAGGATGCGACGGCGGTCTTTAATATGCTGTCCGGCTATTCCGAACCCCGTACCTGGAATAAGCTGTCGCTGGCGCCTCTTTGGATGAAGGACCGTTTCCTGTATCTGATTCAGAGGGAAATCAAGTATGCCAAAGAGGGAGCGGAGGCAAGGATTGTCGCCAAGATGAACTCCCTGTGCGACAGGCAGATCATCAGCGCCCTTTATGAAGCGAGCGCGGCGGGCGTTAAAATCGACCTGATCGTGCGCGGGATCTGCTGCCTGAAAACGGGGATTCCCGATGTTTCGGAAAATATTACCGTGCGCTCCATCGTAGGCACTTTTTTGGAGCATAGCAGAATTTTCTATTTTGAAAACGGCGGAGACGGGGAATACTATATGGCGAGCGCGGACTGGATGCCGCGCAATCTGAACCGCCGCGTGGAAATCCTGTTTCCCATTGAACAGCCCGACCTGAAGGAAAAGACGGCGCATGTGCTGGAGTGCCTGCTGCAGGACAACTTAAAGGCACAGATTTTGCAGCCCGACGGAACGTATGAAAAGGTGGACCGCAGGGGTAAAATGCCCTTCGGCGCCCAGAAAAATTTCTGCGAAGAGGCAATCGCCGCGGCAAAGGCATTGGAAGCAGACATCTTGGAGGAGCGGGTATTTATCCCGGAAAAACATCATGAGTAAAAAAGCGGTTATTTTCGATTTGGACGGTACTTTGACCGATACCCTGAAATCTATCTGGAAATCGGCAAACCTTGCCCTGGCGGATGCGGGACTGCCCCCTTTTGAGGCGGACCGTTATCGATACTTTGTTGGAGACGGCGCCGAGGAACTGTTAAAACGGGCGCTGATAGCAGACGGAGATACGGGGCTTGTCCATCTGGAACAGGTGCGGGAAAGCTACCGGAAGCATTTCAAAAAATATGTCAATTATGAGGTCAAGCCCTATGACGGCATTTTGGAGCTGTTGTCCGCATTAAAGGAAAGAGGTCTGTTTCTGGCGGTCAATTCCAATAAGCCCCATGAGCGGACGATAGATGTGGTGGAGACGATGTTCGGCAGGGAGACCTTCGACATGATCGTCGGTCAGTGCGAGGAAAGGAAACGCAAGCCCGCGCCCGACGGCGTGCTCTATATTATGGAGAGGCTGCGTCTGTCCAAAGAGGAAGTGATCTATCTGGGGGATACCTGTGTGGATATGAAGACCGGAAAGAGCGCCGGGGTATTTACGGTGGGCGCTTTGTGGGGCTTTCGTGACAGGCAGGAGCTGGAAGAAAATCATGCGGACGCGGTTATCACGCATCCTCTGGAGTTGTTGGATTACGTATAGAGATCCTATGTATAGAGACAGAGCACACAGTATGACGGAATGAGAAAGTGACGGGTTTATGGAACAAAAAATAAAGTTAATTGCGACAGATGTGGACGGTACGCTGGTTAAGGACTCTTCCAGAGAGGTCTATGACGAAATGATAGAGATTATCCGGGAACTGACTGACGCCGGGTACCATTTTGCAGTGGCAAGCGGCAGACAGTACGGAAGTATCAGGCGGATGTTTGAACGCACCGGACGGAAGCTGCACTATATCGCCGAAAACGGAGCCCATATTATTCTGAACGGAGAAAACTATTCCGTGACCAAAATGGACAGAAAGCATGTGGAAGGCATTATGGCGGATCTGCGCGCCCTGTATCCGGAAGGGTGCCATGTGGTGGCGTCCACTGCAAAGGGATGCTTTCTGGAAACGGGAGACAGGGATTTTATCAATCTGATCGCCAATGAGTACCGCAACGACGTGACAATGACCGATGATATTCTCTCCGAAGACGTGGATATCATCAAGCTTGCCGTGTATAAAAAGGGAACGATCCGCTCCATAGGAGAAAGCGTGTTGCTTCCCAAGTGGCAGGATCAGGTAAAGACTACCATGGCGGGAGAAGAATGGGTTGATTTTATGGATCAAAGCGTTGACAAGGGCAATGCGCTGCAAAAGATCCAGGAAGCTTTGGGCGTCAGCCGGGAAGAGACCATGGTCTTTGGGGACAACAATAATGATCTGGGGCTGATCCTCGCAGCGGAGGAAAGCTACGCGGTGGAGAACGCGGTAGAAGAAGTAAAAAAAGCGGCAAAGCACATTTGTCCCGATTATACCCAAAAAGGCGTATATCAGATTTTGAAGCAGTTACTATAGCAGAGCAGGAAGAAACGGAGGTAGTCGATATGCCTGATTTTGATGAAGCGGTTGTCAATTGTTTTTTAAAGAATCAGTCACAGCTCTTTCCGGAGCCCGTGGCGGAGAGCGAAGAGGAGGCGCGCGACTTTCTGGAGGAATGTATGGCGATTGTGGTCGCTTCCAGGCAGCAGGTCTGGGAATACTTCGACGAAGAGGGCGTGGATCTGGAAGACATGGATGAAAACGACATTCTGGACGCCGACGAGGTTTTTGATGTGGGCGACGGAAGATACCTGATTGTGGAAGGGTAGGAAAATGCAACAACCGCCACTCTGCCAAGTGACGGTTGTTTGTATCAATTATAAATAACTCGATCAAAAGTCTGTTTTGGTGGCAAGGCGTAAGACTTCCAAAAAGCCGTTATGATTATTATCCGCTTCGGTGATATAATCGGCGGCTTTTTTTGCATCCTCCGTGCCGTTGATCATGCAGACGCCGGTTCCGGCGGCTTCCAGCATGGAAATATCGTTTGCCGCGTCGCCTGCGGCGACGGAATTTTTGATGTCGAGGCAAAGATAATCGCATAAAAAGCGAACCGCGTTGCCCTTGGAGGCGTCAGCCATACAGCATTCCAGATATACGGGAGAGGAGTAAAAGGTATGCAATGTCCCTTTTGCGACCCGGTCCAGTGCGCTGCGGAAATTTTCCAGTCTGCCGTCCTGTTTCAGGTCAATGAGAATCAGTTTGAAAGGTTCTTCATCCAATGCGCCAACCACGTCCGGGGCAATTACGGCGGGCAGATGGATATGCTGGCGGTAATATGCCAGTTCTTCATTGTCCTTTGGGGAAACGATCGTATTGCCGTTGTAGGTGTGGACGTGAACGCCGCATTCTCCGGCTGTTTCCAGCGCTTTTTCCACATAGGAAAAGGGGACGCGCCGCTCTAAGATCGGCTTTTCGTTTTCACAGTCATAGACCAAAGCGCCGTTATAGGAAATGATGTAGGTGCCGGGCAATGCAAGCCCAAGCCTGTCTCTGGTTTCCAGAATGCTTGCAAGGGGTCTGCCGCTTGCGAGCACAAAGTTTCCGCCCTGAGAGGTAAAATCCATAATGGCATCATAAATTTCGGGCGAGAGGTTTTTCTCATCGTCCAACAATGTCCCGTCCATATCGGAAAAAATAATACGGTCGCGGTATTTTCCGTTTTTGCGCCTGTATTGCTTGATATTGTCCAAAATCTCATAAGGAATGCAGAGCTTTCCGTATCCCGTACCCAGATCCAGATTGGGTTTCGTCGTTCCGTGAAAATCCGAGCCGCCGGAGATCAGCAGATCATATTTTTGGGCAAGATGGCGCATCTGGCGTTCCTCCGCGGAATTGTAGGTGGAATAGACCGCTTCGATGCCCGCAAGTCCCGCCGCCTTCAGATCCGCTACCAGCTTATCAAGCTTTGCGTCGCTTAAATGGTAGAGGACCGGATGAGCCAGCACCGGTACGCCTCCGGCGTGCAGAATCAGTTCTACCGCCTGCATGGGCGTTACTTTTTCCCTGGGCAGGAAACAGGGCGCATGATCGCCGATGTAGCGTTCAAACGCCTCGGGCATATTTTTAACGAACCCTTTTTCCAACATATATTTTGCATAGTGCGCCCGGGTCAGCACCGCGCCCGGAAAGCGGGCGGAGAGCTCCTCATAAGTAACGGGGACGCCGTGCTCCGTCAGCTTTTTGCACATCTTATGGTTTCTCAGGTCTCTGGATTCCTGAAAGTCCTTCAGATATTTTTTAAATTCCTTTCCGCTGTAATCGATATAGAGCCCCAGAATATGAATATCTTTTTCCTCGTATTCGGTGGAAAACTCAATTGCCGGAATGACCTCAAGCCCCGTTCCTTTTGCCGCCGTTACCGCTTCTTCGATCCCTTCCGTCGTATCGTGGTCGCTTAAAGCGAAAGCCGACAAGCCCTTTTCTAAAGCATATGCAACTAATTCCGACGGCGTAAAGCTGCCGTCCGATTTGGTGGAATGTACATGCAGGTCAACCCGTTTCATTCAATTTCACTCCTGTGTCTGTGTTCTAATTATTATCATCCTCGTTGTTTGCCGTATAAACCGTCCGTTTTCTCGCCATAGCGTCGCTTGCCAGATATTCGTCATAGGTTGTGATCTTGTCGATCAGAGTGCCGTTTGGTAGGATTTCCATAATACGGTTTGCGGTTGTCTGGACAAACTGATGGTCGTGGCAGGCAAACAGCACCACGCCGCTGAATTTAATCAAGCCGTTGTTGAGTGCGGTAATGGATTCCATGTCCAGATGGTTCGTAGGCTCATCCAATACGAGACAGTTTGCGCCGCTGATCATCATCTTGGATAACAGACAGCGGACCTTTTCGCCACCGGAGAGTATCTTTACCTTTTTCACGCCGTCTTCGCCGGCAAAAAGCATACGACCGAGGAACCCTCTGACGTAGGTAATGTCGTCCACGGGTGAGTAACCCATCAGCCAGTCGGCAATGGTTAAGTCGTTGTCAAATTCTTCGGTGGAATCTTTGGGGAAATAAGCCTGTGAGGTTGTCACGCCCCATTTAAAGGAGCCCTCGTCCGGTTCCATTTCTCCCATCAAAATCTTGAAAAGAGTCGTCTTTGCCAGCTCGTTGCCGCCGACGAAAGCGACCTTATCGTCATGGTTTAAAATAAAGGAAATGTTATCCAATACTTTCTCGCCGTTGATCGTCTTGGAAATGCCTTCGACGGAAAGCACCTCGTTGCCGATTTCCCTGTCGGGGCGGAAGTCGATATAGGGATATTTTCTGCTGGAGGGACGGATCTCATCCAGTTCAATTTTTTCCAACGCCTTTTTACGGGAAGTAGCCTGTTTGGATTTGGAAGCGTTTGCAGAGAAGCGGGAGATAAATTCCTGCAGCTCTTTGATTTTTTCTTCTTTCTTTTTGTTTGCTTCCTTCATCTGTTTGATCAGAAGCTGGCTGGATTCGTACCAGAAATCATAGTTTCCGGCGTATAACTGGATTTTGCCGTAATCGATATCCGCGATATGGGTGCAGACCTTATTTAAGAAATAGCGGTCATGGGATACGACGATTACCGTATTTTCAAAATCGATTAAGAAATCCTCCAGCCATGCGATCGCATCCAGATCTAAATGGTTGGTCGGCTCGTCTAACAGCAGGATATCGGGATTGCCAAAGAGAGCTTTGGCGAGGAGCACCTTTACTTTCTGACTGCCGTTTAATTCGCTCATCACGCTGTAGTGCAGGTCCGTTTCAATGCCAAGACCGTTTAACAGCATCGCGGCGTTGGTCTCCGCGTCCCAGCCGTCCATTTCGGCAAATTCCGCTTCGAGCTCGCTGGCGCGGATGCCGTCTTCGTCCGTGAAATCTTCTTTGGCGTAAATCGCCTCTTTTTCCTTCATGATTTCATATAATCTGGCGTTGCCCATAATGACAACGTCCATGACCGGATAAGCGTCATATTTAAAATGATCCTGTTCCAGAACGGAAAGGCGCTGACCGGGCGTGATGATAATCTCGCCGTTGGTGGTTTCCAGATTACCGGATAATATCTTTAAAAAAGTAGATTTTCCGGCGCCGTTGGCGCCGATCAGTCCGTAACAGTTTCCCTCCGTAAACTTGATATTGACATCTTCAAATAAAGCTTTTTTTCCTACGCGGTAGGTTACATTACTTGCCTGTATCATGGTAATACCTCTGTTTTCCTAGATTTTTTCGCAATAAACATACAATTTTAATTATACATAAAACCGCCGGATTTTCAAGAAAAATAAGCACCATACACAAAATGCAATTTGAACCAGACACCGGGTACCCTGGGGCGGGGACTTTTCCGGGCGATCTGCGGTCAACTTACCCCCGCAAATTTCCCAAAAATAAAAAAGACATTCCCTGAAAACAAAGTCGAAAAAGCATAGTTTTTGATTGAAAGGAATGCCCTGCAATGATATTATAATCGCATGGGAGACCAGAGAGCCGGGCGGCTTACCCTCTTTTATCGGAGGGACTAACCCTCCAGACGAAAGAAAGGAGGGCGTTGTCAATGGTTACATATTCTGACTTGATTCAGTTTTGTATTTTCATTGTTGCCCTTGTTGGATTGTGTTACACGATTTTCAAGGGAAAACGAAAATAGCCGCCACTATTCGCAGTAGTGACGGCTGTTTGTAAAAACAGTATGCTTATTACTTGAGGGTAGCCGTTTCTCTGGCTTTCCCTGTTTCTATTATCAATATAACATAGGGGACCCGGATTTTCAAGTCAAAATGTCGGTCTGTCCTCTTTGGATATACAATAACCTTTCGCAAAAAGCGGTTTTGCGAAGGATGGCAGTTTACGCCACAACCCTGTTTTTCCCGTCTTTTTTGCCTTTATACAGATTGTCGTCCGCAATGGAGATCAATTTGGTAATGGACAGTCCCGGGATATATTCCGCCACGCCGAAGGTCATGGTAATGCGGAGGTCGGTTTCATCGGTGCGGGTAGGGGAAGCGGCAATCTCTTTCCGGAGCTTTTCCGCTATGGGAATGGCGGTTTTCGCAGTATCGTGTATCAAAATCAGGATTTCCTCGCCGCCCCAGCGGCAGACCTTTGCGTCTGCGGGAATGTGGGAAGTAATAATGCCTGCGACATGGACCAGTACGTCGTCGCCGATGTTGTGCCCGTAAGTGTCGTTTACTTTTTTAAAATCATCGATATCGGCAATGATAACCGAAAAGATGCGTCCTTTGGATTTGGCAAGATCAATGGCGGCGTTTAAATGCTTATCCATGCTGCGGCGGTTCAAAAGCCCGGTCAGGGGATCTTTGGAAGAAACCGATCGCAACAGCTCGTTCTGGGATTCCAGCCGGATTTCATTTCTTCTGATCTCAATGGTAAACATGATGGAAAAGAAAATCAGCATTAAAAATGCGACCAAAGCGTTCAGATTGTAAGCAACGGTCAGATTTTTATCGTATTTCCGGTTGGTATAAATCGGATCGATATAGCTGCAGAAAATCTTGGTCAGGACAAAAACGCACATGGTAATAAAAGTAAAAACAAACGGTTTTGCCATGCTGCGCCCAAACTGGGGCAGGGAATAGGCAAGATAAAAGGCAACCGGCACCATGGCGAGGGCATAGATCATATATCCCCAGTCCCAGCCTGCAAGCAAAGAAGCGAGAGCCGAGTGAAACAGGATCTCGCAAAACGCACACAAATAAACGGCATAGAACTTCCCTTTTCTGGGAAGCGTCGAGCCGATGACAAGATAAAAAATACAGGATAAAAAGTTATAAATATATAAAATTGTATAATCTAAAGAAAAAAATCTGATGGTAATGCAAACGTGGATAAACGCGATGGAATAACAGAGGAAACGATATTTGCTCGTGTCCGAAAACTCGCGTTTTCCGTTTAGGATATCTACCAGATTATAAAAATGACGCAGTAACCCCTTCATTAAAATGACCTCTTCAATATCGCTTTCCGATTATCGTATTATACTAAAACGTCGATATTGGAACCGATATTGGGATTTACGGATAATTCCATGGAACGGTCGATCATTTTGACAAGACCTGCGCCAAGCTCGGTGGTCGCTTCCATCGTTTTATCCAGCATGGCAACGCCTACATCGGTCTGAAGCTCGGACTTAGACATGGCGATTGATAAAGCAGCAATATCCATAGTGAAAACCTCCCTTTTCACGCTTTGGGGAATGCCCTGTTTTACAGTATGATAAGATGTAAAGCAATAGCAAAAAAGCCAAAGCACAAGCAAAGTACTAAAGTACCAAATGATTATATTCATTTTATAATAATAAAGATAAAAATTCAACTCATTTATAAAAGTTTCGGAAAGTTTTTTGACAAAGCGCATAACGGAGCGAAGGGGCGGAAAGCGCTGGACAAAAGGAGTGAAAAAAGTTATAATAATTTTGACCTGCCGCTTATAGGACGGCGATGAATAAAGAGAGGGATTGGATATGGCGTTTGGACTGATACCGTTAGAAAAGCGATTAAGGGACAATATCAGAAATTACAGTCTGGATCAGATTTTTGAAATCGGTCAGTTGTCCGAATTGTTGGAAAATATGAACAGGGTAACCGGCATCAGCCTGCTTTTGACGGACAGACACGGAGAGAAAGCCGCAAGCACGGGGAACTTTGTAGGCTTTAAGCCCGATACGGTAAATGCTCCGGGCAAGAAAATCCGTGTGGAGGGCAGGACGATCGCGCATTTGTATACCAAAGAAGAGGAAATGCGCGACAGCGCAAAGGAAGCGCTGGTGGACAGCTTTGTGGAGCAGTTGACGAGACATGCACAGAAAGCGTACGAATCCATCGAATTATCCCTGTATGCGGACGACTTGGAAAAGAAATTGGAAAAGGAGCAGTACCGGGTAAAGCACGGCGAAAAGGAAGACCCCTTGACCGGAGTGCTCAACAGCACTTATTTCGACAATAAATTAAAAGTGGTGGACCGCTCCCAGATCGTACCGGTGGCGGTGATCTGTGCGAATATCAACGACTGGAAATATGTCAACGACCATTTCGGAGACGAAGAAAGCGATCGCCTGATCCGGGTAGTCGCTTCTTTCCTGAAGGCGGAAGCGAAGCCCGAATACATAATCGGCAGATGCGGGGGAGACTTTTTCAATGTGCTGATCCCCATGACTGAGGATAACGAGGCAAAGGAGTACTGCGAGAGGGTGCAGCAAAAATGCCTTGACTTTGAGGATGCCCATCTGGCGCCCAGCGTGGCTTGCGGCTATGTGATCAAGTACAATGTGGAGCAAAATCTTTCGGATCTGTTGTCCGATGCGGAATACGAAATGTTTAACAACAAGTTTGAAATCAAAAATTCCCCGGGCTACAGAGAAAGGCTGGAGAAAGCGTAAACTGAATGAAAGGGGCTGCCCTGTTCGGAAAGCTGAACGGATATCGCAAAAACTTTTGATATCCGCTCAGCTCCGGACGTCCGGCAGCCTTTTCTTTATGCAATGCAGTCGGGCGGGGCGGCAAAAGGCATGCGCGCTTTCCGGGCGGCTGCGCCTGTAAAGAAAAGAATGTAAGGAAAAGAATATAAGGAGAGAAGATAAAAAGATGAACAAAAAAGCGGTATTTTTTGATATAGACGGCACATTGTATGTGCAGGGCAAGCCGGCAATCCGGTCAACGGCGGAAGCGATACGCAAAATCCGTGCAAACGGACACTTTGCCTTTGTCTGCAGCGGCAGGAGTCGGGTTATGATCCCGAAGACGCCGATTTTGGATATGGGATTTGACGGCGTTGTGGCAGCCTGCGGCACTTACGGAGAATATCAGGGAAAGGAAATGTTTCGCCATTCCCTGGACCAGGAGCAGCTGAAAGACCTGGTCAGCGTGTTCCGCCAGTATGGCGCCATGTATATTCTGGAGGGAACGGAATACATTTATTATGATGAGGAAACGGAGAAAAGCCCTGAAGGAGACTGGTACCTGCAATATGTCAATGAAACGATTCCCCATAATTTCCTGTCGATCCAGAAGGCGGAGACGGTGGAGGCGTGTAAGGCGAGCATTCATATAAAAAAGGGAGATCCCGAAGATATCTATGCAAAGCTGAGAGGCGGTTTTGAAGTGCTGGAGCATGTCTTTGGCGTGGCGGAATTTGTGCCGAAGGGCTTTTCCAAGGCAAAGGGCATCGAATTGATGTGTGAAAAGCTTGGCATTGATCCGGCGGATACCATTGCCGTAGGGGACAGCATCAATGATGTGGAAATGCTCAAATACGCCGGAACCGGGATCTGTATGGGAAACGGAAGCGAACCGGCGAAGGCGTGTGCGGATTACATTACCGCGGACATTTTTGACGACGGCGTTTACCATGCGATGGAGCATTTCGGTTTGCTGTAATTTTAGAAATATAAAATAAGTATTAAATGTGCCTTTTAAAGGGGTAAATAAGATAAAGCAAGAAAAAATGAGATAGTGGCATGAAAAACAAAGAAACAGAGATGTAAATGTCCGTAAACCGGTTTGCAACACATTCCATAAATTACTAATATAGGTATTGCGATTAGCACTCGAGGGAAATGAGTGCTAATAAAATAGAAAATCAATAAAACAATCATACATTTTAAGGAGGCTTTTATTATGAAGTTAGCACCACTTGGCGACAGAGTCGTATTGAAACCGTTAGCAGCAGAGGAGACAACCAAATCCGGGATTGTGCTTCCGGGCGCGGAAAAGGAAAAACCCCAACAGGCGGAGGTTGTAGCCGTAGGACCGGGTACCGAAGAGGTCAAGATGGAAGTAAAGGAAGGCGATCAGGTCATCTATTCCAAATATGCGGGAACGGAAATCAAAGCCGACGAGGAAACATGGATCATCGTCAGCCAGAAAGATATTCTTGCCATCATTCAGTAATATCGTAAAAACCGGCGGACCGGTGTAATCAGGAACATGTAATTTTATTAAAAACAGGAGGTCATTATTATGGCAAAAGAGATTAAATACGGAGCGGAAGCCCGTGCAGCATTGGAAGCAGGCGTTAATCAACTGGCGGATACGGTCAGAGTTACTTTAGGACCGAAAGGAAGAAACGTAGTTTTGGATAAATCCTACGGCGCTCCGTTAATTACCAACGACGGCGTGACCATCGCAAAGGAAATTGAGCTGGAAGACGCTTTTGAAAATATGGGAGCGCAGCTTGTAAAAGAAGTTGCAACCAAGACCAACGACGTTGCAGGCGACGGTACGACGACGGCGACCGTACTGGCGCAGGCTATGGTAAACGCGGGAATGAAAAACCTTGCGGCGGGCGCAAACCCGATTATCTTAAGAAAAGGTATGAAAAAAGCTACTGACTGCGCGGTAGACGCTATTGCAAAGATGAGTTCCAAAGTAAAAGGAAAAGAGCATATCGCAAAAGTAGCGGCGATTTCCGCAGGAGACGAGGAAGTCGGAAATCTGGTAGCCGACGCTATGGAAAAAGTATCCGGGGACGGCGTTATTACCATCGAAGAAAGCAAGACCATGCAGACGGAGCTGGATCTGGTAGAAGGTATGCAGTTTGACCGCGGCTATATCAGCGCATATATGGCTACGGATATGGAAAAGATGGAAGCGACGCTGGATAACCCTTATATTTTGATTACGGATAAAAAGATCATCAATATTCAGGAAATCTTACCGCTGTTGGAGCAGATCGTCCAGAGCGGCGCAAAATTGCTGATTATTGCAGAGGACGTTGAGGGCGAAGCGCTGACGACTCTGATTGTCAACAAATTGAGAGGCACGTTCAATGTCGTTGCCGTAAAGGCTCCGGGCTATGGCGACAGAAGAAAGGCAATGCTTGAGGATATCGCTATTCTTACAGGCGGTCAGGTTATTTCTTCCGAGCTGGGCATGGATTTAAAGGAAACCACAATGGATCAGTTGGGTCGTGCAAAATCCGTTAAAGTCCAGAAGGAAAATACGGTTATCGTTGACGGCGAAGGAGAGAGAGAAGCGATCGACGCGAGAATTGCAAGCATCAAACAGCAGATTGAAGAGACCACATCCGATTTCGATAGAGAAAAATTACAGGAAAGACTTGCAAAACTTGCCGGCGGCGTAGCGGTTATCCGCGTGGGCGCGGCTACCGAGACCGAAATGAAAGAAGCGAAACTGCGTATGGAAGATGCGCTTGCAGCTACCAGAGCGGCGGTTGAGGAAGGCATTATCGCAGGCGGCGGTTCCGCATATATCCATGCTTCCAAAGAGGTTGCAAAACTTGCGGATCAGTTGGATGGCGACGAAAAGACCGGCGCGCAGATCATTCTGAAAGCTTTGGAGGCTCCTTTGTACCATATCGCGTCCAACGCAGGGCTGGAAGGCAGCGTAATTATCAATAAAGTACGCGAGTCCGAACCCGGCGTAGGTTTTGACGCGCTGAAGGAAGAATACACCGATATGGTGGAAAGCGGCATTCTCGATCCTGCAAAGGTTACCAGAAGCGCGCTGCAGAATGCGACCAGCGTAGCGTCCACATTGCTGACCACCGAGTCCGTTGTTGCAAATATCAAAGAGCCCGCACCGGCAATGCCTGCGGGAGGCGACATGGGCGGCATGATGTAAAAGACATGACTCAGACGGCGCGATGCAGAGGATAGATACTGACAGTGCCAAATAGAAACAAACAGTAAAAGAAACAAACGGGCTGTTGCGGATAAAAACGCAGCAGTCCGTTTTTGGATTCCTTTGGAAAAAGCGGAATACAGGTTGTAATTATTTTAAAAATATTATATTATGTAAATTAGAAATAGATGATTGGGGTACTATGCCCAAATACAAAATTCGATGTTTAAAATTCAATGGAAACCAAAATGAAAAAGAATGCGAAAGCCTCTAAGGGAACGGATAAAATCCTGCTCGTTGCCGGGAGCCTTTTTCTGATCGTATTTGTCGTCTCGGGCGCGGCATTGCTGCGCTATTATCTCGATTACCGGGAACAGAAGCAAAGCAATGACGGCATTGCGGCGCTGCGCGAGGCGGAAAGCGTGCCGGAAGGTGACGGAGCTGCCGGAGCGGACAAAGAAGGCGGGGAAACGGGACAGGATACGGCGGATGACGACGGAAGCAGGGCGGCAAAGGAAAGCACCGAACGGCTCAGGGCGGTCAATGCGGATTACATAGGCTGGATTACGGTGCCGGATACCGATATCTATTATCCTTTTGTACAGAGGGATAACGTATATTATCTGAATCATGATTTTTATGAAAAAAAGAGCAGCCACGGAACGATTTTCCTGGATGAAAGCTGCGCGCCGGAGGATGGAGTGATCCTGATCCACGGGCATCATATGAAGGACGGGACGATGTTCGGGGCGTTAAAAGGATTTCGGAAGAAAGAGTTTCGGGAAAGCCATGAGACGCTGTATCTGGACTGGGGAGCGGGCGATGAAGCGTATCGGATTTTTGCGGTTGCCCTGATAGATCTGACGCAGGAGACGTATTTTCATTATGACGAGCTTCCCGGTACCGGAGAGGAACGGGAAAGCTATTTGAAGGAGTTAAAGCGAAATTCGCTTTGGTATGAAGAACCGGGACAAAACCCGGGGGAGGCGGGGCAGATTGTTCTGCTGTCGACCTGTGAATACGGGACCGAAGCGCAGCGGCTGATCGTTGCGGCGGTATCGGAAACGATTGAGTGATAAGGGAGAGGTTTTATGAAAAGAGCAGTTTGGAAGCGGATATTACCGATAGTATTGGCTGTAGCCATGTTTACGACTTCTATGCCGACGAGCGTATGGGCGGGGCAGACGAACCAAAACGATTTAGATAAAAGCGTTTCTCAAAATGCGGATACGGGGATTCTTCCGGTCACAAAGAGCGCGGCGCAGGAGCCGGTTTATCAGACGGAAAGCGGCTCTGCGGATATTTTTGACGACACGACGATTACCCTTTCCAGCCTTGAATTAAAGGCGACTTATAAAGATGAATCCGGCAAAAACCAGGTTTTGGAGCTGACGGAAAACGGAGATTTTGAACTGCCCTACAATGCGGATATCAACATGAAGCTGGATTTCATATTGGGAACCGCAGACGCCATAGACGCGGGGACGGAGTATGTTTATCAGCTGCCGACCTCGATCCGCGTGGACGTGGAGGCGACTCATCCCCTTTCGGACGGAGAAGGCAACTCCATCGGTACGGTAAAGATTGCAAAGGACGGCACTTTGTCCTTCCGGTTTGATAAGGACGTCATCGGTACCAGCCAGAACACCAGATTTTACGTACAGTTTGACGGAGGCTTGAACGAGGATCTGCAGGAAGCGGGCAAGGAAGCGGATATCAGCTTCCCTACCAGCGGCGGCAGCTTTGATTTCTCGATTACAACCACGGATTCCACGGAGGATACCGAAGATCCGGAGCCGAAGGACGTGGATATTTATAAATCCGGTACCCGTGTGGTCAATGATGGCGGAAGAAACTATATCGAATGGACGGTCGAGCTGGGACCGAACGGCAGGGATACTTTGGACGGCGTGATCAGCGATACGCTGGCAAGCGGGCTGACTTATGTGCCGGGCAGCGCTATGCTGACGGACGCTTATGAAGGCACCGTGACGGAAAATTGCTCGGGGCAGAATGTGGAGCTGACGTTAAGCGGCGTTAAGACATATTATCATGCAAAGGTAAAATTCCAAACCTATTATGACGCTGCGATTTTTAACAGTGTGGACAACAATACGAGCCAGATCATCAATAATACCGCGATCTTCAATCCGGACGACGGCACGAAGGGCGTCACGGACGACGGCTCGGTTACGATCAGACCGGATATGCTCAACAAAAGCGGTTCTTCCATCGATGCAGACGGCAATATTACATGGAAGATTATATTAAATAAAGAAAATCTGAACTTAAAAGGCGCAACTTTTTCCGATCTTTTCGGTTCGGGACTTGAGCCGCTGACCGGTGCGGGAGATATCAAGGTTACGCCGGCGCTGCCTGCAGGAACGAATCTGACCGTTACAGATACGGGTTTTAGCATCGGCTTCCCCAATACGGATACGACGGATATGTATACGATTGAATATACGACGCACGTGTCGGATCTTTCCCAGACCTCTTTTACCAACCGGGCGCAGCTTAAGGACGGGGACGAAGTTACTTATGATATCACACAGGACGCTACGGTGCCGGGATACAATCTGCTGCAGAAAAACAGTAAAGATTATAATCAGGTTACCAATGTCCTCACATGGGAAATCGTTGTCAACGATTCGGCGGTGGAGCTGAACAACGTGAAGGTAACGGATACTTTTGATGCGTCCAAAATGGCGTTTGTCAGCGCCAGCGAGGCGCTTGCCGCGGATTCCGATCAGGAGAACGGAACCCTGGTTTTCGACCTGGGCACGCTGACGGAGCGGAAGGTCATTACCGTTACGACCCGCGTCATAGATCCCGAGCAGTATATTGAAAACAGTAAGGATAATCCGTGGCGGGAGTTTAGAAACAAGGCGAGCATGACCAGCTCGCTGAATAACGACCCTATTGAAAAAGAGGCTTCACGTTATGTGGAAATAAAAAAACCGGACCTGATTTCAAAGGAAGGACAGATCAAGGACGGCGTCATTGAATGGACCGTTACGGTAAACGAACCGCAGCTTACGGTAGAGGGTATGCTGTTTTCGGACGTGCTGCCGGAGGATACCGAGTATATTCCCGGCACCTTTAAGATACAGAATACATGGTATGATGCAAATCCCCTGTACCGCGAGCCGTCGGTTACAACGGACGCTTCCGGTGTTCAGACGATTTCCTATACGTTTGACGATTCCGATGCGGCGGAAAAAGCGTTTTATGAAAAAGCTTTCTGGATTCAGTATCAGACCAGAGTAACCGATATCGACAAGGCGACCACAAACAGCTCCTATACCAACGAGGCGAAGATCGATGTTGATTATGAGGGCGATATTACCGTTACCGACGATGCAGGAAAAACGGTTTCCGGCGTAGTCGGCGGCGTGATCAATAAGACGTATTCCTACAGATCGGGAAATCAGTACGTGGACTGGACCGTTGCGATCAATGAAGCGGGCAACGACATGAGCACGGTTACCAATCCGAAAATTACCGACCAGCTTGCCGACTATTTTGATTATGTGTCGGGCACGCTGTATCTGGTAAGCGAAAACGGCACGGAAACCGAGGTAAGTAAAGACGATTATATTGTTTCCGTTTTTAACGGAAGACTGACGGTACAACTGCCGGTGGACGGCGACGGGAAATATATCGGCAGCAACCGCTATAAATTCAAATTCAGAACGAATTTCAACTGTCTTGCCGCAGAGCTGGAAGGCAAGAAGATTACCAATACAGCTTCCTTTACGGGATCGGGCGAAGAATATACGAAGGAAACCACCAGCATCGACAACGTTTCCTTCAGCTCTTCTTCGGCGGGCGCCGTAGTCCGCAGGGAGATTCGCATCAAAAAGGTGGATGCCGATGATCCGGATAAGGTACTGCCCGGTGCGAAGTTTGAACTGTATCTGGGCAACGAGTGTGTCGGCGAAGCGGTATCCGGCGAAGACGGTATCGCCGTGTTTGAGGACCTCAATGCCATGACGGGCTATACGCTGCGGCTGTTGGAGACCCAGGCTCCCGACGGATATCGGATTGACGGAACCGGAGAGACGGAGATAACGGATTATACGGAAGACAATCTGGTAACCGACAGTAACGGCGTCAGATGCTATGTAATCGAGATTCCCAATACCAGTCTGACTGCCGTGAATACCGGAGATATCAATTTGAAGAAAGTGAATGCGGACGGCACGCTGTTATCCGACGCCGTATTCGGGCTGTACAGCGATGCGTCGTGCAGCGACGCGGACCTGTTGTATACAAGGACTACTGTGAACGGGCTTGCTTCTTTCTCCAAGCTTGCGCTGGGGACCTATTATCTGAAGGAGATCAGCTCTCCGGCGGGTTATAAGGTTTCGGACGATGTGGTTACGGTTGTGATTGCAAAGAACGGTACGGATGTGGAGGTCAGCTATGACGGAGCGGTGCAGGATCTCTATTCCGTTACGGATGAAAAGGCGGTAGGCAGGCTGATCATTACCAAGCAGGATGAAGCGGATGAAAACCATACTTTGGATGGAGCCGTTTTCAGCATCTATAAAGATGCAAACTGCACGGACCGCGTGGATACGCAGACGACGTCCGGGGGCACAGTGACCTTTGACAATCTGGAGCTTGGCAGAACCTATTATTATCGGGAGGTAACCGCGCCGCAGGATTATGTGTTGGATTCCACGGTCCATGAGATCACGATCGGAACCGGCGACGAAGTGACTGATCAGGTTGAAAGTGTGACGCTTACCAATGTAAAGGCTGTGGGGAATATCGTCATTCAAAAGGTGGATAACAGCACCGTTGCCCAGCCGCTGTCGGGAGTGGAGTTTACCCTTTATGAGAGCGACGGGATCACGACGTGCGATTTTGACAACGACGGAAATCCGGACAAGGTAAGCACGGACGATCAGGGAACCGCGGTGTTTGAAAACATTCCTTTCGGTTCTTACATAATAAAAGAAACAAAAGGAAAAGACGGATATCGAATCAATGTGACCGATACGCCTGTTACAATCAGCGCTGTCGGCAATCAGAATGTGACGGTCGTTAATGATCTGATAAAATGTGATATTAAGATTATAAAATATGATTATGACGATGCAGACAATAAGCTTGCGGGTGCGGAATTCGGACTGTATACCAGTCAGGGTGTGCAGGTAGCCCGCGCTACGACCAATGACGCGGGAGAGGCGTATTTTCGGGATATTTCCTACGGAGACTATGAAATCCGGGAACTGAAAGCGCCCGGAGACTATAAGGCGTCGGGAAGCGCGATTGTGATTTCCGCGACAAACATTGCGGATGCCGCCGAAAGCGGCATTGCGATTACGCGCCAGGTTGCCAATGAAAGAGAAAAAGGAGAAATTGTTTTAACAAAGCAGGGAGCTCTGAGCACAGGAGGAACGAAACTGTTAGATGGAGCGACGTTTACGCTGTATGACGAAAATATGCTTGCGGTTGCGTCGGCGGTGTCCGATGCGAACGGTCAGGTATCCTTCACGGAGCTTGCTTACGGCACCTATTATATACAGGAGACGAAGGCTCCGGACGGATATGTCAGGGATGCGGGAATCTATCAGGTTGTCGTAAGCTCGGATGACCCGGTTACGGAATATGTCAGTGCGGACGGAAACAAAGAAGCGCTTACCGTTGTCAACCAGTTATCCAATGCGCCTTATATCAGCTTTAAGATCCGGAAAACGGACAGCGAAACGGGAGCGGCTTTGCCTGACGCGACCTTTGAGCTTTATAAGAACGGCAGTCCCACAGGTATTACGGCGGTAACCGGCAGCGACGGTATTGCCTATTTCAAGCGGGTACATATCGAAAATGATGCGGACGAGACGTCTTATGATGTGCGGGAGGTATCCGTGCCCACCGGATATATTCAGACTTCTTCGCCGATTGTGCTGGGCGACCGCGAAGATGTGAATTTATATGCTGATCCGGTAAATACCGGGGACCCGAATTTGACGGATTCCGAGATCAAATGGGCGAAGGGATCGGAAGCGCAGGCGACGGTAACCAACGATCCGATGAAAGGCAAGATCTGGATTACCAAGACGGGACTGACTTCCGGCGTACTGTTGGAGGGAGCCGAGTTTACGCTTTATGAAGATGATAAAATAACGCCTGTTACAGGAATTACCAACCCCGTAACGACCAATGCTTCGGGAGTTGCGGCTTTTGATGATCTGCCGCGGGGTATTTACTATCTGAAGGAGACCAAGGCTCCGAAGGGCTATACGCTGAATACGACGGAAACAAAAGTGACCATCGTGGACGACAGCACGTTATCCTATACCTATAAAGATGCGCCGATCAATGTCAGCATCAGCAAAAAAGCGGTGGGAGGCACCGAGGAAATCGCGGGAGCGGTCTTTCGGGTAGTGAAGGCGGGCGACGAGTCCGTGGTAATCGACAGTTGGACTTCTACTGCAACCGCCCATAGAATACCGTTTAGCGCCCTGGAAGCAGGAGAGACTTATATCCTCCGCGAGGAAACGGCTCCGGCGGGATACGGTTATATGAATGATGTGACCTTTAAAGTCAACAGCGATGGCAGTATTACGACGACCGCGGAGAAAAACGGACAGACCCTTGTGGTAAGGGATATGCCGGTTACGCTTCGGATTGCCAAAGAGGGATCGGATGCTCCCGGCGTGGGATTGTCGGGCGCGATTCTTGCGGTTTATGACGAAAACGGAACGGAGCTTACACGCTTTACCTCCGGTACAACGGCTTACAGCCTTCCTTTGGGAATGCTGACGGCTCCAAAGACCGGATACCATTATTATACATTGAAGGAAATCAGCGCGCCCGACGGTTATGAGCTTGCGGACGATATGACCTTTGCCGTTGCTTCTGACGGCACGGTTTATCAGGCGGTAGAGACGGGCGGCGCATATAGTTATACGGCGCTTACCGACGCGACTTTGGTCATGACCGATGCGAAAAAGCTTTCGACGGATATGTATATCCGAAAGCTGGATGCGAATACCGGCGCTGATCTTGCGGGAGCGGAGTTTGCGATTTATGACGAAGGCGATCTTACCAATGCGATCGAGACATGGACTTCGGACGGCAGACCTCACAAGTTGAGCACGACAACCTTTACGCAGGGTGTAACCTATGTGCTGCAGGAAGTTTCGGCTCCGGCGGGATATCTGAACGCAACGGCGGTTAAGTTTACGATCGGCGCGGATAATAAGATTACGATTGTGACCGGAAATGCGGAAAATATCAATGCCGACCGGGATACGATACTGGTTAGGGATCAGGAACTGGAAGTAAAGATCCGCAAGCAGGACAGCTACGGTCTGCTTTTAAAAGGAGCGACTTTAAAAATCTGTGAATATGATATGACGACCGGTACTGTGGGAGCGGAGGTTGTGACCTTTGAAACGGGCGCATCGGTTTATACGGTGCTGCCGCAGTCTCTGTACTCGGACGCTTCCTACATTTTGCAGGAGCTGGACGCGCCCGACGGATATAAGCTTGCCGAGGACATTGTCTTTACCATCGACAGGTACGGCAGGATCACAAGAGCGGATGGCGTGCCGGTATATAACAATACGATTGTCATGGAGGACGATGAGGCAGGACTGGGAATCGGCAAACTTGCGCTGGAGACCGGAGACGGGCTCGCAGGTTCCACGCTGCAGTTGACGGCGGTGGACGATCCCTATTTCACGGAACAGACCTGGGTCAGCGACGGTCATGTCAGAACCTGGGATCTAACGGATTTTACGCCGGGCTGTACCTACATTCTGACGGAAATCAATGCGCCGGACGGATATGCGTATACCGATCCGATTACCTTTACCATCGATGCGGATGACCATCAGATTTATATTGACGGCGAGAAGGTGGAAAACCGCACGGTACATATTGAAGACGCGAAGCTGATGCTTGTTGTGAGCAAGCAGGATCTGTACAGCAAAGCGGAGATAGCAGGCGCAGAGCTTGCCGTTGTGGACCGGAACGGTCAGACCGTTGCTTCCTGGACGTCCCAAAATAGCGAATGGAATGTGGATACAAGCAAATTTATCGCCGGAAAGGACGGCGGCTATGCGGAATATACCCTGAAAGAAACAAAAGCGCCAAACGGTTACAGACTTGCCGATGATATTGTCTTTGCCATCGATCAGGACGGAAACATCTATTATGTGACGACGGATGCGTCGAATACGAAACAATATACTTTAGCCGAAGGCAACAAACTGGTAATGTATGACGAACCGAATCTGTCCATTGCCAAGCTGGATACGGACGGAAATCCGGTTATCGGAGCAAAACTGACCGTTACGGCAAAGGATGACGCGGCATTTGCGCCCATATCCTGGGAGACGACAAAAGAGCCCCGTTATTTTGAGGCGGATGTCTTTACGCCGGGCGTTACCTATGTACTGACCGAAACGGAAGCGCCGAAAGGCTATGCTTATGCGACGTCCATGGAATTTACGGTAAGTGCGGACGGATTGGTCAGCGTCAACGGCGAGACCGTGGAAAACAAGCGGATTGTGATGTTAGACTATCCGATTAAGGTGTATGTGAAAAAGACGGACGCTTCCAGCGGGCAGCCGCTTGCCGGAGCCAAACTGGTGATTAAGAACGAGGCGGGCGAGATTATCTACAGCTTTGTATCGGAAAATCAATCCGTTTTACTGCCGTCGGAAATCTTTACCGCGCCGCAGCCGGGAGAAAAGCGCTTATTTACGCTTGCCGAACTGGAAGCGCCCGGCGGATATCAGGTAGCGGCGGATATCGGATTTGCCATTGACAGCGAAGGAAAGCTGTATGTGAAAAACGAAAAGGGCGAATATGTATTGTCCGATGAGGCGGAGCTTGTGATGCAGGATCAGCCTGCGCCCGGCGCGCCGGGACAGCCCGGAAACCCCGGGATCGGAACGAATATTCCAAAGACCGGGGACGATACGCCTCTGGGTATGCTGATTGCGCTTTGCATTACCGGTTTCGCGGGAGTATGCGGCGCCTTCGGATATTATTTCTTCCGCAGAAGGAGAAAGCAGTAAGCAGGTAAGAACCTGTACGGGATAGAAAAGGATTCAAGAAGCAATGGAAAGGGATTTAACGTCGGGGAGCGTGCTGAAAAATATTTTATATTTTTCGCTTCCCTACCTGTTATCATATTTTTTACAGACCCTGTACGGAATGGCGGATTTATTTATCATCGGTCAGTTTAACGGGGTGGAAAGCATTACGGCTGTTTCCATTGGCAGTCAGGTAATGCACATGCTGACGGTTATGATCGTCGGTCTGGCAATGGGAGCGACGGTTATGATCGGACAGGCGGTGGGCGCAAAGCAGCCGCAAAAGACGTCGGAAATCATCGGGAATACCGTTACGTTGTTTGTGGTCGTATCCCTTGTGGTGACGGCGGTTCTGCTGATACTGGTAAAGCCTGTCGTAGCCGTTATGTCGACGCCAAAAGAGGCGGTGTCGGGGACGATTTCCTACCTGACGATCTGCTTTATCGGGATTCCGTTTATTACGGCGTATAACATTATCAGCTCCATTTTCCGCGGGCTGGGAGATTCCAAGAGCCCCATGTATTTTGTGGCGGTGGCGTGCGTAGTCAATATTGTACTGGATTATGTTTTTATCGGGGGAATGAATCTCGGTCCCGCAGGCGCGGCGCTGGGTACGACGTTGGCGCAGACGGTCAGCGTCGTCGTTTCCCTGATCGTCATGATCAAAAAAAAGACGGGCATCAGCATTAAAAAGAATGATTTGAAACTCCGGCGGGAAACCATCGGAAAGGTATTAAAGATCGGCGTCCCCGTGGCGCTGCAGGACGGATTTATCCAGATTTCGTTTATTCTCATTACGATTATTGCCAACCGCAGGGGATTAAACGACGCCGCGGCGGTGGGAATCGTGGAAAAAATTATCGGCGTGCTGTTTCTGGTGCCTTCCTCCATGCTTTCGACGGTTTCGGCGCTTTCGGCGCAGAATATCGGCGCGGGAAAGCATGACAGGGCAGCGGCAACGCTGCGCGATGCGATTTGTATTGCGGTGGGCTTCGGACTGGTCGCGTCCGTTGTGATCCAGTTCTTAGCGGAACCGGCGGTAGGGCTGTTTACCGACAAAGAGAATACGGAAGTAATTATGCTCGGCGGTCAGTATCTGCGGGGGTATATCTGGGACTGCATGTTTGCGGGCGTTCATTTTTGTTTCAGCGGATACTTTTGCGCCTACGGGAAATCGGGCATTTCGTTTTTGCACAACTTTTTGTCCATTGTCTGCGTGCGTGTCCCGGGCGCGTATTTTGCCTCGAAACTGTTTACGGATACGCTGTTTCCCATGGGGCTTGCCGCGCCGGGCGGTTCGCTGTTGTCCGTCGTGGTCTGCGTGATCGCCTATCTGTGTATGCAAAAAAGCATGAAATCAAAAGAAAAAGCAGCGGACGGCGAAATGCTGCGCTCGGAATCGGCGGCAGAGTCGGCGCGCGGCGAAATAAGCGGTTGAATAACCGTATAAAATGTGCTATACTGCATGAGAAATTGAATATGGAGCAATGAGGTGTCAGAACATGTCGTAATAAAGCATGGTTCTGGTGAAAAGGGAAACAGGTGCAAATCCTGTACGAACTCGTCACCGTAATTAGGGAGCTGAAGCCGATAGATCACTGGAAAACTGGGAAGATGGCGGATGCGAAGATCTTTAAGCCGGGAGACCTGCCTGATTGTTGTACGGGAACGATTGTTTCAGACCACGAGTAACTGGTTGTACGTTAGATTTGCAAAACGGCTGCGTATCCGGCTTTGTTTTCAGCCTTTTCACACCGCCTTTTGCAGATTTGTTTTGAGTATAAACCCTTTATCCGGATTCACTGGAAAAAGGGTTTTTCTTTTTCATGCGCTTTTGCGACATAGATGCGGACACCCTCCCAAGGTATGAGGCAATAGATTTTCTGCGGACATATTTGATCAATCTACAGATGGGCCGGCGGAGACCGTCAAAAGGAGGAAACTATGAAAAAGAAAACGATTGCTCTGTTATTGGCGACGCTTATGGGCGCGGTCTGCCTGACAGGATGCGGCAGCAATGAGGAACCCGCGGCGGAGACGGGCGTACAGACCGAGGCGGAGAACGAAACGGAAAGCGAAGCGGAAGGCGAAACGAAAGAAGAAACCGAAAGCGGCGCGCAGGACGAAACGGAAAATGAAGCGGACGCGGATCAGAAAGCGGCTGATGAAGTGGCGGCGTTAATCGACGCGATTTATGTACAGGAAAGAACCGACGAGACGGACGAACAGTGCGCGGCTGCAAAGGCGGCATGGGACGCTTTGACGGATGCACAAAAGGAGCTTGTAGAAGGCGAAAATGCGGACCCGGACTATTTCGGCAGAGATACCGGAGACGCTTCCAAGGACGATCCCCGCAACCAGGATGAGATCGGCGAAAATGAAATCCTGGTAGTCAGCTTCGGAACATCCTTTAACGACAGCCGTGTGACGGATATTAAGGGAATCGAGGACGCTTTGCAGGAAGCGTATCCCGACTGGTCCGTAAGGAGAGCGTTTACGGCGCAGATCATTATCAACCATATTCAGGCGCGCGACGGAGAGTTTATTGACAATATGGATCAGGCGCTTGAACGTGCGGTTGCAAACGGTGTAAAAAATCTGATCATACAGCCCACGCATCTGATGCACGGAGCCGAGTATGACGAGCTCGCGGAAGCGGCAGCGGCATATGAAGATCAGTTTGAAACCGTAAAGATTGCGGAGCCTTTGCTTGGAGAAGTCGGCGCGGACGCGTCTGCGGTCAATGAGGATAAGAAAGCCGTAGCGGAAGCGCTTACGGCGGAAGCGGTTGCCACAGCAGGTTATGAAAGCCTGGAGGCGGCAAAGGAAGACGGAACCGCGTTCGTATTTATGGGTCACGGTACATCTCATACGGCAAAGGTGTCCTACAGCCAGATGCAGACGCAGATGAGCGAGTTAGGATATGATAACGTATTCATCGGTACGGTGGAAGGCGAGCCCGAAGAAACCTCCTGCGAAGCGGTGATCGAAGCGGTTTCCGGCGCAGGATATACCAAGGTTATTCTCCGTCCGTTAATGGTAGTGGCAGGGGATCATGCGAATAACGATATGGCTGGCGAGGATGCGGATTCCTGGATCAGCATGTTCAAAGCCGACGGCAGCTTTGAAAGCGTAGATACCCAGATTACCGGTCTTGGTTCCATCGACGCCATTAAGGATATTTATGTGGCGCATACGAAAGCAGTTATGGACTGATAAGGAAAAATAAAAAACATACAGAGGATGTCACAAGTTATGAGAAAGAAAAAAATGACGATATTAGGCGCGCTGTTGCTGTCATGCGCCCTGCTTGGCGGATGCGCCGGTGGCGATGACAAGCAGGAGCCCGCGGCGGAAACTCCCGCCGCGGAGGCGGAAGCGCCTGCAGAAGAAACGGAAGCCGTACAGGAGGAAACGGACGCGCCCGCAGAGGAAACGCCCGAGGAAGCAGAGCTTCCCGACGGCGTGTATACGGCGAAATTTACGACGGACAGCACAATGTTTCAGGTAAACGAAACGTATGAGGATATGGGAACGCTGACGGTTCAGGACGGGGAAATGACCATTCATATTACCCTTGGTTCCAAAAAGATTGTAAATCTTTACCCGGGGCTTGCAGAAGACGCCGCAAAGGACGGGGCGCAATTACTGGAGCCCACGACGGACAGCGTGACCTACAGCGACGGACTGACCGAGGAAGTCTACGGCTTCGACGTACCGGTTCCGTATCTGGATGAGGAGTTTGACCTCGCCCTGATCGGGACAAAGGGAAAATGGTATGATCATAAGGTCAGCGTATCCGACCCGCAGCCCATGGAAGAAGGAAGCGATGCAAAGAACGCAGAGGGCGCGGGGGCTTCGGTGGATTTCGCGGATGGCACCTATACGGTGGAACTTGATTTTGCAGGCGGCAGCGGAAAAGCGCAGATTGCTTCTCCGGCGCAGATTACCGTAGCGGACGGCGTCGCGACGGCAACGGTGGAATGGAGTAGTCCCAATTATGACTATATGATTGTTGACGGAGAGAAATATCTGCCGGTTAATACGGAAGGAAATTCCGTTTTTGAGATTCCGGTTTTGGTTTTTGACGAACCGATGGAGGTAATCGGAGACACCGTCGCCATGAGCACGCCTCATGAGATCGAGTATACCCTTACATTCCGTTCGGATACAATGAAAACTGCGGAATAAGAGGTTACGGCGGATGAAAGGAAGAAAAAAAGAAATTAGGATATGCTGTTTGCTTTTGTTGGGACTGCTGGGGCTGTATAGCTGCGGCAGTCCTTCTTCCGATCTGTCGGAAGATACAAAGACGGCGCAGGAAACGAAGGCGGAGGCGACCGTAAGCGGGGAGAGCCGGATCGGCAAAAATCCGGTCTATGAAGATTTGACCTATGAAGATTTGGTCTATGAAGGCAGTATCGCGCTGCAGTATGCGGAAAATTTTTCCGTGGACTGTTATGAAGGCGGATACCGGCTGTTGGAAACCATGGACGGGACAAGAATTTTTGTCGTGCCCGAGGGAAAAGAAACGCCACAGGGGATTGAAGAGGATGTGATCGTATTAAATCAGCCGCTTGAAAATCTCTATCTGGTATCTTCTTCGGCGATGGATCTTTTCGTGCATCTGGACGCGCTGGATTCCATCCGGTTTTCCGGGCAGAAGGAGGACGGGTGGTATATCGACGCCGCTAAGGAAGCGATGGCGGACGGGGATATTCTGTATGCAGGAAAGTATAACAAACCGGATTATGAGTTGATTGTATCCGGAGACTGCACGCTTGCCATTGAAAATATGATGATATCCCATTCGCCGGAAGTCATAGAAATGCTGGAGGATTTCGGGATTCCGGTGGTCATAGAATATTCCAGCTATGAGTCTCACCCGCTCGGACGCGTGGAGTGGATTAAGTTTTACGGCGCCCTGCTTGGGAAAGAAGAAGCCGCTGAAGCGGCGTTTGCCGAGCAGACCGCGATTTTGGATGAGGTAACGGCACAGGAAAAAACGGATAAAACCGTGGCTTTTTTCTATATTACCTCTAACGGGCTGGTGCAGGTACGCCAAAGCTCTGATTATATTCCGAAGATGATCGAGCTTGCCGGGGGAAGATACATCTTTGAGAATCTGTCAGATCCGGAAACCAAACGCTCTACGATGAGTATGCAGATTGAAGAGTTTTATGACGGCGCGAAGGACGCGGATTTCATCATTTACAACAGCTCCATCGACGGCGGGATCACTTCCGTGGAGGAGTTGCTTGATAAGTGTCCTGTTTTGGCGGATTTTAAGGCTGTGCAGGAGGGCAATGTCTGGTGCACGACCAATGATTTTTACCAGCAGTCCATGGCGGTTGGTTATCTGATCCGGGATATTCACGGCATGTTGCTGGGAGAGGACGAGGAAAAGATGGAATATCTTTTCCGGCTTAAATAAAGGAGGCGCGGTATGGAGCGGAGCAGGAAAATCAGATATACGGCAGTTTTCCTTTTGTTGGGAACCGGCGTCATTCTATTTGTGATACTGAATGTCTGTATCGGAACCGTCAGGATCTCCTTATCCGATATTTTAGCGTCCGTCCGTGGAGCGGAAGTGGAAAACAGCAGGATCTTGTGGGATATCCGAATGCCCAGGGCGCTTGCCGCCATGATACTCGGAGGCGCGCTGGGGCTTTCGGGATATCTGTTGCAGACCTTTTTTCACAATCCCATTGCAGGTCCTTTTGTGCTGGGAATTTCCTCCGGAGCAAAGATGGTCGTGGCGCTTACCATGGTATTTTTTATGGAACGCGCCGTGCGGCTCAGTTCGGCGGCGTTGATTATCGCGGCGTTTGCGGGAGCGATGCTTTCCATGGGCTTTGTCCTGCCGATATCCCGCAAGGTCAGCACGACGTCCATGCTGGTAGTCAGCGGGGTAATGATCGGCTATATTTGCTCGGCGGTGACGGAGCTGGTGGTAACCTTTGCCGACGATGCGGATATCGTCAATCTCCACAACTGGTCCAGAGGAAGCTTTTCCGGCATGACGTGGGACAATGTCGCCGCCATGGCGGGAGTGACCGCCGTGACCACGGTAATTGTATTTTGCCTGTCGAAGCCTTTAAGCGCCTATCAGTTGGGAGAGGCATATGCCGGAAACATGGGTGTAAATGTTCGCCTGTTGCGCGTCGGGCTGGTGGTGTTATCCGGCGTTTTGTCGGCGTGTATCGTGGCGTTTGCGGGACCGATTTCCTTTGTGGGGGTTGCGGTTCCCCATCTGGTAAAAAGTCTGTTAGGCACGGCGAAGCCCATTCTTATGATTCCGGCGTGTTTCCTGGGAGGCAGCGTATTCTGCCTGTTCTGCGATCTGCTGGCGAGGACTCTCTTTGCGCCTACGGAGCTTAGTATCAGCACGGTAACGGCAATCTTCGGAGCGCCTGTGGTGCTGTGGGTCATGATCAGACGCAATCGGGAGAAGGTGGTATGATGGAGTACTATTTCAGGGCGGAAAAGATGAGCGTGGGCTACCATGGCAAGCCCTTGATTGAAGAAATCGAAATCAAACTGAAAAAGGGAGAAATCCTGACGTTAATCGGTCCTAACGGCGCGGGCAAATCCACGGTTTTAAAAAGCATTGCGAGGCAGCTTCGGCTTCTTGGCGGAGTCGTCTGTCTGGGCGGGGAAAGCCTGGAGGAAATGTCGGGCAAAAGGCTGTCCCAAAAGATGGCGGTGGTCTTGACGGACAGGCTGCGGACGGAGTTGATGACCTGTGAGGACGTGGTTGCGACGGGCAGGTATCCCTACACGGGGCGTTTCGGCATTCTTTCCCAAAAGGACCGGCAGATTGTAAAGGAAGCGATGGAGCTGGTCCGCGTCGGAGAGATCGGGGAACAGGATTTTACGCGCATCAGCGACGGGCAGCGGCAGCGGGTCATGCTGGCGCGCGCCATCTGTCAGGAGCCGGAGATCGTCATCCTGGATGAACCGACTTCCTATCTGGACGTGAAATATAAGCTGGAATTTTTGTCCGTGCTGCAGGAGATGAAAAGGGAACGGGAACTGACCGTGATTTTGTCCCTTCATGAGCTGGAACTCGCCGCAAAGCTCTCCGACCGGATACTGTGCCTTAACGGGAGCTATGTGGACAGACTGGGAACGCCGGAGGAAATCTTTGTGCCGGGATATCTGTCCCGGCTCTTTGGGGTATCCGCAGGCAGCTTTGACGAGGAAAGCCAGACGATGGAGCTTCCTGCGGCGAAAGGAGAACCCGGGGTCTTTGTCATCGCGGGCGGCGGCTGCGGGCGCGCAACTTACCGCAGGCTGCAGAGGCAGGGCGTTCCCTTTGCAACCGGGATTTTATTTCAAAATGATCTGGATTATCCGGTGGCGAAGGCATTGGCGGCGCAGGTCATTGAAACCGGGGCGTTTGAGCCTATAGGGGAGCGTTGTCTTGAAGAGGCGAAAGAAAAGCTGGCGGGCTGTCGGAAAGTCATCTGCTGCAGGGAAACCTTCCATACGCTGGAACGCGCCAACCGGGAATTATTGGAATTTGCGCGCGAAAGCGGCAAGCAGATTGAGACGCCGGGAAAAGGGGCGGAGAATTGATGGAGACGCCGGAAAGGGGCGGAGGATTGATGGAGACGCCGGAAAAAGGCGAAGATTGATTGGGACGCAGGGAAAGGGTCAGAGGATTATGGCAAAGGTAATTATGGTGCAGGGCACTATGTCAAATGCGGGAAAAAGCCTGCTCGTTGCAGGGTTATGCAGGATATTCCGACAGGACGGCTATCGTGTGGCGCCCTTTAAATCACAGAATATGGCGCTTAATTCGTATATTACGGAGGAGGGGCTGGAAATGGGCAGGGCACAGGTCATGCAGGCGGAGGCGGCGGGAATCAAGCCGATGGTCTGTATGAATCCCATTTTGCTCAAGCCCACCGACCATACCGGCTCCCAGGTCATCGTAAACGGAGAAGTCCTTGGCAATATGAGCGCCAAAGATTATTTCGCCTATAAGCTTCAGCTTGTGCCGCAGATCAGGGAGGCGTTTGGGAGGCTTTCGGAACTGGCGGACATTATTGTGATAGAGGGGGCGGGCAGTCCTGCCGAGATCAATTTGAAGGAACACGACATTGTAAATATGGGGCTTGCAGATATGGTAAATGCGCCCGTCCTGCTGGTGGGAGATATCGACAGGGGCGGCGTGTTTGCCCAGTTGTTAGGGACTCTGATGCTGTTGACGGAAAAAGAGCGGGAGCGGGTCAAAGGGCTTGTTATCAACAAGTTTAGAGGAGATCTTTCGATTCTCGATCCGGGGATTCGGATGCTGGAGGAAAAGGGAGGGGTCCCTGTGACGGGCGTCGTGCCCTATATGGAGCTTTCGCTGGAGGATGAGGACAGCCTGACGGAACGGTTTGACCGAAAAGAAACAGGCTGTATCGATCTTGCGGTCATCCGCTATCCGAGAATCTCCAACTTTACGGACTTTAATGTATTTGAGCAGATCCCGGAAGTAACGGTGCGGTACGTGACGAAGGCAAGCGACCTGCGCCGACCGGACATGATCTTTCTGCCCGGCAGCAAAAATACCATGGGAGACCTGAAATGGATGCGCCAAAACGGGCTGGAGGCGGCGGTTAAAAAGCTGTCCGGGGATATTCCGGTGTTTGGAATCTGCGGCGGCTATCAGATGTTAGGCTGTGAAATCTCCGATCCCGACCGGGTGGAGGAGGGCGGAAGCATCCGCGGCATGGAGCTGTTACCGGTGTCTACCGTACTGCAAAGGGAAAAAACGCGCCGCCAGGTAAAGGGACGCATCGGCGAGACAAAAGGCATATTGAGCGCGCTTTCAGGATGCAGCTTCCGGGGCTATGAAATCCATATGGGACGGACTGTTTTTATCAATGGCAAGAGTGAAGAGCCATGCGTTGTGGTATCTAATCATAACAATATATATGGTTCATATACACACGGTATGTTCGACGCTGCGGACGCTGCGGACGCGGTGGTGCGGACGCTTGCAGAAAAAAAGGGAATCAGCATAACGGAAAGCGGCTTTGAGGACTATCAGAGCTTTAAGGAAAAGGAATATGACAAATTGGCGGATACGCTGCGCGCGTATCTGAATATGGAGGAAATCTATGGAATGCTGCAGGAAGCCGAAATGGAATGACTATACGGGCGCGGAACTGAAACGGATTTCGGTCAAAGCACCCGATGAAACAATCCGGAAAAAGGTGTTGGAAAACTGGGACTTAGTGGCGAAACCCCTGGACGGGATGGGGCGGTTCGAGGAGCTCATTGCCAAAATCGGCGCGGCTTCGGGGACGGACAAGGTGGACCTGACCAAAAAGGCGGTGCTAATCCTGTGCGCGGATAACGGGATCGTGGAGGAAGGCGTCAGCCAGTCGGGACAGGAGGTCACGGCGGCGGTGGCGCGGTCCATGGGAAAGAAACAGTCGTCGGTGTGCAGGATGGCGGCGGTCATAGGAGCGGATACGATCCCGGTGGATATCGGCATCCGGACGGAAGAGGAGACGGAAGGCGTGCTGAACCGGAAAATCAGGCATGGCACCGCCAATTTCCTGAAAGAGCCGGCAATGACGGAGGAGGAAGCCGTCCGCGCTATCGCCGTGGGGATCGATCTGGCTGCCGCCTGTAAAAAGGACGGCTACAAGATTCTGGCGACCGGAGAAATGGGAATCGGCAATACGACCACAAGCAGCGCGGTGGCGGCGGCTCTGTTGGGCTGCGAGGCGGCTGCGGTCACGGGAAGGGGAGCCGGACTTAGCGATGCAGGGCTGTCCCGTAAGCGGGAGGTAATTGCAAAAGCAATCCGAAACTATGATCTGTATCATGCCGATGCGCTGACGGTGCTGCGGACCGTGGGCGGGCTGGATATCGCGGGGCTTGCCGGGGTCTGTATCGGCGGCGCGCTTTTTTCGGTCCCCGTGGTTTTGGACGGCGTCATCAGCATGGTGGCGGCTCTTTTGGCGGAACGCCTGGTTCCGGGGACGAAGGCGTATCTGATTCCTTCCCATAAGGGAAAGGAGCCTGCGGTAACACTGTTGGCGAAAGAACTGGAAATGGAGCCCGTCATCGACGGGAACCTGGCGTTGGGAGAGGGAACCGGAGCGGTCATGATGTTTTCTCTGTTGGATATGGCGCTTGGTATCTACAACGGCAGAACGACTTTTTCGGATATCAGCATAGAACAATACGAGAGGTTTCAGACGACATGATGGTATTGATCACCGGAGGGAGCGGCAGCGGGAAGAGCACTTATGCGGAGGCATGTATCGAAGCGCTTTCCGCGGGCTGTCAAAAATATTACATCGCGACGATGCAGGCTTTTGACGAAGAAAGCAGGAACAGAATAGAAAGGCACCGCAAAATGAGGGACGGCAAGGGCTTTGTCACAATCGAACAGCCCGTGGAGGTAAATAAGGCGCTCCAAAGGATGAAGAATACGCCGGGGCGGGAAAAGACGGCGATCTTAGAGTGCGTTTCCAATCTGACGGCAAATGAAATGTTTACAGGCGGCGGACAAAAGTCGTGCCGGGAAGTGACGGAAACAGTCGTACAGGGTGTAACGGTATTAAACAGAAAACTAAAACACACAGTTATAGTTACGAACAATGTGTTTCAGGACGGGATTACCTACGAGGAACCGACCCGCGAATATCTGAAGGCGATGGGAAGCATCAACGAAAGGCTTGCGGCGCTTGCCGACCGGGTCGTTGAAGTGGTTGTGGGAATCCCGGTTACGGTAAAGGAAGGTACAGTAAAGGAAGGAAAGTAGGATGCGGCTTGTAAAATCATGTATGATAGCGTTCTCCATGTATTCCGGGGTTCCGGTTCCCCAATTTGCGTGGAAGGACGAGGATATGAAATATGTGCTCTGCTTCTTCCCCTGGGTGGGCGCACTCATCGGAGGGGTCGTATATCTCTGGTACGCCGTCTGCGACCGCTTTGCGGTGAACGGGCTGTACTATGCGCTGATCGGGGCGGCGATCCCGCTGGTAATAACCGGAGGGATTCATGCGGACGGGTTTTTGGATACGATGGACGCGTTCCATTCTTATCAGCCGAGGGAGAAAAAGCTGGAAATCCTGCAGGATTCCCATATCGGCGCCTTTGCGGTCATTCAATTTGCGGCATACGGGCTCATTTATGTGGGCGCCTTTTCCCAGGTACGGGATAAAAACCTGCTGCAGATTTTGTGCGCGGGCTTTTTCCTGGCAAGGTGTTTAAGCGGGATCGGCGTGGTTTCCTTCCGGTCGGCAAAGCAGGAGGGTTTGCTTTATCTTTTTGCAAGCCGGGCGCAAAAAAGGATTGTAAAAGGCTCCCTGGGGCTCCAGGGGATATTGTGCGCGGCGTTTATGCTGTGGCTGTCCTTTTGTGCCGGAGGCGTGATTGTGCTCGCCGCGCTGGGCGCCTTTGCATATTATTACTTTCGCTGTAAAAAAGAGCTTGGCGGCATTACGGGCGATACGGCGGGGTATTTTGTCCTGATCTGCGAATGCTGCATGACGGCGGCTGCGGCGATTTTGCAGGTTGCCGGGTAAGCAGACGGCGGGGCAATGCCAGGCGGGGAAAGGACCGGGCGGGGAAAGGACCGGGCGTGCGAAAGACCCGGCGGGCGAAGAAACCGTCCGGTGTGAAAGGAAGAAAAAGATGAAATTGTTTATCGGAGGCTATGCACAGGGAAAATTAAATTATGTTTTCCGACGGGAGAATCGGCAGGGCGAGCCAAAGCCCGAAAGCGGGTTCGCGGTCTGGGACGGAGAAATACCGGAAAAAGAACAGGCGGCGGAGGCGTTGGCGCAGGGGAAACGGATTGTTATCAACCGCTTCCACGAATGGGTCAGGACCTGTATGCGGCAGGGAGAGGAGCCCGAAGCGCGGTTGGAGGCTTTTTTAAAGCAATGCCCGGACAGTATGATTATCAGCGACGAAATCGGAAACGGAATCGTACCGGTGGACGGGTTTGAGAGAGCGTACCGGGAGCGGACGGGAAGACTGTTGGTCCTGCTTGCAGAACGTGCGGACGAGGTGGTAAGAGTCATATGCGGAATCGGTCAGAAAATCAAATAGAGCTGGTCTGGATCAGGCACGGAGCCACAAAAGCAAATAAAGAACGCCGCTATCTTGGGCAAAAAACAGACGAACCGCTGAGCGCGGAAGGTATCGGCAGGCTGCAGCGGCAAAAGGCGGAAGGAAAATACCCTGCGGTCGACTGCCTGTTTTCCGGTCCGATGAAACGCTGCAGGGAAACGGCGGAAATCCTTTATCCGGATAAGCGGGCGGTCATTGTACCGGAATGGAAGGAAACGGATTTCGGCGCCTTTGAAGGGAAAAATTATACACAGTTGCAGGGAGACAGGCGGTATCAGGCATGGATTGACAGCGGCGGCAGGCTGCCTTTTCCGGAAGGCGAGAGCAGGGAGGCGTTTGCGGACCGCTGTAAACGGGGATTTAATCGGGTGACCGAAGCGCTTTCGGCGATGGACGTATCCTTGAAAAAGCCGGAGCGGGAGCGTCCGCTGAGGGTGGGGCTGATCGTCCACGGAGGGACCATCATGGCGCTGTTTAGCTGCTTTTTCGGCGGAGATTATTATGATTATCAGGTGTCAAACGGAGACGGGTATCGCTGTATCCTTTCTATGGATCGCGGCGTTACCTTGCAAGAGCTGCGTCCGCTTTTGCAGGAGGAGGCGTTATGAAATATCATATAACTGCATTTTTTGCCGGGTTTTTGTTAGACCTTCTGCTGGGAGATCCTCACGGCATGCCCCATCCGGTGTGCCTGATCGGAAAGCTGATTGCGGGGCTGGAAGGGAGTCTTCTTACCGTATCACGGCAAAGAGATGCTTCCCTATTACAGCAGGAAGATGCAAAAAGGGAAAAAAGAAAAGGAGTGCTACTGGTTGTTATGGTTCTTGCAGCGGTCACTGCGGTAAGCTCTCTGTTACTGATCATAACATATAGTATAGATATATATCTGGGAGTATGTGCCGAGGCGGTTATGACCTATCAGCTTTTGGCGACAAAATGTTTAAAGGACGAGAGCATGAAGGTATACCGATGCTTAAAGGAAGGGCGGCTGGAGGGCGCGAGAGAAGCGGTTTCCATGATTGTAGGCAGGGATACGGCGGACCTTTCCGAAGAAGGCGTGACCAAAGCCGCCGTGGAGACCGTAGCGGAAAATACTTCGGACGGCGTCATTGCGCCCATGCTTTTTACGGCTCTGGGCGGTCCGGTGCTGGGATTTGCTTATAAGGCGGTCAATACGATGGATTCCATGGTCGGCTACCGAAACGAACGGTATCTGTATTTCGGGAGGGCGGCGGCAAAGCTGGACGACGTTTTTAACTTTATTCCGGCAAGAATCAGCGCGTGTCTGATGATAGCGGCGGCATACCTGGGAGGCAAAAGCTTTGACGGAAAGCGCGCTTTGACCATATACAGGCGCGACAGACACAACCACGCAAGTCCCAATTCGGCGCAGACGGAATCCGTATGTGCGGGAGCTTTAGGGCTGCGGCTGGCGGGTCCTGCGAGCTACTTTGGCAAAAGGACGGATAAGCCCTATATCGGGGACGGGGTGCGGCAGGCGGAGTGCGAGGATATCAGGCGGGCAAACAGGCTGTTATATCTGACGGCATGGCTGGGCGCGATCCTGTGTCTGGTTATTCTGGCGGGCGCGGCACTGGTTTTGGAAGGGAAGTGAACGCGGAGGATGAAAAGCATACACGGCGGCGATATTTACAGAAACAAAGTGAATATGGATTTTTCCGTAAACGTCAATCCTCTGGGACCGCCAAAGGAAGTTGTGGAGGCGCTGCACCGGGCGGCGGGACGATGCGCGCAATATCCCGACCCTGCGGCGGAACGCCTGAAGGAAGCGGTTGCCCGCGGGCTGTCTGTGCCGCAGGAGTGGCTGTTATTTGGAAACGGCGCTTCGGAGCTGCTGATGGCGGCGGTACATGCCCTAAGCCCCGGGAAAATTCTGATTCCGGTTCCGTCCTTTTACGGCTATGAATATGCGGCGAAGGCTTCGGGAGGCGAGATCGTTTATTTCCATTTACGCGAGGAAGACGGATTTGCGCCGGAGGATGATTTTTTGGACGCGTTATCCGATGATATCAATCTGTTGTTTCTTGCCAGTCCCAACAATCCTACGGGGTGGCTGTTGGAACAAAAACGGTTAAAAAACATACTGACAGTATGTAAACAGAAACAAATAGTTGTGGTTTTAGATGAATGCTTCATAGAATTTTGCATGGAAAAAGAGGAAAACGGCAAGATGTTCCGAAAGGGACAATCCGCACTGTCTCTGGTGCAGGAGTATGACAATCTGGTGCTGGTGCGCGCGTTTACCAAAATTTTTGCAATTCCCGGCGTGCGGCTGGGGTACCTGGTATGCGCCAACTCCGTCCTGCGTGGAAAATTAGCGAGTCACCTGCCCGAATGGAACCTTTCCGTCTTTGCACAGGAGGCTGGGATTGCCTGCGCCGGTCAACAGGCGTTTGCGGTCCGGACGGCGGAGTATATCAGAGCGGAGCGTCCGTTTTTGGAAGAAATTCTCAAAAAGACGGGAAGCCGCGTGTTTCCCGGCGAAGCGAATTTTATCCTGCTATACAGCGAAAAGCCCCTTTATGAAGAATTGCTGCAAAAGGGGATTTTGATCCGGGACTGCAAAAATTTCCGGGGACTGACGGAGGGGTATTACCGGATTGCGGTAAAGACCAGGGCGGATCACGAAAAATTACGGAAAGCGATGGGTGAGTGGATTGAAGGAAATTGAACGGCTGCGACCGGATGAAATTGAAAAAAGGAGCTTTGCAATCATTTCAGAGGAGTTGGAGGAGAGGGGGATTACCCTGCCAAAGGAAGAGGAGATGATTACGAAACGGGTCATCCATACAAGCGCGGACTTTGAGTATGTGCAGACTCTTGTCTATGCAAAGGACGCCGTTAAAATTGCGAAGGAACTGTTGTTAAACGGGGCGGATATTGTGACGGATACCAATATGGCGCTTGCGGGGATCAACAAAAAAATCCTGGCGGGTTTTGGCGGCGAGGCGCATTGCTTTATGGCGGATGAAAGAGTCGCGCGCTTGGCAAAGGAGCGGGGCGTTACCCGCGCGGCTGTCAGTATGGAATTTGCCGCCAGGATTCCCAAACCGGTTATTTTTGCCGTGGGAAACGCGCCGACGGCTTTGGTTTCGCTGTATGAAATGATACAAAAGGGAGACTGGAAGCCCGCTTTTGTCATTGGGGTCCCGGTGGGCTTTGTCAACGTAGTGGCGGCAAAGGAGCTGATCATGGAGACGGACGTCCCCTATATTGTCAACCGCGGCAGGAAAGGCGGCAGCAATGTGGCGGCGGCGATCTGCAACGCCCTGCTGTATGAGCTTGGCAGAAATGTTTAAAGGGGTGGGAAAATGCGGTACGGGTTTACGACGGGAAGCTGCGCGGCTGCGGCGGCAAAAGCGGCGGCGTACATGCTGTTGACGGGAATGGAAAAAACGGAAATAACCATAGAAACGCCGAAAGGGATTCCCTATACGGCGCAGATCTTAGAGATCGGACGGGGGGAAAACGAAGTAAGCTGCGCGGTGCAAAAGGACGGAGGCGACGATCCTGACATTACGACGGGCGCGCTGATCTTTGCAAAGGTGTCTTTTGGAAAAAATGTTCCGGAAGCCGGGAGGAGCCCGGCGGCAGGGGATGGCACGGAGGCAGACGGCACAGAGGCAGAAGATAACCCGGCGGCAGCAGGAGATGGGAAGCGGCGCCGGAAAGAAGCGCGGATTCACATCGAAGGCGGCGCAGGAGTCGGCAGAGTGACCCGCCCCGGTCTCGACCAGCCTGTGGGAAACGCCGCGATCAATCACGTTCCCAGGGAAATGATTGAAAAAGAAGTCTTACAGGTGTGCGAGGTCGCCGATTATGAGGGAGAGCTGGAGGTTGAGATTTTTGTGCCGGAGGGAGAACGCCTTGCGGGGCAGACCTTTAATCCGAGGCTTGGGATTACGGGAGGCATTTCCATCCTGGGAACCAGCGGAATTGTGGAGCCTATGAGCAGTCAGGCGATTCTGGATACGATCCGGGTGGAGTTGAACCAGAGACGGGCGCAGGGTTTTGACTATGCGGCGGTGTCGCCGGGCAATTACGGACTGGATTTTATGAAACGGGCATACGGCTACGATCTGGACCGAAGCGTCAAGTGCAGCAATTTTATCGGGGAGACCATCGATATGGCGGTTGAAATGGGATTTCAAAAAATCCTGCTGACCGGGCACATCGGGAAGTTAATCAAGGTTGCGGGCGGCATTATGAATACCCATTCCCGGGAGGGCGACTGCCGGATGGAGCTGTTGGCGGCATTTGCCGTCAGACAGGGAGTATCGGCGGACGACGCGCGCCGGATACTGGATTGCGTCAATACCGAAGAGGCGGTGCGGATTTTGGATGAAAGCGGAAAGCGCCGGGCGGTTATGGACTATGCCATGGAACGCATTTGTTTTTATCTTGACAGGCGCGCGAAAGGAAAAATCAAAACGGATTGTATCATGTATGCCAATGAATTTGGGGAACTGGCAAAGAGTAAGGAGGCGGAAGCATGGTTTACTTTGTTGGCGCGGGAACAGGCGCGGCGGATTTAATTACGGTCAGGGGAATGCGGCTTTTGCAGCGGGCGGATGTGATCATTTATGCAGGCTCTCTGGTCAATCCCGAGCTTTTGGATTATGCCCGGGCGGAGTGCGAAATTTATAACAGCGCGAAGCTGACCCTTGACGAGGTCGTCGATCTTATGAGACGGGCGGACGATCAGGGGAAAATGACGGTCAGGCTGCATACGGGAGACCCGAGCATCTACGGCGCGGTCAGGGAGCAGATGGACGCTTTGGACGGACTGGGGATTTCCTATGAAAGCTGTCCCGGCGTCAGCGCCTGCTTCGGAGCGGCGGCTTCCCTGAACCTGGAATATACGCTGCCGGGAATTTCCCAGTCCTTAATTATCACAAGAATGGAAGGCAAAACCAAGGTGCCGCCCGCAGAAAGCATTGAAAGCTTTGCGGCGCACCGGGCGTCCATGGCGGTCTATTTGAGCGCGGGAATGCTAAAGGAATTAAGCGCCAGGCTGATTGCGGGCGGATACCGGAAGGAAACTCCGGCGGCGCTTGTATATAAGGCGACCTGGAAGGACGAGGAAGCCTATACCTGCACCGTAGAAACCCTGGAACGGACTGCAACGGAGCACGGCATCACAAAGACGGCGTTGGTGTTGGTGGGAGAAGTCATAACCCACCAGAATTACCATAAATCAAGATTGTATGCGCCTGATTTTTCCACGGAATTCAGGCAGGCAAAGGAATGACGGCATGCGGTATCAGATCATCAGTTTTACGGAAAACGGAATACGCCTTTCCAAAAGAATAGCCGGGCTGTTGGCGCCGCAAGAGGTCTCTCTTGCGACAAAATGCTCTTTTGCAAAGGAAAACGGCGGAAAAGAGCCTGACGGTTTGGCGGTGCAAAGCGTTACCCAAAGCCTCGGAGACTGGACAATGGAGCAGATGGATAAAAAGAATGCGTTAATCTTTATCGGAGCCTGCGGGATTGCGGTGCGTGCCGTCGCGCCCTGTCTGACGGACAAGCTGCATGACAATCCGGTGCTTGTCATAGACGAGACGGGAAAATTTGTCATCCCGCTTTTGTCCGGTCATGTGGGCGGCGCCAATGAGATTGCCGCAGCGCTTGCCGCCGGGCTTGGCGCGACGCCGGTCATTACGACGGCAACCGACAGAAATCATAAGTTTGCGGTGGATTTGTTTGCAAAACGAAACAACCTGTATATCGAAAATAAAGACGGGATCGCCAAAGTATCCGCAAAGGCGCTTGCAGGAGAACCAATTACCGTGTGGGCGGAGCCGGGACGCCTTCGCGATCCGGATCAAAAGCCGGATGGAATCTTGATTCTGCCTGATTGCAAGAAGCCTCTTTACGCGGATATTGTCATTGCTTCGGGAAAAAATGAGTGCGATGCGCTGATCCGTTTAAGCCCCAGGGAATATGTGATCGGAATGGGCTGCAAAAAAGGAACAAAGGCAAGCCGGATAGAGGCGCTGATTACAGAAACGCTCCAGGAAGCGCGCCTGTCCCTTTGCCGGATTTATGCCCTCGCCTCCATCGACATAAAAAAAGAAGAAGAGGGGCTTCTGTCTTTCTGTGAAAAAGAAAATATTCCGTTTCTGACGTATACAGCCGTGCAGCTGCAGGCGGTAGAGGGAGAATTTCATGCCTCGTCCTTTGTAAAGGAAAAAGTAGGGGTTGACAATGTCTGCGAACGCGCGGCATTAAAGGCGTGCGGAAACGGCGGCAGTCTGATCCGAAAGAAGCGAGCAGGGGACGGTATGACCATCGCCGTTGCAAAAAGGGAATGGAGCGTGACGTTTGCAGAAGGAAGAAGGAGGGACGAGACGGCATATGAGCAAAAATAAAATTTACATCATAGGAATGGGACCGGGCAGGGAGGATATGATGACGGCGGAAGCGCTGCAGGCGCTGGAGCAGGCGGACGTTATTGTGGGCTATACGGTCTATGTGAATTTGTTAGGGGAGCGCTTTGCCAAAAAGCGGATTCTTTCAACACCCATGCGGCAGGAAACAAAGCGGTGCAGGCTCTGTTTTGAAGAAGCGGCAAAGGGAAATACGGTCGCCTTAATCTGCAGCGGCGATCCCGGAATCTATGGGCTTGCCTCTCTGATGTATGAAATGGGAAAGGAATATCCGCAGACGCACCTGTCGGTCGTTGCGGGCATTACGGCGGCGTCAAGCGGCGCGGCGGTTCTGGGAGCGCCCCTTAATCACGACTTTTGCACCGTCAGCCTGAGCGATCTGCTGACGCCCTGGGACAGGATTGAAAAGCGTCTGACGGCGGCGGCAAAGGGCGATTTTGTCATAGTCCTTTACAATCCTTCCAGCCATAAGAGAAGGGATTATCTGCAAAAGGCGTGCGATATTCTGCTGCGGGACATAGAAGCGCAAAGACCCTGCGGTTATGTGGAAAACATCGGCAGGGAGGGCACAAGGGCGGTTACCTGTACGCTGGGACAGTTAAGAGAAGCGCAGGTCAACATGTTTACGACGGTATTTATCGGAAATTCCGGTTCGGAAATCATCAACGGAAAGCTGATTACAAAGCGGGGGTACGAGATTGAAAGAAATACTGATTTTTGCGGGAACAACTGAAGGAAGAAAATTGTCGGAGCGTTTAAGCGGCGCAGGTGTGCCGCATACCGTCTGCGTCGCCACCGAATACGGAGAGACCGCTCTAAAAGAGCGGTCCTTTGCGAAGGTGCATTGCGGCAGAATGGACCGGGAACAGATGCGTGCCTGTCTGGAAGCAGGCGATTTTGCGGCGGTTGTGGACGCGACCCATCCCTATGCGGAGGAAGCGACAAAAAACATCAAAGCCGCCGTAGCGGGGACGACTGTTCCCTATCTGAGGTTGAAGAGAGAAAACGACGCGGAGACTGACGGGGGAAAGGTCCGTTATTTTAAAAGTCACGAGGCATGTGCCAAAGCGCTTGAGCAGACGCAGGGGAATATCCTGCTGACGACCGGGAGCAAGGAGCTTGGCGCATACTGCGGCGTGGAACAGGTCAGATCCAGACTGTATGTGCGGGTGCTGCCGGGGATGGAAAGCCTTGCCCTTTGTATGGAACAGGGGATTTGCGGAAAACAGATTCTTGCACTCCAGGGACCCTTTTCGACCGAACTGAATGAAGCCATGCTCCGCCAATACCAAGTCGGATGTCTGGTCACGAAAAAGAGCGGCAGGACGGGCGGTTACCGGGAAAAACTGGAGGCGGCAAAGCGCCTGGACATTCCGGCATATGTCATCGTGCCCGAGGGAGACGGAAAAGAAGAGGGAGATTCCTTTCAGGAGGTCTGCCGGAAGCTGGAAGCAATCTGCGGGCGGCGGATCATGCCGGAAAGTAAATTTGAGATTATACTTGCCGGGGCGGGTATGGGCGGTAAAGGCACTCTGACAAAGGAAGTCTGCGAGGCGATCGAAAGCGCGGATATTTTGCTGGGGGCGAAGCGGCTCATGGAAGCATACCGCTGCAGCGCGGAAAAAAGAGATTATTACAGCGCCGGTCAGATGATCCCGTATTTAAGGGAAATTCAGGAAAGCGGCAGAATGCCCGGCGAAAGAAAGGTCGTGATCCTGTTTTCCGGCGACAGCGGTTTTTACAGCGGGTGCCGGAGCGTGTACAGCGCGTTGCGCGACGAGGTGGAAGCCGGGCGTTTGCGCGCTTCTTTTTGTATCAAGCCGGGGATTTCTTCGGTGGCTTATCTTGCGGCGTGCATCGGGGAAAGCTACGAGGATGCGGATCTGTGCAGCGTTCACGGGAAAGAACTGCCCAATCTTGCAAAACGGATCAGAAGCAGGAAAAAGACGTTTCTGCTGACGGCGGGCGTAAAGGATTTAAACAAACTGGGACGTCTGCTGACAGACGCCGGACTGCGGGAGTGCAGGATATGGGCGGGCTGTCAGTTATCTTATCCGGAACAGAAGGTTATGCTTTTAAGCCCTAAGGAATGCTGTGAACTGCGGGAAGAGGGATTATATACCTGCTGCATTCTCAATCCGTGCGCCGAACCGGAAAGACTGACGCACGGGAGGGCGGATACGGAATTTATCAGGGAAAAGACGCCCATGACCAAGGAAGAGGTCAGAGAAGTCAGCATCTGTAAGCTGCGGCTGCACCGGGACGCCGTGGTCTACGACGTCGGAAGCGGGACCGGTTCCATTGCGATAGAGACGGCGGCTCTTTCCGATGAAATCCGAATTTATGCCATTGAAAAAAAGGACGAAGCCCTTTCCCTGATAGAAAGAAATAAAGAAAAGTCCGGGCTGGAAAACATAGAAATCATAAAAGGAGAAGCGCCGGAAGCCTTTGCGGGGCTGCCCGCGCCCACCCATGCGCTGGTGGGAGGAAGCGGCGGCAGGATGCAGGAAATATTGGAGTCGCTGTATCAGAAAAATCCCGAAATGCGGGTGGTCGTCAACGCCGTTACGCTGGAGACGATTTGTGAAATAAAGGAAATGCTGTCCCGGTTTCCCATGAAGGATGACGAGGTCGTGCAGCTACAGGTTGCCCGTGGAAGAAGGACCGGGAACTATCATTTGATGCAGGCGGAAAATCCTGTGTGGATCTGCGCGTTTGATTTCTGTAAGGAGGTTAGCGATGAGGCTTGACCGGGTTATGATCGCCGCGCCGAAGAGCGGGAGCGGCAAAACGACGATTACCTGCGGACTTTTGCAGGCTTTGATAAATATGGGGCTTAACGCCGTTTCCTATAAATGCGGTCCCGACTATATCGATCCCATGTTCCACCGCAAGGTGCTTGGCGTTCCTTCTAAAAATCTGGATACGTTTTTTACCGGAGAGGAGGAGACGAAGGCGCTGCTTGTGCAAAACAGGAAAGAGGGAGATTTTGCGGTGCTGGAGGGCGTTATGGGGTTATACGACGGGCTTGGCGGTGTCCGTGAAGAAGGATCTTCCTACCATCTTGCCAGGGTCACCGGAACGCCGATTATCCTGACGGTGGACGCAAAAGGAATGGGGCGGTCCGTGATACCCATGATTGCGGGCTTTCTTGCCTATGATACAAAACACCTGATCAAAGGCGTTATTTTAAACAGGATGTCAGCCGCCTCTTACGAAACGCTCAGACCGCTTATAGAAAAAGAACTGCCTGTTTCCGTTCTGGGCTATTTTCCGGAGCGCAGGCAATTTCAAATCGAAAGCAGGCATCTGGGGCTGATCATGCCCGATGAAACGGAGCATATCAAAGAACGGCTGCAAATGCTTGCTGAAGAATTGAAAAAAACAATCGCGGTCCGGGAAATCCTGCAGATCGGAAAAACGGCGGGGGAGATTGCGCTGCCGCTTAAAGCGTCCTCCGGCGGCGGTACAAAGCCGCAGCAAACGCAGGCGGACGGGGACGCCCCGGCGGTCGCGGCGGCGTCGAAAAAGAGAGACGCTCCGGTAATTGCGGTAGCGTCGGACGAAGCGTTTTGTTTTTACTATGAGGACAATTTGCGCCTGTTGGAAGAATACGGGGCGAAGCTGGTCCGTTTTTCTCCGCTCAGAGATCAGACGCTGCCCGCAGGATGCAGCGGGCTGTTGCTCGGAGGCGGTTATCCGGAGCTGTATGCAGGTAAGCTGGAGGAAAACAGCGCCATGCGGACAGCCATCCGGAAGGCAATAGAGAGCGGAATGCCCACGGTGGCGGAATGCGGCGGCTTTTTGTATCTTCATGATTCCTTAAAGGATCGGGAAGGAAAGTCCTATGCCATGGTTGGGGCGATCCCTGCACAATGTCATGACGCCGGGAAGCTGGTGCGTTTCGGTTATATTGAATTGGAGGAAAGGGAAGAAGGGTTCCTGCCGAAGGGAGAAAGAATCAGAGGACATGAATTTCACTATTATGACAGTGAAAATAACGGAGGCGATTGTCTTGCCCGCAAACCGGTCACGGGAAAAACCTATGCCTGCGTGACTGCCACGCAAAGCTGTTTTTGGGGCTTTCCCCATTTATATTATCCGTCAAACCCGCATTTTGCCAAAGCTTTTGTGAAAAAGGCGGCAGCCTACCGGGAGCGGTAATTTTGACCGACTTTGCTGAATACCCGGTAGAGCGGTTTGAATAAAATCAGACATAAGATAAAATTTGAGACACAGTGAATGATATCGTAGGGGATACCCGCGACCCACCAGGAAAACGCCATGGACCAGCCCCCGATCAGCAAATAGGGGAGGGAGCAGAGGGCGCCGTAAAACAGACCGAAAACGCCGGAAAGAATGGCATAGGGCAGGGGAGCGGCATATTTACGAAGGCGCCAGGCAAAGAAGGAGAGCAGGGGCCAGGTGTAAAGATACATGACCCACCAGATCCCGAATCCGTACAGGCAGCCCTCTAATAGAATAAAGACCAAAACCGCATATACGGTCTTCCGACCAAAGAAAAGCGTATAAAGTATGATTAACAGGGATACGATTTCCACATTTGGCAGAAAGGATAATGCGAGCTTGCCTGCTTCCAGCGTCGCCGTCATCATACCGATCAGTGCGATATCTTTCCCTGTCAGGGGAGTTTTATTCTGCGCCTTCATATACTAATGAAAATTCATCCCCGTCGTATACGGGCTGCAGGTCGGCGGCATAGGAACCGTAGGTTCCGTTCACATAGATGCTCCAGTAAGCGCCGTCCTTGTCATAATCGGCTGTCAGTCCGTTTACGGTCTGGATAAAAAGACCATAGTCGCCGACTTCGCCTTCTACTGTCAAGCCGTCAATCTCATCAAATACTTCGGAAAGATATTCCGCGTCCGTGTCCACATCGTAAACAGTTTCTTTCCCCGCATCGTCCACGACGGTAAGGGTAACGGATTTTGCGCCCTTTGCCGCTTTCGGAGAAAAAATAAAATAAACTGCCGCAAAAACGGCGATCAATGCGATAATCACCGCTACGGCAATGATCATCGGTTTTTTATTGCTTTTTTGGGTTGTTTCGTTCATTGAGAGTTCCTTTCTGAGACCTGTATTTTTTGACACTTAGGAAAGTGTAGCATAAAAGCATTGCGGATGCAATATACACTGACCGTTCGGATATTATTCAGCTTTAGCACAGAATCGTGACTGATAAATGAAAAGCACTCAGATCAGGGTGCTTTTTTTGTTGCCGGGCATCCGGAAGAAGCAATCACAAGTTCCGGCTTTTTTAAGGAAGAAAAGGCGGAACGATATTTTTTATCCAATAGATGATCCGTGATGATTTTGTCAGAGAAATGTACAGGAGCCAGCTGATGAATGGAATTGTATCCAAACTGGGAGGAAGGAATCAGAAAAATGGTCTGGGCAGAAAAATCCGGCAGGTGTGACAGCATGCTTAATTGTGACAATTCATGCATGGTATAGCCGGATTGAAAGTCGATACCGTCCACACAGGCAAACGCTTTGCTGACAAAAATAGTGCTGAGATTGCTTTCGATCCTGGGACCGCCGGTATAGAGATTTTCGGTGTTTTGAAGCAGGTCTCCGCCCAGCAAATATACGTGGGCAATGAAATTTTCCAATTCCAATGCCACGCTGAAATTGTTTGTGACAACTGTGATGTTTTTTAGTCGGTCCTGTTTCCGGATATTTTTGGCGAGAAGGAGACAAAGCAGACCCTCACCGATAAAGATGCTGTCCATATCGGAAATCATTTTGACAGCAACGTCGGCGATGGATTTTTGCTGTGCATAGTTGGAAGGGGCAGGAATGGCAGTTTCATTGGGAATCAGGTAGTTGGTCTTGGATATATGTGTCAAAGAGATCAATCCGTTTTTTATAGAGACCATCCCTATTTTTTCAAATTGCAGCAAATCCCGGTACAGCGTGGAATGGGAAGCGTCTACTTTCGACAACAATTCCTGAAATGTTATAGTTTTCTCCGAAACAATGATCTTCTGGATCAGTTCTCTTCTTTCAGCAGGCAGCATGATAAGTCTCCTTTATGCAGTAACAAATTCTATTCCCATATCTAAGATAGCATCCTTGTAGGAAGGATGGATTTCCTTATTGGTTACAACAGTATTGACAAAACCCTTGATGGGTCCTAACAAGTGGGCGCTCTGGCATCCGAATTTGGTCATATCGCTGACAAGGATGGTTTTTCTTGCAATCTTATGGATGGAGGAATAAAGATTAAACTGGGTCAGATCATAAATGGTCAATCCTGCTTTCAGGTCGATGCCGCTTACGCCGATAAAGGCTTTATTGACATAGACCTTTTCCAGTTCGTAAGGGATCTTGGGACCTCCGGTATAGTAAATGCCGTCCAGCTCCATCAATTCTCCGCCGATAAAATAGACGCTGTGGGAGCCGGAAGCGAGCTCGTAAGCCACATTCAGATTGGTGGTAACCACTTTTAAGTTTTTAAAAGTGTTTAAATATTTTGCAAATACATAAAATGTGCTTCCACAGCCAATAAAAATTGTGTCGTTTTCCGATATGAGTTTTACCGCTTCCATGGCAATGCTTTCTTTTAATTCCAGATTTGCGATTTTTTCAGGATGCGGCACGGGAATAGTAATGGATTTCTGCAGTCCCAGAGAGGGATAGACTGCTCCGCCGTGGGTACGGATCAGCTCCTTTTGTCCGGCTAACAAATTCAGATCGCTCCTGACCGTTGCAGGAGAAACCTGCAGCCTGAAAGCCAGTTCCTGGACAGATAAAGATTTCTCCTGTTTTAAAAAGTCTAAGATCATCTGATGGCGCATTTCTTTTTTCATTTTTTGCCTCCGTAGGTCAGCATTGAAAGGTTTTGTGTTTTATCTGAACAACTTGTTTCAAAAATAAAAAAATCGGTTATCTAATTTGAGATATTATTTCAAAAACATTAAGAAAGTCAATGGGATATACTTATTTTTTACAAAACTTTACAAGAGTTTGATTTGAAGACAGGAGGGGGAAATTTATAATTCAGTTTGTACTTAGCAAGTGTTTTAAAAACATGGAGGTAGAAAGGATGAAAAAATTTAACAAGGTACTTGCCGGAATTTTGGCAGGCTGCATGATGGCTGGTCTGGTTGGCTGCGGTTCAACGGAAAAGGAACCCGTTCGTGCTCAGAATGAGGCTAATGCGGAAAATGCTGCCGGAGAAACACAAGAAGCAGAAGCTGAAGGCGAAGAAACAACAGAAAGAATTGAAATTGAATATTGGCATAAGAATTCTGAAACTGCCGGAGGTCCTACCATTGAAGAGTATGCGGAATTATTTAATGCAAGTCAGGACAAATATACCATTAAGCCGGTATTTATGACAGAGGATTACAAAGGGATCATGCAGCAGCTGCAGGCTGAGGCGGCTGCGGGCAATGCACCGGGAGTTATCCAGGTAGGATATTACTGGTTAAACTATTTTACCGAGAACCATCAATATGTAGATATTAAGGAACTGGATGAAAGTTATCTGGACAATTACCTGCCCAATATCACAGAGCTTTGCACCACACAGGACGGAAAGGTAGCCGGTGTTCCTTATTCTTTAAGTACACCTGTCATCTATTACAATACAGAACTGTTGGAGGAAGCAGGACTGGATACAAGCAATTTGCCCCAGACAACGGATGAATTATATGACTGGGCAAGAACGGTAAAGGAAAATACAGGAGAATACGGTCTTGCGATCGCAGCAGCCAGTGACTTCTGGGTTGAACAGTATGAGATCGAATCCGACGGCGGTCGCATGGTCAACTATAACGATGACGGAACGATGACAGCAACATTTGCATCTGAAGAAGGAAGCGAAGCGCTGCAGGGAATCGCAGATCTGATCAATAAAGACGGAGCGGCTACCTATGTTCTTGGAGAGCCTATCAAAGAGGCATTTTCCAGCGGCAAGGTGGCAATGATCGCGGCAACGATCGGTTGGAATACAGGTATCGTGGAAGCCTCCGATTTTGAGGTGGCGGCAGGACCTATGCCTTCTTATGGAACAAATGAAAGACGCATCCCGGTAGGCGGAAACTTCCTTGCCATCACTGCTCTGGACGAAGAAGAACAGCAGGGCGCATGGGAATGGATTCAGTTCATTACAACTGCAGAGGCACATGTTGACTGGACAAAAGCAACCGGTTATGTTCCGCCCCGCAAGGATGTAACGGAATTAGACGATTTTAAAGCATATCTGGAGGAAGCACCCCAGTTAAACGCAAGTCTGGATCAAATGGAATATCTGGTGCCTTTTGTATCATTCCCGGGAGATGCCGGACTTGAGATTGAACAGGGACTGCTCGATACCAGAGACGTGATCATGAACGGCGATAAGCCTGCTGCGGAAGCTTTAGCAGAACTGCAGGATAAAGCGAATGAGTTAATGGATCAGTAAAGCCTGAAATAGCGGAGGGGAACAGAGTTTCCCTTCCGGTATTCTATTGAGGAGAAGATACCTATGAGATTTTTAAATATAGCGTGTTATTGTGTGAATTTTGACCAGTATGATTTTCTGTTAGAAATATTGGACAGGCTGGAATTTGCAGATGCAGGGGCAGAGTTGTCCATGTTTTCTGATAAACCGGAATATATGAAAGAATTATTAAAGCAAAAGGAACGGTTTTCGCCATTTCATATCACATTTCACGGACCCTATGAAGAGGTGGAAGCAACCAGTCCGTTGAACAGCAGGGAACATGAAAAGCTGATCCAGGCGTATCAAATGGCGTTTGAAGTTTATCAGGTATACGGAGCAAAATCCATTGTGATGCACACCAACCAGCGTGGATTCGCACCGGAAGATAAAGAGCAATATCAGGAAAATGTCATTGAAAGCATCCGGGAAATTGCAAAAGAGGCGGAGAAAAACGGCGTTTGTCTGTTAGTTGAAAATGTAGGGGAGACCATGTATGGAAACATGCTCTTCGGAGAGCAGGAATTCATTGAACTGTTCCAAAAACTTCCCGGAACAGTAGGATGCCTTATCGATATAGGACATGCCATCTTAAATAACTGGAATCTGGAACACGTGATAGATGAATTAGGAGACAGGATCAAATCCTATCATCTCCACAATAATGACGGCAGCGGAGATATACACAGACCGTTATTTGAGGAAAACATGACCCTGGATAAAGAAAAGCTAAAGTCGTTACTTGATCATATGGAAAAGAAAACGCCGGATGCGGACTGGATCTTGGAATATGCGCCGGGTAAACATATCAGTGCGGATCTGATCGAAGATGAGGTCAGAACGCTGCTTGCATTGACTTCGGCTTAAAAGCAAAAACGGAGAAAGTTATGAAAAGGAAAAGAGAAAGAAAAGAAAAAATATTAGCGTTTGGATTGATGCTTCCCACAATAGTTGTTTTTTCCGTTTTCATGTTTTGGCCCATTATCAGAACCGTGGAATTAAGCTTTTATAAATGGAATATGGTAAGCCCTGACAAAAAATTCGTTGGATTTTCCAATTATGAAAAGATATTGACAGATCCTATATTTCATAAGGTTTTATGCAATACGGTCTGGTATATCATTTTGTTTATTGTGATCGATTTTGTCATTCCCTATATCATTTCCTATGTGCTTTCTTTTTTGATCAAAAAGGGAAGATCATTTTATAAGACGGCATTGTTTGTCCCCAGTTTGATTTCCCTGGTAGTGGGAGCCATCATTATGTCATGGGTATTAAATCCTCTTTCGGGACCTATCGCAACAATATTTAAGGGATTTGGAGTGGATTTTCCCATCTGGTCGCAGACAAGCGGGCTGGTAATCGTTATTTTAAGCCTGGTCACTTCCTGGAAAATCTTCGGCTATAACATCATTGTGCTTATGGCAGGGGTGGCAAGCGTTCCTATGGAATTGATAGAAACGGCTAAACTGGAAAAGACTCCCAACTGGGAGATTTTCTTAAAGATCATTGTGCCTATGAGCTCATCAACGGGAATTTATACTCTGCTCATAACCCTGGTATGGGGACTGCAATGGGTATTTACGCCCATCAATGTGCTGACTCAGGGAGGACCCAATAACGACAGCTCCAATTTGATCTATGCAGTCTATAAAGAGGCTTTTACGATCTTCCAGACAGGGTCCGCATCTGCTATGGCGGTATTGGCAATGCTGCTCTTCGGGCTGTTGTTATTTCTTGAGATCCGGTTTGTAGAGAAAGGAATCTATTATGAAAACTAAGAAAAAATATATATGGGCTCACGTATTATTGATACTTTTAGTCGTTATAATGCTTTATCCCATTGTCTTTTCGGTGGCAAATTCCTTTAAGACACAAAAAGAAATCTATGGAAATGTACTGTCCGTTCTGCCGAAAAATCCCACGTTGGATAATTACAAAACGATCATAACGAAAATCCCTTATTTTAAGATCGTGTTCAATACCTTCTTTATCGCTGCGGTGGTCATGATCTTTAAAGTATTTACCAGCTTTATTGTTGCTTATGCATTTGTATATTTGAAATTTCCGGGAAAGAATGTCCTTTATTTTATTTTGATCAGCATCATGTTCATTCCATTTTCCGTAACAATGATACCCAATTATATTACGCTCTTTTAAATTGACTTATTGGATAATGTGTGGGGCGTCATTCTGCCTCAGTTAAGCGACGCTATGGGAATCTTTTTGCTGCGGCAGCAGATGCGATCCATACCAAAGGCATTGATCGAGGTGGCACGGCTGGAAAAAACGCCCCATAGGACGATCATGTTAAAAATCGTATTGCCGATCATCCGTCCGGCAGTCATTTCAACGGCGATCATTTTCTTTATCAATTCATGGAATGAATATGTATGGCCCAGATTGATTTTAAAATCGGAAGAGGTATATACCCTTTCTCTGGCTCTGCAGAAGTTTGTGGGGGCAGAAGGAAGTCCGGATATGTCCATTTCCATGTCTATGGCTACGGCAACAATGATCATTCCGCTGATATTATTTGCAATCTGCCAACGTTATATTATGAGCACCTATGCAAGTTCCGGTATAAAAGGATAGGAGTAACTATATGAATACGATCAAATTTGAACATGTGACAAAATCATTTGGAAAGACAAAAGTAATCGATGATCTGAACCTGGAAATAGAATCGGGGCAGCGTGTGATTTTGCTGGGACCGTCCGGCTGCGGGAAAACCACTACATTGCGTATGATCGCAGGTCTGGAGGAAATAACCTCAGGAAAGCTGTATATGGGTGACCGTCTTGTAAACGATGTGGAAAGCGGAGACCGGGATATTGCCATGGTATTTCAGAATTATGCCTTGTTTCCCCATATGACAGTATATAAAAATATTGCATTCGGACTGAGAACCCATAAATTGCCCAAGGAGGAAATCCGGAAAAGAGTACAGGAAGTAATGAAGATCCTGAAATTGGAAGGGTTAGAAGACCGCCTGCCGAGGCAGTTATCAGGAGGACAGCGTCAAAGGGTGGCACTGGCAAGAGCTGCGGTTAAAAATGCAGAGTATTTCCTTTTGGATGAGCCGCTTTCCAATCTGGATGCCCAGTTACGGGTCCAGGCACGAAAGGAGCTTGTAAAACTCCATGAGATCAACCACCCTACCTTTGTGTATGTGACCCATGACCAGATCGAAGCAATGACTATCGGACAGAAGGTTGTATTGATGTATAACGGCAAGATCCAGATGGCGGATACGCCATATAACATCTATCATCGTCCGGTCAATGTGTTTACGGCAAAGTTTATCGGTTCTCCGCCTATGAATATTATGAAGGTTCAGCTTACAGGGAGAAAATTAAAAATAGGGGACGCAGAAACGGAATTGGATGATCAGTGGCTGGATGTATTAAAAGGTACAGGCGGGGAGCGCTTTTATATGGGTATCCGCCCGGAGAATGTACAGTTATCCAATGAGCCGGATGACAAAAGCATTCCCATCTGCATAAAATATGTGGAAAATTACGGCAACAGGCTGGGAGCTTACTTTGATCTCGATCATAGCGAATGTATTGCCTGCATTGAGATCGGGGAGGAGCTTAAAAAAGGGGAAGCTGTGTATTGGAAATTAAATCCTTCCAAATTAAGCTTTTTCAGTATAGAAAATGAAATGAATGTGGGTTATCCTGCAGCCTATGAGCCCGAAGAGAGTATGGAGCTGACAGATGCAGAGTATCTGTCAGGGATTCATGGGAAATGAAGAAGGAGGATAACGGTTTGTGGAAAGTAAAAATGGTCATATTTGATTTTGACGGAGTCATAATGGATACCGAATGGGCGCATGCTAAGGCAAAGGAAATCATATGCTCCGACAGAAAGCTTGCTTTGAAAGAAGACCTGCATTTATCCGTAGGACATTCCAATGTAGAGTTCTGGAAAAGGGTCATTGCCGAAAACCGGGTAAATGAAAGCCCTGAAAGGCTGGCAGAGGAACAATACAGGCTGACCTTAAAAATCTTAGAGGAACGGCAGCAGAAAGAATCGCCGGGGCTTAGAGAGCTTTTGCGGCAATTAAAAGAAAAGGAAAAACTGATTACCATCTGTTCCGGTTCAGACCGTGGCTTTATCGTACAAATACTGGATCGTATGGGGCTGACCGGTTATTTTGACTGCATTATGGGCGGCGAGAAAATCGAAAATCTCAAGCCTGCACCGGATATTTTTATGAAAATGCTGGATAAAATGCAGATAAGTGCAAAAGAAGCGGTGGTCATTGAAGATTCTGCCTCCGGATGCAGGGCGGCGAAAGAAGCGGATATTGCCTGCCTGGGGTATTTAAACTGTGGAAATAACAGCCAGGTTCTGGAAAATGCAGATGTATCCATCAATCAGCTGCAAGAGGTACTGGATTTTATTATATAGAGGGTATAACTTTTTTTAGATAAATTTTTTCTCATTTGTCAAAGAGGAGGGCATCTTAGATTCATAAAAAGGATTTAAGATGCCTTCTTCTTTTTGGATATCAGAAATGCTGTTTGTAAAAGCAAATATGATACATTTTTATGGTTTAATCTTTATAGAAGTATGCACAGGAATCTGCTTGCAGGAAAATGACAGGGATACTAGAATAAAATATGTGGATCAGAATGAAATCAACCTCTGTACGAATTCTGGAATGATTCAGAGCAATCTTTTCTTGCAAACTACTGCAAAGAGGTATATAAATTAAGAAGGTAATATTTTCAGCAAAAATATCGAATAAAAAAAAGGACACCATACGAAATGCGGCTATATGACTTTTTAAAACAACGGGTACAGGAGGATCAGGGTTATATCCGGTACAGCCATCTCACGTTTACGGAGCTTGGAGAGGGAAAGGCAAAGGCTGAAATTGCGGTAGGGAAGGATCAGTTAAATCCCATGGGTTCGGTGCACGGCGGATGCCTGTTTTCCATCTGCGATACGGTGGGAGGAACGGCGGCGATGACCCACGGCGCGGCGGTTACAACGACGACGGGGACGATTTCTTATTTGAATCCGGCAACAGGCTGCGGCACGCTTTATGCGGAGGCAGTCGAATTAAAGGCGGGAAAAACATTATACCGGTATGATGTGTATATACGAGACGACAGGGGAATACTGATTTGTAAGGCGGATATGGAGTATTACAAATTGGGAGAACTGGAATACGAAAAATAAGAGGGAAAGAATTTTTGAGGAGGAAAAGATGGAAAAAATCAGGATCATTACGGATGCGGCAAGCGATATTTCTTATGAAGACGAAAGGAATTTGGATATTAAAATCCTGCCTTTTCAGGTTATGCTGGGGGATCAGTCCTACACCAGCAGGATCGATTTTGACAATGAAGGTTTTTATGAACTGATGGCTCAATATGACGAGATCCCCAAGACTTCTCAGCTTACGCCTTTTGAATTTCAGGAGTTATATCTGAAAGAGGCGCAGGCGGGGTATACGGATCTGATTCTTGTCCTGATCAATTCCGAAGGGTCTTCTACCTATGTCAATTCGCTGATGGCAAAGGAATTGTTTTATGACGAGCATCCCGAATATAAGGGAAAAGTTAATATTTACAATTTTGACGGGAAGGGGTATTCTTCCCTGTACGGCGCGCCTGTGGTCGCCGCGGCTAAAATGATAAAGGAAGGGAAAGGTGCGGAAGAAATTACCGCTTATCTGAAAGAAAAACTCAAAAAACGCAGGATCTATTTCGGTATGTATACTCTGCGCTATGCGGGAAAATCGGGGAGGATTCCCAGCGCCGCCGCTTTTGTGGGCGACAGGCTGAACCTGAAACCGATTATGAAGATTTATGATAAATACATTTCCACGGCTGCAAAGATCAGGGGCGAGGGCAAGCTGATCGGTAAAATTGTCGATATGACCCTTGCGGATATGGAGCCGGGGTCGCCTTATGAGATTATCTACGGAAGCGACCTGCAGGCGAGAGACGAAATGGAAGCGGTTATGAGAGAACGGCTCGGTTACGGTCCCGCCGGATACTATCAGATCAGCGCGGTAATCGCCGCCAATGCGGGACCGAGGACCGTAGGGATTTCTTTTGACATCAAAGAAGGCTGCCGTTAAGCACGGCTATTCTTCTTCACTCATGCGGGCAGTCAGTCGGAAGACGTCGGAGGCTTTGCCGATGACGACGATATGGCTGCCTTTTTCAAATATGTGATTGCCGCCGGGGAGGGGATCGACTTTCGCCCCGTTTTTGACAGCAATGATATTGATGCTGTAATTGCGGCGCACGTCCACCGCCGCGATTGTCTGACCGATCCATTCGGGCAGCAGGGGAATTTCAAAAATCGAATATTCCGAAGTCAGCTCGATATAGTCGAAGATGTTGGTGGCGTTGTAGCGGACGGCGAGCTTTTCGGCAATTTCCCGTTCGGGATAGAATACCTCGTCGGCTCCGATTTTCTTTAAAAATTCAGCCTGTCTTTGGCGTTTTGCTTTGGAAATCACACATTTTGCTCCCAGCTCCTTCAGGATAGAAGTGATTTCCAGAGACGAATAAAAATCTTCTCCGATCGCCACAAAACAATAATCGAAGTTGTTGACGCCGACGGAACGAAGCACCCCTTCGTTGGTGCAGTCTCCGACGATCGCGTCGGGAAAGATCGGCGCAAGCTCCTGAATGATATATTCGTTTTTGTCAATGATCATGACGTCGTTGCCCATTTCCTGCATTTTGGCGGCAAGATGCCTTCCCAAAGTGCCCATTCCGATAACTAAAATTGATTTCATAGCCCGTTTCCTTTCTGTTACAATAAATTGATATGACCTTCTTTATGTTAAATGTTTTTCAGCCTTAACCTATGATGATCGGTTCCGTCGGTCTTTGGACCGGCGCCTGAGGCTTTTCTTCGCCGAATACCAGCATCATAGACAGTCCGCCGATGCGCCCTGCAAACATCAGAAACGCAAGGATGATATGGGATACCGCTCCCAGAGAGGGCGTCAGCCCGCGGGACAGACCGACGGTTGCCGCGGCGGATATGGTCTCGAAGAGGACGTCCGTCAGAGAGTAAGGCTCCAGGTGGCAGATCAGGACCGTGGCGGTCAGAATGCCGGTCAGATAGATGATGATAATGACCGACGCCTGTTTAACGATATCGACTCCCAGGGTCCGTTTAAATAAAGTTACCTGCTTTTGTCCCCTTGACATGGAGATCATGGCAAAAAAGACGGCGGCAAGGGTGGAGGTCTTGATACCGCCCGCCGTAGAACCGGGGCTTCCGCCGATAAACATTAACACCATGGAAAACAGGCTTCCCGCTTCGCCCAAAGAGGATAAATCCATGGTATTGAATCCCGCCGTCCTGGTGGTTACCGACATAAAGGCGGAGGAGAGCAGCTTGTCCCCGAGGGAAAGCCCGGCAAGCCCGCCGTCGTATTCCAGCCAGAAAATCCCGAGCGTTCCGACGACGATCAAAAACAAGGTTGTGCTCAGGACGATCTTGGCGTGCAGGGAATATTTTTTAAAATAATATCCGTAGCGGATGATCTCGTCCCATACCAAAAAGCCGATGCCTCCGACGACGATCAACAGCATGATCACAATGCTGACCAGCGGATCGGTCTCATAGGCGGTCAGGGAGGAAAACGGCTCGTATTTTCCCATGAGGTCAAAGCCGGCGTTGCAGAAAGCCGAGACCGAATGAAAGACGGCGTAATAAACGCCCTGCAAAAACCCCATTTGGGGAATGAAACGCACGGCAAGAAGCAGCGCGCCGGCGCCTTCACAGATCAGGGTGCCCGTTACGATCCTCTTTACCAGCTTTACCATGCCGCTGATGCGGACCGTACCTGCGGACTGCATGAGAATCAACCGTTCGTGGAGGCTGATCTTTCGTTTTAAAAAGATAAATACCATAATAATAATCGTCATCAGACCGATGCCGCCGATCTGAATCATGACAAGGATGACCAACTGACCGAAGAGGGACCAGTGCGTATAGGTGTCAAACACGACCAGACCCGTCACGCAGGTTGCGCTGGTGGCGGTAAACAGGGCGTCGATAAAGTTTGTCCATTCGCCGTTTTGGGAAGAAAACGGGAGGCATAAGAGGACGGAGCCTGTGAGTATAACGATAAGAAAGCTCAATGCAATCAATCGGGTCGTGCTGATTTTTTTTGCTAATTTTAACATGGCAGTTTCCTTCCTTTGTTTTACAGAATGTATTTTATCATAATTGATACAATTTTAATATGGTTCGCGGAATTTTTTCGCGCGTCCGGGAGCCGTTTGAAACTATTTTTGGGGATTCGGAAGCAGGAAATTGACGAAAAGTTAAAATAATACTATAATCTTTTTAGATTTGCAAAGTTTGGAAATGGGCGGTAAATATGGAAGAAACGACAAAGAATTTGCCAATGCAACCGGAAGAAGAGAAAACCGAACTGGTACTGGACGACGGACGCATCGAAGCAATGGCGGAATTTAAAAGCCCCGAGGAGCTTTATGACGATCTGATTACCAGAGTGCGTAAGTATCACCCCAGCGACGATATTACTTTGATCGAGAAGGCGTATCGTCTCGCTTATGATGCCCATAAGGATCAGGCGCGCAAATCGGGAGAACCGTACATCATCCATCCGCTGTGCGTGGCGATCATACTGGCGGATCTGGAAATGGATAAAGAAACCATCGCGGCGGGGCTGTTGCACGACGTGGTGGAAGATACGATTTTTACCACCGAGGAAATCGAACAGGAATTCGGAAGCGACGTTGCGCTTTTGGTGGACGGCGTGACCAAGTTAGGCGGGATTCAGTACGAAGGGGATAAAATCGAGCTGCAGGCGGAGAACATGCGTAAAATGTTCCTTGCCATGGCAAAGGATATCAGGGTCATTATTATCAAGCTCGCCGACAGGCTGCACAACATGCGTACCCTGAAGCACATGACGCCCGAAAAGCAGCAGGAAAAGGCGCGGGAGACGCTGGATATCTATTCGCCGATCGCCCAGAGACTCGGTATTTCCAAGGTAAAAGTTGAATTGGACGACCTTTCTTTAAAATATCTGGAACCGGACGTCTATTATGATCTGGTGGAAAAAATAGCGATCCGCAAAAGCGAGCGCGAGAAATACGTGCAGGATATTGTGGATGAAGTCAGCAAGCATATCAAAAATGCGGGCATCCAGGCAAAGATCGACGGCAGGGTCAAGCATTTCTTCAGTATCTATAAAAAAATGAAAAACCAGAATAAGACCATAGACCAGATCTATGATCTGTTTGCGGTCCGCATCATTGTGGACAACGTCAAGGAATGTTATGCGGCGCTGGGCGTGATTCATGAGATGTATAAGCCGATTCCGGGCAGATTCAAGGACTATATTGCGATGCCCAAAGCGAACATGTATCAGTCCCTGCACACGACCCTGATCGGTTCTACGGGACAGCCCTTTGAGATTCAGATCCGTACCTATGAAATGCACAGGACGGCGGAATACGGTATCGCGGCGCACTGGAAATATAAAGAGGCTTCCGACGGCAAGAAAATCTCTACGGGCGAGGAAGAAAAGCTTTCCTGGCTGAGACAGATTTTGGAATGGCAGAGGGACACTTCCGACAACAAGGAATTTATGAAGCTGTTAAAGAGCGACCTGGACCTGTTTGCGGACAATGTTTACTGTTTTACGCCTACGGGAGATGTCAAAAACCTGCCTGCGGGTTCCACGCCCATTGATTTTGCGTACAGTATCCATTCGGCGGTAGGCAATAAAATGGTGGGAGCAAGGGTCAACGGCAAGCTGGTGTCCATCGATTATGTGATCAATAACGGCGATAAGGTGGAAATCCTTACAAGCCAAAACTCCAAAGGTCCCAGCCGCGACTGGCTGAACGTGGTCAAATCCACCCAGGCAAAAAACAAGATCAACCAGTGGTTTAAAAATGAGTTTAAAGATGAAAATATTATAAAGGGCAAAGACCTGCTGCAAAATTACTGCAAGTCCAAATCCATCAATCAGGTGGATATTATGCGCCCCGATTATATGGAAGCGGTCATGAAAAAATACGGCTTCCGGGATTGGGAATCCGTACTGGCGGCGATCGGACACGGCGCGCTCAAAGAAGGACAGATCGTCAATAAAATGCGGGAGCTTTTTGAAAAAGATCACGCAAAGCAGGTGACCGACGAGGAAGTATTAAAGAGCGTGGAAGAAAGCGCAGCCGCGAAACAGATGCTGCCCAAGGGCAAATCCCAGAGCGGTATTGTGGTAAAGGGAATACACGACGTGGCAGTGCGGTTTTCCAAGTGCTGTTCGCCTGTGCCGGGGGATGAAATCGTAGGTTTTGTCACAAGGGGCAGAGGCGTATCCATCCACAGAACGGACTGTATCAACGTGATCAACCTGCAGGAGATCGACCGCGCAAGGCTTATAGACGCCGAGTGGCAGGAAGAAAGTCTGGAGGGCGGCGAGAAGTATCTTGCCGAGATCGTGATCTATGCGGATAACCGCAACGGTCTGCTGGCGGATATTTCCAGAGCGCTTACCGAAAAGAATATCGATATCATCAGCATGAATACCAAGACCAGCAAACAGGGCGTGGCGACAATGGCTACCTCTTTTGAGATCAGCAGCAGGGAAGAGCTGAACCGGATTATCGATAAGCTGAGAAATGTGGAAAGCGTCATTGATATCGAAAGGACATCGGGGTGAGAAACACCCCGTTTTCAGTAGGAGGAAAACATGTTAAAAATCGGAAAATTTATTTTGAGCGTATGCGGGACCAACTGTTATTTTGTATACGAGGAAGGAAAAAACGAGGTTATTTTCTTTGATCCGGCGGATCAGGGGGAAATGATTTATGAAAAATTGAACGAAGCGGGCTTTCGCGTTGCGGCGATTTATCTGACCCACGGTCATTTCGACCATATTGCGGGCTGCAACGAGCTGAAAAAGTTAAGCGGCGCTAAGGTATATGCCCTGGACGAAGAAGCGGACCTTTGCCGGGACGTAAACTTAAATCTTTCACAACAGTTCGGCAGGGCGTATACGGTGGAACCGGACGGATTTGTCCGCGACGGGGACCTTCGCACCGAAGCCGGAATTTCATTCCGGGTCATTGCCACGCCGGGACATACCAGGGGAAGCTGTTGTTATTATTTTGAGGAGGATGGAATCCTGGTAGGAGGGGACACTCTCTTTTTGGAATCCGTAGGAAGGACGGATTTTCCCACCGGCTCCGCTTCCACGCTGGTACGCAGCGTAAAGGAAAAACTCTTTGTGCTGCCGGAGGAAGTGAAGGTCTTTTCAGGACACGGAGAATCAACGACAATCGGACACGAGAAGCAGTACAACCCTTTTGTCCAATAATCATTAACAAATGATAGGAGCAGATGATGTTCGCGGTAACGGTAGATACGGACAGATTGGAATATGATATTCATTCTCTGGTCAAGGCGTTTTATCCCGGAGAAACGGTAAAAGTGCTTGCGCCGGCGACGGATCAGAAGAAGGCGGAGGAATTAAAGTCCGATATCCGGATGGAAATTGTCTTGAAGGCGGAGAAGCCTTCGGTTCGTTTTTTTGATGAAAAGGGCAAAGAAGCAGGACAGTATGACGGATCGGGGTTTGGCAGCGACGGCGGCAAAAACGCAATCAAGGCGTTTTTATATCAGGCGCTGAGGGAGAAAACAGGGAAAGACCTTCCCTGGGGAAATCTGACGGGAATCCGTCCCACAAAAATTGCCATGAAAATGCTTGCAGAAGGAAAGAGCGATACACAAATCATCCGTTTTATGCAGGAGGCTCATTTTGTGAGCGAAGAGAAAGCGGAGCTTTCCGTTCAAATCGCCCGCAGGGAAAGGCAGATCCTTGCGCCGCTGCATGCACAGGAAGGATACAGCCTGTATATCGGGATTCCGTTTTGCCCGACGACCTGTCTGTATTGTTCCTTTACCTCTTATCCCATTGCGGCGTATGAACAGACGGTAGAACAGTATATCGACTGCCTGTGCCGGGAGATGGAGCTGGTTGCCGCAGCTTACAAAGGGAAGATATTAGACAGCGTTTATATCGGCGGAGGAACGCCGACCACGCTTTTGGCAGCGCAGATGGAACGTCTGCTGACCTGTGTGGAAAACACCTTTGATCTTTCCCGTCTGCTGGAGTATACGGTAGAGGCGGGAAGGGCGGACAGCATTACCCGGGACAAACTGGCGGTTTTAAAGCGCCACGGCGTCACAAGGATTTCGGTAAATCCCCAGACGATGAAGGATGAGACGCTGCGGGTGATCGGCAGGCGCCATACGGTCAGGGAGGTCAGGGAAGCGTTTGCCATGGCAAGAAGCGAAGGCTTTGATAATATTAACATGGATATCATTCTGGGACTTCCGGGAGAGGGAACGGAGGAAGTAGGGGAAACGATTGCAGAGATTAAAAAGCTGGGACCCGATTCTTTGACCGTGCACTCCCTTGCCGTCAAGCGCGCCTCAAGGCTTAGAAGCTGGATTGAAGAGAACGGAATCGACTGCCTGAACAATACCGAAGAGACCATGGCGGTCGCCGCCGCGGGCGCGTTGGAAATGGGAATGGAGCCGTATTACCTGTACAGGCAGAAAAACATGTCCGGAAATTTTGAAAATGTGGGCTATGCAAAACCGGGGAAATACGGGATTTACAATATTTTGATTATGGAGGAAATGCAGACGATCATGGCACTGGGAGCCGGAAGCATTTCCAAGATCGTGCTGCCGGACGGCAGAATCGAACGGGCGGATAATGTAAAGGACGTAAACCTCTATATAGAAAACATCGGGGAAATGCTGAAGCGGAAAGAAGCTTTATTTTGCATACAAAAAGATGAGGGTTGGCTGTAAAAATGATAAACAACAGTACGGATTCGGACAACTTCAAAATCAAAGAGGGGATCTACCTGTCAGACAGGCTGAAAAAGGCGCTGATGGCGTCCTTAGAAAAAACGGCGACCGTGGTGGAAGCGCCTACGGGCTACGGTAAGACCGTTGCAGTCAGGGAGTTTTGCCGCAATGTAGCGCTGCCCGTGAAGTGGATCAATATCTATGACGACAATCCCTTTCACGCATGGGAAAGCCTTTGCAGGGAGCTGTTTTGCAATGCGACGGGAGCGCAGCGCTTTCTGAAATGGCCTTTTCCGCTGGAGGGTATGCAAAGAGACCATTTTGCCGATGAATTTGAGCAGATTTTGACTGACGGTCCCATGGTCATTGTACTGGACGATTTTCATCAGATCCAAAGCGACCAGGTCAGCGAATTTTTCCGCTATCTTGTGAAGGAATTTCCCGATAAAATCCATCTGATCATTATTTCCCAGAAAACTGTTTTTAAGGACGAAACTCTCTTTGTGGCAACCGGCAAGGTAAACCGTATCCATACGGAGGACCTTAGGCTGTCCAGAGAGGATTTTTATGCGTATCTGAACATGAATCATCTGGATATGGACGAGGAATACAAGGCGCAGATTTATGAGAAGTCGGAGGGCTGGATTTCCATGATCTACGTGTCGGTGCTCAATTATAAACGGGTCGGCAAAAGCGACCTGGGTGCGGATATGGAGCATCTGGTGGACCGGGTGGCTTATGCGACCTGTTCCAAGAAAACCCAGTATTTTTTATCCTACCTTGCCCTTTTGCAGGACTTTACCAAGGAGCAGGCGGACTTTTTTAACGGCGGCGAGGACAGTGCGCCGATGCTGCAGGAGCTCATAGAGAACCATTCTTTTTTCGGAAAGGACCCGAATACCGGCAAATACCATTTCCATACGATTTTTAAAAACTGTATTTACCATCATTTTGAAAGGCTGAGCCTTTCGGAAAGATGTATCCGTTATGAAAGGCTTGCGGAATATCTGGTGCAGGAGGGCAATTATCACGAAGCGCTCAAATGGTATGAAAAGGCGGGAAATTATGAAGGCGTTTTACGGACGTTGGAGCTGTTTGAAACGATCTGCTCCGGGGATGAGGACCGGGAGCTGATGATCCGGTGCTACGACGACTGCCCGAAAATCCTGTTTGAGGATTATCCCTTAAGTCTTGTACTGTTTATGTGGCGTTTTTACAATTACGGAGAAGAGGAGCGGCTTGCCCGGTGCCGCGGGCTTTTTGAACAGTTGATGGGACAGATCAAGCTTGCCAGGGAGGACAAGGATTATCTGTGGAAGGCGTACTATATGTTTTTGTCCCAGAATGCCTTTAACGATCTGGACCGGATGCGGTACTATATGGAAAAGGCGGTTGCGTTCCCGGCGGATGAAATGCCGAGGATCGACGCGGACGTGCCGAGGACCTTCGGGATACCTTCTGTTTTCCATATGTTTTATACGGGCGGAAGCGGAAAAGAACTGGTTGAAAAGCTGAAAAGCCAGCTGGAGGAATACAAGGCAAAGGGAATCTGCGGCTACGACGGCGTGGAGAGCCTTGCCGAAGCGGAATACCGATACTATACCGGCGACTTTGAACAGGCGGAAATATTGTGCCATAAGGCGTATAGAAGGTGCGGGGCAAACGGGCGGCTTTGTTATAGGGTCGATATTCAATTTCTGAGCGCCCATTTAGCTTATATGCGCGGGGATTTTGAAGAGGTAAAGGGTCTGCTGGACGATATGCGCGCGACGGTAATGCGGGAAAAGAGCGAAAACGCCACACTGATTTATACCGTGGATATGTGTGAAGCCTTTTTTCATCAGTATATCGGATATCCGAAGCAAATCGCGGGGTGGATACAAAGAAGCGAAGCGCTGCCTAAGGAAATCCTGCCCCAGGCGTATCCCTATGCCATGATGGTCAGAATGAGGGCGGCGTTATACGAAGAAAAATATACGGAAATACTTTCGGCGCAGGAGGAAGTCCTCGGGTGCGTCAGCCGCTATCCCAACCGGTTTACCCTTGCCAATATCTATCTTTCCCTTGCCTGCGCGTCGGCTTCGCTGATGCGGATCGAGGAGGCGAAACGCGATATCCAAAAAGCCGTGGACCTGGTAGGGACGGAGCCGGTGATGCTCTACGCCGGATATGGGGAATGGCTGGTCAGACCGCTGCAGGGGCTTGCCGAAACGCAGGAAAGCTATAAACAGATTATCAGTGCCTGCCGCAGGTTTTCCGACGTTCACAGGAGCGCTGCAAAGAAAACCTATACGGGAATTTTCCCGACGCTGACCAGGCGGGAAAACGATATCGCCCTGCTGGCTGTGGACGGCTTTACCAACAAGCAGATCGCGGCGCAGTTGTTTATCAGCGAAAATACGGTTAAAAGCTCCTTAAAAAATATTTTTACCAAGCTTGGGATCAGCTCCAGAAGGGATCTTTTACGGATCGCCCAGATGGGGGCGGGAATGTAGCCGTCCGGCGGAAAGGTCCGCTGGAAACCGAACAGAAAATACCGAATAGAAAATACAGATAAACCTTGTAGAAACGCCCAAAAGGTTGTAAAATTGTGAATGATTATGAGAAAGAGAAAGGTGAGGACATGGCGTTAAACAAAAAACCCGTTACCGGCATGAAGGATGTGCTGCCGGCGGAAATGCAGCTTCGTGATTATGTCATGAACGTGATTAAGGAAAATTACAGAAAGTTTGGATTTACTCCCATCGAGACTCCCTGCGTGGAAAATATCGGAAATCTTTGCAGCAGGCAGGGCGGAGAAAACGAAAAACTGATCTTTAAGATTATGAAAAGAGGGGACAAGCTGAATTTGTCTGAGGCGAAGGAGGAAGCCGACCTTGCAGACAGCGGTCTCAGGTACGATCTGACCCTGCCTCTTGCCAGATATTATGCCAACAATGCGGCGAATCTCCCGTCGCCCTTTAAGGCGTTGCAGATGGGTAACGTATGGCGCGCGGACAGACCCCAGAAGGGGCGATTCCGCCAGTTTATGCAGTGCGATATCGATATTCTGGGCGAACCGAGCAATCTCGCCGAAATCGAGCTGATCTTAGCCACGACTACGACTCTCGGAAAGCTGGGCTTTTCCAATTTTAAGGTGCGGATCAACGAAAGAAGGATTTTAAAGGCAATGGCGGCTTACGCAGGCTTTGACGAGGAACAGTTTGATACGGTGTTTATCATTTTGGACAAGATGGACAAGATCGGCATGGACGGCGTGGCACAGGATCTGGTCGCAAACGGCTTTGACAAACAGGCGGTTGACAAATATATGGCGCTCTTTGCAGGAATCGAAGGAGCGCAGGACGGGATCGCATATTTGGGAGAGACTCTGGGAGACTATCTGGAAGAAGAGGTTGTGAAAAATCTTTCCGAGATCAAGGCGAGCGTTTCGGCGACCGTGGATACGAATTTTACGATAGTGTTTGATCCGACGTTAGTCAGAGGCATGTCCTATTATACGGGGACGATTTTTGAAATCGAAATGCCCGAGTTTGGCAGCAGCGTCGCAGGAGGCGGCAGATATGACAAAATGATCGGTCGGTTTACGGGAAACGATGTTCCCGCCTGCGGATTTTCCATCGGATTTGAGCGTATCATTACGATTATGATGGATCATAATTTCCAAATTCCGGCAGAGGCGAAAAAGGTGGCGTACCTGATTGAAAAGGGTGTGGATACCGACAGGCTCTGTGAGATTATTGCCCGGGCGCAGAAAGAGCGCGCGGAAGGCAGACAGGTACTGGTTGTCCGGATGAACAAAAACAAGAAGTTCCAGAAAGAACAGCTTGCGAAGGACGGCTACGAGGAATTTGTGGATTTTTATAAAGAAGCGTTGAAAAATTGACAGGAGGCAGTTGATCATGGCTGAGACAATGAAAGGCTTAAAGAGGACTCACAGATGTACGGAGGTCAGTGCGGCGAATATCGGCGAGACAGTAACCGTCATGGGATGGGTCGCAAAACAGAGAAATAAAGGCGGCATTATTTTTGTGGACCTGCGGGACCGGAGCGGCATTTTGCAGATTATCTTTGAAGAGGATAAATGCGGCGCCGAGAGCTTTGCGAAGGCGGAAAAAATGAGAAGCGAGTTTGTAATCGCCGTTGTGGGAAAGGTTTGTAAGCGCGAAGGCGCGGTCAATGAAAATCTTGCGACCGGAGACATCGAAGTAGTGGCGGAGCAGGTACGCGTATTATCCGAGGCTGACACGCCTCCGTTCCCCATAGAGGAAAACAGCAAGACCAAAGAGGAAATCCGTTTAAAATACCGGTATCTGGATCTGAGAAGACCCGATCTGCAAAGGAACCTGATGTTAAGAAGTAAAATCTGTGCGGAAGTCCGTTCTTTCCTGACAAAGGAAGGTTTTTTGGAGATCGAAACGCCGATTTTAAATAAATCCACGCCCGAGGGCGCAAGGGATTATCTGGTGCCCAGCCGTGTGCATCCGGGCAGCTTTTATGCGCTGCCCCAGTCGCCGCAGTTATTTAAACAGCTTTTGATGTGCTCCGGTTACGACCGCTATATGCAGATCGCAAAGTGCTTCCGCGACGAGGATTTACGTGCGGACCGCCAGCCGGAATTTACCCAGATCGATATGGAGCTGTCCTTTGTGGATGAAGAGGACGTAATGGATGTCAATGAAAGGCTCATTGCCGATGTGTGCGAAGAGGCAATCGGGCTTAAGGTTTCCCTGCCCCTTCCGAGGATTACCTGGCAGGAGGCAATGGACAGATACGGTTCAGACAAGCCGGACACCAGATTCGGCATGGAGCTTAAGGACGTATCCGACGTTGTAAAGGGCTGTGGATTCGGCGTATTTACTTCGGCGCTGGAAAACGGCGGTTCCGTCAGAGGCATCAATGTCAAGGGACAGGCGGGAATGCCCAGAAAGAAAATCGACGCGCTGGTTGATTCCGCAAAAGGAAACGGCGCGAAAGGGCTTGCTTATCTCTCCGTGCAGGAGGACGGCACTTATAAATCTTCTTTTGCAAAATTTATGACGGAAGAAGAGCTGCAGGCGTTGGTTGCAGCGATGGGCGGCGAGCCCGGGGATCTGCTGTTATTTGCGGCGGACCGCAATAAGATTGTATGGAACGTGCTGGGAGCGCTGCGTCTGGAGCTCGGTCATTCCCTTGGGCTGATCGATGAAAACCGGTTTGATTTCCTCTGGGTAACGGAATTTCCGCTTCTGGAGTGGAGCGATGAGGAAAACCGTTTCATGGCGATGCACCATCCCTTCACGATGCCCATGGAAGAGGATTGGCAGTATATCGACTCCGATCCCGGCAGAGTGCGCGCAAAGGCTTATGATATTGTATTAAACGGCGTGGAGCTTGGCGGCGGGTCCGTCAGAATCCACCAGAACGATATTCAGGAAAAGATGTTTGAGGTACTGGGCTTTACGAAGGAAAGCGCATGGGAGCGCTTCGGCTTTTTGTTAAACGCCTTCAAATACGGCGTGCCGCCTCATGCGGGGCTTGCATACGGATTGGACAGATTGGTTATGCTGTTGGTAAAGGCGGACAGTATCCGGGAGGTTATTGCGTTCCCGAAGATCAAGGATGCTTCCTGTCTGATGACCAATGCGCCCGACGTTGTAGATCAGTCGCAGCTGGATGAACTGCAGATTGCGTTGAATCTGACGGAGAAGGAAGAGAATGAATCAGTTTAATCGATTTAACCTGCCCCTTTGTCTGGTGGTGGAAGAAGGCGTGTTTGATCACGTGGACGAGACCGTCGCTTCCTATCTGCCCGAGATCAGGGGACAGAAAGCCATTATTGTAACGGAGCAGTTTTTAAAGGATCTGTATCCGGAGTATTTAAAAGAGATGCAAAAGGATTTCGGCGACAGTGAAATCTATCTGTCCGAAGAGGGCAGCTTTGACCAGGCTGTGGCGCTTGCCAAATATATCTGTATCCACAATATCAGGGTGGTGATCGGATTTGGCGGCGGACGGGTGCTGGACGTGGCGAAATACGCGGCGTTTGTCAGCAAGGCGATCTATATCTGCCTGCCTACAACCTTAAGCAATGATTCCCTTGCCTCGCCTTTTGCGGTGTTACAGACGCAGGGCGCTAACCGCAAGACTCTGGGCTGTAAGATTCCTGCGGCGATCCTGGTGGATACGGATATGATTATGAAGGCGCCGAAGGGACAGACCTTATCGGGCGTCGGCGATACGATCAGCAAGCATACGGCGCTGTTTGACTGGCAGCTTTCGGCAAAGCATGAGGGAAAGCCGGTCAATGATTTTGCCTATGCCATTGCGCGGATGGCGTATGACAGCGTCTATCATTGTGACGATAAATCCCTGACCAGCAAAACCTTTATCCGCATTTTGTCAAGAGCGCTGGTTATGGGCGGACTTGCCATGGAGATTGCGGGAAGCTCCAGACCCAGCAGCGGCTCTGAGCATTTGTTTGCCCATGCGCTGGAGGAATATTATCCTGAACTGAAGATTTCCCACGGGATGTCGGTGGCGCTTGGCAGCGTGGGCGCGTGCATTTTCCAGGGCAGGGACGAAACCCAGCTTGTGAAGGTGTGCAGGGAGTACGGCATTGATTTGAATCCCGCCTCTTACGGCATCAGCAAAGAGATTTTTGCCGACGCGTGGATAAAAGCGCCCGGAACCCGTAAAGACCGTTTTAACATTCTCAGTACCACGGAATTGAACCGGGAGTGGCTGGATATGATCTACGACCGTATGGCGGACGACAGCGATACCGTTTACCGGATGGGGCTGCAGAGAAAATCCTGATCAAAGCGGAAACGCAGGACAGGAGCTTAAAATGAGCCGTATTGAAAACGAAAAGCGGAATAGAAAATGGAAATTTATATAACGAAAGTCTCTTCCCTTATGGAAGAGTTTGAACAAACCGAACTTTATAACCGCCTGCCGGAATTTCGCAGGAAGGCGGCGGATTGCTGCGGCAATCGTGCCGACAGGGACAGAAGTATTGCCGCGGGTCTTCTGCTTCGGTTTTGTATGCAAAAAAGGGGCGTTTCCTTGGAGGAAGCGCCCTGTTTTAACGAAAATGGGAAGATGTTTTTCCCCCGGGAGGACAAATTTTATGTAAACCTATCCCACGGAGGCGATTATGCAGCCTGCGCCCTTGCTCCGGCAGATGTAGGAATAGATCTGGAGCCGGTCAGGCGGTACCGGGAAAGCGTTGCAAAGCGTATCTGTTCCGCAGAAGAGATGCGGGAACTTTTGAAAGAAAAGAAAGAGGAGGAACGAAACAGGCAATTTACAAAGCTTTGGACAAGAAAGGAAAGTATGGCAAAGCTTTCGGGGGAAGGAATTGCTATGTTGCTTCCTTCCCGCAACAGGACAGAGCCGATGGATTCCCACACCGCTACGAAAACCTATACGCCTGCGCCCGGCTATTTTTTGTCGGTATCTTCCCATGAGAATGACTTTCCCGACGGGGTCAGGTTACTGTCTCCAGAATCCCTTGTGCGATAGCATTGGCGATATCGTCAAACCGGGCGTCAAAAAATACGTTGTCCGCATCGGTATTGACATAACCGATTTCCAAAAGGACGGCGGGCATATTGGTGCGCCGCAGCACGACGAGATTTTTTCTCTCGTTGATTCCCAGATTGTTCATGCCGATGTCGGCTAATTGCTCGTTGATATTAGTGGCAAGCTCATAGGCTCTGCCGGATTTGCTGTATACAAGGCTTTCCACGCCCGAATAGGAATTGGGCACGGGTGTGGAATTTCTATGAATGGAGACGAAGTAATCGGCGTTTGCTGCATTTGCTTCGTTTGCTTTTTGCAGCGGCGTTTCATAGACGTCGTCTGTGCGCGTATAGATTACGTTGATACCGTTTCTTTGCAGGATTTCCCCGACGGCGAGAGTCAGGGCGAGGTTGTCGTTTTTCTCAATCCGTCCGTTGTAGGTTGCGCCCTGGTCATAACCGCCGTGTCCCGCGTCCAGTACCACTGTTGCCATGATATTCACCTGCAGTTTTTCTTTTAGTGTATGCAGGGCTTTACGAAAGGTGACGCAATTTTTGCATTCTGCAATTTTGCGGATAACTGATGCGGATAAATTTTGCGTGTAAATTTTGCGGATATCTGATGCGTGTGAATTTTACGTGTGAATTTTGCGGATGAAAAATCTTGACTTTCAAAATTTCAAAATGGTAAAATAAATACAGAGGATCAGAGAAAGCGTAAATCCGGCGGGAACGGATTTGCGCTTTTCATTGCCCAGTTTTAACAGGCGTGTGAGGCGGCAGCCTTTACCGACCGGAAAGAGAGCAGTTATGTTTAGAACAGGAGATTTTATTGTATATGAAAGCCGCGGCATCTGTAAGGTGGAAAATATCACGGAGTTGAATCTGCCCGGCGCTACGAGAGGGCAGAAGTATTATGAACTGAAACCGGTTTATGAGGAAGGCGGAAAGATCTATTCCGCAGTGGATAATGAAAAGGTAATTATGCGCCCGATGCTGACTAAGGAAGAGGCGGAGCAGTTGATCGGCGAGATTCCCGAGATACCGGAAATGTGGATCGGGGATGAAAAACAGCGGGAAGTCAAATACAAGGAGGCAATGCGCTCCTGCGACTGCAGACAATGGGTCAGCATTATCAAAACCTTATATTTAAGAAGGGAAAGCCGGCTGTCCCAGGGGAAAAAGACGACCAATACCGACGACCGCTACTTTAAGAAAGCCGGAGACAACCTCCATGGAGAGCTTGCCATGGCGCTTGGCAGAGAAAAGAGCGAAATGGAGCAGTATATCAGCGAACGGCTGGAGCAGTTGGCGAAATAAGGCATGAAGCAGGGAAATGAACGAAAATCAATTTTATGAATCCTATAAAAAAGTGAAAATCGGCTGCCATGACTGTGAAGGGTGTTCCGCCTGCTGCAGCGGCATGGGAACCTCGGTTATTTTGGACCCCTGGGATTTTTATCAGCTTGAAGCGGGATTGTCTAAAGATCCCGGCGGGCTGTTAGCCGGATACGCGCAGCTTCATGTGGTTGAGGGACTGATTTTACCCAGCCTGCAAATGGCGGGCGAAAAAGAAGCGTGTCCGTTTCTAAACGCAGAAGGGCGCTGCGGCATCCATAGCTTTCGTCCGGGTTTATGCAGGCTGTTCCCGTTGGGCAGGAACTATGAGGACGGGAAGCTGACCTATTTTATTCTGGAAGACGCCTGCCGTGCGTCCGGAGAGAGAACGAAAGTGAAAATCACCGACTGGATCGGCGTTGCGGACGGGGAACGGTACGAAGGTTTTTTGACGGACTGGCATTACTATTTAAAGAACGTCAGGCAAAAAATCGCCGCTCTCCCGGAAAAAGAATGGGAGAGCGGCGCTAAAAACGCTTCCATGAATATCTTACAAAGGTTTTATTTAAGTCCCTATGATTGTGAACGGGACTTTTACAATCAGTTTTATGAGAGGCTTAACCGCCTGTAATTCTATGCTTCGCCGTCGGCGTCCTTTAAACCGGTTTCCGTTGCAGACTGTGCGTTGCTGTCGGGTTTGTCAGCGGTTGTACCGGGGTTATCCTGTCTGTTATGATCCGGACTGCCGCCGCCTGCTTTCTGCGTTTCTTCAGCGGAAGCATCCGACTTTTCGGGCAGTACCACCGTGACGCGCATGATACGGTTTTTGTTCATAACCGTCGCCGTAACGGTCGTGCCGTCGGCTAAGGTAACGGTTTCGCCCTTTTTCGGAATATGGTCGAGCTGTTCGATCATAATGCCGCCGATGGAGTCGTAATCGTCGGAGTCGAAGGTGGTGCACAGCGCGTCGTTGATATCGTCTAACTTCATGGAACCTGCGATATCGTATGTACGCGTATCGATTTCCTTTAACAACTCTTCCTCTTCTTCATCATATTCGTCGCGGATTTCTCCGACAATTTCTTCCAACAGATCTTCCAGCGTGATCAGACCTACGGCGGCGCCGTACTCGTCTAATACGACGGCGATATTGTTGGCGCTTTCCCGCATTTCAATCAGCAGATCGTCCGTTTTCTTGGTTTCATACGTATAATAAATGTCCCGCATGATATTGCGGATATTGAAATCCGTCTTTTTGCTGACCAGAAAGAAGTCTTTTAAATTTACGCTGCCGATGATATGGTCCTTATCCTCTTCATAAACCGGGATACGGGAATACAGTGTATTTTTAAACAGATTTTGCAGCTTGGTATAAGAAGTATCCACATCCACCATGGTCATTTCGATACGGGGGATCATAATGTCCCTTGCAAGGGAATCGCCCAGATCAAATACGTTTAGGATCATTTCCCGTTCTTCGGATTCGATAGCGCCGTCCTCGTGACTGACCTCCACATAGGTTTTCAGCTCGCTTTCCGTCATGGGATTATAGGAACCGTTGGCATTGATGTGCATCAGCTTTAAGATAAAAGCGGACAGCTTATCAATGATAAAAATAACCGGCGTCAGTAACCACATCAGCGCCTTGATAATAGGGCTGTAAGCAAGCGAAAGTTTCTCTGAATTGATGCTTGCCGCCGTTTTGGGAACGATCTCGCCGAATAACAGGACCAAAATGGTAATCAGAGCGGTTACGGCTCCCACAAAAGCGTTTCCAAACAGCTTGATGGTTAAGGCGGTCGCCATGGAAGTAGTGGAAATATTTACGAGGTTATTTCCGATTAAGATCGTGCTAAGCATTTTGCCGGGTGATTCCAGAATTTCCAAAACGCGCTTCGCATTTTTGCTGCCCTCGTCGGCAAGGCTTTTCATTTTTACCTTGTTCGTGCAGGTCAGCGCCGTTTCCGCAGAGGAAAAGAAAGCGGAGAGCATCAGTAAGATTGCCAGAACCACCAATTGTATGCCATCAGAAGTATCCAAAATTAAAATCAACTCCAATCATATTTTTTATTGTACTTCATATGTTATAAGGAAAGATACTATAAAAAGTTTCCATTGTCAAATAAAAAGAAAATAAAAAAGTAAAGAGGGGGATTGGGATGCGTCAGCAGCTCTTGGACAAAGAAAGCAGAAACGGAAAAGTATTGATCTTATTGGGACTTTTGGTCTTTGCCTATGTACTGACGGGGATTTTATTGCTGGGGCTGGCTTTTTTGCTCTACAAATTTCGTCTGGATGAAAAAATCGTGAATATTGCCATCATTGTGATCTATGTGGCGGTAACTTTTCTGACCGGGTTTTTAGCGGGAAAGAAACTGAAGGTCCGTAAATTTTTGTGGGGATTTTTGCTGGGAGCCGGATATTTTGCGATTCTGGCGGCGGTTTCCCTGATTGCGGGGCAGCAGGAAACAGTATTCGGCAGCCATCTGCTGACCACGTTTCTGCTCTGTGCGGGCGGCGGAATGCTGGGCGGAATGCTTAGCTGAAAAAAACTCTTTCAATAGGAAAAAAACTGTGTTATAATCTGTGGAGTACCTAAAGTGAATAAAGGAGGCTGTGTGATGAAACATATCAAAACATTAAGCACGAGAGATTTAAAGAAATCCATGAAAAAAGGTGGCTGCGGTGAGTGCCAGACATCTTGTCAGTCAGCTTGCAAAACATCTTGTACAGTTGGCAATCAGAGTTGCGAACAGGTTAAATAATACGATGTTTTTTAAGCAGCGAGAGATCGCTGCTTATTATACGTTTAGCTAAAAATATAGTTGATTGGAGAGAATACGGTGGTACATGTTTATAAAAACAACGGCTACAATCTGGTGCTGGACGTCAACAGCGGTTCGGTGCATGTGATTGACGATGTTGTCTATGATCTGATCCCGGTTCTGGAAGAAGCCGTAAAAAACAAAGGCACGGCAGAGGAATTGTTTTCGCTTGCCGAAGACGCCCTGCAAAAATCGGGCGCGGTTTATCCAAAGGAAGAGATCAGGGAAGCCGTTGATGAGATTGTAGAGCTTTCGGATGCGGACATGCTCTATACGGAGGACATATACGAGCCTTATATACAGGATTTTAAAAACCGGGAGACCGTGGTAAAGGCGCTTTGCCTGCACATCGCCCACGACTGCAACCTTGCCTGCAGGTATTGCTTCGCGGAAGAAGGAGAATATCACGGCAGAAGAGCGATCATGAGCTATGAGGTCGGAAAGAAGGCTTTGGATTTTCTCGTAAAAAATTCCGGTAACAGAGTAAATCTGGAAGTGGATTTCTTCGGCGGGGAGCCCCTTATGAACTGGCAGGTTGTAAAGGATCTTGTGGCATACGGAAGATCTCTGGAGGAGCCTTTTCATAAGAAATTCCGCTTTACCCTGACGACCAACGGGGTGCTTTTAAATGATGAAATCATGGAATTTGTCAACCGCGAGATGGCAAATGTGGTTCTGAGCATCGACGGCAGAAAAGAAGTGCATGATTTTATGCGTCCCCACAGAGGCGGACAGGGCAGTTATGATGAAGTTGTCCCGAAATATAGTAAGCTGGCGGAGAGCCGCAACCAGATGAATTATTATGTGCGGGGTACTTTTACGCACCACAATCTGGATTTTTCGAAGGACGTGCTCCATCTGGCGGATCTGGGCTTTAAACAGATTTCGGTAGAGCCGGTGGTGGCGGATGAAAAAGAGGATTACGCCATCAGAAAAGAAGATCTTCCGGTTATTATGGAACAGTATGACGAGCTGGCAAAAGAGATCATTAAGAGGAGAAAGGAAGGCAGAGGCTTTAACTTTTTCCATTTTATGATAGACCTTGAGGGAGGACCGTGCGTGGCAAAGAGACTTTCCGGCTGCGGATCGGGAACGGAGTACCTTGCCGTAACCCCGTGGGGAGATTTTTATCCCTGCCACCAGTTTGTGGGAATGGAACAGTTTTTAATGGGAAATGTGGACGACGGCATTGTCAATACCGCTGTTCGCGATGAATTTAAGAACTGTAATGTATACGCGAAAGAAAAATGCAAAGACTGTTTTGCAAAATTTTATTGCAGCGGAGGCTGCGCGGCAAATTCATACAACTTCCACGGCAGCATTAACGACGCCTACGATATCGGGTGCGAAATGCAGAGGAAGCGGATTGAATGTGCGATTATGATCAAAGCGGCGCTTGCCGATGGAGAGGAGAACGAATCATGAAAAAGAAAAATGCGGTTCTGACTATGATTCTCTTTGTAGCTGCCCTCGTGGGGCTTGGCTACGTGGCATTAGTGGGAATCGGACCGACAAAGACCGGGTCTGCGGGAAATATCAAGCAGGGTCTGGATCTTGCGGGCGGTGTCAGCATTACCTATCAGGTAGTCGGAGAAGAGGACCCGTCCGATGAAGATATGCAGGATACGGTCTACAAGCTGCAGAAGCGTGTGGAAGGGTATTCGACCGAGGCGCAGGTATATCAGGAGGGAACCAACCGGATCAATATCGAGATTCCCGGCGTGTCTGACGCCAATGAAATCCTGCAGGAGCTGGGACAGCCCGGCAGCCTGTATTTTATCGCCCAGACGGACGACGGCGGCAATCAGAACTATTCCATTACCGGCATCGATGAAAACGGTAAATATGTGTATACCTTAAATAAGACCATCGACGAGCTGCTTGCGGACGGTTCTATCAAACTGGACGGAACCATGGTGGCGAGCGCGGACGCAGCGCAGACTACGGACAACTCGGCGTTAAAGCAGACGCAGTACGTGGTGGAACTGACTTTTACGGAGGAAGGGACCCGGGCTTTTGCGGAAGCGACCCAGAGAGCTTATGAAAGAGGCGAGACCATCGCCATTTATTATGACGGAGAGCTTGTCAGCGTCCCCACGGTACAGACCGTAATTACGGGCGGACAGGCACAGATCAGCGGCATGGCGGATGTGGAAGAGGCGAGAACCCTTGCGTCTACGATCCGTATCGGCGGACTGAAGCTGGAACTGGAGGAAATGCGTTCCAACGTGGTCGGCGCACAGCTTGGTTCCGATGCCATTAGGACCAGCCTGATCGCGGCGGTTATCGGTTTTATCATTGTATGTATCTTTATGACGGTGGTTTACCGCCTCCCCGGTTTTACATCGGCGCTTGCCCTTTCGATTTATGTTGTTCTGACTTTGTTGATTTTGAATTTGTTTAACCTGACTCTGACGCTGCCCGGTATCGCCGGTATTATTCTTTCTATCGGTATGGCGGTGGATGCAAACGTCATTATCTTTGCCCGTATCCGGGAGGAAATCGGAACGGGAAAAACCGTTAATTCGGCGATTAAGATCGGGTTTAACAAGGCGACCTCGGCAATTGTGGACGGCAATGTCACCACCTTTATTGCTGCGCTTGTACTGGTGCTGAAAGGCTCCGGTACGGTAAAAGGGTTTGCCCAGACATTGATGATCGGTATTATTTTGTCCATGTTCACTTCCATGGTTGTGACCAGACTGTTGTTAAGCGCGTTTTATGCGTTGGGCGCGAAGGACGAAAAACTTTACGGCGTCAGCAGAGAGAAAAAGCCGATCAATTTCCTGTCAAAGAAAGCGGTATTTTTTGCAATTTCTCTTGTTGTGATTATCGGCGGCTTTGTCATGCTCGGCGTGAACAAAGCGTCTACGGGAGATATTTTAAATTATTCCATGGAATTTAAAGGAGGAACTTCCACAACCGTTACCTTCAATGAGGATATGAGTATCGAAGAACTGGATGCGGAAGTGGTTCCCCTTTTGGAAGAGATCACGGGGGACGGATACGTACAGACCCAGAAGGTATCCGGCACCACCGAGGTCATTATTAAGACGAGGACTCTTTCCGTGGAGGAAAGAGAAGAAATGAGCCGGGTGCTCGGAGAGAATTTCGGCGTGGAGGAGGATAATATCCAGTCCGAGACCATCAGCGCGACGGTCAGCAACGAAATGAAGAGCGACGCGGTGGTTGCCGTTATCCTTGCGACGATCTGTATGCTGATCTATATCTGGATCAGATTTAAAGATATCCGTTTTGCGACCAGCGCGGTTCTTGCTCTGGTGCACGACGTTTTGGTGGTGCTTGCGTTCTATGCGGTATCCAAGACCAGCATCGGAAATACCTTTATCGCATGTATGCTGACCATTGTAGGTTATTCCATCAACGCGACCATCGTTATTTTTGACCGTGTCCGCGAGAACTTAAAGGAAATGCCGAAGAATACGGAGCTTGCAGAGGTTGTCAATACGAGTATTACCCAGACGCTGACCAGAAGCATCAATACTTCTTTCACAACCTTCGTTATGGTGGCGGCGTTGTACGTGCTGGGCGTTACCAGCATCCGTGAATTTGCTCTGCCTCTGATGGTAGGTATTGTCTGCGGCGCATATTCCTCCGTATGTATTACGGGCGCACTCTGGTATGTGATGAAGACAAAGATAAAGGGAAAGACGGCAAAATAGTAAAGGGAAAATAAAAAAGCCTTATTGACTTTCCGTTTTTTCGTTGCTATACTTCATGTAATAAAAGGGAGTAGTTGGCGTCACGGACGTCTGTATAATCGTCAGTACGATTTTTCCGTTTCGGAAAATCCGGTTTACAGCAAAGCAGCGAGACTTTTATTGTGCTTTTATTGTACAATAGGAAGTCTCGCTTTTTTCATACTTAGTAGGAGGACAATCCGGGGCTTCTTTGAATATTGCGGTATACAAGCGGGAAAAACAAAATAAGGAAAAGGAAAGGGAAGACAGAGAAATGAATTTGCTTATTCAGATTTTTATTATGGCGGTGGGATTTGTGATGCTTGTAAAGGGCGCCGACTGGTTTGTGGAAGGCGTGGCGGGAATAGCGGAAAAATTCGGAATACCGCAGCTTGTTATCGGTCTGACGATTGTAGCGATGGGAACCAGCGCGCCGGAAGCGGCGGTCAGCATCACGTCTGCAATGAAGGGAAACGCCGGTATTACCATCGGAAATGTGGTCGGCAGCAATATTTTGAATATTCTGATTATTTTGGGGCTGACGGCGGTTATTACCAACGTGGCGGTGCAAAAATCCACGATCCGGTATGAAATTCCCTTTATGCTGGTCATTACGCTGGTTCTGCTGGGGCTCGGCATGAACGACGGGAAAATCAACCGCGCAGAAGGCGTGATCCTCTGGGTTTTGTTTATCATATATCTGATTTATTTGTTTGTCATGGCAAAAAAGAAAAAAGAGGAACCCCAAAAAGAAAAGGAACAGCCGTTGTGGAAACTGTTGCTCATGGGCGCTGCGGGCGCGGCTATGGTGGTGGTTGGCGCGGACTTTACCGTTGATTCCGCTTCCGCAATTGCGAAAATGTTCGGCATGTCCGACCGTCTGATCGGTCTGACCATCGTAGCGCTTGGCACTTCCCTGCCGGAGCTTGTGACCAGCGTGACCGCGGCAAGAAAGGGAAAGGCGGATATTGCCATCGGCAACATTGTGGGCAGCAATGTGTTCAACATTTTGTTTGTCGTAGGCACAACGGCGCTTGTAACCCCGGTTATTTTTGAAAGCAAATTTATCATCGATACACTGGTTGCTTTCTTATCGGGCGTCCTTTTGTGGATCGGCGTCGCAAAGCATAAGGAACTGCGCCGCCCCGCCGGGATCGTCATGCTCCTTGCTTATGTCGGATATTTTGTCTATCTGCTTATGTAGAAAATAAAAGAAAACTGCATGGAAAGCGCGTTGTTTTGATGAAGAAAAACAGCGCGCTTTTTTTGACGCTTTTTCCGAATAAGAAAAGAAAAAGCCGGTCATACTACTAAAAAAAGCAGGAGGTTGGTTTTTATGAAACAAATTACGGAAAAAGAATTGACAGGTCTTTCCGAGCTGTTAAACGAAGAAGAACTGCTGATCCACAAATTTCAGATGCTGGCAAGTCATTGCGAGGACCCCGAAGTAAAGGCAAAATTTGAGGATATCGCAAACAAACATCAGAGTCACTTTAATTCTCTTTATGAACAGGTTAAGTAGGAGGGCGCGCAATGCAGGAACAATTTTCAGAAAAAGATGTTTTAACGGATGCTTTGATTTCCGAAAAAAGAGCGACGGAACAGTACAATCATTATGCCAATGAATGTGTCCACAACAGCGTAAGAGACGCGATCATTGACTGCCTTGGCAAAGAACATGCGATTCAGGAAGAGGTATTCCACCTGATGCACGAGAGAGGCTATTATCCGACGCCCATGGCAGAGGACAAAAAAATTATGGAAGCGCAGCAGAAATTTTCTCAGTGCGTGAAATAGTGGCGGATTTTTATAAAACATGGTAAACTGAAACCCGGAGGCAGCAATGCTTCCGGGTTTTTCAAAAGTTTGGATTGGATATGAATCAGGATGGAAAAGTGGTACATAGAAGTAAAAAGAGCTGATTTTGAAGCAATCGCCAAAGAGTTTCGGATCAGTCCCGTTGTGGCAAGGCTTTTAAGAAACAGGGATATGACACAAAAAGAGCAGATTGATCTTTTTTTGAACGGAACAAGGGAGAATCTGCACGATCCGCTTCTGATGGCGGATATGGAAAAAGCGGTTTCTCTCATGGAAGGGTATCTCAAAGAAGAAAAGAAGATCAGGATCATCGGGGACTATGATATTGACGGCGTATGCTCCGCCTTTATTTTACAGCAGGGGCTGACCTTTGCAGGAAAATGCCTGGCGGGGGATACGGAGACGGATTTACTGGATGTGGTAATTCCGCACCGGATTCAGGACGGGTACGGCTTAAACGACCGTCTGATTGAGAGCGCTTACAAAGACGGGGTGCAGGTTATCATTACCTGTGATAACGGGATCGCGGCGGCAAGCCAGATCGCCTATGCAAAAGAGCTGGGAATCCATGTGATTGTAACGGATCATCACGAAGTGCCCTACGAGCAGGAGGGGGAGAAGCGGCAATATCTTCTGCCGCCTGCCGACGCGGTGGTAGACCCCAAAAGGGAGGACTGCGGATATCCTTTTAAGGGAGTCTGCGGCGGCACGGTCGCCTATAAATTTGTACAGGCGTTGTTTTCCCGAATTGCCCGGTCAGACTCCCCGGAAGCGGCGGAGGGCGAAAGGGTGCTGGAGGAGTGTTTTGCCTTTGCGGCGTTCGCTACCGTCGGGGACGTGATGGAGCTAAACGGAGAGAACCACATTTTGGTAAAGTACGGGCTTAAATCCATTGCCCGCTGCGAAAATCACGGAATGCAGGCGCTGATCGAACAATGCGGTTTAAAGGATAAGGAATTGACGCCGTATCATGTGGGATTTATCTTAGGTCCCTGTTTTAACGCCTCCGGGCGGCTGGACAGCGCGGACCGAGTACTGGAGCTTTTGAATGCAAAGACCAGGCGGGAGGCGATGGGGATTGCCGCCGAGTTGAAAGAGCTGAACGTACAGAGACAGGAACTGACCCTGAAAGGGCTGGAGGAAGCCGTAGAGGCGGTAGAAAAAGAAGGCTTGGGAAGAGACCGGGTGTTGGTCGTCTATCTGCCGAAGGTACACGAATCCCTTGCCGGAATTATTGCGGGAAAGCTGCGGGAGCGCTACGGAAAGCCGGTGTTTGTGCTGACTGACGCGGAGGAGGGGATCAAAGGCTCCGGGCGGAGCATTGACGCCTATCATATGTTTGAGGAAATGACGAAGATCAAAGATATTTTTGTGAAATACGGCGGGCATAAGCTGGCGGCGGGGCTGTCCCTTCCGGCGGGGAGCGCCGGGGAGTTTCGCAGGCGGATCAATGAAGTCTGTACTTTGACGGAAGAGGATTTTGTGGAAAAAGTTATGATCGATGTGCCGATGCCCATTGATTATGTTTCAAAGGAACTTCTTGATCAGATGCGGCTGTTGGAGCCTTACGGAACCGGCAACCGGAAGCCGCTGTTTGCACAAAAGGGCGTGGCGCTTCAACAGTGCCGGATTTTGGGAAAAAGCGGTAATGTGGTCAAGGGAAGGGTAAAAAGCCCTTCGGGCGCGTCCTTTGACGCCATCTGGTTCGGGGACGGGACGGATTTTTTAAAGAGGCTCCAAAGAAGCGGGGGGACGGCGGATATCGCCTATACGCCCGAAGAGAACACGTACCGGGGTGCTACAACGATACAAATAACAATCAAACATATTAAATTTGCAGGGGAGGAAAATCAATGATTTTAACAGTAACATGTAATCCGGCGGTGGATAAAACCTATAATACCACCGGCATTATGATCGGACAGGTCAACCGTATGCGGGATCTGCTCAGTCTGGCGGGCGGCAAGGGAATCAATGTGACGAAGGTGTTGAAGCAGTTTGGCGCCGATGTGACGGCGACCGGCTTTTTGGGCGGCTATACGGGCGAATTTATCGAAGAGGCGCTGCAAAAAATGGATGTGACGGCTGCATTTACCAAAATCCGCAATATGACCCGTTCCAACATGAATATTATCGGAGACGACGGATATGTGACCGAGATTCTGGAACCGGGACCGCATATAGCGGCGTTTGAAAGGGATCTGTTTATGGATAAATTCAAGGAGCTGGCGCCAAAGAGCGAGTGCGTCGTTTTATCCGGCAGCCTGACCGACGGCTTAGCCGATGATTTTTATGCAAAACTGATCGCTGTCTGCAATGAGGCTGAGGTCAAGGTGTTTTTAGATACCAGCAAGGAACCGCTTCGGAAGGGAATCGGGCAGAAGCCCTATTGTATCAAGCCCAACCGCAAGGAACTGGAGTACATAGCGGGCAGGAAGCTTTCGACGGAAGCGGAAATCATTCAGGCGGCGTATGCTTATGTAAAGGCAGGCGTGACGAAGGTTGTTGTGTCCATGGGGGACAAAGGTCTGCTGGAGGTAACCAAAAGGAAGGTCATCAAGGCTGTTCCGCCGCGCGTTAAGGCAGTCAATACCGTGGGCTGCGGAGACTGTGTAGTCGCGGCGATGGTTCTCGGTCTGGTACAGGGAATGGGCGAAGAGGATACGATGCAGCTTGCGGCGGGCATTTCCGCAGCAAACGCCACAACCCTCGAAAGCGGCGTGATTCCCAGAGATACCATGGAAGAAATCATTAAAAACGTCATGATTGTGACAATGTAAAGATAAGACTATTTTTATTTTACCGGTATTTTTATTTTAGTTTATAAAATTTGCAAATTTTTTATGATTTGCACATATTTTGGACACAATTTACAGATATTATAAGAGTCAGATAGTTGAACCACAACTCACTATCTCCCCCCTCATAAGAATTCAAAACAGAAACCCCGGCTTCCCCGCCGGGGTTTTTGTTTTAGAAAAAGGAAACCTTTATAAAAACGCCGGTACTTAATCCGCGTATTCTGCGGATTTATGTACCGCTGCGTTCTTATAGAGCGAAAGCGTGTTTCCGTGATATCCGCCCTAGTTATTACTGTCCCGGCGCCGCAGCTATTTGTTAAACTGTTCTAAAAGCAAAAATTCAGCTTTCGTTTAGGAAGTTTTGGATTTTTTTATAATTTAATCACACTTTGTACACAATTCATGGTTATTATAATAATCAGATAGTTGAACCACAACTCACTATCTCCCCCCTCATAAGAATTCAAACGAAAAACCCGGCTTCCCCGCCGGGTTTTTTGTTTGCTTAAACTGATGACAAAAGGCGCGCCTTGTCCACAAACCGCAAAACGTCCTGCGGCGCATCGAGGCTGTACAGAAGACCGTAGGGAATACTGTAGTCCCAGTTTACCGGGATGGAAATCAGCCCCGGATGAACCTCTGACCAGCATTCGATGGTAAGCAGTACCTTACCGGTTTCCGCGCAGCGGTTAAACACGGATATGTCATAAAACTGAGGAGTATCCTCGATCCGGATTTGAGGATGGTTTTTTTCCAGATCGTTGCGGATAAAATCATTGACGCCGGAATCGCCGCGGCATACCATCATCAGCGTTTCGCCGTATAAATCTTCCATTTCAATCAGGTCTTTGTTTGCAAGGCGGTGTTCTCTGGGCACGGCTATCATTTTTTTATATCTGCCCAGAGGCTGGAACCGGCAGAGCGAGAGCCAGACCTTGGAATCACAGACGCCGATCAGAAAATCAAATTTTTCTCCCAGTTTTTCAATTTCCGACACAATACCGTTGTGGTCGTCCTCAAAGGGGACGAGGTGCAGCTTGTAATCGGGAAAATCCTTGTTTACCCGGTACCACAGGTCCATAAAGGGCTTTGCCGGGTTCAACAGGGAAGTGCCCACGCAGAAGGTCGTATCGTAAGTATGCGCCGCCGCATGGGCTTCGGCAATGGATTTTTTGGAATAATCCATCATAAATCCGGCGTCCCGGTAAATAATTTTTCCGGCAGGGGTAAGCTGCACGCCGGTACGGGTCCGTTCTATGAGCTTGACGCCGAGATGGTCTTCCAGACTGTTGATCTGTTTCATAACCGCAGTAGGGGAAATATAGAGCTTTTCCGCAGCTTTATTCAGGCTGCCGCAGTCGGCGGCGGCAATCAGGGTATCAAGTTTGGGATTATACATCTTTTTTCCTCCGTTTCGGTCAAAAGGTATTAACTTTAAGTTGATACAATCATAACATATCGGAGATTCTAAAGCAAGGAGGCGCGTGTTACATTATAAGTACGCAAAAGGGATCAGAGAGAAGCGGAGGGATGAAAATGTCGAAAAATCTCATTGCATTTTATTCAAGAGCGGGTGAAAACTATGTGAACGGTATGATCAAAAAGCTGAAAGTGGGCAATACGGAAACTGCGGCGGAAATGATCAGGGAGCTGACGGGCGCCGATTGGTTTAAAATCGAACAGGCGCAGCCTTATGCCGGGGACTACAACGAATGTATCGAACAGGCGAAAAACGATCAGCAAAAAGACGCGCGTCTGCAGTTGAAGGCATATCCGGAGACGTTAAAGGACTATGATGTGATTTATCTTGGGTTTCCCAATTATTGGAATACGATGCCCATGGCGGTCTTTACGTTTTTGGAGCATTTTGACCTGAAGGGAAAAACAATTAAACCCTTCTGCACCCACGAGGGAAGCGGCATGGGAAGCAGCGTTGCGGATATCAAAAAACTGTGCCCGGAAGCGAAGGTTTTAAGAGGGCTTGCGATTCGCGGCGGCAGCGTCGGACGGGCAAAGGAAGAAATAGAAAAATGGTTGAAGGAGGATTTATCATGAGTGAAAAAGAAATCGGCAAAGAAGGAACGAGCGGAAGGGAAATGAGCGTATTTCCTACAGGCGGGGCGAACGATGCCTTCGCGCAATATTTTACGGGACAAAGCTTTTTAAATATGCTCTCCACGGAGCAGGTAGCGGTGGGCAATGTGACCTTTGAACCCGGGTGCCGCAATCACTGGCATATTCATCATGCGGACAAAGGCGGCGGGCAGATGTTGCTTGTTACGGCTGGCGAAGGCTGGTACCAGGAATGGGGAAAACCGGCAAAGAAGCTGACAGCTGGAGACGTGGTTCATATTCCGGCAGGAGTAAAGCACTGGCACGGCGCGGCGGCGGATGCGTGGTTCCAGCATCTGGCGATTGAAGTGCCCGGCGAAAACTGCAAAACGGAGTGGTGCGAACCGGTATCCGATGAAGAATATGCGAAGCTGTAAAACGGAAGAGAGAAAAATGTCATAGCAATGAAAAGCAGGAAAGAGAGGAAATCAAAATGGCAAAGGTAACGGCAGGAAGAGACGAACTGGGAGAATTTGCTCCCAAATTTGCAGAACTTAATGACGATGTGCTTTTCGGTCAGGTCTGGTCGAGAGAGGACAAATTATCCGCCAGAGACAGAAGCATCGTCACGGTAACGGCGCTGATGGCGGGCGGAATTTTGGACAGCTCTTTAAAATACCATTTGTTAAATGCAAAGAATCACGGTGTAACCAAAGAAGAAATTGCTGAAATCCTGACCCATGCCGCATTTTACGCAGGATGGCCGAAGGCATGGCGGCGCTTCGCATGGCAAAAGAAGTATGGCAGGAGGAAGCCTAGATGAAAAAAGTACTGATCATTTCGGCAAGTCCGAGAAAGCACGGAAATTCCGATCTGCTCTGCGACAGATTCGCAGAGGGCGCAAAGGAAAGCGGACATCAGGTGGAAAAGGTGTTCCTTGCTTCCCAAAAGATAGGGTACTGCCTCGGCTGCGGCGTGTGCAATACGACGCACCAATGTGTTCAAAAGGACGATATGGCTGAAATCCTGGATAAAATGGTAGAGGCGGATGCAATCGTGCTGGCGACGCCCGTTTACTTTTATTCCATGGCGGGACAGTTAAAAACCTTTATCGACCGTACCGTGCCCAGATATACGGAGATCCGGAATAAGGATTTTTATTTTATTATGACGGCGGCGGATACGGAAAAGGATAATCTGGAGCGGATCCTGGAGGCGCTTCGCGGCTTTACCGAAGACTGCCTGGAAGGGGCGAAGGAAGCCGGAATCATTTACGGCGTTGACGCATGGCAGGCGGGAGAGGTCAAGGACACTCCGGCGTATAACCAGGCGTATGAAATGGGAAAACAGGTATAAGATACTAAAAAATTATAAAATTGAATTTAATTCATTGAATTACATTCGTTTTTATGGTATGGTAGAACCATAGCGGAGAAACGGAGGTGAGGAAGTGGAGAAAAAAATGACAAACAGGCAGATCCGCGCCGTGGAAACAAGAAATAAAATCATTGAAGCGGCAAAGGTGCTGATTGCCAAAAAGGGGTTTGACGCTACGTCCATAGACGACATCGTCAAGGAAGCCGGCGTGTCCACAGGTTCGTTTTATACCTATTTCAAAAAGAAGGAAGACGTGGTTGAGGAACTGAACCGGACGGACTTTTACCGGCTTGCGGAAATCGTGAACGGGATGCAGGATAAAGATATTTTGGAGCGGCTGCGGTATTACTGCCGCAATTTCCTGGGAGATATTGAAAAAACAGGAATTGAAATATGCAGACAGTGGGTTAGAAACAATCTTTCTCCCGCAGATATGCTGTTTGACGGCGAAAAAATGACAAAATACAAATATGACTACCGCGCAATGCAGTCCGTTTTGGAGGAGGCGGTAAAACGCGGCGAGCTGAGGGACGATCTGCCCGTTGATGATCTTGCGTTGTTGATCAATGCACAGCTTTACGGGCTGATGGTTGCCTGGTGCATGACGGACAGTGAGGTCATGGGCTCCGAAAAGACGGATGTTTTATGCGACACCGTGATAAAAGCGGCGCTTGCAGCTTACAGACAATAAATAAATCAACCAAAGGAGGATGTTTAAAATGGAATATGTAACAATGAACAACGGCAATCAATGCCCGGTAATCGGGATCGGCACCTTTATGATTTCCCCGGCGGATGCGGAAAACAGCGTCAGAGAGGCGCTCAAGATGGGGTATGAGTGTATCGATACCGCTAACGCTTATGTCAATGAAAGAGCTGTCGGGCGCGGTATGAAGGAAAGCGGCGTTCCCAGAGAAAAGGTCTTTCTTTCCACCAAGCTCTGGGCGAGCGAATATGAGAACGAAAATGCGGTGGATGAGACTTTGGAGCGTCTCGGCGTAGATTATGTGGACCTTCTTTACATTCACCAGCCTGCCGGAAACTGGCTTGCGGGTTACAGACAACTGGAAAAGGCGTATCGCGACGGTAAGGCAAAAGCGATCGGTATCTCCAACTTTGAAGGCAGGTATCTTGAGGAACTGGAGGCGAAATGGGAGATCGCTCCCCAGTTTATCCAGGTGGAGGCGCATCCTTATTTTACACAGGATGAGCTTCGTAAAAAACTTGATCAGTACGGAATCAGGCTGATGGCATGGTATCCGTTGGGACACGGAGACAAGGCGCTTATAGAAGAGCCGGTTTTTGCAAAACTGGGCAAAAAGTATGGCAAATCCCCGGCGCAGATTATCCTGCGTTGGCATACCCAGATGGGATTTGTGGTCATTCCGGGCAGCAAAAACGTGGACCATATCCGGGATAATCTCAATATCCTTGATTTTCAGTTGACGGATGAAGAAATGGCGGAAATCGCAAAATTAAATAAGGGCGTCCGCTATTACAACCGTACGGATGAAGCGCTTGCCGGATTCGCGGCATGGCAGCCGGAGTATGAGAAATAACCAGTATAAGAAATAAAAGAATCGAAGCGGCAGCCCATTTTGGCTTCCTGTTTTTCGGTCTCGGGTTTTTTATTTTCTGTTTTTGTAGTTTTTGGAGGGCATAGTTTTCCGATATGCGGGTATGTTCGATTCTTTTGCCACAATCCGGTATGGAACGCGCTTTAAAATCAATTCCGGCAAAATGCTGATACCAAGACCGATTTCCATCACTTCCGTTTTTGCACCTTTTTCCAAAAGTATAAACGGCTCCTCCCACAGAGCCGCCGCGTTAGCGGCTGCACAGGGGATAGACACCATAATTACCAATGGAAGAGCGCCGGAAGCTTTGTACGAAATCGTGAAAGGCAACAAAGCGGGCACTTTATTTGCGGGAAAAATGTTTTGAAATAGCATAGTACACAGCGATAAAGCCGCTGCTTTATAAGTAACTGTCGTGTGGATATATTTTGTATCTGTCAAAGGAAACCTTTATAAAAACGCCGGTACTTAATCCGCGTATTTTGCGGATTTACGTACCGCTGCGTTTTTATAGAGCGAAAGCGTGTTTCCGTGACAGATACAAAATATAACAATGCTGCAGTTTTTTTGTATACAGGCGAACTTATGCAGGACCGCTTATTGAGACAGTTTACCGAGATATATCTTGTACACCGATTGAAAAAACACACTATATGTGCTATCCTATAATAGATTAGGTTTTGCTCTGTTTGCACGAAAAAAAGAGCGGAAAGTGTGGTAATATGACGGATTGCAAAAGCTTACTGAAAAATATCGAATACAAGGTTTTGAAAGGAAATACGGACAGACAGGTTTCGTCGGTTGTTTATAATTCCGACAACGTAGAAAAGGACTGTATGTTTATCTGTATTGTGGGAGCTAAGTTTGACGCTCATGATAAAGCGGCGGAGGTCGCAGCAAACGGCGCGGCTGTGCTGGTGGTAAGCCACGAGGTGGAACTGCCGGAGGATGCGGACGTGACCGTGATCCTGGTGGAGGATACCAGATACGCCATGGCGTTTATCAGCGCAGCGTATTTCGGCAATCCCGCGGATCAGCTGAAAGTCATCGGTGTGACGGGAACAAAAGGAAAGACGACGACGACTTATCTTGTCAAATCCATTCTGGAACATGCCGGACATAAGGTGGGGTTAGTAGGCACCATTGAGGCGGTCATCGGAGATCGAAGGATTCCTGCTGACAATACGACTCCGGAATCTTATATTTTACAGAAATATTTCAGGGAAATGCTGGACGCGGGATGCGATCTGGCGGTGATGGAGGTGTCCTCCCAGGGGCTGATGCAGCACCGCACCCAGGGCTTTACGTTTGAACTGGGGATTTTTACGAATATCGAACCGGATCATATCGGACCTAACGAGCATAAAGATTTTGAAGATTATATGTATTGTAAAGGGCTTTTGTTCAAACAGTGCAAAAAAGGCATTGTCAACATAGACGACGCCCATTGGGAAAAGGTTTTGGAGGGGCACACCTGTGAGCTGGAAACCTATGGCTTTTCCCATGAGGCGGATTTGTATGCGGATGATGTGAAGCTGTTAAAGGGCGAAGGCTTTTTGGGTGTGGATTTTAAAGTAAAGGGACTTTTGGACTTTGAAGTGCAGTTTCATTCCCCGGGGCGGTTCAGCGTATATAACGCTCTGACGGCGATTGCGATCTGCCGCCATTTTGACATTCCGGTTTCCGTGATGCAGGAAGCGTTAAAGGAAGCAAGCGTCAAGGGAAGGATTGAGCTGATCAGGATTTCTAAGGACTTTACGCTGATGATCGATTATGCACACAACGCAATGGCGCTTGAGAGCCTGCTGACGACCTTAAAGGAATATGAACCCAAACGCCTTGTCTGCATGTTCGGCTGCGGAGGAAACCGTTCCAAGCTTCGCAGATACGAGATGGGAGAGGTCAGCGGAAGGCTTGCCGATCTGACCGTGATTACCTCGGATAATCCCAGATTCGAGAAGCCGGAGGACATTATCGGAGATATTAAGATCGGGATCGGCAGGACCGACGGAAAATATATTGAAATTATCGACAGGCGGGAAGCGATTGCCTATGTCATCCGCTATGCGAAGCCGGGAGACGTCATTGTGCTCGCCGGAAAGGGACATGAGGATTATCAGGAAATCGAGGGCAAAAAATATCCCATGGACGAAAGAGACATCATTGCCGACGTTATGGCGGGACGGCAGGACCCGCCGGCAAACGCGGAAGCATTAGCCGCGGAAGTAACGCCGGAGGAATGAGCCGTGAAAGAGCGTAAAGGCAAAGGCTGAAAAGACAGGAAGGAAATAAAGTGGAGGGTAAATATGCAAATATCTGTGTAGATATTTCCCATGAAAAAGTAGACAGACCTTTTCAATATAAAGTGCCGGAAGCGTTGAGAGGACGGCTTGAGCCGGGAATGCAGGTGTTCATTCCATTCGGAAGGGGCAATAAGCAGATTAAGGGCTTTGTGCTGGAGCTGACCGACGTTTCGGAATATCCCGATGAGCTGTGCAAGGAAATTTCCAGCGTGGTGGAGGGCGGAGTTACCGCGGAGGGGCGTTCTGTGGCGTTAGCGGCATGGATGCGCGCCAATTACGGTTCTACCCTGATCGCGGCGTTAAAAACCGTACTCCCGGTAAAGGAACAGATCGGGCGGGTTTTGCAGAAAGAAATTTATCTCAATGTTACTCCAAAGGAGCGGCAGCGTCTTTTAATTGAGGCGGAGCGCAGGCACCATGTGGCAAAAAAACGGCTGTTGGAGGCTTTTGAAGGCGTTGAAGCGCTTTCCTACAGCTTTGTGACGGCGAAGCTTAACGTATCGGCAAAGACGCTTCAAACCATGGAGAGCCAGGGCGTCATCCGCACGGAGACTAAAAACGTCTACCGAAACCCCGTCAAGGCAAAGGTCTGCGCCGGGGAAAAACCCACGCTTTCCGTGCCGCAGCAGGAAATAGTGGACGCTTTTTTAAAGGACTATGAAAATCAGGTCAGAAAGACCTATTTGCTGCATGGAATCACGGGAAGCGGTAAGACTGAGGTATATATGGAAATGATCGAGGGGATCATCGACCGGGGAAAAGAGGCGATTGTGCTGATTCCCGAAATCGCCCTGACCTATCAGACGGTGCTGCGGTTTTATAAACGGTTCGGGGATCAGATTTCCGTCATCCATTCCAGGCTTTCCAAGGGAGAACGTTTCGATCAGTTCGAGCGGGCGAAACGGGGAGAAATCAAGATTATGATCGGACCCAGAAGCGCGCTGTTTACGCCGTTTCAAAACCTTGGGATGATTATCATAGACGAGGAGCACGAAGGCAGCTATAAAAGCGACGGTATGCCCAAGTATCATGCCAGGGAGACGGCGGAATATATTGCCCGTACCCAGGGCGCGAGCGTCGTGCTCGGTTCGGCGACGCCTTCCGTGACCGCTTATTACAAGGCGCAAAACGGAGAGTACGGATTTTTCCGGCTGCAGGACCGGTTCGGAGGAAAGCGCCTGCCCAAAGTCCATACGGTGGATCTTAGGGAAGAGCTTCATGAAGGGAACCGCAGCATATTTTCCAGGCTTCTTTATGAAAAGCTTCGGGAAAGGCTTGAAAAGAAAGAGCAGACGATGCTGTTTTTGAATCGCCGGGGATACGCGGGATTCGTGACCTGCCGAAGCTGCGGTTATGTGGCGAAATGCCCCCATTGCGACGTTTCCCTGACGGAACACGGCAGACATAAGCTGGTCTGTCACTATTGCGGTTATGAGACGCCTGCGCTGCGGCTGTGTCCGGAGTGCGGTTCAAAATATATTACAGGCTTTAAGGTGGGAACCGAGCAGGTGGAGGAGCGGATCAAAGAGATGTTTCCCGCTGCGCGGGTTTTGCGGATGGATAAGGACACCACCGGCAAAAAGGATGATTATGAAAAAATCCTGTCCGCTTTTGCCAACGAAGAAGCGGATATTCTCATCGGCACCCAGATGATCGTCAAGGGACACGATTTCCCGGGCGTGACGCTGGTGGGCGTGCTGGCGGCGGATTTATCCCTTTCGGCGGGGGATTACCGGGCGGCGGAGCGCACCTTTCAGCTACTGACCCAGGCGGTCGGAAGGGCGGGCAGAGGTAAGACGCCCGGAGAGGCGGTAATCCAGACTTACCGCCCGGAGCATTATGCTATCGTCCATGCGGCGAATCAGGACTATGAAGGCTTTTATGAGGAAGAAATCGCATACCGGAAGGTCTGCGGCTATCCGCCGGTCAACCATATGCTCGCCGTGTTAATTGCTTCCGGCAGCGAAGCAAGGCTGACCGAGGCGGTAAACGACGTCGCCGGTAAGCTGAGGCGCGCATCCTGCAATATCGTCGGTCCGGCGGACGCGACGATCGGGAAAATCAGCGATACGTACCGGAAGATGATATACATCCGCCACGAAGATTATGCACAGCTTGTTGCGGCGAAGGACCTGATAGAAAAAAGAATGGAAGAAAAAAAGAAAGAATATGCGGACTGTACCGTTTATTTTGATTTCGACCCGATGAACGGATATTAAGGAGGGAAACGCCTAATGGCAATCAGAAACATCAGAGAAATCGGAGATCCGGTTTTGAACAAGAAATGCAAAGAAGTAAAGGAAATGACCGAACGCACCAGAGAATTGATCGACGATATGTTTGAGACCATGTATGAAGCGGACGGCGTGGGGCTGGCGGCTCCCCAGGTGGGAATTTTAAAAAGGATCTGCGTCATTGATACGGGAGAGGACCCGATCGTATTGGTCAATCCCAGAGTTGTAGAAACAAGCGGCGAACAGACCGGACACGAGGGATGTCTTTCCGTGCCGGGAAAAAGCGGCATTGTTACCAGACCCAACTATGTTAAGGTCGTCGCTTTAAATGAAAATATGGAACCGATCGAGGTGGAGGGCACCGAGCTGTTAGCGAGGGCGCTGATGCACGAAATCGACCATTTGGACGGACACATGTATACGGAGCTGGTGGAGGGACCGCTTTATGAAGTCGGCGCCGATGACGAGGAATACGAGGAAGAGGACGAATAGCAGATGAAAGTAGTATATATGGGAACTCCCGACTTTGCGGTGGGACCGCTGGAAGCGATAATAGAAGCGGGACATGAGGTGACGGCGGTCGTTACCCAGCCCGATAAACCCAGGGGCAGGGGAAAGGAAATGGCGGCTTCTCCGGTTAAGGAATGCGCGCAAAAGCACGGCATACCGGTGCTGACTCCGGTTAAGATCAAAGCGGCGGAAGCCGTAGCGCAGTTGAGAGAATATCCGGCGGATATTTTTGTGGTGGCGGCATTCGGACAGATTTTGTCGGAAGAGATTTTACAGATGCCAAAGCACGGCTGCGTCAATATTCACGCTTCCCTGCTGCCCAAGTACAGAGGGGCGGCGCCGATCCAGTGGAGCATTATCGACGGCGAAACGGAAACGGGCGTTACGATTATGCAGATGGACCGGGGACTGGATACCGGGGATATTTTATTTCAGCAAAAAGTACCGATCACTTCGGAGGATACGGGAGAAAGCCTTTTTGATAAGCTTGCCGAGGCGGGAAGCGCGTTAATTACCGAGGCGCTTGTAAAGATCGAAAAGGGAGACGTGCATCCGGTCAAACAGGATGATGCGAAAAGCTGTTATGCCAAAATGCTGACCAAGGCGGCAGGGAAAATCGACTGGAGCAAGAGCGCCGCAGAGATTGAGAGGCTCGTCAGGGGATTAAATTCCTGGCCCAGCGCCTATACGGAATATAAGGGAAAACAGTTAAAAATCTGGAAGGCAAAGGTTATGCCGGCAATGGAAGGCGCGCCGGGAACCATAGCCAAAGTGACGAAAGACCAGGTCATTGTCTGTACCGGAGACGGTGCGCTTGCCCTGGAAGAAATCCAGTTAGAGGGGAAAAAAAGAATGTGTATGAAAGAATTCCTTTTGGGGCGGTCGTTTGAGGAGGGAGAAGCGCTGTAAAGAAAGGAAGGAAGATCTATGCCATATGGATATTGGGGATATTATTATGATCCCACCTATCTTCTGGTGCTGATTGCGGCGATTTTATCTATCCTAGCATCCGCCAGAGTCAATACTACTTTTCAAAAATATAACCGGGTACCCAGCAGGTCGGGAATGACCGGGGCACAGGCGGCGGAACGTCTGCTTCACAGCAACGGTATCTGTGATGTGAGGATCGAACATGTGAGAGGGACGCTGACCGACCACTACGATCCCAGAACGAAGACGGTGCGCCTGTCGGATTCTACCTATCATGCTACATCCGTTGCGGCAATCGGCGTGGCGGCGCATGAGTGCGGTCATGTATTGCAGCATCATCAGGAATATGTGCCGTTAAAACTGCGTACGATGCTGGTGCCGGCGGCGAACCTCGGTTCCAGGGCAGGGGTTCCGCTGATTTTGCTGGGTATTATCCTGGGGTACAACAATCTTTTGATACAAATCGGTATCTGGGTATTTGCGCTTGCCGTTTTGTTTCAGATCGTTACGCTGCCGGTGGAATACAACGCTTCCAAAAGAGCGCTGCGGCTTTTGCAAAGTCAAGGGATTCTGACGGAAACGGAAACCGGGCAGAGCGGGAAGGTTTTGCAGGCGGCGGCATTGACTTATGTGGCGGCAGCGGCAAACGCGGTGCTTCAGCTTCTGCGTCTGATTTTACTGACGGGAAACGGCAGAAGAAGGGATTAGTACAATACAGTAAACTTGGATATGAGGGAATCATTGTGGTCAATACCAGAGAAATTGCGCTGGACTGCATCATGGAAATCATGGAAAAGAAGCAGTACAGCCATTATGTGATGAAACAGGTTTTGGATAAATACGGATATCTGGAAAAACAGGAGCGGTCCTTTATCAAACGGGTAACGGAAGGAACCGTGGAACGGTGCATCGAAATGGATTATATCATCGACGCTTTTTCCAAAGTGCCCGTCAGAAAGATGAAACCCCTGATCAGAAGTCTTTTGAGAATCAGCGTTTACCAGCTCCTTTATATGGACGGTACGCCGGATTCCGCGGTCTGCAACGAGGCGGTAAAGCTGGCGGCAAAAAGAGGCTTTTCTTCTTTAAAGGGCTTTGTCAACGGCGTGCTGCGGACGATCGCCAGAAACCGGGACCGGATTGCCTATCCGGACCCGCATAAAGAACCGGAAGGTTATTTGTCGGTGGCGTATTCCATGCCCTTATGGATTGTGACCATGTGGATTTCCCGGTTTGGCAGAGAGAAGACCGAATTGATCTTAAAAGGGCTCCTTTCGGAAAGACCGGTTACGGTCCGGTTTGATGAGAATCTTTCCGGCGCGGAAAAGGAAAAACTGTTGCGGGAGATGGAAGCATCAGGTATCGAAGCAGAGCAGACGCAAGAGCTGCCCTATGCTTACCGGCTGAAAAATACGGACCGGATCGAAACGATTCCGGGGTTTGCACAGGGAAAGATCGCAGTACAGGATTTAGGTTCCATGGCGATTATAGAAACGGCGGATATTCAAAAAGACCAGATTGTTATCGACGTCTGCGGCGCGCCGGGCGGGAAAGCGATCCATGCGGCGCAAAAGCTTAACCATACAGGATTTGTAACGGTCAGGGATCTTTCCGAAAGGAAGGTGACGCTGACGGAGGAAAACATTGCAAGAAGCGGCTGCGATAATATCCGGGCGGAGGTTTGTGACGCGACCGTTCCCGATCAGGACAGCATAGAAAAGGCGGATCTGGTCATTGCTGATCTGCCCTGTTCGGGACTGGGGGTTATCGGCAGGAAACCGGATATCAAATACCGCGTGACAAAGCAGGATATCGCTTCCATCGCCGTGCTGCAGCAAAAAATCCTCGGTACTGTGTGGCGGTATGTCAAACCGGGCGGAAAGCTTTTGTATTCGACCTGCACGCTGACTGAGGCGGAAAACGAAGACAATATGGCTTGGTTTACGGAGCGGTTCCCTTTTGAAAAAATAAAGGAAAGGACCTTTTTTCCGGGCATAGATCCCACCGACGGCTTTTATACGGCGCTGTTGGTGCGGAAAGCGGAGTGAGGCGGCAGTTAAAATGGAAAAGACGGATATCAAATCCATGACCCGCGAAGAGCTGCGGGATGTGATTGGCAAAATGGGTGAAAAAAAGTTCAGGGCTGACCAGATGTATGACTGGATGCACGTCAAACTCGCGGCGGGATTTGACGATATGACTAATATATCCAGGGCATTTCGGGAAGAATGTAAAGAGAAGTTTCTCTTTACGTCCTTAGAAGCGGTCAGAGTACAGAAATCAAAGCTTGACGGAACCCAGAAATATCTTTTCGCCTTAGAGGACGGCAACGTGGTGGAAAGCGTACTGATGCCCTATAAGCACGGCAACAGCGTGTGTATCTCTTCCCAGGTCGGCTGCCGTATGGGCTGCCGGTTCTGCGCTTCCACGCTGGATGGGCTGACCAGAAATTTAAAGCCTTCGGAAATGCTGGATCAGATTTACTGCATTTCGCGGCTGACCGGAGAACGGGTTTCCAATGTGGTCGTCATGGGAACCGGGGAGCCCCTTGACAATTATGACAATCTTGTGCGGTTTATCCGCCTTTTGACGGATGAAAACGGACTGCATATCAGCCAGAGAAACGTGACGGTCTCTACCTGCGGTATCGTGCCGGGAATTTTAAGGCTTGCGGAGGAAGGGCTGCAGATTACCCTTGCGTTGTCTTTGCACGGGGCGACGGACGAAAAGCGCCGGGAGCTGATGCCCGTTGCGAAGGTTTATTCCATCCGGGAGCTGATGGACGCCGTAGACGTTTATTTTGAGAAGACGGGCAGGAGAATCACGTTTGAATACAGTCTGGTATCGGGCGTCAACGATACATATGAGGATGCCGAAAACCTGTCAAAGCTTGCAGGAAAGAGAAACTGCCATATTAACCTGATCCCCGTAAACCCCATTAAAGAGCGGAATTTCAGGCAGCCGGATAGACGTTATGTAGCTGCATTTAAAAATAAACTTGAAAAAAATCGAATAAATGTTACTATTAGAAGGGAAATGGGCAGAGATATAGACGGTGCCTGTGGACAGCTTAGAAAGAGACATTTAGAAGAGGGCAAGGAGGATATACGTTGTTAGAAGCATATTCCGTAACGGATGTCGGACGAAAAAGACAATTGAATCAGGACTACGTGTTCTCTTCGGCGAAGCCTTTGGGTAATATGCCGAATCTGTTTATCGTAGCAGACGGTATGGGCGGACACAATGCGGGAGATTACGCATCCAAGTGTACTACGGAAACAGTCGTCGGTGAAATCAGAAATTCCTTTGAGAAAAATCCGACGATCATTATCCAGAAGGCGATACAGACTGCGAATAAAAAGATCAGAGAGGATGCCGCATCGGATGAAAACCTGTTCGGAATGGGTACGACGCTGGTAGTGGCTACGATTATCGGCAAATATCTGCAGGTGGCAAATGTGGGAGATTCCCGTCTGTACATTATCGGTAAAAGGGGAATCAGGCAGATTACCAAGGATCATTCTCTTGTGGAAGAAATGATCCGTCTGGGAGGGCTTGCGAGAGAAGACGCCCGCAAGCATCCGGATAAGAATATTATTACGAGGGCAATCGGCGCAAAGGATGAGGTGGAAGCGGATTTCTTTACGGAAGAGCTGCAGCCCGGCGATATCATTCTGATGTGTTCCGACGGATTGACCAATATGCTTGAGGATCGGGAAATTGAAGAAATCGTCAGAAACGATGAATTGGAAGAATTGATCCAGAAGGGCGACGCCCTGATCAACGCCGCCAACAATCACGGCGGAAAGGACAATATAGCGGTTATATTAGTAAAACCCTTTGAGGACGAGGTGGAAAGATGATTATACTTGGAATGTTAATTGGCGACCGGTATGAAATATTGGATAAAATCGGGACCGGCGGTATGAGCGACGTCTATAAGGCGAAGGACCATAAATTAAACAGATTTGTTGCCGTGAAGGTATTGAAACAGGAATTTAACGAGAATACCAATTTCGTATCCAAATTCCGCACGGAGGCGCAGGCTGCCGCAGGGCTGATGCACCCGAATATCGTCAACGTCTATGACGTCGGAGAGGAAGACGGTATTTATTATATTGTCATGGAGCTTGTGGAGGGCATTACCCTCAAAAATTATATTGAGAAAAAATCCCGCCTGTCCATTAAAGAAGCGATCAGCATCGCCATTCAGGTGTCCATGGGCATCGAGGCGGCGCACAACAATCATATTATTCACCGGGACATCAAGCCTCAGAATATTATGATTTCCAAGGATGGTAAGGTAAAGGTAACGGATTTCGGCATCGCGAAGGCGGCGACCAGCAATACGATTACTTCTAATGTCATGGGAAGCGTCCATTATACTTCGCCCGAACAGGCAAGAGGCGGCTTTTCCGATGAAAAGAGCGATATTTATTCCCTCGGCTGCACCATGTTTGAGATGCTGACCGGGCATGTGCCCTTTGACGGGGAGACGACGGTGGCGATCGCCATCAAGCATATTCAGGAGGAAATGCCTTCTCCGAGAGAATATGTGCCCGAGATTCCCGTTTGCGTGGAAAAAATTATTTTTAAGTGTACCCAGAAGAGCCCTGACCGCAGATATCAGAATATGGGCGAACTGATTGTGGATCTGAAAAAATCCCTGATTACGCCCGACGAGGATTTCGTGACGATGGTTGATGTGGATACTTCTGCGGCGACCAAGGCGATTACGGACGAAGATATGGCGGAAATCAAGGAAAGAACCGGCTCCCTTGCCGTAGAGGAAGTGCATATGCGCTTAAACGAAGACGTGGCAAAGGCAAAGAGCAGGCAGAAGGCGTATCTGGAAGATGAAGAAGACGACGAGGAAGAAGAGGATGACGAGACCGACGATGGGGATGAAGAGTACGATGACGACGATTTAGATCCCAAGATGGAGCGGGTCACGACAATCCTTGCGATTGTTGCGGCGGTTATCATCGGCGTGATCGCCCTTGTGCTTGTGGCGAACGCCATCGGTATCTTTAAAGGCGATGATACGGAGCAGGAAGAACAGACCGAAGAGATCGAAATGGTAAATGTCGTAGGAATGGACGTTGAAGTGGCGAAGGCTACGTTGGATGAAATCTATGTGACTTATAAGATCGAATATGAAGAGTCTGACGAAGTGGAAGAAAACAAGGTCATTTCCCAGAGCGTAGAGGCTGGGGAAATGGTGGCGCAGGGAACTGAAGTGACGCTGGTTGTCAGCAGCGGCGTCGCAGGCGTGGAAGTGCCAAACGTAGTCAATAAAGAAGAATCGGCTGCGATGGCGGAACTGCGCGCCGCAGGCTTTAAAGTCTCCACGGATACGGATTATGACGACGAAGTGGAAGAGGGATATGTCGTTTCCCAGAGCATTGCCGGAGGAGAAAAGGCGGCGGAGGGCTCCAACATTACGCTGATCATCAGCATGGGTCCCGCTGTTAAGAAAACGGAAGTCCCTGATTTAAGAGGACTTAGCGAAAGCGCGGCAAAGGATAAATTGAGCGGCGAGAACTTAAAGGCGGGAACCGTAACCGAAGAGTACAGCGATTCCGTGACCGCGGGCTGCGTGATTTCCCAGAGCTATTCTCCGGGAATGGAAGTGGATGAAGGTACGGCGGTTAATTTTGTATTGAGCCTCGGCAAGAAAGAAGTTAAATATAATTTTGTAGGAATTATTAACGCGCCAGTGGGCTATCAGGAGGGAGAGACCGTTACGATTACGATTACAGCGGCGGACGGAGAGAAGCGTACTTATACGACCTCCTCTTTCCCATATACACCTGAAAATGCGACGGGCTTTAAGTCTGAGACGGGAACGGTCAATATTAGCGGGACTAGAACGGAAACTCAGCAGGGAGAGCAAGAAAGGAACCCCGATGGCAGTCTTGTCTGGGCTGATGAGGCACAAACGCAGCCTGTTTACGAAACTGTGGAAACCCAAGTGCCTGTGGATTACGGTTCTTACAGCGTGACCTTTACAAAGGCGCAGTAGGTCGGCTTCATGCAGGGTAAGATTGTCAAAGGGATCGCGGGATTTTATTATGTGAAATGCCGGGACGGAAATTTATACGAATGTAAGGCAAAGGGCGTCTTCCGCAAGGATCACAGGAAACCGTTGGTGGGCGATGATGTGGATATGGACGTGATAGACGAAAAGGAACGCCTTGGAAATATTGCAAAGCTTTTGGAACGAAAAAACGAGCTGGTGCGCCCTGCCGTGGCAAACATTGATCAGGCACTGGTAATCTTTGCGGCGGCATCGCCGGAACCGAATCTGGGGCTTCTGGACCGGTTTTTGATTCAAATGGAGTATCGGGGGATCGGGACGCTCATCTGCTTTAACAAAGCGGACTTGGCGACGGAAGCGGATAAGGAAAGGTTTACGCGGATTTATGAGAGCGCGGGCTACCGGGTTTTATGGATCAGCGCGCTGCAAAAACAGGGCGTTGAGGACGTGAAGGCGCTTTTGCGGGAGAAGGTGACGACGGTTGCCGGACCCAGCGGCGTCGGAAAATCCACGCTGGTCAACTGTCTGCAAAACGAAACCGTGATGGAGACGGGGGCGGTCAGCACAAAGATCGAGAGAGGGAAGCATACGACCAGACATTCCCAGCTCATAGAAATAGAAGCGGGTACTTATATTTTTGATACGCCGGGCTTTAGCTCCTTAAGCGTGTCGGAGCTTCTTCCGGAGGAACTGACCCGATGCTTTCCGGAATTTGCAGGATATAAGGACCGGTGCAGATTTATGGGCTGCGCGCATATTCACGAGCCGGACTGCGGGGTAAAAGAAGCGCTTGCTATGGGGGAAATCAGCAGGGAAAGATATGAAGACTATGTAAATCTTTATACAGAATGTAAAAATAAGAGGAGATACTAGAATGGCAATTTTATCCCCATCCATTCTTGCGGCGGATTTTGCAAGACTGGGAGAACAGGTAGAAAAAGTTGATAAAGCGGGAGCGGAATATATTCATATAGACGTTATGGATGGGGTCTTTGTTCCATCCATTTCCTTTGGCTTTCCGATCATTCAATCGCTTCGCAAGGTAACGGATAAGTTTTTTGACGTGCATCTGATGATTACCGAGCCGGAACGCTATATTGATCAGTTTGCGGCGGCGGGAGCGGACGGACTGACCATACATATTGAGGCGTGCCGCTGTATGGTGGATACTCTTTTGAAAATCAGGGCGAAAGGGCTGCGGACCGGGATTTCGCTGCACCCGCAGACGCCGATAGAGTCCGTATATCCCTATCTGGATTATGTGGATCAGGTATTGGTCATGACGGTCAATACCGGTTTCGGAGGGCAGAAATATCTGGACAGTTGTACGCAGAAAATCAAGGACGTCTGTGCCGAGATTGAGCGCAGGGGGCTCAAGGTGGACGTGGCGGTGGACGGCGGCGTGCATCTGGGCAACGTCAATATGATTTTGGACGCGGGAGCCAATGTAATCGTATCCGGTTCCGCAGTGTTTAAGGGCGATATTACGGCAAATGTGGAATATTTTATGGATTTGTTGAAAATTCATGATTTACAGTAGAAATATAGTTGGAAAGCGGGCTTTTGCGGGAGCAGCGGAAACAGGGCTTTGCGGGAGCAGCTTATATGGGTTTTTACGAAAACGGCGGATACATGAGGAAATTGTGCATGATTGTGCGGCAGTTTCCTTTTTTTATGCTCTGAATCGGCACTTTTAACAAAAAATGAGCGCGGTTTTTGTATATCATGTAACAACGTGTACAAAGATTGTCTCTTTTTGGCAGTAAAAACAGTGCAATTTGACAGAAACAGAAAAAGCTTTGCATATAAAATGAGATTATCAGAAAAGGAAACACAAGATGATTTTGGAAGGAAAGATGAAGAAGCGCGTCACATTGACGTGTACGCAGGAAGGTCTTGCCTATTATGACGAGAAGCGTGAATGCTTCGTGACAGAACAAATTCCGTATGATATCTATGTAGGGACAAGCAGCTTTGCGGAGGATTTGCAGATGAAAACCTGTATTTGCCAGTCATCCTCTTTCCATCGTCTGACAGCTTCTTATAATTCAGTTTGAGCCGCCTGTAAATCAAAATCACAGCCGCCTGTGCCGGATCACTGTCTGCTCTTTTTGCCGCTTTCTTTGGCGGTCTGCAGTTCTGAAATGCGGGCAGAAAGCTCTGCAATCGTGGCATCTTTGCTTTGATTGTCTGCTTCCAATTGCTGTTTGCTTTCTTCCAGCTGCCGGGTATGGTTTTCCAGTTGTTGTTTGCTTTCCTCCAACTGTCGGGTATGGTTTTCCAGTTGCTGTTTGCTTTCTTCCAACTGCCGGGTATGATCTTCCAGCCGGCGTGCCTGGTCTTCCAACTGTTTAGTATATGCTTCCAATTCCTTCGTATAATTTTCATTGACCTTCTGCCAATAAAGAAAATCTTCTCTTGCCTCGCATTGCAGGCGGATCTGTTCGTCCTGCGTGAGCTGGAAAATGGTGTTGGAAGCTTCTTCAATCATAGGATCTTTTTGTGCGAGCATTTTAATTTCCTCCCATGTAACGGCTTTGAAGAGGGACGCCCAGTAATCAACGTGAAAACGTTTATCCTCTTCTGTTGCAAGGTTTATATGGGTTAAGTCTAGCACAGAAAGTCTGAATTTGCTACTGTATATTTTATGGTTTTTTACATTGGACATCATGTATGTGGCAAAAAATTCCGGCGTGTCGGGAAACAGTGGAAAATCGAGAATGCTGATCTGGATAGCGGTCTTTACCTGCAAATATTTCTCACCGCGGTTTAGGTTGTCAAAGGAACGGCTCAGATAACTGAGAGAGCGCTCCGACCAGTTATGTTCGTTGATAACCTGCATTTCAAGATTGATTATCGTGTTGTTATTGAGCAGACACTTAATATCTAAAAGAAAGCTTTTTTCATCAATTGCCGAGCCAAGTTCGATGGGATTCAAAATTGTGGCGGACAAAACTTCGTCGGGCAAGAGATGTAGGAGAGAACAGATAAGTCCTTTTAAGACCTTATTGTTTTTCTGTAAAAGGGCGCGGAAAAGATAATCGTTTGTCATGGGAATCCGTACCGGTCCGGCTGCATGGGAGAAATGAGAAGTGATTTTGCTTTTTTTCATAGATGTGTTCCTTTCGTAAAAAGATGTGTTCCTGACGGACTGTCATAAAATGAAATGAGATCAGATAAAACTCATAATATGAATGAAGATAGTTAAAAAATATCATAGCGGTATGGAAAAAGCAAGTAAAATCTATGAATTTACTTTTGGGTGTCTTTATGATATAGTGAATGCTGGACACAAGAGAAAAAAAGAAGCCTTTAAGGAGGAAATATAAACTATGAAACTCGGAATCGTGGGACTTCCCAACGTTGGAAAAAGCACATTATTCAATTCGCTGACAAAAGCCGGAGCGGAGTCGGCGAACTATCCGTTCTGTACCATCGACCCCAATGTGGGGATCGTACCGGTGCCCGACGAAAGGTTGAAGCTGTTGGGCGATTTGTACCAATCCAAAAAGGTAACGCCTGCCGTAATCGAATTTGTGGACATTGCAGGTCTGGTCAAGGGGGCGTCCAAAGGAGAAGGGCTTGGCAATCAGTTTTTGAGCAATATCCGCGAGGTGGATGCGATTATTCATGTGGTACGGTGCTTTGAAGACGCCAACGTTGTGCATGTGGACGGCAGCGTTGATCCCCTGAGGGACATTGAGACGATCAATCTGGAGTTGATTTTTTCGGATATTGAGATTCTGGAAAGAAGAATTGCCAAGACGGCAAAGGGCGCCAGAATGGATAAGACGCTGGCAAAAGAACTGGATCTGCTGCAAAGGGTAAAGGAGCATCTGGAAAACGGAGAACTGGCGATTACCTTTGAAACGCAGGATGAGGACGAGCAGGCTTGGTTTGCGGGATATAATCTGCTGACTGCAAAGCCCGTGATCTTTGCGGCGAATGTATCCGAGGATGACCTTGCGGATGACGGAAGCTCAAACGAACAGGTGGAAAAGGTGCGGGAATACGCTGCAAAACAGGGCAGCGAGGTATTTGTGATCTGCGCGCAGATCGAACAGGAGATCGCCGAGCTGGACGAGGATGAAAAGGCGATGTTTTTGGAAGATCTCGGATTAAAAGAATCCGGATTGGAAAAACTGATCAAAGCGTCCTACAAGCTGCTCGGTTTGATCAGCTATCTGACCGCCGGAGAGGATGAGACGAGAGCATGGACGATCAAGGTAGGAACCAAGGCGCCTCAGGCAGCAGGCAAGATTCACTCGGATTTTGAAAGAGGTTTCATTAAGGCGGAGGTTGTCAATTATAAGGATCTGTTAGAACTCGGTTCCCTGTCCGCCGCAAGAGAAAAAGGTCTTGTGGGAATGGAAGGCAAGGATTATGTGGTACAGGACGGCGACGTGATCCTGTTCCGCTTTAACGTATGATGCGGACGGATTTTAACAGAGAAATAAAAGGAGATTGATGCAGCATGGCGGATATTATGGGAAAAATGGATATAGCGTTTCCCAATCTTCACATTTACCTGTCGGATGTGCCAAAAAGCATTTCCGTTTTCGGTTTTGATATCGCTTTTTACGGGATCATCATTGCGATCGGCGTGTTTTTGGGCTTTACCCTTGCGGCGAAGGAAGGCAGGCGTCTGGGACAGCCGGAAGATGTCTGGTGGGATTTTATTATTTGGGCGATTGTTTTTTCGGTCATCGGAGCAAGGATTTATTATGTGATTTTCAGTTGGGATTTGTATAAGGACAATCCGATGCAGATCTTTAATATCAGAAACGGCGGGCTTGCCATTTACGGCGCTGTAATCGGCGGTATTCTGACGCTGTACGTCTTTTCCCGGATTAAAAAGCAATCCTTTTTCAGCATGGCGGATGCGGGCGTATTCGGTCTGCTGTTAGGTCAGACTATCGGACGCTGGGGCAATTTTATGAACAGAGAGGCTTTCGGCGGCTATACGGACGGATTGTTTGCGATGAGGCTTCCGATAGAAATGGTACGCGCGTCGGATATTTCTCCGAATATTGCGGCTCATATTGCGGAAGGCACCAATTACATTCAGGTGCATCCTACTTTCCTGTATGAGAGTTTCCTGAATCTCATTTTGCTGTTGATCATGTGGGCTTACAGGAAGCATAAAAAGTTTGACGGCGAAATGACGCTCTGGTATCTGGGCGGATACGGGATCATCCGCTTTTTTGTGGAGGGGCTTCGGACGGATCAGCTTCAGATCGGACAGACCGGCATTGCGGTATCCCAGATGTTGGGCGGCGTTTTATTTGCCGCGTCCCTGATTACGGCGATCGTCGTGCACAGCAGGCTGCGCCGGAAGGCGAAGGCACAGTCTCTGACGGACCAAAGCGGGGACGAAGTGGAGGAAATTCCCGCCGGAGAGAAAAATGATTAAAAAAATTTTTTTCGGATGTAAAATCCACGAAAAATCTATATTTTGTTTGTAAATAAGATTTGAATACAAGATCTTGTTACGAAGACGTGAACGGCTTTGCAAAAACCTTGCAAAGCCGCTTTTTTGCCAATTTTTAGCAAAAAAAATTTCTTGTCAAATCCCAAAAACTGGGCTATTATTATTCATAAGTGGTGGAAAGTGGTGGAAAGTGCCACAAAAACCCATAAAAGTGAAAGATTAGTTTCAAAGGTGTTTCCGAGTGGTTTGGCAGGTGATGAAGAATGTTCATGGGCGAGTACAACCATACAATAGATGCCAAGGGCAGACTGATCATTCCTTCCAAATTCAGGGATACGCTGGGCAATGAGTTTGTCGTTACAAAGGGATTGGAAGGGTGCCTTTTTGTGTTTGAAAAATATGAATTTGACTCCTTCATCGACAAACTGAATGAGAAATCCGATTTGGAAGCAAAGGTACGTAAGATTAAGCGTTTTTTTATCTCAGGAGCCCAGGAAGTGGAAGTGGACAAGCAGGGGAGAATCCTGGTGCCGTCCGTTCTGAGAGAACATGCTTCTCTGGAAAAGGATGTGGTATTCGCCGGAGTGGGCGGTCATATTGAGATCTGGGATAAAAGTAAGTGGGAAGAGATTTCCGCTTATGACGATATTAACGATATTGCAGAGGAATTATCCTCCTTTGGTATTTCATTTTAGGAGCGGGCATGAGTTTTTCACATAAATCGGTTTTGCTGGACGAGACAATTGAAGGATTGCGGATCAGACCCGAGGGTATTTATGTGGACGGAACGCTGGGAGGCGGCGGACATGCGCTGGAGGTCGTAAAGCGGCTGAAAGGGCAGGGACGTTTTTTCGGAATCGATCAGGACGAGGCTGCGATTGCGGCTGCGGGAGAGAGGCTGAAGGAATACGCCGACCGGGTAAGCGTGATCCGGGACAATTATGAAAACGCGGTTTCCGATCTGAAAAATGCAGGGATAACAGGCGTTGACGGAATTGTACTGGATCTTGGCGTGTCTTCCTATCAGTTGGACACCGTAGAGAGGGGCTTTTCCTACAAGTACGATACGAAACTTGATATGAGGATGGACACCAGACAAACCCTGAGCGCCAGAGATATTGTCAACGAATATTCCCAGGCGGAGCTTGCGAGGATCATCAGGGATTACGGAGAGGACAGGTTCGCAAACAATATTGCAAAGCACATTGTGGCGGCGAGACAGCAAAACCCCATTGAAACAACCTTTCAGTTGAACGAGATTATCAAAGCGGCGATACCGGCTAAGATGCGCGCCGAGGGAGGACATCCTTCCAAACGGACCTTTCAGGCGATCCGCATCGAGTGTAACAGGGAACTGGAGGTTTTAAAGAACTCTCTGGAAGAAATGATCACATTTTTGAATCCGGGAGGAAGAATCTGCATTATTACGTTTCATTCCCTGGAGGATCGGATTGTAAAGTCCGCTTTTAAGAAACAGGAAAACCCATGTACCTGCCCGCCGAATTTTCCCGTCTGTATGTGCGGAAAGAAACCCCTTGGCAGGATCATTACGAGGAAACCGATTTTACCGTCGGCAGAAGAACTGGCAGAAAACAGCCGTTCCAAAAGCGCAAAATTAAGAATTTTTGAACGCATGTAACCGCGTCCTGTTTAAGAACTGCGTGCGTACGCATAGGGAACGGATTTTAGCAATTTTGAATAACAGAAAGTTTTGAGGAAACAGTATGAGTACAAGATATGGAAGAACAAGCCGTGCGGGCGGCAGAAGCAGAGCATACGGAAGAAGCGGCGGCTACGGCGAATATTATATAGACGGTTCGGCTGTCAGGAAAATTGACGTCAGAAGGGAAATCGAAGAGGCTCCGATTAAGAGGACGAGCCGGGCGGTACGCAGAAACCGCGAAAAGGCGGCGCATATGAACGTGGGTTATGTGGCGTTTCTGGTGCTGGCGCTTTGCCTGGCGTCGGTGGTGCTGATCGGTTATATCAGGCTGCAGGCGGAAAATACGGCAGCGCTTGAATCAATCGCGCAGAAGGAAAGCCAGTTAAACTCCATGAGGCTTGCCAACGATGAGGAATACAGCAGAATCCTTTCCTCCGTGGATCTGGAATATGTCAAGGACGTAGCGATCAACGAACTGGGTATGCAGTATGCCGAGGAAGGGCAGATCGTGGAAATACAGACACAGGGCGATGACTATGTCAGACAGTATCAGGATATGCCTTAAGGTGGTGTGAAAGTGAGAAACAACGGAAGAAATGTCCCCCGGCGGGAAAACGAAGGAAAAACAAAGAAATTTTCCCTTAAAATGCAAAAGAAGCTGGTAGTATTGTTTATGGTAATACTACTGGCTTTCGTTGCGCTTAGTGTCAGATTGATTTTAATCAATAAGGAAAACGGGGAAAACTATAAAAAGCAGATTTTGTCCCAGCAAAATTATGTGAGTACCGTCATCCCCTATAAGCGGGGAGATATACTGGATACGCAGGGAAGCAAGCTCGCTTACAGCGAGAAGGTGTATAATCTGGTCGTGGACTCGGATATTATCAATAAGGTGGAGGGCTCCTTAGAGCCGACCCTTGCCGCTCTTGATGCGTGTTTTGATGTGGATATCGACGCGCTGCGGACTTATATTACGACGAATACCAATAATAAATATTATGTTCTGTTGAAACAACTGACCTATGATGAAATCGCCCCTTTTGTGGAAATGCAGAATAACAGCGAGGAATATCCCAACATCAAGGGCATCTGGTTTGAAGAGGAATATAAGCGCATTTATCCCTACGGCTCTCTTGCCTGCGACGCTATCGGCTTTACGACGGCGGACAATGTGGGAACTTTCGGGCTGGAGGAATATTATAATGATACGTTAAACGGTATTAACGGCAGAGAGTACGGCTATATGACCGAAGGGTCGAATCTGGAGAGGAGCACCAAGGCGGCGGAGGACGGAAAAACCATTGTGACGACCATCGACGCCAATATCCAGAGTATTGTGGAAAAATATGTGGCGCAGTGGAACCACGAACATGAAGGCGAAAACGCATACCGTGCCGGAGAACTGGGCAGCCATAATACGGGAGTCGTCGTGATGGACCCCCGGTCGGGAGAAGTGCTCGCCATGGCGGGGTATCCCGCGTTTGATCTGAATAATCCCCGTTCTTTAAGCGGCAACGGACTTTATACGGATGAAGAAATTGCGGCGATGGACGAAGAGACTTATTACGAGGCGTTAAACGAGTTGTGGAGAAATTTTTGTATTTCCGATACGTATGAACCGGGATCGACGGCGAAAGCACTGACGATGTCCATGGCGCTTGACAGCGGCGCCATTACCGGAAATGAAACCTATTACTGCGGCGGCGTTTTGAATGTGGGCGGGCATGACATCCACTGTAACAACCGTGCGGGGCATCAGACCCTGAGCGTGTCCGGGGCGTTGGAAAAGTCCTGTAACGTGGCGCTGATGCAGATCGGCAATGCCATGGGAAAAGATACGTTTATGGAATATTTATCCAATTTTAACATGGGGTTAAAGACCAATATCGATCTCGCCGGCGAGGCGAGGACGGATACACTGATTTATAATCCGGATGAAATGGTAAGCTCCGATCTGGCGATTTCCACCTTTGGACAGGGATATAACGTAACGATGATCCAGATGGCGGCGGCGTTTTGTTCGGTTATCAACGGCGGTTACTACTATCAGCCTCATATGGTCAGGGAAATCCGCAACCCCGACGGCAGTACAGTGGAAAAAATCGAACCCCGCGTGCTGAAGCAGCCCATATCCGAGACGACTTCGGACCAAATGCGCGAGTATCTGTTCAACGTATGTAATGTCGGTACGGGTAAAAAAGCCGTTCCGGCGGGATATTTTATCGGAGGTAAGACCGGCACGGCGGAAATGTATCCCCGTAAAACCGGAAACTATGTGGTATCCTTTATCGGTTTTGCGCCGATAGACGATCCCCAGGTAGTGGTTTATGTGGTTGTGGACAGACCCAATGTGGAAAGTCAGCCTCATTCCGATTTCGCGCAGGAGATCGCAAAGAATATTTTTACGGAGATTTTACCTTATATGCAGATATTCCGGACGGAAGAGATCAGCGAAGAGGACGAGCAGTATTTAAAGGAGCTGGGAATTATTTCGGGCGAAAGCGGAGAAGGCGCACCGGAGGAGGGCGAAGGCGAAGAAACGCCCGAGGAAGAGGAAGAAGAAACGCAGGCGCCCGAACCCCAGATTGATCCGGAGACGGGCTATGCCATAGATCCCAATACGGGAGAATTTTTGGATCCCGATACGTATGAGCCTGTTGATCCCACCGTTTCCAATCTGGGAGGCATCGGGGCGTTGGTGGATGAAAGCGCCAATGTCCGCACGCAGGAAGATGTACAGGAATAACCTTTCGGGAAATCTAATAGATTAGTATAAAGAATATGCCGGGTGGATTTCTTGAAAGGATATCAGACATATCATAAAAGAAAAATAGTATTTGTGTTTTTTGCGGTTGTAATCGTAATGCTCGGACTGATCGGAAGAGTTTTTTATCTGATGGTGTTCTGTTCCGAATATTATTCGGAAAAGGCGCTGGAGCTTCATGAGAGGGAACGGGATATCAAAGCTGCAAGAGGCAGGATTTTGGATCGCAACGGCGTTGTTCTGGCGGATAACAGGACGGTATGCACCGTTTCCGTCATTCACTCCCAGATACAGGACCCGGACGAAGTGGTGCGGGTGTTGTCGGAAAAGCTGGATATGGAGCCGGAGGCGGTCCGCAAAAGAGTGGAAAAGGTCTCTTCCATAGAGCGGATCAGAAGCAATGTGGATAAATCAGTCGGGGATGAAATCAGGGAATGCAATCTGGCAGGGGTAAAAGTGGATGAGGATTACAAACGCTTTTATCCCTATTCGACGCTTGCCAGCAAGATATTAGGATTTACGGGTGCGGATAATCAGGGCATTCTGGGTCTGGAAGTCAGGTACGAGGAGGAGCTTAAAGGCACCGACGGGACGATACTGACCGTAACGGATGCAAAAGGCGTGGAGATTGACGCGGCGGGAGAGGGCAGAATTGAGCCGGTCGCCGGAAGGGATCTGACGCTAAGCCTGGATATGAATATTCAAAGCTATGCAACCCAGCTTGCCGATCAGGCGATGGAGGCAAAAGAAGCGGACAGCGTTTCGATTATTGTGATGAACCCCAAAAACGGGGAAATCCTCGCAATGGTCAACGTGCCCGAATATGACTTGAACAATCCCTTTGATCTGCAAAGCGTCTACGGGGACAAAACGGCGCAGATACTCGCCTCGGTGTCGGGCAATTCCGTAGAGGCGGCTAACAGAATGTGGAGAAACGGCTGTATCAACGATACTTATGAACCCGGCTCTACATTTAAGGTAATTACGGCCGCGGCGGGGCTTGAGTCGGGAGCCGTGACCATCGACGATCAGTTTTCCTGTCCGGGATATTGTATTGTGGAGGACCGGAAAATCCGCTGCCACAAGACCCAGGGGCACGGTTCGGAAACCTTTTTGACGGCGACCATGAATTCCTGCAATCCGGTATTTGTCAATGTGGGGCTGCGGGTGGGAATCGACCGTTATTATGAATATTTCCGGCAATTTGGATTGCTTAACAAAACCGGAGTGGATCTGCCGGGAGAGGCTGGGACGATTATGCACAAAAAGGAAGATATGGGGCTGGTGGAGCTTGCCACGGTTTCCTTTGGTCAGTCTTTTCAGATCACGCCGCTTCAACTGATTACGACGATCAGTTCCCTGGTTAACGGCGGCAAACGGGTAACGCCGCATCTTGCCGCTTATACGACGGACCCGCAAACGGGCAATATCCTGCAGTTTGATTATGAAGTGCAGGAGGGGATCGTCTCAGAAGAGACGTCGGCAACCCTGCGGTATATGCTGGAAAAGGTCGTGTCCGAGGGCGGAGGGCAAAAGGCGTATATTGAAGGTTATTCCATCGGGGGAAAAACGGCGACCAGCCAGACGCTTCCCAGGGGCAGCGGAAAGTATATCGCTTCCTTTGTGGGCTTTGAGCCGGCGGACGACCCGCAGATTATAGCGATCGCGATTATCAATAATCCCAAGGGCGTATATTACGGCGGCCAGATTGCGGCGCCCGTAGTAAAAAAACTGTTTGAAAATATCCTTCCCTATTTGGAGGGAATCCAGTATAATTAACTGTGGATAAACGGAAAGGACATTAAAGAAATGTATCAGGAAATTGTTGCACCGACACTTATATCATTTGCAATCAGCGTGATTTTGGGACCGATCTTGATTCCGTTTCTGCGGCGGCTCAAGGTGGGGCAGACGGTTCGGGATGAGGGACCTAAGACGCATCTGCAAAAGACCGGAACGCCTACCATGGGCGGGCTTTTGATTCTGACGGCAATGACGGTTACTTCTTTGCTTTATATGAAGAAATACCCCGATATTATGCCGATTCTGTTCCTGACCCTCGGGTTTGGGCTGATCGGGTTTTTGGACGATTATATCAAGGTTGTATTGAAGCGCTCCATGGGGCTGCGCGCATGGCAGAAATTCGGGCTACAGATTATTGTAACCGCCGTGTTCGCCTTCTACCTGCATCAATATACCGATATCGGTCTTGCCTGCAGGATTCCTTTTATGTCCGGAAAATATCTGGATTTTGGAATTTTTAATATCCCGCTTCTATTTATTGTGGTGTTGGGAACCGTGAACGGAACCAATTTTACGGACGGACTGGACGGACTTGCCACCAGCGTTACCATATTGGTCGCGACGTTCTTTACGGTATGCGCCATCGGACTGAATGTGCCGATTACGCCGATAACCTGCGCCGCAGTAGGCGCATTACTGGGCTTTTTGCTGTTCAACGGCTATCCGGCAAGCGTGTTTATGGGAGATACGGGTTCCCTTGCCCTCGGGGGCTTTGTGGCGGCGTGCGCTTATATGATGCAGCTTCAGTTGTTTTTGCTTATCGTAGGTTTCGTCTATGTGGCGGAGGTGGCGAGCGTCATCATTCAGGTTACCTATTTTAAACTGACGGGCGGCAAAAGGATTTTTAAAATGGCGCCGATTCACCATCATTTTGAATTGTGCGGATGGAAGGAAACAAAAGTTGTCAGTGTGTTTTCTATCGTAACTGCTGTTTTGTGCCTGATCGGATTTCTGGCGCTTTGATGAAATAAGGAAAAGAGGAATGGGAGCATGCCCTCTGGGAAGAGAAGAAAAGTAAAAAAACAGAATTTTTTTGATTATACCCTGTTGTTCGTGGTCGTATTTTTGATTCTTTTCGGGCTGGTTATGATTTATTCCACCAGTTCCTATGAGGCGGCGGACAATTTTGACGGCGATTCCACTTACTATTTGCGGAAACAACTGTTTGCGACGATTTTGGGAGCTTTTGTTCTTGCAGCGACGACGTTGATCGATTATCATTTCTGGGAAAAATTTGCGCTTCCCGGTCTGCTGGTATCCTTTGTGCTTGTTTTGCTGGTACTGACGCCTATGGGAATTTCGGCAAACGGCGCCAGAAGATGGATCGGCATCGGACCGTTGTCCCTGCAGCCTGCGGAAGTTGTGAAGATCGAGGTTATTTTATTTTGTGCGGTGCTCATCAACAAAATGAATAAAAAGTGGATCGGAACGATGAAGGGAGTGGCGACGATCCTTTTGGTTCCGATCATTTTTGCCTTGATGCTGTGGCAGATTACCGACAACCTGAGTTCGGCGATTATCGTGGGCGGTATTGCGGTTGTGATGCTGTTTGTTGCCGATTCGGATTATTTAAAATATATTATCATGGTGCTTGCGGTCCTTGCAGCGGCGGCAATCGTCATCTATGTGGCGACTCATTCGGATGGCGGAAGCTTTCGTATGACCAGGATCAAGACCTGGCTGGACCCGGAATCGGACCCCTCGGATACGGGCTTTCAGACCCTGCAGGCACTGTACGCCATCGGTTCCGGCGGCATTTTCGGAAAAGGGCTTGGCGCCAGTATGCAAAAGCTGGGCTTTTTGCCTGAGGCGCAAAACGACATGATCTTTTCCATTATCTGTGAGGAGCTGGGGCTGTTCGGGGCATTGGCGGTAATTCTGCTGTTTGTGCTGTTGATCTGGAGATGTATGGTCATTGCCAATAACGCGCCGGACTTATTCGGGGCAATGCTGGTCGTAGGCGTAATGGCGCACTTTGCGATACAGGTTATTTTGAATATTGCCGTTGTGACCAATACGATACCCAATACGGGAATTTCTCTTCCCTTTATCAGTTACGGAGGTACGTCGGAAATGTTTTTGATGGCGGAAATCGGGCTGGTGCTGAACGTTTCGCGGCAGATCAGGCTGCGGGATACGATGTGACAAAAAAGGCGGCGGTTGGATGAGAGCCCGGAGCGAGCGGCCTCTTATCCCATCGTAGCATTTTCTAATGTAATGGCTATTATCGCAAAGCGGTTAGTACCTTGGACAGATTGGCGGCATATACTATAACAGATGATATTCACGAATGGATGGTGGATATGGATGCTATCAGTATATGCGGGGGGAATGCGTTGTGCGGCGAGGTCGACATACAGGGCTCTAAAAACGGAACGCTTCCCCTGTTGGCTGCGTCCGTTTTGGTAAAGGGAAAGACGGTTTTGGAAAATTGCCCGATGATTACCGATGTGGATCATATGATAAAGCTGCTGGAATATGTGGGCTGCAAGGTTACGAGAAACAGAAGGAGCGTAGAAATAGACGCTTCCTCTATTGACCGGACGGATTTTCCGCCGGAGCACACAAAGGTTATGCGCTCTTCAATTATGCTGTTGGGAGCGATGCTCGGCAGGCAGGGAGAGATTTCGACTTATTATCCGGGGGGCTGCGTCATAGGAGAAAGACCGATCGATCTTCATATGGCTGCGCTGTCCCAACTGGGAGTGGTGTTTTCGGATACCGATTGTAAGGTGGAAGCGAAAGCCGGGAAACTGGCGGGCGGAACCGTCCGGCTGTCCTTTCCCAGCGTGGGAGCTACGGAAAACGTCATACTTGCCGCCGTGCTGGCAAAGGGAAACACGGTCATAGAAGGCTGTGCGTTAGAACCGGAAATCGTGGAGCTTTGCGCCTTTTTAAACCGCGCCGGTGCGAAGATATCCGGAGCCGGGGAAAGCCGCATCTGCATTGAAGGGGTAGAGGCGCTTCGGGAGATTTGTTACCGGGTCATGTCGGACCGGATTGTGGCGGGTACTTATCTGCTTGCGGGCGTCATGACGAAAGGCATTGTGGTGCTCAATCACGCTCCGGTGGATCAGATGCAGGAGTTGTTTTATGTGCTGCAGCAGATGGGCGCCGATCTTGCCATTGCGGATCAATGGGTCTGCATCAACGGAGAACACGCGCACAAAGCGGTGCCGGGAATTAAGACATCCACATATCCGGGATTTCCGACGGATCTGCAGTCGGCGTTTATGGCTGCGTTTACTTTGGCGGACGGCTGTAGTATTATAGAAGAGACGATTTTTGAAAGCCGTTTTAAGATTGTGCCGGAGCTTGTGAAGATGGGAGCGGACATTCATGTGATCGGAAACCGTGCCATGATATGCGGCGTACCGTTTCTGACAGGCTGCACGGTAGAGGCGGCGGAGCTGCGGGGCGGGGCGGCGCTTATCCTTGCGGGGCTTGCCGCGTCCGGGACTACGGTGGTAACAAACAAATGCTTTATTGACCGCGGTTATGAGAATATCTGCCGCGATTTAAGGGCGCTTGGCGCAAAGATTTCGGATGAGGATATTGCGGGCTGTTCTGCCTGAAATCTGGTGTAAGAAATGAAAAACGATTACGAGAGATTTACATTTAAACAGAAACTGTGGATGTCAGCGGCAGCATTGGGCGTTATTTTTGTTGCTGCCCTGGCATTTGTTTTGATTCATTACCGCATAACTCAGGTCGAAGTAATCGGCAATCATCATTATACGGAAGACGAGATTAAGGAGATGGTGTTAAACGGAAATGTGACGGACAATTCCCTGTTGCTTTCCCTGAAATACCGCAATCGTTCCATTGAGGACATCCCTTTTATCGAAACGATGGATGTGGAAGTGCTTGGAGCGGACAGCGTCAGAATTATGGTGTATGAAAAAACGCTTGCCGGCTGTGTTTCCTACCTGGGAAATTATATGTATTTTGACAGGGAAGGAATTGTGGTCGAAAGCTCTCCGGAGTTTACGGAGGGCGTGCCCGAGATTACGGGATTGCATTTTGATTATGTGAGACTGTATGAAAAGCTGCCGGTGGAAAAGGAAGAAGTGTTTCAGGAAATTCTGAACCTGACCCAACTGTTGGAAAAATATGAGATTTCTGCGGACAAGATCTATTTTGATCATGATATGAACGTGACGCTGTATTTCGGACAGGCAAGGGTGCGGATCGGAAACGGGAGCAACATCGATGAAAAGATCATGCAGCTTTCGGTTATGGTTCCGGCGATTGAAGGCAAAAGCGGAGTGCTGGATATGTCGGAATTTAACGAAAATACGAAAAGTCTGACCTTTGAACCCGATTAAAAGATATAGTATTTCATTAACAGAAATCTACAAGAAATTGAAAAAATAGGTTGATAATTTTCGTAAATAATTATATGATAAAGTATATGGAATTTTAGTGGATTTGTGAAGGAGGAACTACTCTTGCTTGAGATTAAGTCAAATGATGCAGATACTGCCGCAAAGATTATCGTTGTCGGCGTCGGCGGTGCGGGCAATAATGCAGTAAATAGAATGATTGAAGAAAATATCGGCGGCGTCGGATTTATCGGCGTCAATACGGATAAACAGGCGTTGCAGCTTTGCAAAGCGCCTAAGCTGATACAGATCGGTGAGAAACTGACGAAAGGTCTGGGAGCCGGAGCAAAACCGGAGATCGGCGAGAAAGCTGCGGAGGAAAGCGTAGAAGAACTGACAAGCGCATTAAAGGGCGCGGATATGATATTCGTTACCTGCGGTATGGGCGGCGGAACCGGTACGGGAGCAGCCCCTGTTGTAGCTAAGATTGCAAAGGAGATGGGCGTTTTAACGGTCGGCGTTGTGACGAAGCCTTTCAAATTTGAGGCGCGTACCAGAATGGAAAACGCGATCGGCGGCATTGAGAGATTAAGAGAGAATGTAGATACTTTAATCGTGATTCCCAACGATAAATTATTGGAAATTGTTGACAGAAGGACAACCCTTCCTGACGCTTTAAAGAAGGCGGATGAGGTATTGCAGCAGGCGGTACAGGGCATTACGGACCTAATCAATGTTCCTGCGGTCATCAATCTGGATTTTGCGGATGTTCAGACGGTCATGAAAGACAAAGGCATCGCGCATATCGGCATCGGATATGGCAAGGGTGACGAAAAAGCGAACGAAGCCGTTAAAATGGCGGTCGGCTCTCCTTTGCTGGAGACAACGATTACAGGCGCTACGGATGTTATCATCAATGTTTCCGGCGATATCGCACTGGCGGACGCATCCGACGCGGTTAGCTATGTACAGGATATGGTGGGAGAAAACGTCAATATTATCTTTGGCGCAATGTATGACGAGACCATGACGGATTCCTGCAGCGTGACGGTTATTGCGACCGGTATTGAGCAGGCGACGGGCGTGGGCGCAAGCGTAATGAGTAAAATGGGCGGAAGCTTTTTACATACTCCGGTAGGACAGGCGGCGAGAACAAAAGCGGCATCGGTAAAGCCTTCCATTAATCCCGCGATCAATACGGCGACCACCGGTACAGGACCGATCCCCTCGGTAACGCCGATTAAACCCGTGAACGGTTTCCAGAAGCCGGAGGCAATTAAGAGCAGTGTAGAATCCCAATCCTTAAAAATACCGGATTTTTTGCAAAGAAATAAATAGTGATCCGAACCGGGAAGCTGTTGCATTTCGTAATATTTTTAGAATATTTCGAGATGCAGCAGCTTCTTTTTTTGCGAATTTTGTCAATCATTTTTGATTCTTTGTGCCGCCGGTTTGACAAAATGTGCACCGGAATTTTCCTATAATATCTCTGACAGGGAGGTGCAAAAATGACCATTTATCTCGATGTGGTTTTTTTTATCAACCTGTTATACCAGTTGGGTATTCTGACAATACTGAACGGGCTTTTTCATATGCGGGCGTCTGTGGGAAGGCTGTTTTGCGGAGCGATCCTTGGCAGCGCCGTTTACTGCGGATGTCTTGTCGCCGGGGTTTTGGTCCATGCGTATCCGGGCAACCTCGCCTTAGGGGCACTGATCGGATTTATCAGCGTAGCGGCGGCTTTTTTTCCAAAAGGCGGAAAGAAGTTCGGGGGGCTGGTTTTGGCGGAGTGTTTTTTATCGGTCTGTCTGGGCGGCATTTTGGAGCTGATTCCTCAGGGAACAAGAGAGAGTTACCTAATGCTAACAGGATCCGCGGCGCTTGTTTTTATGGGACTCTTTTGCGTAAGGATCAGACGAATGCTGTTGGAAAGGACGGAAAGGGAAAGGAATATTCAAAAGGTAAGGCTGATTCACAAAGGAGTGTTAGTGGAAGCTAACGGATTGGCGGATACAGGAAACGGGCTGACAGATCCGATCAGTAAAGAGCCCGTAATTATTATCCAGAAAAGCGTCAAAGATATGCTGTTTTGCGGCGAAGTCAGCGGGCAAAAAGGGTACCGCGCAATTCCCTACGGCAGCATCGGGACCAAAAAAGGAATTTTGGAAGCGTTTCGTTTGGAAAGGCTGGAAATTCTAAACGAAAATAAAAGCAAAAGGGATGAAGCAATTGTCAGAACACAGGTAATATGCGCCGTGTATGATGAAAATTTCAGCACCGGCGGAGGCTATGAGGTTTTGTTGCACCCATTCTTGCTATAGGAAAAAGGGAGGAAGAACATGATATTAAAGGTATCCATGCCGGGAAAATTTCAGTTCCGGATATTAAGAAGAGAGGGGAGTCTCTTATTCAGCAAACAGGGGGATATTCATTATATAGGGGGAACGGAGGTGCTTCCGCCGCCGCTGATGGACGAACAGGAAAACCGGATGATACAGGAGCTTGGTACGGAAGACGGAGACGAGGCGAGGGCGGTTTTGATTGAACATAATCTGAGACTGGTCGTATACATAGCTAAAAAGTTTGAGAATACGGGAATTGGGGTTGAGGATCTGATTTCCATCGGAACCATCGGACTGATCAAATCCATCAATACCTATAATCCGGAGAAAAATATTAAATTGGCGACTTATGCGTCCCGCTGCATTGAAAATGAGATTTTGATGTATCTGCGGCGCAACAACAAGACCAAGCTGGAGGTTTCCATCGACGAGCCGCTCAATGTGGACTGGGACGGCAATGAGCTTTTGCTGTCGGATATTTTAGGAACCGACGAGGATATTATTTATCGGGACATTGAAAGCGAGGTGGAGCGGAAAGTTTTAAAATCCGCGATCAGCAAGCTCTCTGAACGGGAACGGACAATTATCAATCTGCGCTTCGGACTGGACACGGAGGACGGAGAGGAACTGACGCAGAAGGAGGTCGCAGGAATGTTGGGGATTTCCCAATCCTACATTTCCAGGCTGGAGAAAAAAATCATGAAACGGCTGAAACGGGAAATGAGCAAGGAGGTATAGGCGGCAAAGCGCAGGATAAGCCATAGAGGTTCCATATACAGACACCCCTCACATAATAAGAATGGATTGACAGAAAACGAATAATCAGTAATAATGAAAACATCGATTTCGGTCGATAAATCTGAATTTTATGAGGGAAAAAAATGAAAAAAAGAAAATGGACTTTGATTGCATTGGCAGGAGCGCTGATGCTCGTTGCAGGGGGCTGTCAAAAGGAAAAGGACGAGGCGCCTGTTGTAACCGTGCAGCCGGTTTTGGGAGAAGATGTAGCCGGATATGCCGGTTTTTCACATCTGCAGGCGTATACGCTGGGAGAAACGGCTCAAAATTCCGTGCTGTATCTTCCGGCGGATGAAAACGCTTATGTGGGAGAGACCTGTATCATCAGCAAAACGGAGGGCGTGGAGGTTACGCTGAATTATGCGCCGATGCTCGGCGATGAAATGATCAATAAACCGATTGAGAAAAAACTTCAATATACCCTGGATATGGAATTTAGCGATACATATGCAGAGGAATATGAGAATCTTGATATATCGAAGGTCGAAGCCATCGGTAATGACGCAGTGGCGGCAGAGGTTTCCTATCTGGAATATCAGGATGAAAACAAGAGTTATACCGCAAATTGGATGGACTATATATATCTGGAACTGGAGGACGACAGGGAGTTTAAGATTGTTATCAAGGTTGATTCCGTTTCGGAAACGGAGCAGACTGCGGCGGTTATTGAAGAACTGGAAAAGTATTTTGGGCTGGAGATTCCCTATGAGAGCGGAGCGCTTCAGGCAAAACTGGAAAGACATGAACCGGATGACGATACGCAGCTTAAAATGGATGCGAATACGGTATCATTTGCCGGTTTTTCACTGTATTTTCCGCAGGGCTGGGAGGAGGCTGTTTTAAAGGAACTGCTAATTACCGATCAGATGATGAAAGAGGCAAAAATCGATGATGTAATTTATTTTAGCCCCCAAGATTCGGACATTGCTTCCGAAACCGCTATTTTTTTGGCAAGTGGAGCTTCAGATATAAACAGCGGCGAAATTGGCATTTTAAATAAAGAAGAAGAAAAGCTGTTTGAGCGGACTTTAGAGGAGGAATTTTGTAAAGAGTATGATACGACAGATCTCGAGCTTCGTATCTTGGGAAAAACAGAATTGGGATGGGTAGTGACAGTCGATTTCAATAATTGGCATGAGTTTGCTGCCAGAGTATATTATATTTACAGAGGCGATCAGCGCTATATGGTAATGGGAATTATTGAAGCGGGTGCTGATGATGAACTGAAAACGGAATTGTATGATGCGGTTGATCAGATTTATTCTACGATGGAAGTAAAATAAAACGGTAAGAAGATATAGATCAGTTGGCTGATTACTGTATAAAAATGTGAATTTTGCACATCCTCTTAGTAGATGAAAATTCTACCAGGAGGAATGGAAAATGGCACAGGGAAAAGTAGAAATATGCGGAGTGAATACGGCAAAGCTTCCTCTTCTGAAAAACTCGGAAAAGGAAGCTTTGTTTGTGCGTATCGGCGAGGGCGATAAGGATGCGAGAGAAACTTATATCGAAGGAAATTTAAGGCTGGTTTTAAGTGTCATTAAGCGATTCTCTTCCAGTAATGAAAACGTAGACGACCTGTTTCAGATCGGATGCGTGGGTCTGATTAAAGCGATTGATAATTTCAATTCTGAGCTGGGGGTAAAATTTTCCACTTATGCCGTACCCATGATCGTAGGAGAGATCCGCAGGTTTTTGCGGGACAACAGCTCCATCAGGGTATCCAGAAGTCTGAAGGATACCGCCTATAAGGCGATCTATGCAAAGGAGACCATGACGAAAACCAATTTGAAGGAACCGAGCATTGAAGAAATTGCCGAGGAGATAGGGATTCCGAAGGAGGACATTGTCTATGCGCTGGACGCTATTCAAAATCCCATGAGCCTTTATGAACCGATTTATACCGACGGCGGAGATACGCTGTATGTGATGGACCAGGTTGCGGATAAGAAAAATAAGGAAGAAACCTGGGTGGAACATATTTCGCTTTCGGAGGCGATGAAAAAGTTAAACGAGAGGGAGCATGAGATTATCACGCTGCGCTTTTTTGAGGGAAAGACTCAGATGGAGGTGTCGGAAATGATCGGGATTTCTCAGGCGCAGGTGTCCCGGCTGGAGAAGAATGCGTTGAAAACTATGCGGAATTACCTGGCAGGGTAGGGATTGCCGGGTATTTTCATAAGGCGGATAAAGAAACGGGGTTTTTCTAACAAAATGCGCGGGAGGGGATTAGCGGCGGACGGGTCGGCTTGCAACGCGGCATCCGTGCCGCGGCAAGCCTAAATCGACCGTCCTGGTCGATTTCCCCTTGGTTTTGGAGCATTTTGTAAGAAAAAACGCCGTTTCTTTATAACGCCTTATGAAAACACCCGGCAATCCCGGGCTTGTTGACTCAACCCGGCGGGAGGCGCGACCTTGCGGCGCGCTGGGAGGGGTGTGTGAGGGTGAATGGATGAATGGGTAAATAGGAGGGGATGTGGGAGGGATTCATGGAGAGGGGAGTTTGATTGAAAGAGTTTGAAGGATTTTTTGGTTGCTTTTTTGTGTTGGTTTGTATATAATGTGGTTATAGAAAACGTAAATACGGATTTTGCGGTTGTGATAGAAGTGTTGTTGAGCCTGTATGGTTTATGCGGTGGGGAGGTTCGCATGGATATGGGTGGTCCCTGGAGAGAGTGAGAAGAGAAAGGGACAGTAGGACTTGAACGAAAAAGACATCACGGAGAAGATGCTGGCGGAGCATAATGATGTGTTTGCGGATATTGTAAATGTTCTCTTATTCCAAGGGAAATACCGGATCGGAGAGGACGATCTGATGAATGCAAAGGATAAAAGCCAGTATAAGGCAAACGGTGTGGTTCATGAGCAGGAGAGGGATTTATCGAAAATCTGGAAGCAGAAGGATCTCAGAATTTCCATGCTGGGAATGGAAAACCAGACGGTGGAAGATCCGGATATGCCGTTTCGGGTATGACGGGGCGTCTTACCGGTCGCAATGTCTTGCCGGTGGGGAGGACAGATATCCGGTTGTAACAATGGTTTTGTATTTTGGGACGAAGCACAGATGGAAGACGCCCAAGAGGATGTCAGAACGGATGAGCATACCGGAGGAGATAAAACCTTATTTTCAGGATTACGGTATCAATGTGTTTGACATTGCTTTTTTATCGGATGAACAGATCGCCATGTTTCAGAGCGATTTTAAGATTGTAGCGGATTATTTTTCACAGATACGTAGAAAGGGCGATTATCAGCCGCCAAAGCAGGAGATCAGGTATGTGGATGAAGTTTTAAAGTTGTTGACGGTATTGACCGGAGACGACAGATTTGAAAAGGCACAAAAGGATTTTAACAAAGGAGGTGCGGTAACCATGTGTGAGGTATTGGACAAAATAGAAAAAAGAGGAATGGAACAAGGCGGTTTAAAGATGTTGGTCCGGCTTGTAAAGAAGGGGGTTATTAGCATTCAGGAAGCGGCGGAAAACGCCGGAATGGATATAGCTTCCTTTGAGAAGAAAATGCAGCAATAGATCACAATAAAAAATGTGGGCTGTCTCATTGATCAGTTTGGGTATCGATCAATGAGACAGCCCCTGCATTTTTTTAATGGTGGAATAACCGGATTCCCGTGAAAGCCATTACCATATCATATTTGTTGCAGCATTCGATCACTGCATCGTCCCTGACGGAGCCGCCCGGCTGCGCGATATATTTAACGCCGCTTTTGTGAGCTCTTTCAATATTGTCAGAGAAGGGGAAGAAGGCATCGGAACCAAGGGTTACATTCTGGTTTTTGGCAAGCCAAGCTTTTTTCTCTTCTGCGGTAAATACGGGAGGCTTTACCTTAAAGGTTTTTTCCCATACGCCGTCTGCAAGCACGTCCATATATTCTTCGCCCATATATACGTCGATGGCGTTGTCTCTGTCAGCGCGTCCTAACTTATCTACAAACTGTAAGCCCATGACCTGGGGAGACTGGCGTAAGAACCAGTTGTCCGCTTTCTGTCCGGCAAGGCGCGTGCAGTGGATACGGGACTGCTGTCCGGCGCCGATTCCGATTGCCTGTCCGTTTTTGACATAGCAGACGGAGTTGGACTGGGTATATTTCAAGGTAATCAGAGCGATTTTCATATCGATCAGAGCCGATTCGGGGATTTCTTTATTTTCCGTTACGATATTGGATAAAAGATCTCCGTTGACATCCAGTTCGTTGCGCCCCTGCTCAAAGGTAATGCCGTAAACCTGTTTCTGTTCAACGGGAGCGGGAACATAAGAAGGATCAATCTGGATGACATTATAGTTGCCTTTTTTCTTTTCTTTCAGCATGGCAAGTGCTTCTTCGGTAAAACCGGGAGCGATGACGCCGTCGGAAACTTCTCTTTTGATCAGTCTTGCGGTGTCTGCGTCGCAGATATCGGATAAGGCGATGAAATCGCCGAAGGAAGACATGCGGTCCGCGCCTCTTGCTCTTGCGTACGCGCAGGCAAGGGGGGATAATTCGCCGAGATCGTCGACCCAATAGATTTTGGCAAGCGTATCGTCTAAGGGAAGACCGACTGCCGCGCCGGCGGGAGATACGTGTTTAAAGGAAGTGGCGGCGGGAAGTCCCGTGGCTTCTTTTAATTCCTTTACAAGCTGCCAGCCGTTGAAAGCGTCCAGAAAATTGATATAGCCCGGTTTCCCGTTTAATACGGTAACGGGAAGTTCGCTTCCGTCAGCCATAAAAATGCGGGAAGGCTTCTGGTTCGGGTTACATCCGTATTTCAATTGGATTTCATTCATGTTTTTTTCCTCCTGAAAGTAATTTATTGATTTTTGTTGACAATTTTCGTTTCATAGGTTCCTGTGGCGATATCGATATAGCGGACAAACAGGGAAACTTTATTTTCTTCATTCAGACTGTTCCAGAGCATGTCCGTAAAAGCGTCGATATCATCGGATACCGCAACCAGTTTGGGCTCTCCTTCAAAGCTTGGCAGAGGATTGCCGTCGTGCATATAGGTGTGGATAAAATGTCCTTCGCCGGCAACGGGATTTTCATAGGCAAAGGTATAGCGGTTGCATGCTGCGGGATTGCCGTTATTGCTTTTTAAGATGGACATTGCATAATTGAAACTGCCGTTTTCCCTATGAATAATACCGGAAATACGAGGCGTATAGTTGGGGGCGTCCGGCTCAAATTCGCGGCATCTTAAAGATTGCTCAAAGGTAAGCTGGATATCCATGCCTTCATAGATCGTGTCTGTCTGGTCACCGTTTGTCACAATGGTCTTATTGCCCAATACGCGAACGGGCGCGTAGATGATCAGACTGGGATCTTCCAGCTTGGAGGGATCGAAAGCCTGTGTGCGGATGCCTTCGCCGTCTTCAACAAAAATGCGGTTCCGGCTGTTGACGCTGCGCCCCATAATGAAGTAAGCGGCAACGGCTTTGGTTCCGTCGGGGGATTTGCCGATCACAATGCCGCGCCCGGGATAGGCGTTGCTTTTCAACTCGTTTTCCAGTGATAACATGTTCATAATCTGTTCCTCCTAAAAATTAAGGTCCAACTTTTAAGTCTTGTATATGGGAGAGAAAGAGTAGATGGAAGCATATAATGAAGGAAAAGCATGCTGTTAGAAAAATGCCATTTAAAACTCCGGGCTGAAAAAGCAATTATAATCTGACATGCTTCCACCACAGCCCATAGCCCTATACAAAACTTAAAACACCATATAATCAAATGGTATACGATATAAGTATACTTTTCAAGCGTTTTTCAAAAAAATATTGAATATTATGGGTTGCTTTTCTCCATAGGGTGTCCTATAATAGAAACGCAACATCTTGTATGGAAAAGGAATAAAAATACAAGATTTTGGAAGAATAAAGCTATAAAAGGTTGCCGGTTTTGCGCGGGTTTGGGGGCAAAACAGCACAGAAACGGAAGGAAGGAATTTTTTGTGAGGATTATCAAAAGAAGCGGAAAAGAAGTGGGGTTTGATATTTCTAAGATTATGGCGGCGGTGCAGAAGGCGAATCGGGAAGTGCCCGAAGCGGAACGCATGAGTGCGGATCAGATCGATGAAATTTCCAACAATGTAGAAAAAATCTGTCTGGAAATGGCGCATACGCCAAGCGTAGAAGAAATACAGGATATGGTGGAAAACCAGATCATGAACCAGCACGCTTTTGAGGTGGCGAGAAAATATATTACGTATCGCTATAAAAGAGCTTTGGTGCGTAAATCCAATTCCACGGATGAGCAGATTTTGACCCTGATAGAGTGTAATAATGAAGAAGTAAAGCAGGAAAATTCCAATAAAAATCCCATTGTCAACAGCGTACAGCGTGACTATATGGCTGGCGAGGTCAGCAAAGATATTACCAAACGTTTTTTGCTGCCGCCGGATATTGTCAGGGCGCATGAGGAGGGGATTATCCATTTCCATGACGCGGACTATTTTGCACAGCATATGCACAATTGCTGTCTCGTTAATCTGGAGGATATGCTGCAAAACGGTACGGTAATCAGCGAGACGATGATTGATACGCCAAAGAGTTTTTCCACAGCTTGCAATATCGCGACCCAGAGCATTGCACAGATCGCCAGCAGTCAATACGGCGGACAGAGTATTACCTTATCCCACCTTGCGCCTTTTGTGGACGTGAGCAGGCAGAAGCTGCGCCGTCTGGTAACGAAGGAATATCAGGAGGCGGGGTTGGATCTTGACGAAGAGCAGATTAACCAGATTGCGGAAATGCGTGTCAAAGAAGAAATCGAGCGCGGCGTGCAGATGATCCAGTATCAGGTCATCACACTGATGACGACTAACGGACAGGCGCCCTTCGTAACGGTCTTTATGTATCTGGACGAAGTGCCCGAAGGACGTACCAGGGACGATCTTGCCATGGTCATTGAGGAAATGCTCAGACAGAGAATTTTGGGTGTTAAAAATGAAAAGGGCGTATATATTACGCCGGCTTTTCCAAAACTAATCTATGTATTGGAAGAGGATAATGTCAGGGAAGGAACCAGATATTGGGAAATTACAAAGCTGGCGGCACAGTGCACCGCAAAACGGATGGTTCCCGATTATATTTCCGAAAAGGTTATGAAGGAGTTGAAGCAGGGCTATTGTTATCCTTGCATGGGATGCCGTTCTTTCTTAACCGTATATCATGACGAGGAGGGCAAGCCGAAATTTTACGGGCGTTTCAATCAGGGCGTTGTTACCTTAAATCTCGTGGATGTGGCATGTTCCTCGGGCAGGGATATTGATAAATTCTGGAAGATTTTGGATGAAAGGCTGGAGCTTTGTTACCGCGCGCTGATGTGCAGGCACAACCGCCTCAAGGGCACCCCTTCGGACGTTGCGCCGATCCTTTGGCAGGATGGAGCGCTGGCGAGGCTGAAAAAGGGAGAGACCATCGACAAATTGCTGTACAACGGCTATTCGACGATTTCCTTAGGCTATGCGGGATTGTGCGAGTGCACCAGATATATGACGGGAAAATCCCATACAGATCCGGTAGCGACGCCGTTTGCCTTAGAAGTTATGCAGCATTTAAACGACGCCTGTGCAAAATGGAAAGAAGAAACCAATATTGATTTCAGCCTCTACGGCACGCCCCTTGAGTCCACGACCTACAAATTTGCGAAATGCCTGCAGAAACGTTTCGGCAAGATCAAGGATGTCACGGACAAAAACTATATTACCAACAGCTATCACGTACACGTTACCGAAGAGATAGACGCTTTCAGCAAGCTGACCTTTGAAGCGCAGTTTCAGAAGCTGTCGCCGGGCGGGGCGGTAAGCTATGTGGAAGTGCCCAATATGCAGAATAATATCGATGCCGTTTTGGCGGTAATGCAGCATATTTATGATAATATCATGTATGCGGAATTGAATACCAAGAGCGATTATTGCCAGAAATGCGGTTTTGACGGTGAAATCCGCATTGTCAAGGATGACGACGGCAAGCTGGTATGGGAATGCCCCTGCTGCGGCAACAGAGATCAGGATACGATGAACGTGGCAAGGCGTACCTGCGGATATATCGGAACCCAGTTTTGGAACCAGGGACGTACGCAGGAGATTCAGGAACGGGTGTTACACTTATAGATCGGAGAGGTTATGAATTACGCATCCATTAAAAAAACGGACATCGCCAATGGGGTTGGTGTCCGTGTTTCTTTATTTGTATCCGGCTGCACCCATCATTGCAGGGAGTGTTTTAATCCGGAGACGTGGAACTTTGAATATGGGAAGCCTTTTACAAAAGAGGTGGAAGAAGAGCTTTTGCAGGCGCTTTCCCCGTCGCATATCAAAGGGCTGACCCTTCTGGGTGGAGAACCCATGGAGCCGGACAATCAGAGGGCGCTGGTTCCTTTTTTAAGAAAAGTAAAAGAACGGTTTCCAAATAAATCCGTCTGGTGCTATACTGGATATACGCTGGAAAGAGATCTTTTAGGGACGCGTGCCGACGGGAGCGCAGGCGCCGGTCGGGCAAGATGCGAAGTGACGGAGGAATTTTTGAATATGCTGGATATTCTGGTGGACGGGGAGTTTCAGATCGACCTAAAGGATATCCGCCTTAAATTCCGCGGCTCATCCAATCAAAGGATTCTGGATATGAAGGAAACCATGAAAAAAAGAAAAGCGGTATTGGTTGAAGAATTTTTGTAGCGTATTGATGAAGGAGGTAACAGGATGGATCAGAAAGCGATGTTTCAATTGACTTACGGGCTTTTTGTGCTTAGTACAAAAGAGGGAGATTTTCAAAACGGCTGTATCATTAACACAGCGATGCAGGTAACCAGCGATCCGAACCGTATCGGCATCACGGTCAACAAAGGGAATAAGACCTGTGAAATGATTGATCATTCGGGGATATTCAACGTATCGGTGCTTACGGAAAAGACGCAGTTTGAGGTGTTTACCCATTTTGGGTTCCAGAGCGGCAGAGTCGCGGATAAATTTGCGGGCTGGGGCTTTAAAGAGACGGCGGAAAACGGCGTTTACTATCTGACAGGGTGCACCAACGCTTACTTAAGCGGCAGAGTCGTTCAAAAAATTGATTTGGGAACCCATATGATGTTTATTGCTGATGTGACGGACGCAAAAGTATTATCGGCGGACCCCAGCGTAACTTACAGTTATTATCAGCAGAACATTAAGCCGAAGCCTGTGGAGAAAAAGAAGAGCGGATATACCTGCACGGTTTGCGGATATGTATATGAGGGAGAAGAGCTCCCGGCGGATTTCATCTGTCCGGTCTGCAAGCACGGCGCAGAGGTCTTTGTCAAAAATTAAATCGGGAGAAGTTTTATGAAGTTCATGCACTTATCAGACCTTCATATCGGAAAACGGGTAAACGAGTACTCCATGCTGGAGGATCAAAGCTATATCTTGGAGCAGATCCTCCGTCTTGTGGATGAGGAAAAGCCGGAGGCGGTTGTAATTGCCGGAGACATTTATGATAAAAGTGTTCCCGGCGGCGACGCCGTTTTGTTATTTGACCGGTTCCTGACACAGCTTGCAGAGAGGAAAGCGCCCGTTTTTTTGATTAGCGGAAATCATGATTCGCCGGAGCGCCTTTCTTTTGCAAGAGAGCTTCTGGCGCAAAGCGGCGTCTATATATCGGAGGTCTACGAGGGAAAAATACAAAAGGTTGCGCTGCAGGACGGGTACGGAGTTGTGAATTTCTATCTGTTTCCGTTTTTAAAACCCGCCGTGGTAAAGCATTTTATGCCGGAAAAGGAGATTACGGATTATCAAAGCGCCATGGAAGCGGTTGTGGAATCATTGGACGTTGATTTTTCGGAAAGAAATGTATTTGTGGTACACCAGTTTCTGACGGGAGCGGTCCGTAGCGAATCTGAGGAGGTATCCGTAGGCGGACTGGATGATATTTCCGCATCGGTTTTTGACGGCATAGACTATGTTGCCCTGGGGCATATCCATAAGCCGCAGCAGGTGGGCAGGGAGACGGTCCGCTACTGCGGGACGCCGCTCAAGTATTCCTTTTCCGAGGCGGAGCATGAAAAAACCGTTACCTTTGCGGATATGAAGGAAAAAGGAGAAATTAAGATTACGGAAAGAAAGCTGGTTCCGCTGCGGGATATGAGAAAACTCAAGGGAAGTTACCTTGAGCTAACTGATCCGGAGCATTACAGGAATACGAGGGTGGAGGATTACCTTGCGATAACATTGACCGACGAAGAGGATATTCCGGAGGTTATGGGAAAGCTTTCGAGCATTTATCCCAATATTATGAAGCTGGAATATGATAACCGGCGCACAAGAGCGGCGGGGATTAAGGATGTGCCGGGAGCGGCGGATCATAAGACGCCGGCGGAACTGTTTGAAGAGTTTTATGAAAAACAGAACGGTACGCCCATGTCGGAAGAACAGCGCGAGTATGTAGCTGCATTGATAGAGGATATTTGGGAGGAGAGCCTATGAAACCTTTAAAGCTGGTAATGTCCGCTTTCGGTCCCTATGCAGGAGAGGAAACCATAGATTTTGAAAAACTGGGAAATACGGGTTTATACTTGATTACCGGAGATACCGGTTCCGGTAAAACCACGATATTTGATGCCGTTTCCTTTGCCCTGTTTGGAGAAAGCAGCGGTAACAGGGAGCCGTCCATGCTGCGGAGCCGTTTTGCCGATGCAAAGACAAAAACCTATGTGCAGCTTAGCTTTTTATACAAGGGGAACCGTTATGAAATCCGCCGCAATCCCGAGTATCTGCGTCCCAAAGACCGTGGGGAAGGCGAGACGACGGAGCGCGCGGACGCGGTATTGACTACCGTGGCGGACGGGAAGGTAATTACGGGAGTCAAAAATGTCAACGACCGGGTAACGGAGCTATTGGGGATCAATAAAGAACAATTTTCTCAAATCGCTATGATCGCGCAGGGGGACTTTTTGAAGCTGTTGCTTTCGGATACCAGGAAGCGCAGCGAGATTTTCAGGGAAATTTTCGGGACGGGAAGCTATCAGGCGTTGCAGGATGCCTTAAGAAGCAGGAGCGGAAAGCTGCATGACGCTTATGACGAAATTTCCCGCAGCATCCGCCAGTATCTGGAGGGCTTTCGCTGTCCCGGGGAGCATGAGCGGTACGAAGAGATCGAAAAGTTAAAATCCGACCGGCAAATTACATCTCCGGTGGGAGTCCGTATCCTGCTTAACGAGGTATGCGACAGTCTGCAAAATCGTGCAAAGGCGGCGGAGAAGGAACTGCAGGAGGCGAACCGGGAATGGGACCGGATCAGTAAAGGTCTGGCAATCCATGATACGGCAAAGGGCACGGAAGCGCAGCTTCAAAAGGAGCAAAAAAAATACGAAGAACTTCATGGAAAGCTGGAGTCCTGCCGGGAAATCCTTGCAAAGGAAGAACAGACCGCGGGCAGGAGACAGGAACTGGCGCAGGAAATTTTATTAAAGAAAGAAAACCTCAGGGAATTTGAAGGGCTGGAGGACTTGATTTCGGAATATAGCGCAAAGGAAAAGACTTTGAAGGAAACGGAGGGAAAGACCGGACGCGAACAGGAAGAAATGGAGGGGCTGCAAAAACAACTTGTAAAAGGGCAGGAACAAAGAAGGCTGTTGGCAAATCCCGAGGCGGATCATGGAAAATGGCAGCGCAGGAAGGAAAGGCTGGAACGAATTTACGGGATTTTGCAGGAATACCAAAGCGATTCCGGCAGGATAGCCGCATTGCGGGAAACGGAAAAACAGGAGCAGGAGCGCTATGAAGAGGCTGCAAAGGAAATGGACGCGCTGTCGCAGGAAGCGCTTGCCATGGAACGAGCCTTTTTGGACGAACAGGCGGGAGTCCTTGCCAAAGAGCTGAAACCGGGAACTCCCTGTCCGGTCTGCGGCGCCCTGGAGCACCCGCAGCCGGCAAAATGCCGCGGCGATGTTTTGGAGCAGGCGGAAGTGGAAGCGGCAAAGGAACGGGCAAAAGAAGCGAGAAACCGGGCTGCGTCTTACAGCGGACATATCAAGGAAAGCGCCGCGGCAAGAGCGGTTTTGGAAGAGAAAAAGAAAAAAGCGGGAGAGCAGATTGCGGCAGCGCTCAAGGAGGCAGGCTTCGCAGAGGAAAAGAATACGGCGGAAGACATGAGTGCCGAGGAGGATATGTGTACCGCGGAGAATAGAAATACGGCGGAAGACATGAGCGAAACCGAATCCTTACTGTCGGCGGGAATTGCAGAAGCAAACGCCGGACTGGAAAAAGCAAAGCGGCAGATGGAGGAAGCAAAGCGGCTGGATGAAAGGTTGCCGGAGCAATCAAAGAGGCTTGAGGAGCTGACCCTTCAATATCGGGAGGATCGCGAACAGCTTGTAAAACTGAAAGAAGGCAGCAGGTCCTTAGCCCGCCGGATCGAAGAAAAGAGAGAGCAGCTTGGATTTGCGGACAGGAAGGAAGCCGCCGCTTACATCGGGAAGCTGGAAGAGGAACAGGGACGTCTGCAAAAGGCGTATGACAAGGCGTTAGCCGACGTTACCGAAACGGAAATCAAAGTCAGGGAAACGGACGCGTCGATCCGCACCCTTTCCGCGGCGTTAAAAAAGCAGCGGAAGGAAGCGGGCGAAACAAACGAGGAAGAACTGCGAAACCGGGCGGAAGAACTCAGACAGGAGAAAAAGCGTCTGGAGTCGCTCAAAAAAGAGGCGGAGCTGACAGCCGATACCGATGAAGGGATCAGAAAGCATGTTTTCAGACAGTTGGAGCGCCTGGAGGAGACCGGAGCACAATGGCAGATGGTCAAAGCGCTGCATAATACCGCAAGCGGGAGCGTCCCCGGCAAAGACAAGATTATGCTGGAGACTTATGTGCAGATGGCGTATTTTGACAGGATTATTGCAAGGGCAAACGTGCATTTTATGAAAATGACCGACGGGCGGTTTGAGCTTGTGCGCGCAAAGGAAGCCGGAAATCAAAGGAGCCAGAGCGGTTTGGAGCTGAATGTGCTGGATCATTACCATATGAGCCGGGACGGCGGAAGCCGCAGCGTAAAATCCCTTTCCGGCGGTGAATCCTTTTTGGCGGCGCTGTCGCTTGCCCTGGGTATGAGCGAAGAGGTCAGCGCAAATGCGGGCGGGATTGAAACCGACGCGCTGTTTGTGGACGAGGGCTTCGGGACGCTGGATGAAGCGGCTTTGGACAGGGCGGTCCGCGCTTTACAGGAGTTATCAACCGCTAACAGAATTGTAGGGATCATTTCCCATGTGCCGGAACTGAAAAACCGGTGCGAGCGCCAGATCGTCGTAAAGAAAGATAAGCAAAAAGGAAGCAGAACGGAACTGATCATATGAAATATGCAAATGTAACGGAAGGGATTTTTGTGGAACGCCCGAACCGGTTTATCGCCTATGTGGATTTAGAGAGCGGCAGAGAGGTCTGCCATGTGAAAAATACCGGCAGATGCAAGGAGCTGTTTGTTCCCGGCGCCGCGGTTTATCTGACCGAATCGGACCGCCCGAACCGGAAAACGAGATACGACCTGATCGGCGTGCAAAAGGGAGAACGGCTGATCAATGTGGATTCCCAACTGCCCAATGCCGCCGCCTATGAATGGATTGACGGGCAAAGGGAAGCATGGGAAATTGAACAATTAAAGCGGGAGGTAACGCACGGAAATTCCCGTTTTGACCTTTGGGGAAGGAAAACGGACGGACAGGAATTTTTTGTTGAAGTAAAGGGAGTCACGCTGGAGGAAAACGGGATCGTAAGGTTTCCCGACGCTCCCACAAAACGGGGGATCAAGCATTTGGAAGAGCTTGCCGCATGTGTGAAGGAAGGATACAAAGCGGCGGTCTTATTTGTGGTTCAGATGGATCATGTTAAGTGGTTTGAGCCGAATATGGCGACGCACCCGGCTTTTGGGGAGGCGTTAAAAAAGGCACGGGCAAAGGGCGTTATGGTCAAAGCCGTCTGCTGTAAGGTGGGTCGCGATGAAATGTGCATACGAAAAGAGGTGGAAGTCCGCCTTCCGTTGTGATAGTATGTATGCGGCGGGAATTATCGGAAAGGATATAAGGGGAGGCGAGTGATGAAAGCATGAAAACGGCACAAAACGCAGATACCAACAGATATTTGGAGCATTTAAAACGGAAAAAATTGTTTTTATTTGATATTGACGGCACCATAGCATTATCAGAGGACGTCATTGACGGGACTTACGAGCTTTTGGATTATATCAAAAGAATCGGCGGGAAAGCGGTTTATATTACGAATAATTCTTCCAAAAGTACAGCCGACTATGTGGAAAAATTCAAAAAGATGAAAATAGAAGCAGCGCCGGAGGATTTTGTGACGGCGGGCAGCTTTACCCTATCCTATCTGAGCGAACATCATGCCGGTGATCTGATCTATGCCATGGCGACAGAATCTTATGTCCGTGAATTGCAAAAAGCGGGGCTTTCCATAACGAGAGAGGCTGACGAAGCGGCGGATCTGGTGCTGACGGCGTTTGATACGGAGCTGACTTATGCGAAAATCGAAGGGGCGTGCAGGCTCTTATCAGATTCTCAAAAAGAGCGGATCTGGCTTGCGACCAATGCGGATCTGCGCTGTCCCGTCAGCTTTGGGATGATACCCGACTGCGGTTCTATCTGCAATATGATTTCCGCAGCCGTGGACCGGGAACCGACTTATCTGGGAAAACCCGCTCCGGGACTGGTCAACTACAGCATGGAGAAGACAGGATTTTCCAAAGAGGAAACCCTTGTAGTGGGGGACCGCATTTATACGGATATCGCATGCGGAGAAAATGCGGGCGTGGAAACCTGTCTCGTATGTACGGGAGAGGCAAAGGCGGAGGACGTGAAAGGGGCGGCTAACCGTATTGATTTCTGTTTCCCGTCGGTAAAAGAATTGTATGAGGCGCTTCCCCGGTAAGAAACGTAGAAATGAAAGGCATGGATTATGGAAACGAAAAGAATTGCATGGATTGACGGATTAAGAGGGGCGGCAAGCCTTTTTATTGTGTTTCATCATTTTATTATGGGATACTATCCGGCGGCGTACCAGGGCGCCCAGGCGCTTTCCCATATGGAGGGCGGCGTGGAAGCGGAGTTTTCCCAGTCTCCGCTTGCTTTTTTTGCCATCGGCGATCTGTGGGTCTCCGTGTTTTGCCTGGTCAGCGGCTTTGTCATCAGCTATCAGGTGTTTCACATGACCGATGAAAAACAATTTTCCAGATCTCTGTTAAAACGATATCCCAGGCTGATGCTTCCGGTATTTGCCCTTTCGGCAATCGTCTATGTGATGCTGCATCTGAATCTGTTTTTTAATACCCAGGCTGCGGCGCTGACCGGGTCGGAATGGCTCGCTCAGTTTTATCAGGATAAGACGACTTTGTCCGACCTGTTTTTTTCCAGCGTTGCGGATACCTGGATCGTGGGATATTCCACGCTGTACTCCAATGCCTTCTGGATGCTGGCGGATCTGTTTTCCGGCTCTTTTATGGCTTATATTCTGGCGGCTATGAGCAAGGGGACGAACAGGCGCGTGATCTTTGTCTATATCGGAGCGGCGTTAATCTACTTATCAACCAACAGCCGGCTGACGGATTTTGCGCTGGGCGTGTTGCTTTCTTATATTGTGGTGCAGTACGGAGAAAACATACATAAACATAAAAAAGGCTGCGTTGCGGCGGGGATTATAATGCTGATTTTTGCCGTCCTGCTGGGCGCTTATCCGGTGGCGTATGCGCCGACTAACGCATACCGCTTTTTAAATCATCTGCCGGATCGGTTGAATCCTTATTATTTTTATCATATGCTTGCCTCGGCGCTGTTGGTTGCGTCGATCTGGCTGTTAAAACCTTTAAGCAATCTGCTTTCCGCAAAGCCCATGCGGTTTTTGGGTAAAATATCGTACTCGATCTATCTGGTGCACATTCCGGTGCTGTTTTCTCTGTCGGCATGGCTGTTGATCCGGCTGACGGACGCCATGGGAAACTATAATGCGGCGGCAGGGATCGTATTTGCCGTATCCCTCGCGGTTATTCTGGTGCTGGCGCTGTTATTTTACCTTTTGATTGAAAAGAATACGGGAAAATTGATTAACCGGGCGACGGATAAGCTTTCGGGAGATATCAAAACAAAAGATATCAAAACGGAGGAACAAAAAAATAATAACCGCCGCTAAAGTGCATAGACTATCTGAAAGAAAGGTGGTCTGTGTAAAAATGAAAAAAGGTACGGATACGGCATGGGGAAAATGGGAAGCGGCGGAAGCGGTTTTTGCGGCTGTTGCCGGGACGCTTCTTCATTTTGTGTATGAATGGTCGGGAAACAATCGGTTTGTCGCCGCTTTTGCACCGGTCAATGAAAGTGTGTTTGAGCATTTAAAGCTGTTATTTTTCCCGGTTTTGTTGTTTACGGTTTTGCAGTATTTTATATTAAGGGAAAAAGGCGCGCTGATTTTGTGGGTAAAATTGCAGTCCGTCCTGGCAGGACTTTTGTTTATTGTGGTGGTCTATTATTGTTATACGGGCGTTTTGGAGAAAAATATTGCGTGGCTGGATATTTCCCTGTTTTACGGAGCGGTCGTTGTAAACAGTCTGTGCGCGTACAGTTTGTTTCAGAAAGCGGGAGTGCAGCCGCTTAAAGAAACGCAAAACGTCACCGCAGGGATTTTGTTGTGGGCAATTGTTACGGCTTTGATGATCTGCGGTACGTTTTTTCCGCCTGTGGGGGCTTTACCGGGGCTGTTTGCAGCGCCGTGAGGATAAAGGAAAATAAAATACGGAGTTGAGAAAATGAAATTTTTATTGGAGTTGTATTGGACCTTTTTCAGAATCGGTATTCTGACTTTTGGCGGCGGTCTGACCATGCTGCCGATGCTCAAATATGAGATTGTGGAAAAAAAGAATTGGACGACCGAAGACGAGTTGTTAGACTGTTATGCCATCGGTCAATGTACGCCGGGCATCATTGCGGTAAATACGGCGACCTATGTCGGTTATAAAAAAGCGGGAATACCGGGCGGAATCTGGGCGACGCTTGGAATGATTTCGCCGTCTCTGGTTATTATTACCGTAGTTGCCGCCTTTTTAAAGGAATTTATGGACAATGTGTGGCTGCAGCACGCCCTCATGGGAATCCGCGGAATTATCTGCGCCCTGATGCTTAACACCGTGCTGACATTGGCGAAGAAAAGCCTGGTTCATCCGATCTGTTACGGTATCTGTATCGCAGCCTTTATCCTTGCCATGTTTACGCCCATGCCGACCGTTGCCATCGTTGTGCTTGCGGCGGTTGCAGGAAACCTGCTGGCGAAATTCGGAGGGAAGGCGTCATGAGCGAACTGGTTCGGGTATTTTTTGCATTTTTTAAAATCGGTCTTTTTGCCGTGGGCGGCGGACCGGCGACGATTCCGTTTCTGATTGACCTGAGCGAGAAAACGGACTGGTATACCATGGAGGAGCTTACCAATATGATCGCGATCAGTGAATCCACGCCCGGTCCCATCGGTCTGAATATGGCGACGTATGTGGGATTCCATACGCTGGGGATTTTCGGAGGGGTAGTTTCTTCCGTCGGTTTGACGCTGCCGAGCGTCGTTGTCATTATACTGATTGCGAAATTTCTGAATAATTTTAATGAAAATCCTTATGTAAAAAATGCGTTTTGGGGAATCCGCCCGGCGGTTACGGCGCTGATTTTTGCCGCTGTGCTCAGCATGTGCAAAGCGTCTTTGTTCGTTACAACCGAGGCGGGGGTGCAGCCTGCAGTGGGGAGCATATTGATTTGCGCCGCCGCATTCGGGCTGATGCAGATAAAGAAACTGAAAAAGCTGCACCCGGCGGTGTGGATACTGGGTGCAGCTGTGTTAGGAATTGTATTGCAGTTGTGATAAATGAAAAAGGATGGTTTAGCGCCTGCCATTTTAAGAAGGCAGAAACGTTTACCGTGCAACGGTATATTCCTTTTCGATCGTTATTTTGGCGATGCTTCGGATGTCGTCGCAGGCGTATGCCGCGCAGATTTCGTAGTCGCCGGCAAGCGTTACATAGCATTTTCTCTCTTCGTCATAATAGGAAAAGCTGTAAGCGTCAAATTCCGCGGTAAATTCTTTGGTTTCTCCCGCTTTGAGGAATTGCTTTTCAAAGCCGCGCAGCTCTTTGAGCGGGCGTTTGATCGGCGAATCAGCCGGTCTGATATAAAACTGGACGGTAACGGCGCCGTCCCGACTGCCCGTATTGCTAACCGGAACGGAAGCACTTACGGAAAGCGCAGGAAGCGTACCGCTTCCGTTGCCGCGTCCACCTTCTTCGGAAACGGAGGCGGAAACTTCCCCGAAAGAAAACTCCGTATAGGAGAGCCCGTGACCAAAGGCAAAAGCGGGTTTTACGCCGAAGGTATCAAAGTAGCGGTAGCCCACATAAATATCTTCGTTGTAATGCACACTGTCGTTTCCGGGAAATTCTCCGAGCTTGTGCGCCGGAGAATCTTCTAATACCCTCGGAAGCGTCATGGTCAGTTTTCCGGAAGGATTGGATTCGCCGAAAACGGTTTTTGCAAAAGCAAGTCCGCCCTGCATACCGTTGTAGGAGTAGTAGAGAAGCGTTTTTGCCTCATCCAGCCATTCGTGCATATCCACGGGGCTTCCGGTAATCATCGTAACGATCATATCGGGGCGGACCTGCAACAGCTCTTTGATGATGCGGTCCTGACCGTATGGCAGGCGCATATCGTCCTTGTCTTTTCCTTCCACGTCAAAATCGTGATTTAATCCGCCGATAAAGATGACCGCGTCCGCATCCTGACATGCCGCCTTTGCGTCCGCAAGATATTCCTTGTTCAACGTTTCGATTTCTTCGGGATTTAATTTCTTTACCGGATTGCAGCCTGCGCCCTGACCGTTTTCATCGTGCCCCCAGGCGTTTCCTACCACATAACTGTAATAGCCCGGTTTGTAGGTAACCTGACAGTTGCCGCCAAGCACCATTTTTAAGCCCAGGAGAGGAGAAATTTCATAAAGCGCTTTGATTTCCGCGCTTCCGCCGCCTAAGGCGTGCATACGGTTAGCGTTGTCTCCGATGACCAGCAGCTTTTTGATCTTCTTTTTATCAAGGGGCAGCAGCTTTTCATCGTTCTTTAATAAAATAATGCTTTCTTCTGCGGTTTTTAATAATTTTTCTCCCGTGGAGGGCTGGTTGCAGGTGCCGCTTTTTCGTTCGCCGTCCAGCATATGGAGCTTATTCATGACATTTAAAATGTGCATGATTTTTTCATCCAGCTTTTCCATGGGAACAGTGCCGTCCTCAATTGCCGCCTTTAACGGGTTGGCAAAATAATACTCGTCAAAATCGTTAGTTACGCGCATATCCACATCGATTCCGGCGTTTCCGGCTTCGACCGTGTCGTGAATGCTGCCCCAGTCGGATACGACGATGCCATCAAATCCCCATTCGCCGCGCAAAATCTCGTTAAGCAGATAGGAGTGGTGGGAGCAGTAGGTTTTCCGAAATTTATTGTAGGAACCCATCAAGCCGCAGGTTTTGCCTTCTTTTACTGCCGCGCGGAAGGCGGGCAGATAGATTTCAAATAAGGCGCGCTCGCTGACGTAGGTATCCACGTCGTTTCTGCGGGTTTCCTGGTTGTTTAACGCATAATGCTTGACGCAGGCGGAAACGTCGTTTTCCTGTACGCCCTGTATATAGGGGACTGCCATGCGTCCGGAGAGATAGGGATCTTCGCTCATATATTCAAAGTTCCGACCGCCCAGAGGAGAGCGGTGGATGTTGACGCCGGGACCTAAGATCATATCCTTTCCTCTGCCGCGGGTTTCCTCTCCCAGAATCTGTCCCGATTCGTAGGCAAGCTCGGGATTAAAGGTAGAAGCAAGCGCCGTATTGCTCGGCAGGTAAGAGGTATAATCGTCGGAATAGCCCACGGGGAACCATTCGTCCTTCTGATATTCAAGTCTGACGCCCATGGGACCGTCGGAATAAGTAAAGGCGGGAACGTTGAGCCGTTCTACGGCTTTTGTCTGAAACAAAGATGCGCCGTGCACCATACCGATTTTTTCTTCCGGCGTCATACTGTCGCAAAGAGCTTTTAATTCATTCTGTGTCATAGCAGACCGTCCTTTCTATGCTTGCCGTCCTGATTAGCGGACGGCGAAAAAGATTACGTTTTATGTATAAAGATTAGTCCAGGCGCAAAAGAAAAGATACACAAATCCTAATATTTTTGATAAAATTGTGATGTGTAGTTTGGAAAATGCAAAAGCAATGCGGATGAGGATACAGAGATCGGGGTGAAGGTTATGGCGATGGAAAGGCAGCTGCGGGAAAAATTGTCTGCGGACAGGGAACAGCAGATTGCCCATGCGCCCTACGGAGGCGAATTTGCCTTTTATGAAGCGGTGCAAAAGGGCGATATCAAAACGCTGCGGGAAGCGTTTTTGACAGAACCCATTTACAGGGAAGAGGGGCTTGGAAAGCTGTCGGAAAATCCCGTCAGAAATATTTTGTTTCATATTATCGTATCCGTTGCGATGATCTCCAGATATTGCATTGAAGGCGGAATGGACGTGGAAACGGCGTACAGTCTGAGCGATCTTTACATTCAGCGTGCCGATTTATGCAAAACAAAAGAAGAGCTGGGCGATCTGCACCGGGAAATGACGCTGGATTTTGCCTCCCGTATGAGAAAGCTGCAAAAGGAAAATGTTTATTCCAGGCATGTAGTCGTCTGTATGGAATATATCTACGAGCACCTTTATGAAAAAATCAGTATCAAAAATCTTGCCGCGGTTACCGGGCTTCATGAAAATTATCTTTCCCGCATCTTCAAACAGGAAACGGGGATGACGATTTTAAGCTATATTCAGGAAAAAAAGCTGGAACAGGCGGAATATATGCTAAAGCATACGGACGCCGATATTGCAAAGATCGCCAGCGATTTATGCTTTTCCTCCCAGAGTTATTTTATCAAGGTCTTTAAAAGGAAAAATCAAAAAACGCCGAAGGAATACAGGAACTGTTATTTTCGGAAAAATTTAAAAAACGATTTTCGCTATTAGGAAGCGGTAGATGACAGGATAACGAATTACAGAAAGGAAATACGCTATGTCGGAACATATTACAACGGCTCATAAAATCCACTTCAAACCTTTAGAGCCGCAAAAGGATGAAATATTGATTGAGGATATCGCGCACGCGCTGTCGCTGATGACCAGGGCGAACGGACACTTTCCGGAATTTTATTCGGTGGGGCAGCATTGTATCGGATGCAGTAAGGAAGCGGCTGCGCGGGGAATGGGAGAGCGGATTGCGCTGATGTGCCTGCTTCACGACGCCAGCGAGGCTTATATCGCCGATATTACCAGACCGGTTAAAAAAGAGCTGAAAGAATATCTTGTGATTGAGAAACGGCTGCAGGATACAATTTATGAAAGATTCCTGGGCGCGGCGCCGACGAAAGAGGAAGAGGCAGCGATTTGCGCGGTGGACGACGCCATGCTGTTTCATGAGTTTTACCATTACATGGGAGAAAAAATTGTAAAGGGAGAACCGAAGCTTTTGACGGAGCCGGATTTTTACGAAAGACCATTTAAAGATGTGGAACAGGAATACCTGGAGGTGTTTGAGAGGCTGCACACAGCCGTCTTTTGCCGCATATCATAACAAAAAAAGGGGTGGAAAGCCATGTCCTTTGAAGATATGTGTAAAAAAGAAGTGATCAGCATCAAGGACTGCCGCAAGCTTGGGCATGTGGTGGATCTGGAGTTTGACGAATGTAAGGGATGTATCTGCAAAATCATTGTTGCCGAGAAGGCGGGAATCGTCAATTTTTTTTGCTGCGGGGATGAGATTGCCATTCCCTTTTGCAATATCAAGCAGATCGGACCGGATATTATCCTGGTGGACTTTTGTTGTTAGCTTTGCACAAGCGGACAAATTTTCGACGGAGTTTTCGACAGTTGCCACAAATTAGTTGACATAAATTTTATCATAGAATATAATGTAACTAAATTACGTCGCATACATAGATGTTGTGTTTGCAAAGAAACGAAAATGAAACAGATGTGAGGGAGAGTTACAATATGAAATGTCCGTTTTGTGGTCATGAAAATACCAGAGTCATCGATTCCAGACCCGCAGAGGAAAATAATTCCATTAGAAGAAGGCGTGTCTGCGATGAGTGCGGCAAACGCTTTACGACCTATGAAAAGGTGGAGACCATACCGCTTATTATTATCAAAAAGGATAATAACAGGGAGACCTATGACCGTGCCAAAATTGAGGCGGGCGTGCTTCGTGCCTGTCATAAGAGACCTGTCAGTGCAAATCAGATCACAAGGCTGATAGAAGAAGTGGAAACACAGATCTTTAATATGGAAGAAAAGGAGATACCGTCCAGCAAAATCGGGGAACTGGTTATGTCCAAGCTGAAGGATATGGATGCGGTTGCGTATGTGAGATTTGCGTCCGTGTACCGGGAATTTAAAGACGTAAATACTTTTATGGATGAATTGAAAAAAGTGCTGGATAAGTAGGCGATTGAATCATGGCAATGAACGAAGAACAAAAAAAGGAACTGGAAAAAGTAGACAGGAAGATTAAGTTTTTGACGAATTTAAGGCTGGGCATTTTATTTATCGCCCTGTTGGACGTGCTGGTGATTTTCTATGGCGACAAACTTGCCGAAGGAGCAGGCTGGCTTTTGTATTTTAAAGCGTATTCCTACAACATTCTGGGGATTGCCATATTTATTGTATTGGTAACGATTATCATCCGAATGTTTTTGGTAGCCAAGCATAACAATATTGTGAGAAAGAGCAGAGACTGAAAGACGATAAAAATCCCTGATATCGGAAAAGGATGATGCGTATGGGCAGACTGCCGCGTAAAACCCCGGAACAGATCGCCGCGGAAAAACAGGAGCGGGCAAAGCTGGAAGAGGCGATGCACAAGGTCGTTTTTTTATGTCAGGTTACAGGAATACCCAAGCGGAAAGTCGTGGGTATCGTAAGGGACAAGTGCCTGACCGGATATAAAGAAGCAAGAGGCGGCGTAGAGCGTTATTGGGACGACAATCTGGACTTTAGCAAGGTTCCCGGAAGAGATTCAAACAATGAGAAAAAATAAATATGTGAAAATAAAAATCCTCAGCTGTAGTTTCCTATGGAGACGCAGCCGAGGATTTTTTTGGCTTGGAGGACGGATGAGAAACGGGTAAGCGGCTCTGCAGCTCGTTGATCGTATTGCGGAAGATGTCATTCGTCTCCTCTATGCTGTAAACCAGCTCCGAGTCGCAGAGATTTTTCACAAATTCATTGAGGGAAGCGATGATATTCGGTTCTCTTAACGTGCACGATTGAAACGCCTTATCATGCGCCTGAAAATAAAATATGATAGAGGAATTATCATAAGAAACAAAATTTACCTTGGGACGAAAGGCAGATTTTTTAATCATGTGTAAACTGCGGCTGCCATGCTCGTTGGCCTGGATGAGCCGCTTTAGAATGACAATGCGTTCCTCGGTTATAAGCGGACGGTACAAATAGTCGGGGATCGTATGGATTCTTCCGTTGTTTACAAAGTCATCATAGCCCTCTCTGGTAAAAACAGACGTGGAACTTGTAAGAGTGCGTAAAGTTTTACAATGCTGCGTCAGCAAATCCATCAGCATATGCTGCTGTTTTTCGGGAATCTCTTTGTTAATGGCTTTGGTAATCATGGCGTTGTCAATAAATTGAATAAGGCACGGCTGGGATTCTATGACATAAGAAAAGTCTGATCTGGCGGAAGGGGTTGAGAATACGGACATCATGTCCGGAACCCCGGTCGCATTCGGCGAATCCAGTAAAGGGCAGGAGGCGTTTGCAATTTCATCAAAGTGCTGTCTGTAAAACGGCAGGAGGTGATCGGACAGAATGAGCGCGTTCTGGCAATCGGAAGAAAGGGAAATTACATTGTGGTTGGTCAGAATGTAATAGGTAAAGGGAATCCCGGACAAGGCGGAAAAATCCGTTTCTTCATAATAATAAGAAAAAGTGCAGTTGATACGGTTGGACAAGGCAAAAGGAAGCAAAGTGGATAAAATCTGAAGATTGAACAGAGAGGATTCGGAATCCGTCTGCGCGGTTTTGACAAAAGGCGTAATATGCCGGATCTTCAGCTTCTGAAAATAGTAAGACTGAAACTGCTCGTACAAGTCTTTAAAAAAGCGGTTATGAAAGTGGGATAAAATACAGATATACGGTTCTTCCTCATTTTTGACGTTCAAAACAGTGGTCTGATAGATGTATTTAATGATATTGAAAACACCCTTTAATAAGCGGGTTTCTCCGGCAGGAACCGAAGAATAAGTCGTGATGGGAAATTCATCTAAATCAAAAGCGGTATTGTTAAGCTCGATATTTTCTAACAGGTCCTTGACGTAGATATATTTTTGATAGGTATATTCGCCCATTTGCGATATAAAAAAGGCTTTTTCCAATTCGTTTTTTTCATTCAGCGTTAAATTCAGAAAAGGCAGGAGTTTGTCCAGATTTTCACGGCTGATGGGGCGTTCTCCGGTAATTGCCCTTTGCAGGGTCGTGCGGTTTATTTTGCTGGCATAGGAAAGTGAATAAATGGTATAGCTGCTTTTTTCTACATATTCTTTCAGTAATTCCTGCAATGATTTCATGATGTATCCCCCTCCAGAATAGAAAAAATGAAGAAATTGACAAAATGTTAATTATTATGACATATTGTATGGCATTTTTTGACAAATAGCTAGGACGAAAATTTTGTCACATATTTTGTCACATATAAAAGTTGTTGAAAAAACAGGCTTTTTGGCGGTTGAAAAAATTTTGATTTTGAAGAATGGAAACGCAGGGATTCAAGTGATGAAAAAAGTAGTTGTCATTTATTTTGTCTCATATTGCAGACTGTATCGGTTGGCTTTTAGAATACTATGCAGGGTAAACAATTTGGGAAAAGCAGGAAAGAAGGCTTAGGAAGGTGAAAGGAAAGACACAAAAGTCGGTATTTCTTATTTTAATGGCGCTCCAGCTGATCTTTGCAGCCGCGTTATTGATCAGGGTATGCAGGATGAATATGCTGCCCGGGGGATATATCGCCGCGTATGTGCTTCTCGTGGCAATCGTCAATATCGCTATGCTGGCGGCGGTCATGATATCCAAAAAAAGAAATGCCGTTTTTTTGGCGGATGCAGTCTGTATCCTGCTGTCCCTTGCAATGCTTTGCGGCAGTCTGGCGTTATACAAGCTGGATAACACTCTGCAAAAGATCAGTGACAGCGTGCCGACGGAAATTACGAGGATGGCGGTGGTCGTTTTAGAGGAAAATCCTGCAAAGGCTGTGACGGATATTTCAGGGTATGCGGTCGGTTATGCAGAACAAGACGCTGCGGCAAAGGAAATGACGGAAAAATTGTATGAAATGCTTTCGCCGGACGCCGATTACAGCGGCTATGCAGATGTGATTTCTCTTTGCAACGCTTTGTTGGAGAAAAAAGAAGACGCCGTGATCCTGGACGAAGCATATGTAGATATCATAAGCGGGCTGGACGGCTATGAGGATTTTGCGGACAAAGTCAGGGTGCTGGATACCGTGGAGGTCGAGACGCAGGTTGAGGAAACGGTCGCAGATCCCGAAGAAACGGCAAAGCCGGAAGAAGCGCAGGATACTGGGGAAGACATAGCGCCGACGGAGGACCCCCGCAGACTTTCTTCGGATGAGGAAAGCTTTATTGTATATATCAGCGGGATCGATACCTTTGGAAGCGTCAACGTCAGAAGCCGGAGCGATGTGAATATCCTTGCGGCGGTAAATACCCGTACCGGGCATATTCAGCTGATCAATACGCCACGGGATTATTATGTGACGCTGCCTGTCAGCGGGACCGTGAGAGATAAGCTGACCCATGCGGGGCTGTATGGCGTGGATAATTCCGAAGGAGCCCTGGAACAGCTCTACGGCATTGAGATAGACTACTATGTCCGCATGAATTTCAGCGGGTTTGAGGATATCATTGATACTCTGGGCGGAATCGATGTTTATTCGGCATATGAGTTTACGGTAGAACCGGTCAGACACTATACCGTGGGCTACAATCATTTATCGGGCAGGGAAGCGCTTGCTTTTGCCAGAGAGCGCCATGCTTTTGCATCGGGCGACGTGCAGCGGGGGATCAATCAGATGGAGGTCGTCAAGGCGATGATCAGTAAACTGGCAACCGTCGAGTTTTTATATCATTATGACGAAATCCTGGAAGGGCTGACGGACTGCTTTCAGACGGATATTCCGTCCGGTCTGATCTATTCCATGGTAAAAAACCAGTTGTCGGCACAAACCTCGTGGCAGGTGGATACGTATTCCGTTACGGGGCGCGGCAGTCATGAGACGACTTATTCCATGCCGGGCGTAACCGCCTATGTTATGATCCCGGATGAAGAGAAGGTAGCGGAGGCAAAGAAACTCATAGAAGAGACGTTAGACGGAGAGTGACATGAAGAAAGCGCTAATCATTACAACAATCAGCGGTTTTCTCCCGCAATTTGAGATGAACGACGTGAAAATCCTGCAGGAATACGGTTATGAGATACACTATGCCACCAATTTCCATCATCCGGTCTACTCCTTCAGCAGAAAGGGATTAAGGGAAAAAGGGATCAGGCTTCACCAGATCGATATTGAGAAAAGTCCTTTTGCCGTCGGCAAAAATCTGAAGGCATTAAAACAGTTAAGACAGATTATGATCAGGGAAAATATCGGGCTGGTGCACTGTCATAATCCCATGGGAGCCGCAATCGGAAGACTGGCGGCAGGAAGCGTCAGAAATAAGCCGTATGTGATCTATACGGCGCATGGATTTCACTTTTATAAGGGCGCGCCCGTGAAAAACTGGGTTCTTTATTATACGGCGGAAAAATTTCTGGCGCATAAAACGGATCTGATCATCACGATCAATAAAGAAGATTATGACAGGGCGAAAAGATTCCGGTTAAAGAAAAACGGAAGCGTGGAACGTATCTACGGAGTGGGCGTGGATATTGAGCGGTTTCAGGCAAGACCGGAAGAGAACGCCCCGAAACGAAAAGAGCTGGGCATTCCGCAGGATGCCTTCCACATTGTGACGGCTGCGGAACTGAATATCAATAAAAATCAGAAAATCATCATAGAGGCGATCGCAGAGCTGGGGAAAAAGGATATTTATTACAGCATTTGCGGAAAAGGAAGCAGGGAAGAGGAGCTTGGGGAACTGATTTTAAAAAACGGGCTGAAAGAGCAGGTGCGCCTTTTGGGGTACCGCACGGATGTGGAAGAAATCCTGCAGACCGCGGACTGTTTTGCCTTTCCGTCCATCCGGGAAGGGCTGGGAATCGCGGCAGTCGAGGCGCTTGCCACGGGGGTGCCCCTGATCGTGGCGGATAATCGCGGGACAAGGGAATACAGCCACGACGGTTACGCAGGGCTGGTATGCGAGCCTTATAATATGCTCTCGTTTGCAAAAGCGATCGAAAGGCTCTATTCGGACGAGCGTTACCGGAAAGAACTGGCGGGGCATTGCCGCAGTATTGCGGAGCGCTTCAGCATAGAGGCTGTCGGCGAGGTCATGCGGGATATTTATGCAAAAGCAGATCAGGAAATCAGTATGAAAACAGGCAAAGGCGGCATGCCGGTATGAGGGAGCGGACGCCGGAGATATCCGTGATCATGGGGGTATATAACCAGTGGGACAGAGACGCCTTGCACAAAGCGGTACAGTCGATCCTCGCCCAGACCTTTCAAAACTTTGAATTTATCATCTATGACGACGGTTCTTCACCGGATGCGGCGGGCTATATCCGGGAACTAAAAATGCTGGATAAGCGGATCATTCTGATCGGCAGGGAAGAAAACCACGGGCTTGCCTTTTCGCTGAACGCCTGCATCGGCTTAGCAAAAGGCAGATATATCGCAAGGATGGATGCGGATGATTTTTCCTATCCGGAAAGGCTGCGGGTCCAATATGATTTTTTGGAATCCAACCCGGCGTACGCCTGGTGCGGATGCAATACGGATCTCTTTGACGAAAAGGGAATATGGGGAAAAAGAAAAATGCCGGAAAGACCCGAATATCGGGATTATCTGAAATATTCGCCCTATATCCATCCGACGGTCATGTATCGGAGAGAAATCTTTGACCATAACGGCGGCTACATGGATACGGAAGAAACGCTGCGGTGCGAGGATTACGAGATCTTTATGCGTTTAAGGAGAAAGGGACTGAGAGGATATAACATCCAACAGGATCTGTTCTGTTACCGGGAGGATAAGGAATCGTTTCACAAAAGGAAGATGAAATACCGCATCAATGAGGCAAAGCTGCGCTTCCGCAATTTTAAGGCGATGGGAATCCTGCTTCCCTTTGGCTGGCTGTATGTATTAAGACCCCTTGCAGGAGGCATACTGCCCGCAGGGTGGATCGCATGGCTGAAAAGGAAGGAATCAGAACTATGAGGAAAAGGCTTTTGATAATTCCCATGATACTGACGGTAACAGGGCTGTTGTCCGGCTGCGGCGCAAAAGAACCGGAGGCAAAACAGTATGTTCAGGCACAAGGGGTAGACCGTGCCTATGAGGTTACCTTTATCGAAGCAGAGCCGGAGCCGGAAGCGGACGAGCCGATCCGGGAACCCGTGAGATCGGAAGCAACCGGTCTGGAGCAGGAAAAATCCCGGGTAGCGCTGGAAGACGCCGATATCTATAACCAGCCGTCAGAGGACGCGGTCAAAATCGGAAGCGTCCAAGAGGGAGACAGGATCTCCTTGATCGAAACGGTTGAAGACGGCGCATGGTGCAAAATCAACTACAACGGCAGAGTCGCCTATATAACGGCGGATGCGGTGGGAGAGGAAGAAACCGGAAACGAGCCGGAGGAGGAAGAGGCGGAGGAAGAAACGCCGGAGAAACCAAATCCTGCCGTCGGCGGAACGCCGGGCAATGCAAATTACCCCGCCGCGACGCCGGGCAATGGAGGCGGCGAAGCGCAAAATCAGGAAGAAACCACGGATCAGGGGGATGAATCCGGGAAAGAAGAGCATACGGTCAGCGGAAATTTAGGAGGCGGTGTATTTGGTACCGGGACACAGTGAGCAGAAAGCGGACAGATTTGAGGCATATAAAACTATCCTTGCCAAAGAACCCTGTATTCTCTCGGCGATCGCAGCGGTGGAAAAGGAAAGACCCCTGTGGTATGATACCGGGCTGTATCTTTATGCTTTGTTGCCTGCGCTGACAAAGTTTGTGGGCTGGGTGCTGGATGAGGCGGCTGCTTCCGGCAAACAAAGACTTTATTTCCTGAGCCGGGACGGCTGGCAGATGTATCAGATCGCATTAAGACTGGCAAAGCTGCGGGGACTTTCCCTGGAATGCAGATATCTGTATGTATCAAGGTATGCCATGCGGGTGCCCGAATACCATTTGAATCCGGCAAAGAGCATGGATAAAATCTGCGTCGGCGGAATCGATGTGACTCTGGAAAAAATCCTGGGGCGCGCTGCGCTGACCGTGGAGGAAGCCGTTGAAATCATCTTTGCTATCGGCTGGCAGGACCGATACCGGGATATTTTAAATTACCGCCAGATACAGGAATTAAAGAAAACCCTTATGCAGCAAAAAAAGCTCCTGCAATATATGGAAGCCCATTCCGCAGACGAATATCAAAAGGCGATGGGGTATCTGAAGCAGGAAGGGCTTTTATCGGAGACTCCCTACGCCATTGTGGACAGCGGATGGACAGGAACCCTGCAACAGTCCATACAGACGTTGCTGCGAAGTAACAATCCGGACATTTCGTTGGAAGGATATTATTTCGGATTGTATGAACTGCCGAAGGAAGCAGATCCGGATAAGTATCATGCTTACTATTTTTCACCGGAAAAGGGATTGACAAGAAAAGTACATTTCAGCAATTCCCTCTTTGAAACCATTTGTTCCTCCAAAGAGGGAATGACCGTCGGATATGTCAACAGAAACGGAACCTATATGCCAAGAACGGATCTGTCTGACCGCCCCAATCGGGAACAGTTGGAAGAAAACCTCCGGGTGCTGGAGCGCTTTCTTTACTACTATAAGGAGCCGGAGGGCGGAAAACGGCAGACAGAAGCGGAAAAAAAGACGATTGAAAAGCTGTTCCTGTCCTTTATGTCAAAGCCCACGGAGCTTGCCGTAAAGGCATACGGAGACAACCTCTTTTCGGATGACGTGCTGGAAAACGATCTGAAAAAGGTTGCGGCGGAGCTGACCGGGGAAGAAATCCTGGATCAGCGTCTGGTTCGCAAGCTGTTTATCCTATCGGGGATCAAGAAAACTTCCATCCATGAAAGCGCATGGATTGAGGGAAGCATCGTCAGATACGGAGAAAATATTAAGAGCAATTTGTATCACGCCAGATTATATAAATACTTTATTTATGCAAGAAAGCAGATAAAAGCAGGAAAGAGACAGGATGTTTGAGATGAGAACCGGAAAAGAAGAACGCCGGCAATACCTATTTGCGGTAAAACAATTGGTATCCAGAGAAATAAAGAGAAAGTATGCCAGATCCTATCTGGGAATCGTGTGGAGCGTGTTGAATCCGCTGCTGTCCATGGCAGTGCTGTCCATGATCTTTTCCACCATGTTCAAACGTTCCATCGAAAACTTTCCCATTTATTATCTGACGGGAAGCATTTTCTGGCAGCTGTTTTCACAGGCTACCAATTCGGCAATGACAGCATTAGTGGATAACCGCACGATGCTGTTAAAGGTAAAGCTGACCAAACAGACCTTTGTTATGGCAAGGATCTTGACGGCGCTTACCAATTTTGGCTATACCTGTGTGGCTTATGTGCTGATGTTAATCATATTCCGGGTAAGACCCAGTCTTTATATGCTGCTTTTCCCGATTGATGTGGCGTTTATTCTCCTGTTTTCCGCCGGAGTCGGCTTTTTGCTGTCCGTTCTGTATGTCTTCTTCGGAGACATTAAATATCTGTATTCCGTGGTCCTGACCCTGTGGATGTATCTTTCGGCGATTTTTTATCCGGTGGACGGATTAAATGAAACCATAAGAACCGTAATCCGGATGAATCCGATCTATAATTACATCCTGTTTGCAAGGGACATTATTTTATATAAGGTTATGCCGGAGCCCGGCGTATGGATCAGGATGATTCTCTGGGGAGTCGGATGCTTTATAGCGGGGTATCTGATATTTAAGAAAAATGAAAATCTGGTTATGCAGAAGATGTAGGAATAACAAAATGAAACAGTCAAGAGCAAAAAAATGGATAGGCGCTCTGTGTGCAGCCGTCGGGATCGCCGTTTTTTTCCGACCGGTACAGGTATATGCCGAAAACGCGGAAGTCACTTTCGGTTCCGACAGCTATACAAAGGAGAGCAATGAACAATTTCAAATCGGCGTTTATATCAGGGGAGATACCGGGATCGGCACCTACTATGTGGAAATGGAATATGACACAACCCGCATGGAATATCTGGGAGGCGCCGACGACGAACAGGACGGCGTTATCATCCTGCGGGGCACCGGACTCAGAGAAGAAGTGAAATATATGCTGGATTTCCACTCCATCGGCGGAGGGGAAGCGGGAATCAGCGTCCGCTACGCCGACATACAGACGGCGGAAGGAAACGGCGGGGAGGATTTTGAAGTGGTTACCTTAGGCTATGCGCCCGTCAGCATAGAAGGAGACGACGAAAGCGGAGTCCCTTTCCCGGACAACCTTTCCGGGCACGAAAATGCAGAGTCCGGCAGTGATACAGGGCACGAAAATGCCGCATCCGGCAGCAATGCAGCGCCCGGTACCAATGTAGAGCCCGGCAGCAATGCGGCGCTTTACGGAATAGAGACGGATATTCCCATACTTGCCGCCGTGGATATGAAAAATGAGGAAACCTTGTATATTGTAGATCATTCCCAATATGTACCGCCGTCAGCCGATTGGAATTACAGTATCTGGGTCGACAGCTACGAAGGAAGACGAATCAGTTTTCTGACAAACGCGGAAAGAACCGTGCGGCTTTTGTATCTGATGGACGGGGAAGAAAACTTTTACCTGTATGCCTACAGCGATGAAAAAGACCTGCTGTACCGGTGCTATGAGTTTGACAGGGAAGGAAAAACATACTATTACATGTCCGCCTACGCGTGCAGCGTGTGGCCTGCGGAGCTGAATTTGCAGGCGATCAAAGAAGATTATGTATTTTATGCAATGGACAAGGAAGGCAGCGGCGGATTTTACCGGTTCGATTCGGAAGGAAACCTGACGGAATGGAATGCAGACCAGTCCGAGACCTCCGACTCCGTACAGACCAGAAAACTGATCTATATCGTTTTGGCGGCGATGATCCTGCTGCTGATTGTCTGTATCGGCGCATACCGGGCGGCAAGGATCAAAAAAAGGAGAAGACGGCAAAAGTATCAGCAATATAAAAGTCTGGAAAAGAGGCTGGAAGAACGGAAAAAGAGGGAACAGCTGGATCTGGAATTTCCGATTGCCGGGCTGCATGAACCGGAAAAACAGGAAAGAAAAGCCTCTGCCGGAGAAAAGAAGGAACAGCCTGTCATTTCCGTACAGGATGTGACCATGGTATTTCATATCTCTACGGGCAGCGCATCGGGGATAAAGGAATATCTGATCCAATGGCTGAAGCATCAGGTAACTTATCGGGAGCTTGTGGCGCTGGATCATATCAGCTTCGATGTGTTTAAAGGAGAAGTGGTGGGAATCATCGGGACAAACGGTTCCGGAAAGAGTACCCTGCTTCGGATCGTTTCGGGAGCTTTAAATCCCACAGGCGGACAGGTCCTGGTGGATCGTCGGAAGGTGCAGCTTCTGACCCTGGGAACCGGGTTTGATATGGAGCTGTCCGCAAGGGAAAATGTCTATCTGAACGGTTCTATGATCGGCTATTCCAAGGAGTTTTTGGATACTCACTATGATGAGATCGTAGCGTTTGCCGAACTGGAGGATTTCATGGAAGAAAAGGTAAAAAATTTTTCTTCCGGCATGGTGTCCCGCCTCGGCTTTGCCATTGCTACCGCGGGCGACGCGGCGGAGATCCTGATATTGGACGAGGTCTTAAGCGTCGGGGATGAATTTTTCAGGAAGAAGAGCCTGAAAAGGATAAAGGAAATGATCCACGGCGGCTCCACAGTGCTGATGGTATCCCACGGAATGGGCACGATCCTTGAGAATTGTACGAAGGTGGTATGGATTGAGAAGGGGAAGATGCAGATGGTGGGGGAAGCGAAGGAAGTATGTGCGGCATATAAGAAGAATGGTTAGGTAATAAACTTAAGTAAAAATTTGAATAGGGAGGAGCGGTTTAATGATTATCACAAGAGCACCATTTCGAATGAGTTTTGCTGGAGGAGGGAGTGATATCCCATCATTTTACGAGAAGCATGGAGGCTGTGTATTAAGTGCCACAATAAATAAATATATGTATATATCTGTTCATCCCAGCTTTGAATCAATGGATACTGTTTTAAAGTACTCACAAACTGAAATTGTTAGTGATATTGGAAAAATTGATCATAAATATTTTAGAGAAGTTTTAAGTATGTTGCGAATCAGTGGTGTTGAAATTTCAAGCACGGCTGATGTACCGGCAGGTACGGGGCTTGGTTCATCCAGTTCCTTTACGGTAGGATTGTTGCACGCTTTATATAGTTATAAGGGGAAATTTGTGTCAAAAGAAAAGCTTGCACAAAAAGCGTGTGAAATAGAGATAGACAGGTTAAAAAATCCTATTGGGAAACAAGACCAGTATGCGGCAGCATATGGTGGTTTGAATTTCTATCAATTTAATAAGGATGGCAGTGTATTTGTAGAACCAGTGATCATGAAAAATGCTCTCTATAAGCAATTAGAAACTAATTTAATGATGTTTTATACAGGAAAATTACATTCTGCTAGTGATATTTTGAAGGAACAGAGTTCAAATATTACCAGTGGTATAAGGGAAGCTAATCAGTTAAAAATGTGTGATTTAGCGCGCGAATTGCGAGAAGAATTGCATCATAATAATATTGACGCAATGGGAGAAATATTAAATGAAGGTTGGAATTTAAAAAGAACGCTTGCAACGGAAATTTCTAATCCTGAAATTGATGAATATTATGATATTGCATTGAAGCATGGAGCTATTGGTGGAAAATTGTTGGGGGCAGGCGGTGGTGGATTTTTGCTTTTTTATGTTCCTCAGAAAAAGCAGCAGGAAGTAAAATTGGCATTAAATTTACAACAAATGCCAATTGCATTTGATTATCAAGGGGCATCTGTGATTTATGTAGGGATAAAGCCTGAAATGAATTAGTTTGTGCTAGGAAAGGATAAAATTATGGAGAAAATACTAATAACAGGTGGAGCTGGTTTCATAGGATCTCATCTTACAGAAAAATTATTGCAACAAGGAAATGAAGTTACATGTGTGGATAATTTTGAATTAGGAAAAAAAGAGAATGTAGAAAAAAATATGAATAATTCTCTGTTTGAATTGATAGAAATGGACGTTTCAAATGTAGACGATTTCAGTGATATTTTAAAGGAAAAGAAAATTGAAAGAATCTATCATTTAGCGGCTAATTCAGATATTCAAAAAAGCGCAAAGATGCCAGGAGTAGATTTTGTAAATACATTTAGTACTACTTATTCTGTATTGGAGGGGATGCGGAGAAATGGAATTAAGAAGTTATTTTTTGCATCTACCTCGGCAGTTTATGGGAACAGAACAGGTGTAAATTTGGCAGAAGATATTGGTGGATTAAGCCCTATTTCATATTATGGTGGGGCTAAACTGGCATCGGAGGCATTTATCTCTGCCTATTCTTATATGAATGATTTGGAGGTCCTAATTTTTAGATTCCCAAATGTTATAGGACCTAATCTTACGCATGGCGTTATTTTTGATTTTATCGGTAAATTGCAGAATAATGCTAAAGAATTGGAAATATTGGGAGATGGAACACAATGTAAACCTTATTTATATGTGATGGATCTGGTGGATGCAATTATAGAATATTCACAAAAACAGCAGAGGGGTGTGGAAATTTATAATATTGGAGTTGAAACAGCTACTACTGTAAGGGAAATTGCAGATATGGTATGTGAGCGATTGGGGCTTTCAAATGTAACATACAAATTTACTGGCGGGAATGTTGGATGGAAGGGTGATGTGCCTTCTTTTCAATATGATTTAAGTAAAATTTATGCGACTGGATGGAAAACAAAATACAATTCTAATGAGTCCGTAAAGGCAACATTAGATAGTCTTGATTTATAAAATGATAGAGATAGAGGAATGCAAACATTATGAAAGCAGTAATTATGGCTGGCGGAAAAGGGACTCGCTTATCATCGATATTAAAAGATATTCCAAAACCGATGGTAAAATTAGCAGGAAAGCCTTTATTGGAGCATCAGATAGAGAATTTAAGAGAAAATGAAATCTGCGATATTATTATGGTTGTAGGTTATCTTGGAGATGTGATACGAAACTATTTTCAAAACGGTGATAAGTTTGGGGTACATATTACTTATTATGTGGAAGAACAGCCGCTAGGAACTGCAGGAGCATTGCATTTTCTGAAAGATGAATTGAAAGAGGAGTTTATTCTGCTATTTGGGGATCTGTATATAAATATTAACTTTAAAAGGTTTTATGAATATCACAGGAGGAAAAAAGCTCAAATTACTCTTTATGCACATCCTAATTCACATCCTCAGGATAGTGATATTTTGGTAGTAGACAAAAGTGGGAGCGTTATAGAATGGAGTTTTAAAAATACGGATCGACATAAGGATTATAAGAATTTAGTAAATGCAGGGGTATATGTGATTTCGCCCAAAGTATTACAGTGTATTCCGGAAAATCAAAATTTTGATTTGGAAAAACAAGTTATTATGAGATTGCTTCCGGAACAAAAGGTATTTGCATATCAGTGTACGGAATATGTAAAAGATATTGGTACACCTGAGCGGCTAATGAAAGTAGAGAAAGATTACAGAAACGGTATTTGTGAAAAACGAAATCTGAGGCATAAACAGAAATGTATCTTTTTGGATAGAGATGGAACTCTTAATAAATATGTGGGGTTTCTTACAGAACCGAAACAAATGGAACTGGAAATACATGTTGCTGATGCAATTAAGAGAATTAATGAATCGGAGTATCTTGCAATTGTAATAACTAATCAGCCGGTGATTGCACGCGGGGAGTGTTCTTATGAAACTTTGGAGAAAATACATAACGCTATGTATATGAGCTTAGGAAAAGAGGGGGCTTATCTGGATGATTTGTATTTTTGCCCGCATCATCCGCATAGTGGATATGAAGGAGAGGTAAAAGAACTAAAAGTAGAGTGTAATTGTAGGAAACCAGGGATAGGAATGATCGAAAATGCAGTTGAGGACCATAATATTGATCTGAAATCTTCATGGATCATTGGTGATACTACGGTGGATATACAGACCGGTAAAAATGCAGGACTTCATACCGCACTGGTATTGACGGGAGAAGCAGGAAACGATGAAAAATATAGTGTTTTGCCAGATATTGAAGAGGAAGACATATTACAATGTGTAATGAAGATACTGAAAGAGGAGCAGAGCGAATGAAGTATAGAATCAGAGAATATTATAATAGGTTAGCAGATACTATCAGTAAGCTTGACATAGAAGAAATCGAAATAGCAGTAGAAGCTATTAAGGCTGCCTATGATAGGGAAGCAGTTATTTATACGTTGGGAAATGGTGGGAGTGCAGCGACGGCATCTCATCTTGTATGTGATTTTAACAAAGGAATATGTGAATGTCAGGAAAAAAAATTTAATTTAGTTTGTTTAAGCGATAATACACCAATGATAACTGCAATTGCAAATGATATCTCTTATGATGATATTTTCTATTTTCAGATAAAAAATAAGCTAAAAAAGGATGATCTCATTATTGCAATATCAGGTAGCGGCGATTCGAAAAATGTGATCAAAGCAGTGGAGTATGCAAAACATATAGGGACAAAGGTAGTTGGGATTACTGGATATTCAGGTGGAAAATTACGTGAATTAGCCGATTATAACATGCACGTAGATATACGGGATATGCAAATTACCGAAGATATTCATATGTCCTTTGATCATATGATGTATAGGGTTCTTACAGAAGAGTTGACAAAATAATGTGGAGGAGAAAATGAGAATGGGTATTAAAAGTTATATTAGAGAAAGAGTAATTGGAGCAGTTAGATATGCGATTAGAGAGGAATTGAGCGCAAACGGATACAACTTACAAACATGTAACAATGGTGGAGATAAAACCTTGGAACAGATGGAGGAAGAAATTGTTCAAAGATTGGACAAGCAGATTGAGAGGTGGACTTGGGAAAGATATAAGAGAACCAATTCCTTATTTGAAGTTTTAGGATATGATTTGGGACACGATTTAAGTAACGGAATTGAAAACATGGAAAAACGAATAAAAATCGTTAATGAAAAAGAAATAGGCACTATAAAAGATACTGTTGATGAAAAAGTAAAATATTGGACAGCAAAAAGATTTGACCAGACAGATAAACAAATCGAGAGATGGACTTGGGAACGTTATAAACGATCTGAAGATAAGTTACTTTATATTTACAAATTGCAAAATCAAATATCTGAATTATTATTTCAGGAAAAAAAGGTATTATATCAACCAGGTGAGAAGGTTAGAATAGTGTTTTTGTTTCAGGTAGCCTCATTTTTTCCTTCTTGGGAGAGCTTTTACAAGGCGTGTTTGGAAGATGATAGAATTGATGCGAAATTCCTTTTCTTGGATGAAACAGTTCGAGAAAGAGTACAGATGAAAACAGCAAAAGATTTTCTGAATACACAAGAAATTGAATATATTGATTTTGATGATTTTGATATTAATACTTATAAACCGCATGTAATTGTGGTTCAAACTCCTTATGATGCAGGGCATAGGATCAAGGCTCATTGGTCTTCCGCTTGGAAAGCGCAAGGATATCGGGTTGTTTATATACCATATGGAATTGAAATATCTGATACGGAGACCTCACATGGCATGCATTTCGAGCAACATGTAATTGAAAATGCATGGAGAGTCTATACCTTTTCAGATGTAATGCTTAAGGATTATCGAAAGTATTGTTTAAATGCAGGTAATGTGCGTGTATTAGGCTTGCCAAAGTTTGATTCTTTATATTATAAAAAGAGATTTAAATTGGATGAAGAATTGGTAAAACAGATTGCGGGAAGAAAGGTATGTCTTTGGAAAGTTCATTTTCCTAAAATCTTTACAGAAAATGGAAAAGATATGTTTGTGACACCGGATGTTTATGAATACATAAAGTTTGCAGAATATGCAGCAGAGCATAAAGAAATTTTCTTTATCTTTATGCCGCATCCCAGATTTCAAGAGCCTGTCAAAAATCAGAAATTACAACAGTTAGCAATTGAATTAATGAATAAGTTGGAGGATGTTGATAATGTATATATAGACAAAAAGGATGATTATAGATATTCATTGGTAAATGCAGATTTTATTATTATTGACCGGAGTGCAGTAATGGTAGAAGCTGCAGCAATTGGGGTTCCAATACTCTATATGGTTAATACAGAATTTTATGAGCCGGTTACAAAAGCAATTGAACCTTTGATAAATAGCTATGAGCAAGGATCGACATGTGCGGATATGATAAGTTTCACAGAAGCGTGTTTACGCGGAGAAGATAGAAATAAAGAATGCCGTGTGCATGCCTTTGAGACATGTATTCCCTATTTTGACGGAAAAGCGGGAGAGAGAATCAAAAATGATATATATGATAGTGTAACAAATGAAATTCTGTCAGAATAATGAAATGTAAATTGTCAAGTTAGTTTCATTTGATTATTGCTTAAAAATTGATTTTACAATAAAGGAAGAAGCTTGATTAATAAAGAAAAAGGTCAGTATTTTATAAGAGGAAGAATCAGTATGGGAGTTTTACCAACAACTTTTGGGATATTTGGAACATGTGACAGTGTTGATATATTTGATTTTAATAGTAATGACATAATATCAAATCATACTCCAATGAGGGCGGGAAGTATTTTAACCGCGGATATATCACGAACGGATAAGAACATATCTAATTTTTGGCATAGTAGTAATCTTGCCATTATGCTTTTGCACATTATTTTAAATGGGCAGATTTTTGAATTTATGGACAAAGAAGCTGGCGAATATCTGATTATAGATTTAGTAGAGGAGAGAATGCCGTTTATCAAGTTTGAAGAAAAAATGTTTTTATATTCTCCATGGTTTAGAGATTCTAATCTTAAAGAAATAATAGAGGCAGATTCTAAAGTTGATTTTATTGATCATGAGCAATTTGAAGAAGAATTCTTAGAAAGTAGAATAAGATTGTTTTGTGATAGGATTTTAGAAATATATCCGGAAAAAAACATTATTATCAATGAGGTAATACTTAGTGACAAATATGTTAATGAACAGGGGATGACTTTTAGCTTTGAGAGAGAAGAGTATGTTAAGTGGAGTTATAAATCCAAAAGTATAATTAAAAAAATGTATATAATTTTAGAAAAAAATTTACCAAATGCAAAAATTTTAAAAATGGAAAATACATGTTTGGCAGATGCTAATAATAAGAGGGGATTATCACCCTGTCACTTTGTGCTAGATTGGTATAAAGATCGCTATAATCAATTGCTTCATTTGATAGAAAACGATTATAAAGAAAAAAGAAAAATTGAGACTTCCGAATTGAAACTGGATGGGAAATTAAGTGCGAGGAAACGTAAACTAGAAAAAACTGGGGTCAGTGGTATTTGTGCATACTTTTTGGGAAATTGTATGCAGTTTACAGAATTTAAAAATAAGAAAGTTTTATGGATTGGAGGACCGACTATCAATCATGATGTTGTTAGAAAGATGCAAATAAGTAAATTTGTTTTTCTTACAACTGATAAAATAGCTATTCCAAAAGAGATTCAAGGTGAAAACATATTAAATTTTACTGATAAATATATATCTCCAAGAAATATTTTAGAAAATCATAATTTTGCATATTATTCTGGAGGAGTTGAGGATCTAACAGAAGATTTTTGTGACTTCTTTGATGTTGTGTGTGCACTTAATATAATGGAATATACCAATAATTTCCCGGTTTTTTTGGATAATATTTACAAATGTTTACGGAGAGGAGGGAAGTTTTTTGCTAAACCGGGAAGAATTTGGTCTGCCCCATATGGAACAGAATGGAAAGTAAATTCTTCATTATCATATTTAGTTAGTAAGAATAATGAGATACCCTATTTTTCACATTTATTATTAAAAGCGAAAGATATAACGGAATTGTTAGAAAAGAAAAGAATTGATAAAAATACTATAGCAATTTTCACACATGAAATTTTGAATGGACATGATGGAATGAACCGATTGTTTTATGAAGACTACATTTTTTATTTGAAAAACAGTTTATTTAGTTTTAAAGGGATTTGTCCTATGGGAAAAGTCTATATAGAAGAAGATATTTTGAATAAGTTGTCTATGAAATATGAAGGATATACTCATTTCGAATTTAATACTTTTTTTATGTTTTGTGAGAAATAAAAAGAGGTGTTTATTATATGCCAAAGATATCAGCAATATTACCATTATATAATGGAATCAATTATATCACGGAAGCTATTGAGAGCATTCAAAACCAGACCTTTTCTGACTGGGAACTTATTATTGTTAATGAGTATGGTAGTGATGATGGATGCGAAAAAGTTGTTCTTGAATATGCTAAATCAGATTCCAGAATTCAATTTCAACAGAATAAAAAGTATCTTGGTTTAGCAGAATCACTAAATAGTGGAATTGCAATTGCAAGGGGTAAATATATTGCCCGTGTGGATGTAGATGATCCTTCATACCCAGAGAGGTTTGAAAAACAGGTAATTTTTTTAGAGGAACACCCTGGTATTGCTTTATGTGGAACGTTACAGAGAAGTGTTTCCTTGGAACATAGTTGTGTGGAGGAAGTACCTTGTGAGGGAGAAGAATTAAAAGCAGCACTTTTATTTGGATGTGAGATTAGTCATTGCTCTGTAATGTTTCGACGTCATTTGTTTTTACAAAACAATTGGAAATATGACAAGAATAGATTGGGTGAAGATTATGACTTGTGGACTCGGATTATGTTTAATGTTGAGTTATGTAATTTACCAGAAGTTTTAGTAGATCATCGGTGGGGGGTTAATAATATATCCCTTAAAAAAGGGGAGGCTTTGCATCAGGAAACAAGAGAAATTAGCGCGCGCAATCTGGAACGGTTTGGAATAAAAATTCCGAAGGAGGATTTTATAATACTCTCTAGTTGGAGAAATAGACCAGAAAAATATGCAAGAAAAAATATTGCTACTTTTCTAAAGAAATCATATAAATTATTGGATGAATTAGATACGCAAAATTGTTATTTGCGCCTGATAAAGGAAGAAGCATTACAAAAAATATTATGGAAACGCTGGAATTGGACGTGTAAAACATGTGGAATATTTTTTCAGGAGTTTCCGTATGAAAAAGTTGTGCATGTAGATATAAATCCGGTAGTTTCAGTGATTTTGCCAGTATATGAAGCAGTGCATACATTGCGAGAAACAATTGACAGTATTATTGTACAGGATTATGAAAAATGGGAATTAATAATAATTTGTGAATATGATAATCTTGATGGCAGTACTGAAATTGCAAAATATTATGCAAAGTTAGATAAAAGAATTAAGATTGTTGAAAATAAAAAATATCTTGGATTAGCAGAATCTTTAAATGAAGGAATTCGTAATGCGCGTGGAAAATATATCGCAAGGATAGATGCAGATGATCTGGCAAATAGAAAGCGTCTATCAACCCAAGTCATTTATATGGATCAAAAGCAAAATGTCGGTGTTACACAATTTTATCAGCATTATTTTGGATTAGAGGCAAATGATTTTATCCATAGACCGCCAATAGCTGCAGAGGCAATGAAGGCAAAACTACTATTTTTTTGTGATGCATGTCATTCTACGGTAATGATTAGAAAATCAATTTTGGAACAATATCATTTACTATATAGTGCCAAAGCTCAGTTAGAAGATTATGATCTGTGGATTCGCTTGATTCGTTTGACGGCATTTGAAACTATTCCGGAAGTTTATGGAGAATATCGAACTGGAATGAATAATATTTCATTATCTAAGAGCGAACGGATACAAAAGGAAATGTGTCATGCCACAGCAATACAATTAAAAGATAATCTGGGAATGATTGTACCTGAAAATCAGGAATATCTTCTTGGGGGATGGATAAATATATTTAGTGATTTAAAAGAAGACCAAAAAGAAAGTGCTTTAAAGACACTTCAAAGCATTTTATTAGAAATTTGGAATGCTAATACAAAAATTGCTTATTATGAAAAAAAAGCATTATTAAATGCAATTGCAGCAAAATGGCGATGGTCAAAATATAATGAACCCTGGCAGGGAGAGAAAAAGGTAACCAGTATTAGGCAGGCGATTGAATTAGAGTGTAATAATAATTGGAAGATGAAAATGTTTCATATATTTGTTAAGAAACCATTATCTTTTTTTCAATCAATAAGCTTACATGTAGATGCTAAAAATATAGAACATTTAAGTAATGTTACAAAAAATGTCTCAAAAGAACAGACATTACAAATTGATTCACGAATTGAATTTTGGACATGGGAGAGGTATCAGAGGATCGAAACAACTTTAGAAGCATTACTGCATCAAACGTCATATTTGCAAAGTGCTGTTACCGAATTACAATATCAGAATAATTTAATACCATATGTAAAGGGAGAGAAAGTAAGAATTGTATTTTTGTTTCAAATAGCGTCATTCTGGTCGTCATGGGAAACATTATATAAAAGCTGTAAGGAGGATTCAAGAGTAGATACAAGGTTGGTATTTTTGGATGAAACTAATACTGAACAATCACAAATGAAAAATGCACAAGATTTCTTAGACAGAAATCGTATGGATTATATACGTTTTGAAGAATTTTCATTGGAGAAATTTAAACCACATATACTTGTTGTTCAGACACCTTATGACGAATGGCATCGCAAAGCGGAACATTGGTCTAATCAGTTTCGATCGAGAGGATATCGATTAGTATACATACCTTATGGGGTAGAAATTTCAGATACGGAAGACTCTCATAAACTGCATTTTACGACAAATGTTATTAATAATTGTTGGCGTATTTACACATTTTCAGAAGTAATGAGGAGAGATTATGTGAAATATTGTGCTAACAGGAATGCAGTAAGAGCTTTAGGACTGCCACGGTTTGATTACTATTTTGATTATAGTAAGAAGTGTCTTCCTTTAGAAGTAGAAAAACGAAGAAAAAGCCGCCCTATTGTGCTTTGGAAAGTACATTTTCCCAAAATGATTCAGGAACAAGGCAGAAATATTATAGTTACTCCTGACTTAGAGGAGTATGTGGAATTTGCTCGTAGGATTAAAGAATTTAAAGATTTGTTTTTTGTCTTTATGCCGCATCCTAAATTTTGGGAAAAGAGGCATGATGTCTATATGCAAAAGCAGATAGATCAGATAATAGATTCAATTTCAAGCTGTAGTAATGCTTGGATTGATGATCAAGAAGATTATCGTAATACTTTGACATGCGCTGACTGTGTTATTGTTGATAGGAGTGCCATAATGGTTGAGGTTGGGGCGTTAAATGTTCCGGTTTTGTATATGAAAAATCGGATATATGAAGAACCGCTTACAGAGGGTATTAAATTGTTAATTGACAGCTACTATCAAGGGACTACAAGTAAAGATATGATTGAGTTTTTACAGAAGTTTCGAGAAGGTAAAGATACAAAGGCGTTGGTTCGGAAAAGAGCATTTCAAAGATGCATACCATATTTTAATGGTAAAGTAGGAGAAACTATAAAGGAAGACATGCTTCATGGAGTTTATTACAACGAAAATTAGAAAAAAGTTCAAATTATTGCCTAAGGTATCTATTATAATTCCATTTTATAATTCACAGGAATATATTAATAATTGTTTAGACACGATTATTAAAGGTACACATATTTCTTATGAGATTATTTGCGTAGATGATGGATCGACGGACGATACTTCACTAATCGTAAAGAATTATAGCAAATGCAATAAAAATATCCGATTGATTTCATTGAAGGAAAATAAAGGGCTATATTTCGCTAGACTTATAGGGGTACGTTATTCAAGAGGGGAGTATATAGGGTTTGTTGATAGTGATGATTATGTGTCGGATGGCTATTTTGATCATTTGCTCTGTGAGATTGAAAAAAATGGTGCAGATATTTCGGTAGCAAAAGTAGTAAATGTGGATTTAAATGGATGTAAATATATACAAACGCGTTGTTCTCGTTTTCCATATGCTTCTGAAAATGCAGATACAATCAACAAGAGTATTTATTACTTATATTGGGAGCAAAGTGGGAGATGTTATCATTGGCATGTTGTATGGAATAAACTGTACAGGCGAAAGTTGTGGGAAAATATGTTTTCTATATTGAAACAACAGAAACAGCATTTGATAATGATGGAAGATTTTATTTATTCCTCTCTTATTTTGTCACAAGTGACGAAGTATGTTGTTGCAAATGAAGCTAATTACTATTATGTAGCGCACGCAAATACATCCATACAGAATGGAAAATTTATTAAAATTAAGAAAAACATAATAGATATGAGCAATGCGTTTGAATTTGTTGAAAAATATTTAATAAGTAAAAGGGAGTTTTTGTGTTATAGGAAATATCTTGAAAAATGGAAACAGCGATATGGAAGATATTGGAGAAGAAATATCATGTGCTCAAAGTTACTGTTGGAAGAAAAAGATATTTGCATCCATATGTTAGAAGATATGACAGGAAACGTGGTAGGAGAAATTATGCCCGAAGATGATTATTATTATGAATTGGCAGATATAATTAATTGAAAAGGGAAAATGTCAATTCGCATTGCTGGCGGATCTGTTCCTCCTGAGTAAGATGGTAAATGGTATCGGAAGCTTCTTCAATGATGGCGTCTTTTTGTGCAAGCATTTTTATCTCCTCCCAAGTGGTAGCTTTGAAGAGGGAAGCCCAGTAGTCGATATGGAAACGATTGTCCTCCTCGGTTGCTAGTTCTATATGAGTTATGGTTTTGCTATTGCTTTAAAAATCAACAGTAATTAGGCTTGTAATTTTGCAATTAAAGCATCCTTTTCAGCAATGATAGAATCTTTTTCAGCAATAGTAGCTGCAAGAAGAGCATCCTTTTCCGTAATGGTAGTTGAATTTTCTGCAAGAAGGGCATCCTTTTCGGCAATAGTAGCTGCAAAAAGGGCATCCTTTTCAGCAATAGTAGCTTTATTTTGAGCCAATTCCTCTTCAAGCTCCTGGATATAACGCTCTCTGCGGCGCTGCCAATAGAGGAAGTCCGCTCTAGCCTCGCATTGCTGGCGGATCTGTTCCTCCTGAGTAAGGTGGTAAATGGTATCGGAAGCTTCTTCAATGATGGCGTCTTTTTGTGCAAGCATTTTGATCTCCTCCCAAGTGGTAGCTTTGAAGAGGGAAGCCCGGTAGTTGATATGGAAACGCTTATCCTCCTCTGTTGCTAGTTCTATATGAGTTATGGTTTTGCAGTTGCTTGAAAAATGAATAATGATTAAGCTTGTAATTTAGCAATTAAAGCATCTTTTTCCGCAATAGTAGCATCTTTTTCCATAATCGCAGCATCTTTTTCAGCAATGGTGGTTGCAAGAAGGGCATCCTTTTGAGCCAATTCCTCTTCCAGCTCTTGGATATAACGCTCTCTGCGGCGCTGCCAATAGAGAAAGTCCGCTCTAGCCTCGCATTGCTGGCGGATCTGTTCCTCCTGAGTAAGGTGGTAGATGGTATCGGAAGCCTCTTCAATGATGGCGTCTTTTTGTGCAAGCATTTTGATCTCCTCCCAAGTGGTGGCTTTGAAGAGGGAAGCCCAGTAGTCGATATGGAAACGCTTGTCCTCCTCGGTTGCAAGTTCTATATGAGTTAAGTCTAGCACAGAGAGGCGGAATTTGTCACTATAGATTTTATGATTTTTAACATTTAACAGCATATTTGTGGAGTAAAATTCCGGACATTCCGGAAAGAGGGTAAAATCCAGAAAACCGATATGTATTGCTGTTTTTACATTGGAATATTCATCGCCGCAGTTTAGGTTGTCGAAGGCGCGGCACAGGTAGCTCAAAGAGCGTTCGGACCAGTTGTGTTCGTTGATGACCTGCATCTCCAGGTTGATGACGGTATTGTCATTTAAGAGGCATTTAACGTCCAGAACGAAATCCTTTTCCTCGATAGCGCGCCCTAATTCGATGGGATTAGTAATGATGACGGATCTGACCTGTTCAAAAGTAAGATGGAGCAGAGAACAGATCAGTCCCTTTAGCACATGATTGTTCCGTTGCAAAAGAGCGCGGAAGAGATAATCGTTGGTCATGGGAATGCGGATGGGACCGGTTGCGTGAGACAGTATAGAAGTGGTGTGAGATTGTTGCATAGACTTGTTCCTTTCTGTGTCAGATTAGATAAAATGATTTGTTGGAATATCCGGCGGACTGCCGTTGATAAAAAGAATAATTAGAATTTTCAGATAAATTTAAAATATCACAGAAGATTTGAAAATGCAACAGCTTGAGAAAAAATTATGCAAAGGACTATATAAGGCAGGTAAACAGATATGCGTATGAAACTTTATCATTTTCTTGTAAATCGCCATAGCGGCATTTGCAGCAGATATCATAGAGTGCATGATAACGGCAATGGTATAAGAAAACTTTTATCCTATTTTTATTTGCTTTGGATGAATTTCTGCTATTATTTTTTGTTCTGCCGTTTTTTGGGGCGACCGGAAAAAGTCTCGATTTATGAGGAAAAGAATTTGCTGCCGGAAGAAAGTGAATCGGGCAGAAGGCTCAGAAACGGTTTTTCTGCAGATGAGTTTGTAAAACGGCTGGAGAATTATGATATCGTTTCTTTTGATATTTTTGATACCCTGATCCTGCGTCCCTTTACGGAGCCTGCGGATTTGTTTTATTTTCTTGCGGACACTTTTGACATTTTGGATTTAAAAAGAATCCGGATGGAGCAGGAAGCGGCGGCAAGATGGGACTCTTTTCAAAAAAACGGGCATTATGAGATAACCCTGCGGGATATCTGGCAGCGGATAGAACGGGAAGTCGGGATCTCTGCTGTGCGCGGAATGGAAGAGGAACAGCGTCTGGAGATGAAATTCTGTTATGCGAATCCTTTTATGAAGGAAGTTTTTGACAGACTGCGGGAAAAGGGCAAAAAAATTGTTGTTGTTTCGGATATGTACCTTTCTGAAGCATTTCTTTTCAAGCTGCTTGAGAAAAACGGATATACGAGCATATCCCGGCTGTACATATCCTGCGAATACGGTATGAGCAAAGGGAAAGGAAAGCTTTTTGAACAGGTAAAGAGCGACTGTCAAAAAAACGCAAGAATTATTCATGTGGGAGATCATGAATTGAGCGATGTCAAAATGGCGAAAAAAAGCGGATTTGACAGTATGTATTATCCAAATGTTAATAAAATGGCGTTGTCCTTCCGGGCTTATGATATGTCGCCGGTAATAGGGGGAGCTTACCGCGGAATTGTGAACAACCAATTATATGCGGGACTGCATGACTATTCCATGGAATATGAATATGGTTTTATTTACGGCGGGCTTTTTGTATTGGGATATTGCCATTTTATTCACACCTATTGTCAAAAGTATCAGGTGGACAAGCTTTTATTTCTTTCCCGGGACGGAGATATTTTAAAGCAGGTTTACGACAGATTGTATCCGGATGAGCGTACTTCCTATGTATATTGGTCCCGGGCGGCGGCTACAAAACTGATGGCGGAGCATAATCGTTATGATTATTTCCGAAGGTATCTATACCATAAGATCAATCAGAAAATCACGCTCCGTCAGATACTGAAGTCCATGGAGGCGGAAAGGCTTTCGGACCGGCTGGAGTTTTATGCGGATAAGGATCTATTGGAAAAAAAGACAGGCGTGAAACTAAAACCGGAAGATGAATTGACGGATCGAAATGCAGAAGCGATGAAACGTTTCCTGCAGTTTTATTTTGATGAAATTGTGGGAGATATCTATCAGAAACAGGACCAGGCGGCGAAGCAATATTTTTCCATGCAGCTTGCCGGTGTAAAAAAGGCGGCTGCAATTGATATCGGATGGGCGGGAAGCGGAGCGATGTCCTTAGCTTATCTTTCGGAAAAGGTCTGGAAACTGCCCTGCGAGCTGGTCGGTATCGTTGCGGGAACCAATACGATCCACAATGCAGAGCCGGACGCGAGTGAAATATTTTTGCAAAACGGCAGGCTGGTATCCTACCTGTTTTCCCAGTCCCATAACCGTGATGTCATGAAAAAGCATGATTTGAACAAGGATTATAATGTCTATTGGGAGCTGCTTTTATCTTCTCCAACAAAGCAATTCCTCGGCTTTGGTCTTGACGAGAGGGGTAAGACGCAGCTTCATTTTGGAAAAGAGGACGCTAATCAACAGGGAATCAGAGAGATTCAGCGTGGAATACTGGATTTTGTAAAAGCATACCGGGAGCGCTTTGGGGATTTTCCGTATATGTTTGCCATCAGCGGAAGGGATGCTTATGCACCCATGCTTGTTGCGGCAAGCCATAATGAAAAATATCTGAAGGCAATGGAAAAAAGATTCGGGCTTGAGATCAATGTAAATTAGCGGATACGGCTGGCAAAGGATTGGAAGAAGCGGAATGAAAAAGTTACATAAGAACCTCCTGCATGGCTGCAGAGTGCCGGCGGCGTTGGTAATGGCGGTTTTGTCAATGGAATATGGGATTTGTTTTTGCGGTGTGAATCCTTCGCTGCGGGAGGGGTTTTTATGTGTTGGTTATCTATTGCTTACCGGCATGATTACCTGCAACAATCACGGCAGGAATGTCAGGGTAAAGTATGAGCAGGAACTGAGTCTTATTTTAAAATGCGCGGTTACCAATGTTTTAATGGGAAGCTTTTTGTGTGCGGCATATGCGGGTGAGGCAGGTTTTTCCTATCTGTTTTTTATTGAAAGGCTATTGCTTCTGACCTTGATTCAGATTGTAAGTATTTGTGTTTTGTGTGCGGCAGGTATCTGTTTTAAAATGACAGGGCGGTCCAAGTTCAGATTATATCTATATGAAAAATATCCGGTCAGAATGTCGGATGAGGCGGATGGAATCCGTCTGTCTGTCCTAAACGCTTCCATGGAGTTGATCGATGAGAATATAAAAGCCTGTGATGAAGTGTATTTATTTGATCTTTCGGCAGAAAAGAGAAATGATCTGCTGAAAAAATGCTTTGATTATAATAAGCCGGTCTATTTTACGACGAAATTATCTGATATGGAGTTAAGATCGGCAAGTCTGGCGCAGGACGGCGATATGCCTGTCTTTTATTGGAGCGGCTACGGCATCGGCAGGGTTTCGGCAATCTTAAAGCGGTTGTTTGACGTATTGCTGTCGGGGATTTTGATTGTAATCCTATTGCCTTTGTTTCTTGTGATTGCGGTCTGTATCAGGATCGATGACGGCGGCAGTGTTTTCTATCGTCAGACAAGGTGCACGATTGGAATGAAGGAGTTTCAGATTATTAAGTTTAGGAGTATGGCGGCGGGAGCAGAGGAGCGATTTGGGGCGCGGCTTGCAGACAGAAAGGATTCGAGGCTGACAAGGGCAGGATATATCCTTCGGAAGAGCAAATTTGATGAATTGCCGCAGCTTTTTAATATCTTTAAGGGGGATATGAGCTTTGTGGGGCCAAGACCGGAGCGACCGGAACTGATTCAAAAGACCATAGAGAAGGTGCCGGAATTTACCTTTCGGACCACAGTCAAGGCAGGGCTTACCGGATACGCCCAGGTGCACGGGGATTACCATACCGACTTTTTGGACAAGCTGAAATGGGATCTGATGTATATAGAGAATTATTCCCTGCTGTTGGATTTGAAAATCATTTTAATGACAATTCCAGCCGTGCTGCGCGGCAGCAGTGATGTGTGAACAGGAAAACAAATTGTGAAAAAAGCACAAAAAACAGCGAAAATTTTCTACACCCTTTAGAAGAAATTTACATATTTTTTGTATACGGAACAATGGGACAAATGTTATAATAAATTCAGTGTGTAACACAAATTTATCTAAGGGGGTAGAACAATGCCTAACAAATGGGTCTATTTATTTGAAGAAGGAAACGCTGATATGCGTAACCTGCTTGGCGGTAAAGGAGCCAATTTAGCAGAGATGACAAATCTGGGGCTTCCCATTCCTCAGGGCTTTACCGTTACCACGGAAGCCTGTACGGAATATTACAACAGTGGAAAAACGATTCCGGAGGAGATTCAGCAGCAGATTTTTGACGCGCTTTCTACTTTGGAACAAAAGCAGGGAAAGAAATTCGGGGATACGGACAATCCTCTGCTTGTTTCCGTCCGCTCCGGCGCGAGAGCGTCCATGCCGGGTATGATGGATACGATTTTGAATTTGGGATTAAATGATGTTGCAGTAGAAGGATTTGCGAAGAAGACCGGCAACCGGAGATTTGCATATGATTCTTACAGAAGATTTATTCAGATGTTTTCGGATGTTGTTATGGAGGTCCCCAAATCACATTTTGAGAGAGTGCTGGATGAAGTAAAGGATAAGAAAAGAGCGGCGCTTGGCAGAGCCGAAGGTGAGCCCGTATATGATACGGATCTGACGGCGGACGATTTAAAAGAAGTTATCGATATTTTTAAGGGCATTTATAAAGATGCAATGAAAGAGGATTTCCCGCAGGACCCCAGGGTACAGTTGATGGAGGCTGTGAAAGCGGTATTCCGTTCCTGGGATAATGAACGCGCGATTGTTTACAGACGTATGAACGATATTCCCGGCGATTGGGGAACGGCGGTAAACGTACAGGCGATGGTATTTGGCAATATGGGAGACACGTCCGGTACGGGCGTTGCGTTTACGCGCAATCCGTCCACCGGCGCCAAGGGTATTTACGGAGAATATCTGATCAACGCCCAAGGCGAAGACGTGGTAGCGGGCGTCCGCACGCCTCAGCCGATTACAAGACTGGAACAGGATATGCCCGAATGTTACCGGCAGTTTATGGAAATTGCTGGCAAGCTGGAAGATCATTACCGCGATATGCAGGATATGGAATTTACCATTGAAGATAAGAAGCTGTATTTCTTGCAGACGCGTAACGGAAAGCGTACCGCCCAGGCAGCGTTACAGATTGCCTGTGATCTGGTGGATGAAGGAAAGATCACGCCGGAGGAAGCGGTGCTTCGTATCGAGGCAAAATCATTGGATCAGTTGCTGCATCCTACCTTTAACGCGGAGGCATTGAAAAACGGTAAGATCATCGGACACGGGCTTCCGGCGTCGCCCGGAGCTGCGGCCGGTAAGGTTTATTTTACCGCAGAGGAGGCGAAGGAAGTACACGAAAAGACCGGAGACCGCGTTGTGCTGGTACGTCTTGAGACCTCACCCGAAGATATCGAGGGTATGCACGCGGCGGAAGGCATCTTGACTGTCCGCGGCGGTATGACAAGCCATGCAGCCGTTGTAGCGCGCGGCATGGGAACCGCATGCGTATCCGGCTGCGGCGAGATCGCCATTAACGAAGAAGAAAAAGTATTTGAGCTGGGAGGAAGCGTCATTCATGAAGGAGACTATATATCTCTGGACGGTTCCACCGGAAATATTTATTTGGGAGATATTAAGACCGAGGAAGCGAGCGTAACGGGTAACTTTGGCAGAATTATGGATTGGGCGGATCAGTACCGCAAACTCCAGGTGCGTACCAATGCGGATACGCCTGCCGATGCTGCAAATGCGGTTAAGTACGGTGCGGAAGGCATCGGGCTTTGCCGGACGGAGCATATGTTCTTTGAACCGGACAGGATACCGAAAATCCGTCAGATGATTTTGGCAAGGACCCAGGAGCAGAGAGAAAAAGCACTGAATGCACTGATCCCTTATCAAAAGGGCGATTTCAAGGCTTTATATGAAGTTGTGGAAGGAAGACCGGTTACAATCCGCTTCTTAGACCCGCCGCTTCACGAGTTCGTACCTACGGAGCAGGACGATATTGACGATCTCGCGGTAGAAATGCTGATGACGGCGGAGGATGTGCAGGAAATCTGTGATTCCCTTCACGAGTTCAATCCGATGATGGGGCATAGAGGCTGCCGTCTTGCGGTTACTTATCCCGAGATTGCCAAGATGCAGACAAGAGCCGTTATGGAGGCGGCAATTGAGGTAAAACAGGAAAAAGGCTACGATATTGTTCCTGAAATTATGATCCCTCTGGTAGGCGAAAAGAAGGAATTGAAATTTGTCAAAAATATTGTAGTAGAGGTTGCGGAGCAGGTTAAGAAAGAAAAAAATTCCGATATTCAGTATCATATCGGCACGATGATTGAGATTCCCCGCGCTGCGCTCCTTGCCAACGAGATTGCGGAAGAGGCGGAATTTTTCTCCTTCGGAACCAATGATTTGACGCAGATGACCTTTGGCTTCTCCAGGGACGACGCCGGCAAATTCCTTGGCGATTATTACAAAAACAAGATTTATGAATCCGATCCGTTTGCAAGACTGGATCAAAAGGGTGTAGGTCAATTGGTACAGATGGCGGCTGAAAAAGGTCGCGCCACAAGACCCGATATCAAGCTTGGTATCTGCGGCGAGCACGGCGGCGATCCCAGCAGCATCGAGTTTTGCCATAAGGTGGGACTTACTTATGTATCCTGTTCGCCGTATCGCGTTCCGATCGCGAGGCTGGCGGCGGCGCAGGCAGCTATTGCCAATGCAGGAAAATAGAAGAACGCAGATATTTTTATTTCACAACGCTTGTTGTTACAAGGGATGATGTGCGAGAGTACATGAAATATCATTCTGAATACACAAAGGCGAACCGATTTAAAGATATTATTTGCAAAATCTATATATAACTCGAAAGGGAAGCTGAAAAAGCTTCCCTTTCTTTAACTCTTGATTAGGACTAATTCCTAAAAGCTATGGCTTTTAAAGGACTTAGTCCTTTTTAATTGCAAAAATAAATTAAGGAGGTTCAGACATGAACAACACAGCGTTAGGTGCAGGAGCTAATAAGGCTCAAAACAACATTATTTTTATCAGCGATGTACATGAGAAATTCTATTATGAGAAGTTAAAAGAGGTAAGGTATCAGGATGTGTACCACAAGGCGCTCTGCTACTGTCTTGGCATCAGTGACGATACCAGAAGGAACATTAAGAGAATTTACGATTTTAAGACGGGCTGCGTGAAAACGGAATGCCTGCATGAAGGCTGGCAGACCAGCGGAAGCGTGAAAGTAGTCAGAATGGCGTTTAACCTGTACTGCAATGGTACGCCGAGTGTTTCTGACTATGAGGATATGGAGGAGCAGATTGACGAGTGCAGGAATTACACGGTGGAGGAGTTATTCTGCTGTGCCTATGCACCATATTTTTGACAGGCGGTACAGATCAGGTATCCGGAATATGCGGTATATAACCACAATCTGTATGCCATGCTTGGAGGAGCAGACTAATGTTAAAGGTCAGACTGATGGGAACGAAGAACGATATTACTTGGTTCGGAAAAATATTGAAGAATAATCCCAAAATTGAAGTTATGGAGTTTTCAGACTTGTACCCGAACAAGGGGACAAAAAAGTTTTACAGGGCATATGTAGAAGTAAGAAAGAGCAATGTAGCAGAAAAATAACAGAATACAGAGAAAAAAAGGAGAATATCATCATGTGCAAAATAATCGCAATCGCAAATCAAAAGGGCGGAGTCGGCAAGACCACCACTACAAGCAACTTAGGAATCGGACTGGCAAAGCAGGGAAAGAGAGTCCTGCTGATAGATGCGGACGCACAGGGAAGCCTGACTGCAAGTTTGGGTTTTACGGAACCGGACAAGCTGGAAGTCACGCTTGCCACTGTCATGTCAAATATCATCACTGACGAGGAAATGGAAGCCGGATATGGCATTTTAAAGCATGAGGAGGGTATTTCCCTTATGCCGGGAAACATTGAGCTGTCCGGTCTGGAAGTATCGCTTGTGAATGCCATGAGCAGGGAGCTTGTGCTGCGTTCCTACATAGAGCAGGTAAGGGAGAATTACGATTACATTCTGATTGACTGTATGCCCTCACTTGGAATGATAACCATAAATGCCTTTGCCTGTGCTGACAGTATCTTAATCCCCGTACAGGCGGCATATCTGCCCGTAAAGGGATTGGAGCAGCTTATCAAGACGATAGGCAAGGTAAAGCGGCAGATCAATCCGAAACTGGAGATTGAGGGGATTCTGCTGACAATGGTGGATAACCGCACCAACTATGCAAAGGACATCAGTGCTTTACTGGTTGAGAATTATGGAAGTAAGGTAAGGATATTTCAGAACAGTATCCCGATTTCCGTAAGGGCTGCGGAGATTTCCGCAGAAGGTATCAGCATCTACCAGCATGACCCGAAGGGGAAGGTGGCAAGTGCCTATCAGTCTTTGACAGAGGAGGTGCTTCGTGATGAGTAAGGGAGGAAGTGCAGCAAAAATAAAGCTGAACAGCTATGATGATTTGTTCGGGGCTTCCCAAGCTCCGGCGGGTACGGAGCAGGTGCAGGAGATACCGCTTTCTGACCTTTATGAGTTTAAAGGACACCCGTTCAAGGTGCTTGATGATGAAAAGATGCAGGAAACCGTGGAAAGCATTAGAAACTATGGAGTGCTGATGCCCGGTATTGCAAGACCGAGAGCAGAGGGCGGTTATGAGATCATTGCCGGACACCGCAGGAAGCACGGGTGTGAACTGGCAGGGCTTTCCACCATGCCGATATTTGTGCGGGATTACAGTGATGATGAAGCTACGATTATCATGGTGGATACCAATATTCAGCGAGAGGACATTTTACCCAGCGAAAAAGCAAGGGCTTATGCCATGAAATACGAAGCCATGAAGCATCAGGGGAAGAAAGGAAACGGAAGCAGTCTTGACGAAGTGGGGGAAGCTGCCGGAGAGAGCGGAAAGACGGTGCAGAGGTATATATGGCTTGCCCGTCTGTCTGACGAGCTGTTAGATATGGTAAAGGAGCTGCTTGAAAAATTAGCAGAGTACAAGCCCCTTGCCAAGATCGAGGAAATGGAAGAACAGAACTATAACATGATTGACAATGTGCTGAACAATGGTGCAGAAAAAGCACAGAGGGAAGCAAATAAAAAAGAGCAGGAGCAGCCTGCCGCAAGAGTTTCCTTAAAAGCCCGTCTTGCCGAGAAAAAGGCACAGGTGGCAGGACATAGCGGGGAACATGATGCACAGGAAAACATCAAGAAAAATCAGAGGGAGATGTAAGTGATGAATAAAGAATTTACTGTGGAAGAAACCAATTTAATCAGTATTTTTACGGAAGAAGGTGCAGCTTTCGATTTGCGGAGCAGGGCAAAGGTCATAAAGGGTATCAGTGATGCAATGGAGCATCTGGAGGATGATGAGATGGTGGAATTGTCCCTTCGAGTGATTGTGAAGCTGAATGATTTGACAGATCAGGAATTTGCGGAGATGAAGTTTGTAGCAGCAGAGTAAAAATAAGTGTAAGGCAGAGCATGGCTTATGTGGCTGTGTTCTGCTTTTTTTTGTTATACATATTTCCATGTGCGCTTCCAGTGTTGTTTTTGCCATGCAAAAGAGGCTGTATGAGAGCATGGAGCGGCACTTGGACGCAGCCATTGAAAAGGTAGAGAGCCTTGCAAGGGATAATCAGCAGGGAAAGCAGCAGAAGCAGGCGGAGTCTTGCAGCAGCATGGAGCCAGAACAGTTAGAGACTTTGGGTATGGTGGCAGAGCCGGAATTTGAGTACGGAGCAGAAGCCTTTGAAGCATATCAGAATAGCGGAAAACAGAATACTTTTGAGGGAAAAAGCTTATCGCAAGATATGCAGAAAAAGAGTATGAGCCGATAAAGCAGAGAAAAATCAAAGTTACTTATGTCCATGACAATCCAAGAATAGTCATATACTAATTTCCAAAACATCAAAAATGCAAAACAATAAATCTAATAAAGAGGCTTGCAAAAGTTTTGGAAAAGAAGGCATCATTTAACAAAATGCAAAAAAACTCTCAAACGAAAAAGTCTATCCCTTTGGCTAGTTTACTTATTCTGTTTTTACTGTGTATAATATTATGAAGCATGGGGAAAATTATGTGCACTAAAATGTTAAAATTTTACCGAAACATTGTTGAATAAGAAGTTGACGATTTTTTTATGTGTGGAAGTTTGGTGCAGAAAGGAGTGCTTCATGTCAGAGAAAAAAACTTACAAGCTTGACCTTGATGAATACTATGTGCGTCCGCAGGCGGCATGGGAGAAAATGAAGGCAGCCCAGAACATCCGGCAGACGGTGTATATTTACGGTACAACAGGAACTGGCAAGACTTCCTTTGTGGCAGACTTCCTTGCCAGAAAACGATACTGTTATATCGACATGGCGGATATCGGAATGGATGAACTTGCCAATATCGTGCAGGAAAAAATGGAGAAAACGCATGAAGAAGTAAATGCACATACGATTATTGTGATAGATGACCTGCATGTACTGGAGACAGAGGAGGACAGAAGTACTTTCGGGAAGCTGATAGAGGAGTTGAGCGGCAGAAAGGATGTCTGGCTGATCCTGATTTCCAGAGCTCCAGTACCGAAATGGTTAAAATCTGTCTTTGTCCGGCATATTTTCGTGACAATCAGAGAAGAAGAGTTATGTCTGACAGAAAAAGAGCAGGTAACTTATCTGGAGAAGTGGGAACTGTCCCCTACGGAAGCTGCGTGCAATAGAATACGAGAGCTGGGCTATGGAAATCCTCTGTTTCTTCGCATTGTGGCTATGAGGCTTAAGGACATTCCAGAGGTAGAAGCTGCAAGGGACAGGATGGGTGCAGAACTTCGTGCCATTGAGGAATCCAGAAAGGATTTGTGGGATTACGTCGAAACCCATGTGTATGACCAGTGGAATGTTGAGTTGCAGGAGTTTCTGGAAGCAATATCTATTGTAGAGAGGTTTGAACTGCATATAGCGCAGCAGATTACCAAGAAGAAAGAGGCAGGGAAGCTGATCCAAAAGGGGCAGGAAGTGGGGAACTTCCTGCTGGAACACAGAGAGAACGGGCGAAGCATATATGAGCTGAGAACTCCTGTGAAATATTCCATGCGCCGGAGGCTTTCGGCGAAATATTCGCAGGATTATATAAACGAGCTGTATTACAGTGCAGGAAATAGCTATGAAATGGAAGGAGATGTGCTGGAAGCTCTCAAGATGTATGAAATGTGCCACAGTGAGGAAGGCATTTCTCGGATACTGATTGAAAATATGCGAAGAAATCCGGCATCGGGAGATTATTTTGAATTGAAACACTACTATTTGGTACTTCCGGAGAAAAAGATAAAGCAAAGTATGGAGCTAATGGCAGGCATGAGTATGCTGCAGTCCATGCTCTTAAATGAAGAAGAAAGCGAACGATGGTATCAGGAACTTTCTGACTATGCAAAAGAAAAGACAGGTAGCATGAAAAGGGCGGCAGAAGCCAGACTTCTATATCTGGATATTGCTTTACCACACAGAGGAACGATTCGGATGATAGACCTGTTAAAACGGGCGGGAGTACTTTTGATGGAGGGACGGATGGTTCTGCCGGAGTTTTCTGTTACCAGCAATCTGCCTTCCATGATGAACGGAGGAAAAGATTTCTGTGAGTGGAGCAGGAAGGATAGGGAACTGGCAAAGAGCATTGGAAAGGTTATAAGCCTTGTGCTTGGAAAATATGGAAAAGGTCTGGTAAACCTTGCACTTGCAGAGAGTTTTTTTGAGAAGGGCGGGGATGATTACGAAGTGGCATCCCTTGCCGGCAAAGGAAGGATGCAGGCAGAAAGTGGCGGAAAGACGGAACAGGTCTTTGTGGCGGTAGGAATTCTGACATGGTTATCCATATTAAATAACCATATGGAGGATGCTGTGGATATGCTGGAGAGCTTCAGGCAGGTGGCAGAACAGGAAGCACCAAAGCTTTTGACAAATATTTGTGCCATGTCGGTAAGAATGGATTTATATACCGGCAAGATCAATGAAGCATACCAGTGGTTGGAGGAAGCCCCGGATGAGAATGCAGAGTTCAATGGCATGGAACGATATCGTTATCTGACCAAGGTGCGGGTGTATTTGGCAGTCGGACGAAAGGAAAAGGCGCTGCTTTTATTGGATAAGTTGGGTTTCTACGCAGAAAAAGTGCATAGAACCTACATAGCGATAGAAGTAAAGATACTGACAGCCATCGCCATGTACCGCATGGGGAAAGATGGCTGGCAGGATATTTTGCAGGAAGCGGTGGTAAAGGCAGAGGAGTATCACTTTGTGCGAATTCTGACAAGGGAAGGTGCAGCACTTTGGGAACTTTTGAAAACTGGTACAGTCACATGGAAGGATCAGGCATTCAAAAAGCAGGTCATGGAGGAATGTAATCAGATGGCAGGTTTTTATCCGGCTTATCTGAAGGAAAAGCAGGAGGGAAATGTGATTTTGAGTGATAAAGCACTGAAAATCCTGCGGCTTCAGGCGGAGGGTATGTCTGTGGAAAATATCGCAGAGCAGCTCGGGCTGTCCAAGGCTGGTGTGAAATATTATAATCAGGAAACTTATAAAAAGTTGGGTGTAAACAACAAGACAGCCGCAGTGGCAGAAGCTAGAAATCGGAGGCTTTTGTGAAGAAATTGTAGTGGGGTTATGTGTTCTCTTTGTAGTAAAAGGACGCAGAATAAAAAAGTATGGTTAGGGGAAAAGGAAATGCAGTCAGATTTTCTTTTCCCTGTAAGCTGCTGACTGAGAAAAAGGAGATCATTAAGAAATGAGTGAAAAAGTGATTGATTTTATTAGAAGTGCTGAACAGAAAGAAACTTTGTTGAGTAAGGAGTTGACATTTTACATGAAACGCAAGATAATCTGTCAGAGCAGAGCTCTTTTTGTGATACCACTTTTAGGGTAATATTAAATAAAAAAAGTCAAGCGTTGGTGTGTAGAGGTATGTCCACGCTTGACATTTTTTATGGATGGAGACATATATTATGAGACTAAGAAAAAGTTATGAAATTTGTTTATTTATTGCGGGATGCATTTTGATCAATTATTTCGGAAAGGCATTATCGGATTTTTTCATGCTGCCATTGTGGCTGGATTCCGTTGGCACCGTCTTTGTAGCATATGTGTTTGGACCGGTATGCGGTGCAATTGTGGGAGTGACATCAAACATTATGTATAGTCTGCATTCTCAGGCGAGCTTATTTTACGGATTGACCAATCTTGTGGTTGGTGTCACGGTTGGCATCTGTGCGAAAAAGGGTTTTTTGAAAAATATATTTGGTATCTTGTCAATCGCATTTTTAGTGGCGGTTCTTTCTGTTTTGGTATCGGCACCGCTAAATTTTATTCTGGCGGATGGTGCTACCGGAAATATATGGGGCGATGGTGTGTCCGGATTGTTACAGGAACTGGGGTGTAATACAGAAATCAGCAATATTGTAGGGGAATTTTATCTGGATTTTGCAGATAAGGTAGTAACTATGCTGATTCTGTTTATGGCTATACGTTTTTTTCAAAAAAGAAAAGGAAGATGTAACAAGCATAAAAATAATCAAAAAAGAGTTGCTTCTTTTTTACTGCTGTTGCAGCTTATTGTAATTTTGGTTCCGGGCAATATGGTTTGTGCAGAGAATAATTCTGAAAAGCAGGAAATGGATGAGTATGATTTTCACAAATATGTGCAAACGGTTTACAATGGAGAAAATGGTCTGCTGGGAGGGAGTGCGAATGATATTGTCCAGACAAAGGATGGTGTTTTGTGGATTGGCACTTATGGCGGATTATATCGTTATAGTGGTAATACCTTTCAGTGGATCAATAAATTTGATTCTGTCAAAACGGTGAATTGTCTGTATGAAGACGAAGCGGGAAGACTCTGGATTGGAACCAATGATAATGGGGTATCCATATGTATCAATCAGAATATATCCAATGTAGTGAAACGGGAGGATGGACTTCCGTCCAATTCGGTTCGCTGTATTGTGCAAAGCACGGAAGGTTATTATTATGTGGGAACCACTGATGGTCTAGCTGTTATGCGGTTGTCAGGAGGACTAGAGGTTTATAAGATCATACCTGATGTGGTGTATGCGGATAGTATATGTGCGGATAAAAACGGAAATGTTGCTGCTGTTACGGATGAAGGGGGACTTTATCTAATCCATGGTACGGACATTATTGCACAGCAGACAATGCAGGAAGAGGGGAAATCTTATAGCTGCTGTGCTTTTGATGAGGCGGGGAAATTATATGTGGGGACTTCGGCAAACACGATTGAAACCTATCAAATTTCAGAAAATCGTTTGGAGAAGCTGTCCTCCACAGAATGCGGCAGCCTTGCGGGAATCAATTCACTGAAGATTTCGGAAGAAAATATCATGTTTATCTGTGCAGATAATGGCGCAGGGTATATGACTTTGGATGGAGAGTATCGTTTTATTGACACGAATACATTCAATAGTTCTATTGAACATATGCTGATTGATTATCAGGGAAATTTGTGGTTTGTATCTTCAAGACTTGGTTTGCTTCGTCTATGTCCGTCTGTTTTTCAGGAAATTTATGAAAAATACGGTTTGGATGAAAATGTTGTAAATACTGTGGCAAAGTGGCAGGACTGCATGTACTTTGGAACAGACGTAGGGCTTTATGTTATAACGGAGAACTACGAGACAAAATCGGAGGATTCCATTGAGGAGCAATTAAAAGGAATCAGGATTCGCTGCCTGATGGTTGACTCCCAAAACCACTTATGGATTTGTACTTCAGGTCATGGAATTTGGGAAATTTCGGAAACGGGAGAAAGCAATACATATGACAGTAAGACCGGAGCCATTGGAGATAAATTCCGTTCTGTAATGGAAATGAAGAATGGTACAATTGTAGTGGCAGGGGATTCTGGAATTACCTTCATCCGACAGGGAAAGGTGTATGATACCATCGGTATTTCGGATGGTCTTAGTAATCCCAAAGTGTTGACGCTGTATGAAAGAGAGGATGGAAGTATTCTTGCCGGAACGGATGGGAATGGTATTGCTGTGATAAAGGATGGCAGCATCACTCAGACATTGAAACAGGAGAATGGATTAAGCTCTGATATTATTCTGCGAATGGTGCCGGATTCAGACAGTGGAGGAGTTTTCATTGTAACAGGTAATGGCTTATGTTACTTAACAGAGACGGGGAATATTCGGATTTTAGATAATTTTCCGTATTACAATAATTATGATCTTGTGGAAGGAAAGAATGGTGAACTGTTTGTATTAAGCTCGGCAGGTATTTATGTTGTGGATAAAACGGATCTGTTGGAAGGAAAAGAGGTGTCATATGAGCTTTTGGATGCAAAGAGAGGACTGCGCATAGAACTTACCCCCAACTCATGGAATTATATGGATGAAGAAGGAAATCTATATTTATCAGGAGAAACGGGAGTGGTATGCATGAATCTGAATCAATATGATATATCTGTGAGATCCTATCGCATGTTGTTAAAAGAGATTGTTATAGATGGCGAAAGCTATCCGTTGGAAAAGGGAGAGACAACCTATATACCACGAGGGGCACGCAGGATTGAAATAAATCCCGAAGTAGTCAATTATTCCATCAATGACCCGAATATCAGTGTTTATTTGGAGGGCTTTGATCAGGAACCAAAGATAATGGCGCAAAGCGAGATGGCGAGTATCGTATATACCAATCTGGCATCGGGTGAATACACGTTTCATCTTGCTGTATTAGAGAACAGGACGGGTAATATCATTGCAGAGAATACATATCAGATTATTAAGGAAAAGGAAATCTATGACAACTGGTGGTTTCAGTTATATGTGGTAGTTGTGGCAGTCATTGTAATTGCGTATCTTACATGGATGTTTATCAGAACACAGATACAGAAAACACTTCGTATACAGAGAATGGAGCTGGAATGGGCAAAAAATCAGCTGCAGATGGGAAATGAAACGATACTGACTATTGCCAAGACAGTAGATGCAAAGGATGAAAATACCAGCCAGCATTCTGTCCGGGTATCAGAATATTCCGTTTTAATTGCAAAAAAGTTAGGATATAGTGACGAGGCATGTGAAGAATTGCGTAAAATAGCAATGCTGCATGACATTGGTAAAATCGGAATCCCGGATAAGGTATTAAATAAACCAGCAAAACTTTCAGATGAGGAATATGAAATGATGAAATCTCATGTGACGAGAGGTGCAGAAATCCTTAAGAATTTCACACTGATTGATCATGTGGCGGATGGAGCACTTTACCATCATGAGAGATGGGATGGACGTGGATATATTCATGGTCTGAAGGGAGAGGAGATTCCTTTGAATGCAAGAATTATTGGAATTGCGGATGCTTTTGATGCAATGACTGCAAATCGTGTTTATCGTAAGAAACTGGATTTTGAATATGTTCTGGCAGAACTTAAAAAGGGCAGAGGAACTCAGTTTGATCCGAGGCTGGTCGATATTATGCTGGAGTTGATTGAAGACGGCACAATTGACATAACACAGATTTACAGGATAAAAAGCAGCGAGGTGTGAGAATGAAATCTGAAATAAGACGGGTTTATAGAATTACTTTGATTAGTGCGATTGCCATGATTGTAATTGCATTCGGTATCCATTATTTTGCAGATGGAAAGGAAAAAGACAGAACGATTCAAGTGGGATTTATTTATGTAGGAGATGCCAGTGATGCGTATACTGCTAATTTCTTAAAAGTACAGGATGCGATAGAAAAACAGTATGCTGGACAGGTAAATATTATTGCAAAATACAATGTGCCGGTCGACGCTGTGGAAGACGCTTTAGAGGAGCTGGCGGAAGAAAATTGCAAGTTGATTTTTACAACCAGTTACGACTACGGTGAAAAGGCAAAGGAATATGCTGCGGCTTATCCAGAAATTCAGTTTTGCCAAGCAACATGCAGTAATGCAAATGAGGAACCATATTTAAGTAATTATCATACTTTTATGGGGAATATTTATCAGGGCAGATATGTTTCCGGTGTAGTGGCAGGAATGAAAATGAAGGAATTGATCGATAATGGTACGATTACGCCGGAACAGGCAAAGGTGGGATATGTAGGTGCTTTTCCCTATGCAGAGGTAATTTCCGGTTATACATCTTTTTTTCTGGGAGTAAGGTCAGTAGTACCAGAGGCAACAATGACAGTAAAATATACAAACACATGGTCAAATTATTATCTGGAAAAGGAATGTGCCAGAGAACTGATTGACGAGGGGTGTGTGATTATCTCTCAACATTCTGATACAAGCGGTCCTGCGGTGGCTTGTGAGGAAACAGACCGTTCTAAGGTAGTGTTTTATGTCAGTTATAATGAAAGTATGAGAGATGTTGCTCCTACAACCTATCTGACCGGTTCCAAAATTAACTGGTCGCCATATATGATGAAAGCGGTAGAGGCAGTGCTTTCAGATAAAGAGATAGAGCAGAATATTAAAGGAAATGTCAATGGAAATGATATGGGAGCAGGCTTTGATTATGACTGGGTGCATATGCTGGAAATCAATGAGTTTGTGGCTGCAAAGGGAACACAGGAACGGGTGAATGAACTGATTCATGAATTTGAACAGGGGAAAATTCAGGTGTTTCAGGGAGAATATATAGGCGTAGATCCGGAGAATGAATCAGATACGATAGATTTAAGGGAAGGATATCTGGAAAATGAGAATTCTTCTGCTCCCAGCTTTCACTACATCCTAAAAGATGTGATTACAATAGAGTAAATTCAGAATGATAAAAAAGTGGTAAAGGAGACTAAGAATGAAAAGAAGAATAATAGGATTTTTAGCGGCAGGGATGCTTATAGTCAGCAGTCTAAGCGGCTGCGGAGCGAGTACCTCTGAGCCGGATGATTATGTGACAAACGATGGTTATGAGTCAGAACCGGTTGATACAGTTCAGACGGAAACAGATACATCGAAATCCATTAGTAGAGAAGATATTAAGGTGGGGGTTTTGTACATTTCTGATCCGGCGGAGGGAAGCGGATATTCCTACACACATGATCTTGGAATATTGGGAATGCAGAGCAATCTGGGCTTATCGGATGACCAGATCAAGCGCAAAATAGTGGATGATGCAGATACGGAGGGAACGAAAGCTGCAATCGAGGAATGTATTTCCGATGGCTGTAACATTATTTTCAGTACAAGCTGGGGATATATGGAGACCACTTCTGAAATGGCGGAAAAATATCCGGATGTATATTTTTCCCATGGCACAGGATATATGTCGAATGGCACGAATTTCAATAATTATTTCGGTCGAATTTACCAGCCGAGATATCTAAGTGGAATTGTGGCAGGAATGAATACCACAAGTAATAAAATCGGGTATGTGGCAGCCATGGACACCAGCAGCTCAGAGGTAACGGGCGGGATTGACGCTTTTGCCATCGGAGTGGCATCCGTAAATCCGGATGCAAAGATTTATGTGGTAGTCACCAATAGCTGGTATGACCCGCAAAAGGAGGAAGAGGCAGCGAAGACACTGTTGGACATGGGGTGTGATGTTATGGCACAGCACTGTGATACACCCTATCCAATGACGCTGGCGCAAGAATACGGGGTATATGGAATTGGATATAATTCAGATATGAGCAAGGAAGTTCCGGAAGCATGTTTATGTAGCGTGATTTGGAACTGGAGCGCCTATTATACGGCGGCGGTAGATTCTGTAATAGAGGGAACATGGGACGGTTCTAATTATTACGGAGGCATGAAGGAAGGGCTGGTGGGAATAACGGAGCTGGCTTCTTTTTGTGCAGACGGAACACAGGAAAAGGTTTCAGAGGCAACGGATGCAATTTTAAACGGAAGCAGTAATGTTTTTGACGGAGAACTGAAAACAAACACAGGCGAAGTAATCGGAAACGCAGGTGCAACGCTGGATGATGCAACAATTACCGGTGGAATTGACTGGTATTATGAAAATGTTGTTGTTGTCGAGTGACGAAAAGGAGGAAAATGCAATGAAACTGACTATCCGCAAAAAAATGTTTTTATGTGCATTGCTGCCAATCAGCATTCTCGGAATTATCATCGTTATCTTGGCGGTAACGTCTCTGAGAACTTCCATTATTCATCAGGTGGAAAGTTCCCTGAGGGGAACAGCATCTGCGACACTGGCAGCCTACGATCAGAATTCCGGTTCTTATACGGTGGCTTCAAATGGAGATATCTGGAAAGGCGGGTATAATATTTCCCGCTCGGAGAAGCTATTGGACACCATTAAGGAGGAATCCGGAATGGAAGTTACTTTTTTCTATGGAACCCAAAGAATTATGACGTCCATTATGGATGAAGATGGAAACCGTATTCTTGGCAGTCCTGCGGGAGCTAAAATTGAAGAAGAAGTTCTTAAGAACGGTCAGGAATATTTTAGCAAGAGTGTGTCTGTGAATGGTGAAATGTATTATGGATACTATGCTCCTGTATTCCAGAATGGAGAGCCAATCGGCATGGTTTTTGCAGGCGTGAATAAAAATGAAACTGTAAACAGCGTTCTTAGCATTGTGTTTTATATGATTATTATTGTTGTACTGATTGCCTTGATTGGAATGATTAGTGCCGGTCTGGTGGCAAATTCCATATCGAAAGCATTGAATAAAGAAATTACTTGTGTGGAGGATTTAGCTACGGGAAATCTGAATGTGCTGTTGGATGAGAAGCATATGAGACGCAAGGATGAGGTGGGGGATTTGACGAGGGCAATCGGCAAGCTCCAGTCGGATCTGCGGAATATCATCGGAGGAATCAGTGACAGTACGAATCAATTGATAGATGCTTCTGATACGTTGGAACAGACCTCTCATCAGACCGTCGCCAGTATGGATCATGTGATGAAGTCGGTAGATACCATTACATCAGGGGCAATCTCACAGGCGGAGGATACCAGAAATGCATCAGAAAATATTACATATATGGGTAATCTGATTATTGAAACCGGCAGTGAGGCGGCTGTATTAAATGAAAGTGCGGATAACATGCTTCTGGCAAGCGATAAGACCAATGCTACCATTGAGGAGCTTAAGAGCAGCAGCGAGGAAGTAGGAAGGGCGGTCGATCTGATTGCAGAACTGACCGAACAGACCAACGATTCAGCAAAGACTATCCGCAAGGCGGCAGGATTTATTTCTGAGATAGCGGAACAGACAAATCTTCTTTCGCTGAATGCAAGTATAGAGGCGGCAAGAGCCGGAGAAGCGGGAAGAGGATTTGCAGTTGTGGCAGATGAAATTCAGAAACTGGCAGAGCAGTCGAACGATGCCAGCGGCAGTATTGACCAGATCGTAAATACGCTGATTGCAAATGCAGGACATGTGGTGGAAGCAATGCAGCAAATGCAGTCAGTAATTGGAAAACAGAACCAGTATATTGTAAGTACGGAAGAGTCTGTTGTTAAAGTCATAGGAGAAATACATACATCCATTCAAAGTATAAGAAGTATTGAGAGCAAGACACAGGAACTGGAAAAGGCAAGAAAAGAAATGATTGGTACAATTGCGGGCTTATCTGAACTATAGTCAAGTAAGTGGACACGTTTTTAGCAGGAATTTATCTGAGAGAGT